>NZ_CP059888.1:2649052-3973578 GCF_016469335.1 Flocculibacter collagenilyticus
GCCGGTAGTGGTAGACATTGAAAGTAATGACAAAAGGCTTGGATTTTTGCGTGTAACTTACATTGAAAAAACCGCAACGCTTGAAGCCAGCGTGCTCCACGAAAACTTTATGCGGCAAACCATGTTAATGATGATACTTGCGGGATGTATGGGATTTCTATTAACGAGGGCTTTTTCGCGATTCAGTCGTTTGTCGGTTAGATCTAGACAGCTACAAAAAACCGACGCTGAAGAGTCGAGCGACTTAAATTAGCGCTTAAGTTATACATTACGTTCTTAATGTAAATTAAATAAATCAGTGGTGTTAGCGTAAAGCTGCTTAGCAATATAGTCCGGTTTTTCAGGTCTGATTTCACATAACGCGTTAAAAATAGGAATAAGGTTAGCAGGCTCATTCCGTTTGCCCTGTTTGCCTGCTACTGGCATATCCGGGCTGTCTGTTTCTAGTATTAAACTTTGCAATGGCACAGAGGCGAATGCCTTCTTAGTTTTGCTTGCTCGCTGATAAGTAATTGTGCCACCAACCCCAAGCTTAAAGCCAAGTTTCACGTATTGTTGTGCATCTTGCTCGCTACCAGAAAATGCGTGAATGACGCCTCCACAAGCTAACTGGGCTTGCTTTATACATCGAATCAAGTCTTGGTGTGACTTTCTATGGTGGATGATCACAGGCTTATTCAAGCGCTCAGCTAAAGCTAACTGCGCTTCAAAAAACTGCATTTGCAACGCATATTCCTCGTCA
Organism: Flocculibacter collagenilyticus; assembly: GCF_016469335.1. Classification (NCBI taxonomy): domain Bacteria; kingdom Pseudomonadati; phylum Pseudomonadota; class Gammaproteobacteria; order Alteromonadales; family Pseudoalteromonadaceae; genus Flocculibacter; species Flocculibacter collagenilyticus. The sequence continues at coordinate 2,649,795 of NZ_CP059888.1, forward strand.
TTATTTGCTGCAACTTTATCTAACCCACATTCACCAACAGCGACTATATTCGCGTTATTCTGCAACAACTTATCTAAAAGCTGCTGCATATGTTCATCAACAATATCAGCCTTCGTTTGTGCCTTTTCGAACGCATCACTTAAAAACCAAGGGTGGAAGCCTAATGCAGCAAAGATACTTTCGTCACTGGCCGCTAATTTCAGCACGGCATCCCAGTTATGTTGGTTTACGGCAGGAATAACAAACTTGTCTATTCCTAATTCGCGTGCTCTTTTAATCACATTGACTCTGTCATCATCGAATGTGGCAAAGTCTAAGTGGCAGTGACTGTCGATAAAGTGCATTTAACAATGTTTACCTTAGTTTTTCATTAAGCATCTGCTGGGCTACAGCTAAAGCTGGATCGTTTCCGTTAGCGTCTCTGTCAGCTGGGCTTAATAGAATATGTGGCTCAAAGTCTTCTCGATATGTTTTGTTTACGTGGTAAAGGCGCTCAAAGCCAAGTTCAATCCACGTGTCACTTTTATTAAGTTTAACTGTTTTAATACCACCTAACAGATCAGCCATAGGCGCACCAACTACGGTTTCTGCACCAATAGCATCAAAGCCAATAATCATCCCCTCTCCCATGCTACCAGTCCAGCGCCCAGCCAATACAACATAAGGCTTTGCATAATGCGGCGTTGTAGGCATAACATACGCTTTTTCAAGTTTGGCATCTTTATAAAAAACGTCACCTTCCTGTACTTGATAAAGTTGATACACCGCCTTGTCATTAACAAAATGACCTAATATCGGTTCTGCGACTCCTGTATTTCCACCGCTTGGCGTATTGCGAAGATCTATTATCAAGGCGCTTGTTTCTGACAGCTTTGTAACTGCCTCTTTAAAGGCACTAACCGTATTTGAATTACCCAGTGAGTTATTAAATCGAATATAGCCAAGGTCATTCAGCTTTTTATAGGTGATGGTTGGCCCTTTTGCCGTCATATTGATTGATTTGTAGCTTGCAGCCAAATGGTAGGGTTGTAATTTACCATGGTGCTTTAACTCTATTATCCGTTCTTTATTTCTATAGCCACCTAAACTTACGTTAACACCATAGTTAATTTGCGTCACCGTTAGTTGTTTAAAGGCCTGACCAAATATGTTTTCAACCGCCTTTTTTACAGGCAAATTATCAATACTGACGACTTCAGCACCCGGACGAATACCAGCAAGATCCGCAGCAGAATCAGCTTTAATATCGTCAACAATAAAACGATTGTTTTGGTAAGTTGCTCTAATGTCAGATCCTGTTGGAAATACGCTGAAATCTTTTTCATCGTAAGGGCCTAAGTTTAAATGCGGGTCGTGAAAGTGGCGCAAAAACATTTGGCTAATATCGGCAAATTCTTTTTTGTTCTTTGCACTTTTAATCCGGTGCTTAAATTCATCGAACATATGCTGCACATTAAAATCTGGCTTATCTATGTATGCATATTGCTGTTTGAGTACGCTTTCAAGTTCTTCCCATGCTGCAACAGGGTCGAATGTGTTAGCAATTGGTGATTTTGAGTAGCTAACTAAAGTACTGGCGAGTATTATTGGCACCAAGATTTTTGTTTTAATTTTCATATTGTTCCATTCAACTACGCAGATTGGGCGAATTGTGTGAATTGTGTGAATTGCGCGGATTGTGCGAATTACGCCATGAACTAGACTGTTTTTAGTTTGCCGGATAAGCAAAGAACAAGGGTAAACAAGCTCTCGCTCTTTGCTACAGTATGCATTACGGATTTAGCCGCTGTACCTGCCATTGCTGTTGGTCATTCTTAGCGTAGATAAAACGATCATGCAGCCGATTTTCTCGTCCCTGCCAGAATTCAATTTTATGAGGCTTGACCAAGTATCCTCCCCAAAATTTAGGTAGTGAAATATCGCCATCTTTAAATCGATTTTTCATCTCGGTAAACTTTTCTAATAGTGCTTGTCGTGACGATATTGGACGACTTTGTGCTGAAGCCCATGCTGCTAACTGGCTCTCTTTGGGGCGGGAAAGAAAATATTTTAATGCTGTTGAAGCAGGTAACGGCTCTGCTTCGCCGTATACAATTACCTGACGATTAATAAAGTGCCATGGAAAATGAAGGCTAATTTTATTGTTTACCGCTAAGTCTGACGCTTTCTTACTTTCAAGATTGGTATAAAAAACGAATCCATTTTCATCTACGTTTTTTAGTAATACTATTCGCTGCGACGGCTGACCTTGCGCATCTACCGTGGCTATCGTCATTGCAGTAGGATCACTCAGCTTTGCGTCAATGGCGTCTTGTAACCAACGTTCGAACTGCACAACTGGCTCATCTGCCAACATATCTCGCTCTAACCCATGCTGACTATATTGCCGTCTTATATCGTCTAATTTCATCATCAGTATTTTATTTATGCTTATGGCTACAAATACGACAATTGTAGCAGTTTGAGTAATAAAAAAGCCTGTTTATATTGTATTAATAACAAATACATAAACAGGCTTAGTAGTATTTCACATTAGTAATTAGTAATTAGAATTAAAAATTACAACGTACTAAAATTTACATGCGTTCTAGTACTTCAATGCCTAGTAGATTTAATCCAGTTTCTAAGCTGCGTGCAACTAAGTCACACAACTGTAAGCGGCTCTGTTTTACGGCTTCTTCTACGCCATCTTTTAATACTGGACACGCTTCATAAAAGCTCATGTATAAGCTAGCTAATTCGTATAAATAGCTACACAATACATGTGGTGTACGGTCTGCAATCATTACATCAAGCACTTCTTCAAATTGAAGTAACTTGATTGCTAGTGCTTTTTCTTGCGCTTCAACAATCTGAATGTCGGCTGTTAAACTTGCGGCTTCAATACCTGCTTTTCTAAAAATACTAGACACACGAGTGTACGCATACTGTAAATAAGGGGCTGTAGCACCTTCAAAGCTAAGCATGGTATCCCAGTTAAAAACGTAGTCGCTGGTTCTGTTTTTCGACAGGTCAGCGTATTTAACTGCACCAATACCCACTTTTTGCGCAATTTCTTGTTGCTCTGCTTCACTAAAGTCATTACTACGTTCAGCCACTAATTTAGCTGCACGATCAATCGACTCATCTAATAAGTCTTTTAGCTTAACTGTACCACCTGTGCGTGTTTTAAATGGCTTGCCATCTTGCCCCATCATAGTACCAAACGGGCTATGCTCGTAAGTCGTTTCTGGGCGGATGAAGCCAGCTTTACGGCCTACAATTTCTGCTTGTTTAAAGTGTAATGATTGGCGAGCATCCGTGAAGATAATAATTCGATCAGCATTAAGCTTAAATGAGCGGTAACGCATAGCAGCTAAGTCGGTTGTTGAGTATAAGTAACCACCACCTGACTTTTGCACGATAAATACCGAAGGATTGCCTTCTTTATCTGCTAATTCATCAATAAACACAACTTGTGCGCCCTGATCTTCAACCGCAATGTTTTGCTCTTTTAATTCAGCAATCACATTAGGTAAGTCTGGGTTATAAGCACTCTCGCCCATGATGTCGTCGCGAGTTAACGTTACACCTAAACGTTGGTAAATTTCTTCACTGTGCTTAATAGAAGTATCAATAAATTGGTGCCACAGTTTCATGCACTCTGCATCTTCACTTTGAAGTTTAACTACATATTCACGAGCGCGGTCTGCAAAACCTTCTTCATCGTCAAAGCGCACTTTGGCTTGACGATAAAAGTCTTCTAAATCTTCTAAAGCAGTTTCAGCCACTTCATTCGCTGCTAGCTTATCGTTTAAATGTGCTAACAACATGCCAAATTGCGTTCCCCAATCTCCCATGTGGTTTTGACGAATAACATTGTCACCACGGAATTCGAGTGCTCGTACAACCGCATCACCAATAATACTTGAACGTAAATGACCTACGTGCATTTCTTTAGCTAGATTAGGCGCTGAATAGTCAACCACTACGGTATCGGGCTTTGCATGCTCAGCGACACTTAATTTTTTATCTTCTTTTGCACGGTGTAATGCATTTGCTAAAAATTGCGCCGACAAATGAATGTTGATAAAACCAGGACCGGCAATTTCTAATTTATCTGCAATGCCATCTAAATCGAGGTTATCGATAATTTTTTGTGCAATGTCTCTTGGATTTGTTTTCAGTTTTTTGGCAGCACCCATCGCGCCATTTATCTGATAATCACCAAATTGTGGACGAGTGCTTTGTGTTAGCGCCGGGTTCGTGTCTGCTGGGAGTCCTGCTGCAACCATTGCTGCAACTGCTTTTTCCGTTAATATATTTTTAATATTCATGTGTCTGTCTTATTCAATCACTTTATATTTACAGGCTATGTATGTTGAAGTTTAGTGTTCACGTGTGTGAGCGAAAGTTACTTCAGGATAGCGTTCCATTGATAAATTTAAGTTAACCATGGATGGTGCAATATAGGTAAGATTATCACCACCATCCAATGCAAGGTTAGCACTGCATTTACGTTTAAACTCTTCAAACTTTTTCACGTCGTCACATTGTACCCAGCGCGCAGTTTGAACATTAATATGATCGTACAACGCATCTACGTTGTATTCTGCTTTTAAGCGATGTACAACCACATCAAATTGCAGTACACCTACCGCCCCAACAATTAGGTCGTTATTATCTAACGGTCTAAATACTTGAACCGCACCTTCTTCAGATAACTGCACCAAACCTTTAAGTAATTGCTTTTGCTTTAGTGGATCACGCAGGCGAATGCGTTTAAATAATTCTGGCGCAAAGTTTGGGATGCCCGCAAATTTGAAATCTTCGCCAGCAGTAAACGTATCTCCAATTTGTATTGAGCCATGGTTATGTAACCCAATTATGTCACCTGAATAGGCTTCTTCAACATGCGCACGATCACCAGCCATAAAGGTTAATGCATCAGCAATTTTTACATCTTTCCCTATACGCACATGACGGGTTTTCATACCTCGCTCGTATTTTCCAGAGCACACTCTTAAAAATGCAATGCGGTCGCGGTGCTTAGGATCCATATTCGCCTGAATTTTGAAAACAAAACCACTGAACTTATTTTCTTCTGCTTCAACAGTACGCAAATCCGTTTCTCGAGATTGAGGCTTAGGAGCCCAGTCAACTAGTCCGTCTAGCATGTGGTCAACACCAAAGTTACCCATTGCAGTACCAAAGAACACTGGTGTTAATTCGCCCGCCAAAAATAGTTCTAAGTCGAACTCATGAGCAGCACCAAGTACTAACTCCATTTCTTCACGAAGCTGATCTGCATAATCAGGAATCGCTTTATCTAGTTCAGGGTTATCAAGGCCTTTAATAATTTGGCTATCTTGAATGGTGTGCCCCATACTTTGCTGGTACAAAATCACTTCATCACGTAGAATATGGTAGACACCCTTAAACTCTTTACCCATGCCAATTGGCCATGTTACTGGTGCACATGCAATATTTAGTACATCTTCCACTTCATCCATTAATTCAAGTGGATCACGTATATCGCGGTCTAATTTGTTCATAAAAGTGATGATAGGCGTGGTACGAAGGCGTGTTACTTCCATCAACTTAATGGTTCTGGCCTCAACACCTTTTGCTGCATCAATAACCATTAAACACGAGTCAACCGCCGTTAATGTACGATAAGTGTCTTCCGAGAAGTCTTCGTGTCCAGGCGTATCAAGTAGGTTAACTAATTTGTCAGCATACGGAAATTGCATTACTGAGGTAGTAACAGAGATACCACGCTCTTTTTCCATTTCCATCCAGTCAGATTTGGCATGCTGCCCAGACTTTTTACCCTTCACGGTGCCTGCTTTTTGCAGCGCTTGTCCGAACAATAATACTTTTTCTGTAATCGTGGTTTTACCCGCATCGGGGTGAGAGATAATCGCAAACGTGCGTCGTTTATTTACTTCTTCTAAAAATGCTGACATGCCTAATCTAGCTACCTAAATTCAATCGTCGAAATTGCGCGCGATTATAACAGTAAGTGAGGGGGAATGTTAGGTGTGTTAGCGGTAGATTTTATTGCTTTTATGGCTATGCTGCTTGTCAATAACGAGAGTAAATGCCAGATCATCTAGTTGATAAATTTTATAATAACTTTTTCATAATAACTGCATCTTCCCGCTGGTTATTATGTGAATTTGGAACTGGGTAATACCCCTTGCGTACACTCACGTGCTCAAAGTGCATTCTCTCATAAAGTGCAATCGCGGTTTTATTACTGGCCCTAACTTCAAGCCACATTTCCTGTACTCGCATATTATGTGCACTTTTAAGCAAGTGCCGCATCAACTGTGTACCAAGCCCTTTACCCTGCATTGCGGGTAGCACCCCAATATTCATCAATGTGCCTTCACCACAAATAGTTTCAACGGCGTAATAGCCAACCAGTTGTTCAGCTGAAAATATTCCTGTATTAATTTTTCGCTCAGCATGCTTACCACTCAAGGTGTCGGCAATAGTAGCTAAACTCCAAGGATGAGGATTACATTGTTGTTCAATATGAAACACAGCGGCGGTATCCTCTTCGGATAATGCTCTAAACTGCGTGGTAGGTAATATTAAGGTTTGAATCAAAATAACGTATCCCGTAGACGTTCAAGACTGGTCAAAGCTAAACATTGCAAAAAAATAACAACATTTAATGCTCAAAACGTTTAGACAAGGACAGCCATAATTGCTTCTTCATCTCTGGTTTAAGATGATTATGCGTGTTCGCTAATATTGACTGTATATGCTGGCAAAATTCATCTTCAATCTGCGTTTTATCTTGTTCTGTTACGTTTTCTTTTGAGAAAAATAATAGGCAACTAGAAAGATCTGTTTTAAAGCTATTAGAAATCGGCAGCGCATTTACCGTCAGCAGAGGCTGACTCATATTTCTAGCAGGGTTACTTGTACAGGCAGCCGTTAACTTAAGTGCTGGCTTAGATAATGGTTCTGCAAAATGCTGAATATTAGGTTGTGGAATATCTCGTCTTTGGTATTGGTTAATTCCCATCAAAGATAAGTAATAACTCTTTCTAGCATCCATTAATCAATCCTGGTTTATGCAGGTATATAAATTACAAGCTTATTAGAAAACACAATAATATTAAATAAGGATTTAAATTAACAATGAGACTTAAGTGGAAAAATAAGAATGGCAGGGGTGGCAGGACTCGAACCCGCAACCATCGGTTTTGGAGACCGCTGTTCTACCAGTTGGAACTACACCCCTGTTGCATGGGCTGGCATTATACTGAAACTTTAGACTAGGTAAAGTAAAAATTTATCATTTTTATTCAAGCGTCTATTTATTGTTCATTCTATAGATTTTTCCGTCCTCGTTTATGGTGTGCAATTAGACCGATAACTGATATGAAAAACAGAAGCCACACATGCGGTGAAGATATAATGTGACTCCCTAAAAAAGTGAATTGATAAGCAAGCTGGTTGGGCGGGTTATCTGTAATACCCCCTACACTATTTATCGAGGTAATATTAAGCACCGCAATAAATCTATTTTGGTGCCTGCCATGACCTAATCGACCGGTATGTGCAAACAGTAAGTTATCTTACCCCTTATAATCCCCACCATTAATGTTAAATGCCCCAGTAAATACAGAGCCATTTCCCTCCCCAGTGTGTAATGGGATGTTATGAAACGCGGTGTAAGATATTCTTAAACTATCCGCACCAAAAATTGACGCAGTTTCTGTAACTGAAAAGATAACAGACCACGGTGCAGTTAATAGCGATACAAAGTTCAGTGGAGCTGAACTAGATGTCAAAGGCGTTCCATCTACCGCATAGAAGAATGAAGGAGGGGTGTTTGAGCTTAGATTTGTAACAAGGATTGGGCTAGCGGTGCAAAAATAAGAAATAAACAAGCTAAAAACCAATGTGCATCTGATTAGCAAAGACATGGTAAAGTACCGTTATGTAGCGTTTGTGTACTATCAAAGATAGCCAAGGCCGCGTACATTACCAAGCATATAAAATAAAACTAGGTGTAATTAACGAAATGCAATCGAAACCAATATGATTACATTTCGTTTAAAAGTGGTTCACTTAGCAGGCTATTCCCACTCTATCGTTGCAGGTGGCTTACCTGAAATGTCGTAAACGACACGAGAAATCCCATCAATTTCATTAATAATACGATTTGAGATTTGTCCTAACAGTTCATATGGTAAATGTGACCAACGCGCCGTCATAAAGTCGATAGTTTCAACGCAGCGCAACGAAATTACCCAGTCGTACTTTCGTGCATCACCCATTACACCAACAGAGCGCACAGGTAAGAATACTGCAAACGCTTGACTAACGTCGTGATACATTCCTGCTTTGTGTAATTCTTCAATGAAGATTGCATCTGCACGTCTTAATAAGTCACAGTACTCTTTTTTAACTTCACCTAATACACGCACTCCAAGTCCCGGTCCAGGAAATGGATGGCGGTAAAGCATGTCATAAGGAAGGCCTAGCTCTAAACCTATTTTTCTTACTTCATCTTTAAACAGTTCACGCAATGGCTCAACCAAACCAAGTTCCATGTCTTCAGGCAGTCCCCCAACATTGTGGTGAGACTTTATAACATGCGCTTTACCCGTAGCAGAGCCTGCAGACTCAATCACATCAGGATAAATAGTACCTTGCGCTAACCATTTAGCACTGACACGCTTACTGGCCTCTTCATCAAAGATTTCAACAAACACTTTGCCAATTACTTTACGCTTGGCTTCTGGGTCTTCTATTCCGCTAAGCTCACTTAAGAAGCGCTCTTCGCCTTCAATATGAATTATATTTAAACCGAAATGATCGCCAAACATATCAATAACTTGCTCAGCTTCATTTAAGCGTAGCAGGCCATTATCAACGAACACACAGGTTAACTTATCGCCAATTGCGCGCTGAATTAGCATTGCGGTTACGGATGAATCAACCCCACCAGACAAACCTAATATGACTTCGTCATCACCCACTTGTTCTTTAATGCGTTGCACTGCATCTTCAATAATTGACGCAGGAGTCCAAAGTTTTTCACATTTACATATATCAAGTACAAAGTGCTCAAGCATACGCATACCTTGGCGAGTGTGAGTTACTTCTGGGTGAAACTGTACGCCATAAAAATGCTTATCTTCATTTGCCATTGCCGCAAACGGGCAGCTCTCTGTACGAGCCAGCGTTTTAAACCCTTCAGGAATAGCAGATACTTTGTCTCCGTGACTCATCCAAACATCTAGTAATGCATTTCCATTACCGGCAATATGATCTTCGATGTTTTTGAATAAGTCAGCCTGCTCAATTAATTCAACTTGTGCATAACCAAATTCACGCTTATCAGAACCTTGAACAGCGCCACCTAATTGATGTGCCATTGTTTGCATACCGTAACAAATACCAAAAACTGGCACTCCGGCTTCAAATACATATTCTGGCGCTCGTGGTGAATTGGCTTCAGGCACTGACTCTGGTCCGCCAGACAAAATAATACCGTTAGGATTAAATTCTTTAATTTGCTCTTCTGTAACGTCCCACGCCCAAAGCTCACAATACACACCTATTTCACGTACGCGACGCGCAATCAGCTGAGTGTATTGAGAACCAAAATCCAAAATTAAAATACGTTGTTCGTGAATATTCTTTGTCATAGCAGTAAATTCTCTTTAATGAAGTTAACTCTTAGTGCGTAACTTCATAAGTGGCAACATTCTAGTTTTAAACTAGCGAGGAAGTGTTGCTGGTCGTCTAGTAACAACCAGCGTTAGCTATAAAAACAAACTATCCCATTCGATAGTTTGGTGCTTCTTTCGTAATTTGAACATCGTGAACATGAGACTCGCCCATGCCAGCAGAGGTAACTCGCACAAATTGCGGTTTCGTATTTAGTTCTTCAATGGTTGCAGAGCCGGTAAGTCCCATTGCAGAGCGTAAGCCCCCCACCTGTTGATGAATGATGTTAGCAATAGGACCTTTGTAAGCAACACGCCCTTCAATACCTTCAGGTACAAGTTTTTCCGCTTTTTTCGAACTTTGGAAATAACGATCCGCAGAACCTTGTGACTGATTCATTGCGCCTAACGACCCCATGCCACGATATGATTTGTAGTAACGGCCTTGATACAGTTCAACTTCACCTGGCGCCTCTTCAGTACCCGCTAGCATTGATCCAACCATTACACAGCTTGCCCCGGCAACTAATGCTTTAGCAATATCGCCTGAGAAACGAATACCACCATCAGCAATTACTGGAATATTCATTCCTTTTAGGCCTTCAACAGCATCAGAAATAGCAGTAATTTGTGGAACGCCGCAACCTGTTACGATACGCGTTGTACAAATAGAACCTGGGCCAATGCCAACTTTTACTGCATTCGCGCCAGCATCCGCCAACGCTTTTGCACCTTCAGCAGTAGCAACATTACCTGCTACGATATCAAGATCAGGGTATTGCTTGCGCGTTGCGCGTACTCTGTCAATTACGCCTTGAGAATGACCATGCGACGTATCAATTAAAAGAATATCAACACCTGCATTTACTAATGCAGCAATACGCTCGTCAGTGCCTTCGCCTACCCCAACCGCAGCACCTACTCGCAAACGCCCTAAAGAGTCTTTACACGCATTTGGCTTGTTCTCAGCTTTCTTGTAATCCATTACCGTGATTAAGCCTTTTAGTTTGAAAGCATCATCAACCACTAAGATTTTTTCAATTCGATGCTCGTGCATCAATTCCAGCACATTATCACCAATTGATTTTTCGTTCACAGTTACTAACTTATCTTTCGGCGTCATCACTGATGTAATCGATTTCTTTAGATTTGATTCGAAGCGAATATCACGACCAGTCACAATGCCAACGAGTTGGTTGTCAGCGTCTACAACAGGAAAACCTGAAAAACCATGCTGCTCTGCCAATGCAACTACATCTGCAATGGTTACATCTGGCGTTACGGTTACCGGATCTGAAACTACGCCACTTTCGTATTTTTTAACTTGGCGAACATGTGCAGCTTGATCTTCAATTGTCATGTTTTTGTGGATAAAACCTAAACCACCTTCTTGCGCTAATGCGATTGCAAGACGCGCCTCAGTTACTGTGTCCATAGACGCAGAAACCATGGGAATGTTCAGCTTAATATTTTGCGTTAAACGCGTTTGTAAATTGGCTGTATGGGGAAGTACAGTAGAGTGACCTGGTACTAAAAGTACGTCGTCAAAAGTAAGGGCTTCTTTAGCTATACGCAACATTGCAACATCTCACATTAAGGGGTGAAAAAACGTGTAAAAAGTTGCCGCGGAATTCTATCTACTTTTACTGTAGTCAGCAAGTTTTATTTTCATTTTGATAAACTATTCATTTAAAAATCTAATCATAGTTAGCCGCTAAGTTATGATAAAGTACATACACATAATTTGGGTCTTATCAGCATACAAGTGGCTACCAGCATGGCTTTACAAAAAGATATTTTTACCGTTTCACGGTTAAATAACAGCGTTAAAACAATTCTTGAATACGAATTTAACGGTATTTGGCTAATCGGCGAAATTTCTAATTTTGTTCAACCTGCATCTGGGCACTGGTATTTCTCATTAAAAGACAATACTGCGCAAGTTAAATCAGCTATGTTTAGGGGAAATAACCGAAGCGTGCGTTTTATCCCCTCTAATGGCCAGCAAGTATTGGTAAAAGGCCGAGTAAGCATGTATACGCCACGCGGTGACTATCAGTTTATTGTTGAGCAAATGGAACCTGCTGGCGACGGCTTACTCATGCAGCAATTTGAACAACTTAAAACCAAATTAGCTGCGCAAGGACTGTTTAATGCGGTTCATAAAAAGTCATTACCAAAACACATCCATAAAGTAGGTGTTATTACGTCGCCAACGGGAGCGGCAATTAAAGATATTTTAACAGTACTAAAGCGACGAGCGCCGCAGCTAGAAGTTATTATTTACCCCAGTACAGTGCAAGGCTCTGATGCGAATAAACAACTGATAGACTCCATCAATATTGCTAATACTCGAAATGAAGTAGATGTATTATTAATAGGTCGCGGTGGTGGGTCATTAGAAGATTTATGGTGTTTCAATGATGAGGCGTTAGCTCATGCAATTTACGCAAGCCAGCTCCCAGTGGTCAGTGCGGTAGGACATGAGATAGACACCACAATTGCAGACTTTGTAGCAGATATTCGTGCTGCCACACCTTCCGCCGCCGCAGAATTAGTTAGCCCAGACCAAAGTGAGTTAGTTGAGCAACTGAATTACCAACGTAAACAGCTACGTAATGCCATGCTAAATACACTTAAACAGCAACAGTATCAACTCCACCTTCTGCAAGGAAAGTTATCGTACAATCACCCTGCAAGCAGACTCCAACAGCAATCACAACGCTTAGACGAACTAACAATGCGAATGCAGCACACTATTCAATCACTGTTATCAAGTCGCCAACATCAGTTAATTAAGTTACAACAGCGCCTTGAACAACACTCACCTAAGCATGCTATTGCTCGGCAACACACAAATGTCAGTCAATTAAATCAGCGTTTAGTACATGCTATCAGCAGTAAACTTGAGAAAGAAAAGCATACATTAGCATTACAAGCAGGCCAGCTTGACGCGTTTAGCCCATTAAAAATATTAGGCAGAGGCTACAGCATTACGAGTCATGCAAAATCAGGCAAAATTATCAAACTAGCGAATGATGTGAAAGTAGGTGAAACGCTGAAAACGCAACTTTCTGAAGGTGTCATTTACAGTGAGGTAAAAGAGTTAAGCTAGCGCTTTAAAGATGAATTTAAATATAAAAAAAGCGCTACAAACTTATCAAGGTTGCAGCGCAATTGTATTTAACAATTAACGTCGTTATATAACAGCAACGTTATGACTTTTTATGGAACTTCATCATGCGCTGACGTTTGCGCATTTGTGACAAGGTTAATTTATTAGTACGACCAGCAAATGGATTATCGCTTTCTCTAAACTCAACTTTAATCGGCGTTCCCATTACATTTAACGCTTTTCGGTAGTAATTTGTTAAGTATCGCTTATACGAGTCTGGTAAATCATTAACCTGATTTCCATGAATAACGACAATTGGAGGGTTATAACCACCAGCGTGAGCGTATTTTAATTTAACTCTACGACCACGAACTAATGGCGGCTGATGATCCGCCTGTGCCATTTCCATGATGCGTGTAAGCATAGACGTGCCAACTCGCTTTGTGGCAGACGTGTAAGCCTCTTCTACCGACTCATATAAGTGGCCAACACCAGTGCCATGTAAAGCTGATATGAAATGAATACGGGCGAAATCAACAAACCCTAAACGCCTATCAAGTTCAGATTTAATACGTTCTTTTACATAGTCTTCCAGCCCATCCCATTTGTTAACCGCGATGACTAATGAACGACCTGCATTGAGTGTGAAACCAAGCAAGCTTAAATCTTGATCGCTAATTCCTTCTCGCGCATCAATTACCAATAAAACAACGTTTGCGTCTTCAATCGCTTTCAACGTTTTAATCACTGAAAATTTTTCTACCGTTTCGTTTACTTTTTTGCGTTTTCTAACCCCAGCAGTATCAATGATCACATATTCCCGATCATTACGCGTCATAGGGATATAAATAGAGTCACGGGTTGTGCCTGGCATATCGTATACGATAACGCGTTCTTCACCCAACATGCGATTCGTTAAAGTAGATTTACCTACATTTGGACGACCAATGATAGCCATTTTAATTGGTCTGTCGGTAATATCTTCTTCAGCTGGCTCTTCACCATCTTCAAGCACATGTTCTAATTCTTCATAATCTGGCACAGCCTGACCAAATTCAGCATCTTGCTCGGCCATTTCGTCAATCACAGGCTTTAACGCATGCTCAATTAATGACGCAACGCCTCGGCCATGTGCAGCAGCAATTTGATAAACTTCACCAAGTGCTAAAGCATAAAAATCACCAGACGCTGCTGTACCATCGATACCGTCTGTTTTATTTGAAACAACAAACACTTTTTTCTCTTGCTTACGCAAATGCATCGCAATCGCTTCATCAGCAATGGTTAAGCCGGCTCTCGCGTCAACTAAAAATAATACGACATCCGCTTCTTCAATCGCTAGTAGCGATTGTTCAGCCATTTCTTGCTCGATGCCTTCTTCAGTACCATCAATACCACCTGTATCAACACAAATGAACTCGTAGCCTTCATAGTTCGCTTGGCCGTATTTGCGGTCACGAGTTAGCCCTGGAAAGTCTGCAACAAGTGCATCACGAGTCCGTGTTAAACGGTTAAATAATGTAGATTTACCAACGTTAGGTCGGCCAACCAGTGCAACAACAGGTAGCATTTATTACCTCAAAAAATAGCGTTTTAAAACGGTGAAGTATCTTACAAGCTTAGTCTATGCAAACAACATATTCATGTATAAGACAACCACCGCATTTACGAGAATCAAATAAAATAGCAGGCTAATAATACCTACTTGAAATAACGTTATAAAAACGAAAAAATTAAACTTTACAAAAACATAAGAGGCAATGATATACATTGCCTCTTTTTAATAGCGCTTTCACACAGAAAATATTATGGCGCCACAAAACGAACGCTAAAAGCAGCTCGTGTTACGGTACTGACAACGCCGATACTTCACCATCTCTGGTGTATAAAATCATCTGCTTACCTGCTGATTTTGCAGGAACAAATAATCCTGAATCATCTAACTCAACTTTTGAGACAAACTTACCATCCGCCTTTGCCATCAAGTAGGCAACCCCTTCATTGTCACCAACCACTACATAATCGCTAACCACTTCAGGTCCAGTAACACCGCGATTAGATAGTCCGGTTTGGCTCCATTTTTCAATTCCTGTTTGTGCATCAATAGCAAAAACATGACCTTGACTGTCAGTTACATATAAATTCGATGAATCATAAGTAAAGTCGACATAGGAGGCATATTCACGCTTCCACATTACACGGCCTGAGCGAATTTCAAGGGCAACTAAGTTACCATTATAAGCAATACTGAATAAGGTATTGCCGACTACTTTTGGTTGTGTATCAACGTCAACTAAACGTGCTAAATCCGTTGCGCCTTTTGCTTCGGCAATTGGCGTTTCCCAAGCGGTGACACCTTGACTAGCGATAACCGCAGAGACTTTGCCAGTTGCACTGCCCACAATCACACCACCATTGTTAAATAACGGTGCTGAAGAACCACGTAATGATAACGGTGGGATCTCTTGTTCAACTATCCAACGCTGCTCGCCATTATCAGGATGCAACGCAATAATGTTACCTGCAGCTGTATGGACAAAGATAAGTCCTTCACCGAAAGCAACAGGCGCAATCACTTCACCTTTTACTTTGGTATGCCATAGCAACTCACCAGTTTCGCTACTTAATGCAAACATTTCGCCATTTTCAGAGCCAATGTATACATTGCCGTAAGCGATGGTGACGCCACCAGATAGACGAGCCGATTTATTACTTGTTATTTCCCAAAAACTAGCAGACTCACCTAGTGTTTGTTGCCATTTTTCGTCACCCGTTACGAGATCTAACGCTTTCACGATCCCATCACGGCTTGCAACAAACACGGTATCTTTATAAATCGCTGGGGTTAAACGGCTAAAATAGTGCTTAACACCACTGCCAATGCTAGTTTGCCAATTAACTTTTGGCTCAAATTGCATTTCGAATTGAGGTATTGGCGCCACTTCTGAGACTTCATCTTCGTCGTCATCAAAAATTGCACACCCATTTAAATACAGCGCCATTGACGCAATGGCTAAGGCTTTAAGGCTAGTACGAATCACAGATTATCCTTGTACTGGAGCAGCTAAGTTATCGATTTTTTGCTGTAGCACTACATTACCTTCAAGACCACCAGCATCAGCGGCGGCTTGATACGCAGTGCGAGCGTCGGCAACGTTACCTTGTTTAATTAAAATATCGCCTTTAATTTCTGCTGCGCGAGCTTTAAACGCCGTAGTATTTACTTTAGCAATAGTACTTAGTGCTGCATCAAAGTTACCTAACTCTGCTTGAACACGCGCTAACCGTGTAAGCGCAATACTTTTTAAACTGTCGTTTCCTGCATTTTCAGCTGCAAAGTTAAGCTGTGTTATTGCATCTTCAAGTTTATTAGCTTCCACCGCTTCTTTAGCCGAGATAAATGCAGCAAAAACAGCGTACTGTGTGCCTTTATGTTTTTCGATATATGCATTAGCATCAGCTAACGCATCCGCATCACCTGCACTTTTCTCGATAACTTGCGCGAAGCCGTCAGAGGCAGTTTCAGCTTTTTCAATTTGCATCGCTGAATATTGACGCCAGCCAAAAATACCCGCTAAACCGATAGCTGCG
Source organism: Flocculibacter collagenilyticus (assembly GCF_016469335.1). NCBI lineage: Bacteria > Pseudomonadati > Pseudomonadota > Gammaproteobacteria > Alteromonadales > Pseudoalteromonadaceae > Flocculibacter > Flocculibacter collagenilyticus. Next base: position 2,666,181 of record NZ_CP059888.1, read on the forward strand.
CCTAAAATTATTGCATTACCGTTTTCTTTCCAAAAACGTTTAATCGCTTCAACTTGTTGCTCTTCTGAATTATAAATTTCCATGACTTCCTCTTACAACCATTCTTTTAAAGTGTCAGCTAATGCGTTTAACGCAATGCTTTGTTGTTCTTGTTCTTTTCTTAAGTGCTTTACAGTAACCGTTTTATTAACGATTTCATCTTCACCAATAATTAACGCAAAGGAAGCACCGCTTTTATCTGCACGCTTCATCTGCTTTTTAAAGTTACCACCACCACAATGTGACATAATTTTCGCACTCGGCAGTTGGTCTCTCAATTGTTCTGCGACAATACTGGCATGACTTGCTGCTTGCTCTCCCATCGCACACACATATACTTGTGCTGGCGATAAATCAGCATTTGACGCCTCTAATGTTTCTAACAATAAGATCAAGCGTTCAATTCCCATCGCAAAACCAACTGCTGTAGTGGCTTTACCACCTAACTGCTCAACCAAACCATCGTATCGGCCACCCGCACATACTGTACCTTGCGCACCTAGCGAGTTAGTTACCCACTCAAAAACAGTACGATTATAATAATCTAAACCACGCACTAGCTTTTCATTAACCAGGTATTCGATACCTAATTCATCTAATCGTTCACATAATTGTGAAAAATGTTGTTTCGACTCTTCATCTAAGTGTTCGGATAACTTAGGCGCATCTTGCAGAACGGCTTGAACATCTGGGTTCTTCGAGTCCAAAACACGTAATGGATTAGAATACATTCTGCGCTGACTGTCTTCGTCTAAACTTTCTTTATGTTGCTCTAGGTAAGCAATCAGAAGATCACGATAGGCAGCGCGAGACTCTTTTGAGCCAAGGCTATTAATTTCTAGCGTTAAATGCTCAGCAATACCAAAACGTTTCCACATTCTTGCGGTCATTAAAATCATTTCAGCATCGATGTCAGGACCCGCAATACCAAATGCTTCTACACCTAACTGGTGGAATTGACGATAGCGCCCTTTTTGAGGACGTTCATGACGAAACATAGGCCCCATGTACCATAAACGTTGCTCTTGATTATAAAGCAATCCATTTTGGTTTCCGGCACGAACACAACAAGCTGTGCCTTCAGGACGCAACGTTAAAGACTCACCATTGCGGTCTTCAAATGTGTACATTTCCTTTTCAACAATATCAGTAACTTCGCCTATCGAGCGTTTAAAAAGTTCTGTTACTTCAACAATTGGAAAACGGATCTCTGAATAACCGTAGGACGCTACAGTTTCACGAATAACCGATTCCGCCATTTGCCAAACAGGCGTTTGGGTCGGCAGACAATCGTTCATTCCTCTAATTGCTTGAATTTGTTTTACCACTGATTTAGTTTCCAGTTGTTTCTATTGTTGACAAAATAGCGCGCATTATAGCCGTTAACCTTAATTTGATAAAGCACAGGGTGTTGATTAACGCTCAAAAGCATTGAATGCTAGGACATATTAAAACGCACGCTTTTTCATTCGGTAATTAAAGATTCGTCACTTTAATCCGGTTGCTTAAATATTGACGTACTTGAGACTCTAATTCATCAACAATATTATCGTTATTTATACGCAGTTTTTGTCGCTCACCGTTAACGTATAACCCACTTCTCGTTTTTGCCCCTGCAAGACCTACATCAGAAACTAACGCTTCACCTGGTCCGTTAACAACACAGCCAATAACCGATACCGTCATAGGGTCGATGATATCTTCTAAGCGCTCTTCAAGCGCATTCATTGTATTTACTACGTCGAACTCTTGTCTTGAACAGCTTGGGCAGGCAATAAAGTTAATACCTCTTGAACGAATACCTAACGACTTGAGAATATCAAAGCCAACTTTAACCTCTTCTACTGGATCTGCGGCCAATGAAATGCGCAACGTATCACCAATGCCTTCAGCTAAGAGCATACCTAAGCCAACCGCAGACTTAACTGCACCGCTTCTAAAACCACCAGCCTCTGTAATACCAAGGTGTAAAGGTTGTTCAATTTGCTGAGCAAGAAGTCGATATGAGCCGACAGCCAAAAATACATTCGACGCTTTCACACTTACTTTAAATTGGTCAAAGTTCATGCGATCCAATATATCCACATGGCGCATTGCAGACTCAACCAGTGCTTCAGGCACAGGTTCATGATATTTTTCTTGGATATCTTTCTCTAAAGAGCCGCCATTCACGCCAATTCGAATTGGGATCCCTTTATCTTTGGCACAATCGACTACTGAGCGAATGCGTTGCTCGTTACCAATATTACCTGGGTTTATTCTTAAACAATCAACACCGTATTCCGCTACTTTTAGTGCTATCCGATAATCAAAATGAATATCAGCAACTAAAGGAATAGATGTTTGCTGCTTAATCAATTTAAATGCTTCTGCGGCATCCATTGTAGGAACCGACACGCGCACAATATCGGCACCCGCTTGTTGAATTGCTTCAATTTGCTTTACGGTTGCAGCAACATCGGTAGTTAATGTATTCGTCATTGACTGAACTGAAATAGGTGCATCACCACCTACAAGTACATTACCTACTTTTATTTGTTTGGACTTGCGTCGCTGAATCGGAGATTCACTAAACATAATTTTACTCTATTGGAACTTCAAAATTTGCGGCAATATTTTGCGATAATGAAGACAGATCAACATCTTCACCATCTAACTGAATGATAACAGCACCCGGGCTACATACTGTAACTTGGAAAGGTGCAATACCTTTTACATTCATTTCGTAACCTTCTTTTTTGGTACCGTAAGCAATGCGGTCTTCTGTTGAGTCCACCACATTTATCCAACAATCCTTTGAAAAAAGCATGGTTAATCTGCTCGGCTCTGCTTGCACCCACTCACCTTCGGCGTTTTTACTAGTTTGCGCAACAGCAGCAAGATCACTTGCCGTTAATGTTTCACTTTCGCTAGATGTACTCGTATTGCTTATTTCTTTAGCTGTAGTCTGCTGATCATCTGGATTTTGTATATTGGACGTATCGGCTTTATTGCTTTGTTGTACCTCAGCATTACTCGCTACTTTTTTTTTATTACTGGTATCCGTGTTTATTGCTGCGTTAGCAGCATCGTTCGATGATTCAGCTGGCAATGCTACTTCAACCGCTTCTCCAACTGGCTCTCCTGTCGATATTTCCAATGACGGCAGTGCCAATGTGTCACGCTCTTGCCACCACCAAGCCAAGAAAGAGGCCACAATAATAAAACCAACAACATAGCTCACCCACATTAATTTTGTGTCATGACTTAGTCGTTCAGTACGTTTAGAAAATGACTGCATTTCAGAAGACTGTTTTGTAGCCACATCGAAATGCTCAAATGCAGAAAACACTTCGCTTTCAGATACATTAACTAATTTTGCATACGCTCTAATATATCCACGAACAAAGGTTTGTGAGCCTAATTTCTCAAACTCGTTTGACTCAATATTTTCAATTACTGCAGGCTTTAAATTAAGCTTAGCCGCTACATCTTGCTGCGACAGCCCTTTGCTTGCTCTCGCTTCTTGTAACAGTTGTCCTGGCGTGACAACTTCAATATTTTCAGATAACTCTTCACTCATTAGTATTTACTCGGATTAACGATTATTATTTTCTGACCGAGCGTTATACGATCATCTTTTTTCATTTTATTCCATTTTAATAACTTGCTTAAGCGAACTTTATACTTCAACGCCAACCCGTATAGGGTGTCACCCTCTTTAATAGCATGATACACCTTTGGGCTCTTAAGATAGACTTTAGAGTCTGCGAACAAAGGCCCGTTTTCGGTTAAATCATTCCACTCCATTAACTTTTCCATGCGAATGTTATATTTCATTGAAATAAGATACAAGGTATCGCCTTTTTCTACACGGTGAAATGGCACTTCAACTTTCTTTAATCTAGCAATGATCTGGTTCGTAGTAAGATCATCATATGCGTCTACCTGTTCGAACACTTGACTGTTAGTACTGGTAGTACTGGCCGTTTCATCAGTTACATCCTTTACAGCTTGCTCTTTAACAGTATCACTATCAGAAACAGAGCCATTAACTAATAAAGGTTCTGCATCTTCTTGCTGGCTTTCTCTTTTATTTATCGTTGGTTTAGCACTTAGTCTAGATAAAACCTCATCACTTCCTTGCTTATTTTGAGCTGTCTCAATGCTAGTTTGAACAGTAGAGGTTGCCTGCGTATTTATTTCTACACTAGAAGCCGCAGGTGATTTTTTCTTTACAATCTTAATTTTAGGAGCTGCACTTGGTTGACCGCGCTTTTCACTCTTATTAGTCGTTTGGTCAGCATTACCATGCATCGTTGATGCCTTAAGTAACTCTTGTAATCGATGCTCTTCGTATCTATTTTTTAGTCGCTCAAACTCACTCGTGTGTAATCTATTTTTAATATAGCTCTGCGCTTCATAAGACTCAGGAAATAGTTTCACTAACATACTAGCGTAAGTTTTAGCAGCATCCACATTGCCCATGATCCGCTCTACTTTATGCCTAAGCATCAAGCCACGAGCACTCATTTTATTGTTTTTATCCATTCGCTCTAAATATGTGCGGGCAGCAACATAGTCGCTCTTAGCATACGCTAATGCCGCTAAACTTAATAAAGTGTTAGCTCGGAATGGGTTATGAGATAGGGAAAACGTTAAATATTCTTCACCTTTATCGTATAAATCATGCTCAAGTGCGCATAATCCTAAGTTTTCATAAGTGTCAGCAACACGAATATAGCTAGGTACTTTAATCGCACGCAGCATAAGCTTTTCTGCTTTCTCATATTGACCAACTTTACACAAAAAAGCGCCGTAATTATTTAGCGTATCTGGATTTTTTGGATCTAAGTCTATCGCTTTTTCATATGACTTAATCGCTAAGCCATGTTCATTCACCATCTGATAATAGTAAGCTAAGCTGATATGCACTTCAGGCATTTTAGGTGCAAAAGTTAAGGCTTTTTCTAAATTGTATTTAGCTTGAGAAGGCTCGCCGTTTTTTAAATAATTCAACCCTAAGGCGATACGGGTGTGAGCAGCATCTTGCGGATCAAACTTTCTTTGAAATACCGGTTTTTCAGACCCCTTTACCGAGGTCTGAGTAACACATCCGCTTAGTAATGCAAGTGATAAGGTGGTAACAACAAGACGTAACATAAATCCAAACTGTGTAATTATTTTCTCTTACACCATTTTCACTGAAATCTCGTCACCTTTCATCTGTTTTTTTACTAATCTTTTAGTACGGTCGATAACATCACCTACTAATTGTCCGCATGCAGCATCAATATCATCCCCTCGCGTACGTCTTACAATACACGTAAGTCCCGCGTCCTGCAGCACTTTAGAGAAACGATCAATGCGGCTATTACTAGAACGCTCATACGGTGAACCCGGGTAAGGGTTAAACGGGATCAGATTTATTTTAGATGGCGTACCACGTAGCACTTTCACCAATTCGTGAGCCTGATCGGTTGAGTCATTAATACCAGACAGCATCACATACTCAATGGTTACACTGCTATTTGCTTTGGAACCATCAATGTAACGACGACAGGCAGCTAAGAATGTATCAATATCATACTTCTTATTAATAGGAACTAATTCGTTTCTAAGCTCGTTATTAGGCGCATGAAGTGAAATGGCTAGGGCAACGTCAATTTTTTCTTTTAAAATATCCAGAGCTGGAACAACACCCGATGTGCTTAATGTCACGCGGCGTTTAGATAAACCAAAGCCCCAGTCATCCATCATTAATTCCATAGCAGGGACTACATTATTTAAGTTTAATAATGGTTCACCCATTCCCATCATTACGACGTTTGTAACTGGGCGACGAGTACTATCACCATGTAACCCAATATCACGCGCAACGCGCCAAACTTGGCCGATAATTTCTGAGACTTTTAAATTACGGTTAAAGCCTTGTTGAGCAGTAGAGCAAAAAGTACATTCAAGTGCACAGCCTACTTGAGAAGAGACACAAAGTGTGGCTCTATCTTTTTCAGGGATCCAAACCGCTTCAACTTCTTGACCACCTTCTAACAGTAAAGCGTATTTTTTAGTACCGTCGGAGGCGTCTTGTCTAACAGAAATTTCAGGCGCTTTGATTTCACACATGGCGCGAAGCTTTTCTTTCAGCTTTTTGTTAATGTTGCTCATTTCGTCAAAGTTGTCATGACCAAAATGATAAATCCATTTCATTACTTGATCGCCACGGAACGGCTTTTCTCCGATAGATTCGAAAAATTCGCGCATTTGCGAACGAGTTAGATCAAGAAGATTAATTTTCTTTGAAGTGGCGCTCATGGATTTCCTCAAACAACTTACAAAAAATAACACTTAGTGTTGTAAACGATAGTAATGCATTACATTTATTCACCCTACCCTTGATTAGCTCTCTAGGGTAAAAATGGCGACAAATTGTACAATATTTATACAAAAATAACCAACTGAATTGTATTTTTACCAATCCTAGTTAGATTTGCTATAAATACTGGCACTAAAAAAGGGGGCTTCGCCCCCTTTTTTAACGTTAATCGCTAGCGATTAACGAGTACGTGAGCAAAGCTCTTCTTCAGTGAAGAAGTAAGCAATTTCACGTGCAGCAGATTCAGGAGCATCTGAACCGTGTACTGCATTTTCGTCAATTGACTCAGCGTAATCAGCACGAAGAGTACCAGCTAACGCTTCAGCAGGGTTAGTAGCACCCATGATTTCACGGTTTTTAAGTACTGCATTTTCGCCTTCAAGAACTTGAACCATCACTGGACCAGAAGTCATGAACTCAACTAACGCGCCAAAGAAAGGACGTTCTTTGTGCTCAGCGTAAAAGCCTTCAGCTTGCTCTTGAGAAAGGTGAACCATTTTAGATGCTACGATACGAAGACCAGCACTTTCAAAACGGTTATAGATAGCGCCAATTACGTTTTTAGCAACTGCGTCAGGTTTGATGATTGAAAAAGTACGCTGTAAAGCCATTTTTCTGCTCCAAAAATTGATGGTTTGTTAAACGTATTTCCAATACATACATGAAAAACCGCTTAACCAACCTAGTTAATTAAGAAATCTAAAAATTCTGGGCGCGAATTATACGCTAGCTTGATGCAAGCCACAATTATATTTTTAGCTTGAGTGAACCACCTAAAATTCAAAAACATAACTTGATCAAAATCAACATAATAGAAATGAAAGGATAAAGAGCCCTTTACCCTGCACTGTAAGGGTTATAAAATGCGCACCCGCTATTTTTAGAGCTAGACTCAGTGCTTAACTTAAACGGTCATGCCACAGATTTATCAATAGTCCGATTTATAGCTAACACAAATGCGTTAACAGATTAAGGTTCATGAGGTAATTATGTCAGACACACAAAATATCCAACAAACGCAAGCACAAGCTTGGCTTAAACCGGAATTACTTGCACCTGCTGGCAGCCTTAAAAACATGCGTTATGCCTTTGCATATGGTGCAGATGCCGTATACGCAGGGCAACCTCGTTATAGCTTACGTGTTCGCAATAATGAATTTAACTTAGAAAATCTCGCTATTGGTATAAAAGAAGCACATCAACAAAATAAAAAGTTTTATGTGGTTAGTAATATCGCACCCCACAATGGCAAAATTAATACTTATTTAAAAGATATTAAGCCTGTAATTGAAATGGGGCCAGACGCGCTTATCATGTCAGATCCCGGCTTAATTATGTTAGTGCGTGAAGCCTTTCCAGATATGCCAATTCACTTGTCGGTACAAGCGAACGCCGTCAATTACGCCACTGTAAAGTTTTGGGCAAAACAAGGTATTGAACGTGTTATTTTATCGCGCGAATTATCACTTAATGAAATAGAAGAAATACGTGAGTTGTGTCCAGAAACTGAACTAGAAGTGTTTGTTCATGGTGCTTTATGCATGGCTTACTCTGGCCGCTGTTTATTATCAGGATACATGAACAAACGCGACCCTAATCAAGGCACTTGCACTAACGCCTGCCGTTGGAGTTACGACGTAAAAGAAGCGAAAGAAGATGAAACGGGTGATGTTGTTCAAAAAATCACCCCTAATGACGTTATACCTACGCTAGGTGAAGGCCAGCCAACCGATAACATTTTCATGTTGGAACAAGATGGTAAGCCAGGTGAGTTAATGCCGGCATTTGAGGATGAACACGGCACTTACATAATGAACTCGAAAGATCTTCGTGCGGTACAGCATGTTGAACGTTTAACTAAAATGGGCGTGCATTCATTAAAAATTGAAGGCCGAACAAAGTCCCATTATTACTGCGCCCGAACTGCTCAAGTGTATCGTCGCGCAATTGATGACGCTGTTGCTGGTAAGCCATTTGATGCAAGTTTAATGAAAGTGTTAGAAAACCTCGCGCATAGAGGCTACACCGAAGGTTTCTTAAGACGTCATGCTCATCAAGAATATCAGAACTATGACTATGGCCACTCGGTAAGTGATCAGCAGCAATTCTGTGGTGACGTTATTGAGCGTAACCAATACAACGGTCTAGTCGAAATTGAAGTTAAAAATAAATTCAGTGTTGGCGATCAATTAGAGTTAATGACGCCAAACGGCAATATTAGTTTTACTCTAAATAAAATGTTAGATAAAAGTGGCAAAGACACTGATGTTGCAAAAGGTTCTGGTCACACCGTTTATATTCCACTGCCAGAGGATATAGATTTGTCTTTTGCCATTTTGCTACGGAATTTAGATACACCTAGCATACAGAGTGAGAGTAGTAAAAAATCAATCGCCACCTTATCTGGTAACCTTTAATGGCACTAAAGATTTTAGACAGCTGCATTAATTGTGATATGTGTGATCCAGAATGCCCCAATGAAGCCATTTCTATGGGGCAAAAGATATATGAGATTGAGCCAGACAAGTGTACAGAGTGTGTTGGGCATTACGATAACCCAACATGTGTCAGCGTTTGTCCTATTAACTGTATTATTGTTGATCCAGATAATATTGAAACGGTGGATCAATTAGCTGAGAAATTTGTCAAACTACATGGTTGATCATTGACTCAACCATAACTCCACTACTTTATTTATAATGCCACGTTGCAATTAATTGCTCTTCTGTAAGTGGCTTGCTGTAAAAGTATCCTTGCATCACGTAGCAACTATTTTTACATAAGAAATCTATTTGCTCTTTCGTTTCAACACCTTCTGCAACTAACGCTAAATTCAATTTTTGCGCCATGGCAATAATAGCCGCAGTGATCTCTTCATCATCCTTGTCTTCAGGTATGTCTTTAATAAACGAGCGATCTATTTTTAAGGTGTCGACCGGGAGCTGTTTAATGTAACTAAGTGATGAGTATCCAGTACCAAAATCATCAATTGAAATAGAAAAGCCTAACTGCTTCAACTCGTTTAATTGCGTAATAGCCGCTTCAATATTCCCCATTAACATACTTTCAGTGATCTCTAAACCAATGCGATGTGGCTCAATGTTGGTCCGTTCAATCACACTGATTAATAAGGGGACTAGGCTTTCATCTTTAAATTGTCTAGCAGATAAGTTGATAGACACTTTCGCCGCTTGGTTAGATGCTAAGTTACGCAGTATAAAATTAGCAGCCTCTTCCACTACCCACTGCCCTAAGGGCACAATTAATCCTGTTGTTTCAGCCACTGGAATAAAACTATCCGGTGATATCATGCCTTTTTCAGGGTGGTTCCAGCGGATCAGCGCTTCATACCCCACTGTCGAACTTGTTCTAGCATCAACTTGTGGCTGATAATAAAGTGTTAATTCATTTCGGCTTAGGGCTAACCTTAATTCATTTTCTATGATGAGCTTTTCTTTAGCCGCTTTATCAAGCGCCTCATTAAAGAAATGAAAGTTGCAGCGTCCATCAACTTTAGCTTGATACATTGCCAAGTCAGCTTGCTTTAATAAAGTATCTTCATCTACCTCGCCATCGGTTGCTATCGTAATGCCGATACTTGCACTAACAATCACTTCATTAGCCCCAAGCTTAATAGGCTTGATAATCGTCTTTTGAACAACATCAGCAAGTTCAGCGGCATCTTGTTCGTTAGAAGTGTTACTCAGCAAGATAGCGAATTCATCACCGCCTAACCGAGCAATAATGTCGTCTTGTCGTAACCGTATTTTTAGTCGGTTAGCCACCTCAACTAGCAATCGGTCTCCTGCATCATGGCCTAAAGTATCGTTAATACGTTTAAATTCATCTAAGTCGAAATAAAATAAACAAAATGCATAGCTGCCACGTGTCACTCTTGCTATCGCTTTTTTCAGTTCAGCTTTAAAGTAGGTTCTGTTAACGAGTCCAGTTAATGTGTCGAAATATGCCAGCTTCTCCATTTGCTTTTGGCTTTCTTTCATAAAAGTGATGTCTTGAAATGAGTACACATAATTGGTGACAGCTCCCCTTTCATCTCTGATTGGCGCAACCGACATGCTCACCCACTTAGGTTTGTCTTTACGTGAAATAAGTAATAAATCACCCGACCAATGGCAACGCGTACGAAGATCATGCTCAATTAAGTTGGCTGTTATGTCTCTATCCATCGCAATCACCTGCCTTGCAGGCCCGCCAACAAAGTCATCCACTTCACTATCGGTTAAATTCAGCAAGCTCTTATTCACGTACTCAATTCTAAAGTGTTTATCCGTTATAAAAATGCCACTGCCCGCATTTGCCACCGCTTTAGACAGCCGCCTCGCTTCAGATTTTGCTTCTTCTTTCTCTGCAATACGTTTATTTAATCCTTCAATAAGCGCATTAACATCATCTCCCATGCGAAGAAATGCACGGCTTAACACTCCAATTTCATCATTACTGTTCGAAAGCGCAACGGGAGGAATATGACTAAGGTTACTGACTTTGCCGCGTCTAAAATTTTTAGTGTAATTTACTAGCCTATTAATGCGCTTAAATCCAAGATGATAAAGAATTTGCTGAAGGAGAATGGATAATAAAATAGCAACAAAGATAAATATCACAATTCGCTTATTTCGAAACTCAACTAGGGTCTCTAACACTTTGTGCTCTGGAATAAATACACCAACATACCAGTCTACCGTTCGCAAAGGCTGTAAACTAATCATGATTGTGCCGTGTTCATTATCAAAAGAGGCTTTAACTCGCTTATTTACTTTTTGCTCAATAAACTCAGCAATAAACTGATGCAACGCATTACCACCAATCAACTTAGAGTCCATTGGCTGATTAAGTGTTCCTTGCCGACCTAAAATGCGTTTTTCTAAATCTGGGTGTAGTAAAATATTTCCCTTTTTGTCGAATAAAATTAAATTCCTGTCGTTTTCGGTTTCACCTATATCCTTATAGCGATTAAACAAACTATCAAGTATTAAATCACTGCCTGTTACCCCTTTAAATTCTCCCTTTTTATAAATAGGCACAATTAAACTTGTCATCCACTTCTGCCAAATATCGTCGTAATATACTGGGGTCCATATCGGCTGTTTGCTAGGGTTATTTTCTGGCGTTGCAATACTATAAAAGATGTCGTCTGCAAATCGATGTTCGGTTTCAAGCTCTATTGCCCAGTCAGCCGGGGCAATCCGAATAAAGTTATCGTTAGTGATTAAATAAAAATTAAAAAATGAATGGGTAATTACCGGTGCAATTTTTCGCCATAAATGTTCACTTTTAATGATGTACTGCTCTACCTCATTATTAAAATTAACGAATGGAACAAATGCACCAGAATACCCATCCGTGGTGCGAACAGCCCCATCCTCCCCGCTAATAATATTGGCATGATTAAAGTTAGATACTTTAGGATTTACGAAAATCTCATCTGACACGATTAAATTTGCGGATAATGCAATTGTCTCTTTTTCTTCAAACAATGCATTTATTTGTTTTGCATACCGCTGATTAGTAAAAGACAGTGCATCAAATTCTTGGGCAATGAGCTGCTGCTTTTGTATGTTATAAGTCCAATAAACCACCATACTGCCAACACACAAACAGGTAAAAAAAATGATGATAGGAAGCCTAACTGTTAGCGAATTCAAACCAAATTTAAATGAAACTACATCTTTATTCACTATCAGCCTTTGTGTATTGTTTAATCAATGCTTGCCATTACCGTCTTTATAATTAAGAACTTATAAAAAAGTGCTATAACTTCTATCATAATGTTTTTTCATTTACTGACAACTCCCAATTTTTTAATTTATATTTGGCCAGAATATCTTCAAAGTGTAGTCAATATTGTAGGTTTACTCTGAATATTTTAAGGATGTGCGCTTCTTTCAGGTTAGTCTTCCCCTAAAATAAGTGTTCAAATAAACACCAAGTACTGATTAGTTGTGTTTTAAAAACATAATTTTTATGCTGGGACGTTACGTTTTACAAACATCAGCTAAAAAAATGAATGCGAATATTGGATGTGAAAGCACGTATGCATAAAATAAAAATCAGCCTTATCTTCATTATAAGCTTGAGCATTATATTAGCCTTGAGCACATTTATAGCACTTACGCTAAGCAAACCGATGATCGAAGGAAATATCCCTTCACCAGTGTTAGCAAACGATGTACTGGTAGAAAGAGATAAACAAGGTGTAGTGACTATTACTGCTAAAAGCCGACATGACGCCTCCTATGCACTGGGTTTTGTTCACGCACAAGAACGATTTTTTCAGATGGATTTACTTCGTCGAAATGCTGCGGGAGAAATCTCTGAAATTTTTGGTAGCATTGCCGTTGAATATGATAAAAGCATTCGCATCCATCAGTTTAGAAAACGCGCGAAGCACGCATTAAAACACTTAGACGACGCCCATTTAGCGATTTTGAAACAGTATGCTAAAGGCGTTAATGATGGGTTATTAAAGCTTACTGTCACTCCTTTTGAGTACTTATTATTGCAACAATCACCACAGCCATGGCTTGCCGAAGACTCGTTACTGGCTATCTACAGCATGTACCTGCAATTACAAGATAAAGAAGGTAAGCGAGAGCAACTATTAGGTATTTTAAACGATACATTACCTAAATCTGTTTTCCGCTTTTTAACGCCCAAAGGGAGTCAGTGGGATGCCCCTATTGATAGCACAAATTATTTAGCAAGCTCACCAAGCTCAGTTCCTAAATTTGACATTAACTCGCTAACTCCGCCGGAACAAGCTGGCTTTATAAATAATATTGATTCTCCGCACCTTTATGGCTCAAATAATTGGGCAATTTCAGGGCAATTAACACCACACGGTGCCGCCATCGTGGCTAATGATATGCATTTGAACATATCAGTGCCGAATACATGGTTCAGAGCAACGTTAGTTGTATCAAATAAAAATAAAAGTAACTTAAGTCAACCGCATGCAAATGCCGAACTTTGGGTAAGTGGGCTTACCCTTCCGGGTGCCCCAGCGATAGTTGTAGGTAGTAACAAACACATTGCATGGGGCTTTACCAATAGTTATGGAGACTGGAGCGATTTAGTAAAAATAAAGTGGGTCGACGATAACACTTATCAAACAGCTTTCGGCATAAAAAACATACAGCACATGACAGAGGTAATTAATGTAAAAGGCAACGAGCCAATACACTTTACCTTTAAATCAAGCATTTGGGGACCTATTATCGGGCAAGATCATAACGGTACTGATCTCGCTTATCGCTGGGTTGCTCACGATGTTGAAGGCATTAATTTTAATTTACTCAACCTTGAAAATAGTCAATCTATAAATAATGCATTAGAAGTAGCGGCAACAGCAGGTATGCCAGCACAGAATTTAGTGGTTGGTGATGCCCAAGGCAATATTGCATGGACCATTATGGGGCCAATTCCCATTAAACTATCAACAGAAACAGAAACAGAAACAGAAACAGAAACAGAAACGCCCCAATATTGGACAGAAAAAAATGTGGGCTGGCAAGGCTACCTACCTGAGAACAAATATCCTCATGTGATTAATCCTCCTGAAAGGCGCTTATGGACAGCAAATTCTAAAGTCGTTGGCGGCAGTCACTACAATAAACTTGGTAACGGTGGCTACGCGCTTGGCGCAAGAGCAAAGCAAATAAAAGAAAATCTATTTAACCAAGATTCATTCAATGAACTTCAAGCATTTGAAGTTCAACTAGACGATCGCGCGCTATTTTTAGCACGCTGGCATGCACTGATTATGCAACATGCTTTGTCAGAGCCATTTATAAAACATAATCATCTTGAGGCTCTAAAACTTCATCTACATAATTGGCAAGCACGGGCGTCTGTCGACTCCGTGGGGTACACCATTGTAAAGCACTTCAGAAATGAAGTGTTTAATTTAGTGCTCGCACCGATTCAACAGCACGTACTTGCCCATAATGACCAGCTGACACTGTCACCGCTTAAAAGGCAATTAGAACCCTCAATTTGGCTACTTGTGAATCAACAACCTACATCTTGGCTACCTAATAAATACCAATCATGGACTGCATTATTAGAGCATGCACTTCTAAATGTACACACCAAGCTAACCGCAACCTATGGCAGTTTAGAAAATGCGAATTGGGGAGCCGTTAACAGGACCCATATTCGCCATCCGATGAGTAAAAGCTTACCATTATTGGGTTGGTTAACAGATATGCCACAAAGCCAAATAAGTGGTGATACCTTTATGCCTAAAGTTCAAGGGGTGGCGTTTGGCTCATCACAACGTATGACTGTTGCGCCGGGGAAAGAAGAGTTTGGTATATTAACGGTGCCGACAAGCCAGTCGAGCCACCCGCTTTCGCCTTATTATAGAAAAGGCCACGATGATTGGGTTAAAGCCATACCAGCACCGTTTCTGCCAACAGAAACACAATACTCACTGACATTAAAAGCCACACATAATTAACGTGCAGCACATTAATTACTTGACAGAAAGCAGTAAAGTTTTACAGTAGAAGCATGCACACGATATCTATTTTTACTTTTCGATTTTTTATTACCTTTTTTTGCTTAGGCAAAGAGGGGTAATTCGTATGCATTGAATTTTCAATCACCCGAATTTTAAAAGCCTCTCATTTTGAGAGGCTTTTTTGTTTTTAAGGACAACAGATGAATACTGAGCAACACCTTAGCGCATTAAGAAATGACATAAACGAAATTGATTCCGACATATTAGTACTCTTAGCTAAGCGTCGCCGCATAGCTAATTTAGTAGCAGAGAGTAAATTAAATTCTAAAAAAGCTGTACGAGACTTAGAACGAGAAGAAGCAATGTTAATTAACTTAATTAGCTACGGCAAATCGTTAGGGCTCGATGCACATTATGTTACGCAGCTTTTTCATGTCATTATTGAAGACTCTGTACTCCATCAACAAGCCTTGCTACAGCGCCATCAAAATCCTGATATCAGCGCTCCCACTAATCGCGTTGCTTTTTTAGGCAATCAAGGCTCTTACAGCTACCTTGCAATGCAAAAGTACTTTAGTCGACGCCCAGGTAAATTAGTGGAACTAGGCTGCAAAAGTTTTGATGAAATTATTACAACTGTTGAAAAAGGATTAGCCGAATACGCCATACTGCCTATTGAAAACACCTCGTCAGGCAGTATTAACGAAGTGTACGATGTTCTTCAACATACCACATTAAGTATTGTTGGCGAGCTTACTCATCCCATTAATCATTGTTTATTAACAGCAACAGACACCACGTTAGACAATGTTGATACTTTCTTCGGACACCCTCAAGTTTTCGCCCAGTGCAGTCACTTTTTACGAAACTTGCCTAATGTGCATATTGAATATTGCGACAGTACTAGCTCAGCATTTCAACAAGTCAAAAAGCTTAATGCTCCTAACATTGCAGCTATAGGAAGTGCGGAAGGAGGAAAAAGTTATGGCCTAACAGTATTAGAGGAAGCCTTAGCTAATCAAAAAGAAAATCATAGTCGCTTTATTGTGGTTGCCAGAAAGGCCGTGAATGTTGCGCATCAAATTCCAGCGAAAACAACACTTATTATGTCTACAGAACAAAAGCCCGGTGCTTTAGTTGATGTACTAAGTGTATTGAAAAAGCACGATGTAAACATGTGCAAATTAGAGTCTCGCCCTATCAACGGTAATCCATGGGAAGAAATGTTTTATGTGGATGTTGAAGCCAACATTAATGCAGAAAATGTGAAAGTAGCTCTTTCAGAGCTTACGCAAATAACACCTTTTCTTAAAGTGCTAGGTTGCTATCCCAGTGAGAATATTAGACCTGTAAATATATCCTCAACTAATGAAGCCTAAGTTATAGTCTAATTAAACGCTAGCATATCGAGCAGGTTTGTCACCCTATCAACATAAATCACTGAACAGCCCGCTAAATGAATTTCGGGCTGAACATGTTAATGAAAGTAGTTGTAGAAAGTAGCTAAATGCCATTTTCTACTCTAAGGATCCACCTTAGCGCTAGTGGCTTTATTGGCGTTACTCGCCTTACCTGTATTGGTTCCTTTACTAGAAACCGCACGTTTTTTTACTGGCTTTGGTTTAGTGACTGAATTAGAGCTAGCAGCGGTTACCGCTTTTTTACCTACGGTATTTGGCGCTGCAGCGCCAGTAGTTTCATCAAATTGTAATTCTGGTATTTGCTCAGTTTTTTCATCTACTGGAAGAGACGCATCAACCGTACCGTCACTGCGGCTAAGGTGTGAATATTCATCATTAGGGTTGCTGGAATTAAAACGGAGTAAGCGGTTGGCAACAATATCAGAATAATCAAATACTAAGCGAGGAAGTGTTTCATTGTAGAAACTAGCGGTAAAGTTACGTGCTCCCATAGGCAGTTTTAGCGCAAATCCAACTAATAACGGCTTGGTGACTTCCATCGTTGCTTGATCTTGAACTAAAGATTCAACATTACTGGTTAACCCAAAAGCAATAAGGATAGAGTCAATGCACTGCTTAAATTTTTTGATGTTAACTTCATTGATGGGCTGGAATACAAAGTAATTATTCGCGATGGCATAAAGCTTACCTTCGTCATGTCTATCAATGATATTAGTCTTAACTAATTGCACTAATAGTGTTTTATATTCTCTTCGTATTTCGCCAACTTGGCGAGATAAATTCGCTTTGTGTTCAGCAATTTTTTGTTTTTCTTTATTCTTCGCAATCACATTTAACGTTAGCAAAGTAATAAATATTATTAAAATGATAACTAATACCGCAATGAGCATTTACTACATCCATTTTTATAATTATTAATTTAAGACGCTTAAAGCAACTGACCTATGTTTAGATCATTCAAGCGCCTCTATTATAAACAAATACTTTTTGTTGTCTTGTTTATATTTTAGTTAGAATTAAACTATTCTTAATATATTCAGCGTATAAGACGGGGTCTTCTAACCCTAATAATTAAAGATAACCTAAGGTGAGTGTGAAATGAAAAGCAAAGCTAGTCAGTCTCAAGGCATGCTTTTATTTAATTTAACCAATCAACAAACGTTTGCTATTGGCACACTTAAAGTTAGAGAAATTGTCCCTTTTACTAAATTAAGCGATATCCCCAATTCACACCCCAAAGTACTCGGCGCAGCAACGATAAGAGGAAACACCCTACCCATTATCGATATGGCTTATGCTGTAGGCTACCCGCCCTTAACAGAAGAAGAGCGAGAACAAGGTGTCATTATTATCACTGACTGCCAACGCAAGGAAATCGGCTTCTTAGTTAAAAATATTGAAAAGATAATTGAATGTAATTGGCGCGATATACTGCCTCCTAGCGAAAGCTTAGGAAAGAATGCATTTTTAACAGGTGTCACAACCTATCAAGACAAATTAATTCAAGTACTTGATGTTGAATTATTATTGTCTAAAATATTTCCAGACGACCCTAGCGTAACTACCGCGATTCTTACCGACATTCAACGAGAACTAATTAAACCGTTAAATATTTTACTAGTAGACGACTCTTTAGTTGCAAGAAAACAACTTTCAGATGCATTAGATAGACTCAATATTCCTTATTTTGTTACAGATAACGGTACGGAAGCATTAGAAATAATGACAAATGCAGCCGCAGAAAACAGAGCAATCAACATACTTGTCAGCGATATAGAAATGCCCGGTCTTGATGGTTACGAATTAGCATTCGAGGTAAGGGATAACCCAGCCATCAGCCAAGCCTATATTATTTTACACACATCACTTTCAAGCCAAATAAGCGTTGGTCAAGCACATCAAGTTGGTGCTAACGAAGCATTAACCAAATTTGTTGCAAACGAATTAATAGAAGCCATGCTTAGAGGCGCGGAATACGTTAATGCTAAAAAATAATCGTCAGTTTTGATTATAAAAACGCTCTATCATCATGTGCTTTTAACAGTAAATTTCTACTCTCATTTAAAAAGAAGCTGGAATACTCGCCAAACCATTGCTGCGTTTCATAAAACGCATTAATAAAGCCTTGTTTATCGTTCCGCTCGACAAAACCCAGTGCATTTTCGAGTTGTTTTTTATACTTATTTAACATGCTTACCCCGCCTTGAGACGAGAAGATAATATCAGCATATAACTCTGCATTTTGTGCGAATAGACGCCCTACCATTGCCAACTCAAGTCTATAAATAGGCGAACTACACGCCAATAATTCGGTTAAATTTGGGTTTTCTTCTCTTAAGTAATTACCATAAACAAAGCTGGTAAAGTGACGCATTAATTGAATAATTGACATCACTTTATCGTGCTCTTCCGCCGAAGTTTCATGCAACATTACGCCCCACGTGCGAATCTGTTGCAGCAACCAGCCACAATCGCCTCGCCCCTCACAAACAATCACAATTTGTTTTACTAGGCACGTCACGTCAGCACCAAACATAGGGTGCAATCCCACAACCGGCCCTTTGTGTACTTCTAGCATTTTCTTCAAAGGACTAGATTTAGTGCTGGTTAAATCGGCTAAAATGCAGTTTTCAGGTAAATTAGTTAGTTTTGAAAGTACTTGTTCTGTTACATGGATCGGTACCGCTACGATAACCAAATTTGCATCAGCTAAAATGGTGTCAGCTTGCTGCCAATCTTTCTTTTCCAGCACATCCACTCGGTAACCTGACCGTAGTAACATCGATACAAAGGTTCGGCCTAACGAACGCCCACCACCAATTACCACTATTTTTTTAATTGATTCATTTATACATTTAAAATCATTTACTTGGCTGGCGTATGACTCTCGCATCATTCTACGTAGTACATCTTCAATTAAATCTGGCGATACCCCTAACAACTCGGCCTCTTGGCGCCGTTTAGATATTAATTCAGTTTCACGCTCAGGCACATATATTGGCGTACCTGTGTGACTTTTTAAGGCGCCTATTTTAGTCGTGATGGCATTTCTTGTTGCTAATAACTTAACCAGTTCACTGTCTATATCATCAATGGCATGTCTTAAGTTATTTAACTCGGTCTCATTGGTCATGAAGCTAATTCCATAGTACTGTTGCACCTGCGATTAAGCGCCTCTTTTAATTTCTTGTGTAATGCTTCTAGTAACGTGGTTGTCGTATCCCAATCAATACAAGCATCTGTAATAGAAATACCGTATCGCAATTTTGTTTTGTCTTCAGGGATAGACTGATTGCCAGCACACAAGTGACTTTCTAACATTAGACCAACTATTGAATCGTTGCCTGCAACAATTTGATCTGCAACATTTAATGCGACCAATGGCTGACGAGTATAATCTTTGTTTGAGTTTGCATGACTACAGTCAACAATGATTGAAGGGGTAACGTTAGCTTTACATAAATCGGCTTCACACAAAGCAATTGCGTCACTGTGATAATTCGCGGTTTTGCCACCACGTAGAATAATATGAGCATCCTTATTACCCACAGTGTTTATTACACTCACTTGACCTGACTGATTAATACCAATGAAACGATGTGCTGAAGATGCGGATTTCATCGCATTAATCGCCACGTCAGTATTACCATCAGTACCATTTTTAAACCCGACAGGTGCAGACAAGCCACTTGCCATTTCACGGTGAGTTTGTGACTCTGTTGTTCTTGCACCTACCGCTACCCAACTTACTAAATCCATTAAATATTGCGGACTAATCGGATCTAAGGCCTCAGTTGCAACCGCAATTTCTTGATCGGCTAACCATAACAACAACTCTCTTGCTTGATATAACCCAGTTTCAATATCACAACTACCATCTAAATTCGGATCATTGATTAACCCTTTCCAACCCACTGTGGTTCTTGGTTTTTCGAAGTACACACGCATCACAATTAAAAAGCTGTCTTGGTATTGCTGCTGAATACTTTTGAGTTTAAGTGCATAGTCTTTTGCAGCTTCAATATCATGTATTGAACATGGGCCACTGATAACAAGCATTCTTGGGTCGTTCTTATGAATGATATTGGCAATCGTATTGCGAGACTGCTGAATAAACTGACGATGTTGAGGTGACATAGGTAGTGCCATTTTTACTTTGCTTGGCGTTGAGAGCACTTGTTCGGACGCGACGTTAAGGTTGTTGATTGGGAGATCCATTTGGTATTGCCTACTTGAATTTATGGTTAGCGATAAGCATTTGTACATTTATATTTACACAGTGTAATTTTTAAATTACAAATATGGAATTTACGCGGTTATTGGATAAAACTCAACAGTAAAATTGTTGTTAGCTAACATTTTGTCTTATATTCGTTCGGTGGTAATTTAGCCAAACTAGTAGATAATTGTTTAGTAAGATTTTATTCCCGTTAAGTAGAATTTTTTTAAACGTTGCTAGGTCTATTCAAACGTATAGATCTTTAAGTGTGAGCCAAATTTGTTTTCATCATGTTGGTTAAATCCACTGATGCTGCTCTCAACAAACTTGCCTTTAACCAAGCGTATAAAAGATGCTTTGGTTTTTATGTGGCTGTAGGTAGGTATATATTGATAAAAAATAACTCAAGAGTTTTAAAGCGAAATGCATTAATTATTTACGCTGTCATCATCATTTTTACGGTTGGGCTACTTTCCGTGGTATACAGTAATGCTACTTCTGTGAAACGTGATACGTTGCAGTTTATTGATAAGTATTTACCTACATTAAATTTAATTCGAGAGATGGGCGCCAACCTCTCTGAACAAGAACGACTCATATATGAATACTACGCTTCACAAGACAGCCAGCTTTATACAATTAATTTTTCCAATATTAATCAAGAAATAAAACAACAAGCCGTCACACTCTCTCAATTGCTGGATGGACAACTCCCTCACCAAGAAATAAAGGCAGAACAAACTGAATTACAGGAATTGGTAAAACAATTTCACATTAATATGGATTCAAATGCGACTGACTGGGATCTCGCGAGAGAATTACTCGTCAACATTACTGATTCGCGCAAAAATATTAGTCGTATGTTAGGAGCATTAGAAAATGAAACAGCACACAAAGTAGAAATAAAATATCAAGATGTTGTTACTCAGTTAAATAACACAAACCTTTTTGTGTTCAGCTATAGCTTAATTATATTTCTACTCGCACTTATCGTTGGCAGATATTTATTGGCTTACCAATCTGCCAGTGAAAAAGCGAATCGATTAGCACAATTTGCCGAACGAACACCAAATCCAATTATCAGTATTAATGATGCTGGCCAAATTACCTACTTCAATCCAGCAACAGATTCATTACTAAAAGCGCTTAAGTTGTCGCATGAGGAATTACAAAAAAGCGTGTTGAATATGATTGAAAAGTTCTTTGTAAATAAATCAAATAAAACTGAAGATGTGATTAGTTTCGAACACATCATGATGACTAAAACCTTTTCTTGTCAACTTCACTGGTTAAAAGATCTCAATCAATACGATTTACACATTACAGATATTACCGAACGTAAAGTCGCCGAAAACCAATTACAATTCCAAGCATTTCATATTCAAGAAACAGGTTTGAAAAATAAGAACAAACTGCTGCTCGATTTATCCGATCAACTAACAGATAAACCTGAACAGCACTTTTCTTTATGCTTAGTCGAAATACGTCAATTCAACTTACTAACATCCACTAACGGATTAAAAGCAGCGAGTGAAGTTTCAACCCAGTTTGCCAAGTGTTTAGCTAGTATATTTAATCACGAACAAAGTAATGTTCACCATCCACATAGCTCACAAGCTCCGTATCAACTAAGCGAGTCAGTATTTGCCTTCTACTTACCTTGGCTTGAAGGCACAGATCCATCACCCGATGTTCACAGCAGCATTGAAAAACACCTTGAATCCACTATTTCAACGCGCTACGGGGACTTTTTAATTGAATGTGACATGGGGGTGAGTTATTACCCAGATCACGGCGAATCGATACCAACGTTGTTACAACGCAGCCGAATGGCACTTGAACATGCAATTACCCTTGAGCACATCAATCGCATTGTATTCGATCATTCATTTAGCCAACAACTCGAGCGAACTGTCTTCCTAACCGACTCACTGAGAACCGCAATCGCTAGCCAAGAGTTAGCCCTTTTCTTCCAGCCACAACTCGCATTGAAAAATAACAAAATCGTTGGCTTTGAATCTTTGATCCGTTGGCAGCATCAAAATAACTTTATCTCGCCAGCTGAGTTTATTCCCGTTGCCGAGCATTCGGGCTTGATCATTTCACTCGGTGAGTGGATTTTAAATCGCGCATGTGAAGTAGCTGCACAATGGGTCGACCAATTCGATTCAAAATTAGTGATTGCCGTCAATATTTCCCCACGGCAGTTCAGGCATCCAGATTTTATTGAGCATGTTAAAAATGCCTTACAACGGCATCAGTTACCACCGCACAACTTGGAATTGGAAATTACCGAAGGTGTCATTATGCATAACGAAGAAGATGTTATTGAGCAACTTCACGCACTAAAAGCGATTGGCGTTCAATTATCTATTGATGATTTCGGCACTGGTTATTCATCATTGGCCTATTTAAAACAATTCCCAATCGATAAATTAAAAATAGATCAGTCGTTCGTGAAAGATTCACATAATAACAAAGCTGATCAAGCCATTATTCGCACTATTGTGGATCTAGGAAAAAACTTAGATGTACAACTTATCGCCGAAGGTGTTGAAGAACAAGCCCACGTAGATTACTTAAAAAGCATTCAATGTGACGAATTACAAGGCTACTGGTTTAGCCGCCCGTTAAATGTAGAGGATGCGACGGAGCTACTTGAAAATCATGAAGTAAAGTGATTAGAAAAAGAGACACGCTTTAATGTTCGAACATAAGCCGACTGAATTTGCTTAAACAATTCTGCATCTCCATTTTTGTCTGGGTGATGCTGATGTGCTAGCTTTTTGTAATTCGCTTTCAAGTCACGTTGAGAAATAGGAACACTGAGCCCTAATAAGTTTAAATCTGCATTGTGCAAGTCTGTATTGCTTAACCATTCTTGATTATTAGAGTACCGATAAAACTTTTGCCAAAATTGTGACAACAAATCGTCAATGTCAGCCTTAGTTAAAGAAAAGTTTTCCCAGTCTAAATAAAAGCTTCTGACTGAATTTTTTTCAATTAATTTATGCATCGTACTTTGCTCTACATCATTAGTAACCTTTTGATATTCTTTAACGGTTATTTTTGTTAGCGCCAGTTCAATAGTAGCAAATTCACTTGCACGCCAACGGTCAGCCAACAGGTATAGCGCATTGTATAACACAAAATGGGTCTTAAATAATTGCTCGCTACCTGATAATGCATCTACAGCAAAAATATTGTATGGCGGCTGCTGTAACGCTTTAATCACGTCAAACTCTTGATGGTCACCATAATTAAACGACAGGTAATCCTCTAAACAACTTATTAATATTTCACTGTGCACAGATGTATCCTTTGGCACTTTTAAATGAGTGCTCAGGCTAAGTAAATTTAAATTCGATTAAGTAAACTTAAACTTCAGATACAAAAAAGGCCAGCTAAGCTGACCTTTTCTTAAAAAACTAACTAAAAAAGTATTAGTTAAGCTTTTCTTTAATACGTGCAGATTTACCTGAACGCTCGCGTAAATAGTAAAGCTTAGCGCGACGTACATCACCACGACGTTTAACGTCAATGCTGTCTACTAACGGGCTGTGAGTTTGGAAAACACGCTCAACGCCTTCACCGTTTGAAATTTTACGTACAGTGAAAGAAGAGTGAAGACCACGGTTTTTCTTAGCGATTACAACACCTTCGAAAGCCTGTAGACGCTCTTTCTCGCCTTCTTTAACTTTTACTTTTACAACAACAGTGTCACCAGCGCCGAAAGCAGGAACGTCTTGCTTTAGTTGCTCTTCTTCTATTGCTTTAATGATATTTTGACTTACTTTTGACATATTAATCTCTCTTACCTAGGTAAACTAAAATACAGCCTAGTTTTGTTGCTTGTGCTCTTGTTTGAACTCATTCAACAATTTTTCTTGCTCATCAGTCAGAGCTAGGTTTTTCAATAATTCAGGACGCCTTAACCACGTTCTTCCTAATGACTGCTTCAGCCGCCATAGTCTGATTTTTTCGTGGTTACCACTCAATAATACTGAGGGCACCCCTTCGCCATTTAATAATTCGGGTCTTGTGTAGTGTGGACAATCTAACAAGCCATCAGAAAACGAATCTTCCTCGGCCGACAACTGATGTCCTAACACACCTGGCACTAATCGCGCTACAGCATCAATTAGGGTCATTGCAGGTAGTTCACCACCGCTTAATACATAATCACCAATTGACCATTCTTCGTCAATTTCGCTTTGTATCAAGCGTTCATCAATACCTTCATAACGGCCTGCAACAAGAATTAATCGTTGGTGCTTTGCCAACTCTCTTGCGCCTGCCTGATCTAATGTTCTCCCTTGAGGAGACATATAAATCACTTTTGCATTTGGTCCAGCAGCAATTTTTGCATCGTGAATGGCTTTACGTAATGGCTCTACCATCATTAACATACCAGGCCCGCCCCCGTAAGGTCGGTCATCAACGGTTTTATACTTATCAGTCGCATAATCCCGAGGATTCCAGCAGTTAAAGGCAATCGTTCCGTTACGAACCGCTCTTCCCGTTACACCTTGCTCTGTAATGGCTGAAAACATTTCTGGAAATAAGCTTACAGCGCCAATCCATAGTTTACAGTCATTTTTTGGTTGTTGGTCCGACACTGATTAAAAACCAGGATCCCAATCAACAAGAATTTGCTTTTCTTCACGGTCAACGTTTTTAATCACGTCATCCATTAAGAATGGAAGCAAACGCTCTTTTTGCCCAAATGCATCTTGACGATTAGCTTTTACAACTAATACGTCATTAGCGCCAGTTTCCATTAAGTCAATAACGCTGCCCATGTTGTAACCTTTTTCATTCACAACATTCATGCCAATTAAGTCTTTCCAGTAAAAATCATTACCTTCAAGTTCAGGTAAAGCATCAGCATCTACGGCAATTTCTACATGAGTCATTGCTTGAGCTTGATCTCTATCCTCAACATTACTTAATCGCACAATAAGGCTTTTATTATGACGACGCCAATCAACAATCTCTAAAGACTGCCATGCCCCTTCTTTATTTATTAGCCAAGGGTTGTAGCTAAATATCCCTTCGGGATCATCGGTATAGGACGTTACTTTTAGCCAACCTTTAATGCCATAAGGAGCACCAAGTTTGCCTAAAATAATTTTGTCTCCACTGTTATCAGTGTTGATAGTCATTTAATCCTAACCTCTTTGCATGCTTATAATTAAGCTGCTTTTTTTGCATCTTTAACCAATTTAGCAACACGATCAGTCATTGATGCGCCTTGGCCCACCCAATGCTCAACGCGATCAAGGTCTAAACGTAGCTTTTCAGCTTGACCTTGTGCTACAGGGTTGAAGAAACCTACTTTCTCGATGAAACGACCGTCACGAGAATTACGGCTATCTGCAACCACGATTTGGTAAAATGGGCGCTTTTTAGCACCACCGCGTGCTAGACGAATAGTTACCATAATATCCTCTAAATATAATATTTTAGGTTTTGTTTAATACACACTTCCGAGCCAAAACCAGTGATGACAGAGGTAATTGTATTAATTACTTAACAACCGCTAAGACTGGAAGCCCGCGAATTGTACGTATTTTTGGCAAAAAAGCAAGTAAAAATACGGTTAGCAGCGATTACTTCACGTATATAAGGAAGGAAAAAATCATAGAATTGGAAAAGGCAGCATGAAGATAAGGGGTTGCTGCCTTTAAATTATATTTTATATGTCATGGACATTTACAAAACACGTGGTGCTTTTTCTTAGTAATTATTTAGGAAACTTTCCGCCACCTAGCATGTTACCTAGGCCACCCATACCACCGGGCATTGCGCCTTTCATACGCTTCATCATTTTTGCCATGCCACCGCCTGACATTTTTTTCATCATCTTCTGCATTTGAGTAAACTGCTTTAAAAGCTTATTCACATCTTGAATTTGTGTGCCAGAACCAGCAGCAATACGACGTTTACGCGACCCTTTAATTAGATCTGGACGCTCACGCTCTTTTACTGTCATCGAGTTTATTATCGCTTCCATCTGGTTAAACGATTTTTCTCCCATTTGCCCAGTCACTGCATCTGGCAATTGGCCTGCGCCGGGTAGCTTTTCTAACATTGACATCATGCCGCCCATAGAACGCATTTGCACTAGCTGCTCTCTAAAGTCTTCTAGCGTGAAGCCTTTCCCCTTCATCACTTTTTGTGCAACTTTAGCGGCTTTGTCTTTATCTACTTTACGTTCCACTTCCTCGATTAAAGAAAGCACGTCGCCCATGCCTAAAATACGTGAAGCAATTCGTTCTGGGTGGAAAGGTTCTAAGGCATCGGTTTTTTCACCCATACCAATAAATTTAATCGGTTTACCAGTAATGTGGCGAATAGATAGTGCCGCACCGCCTCGCGCGTCACCGTCTGCTTTTGTTAAAATAACACCAGTAAGTGGCAATGCTTCGTTGAAGGCTTTAGCCGTATTTGCTGCATCTTGCCCCGTCATAGCATCAACAACAAATAATGTTTCAATTGGATTAATCGCCGCGTGTAGCGCTTTAATTTCATCCATCATTTGTTCATCAACATGTAATCGACCAGCGGTATCGACCATAACTACGTCAATGAATTTTTTACGGGCATGAGCGATTGCAGCATTTGCAATGTCAACCGGGTTTTGGTCTGTTGAACTTGGGAAGAATTCTACATCAACATCATTTGCTAAGGTTTCTAGCTGTTTAATTGCTGCTGGACGGTAAATATCGGCACTAACAACTAATACTGATTTCTTTTTTCTTTCTTTTAAAAATTTAGCTAACTTACCCACCGAGGTTGTTTTACCAGCACCTTGAAGACCTGCCATCATAATAATTGCAGGTGGCTGCTGGTTTAATGCTAACTCTTCGTTAGCTTCACCCATAGCACTTTCAAGCTCTTGCTGAACAATTTTTACGAATACTTGGCCGGGTGTTAAACTTTTGCTTACTTCAACACCTACTGCACGTTCCTTTACCTTTTTAACAAACTCTCGCACCACAGGCAGTGCAACGTCAGCCTCAAGCAACGCCATGCGTACTTCACGCAGGGTTTCTTTAATATTGTCTTCAGTTAGACGTCCGCGTCCGCTGATATTTTTAAGTGTTTTTGTTAAACGTTCAGATAAATTTTCAAACATGCTATGAAACTTCTATTAATTCGCGTTGATGCAAAAGTGGTGGCACATTATAACCAATTCAAGTAGGTATACCAATTGCAATGCAACACCTTGTTAAAATTAACTATAAAATGATAGGTAAATTACATTGGCGCATTGAGCGCAACTTGTTAATATTGGCGTATTCGCCTTTATTGGCTATTTAGCATTTCAAGCAGCACGACTTAAACTGCATGATGAAAAATAAACACTTTTTTGAGTAGAACATGGAATTGACTGCTACCTTTACAGTTATTACTAGCCTCCTATATTTGTTTTCAGCTGGCTTAGTTATATTTAAATTATTTGATACCGATGGCCCAAATCTGAAATGGGTTTATTTAAGCGCATTTTCTTCTATTAGTATTCATGCCATTTTACTTGCTAATCAAGTTGTAACCGATGTTGGCCAAAACTTAAGCTTAATCAACGTTGCCTCTCTAGCCTGTTTGCTTATTGTAATTGCCTCAACGTTAGGCTCATTAAAGGCGCGAAGTACCTTGTTATTACCAGCAGTGTATAGCTTTGCTTCGCTACTCATTTTTACCACTTTATTCTTTCCAAAAAATATTATGGTGATGCAATTAGCAGGTAACATGGTGCTAATTGGGCATATCGCATTATCATTTTTAGCGTATTGTGTACTTGTTATCGCCACTTTGTACGCTGTGCAGTATCAGTATATTAATCACAAATTAAAGTCTCGTGATGTTAGAATTGCCTACAGCCATTTGCCACCGCTTATGCAAGTTGAGCAGCAACAGTTTAAGCTACTTGTAATGGGTACATTGTTGCTTACTACTGCATTAGCAACTGGTTTTTGGTTTTTACATGATATGTTTGCTAAAGAAATTGCGCATAAAACGGTATTATCGTTAGTGGCATGGGCAGTATTTGTTACTGTAATTTGGGGGCATAAATTTGGCGGTTGGCGTGGTCGCTCCACGGTAACGGGCACAGTTGTTGGCGCAGCAATATTAACGTTGGCCTATTTTGGTAGTCGATTTATTAGGGAAGTTGTTATTGGATAAACCGTATATTCACAATTTATCTTATTAAACTCAAAGAAATAAGCTATTACGCTTGACTCAACGCGCAGCTTGTTACTAAATATCATTACTGTAAAAAATAGGAATTCCGTAATTGGACGACATAGCAACGAGTACGCTCTTTATTGTATTGGCCGTACTCATCTTTATTTCAGCGTATTTTTCTGGTTCAGAAACCGGAATCATGTCAATCAACAAGTACCGCTTAAAGCACCTTGTTAAAGAAAAACACCCTGGCGCGATCCGCGTTACAAAACTGCTAAAGCGACCTGATCGCCTTATTGGTTTAATACTAATTGGTAACAACTTAGTTAATATTGCCGCCTCATCAATTGCGACAATCATTGGTTTGCGTTTATTTGGTGACGTCGGTATAGCTATCGCTACTTTTGCGCTAACGCTTGTTGTTTTAATTTTTGCAGAAGTTACGCCTAAAACCTTGGCCGCTCTTCATCCTGAAAAAGTGTCATTCCCTAGCTCTTTACTGCTAACTGTACTGCTTAAGTTTTTATTTCCTGTTGTTATTGTTATTAACTGGATCACCAATGGTTTCTTGAAACTATTAGGTATGAGCCCGCAAGAAATTGATGAGCACAATCTCAGCACTGAAGAACTGCGTACTGTTGTAAATGAAGCGGGTGCACTGATTCCTGATCGTCACCAAAATATGTTAGTCAGCTTATTAGATTTAGACACCATTAAAGTAGAAGACATTATGGTACCGAGAAATGAGATTTTCGGTATCGATGTGAATGATGATTGGAAATACATTGTTAAGCAGTTAACCAATGCGCAGCATACTCGATTACTTCTGTATCGTGACAATATTGACGATGCAGTAGGTATTATCCACGCTCGTGATGCATTACGATTATTGATGAAAGATGTACTGTCTAAGTCCAGCTTATTACGTGCGGTACGAGAGCTTTACATTATTCCTGAAGGCACCTCGCTGAATACACAGTTATTGAAATTTCAGCAGTCTAAAGAGCGTATAGGTATTGTTGTTGATGAATATGGTGATATTCAGGGGCTTGTTACGCTAGAAGATATTCTAGAAGAGGTGGTTGGTGACTTTACCACTACGATGAAGCTGACACCAAGTGACGAGGTTAAGCCTCAACCAGACGGTAGCTTTTTGGTAGATGGTAGCGTTAATATTCGCGATCTAAATAAAGAAATGAATTGGGATTTTCCTATTGACGGACCCAAGACATTGAACGGATTAATTTTAGAATATCTTGAAGATATACCACAAACGAAAGTAAGTATTCGCTTAGCCGACTATCCAATAGAAATCATCGACGTTCAGGGTAACCGAGTGAAGAGCGCTCGTATTTCACCTAAGTTAAAGAAAAAGAAAGCGCACGCCTAATTGTTACGACTGCTCAAAAGAACCTTGTATTTTGAGCAGTCTAATTCTCATATAGCCGAACCTCTTATTTCTTGCTCCTTAACTCTTAGTTCTCAAGCAGTTACGTTCCAACACGGCTTTACATCATTCCCCAACCTTATTAGAGTAAACTTAATTAGAGTGAATTTGTTCTGCCGATGATGAGTAGGTGTGCAATATGAATGTGGGTATTTATGTTTATAACCAAGCTGAAGTATTAGACTTTTCTGGACCTTTTGAAGTGTTTAGTACTGCATCAAGGATTAGTAAAAACAATCCATTCAATGTATTTTTAATTGGTGAGTCAAATGCACCTGTTTTGGCACGAGCGGGTTACTGTGTAACGCCCCAGTACAGTATTGATGATCACCCAACACTTGATGTACTTATTATTGCAGGTGGCGTACATGACGATGAAATGAACAAGCTAAATATATTAAGCTGGATTGCCACTCAAGCCAGAAACATTTCAGTTATTGCATCAGTTTGTACAGGTGCATTTATACTAGCCGCAGCAAAAGTCATCACCACCGAAAGAGTAACCACTCACTGGCAAGATATTGAGCCCCTGCGTAAGCAGTTTCCTCGTTTAGAGGTTATCCCACGCGTTAGGTGGGTAGATGAAGGCAAAGTTATTACTTCAGCGGGGATCACTGCGGGTATTGATATGAGCTTATATTTAGTAAGCAAACTACACAGTAAAACGCTTGCAGAAAACACTGCCAAGCAAATGGACTTTGTATGGACTGGATGTAATTAAAAACTAGGAGTCATTAAGACCTACGAATTCTTAAGCACAGGAAATACTTAACATACTATGTATACTTGCCTGCTATGCTGCTTATTAACAAGCCTTCCTAGAAGCAAATACTAAAACAACAAACGCCACAGCCAACCTTTTTCTAGTTCTTTCTCACACGTTTTAAGTTGAGCGCCATAGGTAGATGCACGCGCTTTTACTTTTCTAGCAACCTTTATTAGCCATTTCTTTTTTAGGTAGGTTTTCTTTCGATAACCGCCCCAACCTTCATGATAATTTAAGTACTGAGTGTATGCGTCCCACTTAGATACGCCATTAATTTTTTGTGTTTTATAAATAAACCAACCCATAAAATCAATTGCATCATCAAAGTCATCTCTATCAGCCCAGCTGTTGCCAGTTTCTTTTTTATAGTCGGCCCACGTCATAGTTTTTGCCTGAGAATAGCCGTACGCAGAACTTGCTCGGCCCAGCGGAATAAACCCTAAAAACCATTCGAAAGGAGGCTGAGCATCGTCTCTAAACGAGCTTTCTTGGTACATCATGCTCATGGGGACTTGAATTGGAACCCCCCACTTTTCTCTCATATCTACAGCCGCATCATACCAGTCGCGCTTTTCGAAAAAGATCTTACAAAGATTACTCGTAACTTTAGGTGGTGTGGTAGAGCACCCGACAAGTGTAAAGGTAAGTATTGCAGACACAATAAGAGATTTAAAATGTAGCTTGAACATAACAACCTAAATAAAGCGTTTAATTGACTCGCTCACCCTACCAAGAAAATATTTTTTAATAAAGTTTTAAATAATTTGAACTTTTCTAAGAAGGCTTAGTCTGAATACATGAAGGTTTTCTTAATATTTGTTTTCATCCCTGGAACCCTTTGTATTTTCGCGACTCGCCTGAGTCGCGTTTTTTTTGCTTTTCAAAAAGCAGCCAATGAGATCCTTTTCATGCCTGCAATATAAATATTGTTAAATCCTAGGGCGTGTTGACCTTTCGAGGTTATTTTTGCAGCAGTTTGTTTATCATTTATACAAGGCAGAGCAGGTAAAGTGTAGTTATTCTACACGCACATGCGATAACGCAGTATAAATGACAAACAAGCGCTGCCTTTAGGTTCATCTAAACGTTTTATGCTCTTTGTTGTGACGCGCTCTCTTGGAATAACCAAGCTACACTTGTCACGCCGCGATCAAAAAACGTTTAGATTGAACAAAATTCGACCTCGAAAGGTCAACACGCCCTAGCTCAACAATCGCGTACCTCATTTATTATCGTGCAAAATACTGCTGCAAGAACGTATCAAAAGAAATACTATCGGCTTGTTCAATCGCTTGTTGTGCTTGCAAAGAACGTGTTGCCTCTTGCTGTAATTGCTCTTCGCTAAAAAAACGGTAGCCATTTGATGTTAATGTTGTTTGGTATTTTTTTGCTAAATCAAGCGCATAGCAGCCATTATCAATATTATTATCGATAAGATATTTCATTAACTGACCTGAAAACGTTAACTCAGGCTGCTTAACCCAAGTCGCCATCTTACTAATTACATCACTATAATCTTGAGTATCGTAAGCATTGTCTAGCAGTTCGGCTACATCGCGTAAATCTTCAAAAATCTCATTCGCCCAATCTTCTTTTAAAACACTCTTGCCGTTTCTGTTTAAATAAAGCTCAGGCTTTCTGCCTTCATTAACCACCTTATTCAAATTTTGCTGTGCATACTCTTGCTCTTGCGCATCCATAGATGGGCTATCTAACAATATGCAGTACAACAAAAATACATCTAAAAACTGAATTTGCTCTTTACTAATCCCAACATCAGAAAAAGGATTAATATCTAAAGCTCTCACCTCAATATACTCAATGCCTCGATCTTCTAATGCATCGGTTGGCTTTTCGCCACTTTTACCATTACGCTTTGGTCTTATAGGCGAGTAAAACTCATTTTCTATTTGAAGTACGTTGGCATTAAGCTGCTTATACACACCATTTTCATAGGTTCCAATATTGGCATACTCTTCAGACGGCGTATTAATCGCGGCTCGTAAGCCCTTAACATATTCTTCAATGTTGTTGTAACTAACGTTTAATGATGCTTGCGCATGATTGGTATAACCTAAGTCACTCATTCTTAAAGAGGTCGCATAAGGTAGATATATCGTTCCGTTAGCCAGCTTTTCGAATTTAATGTTTTTAGGTTCTTGTTGTAAAAACGAACTACAAAGTGCCGGAGAAGCGCCGAATAAATAGCTTATTAACCATACTTGTCGTTTAAAATTTCTGATACCTGCCAGATAACGTTTAGAGATAAAATCTTGTAACGAAATGGCTTCAGAGTTAGCGCCCTCGTTCTGCTTTGTATAAAGCGAAGCCCAGAATGATTCCGGCATTGAAAAATTAAAATGCACACCTGCAATCGCTTGCATCATACTGCCGTATCGATTTTTCAATCCTTGTCGATACGTAGTTTTCATTCTGCCAATGTTAGACGTGCCGTAATTTGCTAACGCAATATCATCTTCATTTGAAATAAAGCAAGGCATGCTTACAGGCCATAAGTACTCATCACCAATATTATCTATTGTAAATTTATGAATATCTTTTAATTGGTCAAGCGTGTCATCAATGCTATAGCTTACAGGTGTAATAAATTCGAGTAATGATTCTGAATAATCTGTAGTGATATACTTGTTTGTAAGTGCTGAGCCTAACTTAGAAGAGTGCGGCGATTGTGCCAAACTGCCACTGTCGATAATACGTAATGTCTCTCGCTCTATACCGCGACCAATTCCATTCAATACAGACACATTTTCAGCGTGAGAAAGAAAGGTAAGGTTTTGCTTTAATTCTGTTTTCAAATTAGTTTCCAACGCAAAACTTGAAGATGTAGCACCTGTATCTTGGGGCGCTAAGTTTAATTTCAATCACATAAAATAGAATATCTTATATAAGGTAAGTAAAACCCCTTAGATGCGGGATAGTCAACTCTAACCTTTAATTACCTTATGCTTTAGTTTATTGGAGTTCAGCATGTAAATGCAATCAAAGTTGTAGGCAATTATTTTTAATATAAGTATTTAAATTGTGTGCTTATTTGGCTGATATTGCTAATCTATTGATTAAGAATAAAACTAAATATGAGGATGTAAATAACTTGCCTGGTTACAAGCCATATAAATTGTCACTCTATGTAATTGTGGTTATTACTGGCTTGGCATTTCTTGTTTTAGCAAATTACTTTGGTTACAAGGCCAGTGTAAACGCGTATACAAAAGAAAAAATGGCCAATATAACTGCAATGTTACCTCAAGGGTTGCTGGTATTTTCCGAGAAATCATCCGCATCAATAGAAATGCTTACGCTGTTTATTGAGCAACCATCTCTGTTCAATATTAAAGGCTTAAATCCAACATTATCAAAAAGCGGAAAGACGCAGCTACAGAATTATTATCAAGACCACTTATTACAGGTAAGTATTGTTCCTCCTCGTCCACCAGCAACCAGTCAACTCGCTAAAAGGCCACGCTCAACGCTACTAGCAAATAACGCATACACTGAGGGGCTTCATACAAGCACGGCTCAACAGAGCAACCATAAAGTAAAAATATCAAACTTTGTTCATTGGCAACCTATTAACAAGTTTGCTTATGAAAATGCCCCTTGGCTAGTAGTTGAGATAGAGTCAGATTATTTTCTGCCAACCTCGACCATGGATTATCAATGGCAGTTTACCAATCAACTTGTTGACGATAATCAACAGCTAAGCAGCACTAATATTTACACACTCGTTGATAAGCATATTTTGACTGCAGCCATAAGCATTCCAAATCGAGAATTAGCACTTGAAGTGAAAACAGATTTCAGCGCTTTTGCAAATACACTTAGGGAGCGGCAAGTAACACTTTTGTTAACCGAGTCATGCATGTTTCTTTTGGCCGTGTTTATTTTTTATTTCGTCAACAAAAAAGTTACCCGAGAGCAGACGTTAACACAGCCCCCTTTAGGAAAAGAGGAAGTCCCCCCCAGCTCAAGTTCAGTTGCAGCAGTAGAGAGTGATGAAAAGAAATT
The DNA here is from genome assembly GCF_016469335.1 of Flocculibacter collagenilyticus. Taxonomy (NCBI): domain Bacteria; kingdom Pseudomonadati; phylum Pseudomonadota; class Gammaproteobacteria; order Alteromonadales; family Pseudoalteromonadaceae; genus Flocculibacter; species Flocculibacter collagenilyticus. The sequence goes on from NZ_CP059888.1 coordinate 2,701,129, forward strand.
AAATCATTCAAGCATAAATATATTACTCGTTGAAGATAATGCAATTAATCAGAAAGTGACTGGAGGGATACTGTCTCGTTATCAACTTAATTTTCATATTATCGAAAACGGCAAACAAGCACTCGAATATTTAGCAGATAATGACGTTGACTTAATTCTTATGGATTTAAAGTTACCAGTAATGAACGGTTATGACGCAACGGAAAAAATTCGCTCAGAGCTGAAAATGTATGATGTTCCAATCGTTGCCCTTACTGTTTTAGGTAAGCAAGATGAAATAAATAGAGCTATGGCTGTTGGAGTAACCGAATACTTAGTCAAACCAATTAGTGAACGCAAGCTCATCTCTACTTTACAACGCCTAATTAAAAATAAACCGATTACAATAAAGCATGTCCTCCCTTTCTCGCCGCCTGCAGGAGTTAATAAAAACCACGCTGATACTGTTGTAAAGCGCTCAACGCCTCCCAGTGAATCGCTTTTTAATATTAGTTTTGCTAGAAAGCAAACCATGAACAACGATAATTTATTAAAACAGTTATGCGCAAAGTTCGTATCGAATTACTCTGATTGCAGCAGCACTATACGCACTCTTAATGCTGAAAAAAACATTAAAGAGCTCGATAGCCTGCTTCACAATATAAAAGGAGTTGCAGGGAACTTGGGGTTAATCGCCCTGCATCAAATTACAGAACAATTAAATAACCAAATTAAGCTTGGCACCTTACTGAGCGCCAACCAAGAGGCAACGTTAAATACTATCATTGACCAAACGATTAATGTGCTCTCAAACTATATTGACCAAGCGCCCTCACAAACAGCTCAGCAAAAAACCAAAACTGCGCCCTTCAAACGTGAAGAGTTCGACTTGCTTATCGAAAAAGTTCAAAGCAATGAGTTAATCAACGATAGTTTTATAGCTAGTGTCGTTCATAGCCTTCCTGACATTATTGAGGAGCCGTTAAGAAGTAATCTTGCAGAGGCGCTGGATGATTTTGATTATGAAAAGAGCATGGAGTATTTAAAAGTAATCAAAGATAAAATAGATAACCAATAAACCTATTACTCAACCCATGCTCTCCATAAACATTAAGTCCATAAATAAACACTGCGAATACCACCTATGATTTCTATATTAATAAAACCATCACAACTTATCATTAAGTTAGCCTGCTTAATCGTTATACTAGCCGTCCTTTTCACTTTAAGCAGTAATCAAATACACGCCCAAATACCTGAAATAAAATCGCACAAGCACCAAACACGAGTGGGTACTCACGGCATGGTTATGTTTGGTGAACAACAGCTATACGTTTCCCATTTGGGCTTATATCATTTCCCACATGACTACCAAATCATATTACCTGTTAAGCTGTCGGACAATGATGAAGCAGAAACAATTAATCTTTGGCGTAAAACTTACAAAGGCTTAATTACCATAAAGCCTGAAATATTTAACCTGTCTTTATTATTTCCACATCACAACGCGTCTTCAGCTAGCCACGCTACAACCAAGCTAACCACAATAACAGTAGATATTTATGAAGGGCACTTTGAACGTGGCGGCGTGCTCAAGTGGCCTAATGTTCAATTAACATTAGATAAAGCGATTATCTTTCGCCCTCTTCAAATTGACTCAGATATTTCGGGTGTGAATTACTATGTTTTTGGTGATAAACAGAATAGTTATATGGTGTACCAAATTGGTGCTCGCCCCGATCGTGATCACATATTGAAAATCTCTGGCCTCATGCATTTTCCATTTCAAAAGAATCATGTAAAGCTCGTAACATCTAGCCTAGCTAAACAAACTCGCGGTGAAGACTTTCAATACTATTTACAGCAAACAAAGATAGGTGACACTTTTAAAATAACGTTGAATGATGAAGAGTATAACGTGAAGGTTGAGAAGAACATTTACTTCGAAACGGCTGACTTTTCATTTTAAATAAAAAGCTGTGACCTTTAAGTGACAACCTTATTTAGGATGAGGCAGCAAATATAAAAAAAGCCCCTTGGGGCTTTTTTTATATCATTAACTAGTTTTTATCATTGCTCTCATTATCAGCATGAGCTTTTGGTTGTTCGGTCGCTCCATCCGCTTTAGCGGTTTGCTCAGAGTTGCTTTGTTTTTTATCTTTTTCAGCTGCTTGCTCGTGCTCATCAAAATCAGCATCATCACTGTCACCTATAAAATGCTCAAGCTTTAATTTGCGCACTCTACGTACCGTCATAACTGGGCCAGACAATGCGTAAAGTAAGAAAATAACCAGTAAAATCTCTGCTGGGCTATACGCAATAACAACAAACGCTAAAACAATTACCAGTACGGCTAAAAATGGTACTTTGCCGCGCCAGTCTACATCTTTAAATGAGTTATAGCGGAAGTTACTTACCATTAATAATGCAATGAACATCGTGATTAATCCGACAAAAATCCCGTAATCTTTGCCATTAATCTGATAATCAGCGCCCACCCATACTAAAGAAGCAATAACAGATGCCGCTGAAGGAATAGCTAAACCTTGGAAGTAGCGTTTATCTGCAACACCTAGTTGTGTATTAAAGCGCGCTAAACGTAATGCACCACAAGCAACAAATAAGAAAGACGCTAACCAACCAAATTTTCCCATATCGCTCAGTGCCCAGTTATAAACAACTAATGCTGGGGCAATACCAAATGATACAATGTCCGCCATTGAGTCGTATTCTGCGCCAAAAGCACTCTGAGTGTTGGTTAACCGCGCGACTCGTCCATCTAATCCGTCAAATATCATTGCAATAAAAATAGCAATAGCGGCCGCTTCAAAGTGCCCATTCATGGATGACACTACAGCATAAAAACCCGAGAATAACCCTGCCGTAGTTAACAAGTTGGGAAGTAAATAAATGCCTTTTCTTTTTGCTGCTTCAGCGATTTTATGTTCTGTCATATAGTTTTATCAACAACTCAATTAAATTCTATTTATTCTGGAATATTAAGCATTCAAAGTTGAATTTATTTTAATATCCATGCATTTTACGAAGCTCGAACCATAGCACATTTTGCTTAGGCATGCACAAAACCTATCGTATAGCTAAACATTTGTAACACATTAAGTTATTTGACTTAAAACGTGTTCGTCTTAATCATCAGTATTAAATAACCAATTCAACACACATCACTGTTAATCAAGCCAAACGATTTAGCTGTTTACGTAAAAATACGTTTAATTTTTCAGCAGCTTCTATAATTAGTGAGTGAATTATAGCTTAAGATTGATTCGTCATGGCTTTTACATGCGGTTTAAAGGTAAATGTCATGAAGTCTTTCAACACTGTTTGGAGACATTATGTTAAATGTAAAGACATTTATATGCATTGTTATTAGCACCTTCGTTTATGTTTATACAACTAGTCTACTTGCATCCGCAAGCAGTACCACTGTTTATCGTTGGGTTGACGAAAGAGGTGTGATTCACTTTAGCCAAACCAAGCCCGCTAGCGGTGAATATAAAAAAATGGAGGTAGAAGAAAGAATTAGCCCTGCTGTATCGTCATCTAACTTAGCAAGTAATAATGATAACAGTGGCAACTCACTCGCCGCAGAGTTTTCTGAAAAGGCATCTCAATTTTGCCAACGTGCAAAACTAAACGTCGAATTATTAAGCAGTAATGAAGAAATACAGATAAGAGATAAACGCGGTGAGTATAAAACACTTTCTCCAAGAGAGGTAAAGCAACAACGTGCACTGGCAAAACGACAAGTGAGCACGTTTTGTGGTGGTACAGCATTAACGGAATAAGATGACTCCGCTCAGCGGAGTCATCACTTACCCAGATAACCTATCGGCGTACGTTATTGTACGCCTTTACTTGCGCTGACCTTAAACTCATCGTCAACTTCGTCAACTTTAATCGTTGCCCCGGGAGTAATTTTTCCAGACAGAATAGCCTGAGCCAATGTGTTTTCAATATTTTGTTGTACCGCACGCTTTAACGGCCTAGCACCGTAGACGGGATCAAACCCTGCTTTAGCCAATTTATCCAGCGCAGCATCTGTAATAGTAAGCGTATAATCCTGCTCTTTTAAGCGTTGCTCAAGGTGTTTTAACTGAATCGAGGCAATAGACTTAATTTGGCTGTTATCGAGTGGATGGAACACTACGGTATCGTCAATGCGGTTAATAAACTCAGGCCTAAAATGCTGAGCTAAGTTATCCATTAGCATATCTTTCATTTGATCATAACTTTGCTCTCTGTGATGCTCTTGGATAAGCGCTGAGCCAATGTTAGACGTCATGATAATTACCGTATTTTTAAAATCTACCGTGCGCCCTTTTCCGTCTGTTAATCGGCCATCATCAAGTACCTGTAGCAGAATATTAAATACATCTGGATGCGCTTTTTCCACTTCATCTAACAAGATAACTGAATAAGGCTTTCTTCTCACTGCTTCCGTTAGATAGCCCCCTTCTTCGTACCCTACATAGCCCGGAGGTGCTCCAACCAAACGCGCTACGGAATGTTTTTCCATAAACTCCGACATATCTATGCGTACCATCGCCTCTTCGGTATCAAATAAATAATGTGCTAGTGCCTTAGTTAATTCCGTTTTACCTACTCCCGTTGGGCCTAAAAATAAGAACGAGCCAATCGGTTTATTCGGATCTGCTAAGCCAGCACGAGATCGTCTAATCGCATTCGAAACCGCATTTACAGCTTCTTTTTGACCGATCACTCGTTGGTGTAAATTTTCTTCCATTCTTAATAGCTTATCACGCTCGCCTTCAAGCATTTTTGAAACAGGAATACCTGTCCAGCGTGATAACACTTCAGCAATTTCGTTATCGCTGACTTTATTTCGCAACAAACTCATGTCTTGCATTTCAGCTTGCGATGCCAAATCTAATTTCTTTTCTAGCTCAGGGATACGGCCATACTGTAACTCTGACATACGTTGTAGATCACCTGCACGGCGGGCAAAATCTAAGTCTAAGCGCGCTTGCTCAAGCTCTTCTTTAATGTGTTGCGTGCCTTGCAATGCTGCTTTTTCAGCATGCCAAACTTCTTCTAATTCATTGTACTTTTGATCAAGTTCGCGCATATCTTGACGGATAATCTCGCGACGCTTTTTACTAGCCTCATCGATTTCTTTATCAAGCGCGTTATCTTCTAGCTTTAATTGAATGATGCGTCGCTCTAACCGGTCAAGCGCCTCTGGTTTAGAGTCAATTTGCATACGAATACTTGATGCCGCTTCATCAATAAGGTCAATGGCTTTGTCGGGTAGTTGGCGATCACTAATATAACGGTGGCTTAATGACGCAGCAGCAACGATAGCAGGATCAGTAATATCTACCGAATGATGAATTTCGTAACGCTCTTTTAAACCTCGTAAAATTGCAATGGTGTCTTCTACATTTGGCTCTTCTACAAGGACTTTTTGAAAACGACGCTCTAATGCAGCATCTTTTTCAATGTACATTCGGTACTCGTCAAGCGTGGTGGCTCCCACACAGTGTAGCTCTCCTCTAGCTAATGCAGGCTTTAACATATTACCGGCATCCATTGCGCCGTCGGTTTTACCCGCCCCCACCATGGTATGAATTTCATCAATGAATAGAATGACTGAGCCTTCTTCTTTTGCTAACTCATTGAGTACCGCTTTTAATCGCTCTTCAAATTCACCACGGTATTTGGCCCCAGCAACCAGCGCTCCCATATCTAAGGAAAGCACACGTTTATTTTTAAGGCCTTCTGGCACTTCGCCATTAATAATACGTTGTGCCAATCCTTCCACAATAGCCGTTTTACCAACGCCCGGTTCACCAATTAATACTGGGTTATTCTTCGTTCTACGCTGTAATACCTGTACCGTTCTGCGTATTTCTTCATCGCGGCCTATAACCGGATCTAATTTCCCTTGCTCTGCTCTTGCGGTTAAATCAAGGGTGTATTTTTCAAGTGCTTGGCGAGTATTCTCGGCATTTTGATCTTCGATTTTTTGTCCGCCACGTAATGTTTCAATTGCTTGTTCAATTTTAGCTTTATCAGCACCAAGTAATCGCAGAATATCGCCCAATGCGCCTTTATCTTCTAACGCTGCTAATACAAAAATCTCACTGGAAATAAATTTATCTTTCCGTTTTTGTGAGTATTTATCACACAAGTTGAATAGGTTAACCATTTGCGGTGATAACTGAACATCACCACCAATTCCCTCTACTTTGGCGATGCGGTCCAATGCTTGCGAAATTTTAGAGCGCAAGTCAGTTACATTAATATTTGCCTGATTAAGTAAAACGCGAACGCTGCCGCCTTCTTGATCTAACAATGCGTTCATTAAATGCACAGGCTCGATATACTGATGATCGCGACCCAGCGCCAAAGATTGTGCATCTGATATTGCTAATTGAAATTTACTAGTAAGACGGTCTAATCGCATATCTTCACCCTCAAAGAATTTTTCTGTTTGCTTTCTTCTAAATAGGTGCTTAATAACGTTTTTTCAATTAATGGCGTGTAAAAACAAACAGAAACATGGAATATATAATACTAACTAGATGAGTATTAACGTTTTTTAGCTAGCAATCCAAATTAAACTAGCCATTCTGCCAGTGACACCGTCACGTCGGTAAGAGAAAAAGCGAGGATCAGTGAAAGTGCATTCTTCTCCGCCAAAAATATCAGTAACTCCAGCACGATTTAATCGAAGTTTGGCTAGCTGGTAGATGTCTGCTAACCACTTTTTGCCTTCAATGTTAAATGCTTTACTGTCTTGTGGGTTTTTAGCGATAAAAAACTTATATACATCTTGGCCTACTTCAAACTTTGTAGCACCAATAGCAGGCCCTAGCCATACCAGTATATCGGCAGGTTCACAGTGAAATAATGCTAACGTTTGTTCAATAATCCCAGCGCCTAAACCTCGCCACCCCGCATGCACTGCGGCAACTTGCGTCCCCTGCTTGTTCGTAAATAAAAGCGGCAAGCAATCCGCGGTAAGCACGGTACATACAACATTTTCCAATGCCGTAAGACTTCCATCGCACTCCGGAGCAAATTCAGGTGTGCGCGCATTGGCCTGAAAAGTCGCTAAATAGTCTTCGGAAATATGAATAACGTGAGTGCCATGCACTTGGTTTAACCAAATTGGCTTACTCGGAAGGTCTAACTGTTCTTGAAGAAGTGTTCTATTCGCAGTTACGTGACTGGTGTTATCACCAACGTGCTGCGCTAAGTTAAATGATTGATAAGGAGGAGCAGACAGCCCGCCTGCACGAGAAGTGACATAAGCCTTAATCTGTGCAGGTGCTGGCCAATTAGGTTGAATGATATCAATCAAGCATCTCATCCAGATGTAATTTAGTGTCTTCACGCAGTGCGAGTGTTAATGCCACCATATCATCAGGAATTGGGGCGTGCCATTCCATTTCTTCACCAGTAATAGGATGGTGTAACTTTAGCATCGCCGCGTGTAATGCCTGACGTTTGAACTGCTTTAGCGTTTCTCTTAGCTCATCTGACGCATTCTTTGGTGGCCTTGGTCTACCACCATACACCGGATCACCAACAAGAGGGTGTGTTAAATGCGACATATGCACCCTAATTTGGTGAGTACGCCCAGTTTCCAGCCTTAACCTTAAACGAGTATGAAGACGGAACTTCTCGGCAACGCGATAATGAGTAATAGCAGGTTTACCCAACTCATTAATGGCCATTTGCGTACGTTTTGTTGGATGCCTGCCAATTGGCTTTTCTACCGTACCGCCCGCGGTCATGATGCCGTTACAAATAGCTTCATATTCACGCGTTATCAGCCTTTCTTGTAAGTCAGCTACTAAATGAGTTTGGGCCGGAATCGTTTTCGCAATAACCATTAAACCGGTCGTTTCCTTATCCAAGCGGTGTACTATTCCTGCTCGTGGTACGTTAGCAATGTCTGGATATTTATGTAGCAACGCATTAAGCACAGTACCATCAGGAGTGCCAGCTCCAGGATGTACAACCAAGCCTGCTGGCTTATTGATAACTAAAATATCATCATCTTCGTAAACAATATCAAGTTCGATATTCTGAGGCACCCAGCGCACTTCTTCTTCGATGACGGTTTCAATACAGATGGTTTCACCACCCATCACTTTTTCTCGGGGCTTATCTACAACAACGCCGTCAACGGTAACGGCCTTATCTTTGATCCACTCTTTAATTCGAGTGCGTGAATAGTCTGGGAACAATTCTGCAAGAACTTGGTCTAAGCGTTTACCAAGTTGTGATTCGGAGACTTCTGAAGATAAAGATATGTGTTCTGCCATTAATTAAGACCATAATTGTGAAAACAAAAGAAATAAATACAATTTGTCAGTGCATGCATGTCGCGACTGGAGTACAATCGATTCGCTTAAATATGAATCGACGTTTAAATTTAAACCTGCATAATACTTGTTTTTCAACACTGTATACAGCGCTAATTATAATTATAGAAGTGACCAAAGTAGATTTATGATTAAATTTAGGAAATTATCCATTCTTATCATGGCTGGTGCATTAGCAGCATGCTCTTCAAGTTCTGATGAACAGATTCAAAAAATACCAGACCGTTCTGCACAAGCGCTTTATCAAGATGCAAAAGAAACGTTGGAAGCTGGTTTACATACGAAAGCAATTCAATTACTTACTGCGCTTAACTCTCGCTACCCTTTTGGCCCGTTTTCAAAACAAGCTCAGCTAGACTTGATATATGCGTATTACAAAGTAGGTGACGTTGCACAAGCTACCGCCACCATTGATCGTTTTGTTCGTTTGAATCCTAATCATCCTGATTTAGATTATGTAACCTATATGCGCGGTGTGGTAAATATGGAAGCGAGTGAAAACGCGTTTCAAGAATTCTTCGGTATTGACCGTGCCGACCGTGACGCTTCCACTGTTCGAGAGTCATTTAAAGACTTTCAAAAAGTAACTCAACTATATCCTGACAGTAAGTATGCAGCTGATGCAAAAAAACGTATGGCGTTTTTATTAAACAAATTAGCTCGCAGGGAACTAATGATTGCTGAGTATTACACCAATCGAGGTGCGCATTTGGCAGCAGCTAACCGTGGTAAATATGTGTTAGAGAATTACCCTAATTCGCCACATGTTGAGCAAGCGCTCGAAATAATGATTGAGAGTTATGGCATTCTTGGGTTAAACGACTTAAAAGAAGATGCTATTGAAGCTCTTAAATTAAACTTTCCTGATAACGACGAATATTAAAGTTTTAAGCTAATAAGCCGGTTATTTACCGGCTTTTTTATTGCGATTTAATTTCATACTCTAACTGCAACAATCGTTCTTCAGCATAAGGGTGGCCAAGTTTTTTTGCTTGCTTATACCACTCAAGCGCTTCTTTTTTATTCACGCCTACCGTAATACCCTCGTCATAAAATCGTGCGAGGTGAAAACTTGCTAGCACATTATGTCTAAGTGCCGCCTGTTCATACCATTCAAATGCAGCTTCTAAATCCTTGCCAATTCCCCAGCCGTTTTCATAAGCTTTACCCACAAAGTATTGCGCGTACGGATCGCCAGCTTGTGCGGCTTTGTGATACCAAAGGTATGCTTTTTCTAAGTTTTGCTTTACTTGCTGACCTTCAATATACAAATGCGCCAAACTTAGCTGTGCTGGAATAAACCCCGCTGAAGCTGATTGTGTTAACCAATAAACCGCTTTACTGTACTCACCTAAATTAACCTTTTCGTGCGCTAATAAATATTGTGCGTGGTTAAAACCTAGCTCGGCTGAGCGTTCTAACCAATGTAAATATGGTGCAATGTAGCCTGTTTTTTTCACGGCTTTCGCAATACTAATCGTGTACGGAATAACATCACTAATACCTTGTGCTAGCTTATCTTGCATTATTTTAAGGTACATTGGCGGTATGCTTTCTTCGTAAAAACGCATAAAGTTCACATCCATTGCAGGCCTTAACACATACCCGCCGTCACTGTTACACGCTTCTGTGACGTAGTAGTCGTTATTTTTTTTAAATTTAAACCAAGGTAATGTGAGTAAGTTCGGGTTAATGCGCGAGTCAACGTGTTCAGGCATCCATACTACGTTACTGCCTAACACTTTAGGATAATTGCCTACGCACAACTCCTGCTGCTGCTCTTTACTCCAAGGATATTCATCTTTAAAACCTAACACATGTGCAAACTCATGAATAAATACGCGAATATCATCCTGATTGTTTAGGTAAATAATGCCATTATTGAAATTAGCAGTGCCTTTGCCTGCAATCACCACCACCACGCTTACCGTTTTATCAATCTGTAAATCTACCAATTTTGCGGCATCGCATTGTATTCGCTGTTTTTGTCTATTATTACAAGCTATCTGACTTGATTTCACTAACAAGCTGGGTTTAAAACATACTGGCAACGTGCCAACTTGCTGATGTTGTTTAAATTGTTTTATTAATAAATTGGCGTGGGCTAAATCTTCGTTTGTTGCCGCAATAAATTGAAGCGTAATCTTACAGTTTGCTGAACTCTGTACGTGTTGTTTTTCTAACAAGGCAAATGAAGGGGTAGTTAAAAAAGGAGGAATGGAGTCAATCGGTGTATTATCCGCCCAAAAAGCTGGTTGAAGTAAGCTATTCGACTCTTTTTTAGCTACAACACTATCTACCTTGATTGTCTCTATTTGCCTACTGTGATCTTTCTCACTAACAACTAAGGAAAGATGATTTGTTTGATTAGTGGCATCAGAAAGTGTTGTTTCTGCCAAAGCGCTCTCACAAAAGAACGACACCAAAAAAACAACAAGCAAAAATCGTATACAACACACGTTAGATCGGAAAAACATTAGCTTTTACTATATTAAAAATATACTGAACTTAAATAGTCGTTTGCATAGCAGTTTAAATACTACCACCATTTTCTTGAGTCGAACGCTCCTTCGCTTTTTGGGCTCTCATTCTATTTAACTCAAGCTTGGCATATTTATGCTCAACATACTCATATACATTTGTTGCTAATGATAATTTATAAAAATTAGCTGCAATACCAGTATCACCTTTCATTGCGCTTAGTTTGCCTAAATAAAAATAAGCTTCGCAAAGCCTATCTGCAAGCTCATGGTTAGTACTGATGCCTTCTGTCAGGCCTTTTAAAAATTGATCTGGTGTGATCTCTTCAAGAAATAGCGATGTTAATTGATAAGCCCATTGCGACTCATCAATTTTTTCTTGGCTTGAAGATAGTCTATTTTTAGCAGCAAGTACATCAACCTCATACTCGGCAATATAAAGCCAAACTGCACGATATGGATCATCTTCGTCAAGTTCATAAAATGCTTCAAAGTCATCAACCGCTAGTTTAAAGCGACCGCCATAATATAATGAAATACCACGATTTAAGTATGCAAATGAAAAATCTGGTTGTAACTCCAAAGTAGAATCGAATGCTTCATAAGCTTCAGCGAAATCTTCGGCAAGCGTAAAGTGGATCCCAATAAAGTTATACGCATCAGCAAGATCGGGTTTAAGCCGTATGGCACGATTGAAGTCTAAGCGAGCTAATGACTTTAGACCGATACTGTCGTATATCACTCCGCGGTCATAATATAGCTTGGCACGTTGTTCGTCTGTTAACTCTGCGCGTTGTAATATTTCGCCTAACTTAATTAACGTAAGTTCACTTTTATAGCTAACTGATAATGGCTCAGCCAAAATCACATGTTCCAGCGAAGGTTTGCTATTAACTACAACTGACTTTGAAGACGTACTAGCGCAACCAGATAGGCATAAAATGAAAAAAAACAAATACAAACAGAGCTGTAGTTTCATAATTCACAACTTTAGAAAATTGATAAGCGTTTAGAGGCTATTAGAACATAAAAAAATATTTACGAACAGAATTAAGCTTAGGAGTAATAAAGGAATTTTGCTAACTTTTATATGAGGAGCACACCTTACTACCTGCTTGGATTCTTTTTGGTAAGTCTCTCAAAGTTATAAATATATTCTACACTTACACAACAACGGCACTCATTAATCTAAAACAATAATTCAGGAGTGAAGCAATGCCAAACTTAAGTCGCATGTTTACGTGTTTGTTATTTTTTATTTCTACAGCCAGTTATGCTCAGCAAAAAGAAGAAGAAGTCACCCAGGCTGATATAGAAAAAGCACTCGACCTTTCGTCAGCCACCGAGACACTTGAACAAACCGTGATAGGTATCTTGCACGACTTTATTTCCCATATACCTTATATCATTGCTGGTCTTGTTGTTTTAATGTTTACCGCACTATTTTCTTTTTTGATAGGTAAATTTGTACATAAGATGGCAGGCCGTAGTGACATGAGAAATTCATTACGCGAACTGTTACAACGCCTAACCAGAATCACCGTATGGGGCTTTGGCTTTTTGTTAACAGCTATGGTTATCTTCCCGGGGTTAACACCCGCTAAAGCACTTGGAGGTTTAGGTCTCGCATCTGTTGCAATTGGTTTTGCATTTAAAGAAATTTTTGAGAACTTTTTCGCTGGCATATTATTACTGTGGAAATATCCGTTCGAAAAAGGCGACTTTATCGAGTGCGAAGGCATTATGGGCAAAGTGGAGGATATTTCAGTAAGAATGTCTCAAGTACGTAAGACTGATGGACAATTGGTGGTCATGCCAAATTCGTTCTTATTCAAAAACCCTGTCTATGTGCTTACTAACAAAACCATTCGTCGTATTACGATTATGACTGGTGTTGCTTACGATGAAGATGCAAATGCAGCCATTCCCGTTATTGAGAAAGCCGTTAAAAGTTGTGAAACTGTAAAAACAGACCAACCTGTAGAAGTGTTTCTACACGCATTTGGCGCCAGCAGTATAGACATTGAGGTAGCTTGGTGGGCAACGCCGACACCACTTGGCTATAGAAAATCTAAAAGTGAAGTGGTTGGGGCAATCAAGGCAGCCTTAGACGAAGCTGGCATTGAAATTCCGTTTCCTTATCGCACGCTCACTTTCAAGGAACCACTGCCTATTCAGCAACAAAATAATGGTTCTGACTTAAAAGAAAACGTTTCCAACGAGCAAACCGATGCTAAAGAATCACATAGACCAGACGACTCAACAAAACACAAAAGTAAGCCTGCTACAAACGGAGAAGCAAAGGGTGGCCAGAATACGAATGAATAAAAATAAAAGTGAAAAGAAAATAGCGTGTTTCGGAGCGGCTGATTTTATTTAACTAAATGTAATGCCCTATCAATGCAAAACACAGCATATAAATAAGGGAATACAAAAAGGGGCTAAATAGCCCCTTTTTTAAAAGTCAGAATTTAGCTAAATAATTATTCAGCTTTTTCTTCAGCAGGTTGAGCATCAGCTTGTTCTACAGCATCTTTAATGCTTAAACGAACACGGCCTTGACGATCAATCTCAAGCACTTTCACTTTAACCATTTGGCCTTCAGATAAGTGATCAGTGACATTGTTCACACGTTCTTGAGAGATTTGTGAAATATGTACTAATCCATCTTTACCAGGTAATACATTTACAAATGCACCAAAGTCTACGATACGTGCAACTTTACCTTCATAAATACGGCCTACTTCTAGCTCAGCAGTTAACGCTTCAATGCGTGAAATAGCATCGTTCGCACTTCCACCGTCAGATGCAGCAATCTTAATCGTGCCGTCATCTTCAATTTCAATTGTTGTACCCGTTTCTTCAGTAAGTTGACGGATAGTAGCGCCACCTTTACCGATAACTTCAGCAATTTTCTTAGGTTCAATTTTCATTGTATAGATACGTGGAGCAAACTCAGAAAGCTCATCACGGTGGCCGCCAATCGCAGAATCCATCACGTTAAGGATATGCAAACGCGCACCTTTCGCTTGGTTTAATGCAATTTGCATAATATCTTTAGTGATACCTTCAATCTTAATGTCCATTTGAAGTGCTGTAATACCGTCAGTAGTACCAGCAACTTTAAAGTCCATATCACCTAAGTGATCTTCATCACCTAAGATGTCTGAAAGTACAACAAATTTTTCGTCTTCTTTTACAAGGCCCATTGCAATACCAGCAACAGAAGCTTTAATTGGAACACCTGCATCCATTAGTGCTAACGATGTACCACATACTGATGCCATTGAAGAAGAACCGTTAGATTCTGTGATTTCAGATACTACACGGATAGTGTAAGGGAAATCTTCTTGCGAAGGCATTACCGCTTTAACACCACGTTTCGCTAAACGACCATGACCAATTTCACGACGCTTTGGCGAGCCAACCATACCTGTTTCACCAACACAGTACGGAGGGAAGTTATAATGTAGTAAGAAGCGATCTGTATGAGTACCCGCTAAGCTATCAATCATTTGACCGTCACGCTCTGTACCTAACGTAGCCGTTACAATTGCTTGCGTCTCGCCACGAGTAAATAGTGCAGAACCGTGAGTTCTTGGTAACAAACCAGTTAATACATTTAGTGCACGAACTGTTTCAGGATCACGACCATCGATACGCGGTTCACCTTCAATAATACGACCACGTACTACTTTTTTCTCTAAACTACTTAATAGTTCACCAACTTCTTTTTCATCTAGTGCTTCATCTTCAGCTAGTGACTCAGTCAGTTTTTCAATAGCGGCAGCTTTAACTTCTGATATTGCATCTTTACGTGCTACTTTATCAGCAATGTTATACGCATCACCCATGCCTGCTTCAGCAAGTTCAGCAATTTGAGTTGCTAACGACTCATTCTTTTCAGGCGCTGCCCAATCCCATACCGGAGTTGCTACTTCTTTTGCAAACTCTTTGATTGCTTCAATAGCAACTTGCATTTGTTCATGGCCGTAAACAACTGCACCTAGCATTACATCTTCAGAAAGCATATCTGCTTCAGACTCAACCATAAGTACAGCGTTGTCAGTACCTGCAACCACAAGGTCTAGACGGCTTTCTTCTAATTCAGTTTTAGATGGGTTAAGTACAAATTTGTCATTTGTATAACCAACACGTGCAGCACCAATAGGACCATTGAATGGAATACCTGAAATTGAAAGTGCAGCAGAAACACCTAACATAGTAACGATGTCTGCGCTAATTTCTGGATTTGAAGAAACAACAGTTGCAATTACTTGCACTTCATTCATGAAACCATCAGGGAAAAGTGGACGAATTGGACGGTCAATAAGACGTGCAATTAGTGTTTCTTCTTCTGAAGGACGACCTTCACGCTTTAAGAAACCACCAGGAATTTTACCAGCAGCGTAAGTACGCTCTTGATAATTTACTGTTAATGGGAAAAAGTCGCGACCAGAGTCCGCGTTTTTCTTACCTACAACAGTAACTAATACAGATGTATCTTCAATGCTTGCTAAAACAGCAGCTGAAGCTTGACGAGCAATAACACCGGTTTCTAGTGTTACTGTGTGTTGTCCATATTGAAAGGACTTGATAATTGCTTCCACAATCATACCTCATTTTATTAATAATAATTTTATCAACACACAGAGGAATATAAGAAAAGCTGTGAAATCAAAGATTTTTTAGTTTGCACTGTATCATTAGGTTGAGACTGTATGGCCTATACATATCAACAAAACAAACGAAAAAATCATTAATTTCTTAGTAGCAGTTGCTTATATCAACTGAATATTGATTCTCTTGTAAAATCCGCGCTTAGTATAAAGCCTATATACACTTTTACCAAGTGCAGATGCAAAAAAGGAGGCATAAGCCTCCTTTTTAAAATTTGTATACTATCGAATTAACGACGTAGACCTAAACGCTTGATTAGCGAAGTATAACGCTCAGTGTTTTTGCCTTTTAGATAATCTAAAAGACTACGACGAGTACTAACCATACGTAGAAGACCACGACGTGAGTGGAAATCGTGTTTGTGATCAGCAAAGTGACCTTGTAAGTGGTTAATTTGAGCAGTTAAAAGTGCAACTTGAACTTCAGGTGAACCTGTATCGCCTTCTTTTACAGCGTATTCAGCTACAATTTTCGCTTTTGCTTCAGTACTTAGTGACATAACATTCTCCAAATATTTACCAATTTATTAAACATAAATGGTAATGAGTTTACTAAATCCGTAGCCGATCACTAATTCAGCATACGGGTCGAAAGAGCGCGCTATTCTACCAGCGCAGCAAAATTATGCAAGTAACCTATTACTCAGCTGCATAATTAACTAGACGTTTTGGTGACAGCGTCATATGTTTTAATTCTGCGACCCCCAAAAATAAACCACTTTCATCATTTACACGAACCAATTCTGTACTTGCAGTTAATGTTGCAGTGACAGGATTACCATTTCTAAATGGCGTCAGCACCTCGTTTGGCACAACAACTTGATCAAGCATAAATGCAGCGCCATCCATCGGAAGCAATAACTCATCTAGGTATGTTCCTAAGTCAACCTCTTCATCGGTTGCTTTGTTACGTAATGCTTCTAGTGCTTCAATGGTCATCATTTTTTCGTATGGATAATGCCCAACTTTAGTGCGACGTAACACTGTAACATGCGCACCACAGCCCAGTGCTTCACCAAGATCATCAATTAAGCTACGAATGTAAGTTCCTTTACTGCAATGCACACTAAAGCTTGCCGTATCTCCATTGAACTCGTTCAAACGAAAGTCATAGATATTAATATCTCGCGCTTCACGCGGTACTTCAATTCCTTCACGAGCGTACTTATATAACGGCTGTCCTTGATATTTTAGCGCTGAAAACATGGAAGGCACCTGTTTAATAGGTCCTCTAAATGATTCCATTTTGCTTAGCACGTCATCTTTCGTTATTGTTACATCGCGCGTTTCTACTACCTCACCTTCCGAGTCGCTTGTCGTGGTTCGCTCACCAAATTTAGCAACCACATCGTAAGCTTTATCTGTATCGAGTAAAAACTGAGAAAATTTTGTCGCTTCACCTAAGCAAATAGGCAACATACCTGTGGCTAAAGGGTCCAACGCACCAGTATGCCCCGCTTTTTGAGCGCCAAAAATCCAACGCACTTTTTGCAGTGCATTGTTTGAAGAAATTCCCTGAGGTTTATCTATTAAAATAATACCGTTTATCGCACGGCCTTTACGACGCCTAGCCATTATTCAGCCTCTGACTCACCACTATCTTCTTTTTTGCGCTGATCTTCTTGAACCACTGTCTCAACTAGATTCGAAATGCGCATACCTTCAACTAACGACGTGTCAAACACAAAACGAATATCAGGTACGATACGAGACTTAATGCGCTTACCAATTAAAGAGCGCACAAAACCAGCTGCTTTATTTAAAATATCTACTGATATTTTTACTTTTTCAGGATCTTGCTCATACAAAGTCACATACACTTTTGCATACGACAGATCACGAGATACATCAACGCTAGAAACTGTTGTCATTCCTAAGCGGGGATCTTTGATTTCTCGTTGTAATATTTGCGCAACTTCTTTTTGAATTTGTTGCGATACACGGTCAACACGTGAAAATTCTTTTGCCATTTAATACTCCAATTTAATCTTTATTCTCAAACCAGATAACGTCATGATTTCTGGTAAGGATCTGTTGACCTGTCTCACTTTCTTTAAAGTAATACAGGTCAAAAGACCCAGAAATAACTAAGGGGGCAAGTCAAAAAACTAGCCCCCTTTAATATGTTAGTGCTTAAGTAACAATTATAAAGTACGTTTTACTTCGATAATCTCAAATACTTCGATCATATCGCCAACTTTAACATCGTTGTAGTTCTTAACACCGATACCACATTCCATACCGTTACGAACTTCGCTCACATCGTCTTTAAAGCGACGTAATGATTCAAGTTCACCTTCGTATATAACAATATTGTCACGTAGTACACGAATTGGGTTAGAACGTTTCACTGAACCTTCAACAACCATACAACCAGCAATTGCACCTAGTTTTGGTGATTTAAACACGTCACGAACTTCTGCTAAGCCCATGATTTCTTGTTTAAATTCTGGCGCTAGCATACCAGTCATCGCTTGCTTAACTTCTTCAATTAGGTCGTAAATGATGCTGTAGTAACGTAAATCGATAGACTCTGATTCTATTACTTTACGAGCAGAAGCATCCGCACGTACGTTAAAGCCAACAACAATTGCGTTAGACGCAGCTGCTAATGTTGCATCAGTTTCAGTAATTCCACCTACACCGCTACCAACAATTTTAACTTTAACTTCGTCTGTTGAAAGTTTCACAAGTGCATCAGAGATTGCTTCAAGTGAACCTTGTACATCAGATTTAAGTACAACATTAACTTCTGAAACATCACCTTCAGTCATGTTTGCAAACATGTTCTCTAGCTTAGACTTCTGTTGGCGAGCCAGTTTAATATCACGGAATTTACCTTGTCTAAACAATGCAACTTCACGTGCTTTTTTCTCGTCTTTAACAACAGTAGCTTCATCACCCGCTTGTGGTACACCTGATAAACCAAGAATCTCAACAGGAATTGATGGACCAGCTTCTTTAATCTCTTTACCGTTTTCGTCTCGCATCGCACGAACACGGCCGTATTCAAGACCACAAAGGATGATATCGCCTTGGCGTAACGTACCTTCTTGTACAAGTACTGAAGCAACTGGACCACGGCCTTTATCAAGACGAGATTCAATCACAACACCTGAAGCCATCGCATCTTGAACTGCAGTTAACTCAAGTAATTCAGACTGAAGCAACACAGAATCTAGTAAGTTATCAATACCTTCACCAGATTTAGCTGAAACATGACAGAATTGCGTATCACCGCCCCAATCTTCAGGGATAACATCATGTTGAGCAAGCTCATTTTTAACACGATCAGGATCCGCTTCTTCTTTATCAATTTTGTTTACAGCAACAACCAGTGGAACACCTGCTGCCTTAGCATGTTGTACAGCTTCTTTCGTTTGTGGCATAACACCATCATCAGCTGCGACTACTAAGATAACAATATCTGTTGCTTTAGCACCACGAGCACGCATTGATGTAAACGCGGCGTGACCTGGAGTATCAAGGAAAGTGATCATTCCCTTGTCAGTATCAACGTGATATGCACCAATGTGCTGTGTGATACCACCTGCTTCACCAGATGCAACTTTTGCTTCACGGATATAATCAAGTAATGATGTTTTACCGTGGTCAACGTGACCCATTACTGTAACTACTGGAGCACGTGTTACTGCTTCACCAGTTGAGCTACGATCTGACATTACGCCGTCTTCTAGTGCATTTTCGTTCACTAATTCAACGTTATGACCCATCTCTTCACAAACTAATGCAGCTGTGTCACGGTCTAATACTTGGTTAATCGTTACCATTTCGCCCATTTTCATCATGGTCTTGATAACTTCAGCAGCTTTAACTGCCATACGTGACGCTAACTCTGCAACAGTAATAGTTTCGCTTAGCTTAACAACACGCTCAACCGGAGAAGCTGGCTTTTGGAAGCTATGCTGAAGGCTGCTAGGTGTTTTAATTTTACCTTTTCTGCCTTTAGGCTTAACTGCTTCAGCTTCTTGGCCTTTCTTTTTCTTTTTACGACGAGCGCGCTTTTCTTCTTGAACATCTTGCTCATCTTCCGCTTGGCGTGCGTAAGTAGAAGTCGTTAAGTGAATATCTTCTTCTTTCTCGTGCTCTTCAGCATATTTACGCTTAGCTTCTTCTTCTTCCCAACGCTTAGCATTTTCTTCTGCTAAACGGCGAGCTTCTTCAATAGCACGTTGCGCTTCTTCTTCAGTCTTTTTACGAGTCGCTTCCACTTGCTCTAAACGAATTTTTTCGGCTAGTGCTTTTTCTTCTTCTGTAAGATTGTCAGCTTCTTGAACTTCTTCAGCAGGCTGAGTTTCTTGCTTATCTTTAGCTGCTGCCTCACGCTTCGCTTTCTCTTCTGCGTCACGTTTTGCTTTTTCTTCAGCTTTACGTTTTGCTTCAGCTTCGCGCTTAGCTTTTTCTTCAGCTTCACGCTTTGCTTGTTCTTCTGCTAAACGCTGCGCTTCTTGAGCAGCTTGTTCTTCAAGTTGCTTTTCATCTAATACGCTTTTTTTCACGTAAGTACGCTTTTTGCGAACTTCAACCTGAACAGCTTTACCCTTACCAGCACCACCAACACTTAGCGTACTTTTAGTTTTACGCTGAAGTGTCATTTTCTTTGGTTCAGTACCTTCACCACCGTGTGCTTTGTTTAGGTGAGTTAATAGCTTAGACTTTTCGTCTTCATTAACTTGATCACCAGGCTTTTTAACAATGCCAGCTTGTTCAAATTGCGTAACGAGTCGGTCAACCGTCGTGCCTACGTCTTCGGCGAGTTTTTCTACACTTACTTCTGCCATATTAATTAATACCTCCGATTGCCTATTCGTTATCTTCGTCGCCGAACCAGCAAATGTTACGCGCTGCCATGATTAGTTCGCCGGCTTTTTCGTCTGTTAATTCTTCAATATCACTGATATCGTCTACGCCTTGCTCTGCAAGGTCTTCAAGCGTTGCAACACCACGACTTGCCAGTACGAAAGCTAAATGTCTGTCTAAACCTTCTAATGCAAGTAAGTCTTCTGATGGTTGTGCACCCTCTAGAGATTCTTCATTTGCAAGTGCAAGCGTGGTTAGTGCTGCTTTAGCACGTTCACGTAACTCTTCAACAATCTCTTCTTCCATACCGTCTACTTCTAAAAGCTCTGACATTGGTACGTAAGCAACTTCTTCTAATGATGAGAAACCTTCTTCTACAAGTACTGCTGCGAAGTCTTCATCAATATCTAAATTATCTGTAAATAGTTTAACCAGTTTACCCGCTTCTTCAGCGTGCTTACTGTTCATTTCATCTACAGTCATTACGTTTAGATCCCAACCAGTAAGTTGGCTAGCTAAACGTACATTTTGGCCTTTATGACCAATGGCTTGTGCTAGTTGATCTTCTTCAATAGCAATGTCCATTGTATTGGTATCTTCATCAACAATAATGGACGCTACTTCAGCAGGAGCCATTGCGTTAATTACATACTGCGCAGGGTTATCGTCATAAAGTACAATATCAATGCGTTCGCCACTTAATTCACCAGAAACGGCTTGAACACGTGCACCGCGCATACCAACACACGCGCCTACAGGGTCAATACGTTTATCGTTACTTTTAACTGCGATTTTAGCTCGTGAGCCTGGTTCACGAGCTGCTGACATGATGTCTAGCATTTCTTCGCCAATTTCAGGCACTTCAATTCTGAATAATTCGATTAGCATTTCCGGACGAGTACGGCTAACAAATAATTGTGAACCTCTCGCTTCAGGTTTAACCGCGTACAATAAACCTCTTACACGGTCGCCTGGACGATAGCTTTCACGCGGTAGCATTTCATCTCGGAAGATAATTGCTTCAGCGTTATTACCTAAATCAAGAATAGTGCTATCACGATTTGCTTTCTTAACTACACCAGTAATCAATTCACCAACCTGATCTTGGTATGCATCCACTACCATAGCGCGCTCAGCTTCACGTACTTTCTGTACGATAACTTGCTTTGCCATTTGTGTAGTAATTCGGTCAAACTTTACTGACTCGATTTCATCTTCTACAAATTGACCAAGTTCAATTTCAGGTTCTTCCACTCTTGCCGCTTCTATCGTTATTTCGCGATAAGGATTTTCTAGTCCTTCTTCACGATCTTCTACAACTTCCCAGCGACGGAATGTTTCGTAATCACCTGTTTTACGATCAATTGAAACACGAACGTCAATATCACCTTCGTGCTTTTTCTTTGTTGCAGTAGCCAATGCAATTTCTAGTGCTTCAAAAATCTTTTCCCTAGGAACAGCTTTTTCATTCGATACTGCTTCAGCGACTAATAAAACTTCTTTTGCCATATCGTGTGCCTCGAGTTTCCTATTTCCTTGCCATTAAACTTAAAAATTTGGAACGATGTTAGCTTTATCAATATTGCTAATCATCAAGTTATATTCTTTGCCATCAACTTCCATTGTTATTGCGTCGTTTTCCACGCTACACAATTTCCCTTTAAATTTTCTACGCCCATCTTGCGGAACTACCAATCTTAGTGTGATAGTTTCATCAATGGCTTTTTTGTAATGGTCTAAATTAAAGAGTGGTCTATCGGCTCCTGGCGAAGAGACTTCAAGAAAGTATTCCGTAGAAATAGGATCTTCTACATCCATAATTCCGCTAACTTGATGACTGACAGCTGCACAATCATCAACGGTAATACCATTTTCACTTTCAATATAAATACGTAGAGTTGAATTTTTTCCAGCTCTAACGAATTCTATCCCCAACAACTCAAATCCTAATGCCTCAATACTCGGAGCAAATAATTCGTGTAATTGCTGTTCAAGTTTCGCCAAAGTGCCCTCCACTAAAAATAAAAAAAGGCCATAACGGCCCAGATGTAAAAAGTTCAGAAAAGAGATACGAAAACGCCCCGTATAAAGCGGGGCGTTACATCTGAACCCTGAATTGTAAAGCATAGTTTAAATCAATAACTATTAATCTAAACTATACCAAAAATCTGGTTGCGGGAGCCGGATTTGAACCGACGACCTTCGGGTTATGAGCCCGACGAGCTACCAGGCTGCTCCATCCCGCGTCAGTGGGGTGAATTATAAACACATTACCAATTAATTGCAATCGTATGTTTTGCTTACTTACAAAGCTAACTAAGAAACAAGCGCTTTGGTACGGCCAAAAACGAAAAAAGCTCCAAATAGGAGCTTTTAAATATATTCGAAAAATAGTTTGGTGCGGATGGGGGGACTTGAACCCCCACGAGCATAGCTCACCACCCCCTCAAGATGGCGTGTCTACCAATTCCACCACATCCGCAATAAAACTATAATTTTCGATTAATTTGGTACGTCAGACGCACTATCTTCTGCTGGCACATCGGCATCAGCAGCTTCAGTACTAATTGTTTCTACAGCTGGCGCATCAATATTTTCCCACTCGTCAGTTTGCTTAACTTGACCAGATGTTAAGCTACCTAAAATCATGCTTAACAAGAAAAATAATGTTGCTAAAACTGTTGTTGTTTTCGTTAAAAAGTTGCCAGCACCACTCGCGCCAAATAATGTGTTTGATGCACCTGCACCAAACGACGCGCCCATGTCGGCACCTTTACCTTGCTGTATAAGAATTAAGCCAACTAACCCTATAGAAACAACCAAGTATAAAACGGATAAAATTTCGTACATAACTACTCTATTCCTTGCGCCGATTGACAAATTAAATAAAATTCATCTGGCTTTAAACTTGCACCACCAATTAATCCGCCATCAATATCTGGCTGACTAAATAGTGATTCACTATTAGAAGCATTAACGCTTCCACCGTATAAAATCTGTAAACCTTGTGCGATTTCTGGCGATAACTCAGCCAAAAATTCACGAATAAATGCATGTACAGCTTGTGCTTGTTCAGGCGTAGCTGTTTTACCAGTACCAATTGCCCAAACAGGTTCATATGCAATTACAGCTTGTGCAAATGCATCTACACCACATTCATTAATAACAGCACTTAATTGCTCGCGAATGACTTTTTCAGTTTCTCCGCGTTCATTTTCTTCTGCTGTTTCACCAACACATAAAATGGGTATTAAGCTGCACTGTTGAGCCAACGCAAACTTATTACTAATTTCAGTGTTAGTTTCACCAAATATTGTTCGTCTTTCAGAGTGACCTAAAATAACATATTGGCAAGCTATATCAGCAAGCATGTTAGCAGACACTTCACCTGTATATGCACCACTTTGATGTAGCGATATATTTTGAGCGCCAACCTTAACATTGCTTTCATTAAATAATGTTATATATGGATAGGATGGGAAAAATACCACATCAACGTTAGAAAAACTTTTTTCTTTAAAAGTTTCTGTCATTTCATTAACTAATTGCGTGCTACCGTTTAATTTCCAGTTAGCTGCAACTAAAAAACGTCGATCGACCATCAAATTACTCCATTAAAAAGCGGGCGAGATATTATCTAACATCGCCCAATTATACAAGTCTAAAGAAAGATTTTTTAACAAACGCTTTCAACTGCCTGTGCAATTTTCTCTGCGCTGTCTTTAACTAAATCAGTTTCTTGCCCTTCTACCATTACTCTGATTAGTGGCTCTGTGCCTGATTTTCTAAGTAATACGCGGCCTTTATCAGCTAAAGCAGTTTCAACTTCTTTCACAACACTTTTAACCGATGCGCTATTTAGAGGATCGGTATCTTGAGCGTATTTAACATTAATTAATGTTTGTGGAAATTTAACCATGCCTTTGCGTAATTCAGCTAAACTCATTCCCGAGGTTTGAATTGCCGATAGCACTTGGATTGCTGAAATAATGCCATCACCTGTTGTGTTGTAGTCTAAATTGAGTACATGCCCCGAGCTTTCACCGCCAATCACCCAACCATTATCAAGTAGCATTTCCATTACATATCGGTCGCCAACTTTACTTCTTAAAAATGGAATGCCTAAGCTATTTAACGCCACTTCTAACCCTAGGTTACTCATCACAGTGCCAACAACACCACCTTTAAGCTTACCTGCTTTAAGCGCATCTCTTGCAATGATAAATACGACTTCATCACCATCAACCACTTCACCGTTATGGTCAACCATCATGAGTCGGTCGCCATCGCCATCAAGAGCAATGCCTAAATCTGCGCCTGTGTCTTTTACCGCTTTACATAAAAAGTCGGTGTGCGTTGCACCACAACCGTCATTAATGTTAGTGCCGTTTGGCTCAGCCGCGATATCAATAACTTCGGCACCTAATTCGCTAAAAACATTTGGTGCGATATGGTAAGTTGCGCCATTTGCGCAATCTACCACAATTTTTAAACCACTTAATGATAGGTGGCTAGGAAAATGGCTTTTACAATACTCAATATAGCGACCTCTGGCATCTTCAATGCGAACAGCACGGCCTAGCTTGTCTGACTCAACACAAGTCATTGGTTTGTCGATTTCAGCTTCTATTGCCTGCTCAATGTCATCTGCTAGCTTTAATCCATGTGCAGAAAAAAACTTAATGCCATTATCGTAAAATGGATTATGTGAAGCACTAATAACGATACCAGCTTCAGCACGGAAGGTACGTGTTAAATATGCAACTGCGGGTGTTGGCATGGGTCCTAATAGTCGAACATCGATACCGGCTGCGATGAGGCCTGACTCTAATGCGGTTTCTAGCATATAGCCTGAAATACGCGTATCTTTACCTATAATTACTTTTTTAGTTCCTGCTTCAGACAGCACTCTTCCAGCTGCCCAGCCTAACTTTAAAGCAAATTCAGGCGTGATCGGATAATGCCCTACTTTGCCCCTAACACCATCGGTGCCAAAATATTTTCTTTTAGTCACTTTTAACTCCATTTAGTGTGGCAGTCACCACAGCTAATGCTTCTTTCGTTTGCTTAACATCGTGCACTCTTAATATATGTGCACCATGCATGGCGGCAATCACCGCACCAGCGATACTACCGCTAATTCTATCACTTTGAGGAGCAATTACAGCCCCAATCATAGACTTTCTTGATAGTCCGATGAGTAACGGTAGTTCTAATTCATGAAATTTAGCCAGCGTAGCTAATAACTGATAGTTATGAGAGACGGACTTACCAAAACCAAACCCTGGATCTAATAATAACATCTCTCGTTTAATCCCTGCCTTTAAACATGCGGAGATACGCTCTTTAAAAAAACGAATAATATCCCTTGTGACATCTTCATACTGCGGCGCTTTTTGCATTGTTCTGGGCGTACCTTGCATATGCATGATGCAAACAGGCACAGCCAATTCAGCAGCCATCTCCTTAGCACCGTCAAGCTGCAATCCGCATACGTCGTTAATCATATCGGCACCTGCATCGATCGCCGCTTTCATTACTTCTGGTTTGCTGGTATCAATCGATATAATACAGTCACACTCTCTTTTAAGTATTTCGATAACAGGGATAACTCGCTTTAATTCATCCTCAAGAGAAACAGCTGGTGCTCCTGGGCGAGTTGACTCACCACCAATATCAATAACTTCAGCACCTTCTTCTAGCATTCGTTTTGCATGTTTCACTGCTAGCTCAACTGTATTGTGTTGGCCACCATCAGAGAATGAATCTGGAGTGACATTTAAAATCCCCATCACAACTGGAGAGGATAAATTCAATTGTTTGTTTTTGAAATGTATTTGCTTCATAAAATATAAGAAAGCCTCAGGGCATGACTGCACTGAGGCTTTTAAAAGAGTAATGTTATTTAAGATTTAGTGAACTGACTTACCATTGGTATCCAAATCACCTGGCTCAGACTCATCTTCAGACTGCGCTGAAGGCGTACCTGCACCTTTGTCATTATCATCCCATCCTTCCGGCGAAGAAACAGGCTTTCTTTCCATTAATTGATCGATTTGTTTCGCATCAATCGTTTCATATTTCATTAACGCATCTTTCATTGAATGAAGAATATCCATATTTTCATTCAAGATAGTTTCTGCACGCTGATAATTACGATCGATTATCATTCTAATTTCTGCATCAATTTGTTTTGCCGTATCATCAGACATTGATTTAGACTTAGATGCTGTACGGCCTAAAAACACTTCGCCTTCTTCATCTGCATATAGCATTGGTCCCATCGAGTCTGAAAGACCCCACTGAGTTACCATTTTACGCGCTATTTCAGTTGCACGTTCAATATCATTAGAAGCACCAGTGGTTACTTTATCAGCACCGTAAATAACAGCTTCAGCGATACGACCACCATATAGGCTAGATAACATACTTTCTAAATGCTGTTTTGAATGACTGACGCGATCTTGCTCTGGTAAATACATGGTAACACCCAGTGCGCGACCACGAGGAATAATTGATACTTTGTATACAGGATCATGATCAGGAACCATACGGCCAACAATGGCATGTCCAGCTTCATGATAGGCAGTCATTTCTTTTTCTGATTCGTTCATCACCATCGACTTACGTTCAGCGCCCATCATAATTTTATCTTTTGCTTTATCAAACTCTTCCATCGAAACAACACGGCGGTTTGAGCGTGCAGCAAATAATGCAGCTTCATTAACAAGGTTGGCTAAATCAGCACCTGAAAATCCTGGTGTACCACGTGCAATTACCGACGCCTTAACATCGTCGCCTAATGGCACTTTACGCATATGCACTTTTAAAATCTGTTCACGGCCACGTACATCAGGTAAGCCAACGGTTACTTGACGGTCAAAACGACCTGGACGTAATAACGCAGGGTCTAACACATCAGGACGGTTAGTTGCAGCAATAACAATAATACCCTCATTACCTTCAAAACCATCCATTTCAACTAGCATTTGGTTTAATGTCTGCTCACGTTCATCGTGACCACCACCTAAACCTGCACCACGTTGACGACCTACCGCATCTATTTCATCAATGAAAATAATACATGGTGCAGCTTTTTTCGCTTGTTCGAACATATCACGAACACGTGAAGCACCTACACCGACAAACATTTCCACAAAATCTGAACCAGAAATTGTAAAGAAAGGTACTTTTGCTTCACCTGCAATCGCTTTCGCTAATAACGTTTTACCTGTTCCTGGTGGGCCTACCATTAGTACACCTTTAGGAATTTTACCGCCCAGCTTTTGGAATTTAGAAGGTTCTTTAAGATAATCAACAAGCTCTTGCACTTCTTCTTTTGCTTCGTCACACCCTGCCACATCAACAAAAGTAGTTTTAATTTGGTCTTCACTCATTAAGCGCGCTTTACTCTTACCGAAAGACATCGCGCCTTTTCCGCCACCGCCTTGCATTTGACGCATGAAGAAAATCCATACACCAATAAGCAGTAACATTGGGAACCATGAAATAAAGATAGACGCTAAAATACTTGGCTCTTCAGGTGGTTCGCCCGTTGTCTCAACCCCCTGTTTATATAAATCATTCAGTAAGTCAGGATCATATTGGGTTGGAATAAAAGTATCAAATCGTTCGCCGCTGCGCTTTATTCCTGTGATCTTTCCATCTCGTGAAATTTTAACTTCACGAATGAGGCCTTGATTCACCTCTTGCAGAAACTTCGTATAGCTCGCTTGCCTGTCAGAGGAGTCGCTTGGACTAAAACTCTGGAACACCGACATCAAAACAACTGCTATCACTAACCAGAGTATTAAATTTTTTGCCATATCACTCAAGGTAATAACCTCTTTCCTAAATTGGGGGTTCTTTTAAATTTATTACATGTTCAACAAATACGTAATTTACTACAACTTGTATCCAGTAGCTACTATATAAACTTCTCTTGAACGTGCACGCGAAGAATCAGGTTTTCTTGTTTTAACAACTTTAAACACTTCTTTAACTTGTTTCATATACTCATCAAAGCCTTCACCCTGAAATACTTTAACAGCAAAACTGCCATTTTTCTTCAAAACGTGACTACACATATCAAGTGCAAGCTCAACTAAATACATGGCTCGAGGTTGATCAACCCCACCCGTGCCGCTCATATTTGGTGCCATATCAGATAAAACCACATCTACATTTTTGCCGCCAATGCGCGCAAGTAATGCATCTAATACCGCTTCTTCGCGAAAGTCACCTTGTAGAAAATCAACGCCCGCGATCGGGTCCATTGATAAAATATCACAGGCAATAACATGCCCTTCCATACCTACTAGCTCTGTCGCTAACTGTGACCACCCACCTGGTGCAGCGCCTAGATCAACAACCGTCATGCCTTGTTTCAGAAGTTTATCTTTTTGCTGTAACTCTTCCAATTTGAATACAGCACGAGAACGAAGCCCTCGTTTTTTTGCTTCTTGTACATAATGGTCATCAAAATGTTCTGTCAACCAGCGTTTACTGCTGGGTGTGTGCTTCTTTTTTGTCATTTAAAACCAAACTTAAGTTAGTAATGATGTCTAAATGGCGTTAGAATACGCGCAATTCAAGACCCGTCTACGAGAAAATTGTAACAATGAGCCAATTAGACAAATTATCAAACAAACAAAAGCAACACTTAAAAAGCGTTGCACATACGTTAAAGCCAGTTGTACTGCTAGGTGCAAACGGATTAACTGAAGGCGTAATGGCTGAGATTGATCAAGCATTAGATCACCATGAGCTTATTAAAATTAAAATTCCAACGGACGACAGAGAGCTAAAAAGTCAAATTATTGATGCTATTGTGCGCGAAAGCAATGCAATTAAAGTACAAACAATTGGGCATATTTTAGTACTGTTTCGTCAGTCAGAAGAAAATAAAGTTTCTTTGCCTAGAAAATAATTCTACTACGTCCTTAACAGGATAACAGTTTGATTTATTTTTCACTCTTTTTACTCGCCATTGCTGCTTGGTCCTTAGGCACAGTTGCAGCCGGTGGCGCGGTAATGCTTTTATTGCCCATCCTGCCATTATTTATTGCCCCTGCTCAGGTTATTCCTGCCATTGCTTTAGGCTCATTTATTGCAAATCCGTATCGCGCTTTTTTATTTATTAACGATGTCAATTGGCGCATTGGCGCCTGGATGGTGGCTGGTTCGCTTTTCGGAGCCATTCTTGGAAGTTATATTTTTGTTCAACTAGCTAATGAAAATATAAAACTGCTAATTGGCATTTTCCTCATTATCACTGCACTGCAATATTGGTTTAAATTTAAAACTCACGTTTTATCCATTCCCGACTGGGCATTTTTACCACTTTCATGTTTGGTATCTTTTATTTCAGCAATCGTAGGTGGTGCTGGGCCTGTTTATAACCCATTTCTTGCAGCAAAGCAGTTATCGAAAGAGGCAATTGTTGCGACAAAGTCAATCAACTCTTTGGTAATGCAGCTTACAAAGGTTATTGGTTATATTATTTTCGGCGCGTTTACTTTAAGTATTGGTGGGCTTGGTATCGCAATCGGATTAGGAGCGCTTGTTGGGGTTTATTTTGGAAAGCAATTTATGAACAAAATTAATCAGCGCCAATTTGAAGTTATTATGGCCGGGATGATGTTGCTAATCGGTATTTATTTTTGTTATCACGCCATTGGCATAAATTCGTAAATACATTATTTATGTTAGCCTTGCTTATTTAAACCGCGATGAATTTACAAGTATAAAAAAACCTGCGTTAGCAGGTTTTTTTATTAAAAAGGTTAGGCAACGTTACTAAACGTAATCAACGCTTAAGATTTCAAACTCTACAGCGCCGCTAGGAGTATTAATTAATACTTCTTCACCTTCTTGCTTACCTATTAAGCCTCTTGCAATTGGTGAATTAACCGATATCAAGTTACTTTTAATATCAGCTTCATCATCTCCTACAATGCGGTATGTAACTTCTTCATCAGTTTCAATATTAACAATCTCAACTGTTGCACCAAAAATTACTCTACCTGTTTTAGGCATTTTAGTTACATCTATAATTTGAGCGTTTGATAATTTTGCTTCAATTTCTTGAATACGCCCTTCACAAAACCCCTGCTGCTCGCGAGCCGCGTGGTATTCTGCATTTTCTTTTAAATCGCCGTGTTCTCTTGCTTCAGCAATTGCTTCAACAATTTGAGGACGTTTAACTGTTTTCAATTCTATTAGCTCTTCACGAAGCATATCTGCTCCGTGAGAAGTCATAGGAATTTGATTGCTCATTAACCTACCTGTTTATGTAATTCTTGTACCGATACAACCGAGCCTCTGTCATCAGCTTGGTGTGCTTTACATGTAGCAAAGCCGGCGTTAATGGTTGTAGTGTAATTAGTCTTATATTGTAACGCACCACGACGTAATACTTTAGAGTCTTCAATCGCTTGACGACCCTCTGTGGTATTTACAATATAGCTATATTCACCATTTTTAATGCGATCGAGTATATGAGGGCGTCCCTCAAATACTTTATTAACTTTGCGTACTTCTATACCTGCTTCGCTCAATACGTCAAATGTACCGCGAGTAGCATCAATTTCAAAGCCGTTTTCACGAAGTTGTTTAGCAAGTTCAACAACGCGCACCTTATCACTGTCTCTTACTGACAGCAATGCCCTACCACTACGAGGTATTTCGATATTTGCACCAAGTTGCGCTTTGGCAAATGCTTCAATAAAGGTTTTACCAACCCCCATAACTTCACCAGTAGAGCGCATTTCAGGGCCACGAAGCGGGTCAACGCCTAAAAACTTATTAAACGGTAGCACAACTTCTTTTACTGAATAATAAGGCGGAATCGTTTCTTCAGTAACACCTTGCTCAGCTAATGACTTGCCAACCATGCATCGTGCTGCAACTTTCGCTAATGCAACACCTGTAGCTTTAGATACAAATGGAATAGTTCTGGCAGCACGAGGATTAACCTCAATAAGGTAAATCTCGCCATCTTTTACCGCAAACTGGGTATTCATTAAACCAACTACACCAAGCTCTAAGGCCATTGCCTTCACTTGTGCACGCATTTTGTCTTGAATTTCTTGGCTTAAGCTATGTGGTGGTAATGAACATGCCGAGTCACCTGAGTGAACACCCGCTTGCTCAATGTGTTCCATAATACCGCCAATGATCACGTTTTCACCGTCACAAACCGCATCCACATCAATTTCAATCGCGTCATCTAAGAAGCGATCTAACAATACTGGCGCTTCATTAGAAACTGACACCGCTTCGGTCATGTAACGTTTTAAGTCATCTTCGTCGTATACAATTTCCATTGCGCGTCCACCAAGTACATAGGAAGGACGAACAACCATTGGATAACCAATTTCTTTAGACTTAACGAGAGCTTCTTCAAGCGAAGTAACTGTCGCGTTTTCAGGTTGCAATAAATCAAGACGCTGCACCATGTGCTGAAAACGTTCACGATCTTCAGCGCGGTCAATTGCGTCAGGTGAAGTTCCAATAATTGGCACTCCATTCGCTTCCAACTCTCGTGCTAATTTAAGTGGTGTTTGACCACCATATTGCACAATGACACCTTTTGGCTTTTCAACGCGAACTATTTCTAGTACGTCTTCTAGCGTAATTGGTTCAAAGTATAAGCGATCAGACGTATCGTAATCTGTAGATACCGTTTCGGGATTACAGTTTAACATTATTGTTTCGTAACCATCTTCACGCATAGCAAGGGCTGCATGAACACAGCAGTAGTCAAACTCAATACCCTGTCCAATACGGTTAGGACCGCCACCGATTACCATTATTTTATCTTTATCAGATGGATTAGCTTCGCACTCTTCATCATAGCTGGAATACATATATGCAGTATCTGAGCTAAACTCTGCGGCACATGTATCTACACGCTTATACACTGGATAAATAGATAGAGTGTGGCGCTTCTTACGCACTTCTTTTTCTGCAACACCTAATAAATCAGCAATGCGTTTATCGGCGAAACCTTTACGCTTTAAGCTACGTAAAAATGTTTCATCAAGCCCAGACAAGCCGCGTTTTTCTATTTCTGATTCAAGCTGAATGATGTCTTCAATTTGTGCCAAGAACCACGGGTCCACTTTAGTCAGCTTAAAAATTGCTTCTAAATCTAAACCATGACGGAATGCGTCAGCAAGATACCAAATACGTTCAGCACCAGGTTCTTTTAATTCATGGATAATTTTGTCGTGCGCGTTTGGATCATCTTTATCAACAATCGGTTCAAAACCTGATACGCCAACTTCAAGCCCACGCAGCGCTTTTTGAAGCGACTCTTGTTGATTACGGCCGATTGCCATCACCTCACCCACAGACTTCATTTGCGTGGTGAGTCGGTCATTACAACCTGAGAATTTTTCAAAGTTAAATCGAGGAAGCTTAGTAACAACGTAATCTAACGTAGGCTCAAACGACGCAGGTGTAGCACCACCCGTAATGTCATTATCTAATTCATCAAGGGTATAACCAACAGCAAGCTTCGCCGCAATTTTTGCAATTGGGAAGCCTGTTGCTTTTGATGCAAGAGCAGATGAGCGTGACACCCTTGGATTCATCTCAATAATGACCATGCGACCGTCATCAGGGTTTACCCCAAACTGAACATTCGAACCACCCGTTTCTACACCAATTTCGCGCAACACAGCCATCGAGGCATTACGCATTAGCTGATATTCTTTGTCGGTTAACGTTTGAGCCGGCGCAACAGTAATAGAGTCACCTGTGTGAACGCCCATAGGGTCAAAGTTTTCAATCGCGCACACAATAATACAATTGTCGTTTTTATCGCGCACCACTTCCATTTCATACTCTTTCCAGCCAATCAAAGACTCGTCAATGAGTAACTCTTTGGTGGGAGATAAATCAAGGCCACGAATACAAATCTCATCAAATTCTTCACGGTTGTAGGCAATACCACCACCAGAACCACCCATAGTAAAAGATGGGCGAATGATACATGGAAAGCCGATACGTGAAAGTACATCATGCGCTTCATCTAGCGTATGCGCAATTTCAGCACGAGGTGTTTCTAAGCCTATCGCTTTCATGGCTTTATCAAAACGATTACGATCTTCCGCTTTATCAATCGCATCGGCAGTCGCGCCAATCATTTCAACATTATGCTTTTCTAATACGCCGTGTTTCTCTAAATCAAGCGCACAGTTCAATGCCGTTTGCCCACCCATTGTTGGTAAAACCGCATCAGGCTTTTCTTTTTCGATTATTTTCTCAACCACTTCCCAGTGTATTGGCTCAATATAAGTTGCATCGGCCATTTCAGGATCGGTCATAATGGTGGCAGGGTTAGAGTTTACAAGAATAACTCGGTACCCCTCTTCTCTTAACGCCTTACAAGCTTGGACGCCAGAGTAGTCAAATTCACACGCCTGACCGATAACTATCGGCCCGGCACCTAAAATCAGAATGCTTTGTAGGTCTGTACGTTTTGGCATAGCGGACTCTTACTCTCTTTTCATCCAATTAACGGCGAGCTTGCATTAGCTCGATAAAGTGATCAAATAGCGGTGCGGCATCATGTGGACCAGGACTTGCCTCAGGGTGACCCTGAAAACTAAAGGCTGGCTTGTCAGTACGATGAATACCCTGTAATGAGCCATCAAATAATGACTTATGAGTCGCGCGTAACGTATTTGGCAAGCTATCTTCGTCAACAGCAAAACCGTGGTTTTGTGCTGTAATCATCACTACTTTCGTATCCAAGTCTTGCACAGGATGGTTTCCACCATGATGACCGAACTTCATTTTCACTGTTTTTGCACCACTTGCTAATGCTAAAAGCTGATGCCCTAAACAAATACCAAAAATTGGAATATCGGTTTCTAGAAACTCAGTGATTGCTGAAATGGCATAATCACACGGCTCAGGATCGCCAGGACCATTAGATAAAAATATACCGTCTGGGTTCATCGCTAACACCGTTTTAGCATCAGTTTGCGCTGGTACAACTGTCACTTTACAACCACGGTCAACTAACATTCGTAAAATATTGCGCTTCACACCAAAATCATACGCCACGATGTGAAATCTCTCGTCATCAGCTTGTAACGTGCTGTAGCCTTCACCTAATGTCCATGAACTTTCATTCCAGTCATATTGTGATTGCGTAGAGACAACCTTTGCCAAGTCCATTCCCTTAAGCCCTGCAAACTCTTTTGCGTGACTTAAAGCACTTGCTTCATCTAACTCACCTGACGCATTAACAGCAATAATACAGCCGTTTTGTGCTCCTTTATCTCTTAAGATACGTGTTAGCTTACGAGTATCAATATCGGCAATGCCTAGGATATTTTTTTGTTTGAGATATTGGTTGAGGTCGAGTTGATTACGGAAGTTACTGGAAAGAAGGGGGAGGTCTCTGATGACTAGGCCTTTGGCCCATATTTGAGGATTTTCTTCGTCTTCTAAATTAGTGCCTGTGTTGCCAATATGGGGGTAAGTGAGTGTTACGATTTGTTCTGCATAGGACGGGTCGGTTAGAATTTCCTGATACCCTGTCATTGAAGTATTAAAGACTACTTCGCCCACTGAAATACCTTCAGCGCCAATAGCAGTCCCGCGGAAAACAGTACCATCTTCAAGTACCAATAAAGCGGTTGTGGTCAAGTGAACCTCCAAACAGTCAAAAATAGAAAATATCCACCAAATATTATCTATTCACTATATTGTTGTGAGAGCGTTGCCGACACACAGCATTACTGAATGTAATTGCTATTAGGCAAACCTGTGCATTCTAGTTTAATTTTATGCGAACGTCTATTTGTTTTTAATAAAACATAAAAAAACAGACCTTAAGCCTGTTTTTAATTTAAACCATGTAAAAGCAGTGCTTTTCTAACCTAATCCAAGTACGTTTTGCATATCATAAAGTCCTGCCTGTTTATCTTTTAACCATGCCGCAGCCCTTATTGCACCTTTCGCGAAGGTAAGTCGGCTACTGGCTTTGTGGGTTATTTCGAGGCGTTCGCCTAAATCTGCAAATAAAGCAGTGTGTTCACCAACTATGTCTCCAGCACGTAGAGTTGCAAAACCAATACTCTTTGCATCACGAGGACCCGTATCCCCTTCTCGACCATAGATTGCATGCTGCTTTAAATCTCTTTCGAGCGTGTCCGCTATGACTTGCCCCATTTTCATAGCAGTGCCAGAGGGCGCGTCCCGCTTAAACCTGTGGTGTGCTTCCCATATTTCAATATCAACCTCATCGCCCATTACTTTCGCTGTTTGCTGTAACAGGCTTAGCATTACATTCACACCAACACTAAAGTTAGCTGCAAAAACAATAGGAATGGATTTAGCTGCATCGTCTAATTGCAAAAGTTGCGCTTCAGACAATCCAGTAGTGCCAATGACCATAGGTAACTTGTGCTCTACGCATAAAGCCAAATGCGCTAACATGCCCTCAGCAAGACTAAAGTCAATCATCACGTCACAATCACGACCAAGTGCCTGATGATTATCACTAATCGCAAGTCCTTGTCGACCCATTCCTATTACTTCTCCAACGTCCATGCCAACCCATTGCGAACTTTCCCGCACTAGCGCTCTGGCAAGAGTAACATTGTCATCATTCTGAATCGCTTCAATTAAAGCTCTACCCATACGACCATTTGCGCCAAAAATGCCTATATCTGTCATGCGTTATCCTTTATATAAAACGCTATTTTAGGTATAAAAAAACGTGTCTGCCAAACAATGAATTGCTCAGCACGACACGTTTAAAGTATTTGCAAAACATAGGTTTTAAAACGTGTTAAAACCGATGGCGTGCTGACGAAGTCAACTAGCCAGTAATTTCTAGTAATTCAACATCAAAAACTAATGTCGAGAAAGGCGGGATTGCGCCTTGAGAACCTTGTTCACCGTATGCTAATTCATAAGGAATCGCTAAACGCCATTTTGAACCTACTGGCATCATTTGTAATGCTTCAGTCCAACCTTTAATTACTCCACCTACTGGGAATTCAGCTGGTTGGCCGCGATCATAGCTTGAATCAAATACTTTACCGTCAATGAATGTACCGTGGTAGTGAGTACGAACGGTTGATTCAGCAGTTGGCTTTTCACCAGTACCTTCGGTAAGTACTTCATACTGAAGACCTGACTCAGTCACAGTTACACCGTCTTTTTTAGCATTTTCAGCTAAGAATTCTGCACCTTCAACTTTCAAGTGCTCAGACGCTTTAGCGCGTTCAGCTTGAATTTTGCTAGAAATTTCTTGGAATGCAGCTTGGATTTCTTCGTCGCTTACTTTTGATTCTTCATTATTGATTGCAGTGGCAATACCTGCAGCTATAGCATCAACATCAAAGCCATCAAACATGTTTTGGCGTAATTGCATACCAACTTGTAAGCCCATACCATAACAAGCTTTTTGTTCATTTGTTTCAAAAGACATAAATTTTCCTAATTAGTAAGGAGGAATAAGAAGATTTGAGAAACGCGATGCTAACATATCGACAAGTTAATACCAATTGATTCGCCCTATTCAATGGGTATACAAATCACTCTTGTGTATAGTTATTAAGCAACCTGTAAATTACCAAAATAGTTTAGACGTCTATACATTTAAAAATCCAAAGTGTATGATGGCGCACTTTGCTATTTAGCCCAAAGATCAGCTCGTCTTAGGGTTATTCTAATTATTGGCACTTGTGTCATTAATATATCGTACCGTTAAATGCATAAGAGGCACATTTGCAAACTATTCACACACAAACGGCTAAATTATCGCTGTTACCACTTATTCTGTTTGTCTCATTGTTTTTGGGAACAGGCTTACATTTCCACTTACAAGGTGTTGAATATGCCTTTTACCAAGTACCAGCGCCTATTCTCGTCATCCCAGCTATCATTTTCGCTATTATCTTAAATCGAGACACCCTTAATAAATCTATCGAAACCTTTATTCATGGTGCTGGGCACAGCAATATTATTACCATGTGTATGATTTATTTGTTTGCTGGCGCGTTTTCAGTGGTAGCGAAGGCGACGGGTGGCGTAGATGCCGTAGTGAATGCAGGTATTAGCGTTATCCCTGTTAGCTTACTTTTACCGGGCTTATTTATCATTACTGCGACAGTGGCAACGGCAATGGGCACTTCAATGGGTACCATAGGAGCAATCGCACCCATTGCTTATGGACTTGCACAATCAGCACAGCTTGACATGCCGTTAGTTGCAGGTGTCGTATTAAGTGGAGCAATGTTTGGCGACAACTTATCAATAATTTCAGACACCACCATTGCAGCGACCAAAACCCAAAACGCCACGGTGCGTGATAAATTTAAAGAAAATCTCGTTTTCGCCTTACCTGCCGCATTCATTACTTTACTGTATTTAGCCTACCAAACACCGAACATTGAACATATTGAAAAGCAGTCATTCGAAATACTCGCCATGCTGCCCTATTTCGCAATTTTGGCGCTAGCACTTGCAGGCGTTAACGTATTTGTTGTCTTGCTGTTAGGTATTATTTTTGCGGGCATTGCAGGCGCGTACTCCAGCGACTACACCTTAAATACTTTCACCAACGATGTGTATTTAGGCTTTACGTCTGTACAAGAAATATTCTTGTTATCCATGCTGATTGGAGGCTTAAGCGAGTTTATTCGAACGCAAGGAGGCCTTGCATACATAAGTAGTAAAATAGAGTTTGGATTAGCTAAAATTGCGTCACTCTCAAAAGGTGCTGCTAAACAGCTTGCGATAGGTGTCTTGGCCTTTGTCACTAATTTATGCATTGCCAATAACACAGTTGCCATTGTGGTAACTGGCGCGATTGCAAAACGCCTTGCCGAAGAAGAACAAATTCCTGCTAAACGTAGTGCAAGCTTGCTGGATATTTTTTCATGTGTGTCGCAGGGAGTAGTACCGTACGGGGCGCAAATATTACTGCTTGGTGCAACCTTTCACTTGTCTCCTTTAACGGTTGCAGCAAACTCATATTACGTATTAATACTGTTAGTGATTAGCTTAATTATCATTTTCAGACGTTAAGCTAAGATAGGCTCTAATGAACGCTTACGTTATAAGCGTTCACAACTAGGTACGCGTTCATTTTTTTCTACTTGCTTATAGTGTTTCATCGCAGCGGGTAAGAACTTACGAGTGTAATTAATTTGCGAAGATGGTGACGGAAATCTTTTAGCAAAAGTACTACCTTCTTCCTTATTTAGCTTCTTAAAAACGTTTAGTAATGCTTTTGGGTAAAATCCCGTTCTTGCCATGATCAACAACGCTTCTTCAATAATTTTTCTTCGCTGTTGTGCTGTTAAAGGCGCAGTTTGATCAACAAGAAAGTCCAGTCCAAGCGCAGGCATTAAGCCGTCTTCCACTCTTTTATGTAATGCTTCTTTGCGATTATCTATTATTAACAATGCCCGAATTAATTCATCTTGGGCTAAAAAGCGCGACGTTGTATAGCCTAACTTTGCTTCAGCCAATGCTAATGCTAACAATCCCGCGATTTCGTCTTGCCCAGATAACTGCGACAGGCTGCCAGTAAAAGCTACTAAGGTGTTGTCTGGTAACGTGGTCGCAATGTTCACTACTTGTGATTCAAATAACCGCTCTGACCAAGACTGATTAATACGGCCCAGTGTTTCCGGCATGGAGAATTTATTAAATAAGTGGGCAGTGATACAAAAATACTGTGAATGCTTGCGTCTATCCGCTACAGAGTGAAATTCATTTTGTAGCCGAGCGACACCTAGCTCTGTTACCGTTCGAATATTATCTTCTGTAATATCGCGACTTTGAACTGCCGCATTGCAGTTTAAAGATGTGACAGTGAGAAAGATTGAAGCGGTTAAACTGATCGCTTTTGAATTTATAAAATAGGTAGAAAAACGTGAGTGTTTGTCGTCACAATTAGCCATATACAACCCCTACAAAATATAAATAAAAAAAGCCTACTTTAAAAGCAGGCTTTATAACGAATTATTCACATAATTGCTAGATAAAATTGACTTATCGCTTAATTAGCCCGTCAAATCATCAAAAAACTTTTTAACGCCGTCAAAAAAGCCTTTTTCTTTCGGACGATATTTCGCCGCTTCTTCGCCAACACCCATCGTATCGTCTAACTGGCGCAGTAAGTCTTTTTGCTTCTCAGTTAAGTTAACTGGCGTCTCTACTACAACCTTACAGATTAAGTCACCTGTTACGCCACTGCGTACAGACTTAACCCCTTTACCGCGCATTCTAAACATTTTGCCAGTTTGCGTTTCAGAAGGGATCTTCAGCTTGGCACGGCCATCTAATGTTGGCACTTCTATTTCGCCGCCCAATGCAGCTTGCGTAAAGCTGGTTGGTACTTCGCAATAAAGATTATTACCGTCACGTTCAAAAATAGCATGATCTTTTACATGTACTTGAACATATAAGTCACCGGCTGGTGCACCATGTTGACCGGCTTCACCTTCACCAGAAAGTCGAATACGATCACCTGTATCAACACCCGCTGGAATTTTAACTGACAGCGTTTTAGTTTTTTCTACACGGCCCTGACCATGACATTTGTTACATGGGTCTTTAATCACTGAACCACGACCATGACACGTTGGACACGCTTGCTGAACAGCGAAGAATCCTTGACGCATCTGAACTTGGCCTTGACCATGACAAGTACCACAGGTCGATGGTTTAGAGCCTTTTTTAGCACCAGAACCATCACATGGTTCACAAGCAACCCATGTTGGTACTTTAATTTCAGCAGATTTACCACGAACCGCTTCTTCAAGCGTTAATTCCATGTTGTAACGTAAATCAGATCCACGTTGTGCGCGAGACTGTCTGCGTCCGCCGCCACCGCCGCCAAAAATATCTCCAAACACATCACCAAAAATATCACCGAAGTCTGCACCGCCGCCACCAAAGCCGCCTGCACCACCACGAGCTTGATCAAACGCTGCATGTCCATATTGATCATATGCTTGGCGTTTTTGCTCGTCACTTAGCACTTCGTAAGCTTCTTTAACTTCTTTAAACGCTTCTTCTGAGGCAGTATCGCCCTGGTTTCTATCAGGGTGATGTTTCATTGCAAGGCGTTTGTACGCTTTTTTAATGTCGCGCTCAGAAGCGTCTTTGCTTAAACCCAGTATTTCGTAGTAATCGCGTTTTGACATATCTTTATTTTTACAACCAATTTAATTAAAAAAACGCGGAGCGTACTATTCATACTGCTCCGCGCTAATTATTTTACAAGAGTTTACTTGTTGTCGTCTTTAACTTCTTCAAACTCTGCATCAACAACATCATCATCGCCAGCGTTGTTAGCGTCAGCTTGTTGAGCACCCGCTTCTGCTTGGCCTGCTTGTGCTTTCGCTTGAGCCATTTCAACTAGCTTTTGTGATGCTTCCATTAATGCTTGAGATTTAGCTTCAATTTCAGCTTTATCACCTGCTTTTAAGGCTGTTTCTAATTCGCCAATTGCAGTTTCAATTTTCGCTTTATCGTCAGCTGGTAAGTCATCACCTGCTTCTTCAACTTGCTTACGAGTAGCATGCACCAGTGCGTCACCTTGGTTGCGCGCTTGTGCTAACTCTTCAAACTTCTTATCTTCTTCAGCATTTGCTTCTGCATCACGAACCATGCTTTCGATTTCATCTTCAGAAAGGCCAGAAGAAGCTTGAATTGTAATTTTTTGCTCTTTACCCGTATCTTTGTCTTTTGCAGATACATGTAAGATACCGTCAGCATCAACATCAAACGTTACTTCAATTTGTGGTACACCACGTTGTGCAGGACGAATACCTTCAAGGTTAAACTGACCTAACGACTTATTCGCGCTAGCTTGCTTACGCTCACCTTGTAACACATGAATGGTTACCGCGGCTTGGTTATCGTCAGCTGTTGAGAACGTTTGCGATTGCTTAGTAGGAATCGTAGTGTTCTTCTCGATTACCTTCGTCATCACACCGCCCATGGTTTCAATACCAAGAGAAAGTGGAGATACGTCTAATAATAGAACGTCTGTTACATCACCTGAAAGTACACCAGCTTGTACTGCAGCACCCATTGCAACTGCTTCATCTGGGTTTACATCTTTACGAGGTTCTTTACCGAAGAACTCAGTAACCATCGCTTGTACTTTAGGCATACGTGTTTGACCACCAACTAAGATAACATCGTTAATGTCACTTACTGATAAGTCTGAATCTGCTAACGCTTGCTTAACTGGCTCTAGTGTCGCTGCAATCATGTCTTCAACTAGCGACTCTAATTTAGCGCGCGTTAGTTTAATGTTCATGTGCTTAGGACCAGATGCATCAGCCGTCACATACGGTAGGTTTACGTCTGTTTGTTGCGCAGATGATAATTCAATTTTCGCTTTCTCACCTGCTTCTTTAACACGTTGCATAGCAAGTGGGTCGTTCTTAAGATCAACACCTTGCTCTTTCTTAAATTCGTCTACTAAGTAGTTAATAACTTTGTTATCAAAGTCTTCACCACCTAAGTGCGTGTCACCGTTAGTCGCTAATACTTCAAACGTGTGCTCGCCGTCTACTTCGTCAATTTCAATAATTGAGATATCGAACGTACCACCACCTAAGTCATATACTGCAACAACGTTGTCGCCTTTTTTCTTGTCCATGCCGTAAGCAAGTGCAGCCGCTGTTGGTTCGTTGATGATACGCTTAACATCAAGACCAGCAATACGACCAGCATCTTTAGTTGCTTGACGCTGTGAATCGTTAAAGTATGCAGGAACAGTAATAACCGCTTCTGTTACTGTTTCGCCAAGAAAATCTTCAGCTGTTTTCTTCATTTTTTTCAATACTTCAGCAGAAACTTGTGGTGGCGCCATTTTTTCGCCTTTCGCTTCTACCCATGCATCGCCATTGTCAGCTTTAACAATTTTAAACGGCATGATGTCGATATCACGCTGTACTTCTTTGTCTTCAAAGCGACGACCAATTAAGCGCTTAATAGCAAATAAAGTATTTTGAGGGTTAGTTACCGCCTGACGTTTAGCCGGCTGACCAACTAATGTTTCGCCGTCTTCTGTGTAAGCAATAATTGAAGGAGTTGTACGATCCCCTTCAGCATTTTCAATTACGCGAGCTTTATCGCCGTCTAATACTGATACACAAGAATTTGTTGTACCAAGGTCAATACCAATAATTTTACCCATGAGAATTGTCTCCAACTGCTCTAATTCAAAGTTTATTCTAAAGTTGCTTTTTTAGTGGGGTTATTCAAAAGCGAATTCAATAGTGAGTAGCAATTTTTTTTAAGTTTTTTACTAAAAAGTGCCATAAAGCTGACATTAAACTCATCACTGCCACAACTAACCGAATTTCAGAATAATAAAGTCGATACAAAAATGGGTAGCCAAGCTACCCATTTCAACATATTTATCAGCGTTGCGTTACTCTGCGGCTTTAGAAACCATCACCATGGCTGGACGAATTAATCGACCGTTTAATTCATAGCCTTTTTGCATAACCGCAATCACTGTATTTGGCTCTACGTCAGCAGATGGCTGAATTGACATTGCCTGATGCAATTCAGGGTTGAAAGCTTCACCTTGTGGATTAACTTCTTTGATGCCGAACTTTTCAATCGCGTCAGCAAAGCTCTTACGAGTTAGCTCTACCCCTTCGATAACAGGTTTAATTGCTTCATTTTCTTGGTCTGCAAACTCAACTGCACGTTCCATGTTGTCTACTACTGGTAGTAAAGCGCTGGCAAATTTTTCAAGTGCAAACTTTTTAGCTTTTTCAACATCTTGTGCAGCACGTCTGCGGATATTATCAACTTCAGCTTTAGCACGAATAACGGCATCTTGCTGTTCTACTACTTTTGCTTTTTCAGCTTCAAGTGACTGTTCAAGATCGTTAATACGTTTTAGGGTAGCATCATCAAGTGCTACATTTTCTACTGCATCGTTGTTAGCTTCTTGGCCTTCAACTGACTCTTTTTCAACTTCTGCTTCTGGTTGCATATCTTGTTGTGCTTCAGACATCAAACATCTCCGGAAATAAATAACGACTGCCTGCAATTATACTCAGCTTCAAAGCGATTTAAACAGGCAATA
Organism: Flocculibacter collagenilyticus; assembly: GCF_016469335.1. NCBI lineage: Bacteria > Pseudomonadati > Pseudomonadota > Gammaproteobacteria > Alteromonadales > Pseudoalteromonadaceae > Flocculibacter > Flocculibacter collagenilyticus. The sequence continues at coordinate 2,744,570 of NZ_CP059888.1, forward strand.
TATAACTTAACTGCATTCAATATGGGGATGGAATATTTTGATTCAAGGCTGCGGTTAAATTTCTTGCAACAGCGTCTACCACAGGGATTAACGCACGATAATTCATTCTCACCGAACCAATTATCCCTACCGAGCCAATAGCTTGTTTATGTTGATAATATGGCGCTGCCACTACACTACAACCACGCAATAACTCACTGCCGCACTCTTCACCGATGAACAAACTAATACCCGAATTTCCCTTAGCTCGCGCTAGCATGTTGGTAATTGGCCCAGTTTGGTGTAATGAATTAATTAACATTCGAAGCGTATTCACGTTATTGGTACCTGGCAATTCCAGCAGGCGCTCTTTACCACGAGAATAAATAAGCTCAGGTGCCAGGTCATCCGATGCCGTTAATGACACCGCCACTACCTTTGACGCAATTTCGTGAATGCCTTCTTTGGCACGATCTTTTTCACCGCTGGTTACGCAACATAACATTGCACTTAGGCGCTGCCGCCCTTCCACCAAGTCCACGCCAACAAGTGCAGTATTAAGCAGCTGTGTAGCAAGTTGTAACTCGTGTGAAGTAAAGCGACGAGATACATCAATAATGCGGTTTTTAATCTCGCCGTCGTCTTCAATCAACACACATAAAATACGTAAGTCAGATAAATGCATCAATTCAATTTGACGCAATTTCACATTATCGCGAGTGGGTACCGACACTAACCCTGTCATGTCAGACAATTCTGCAAGCACTTTGCTAGCACGTTGGCATAGTTCACTAGGGCAGTAGCTAGCATCTAGCGCATGTTTAATTTCATGCTCAACCGCAGCGTTTATTGGTTTAATAGACAGTAATTGATCAACAAAAAAACGTAAGCCTTGCGCAGTAGGCACCCGCCCTGCTGACGTATGCGGAGAAGCAATTAAACCTTGTTGCTCCAACGCCATCATAATATTTCTTACTGTTGCAGGGCTCGAGTTAACGGCATTTTGATTGGCCAAGCTTTTCGACGACACAGGGTTACCGTCTTCAATATAATGCTCAACTAGCAGCTGCATAATCAGCTGCATACGTTCTTGCTTAGCGCTCATAAATTCGTTAATTCATTCTTTTCTATTTTATAGATAACGATTTTATATGGGCACTATTAACCAATTGCAAGCTAACGGAACCTGAATAAAACCGTGCATTTTGCAATTTCATGGATATACTCCATTAATATAATCATCATCTTCAAGCACTTAAAACATCATAATGACATCTGCGTTTAAACACATTGCTTTAATTGGCAAACCAAACCACAAAGGCACCACAAAGTCGATTACCCAGCTTTACCAATTTCTTACCGAACTGGAATATCAGGTATCTATCGAAAAACGCTCATCGCAACAACTTCAACTTAACGATATTGCTACCTTAGATTTAGTTGAAATTGGCGAGCAATGTGACCTTGCCATTGTTGTTGGCGGAGATGGCAACATGCTTGGAGCTGCCAGAGTATTAGCTCGTTTTGACGTGGCAGTAATTGGCGTTAATCGTGGTAATTTAGGCTTTTTAACCGACTTAGATCCACACACATTTCAAGAGCCACTAAAAAAAGTATTAGCGGGTGAATATATAGAAGAAAACCGCTTTTTGCTTGATGTATCTGTACATCGTCATCAAACCATTAAAAGCAGTAATACTGCGGTTAATGAAGCCGTACTTCACGCCGACAAAGTGGCTCACATGATTGAGTTTGAAGTACACATAGATAATGAATTTGTTTATAGCCAACGGTCAGACGGTCTCATTGTCGCAACACCAACAGGCTCTACCGCGTATTCATTATCAGGTGGCGGCCCCATCGTTCACCCGTCATTACAAACTTTATCGTTAGTGCCTATGTTTCCGCACACCTTAAGTAGTCGCCCACTAGTTGTCAGTGCTAACAGTGAAGTTAAACTGTTAATTTCGCTGGAGAATGACGAAAGCCTGCAAATAAGCTGCGACAGCCACGTTACACTGTCTGTGATGCCCGGCGATGAAGTTATTATTAAAAAATGTGATTTGCCATTACGCCTAATTCACCCTAAAAATTACAGCTACTACAAAGTATTACGCAGTAAATTAGGTTGGGGTGCGCGCTTAGTGTAAGTGCGCAGAATCTCAACTTTATCGCTGTAAGTTAAATAGCGCTTTTCTTAATTACCAACACGCTTCTTAATAAAATTTCAACGATTCACTTGCGCCATTCAAAATAACTGTATAAATTAACAGTATCAAAAATCATACTACACCTAACTTGCTTGATGGCATGTTAAATCGCCGCGGTCACAAAAATAAAGATAGGTTGGGTAATAATACTGAATAGTTATTTGTTATGTTGAATTTTCTAAACGTTCGAAACTTTGCCATTGTAGAGTCTTTAGAAGTTGACTGGTCTGCCGGAATGACCACCATTACCGGCGAAACTGGCGCAGGTAAATCTATCGCAATCGACGCACTCGCACTTTGTTTGGGTGATCGTGCTGAAGCAAGTATGGTTCGCCAAGGTGCAGATAAAGCCGAAGTTTGTGCGATTTTTGATATCACACAATTAACTGTTGCTAAAACATGGCTAAAAGAACATGAATTATGCGCCGAACCAGACTCAAACTCGTCTGCCGAATCTAACACAACACACGAATGCATTATTAGACGTGTTATTTCAAAAGAAGGACGCTCAAAGGGGTATATCAATGGTAGCCCCGTGCCAGTCAGCCAGCTAAAACAACTTGGTCAGTTACTTGTTTCTATTCACGGGCAACATGCTCATCAACTGTTACTAAAGTCAGACCATCAACGCAATTTGCTAGACGAATACGCGGCCCACACTCCATTACTTAATAGCACTGCCCATGCCTATAGCCATTGGCAGCAATTAAAAAAAGAACGCTCTCAGTTGCTAGAAGCAAAACTCCAAGACGACGCTAAACGCCAACTTTTAGAGTATCAGGTAAGCGAGTTAAACGAGTTCGACTTACAACCTAATGAATACGAAGAGATTGAGCAACAACACAAAAAACTAAGCGGTGGACAAGAAATACTCGACGAGTGTTTACTTAGCTTAAATACCATTTATGACAATGACCAACAAAGTGCACATAACCTTATTGATACTGCTGCACAGCAACTAGCAAAATTAAGCGACCTTGATAACGATCTAAAACCTATTGCCGACTTATTATTTGAAGCATCTGTTCAAGTTGAAGAAGCGGCACGTGAATTACGCCACTTTTCCGATAATATTGAGCTAGACCCAAGCCTATTACAAGACGTTGAAGAACGTATGGCAGCCGCCGTTAGTTTAGCGCGAAAGCACAATATTCCGCCGCAACAGCTGCCAGAGTATCACGCACAACTTGCAGAGCAATTAGCCTCCATTAATGGCAATGCCGACAGGCTAAACGAACTTGACGAACAAATAGAAAGTGCGCATCAAGCCTATTTAGTACAATGCCAACAACTTAGCGAAAGCCGCCAACATTACGCGCAAAAGCTTAACAAGCTTATTAGCAAAAGCATGCAACAACTTAGTATGCCAAACGGAAAGTTTGAAATGGTGATCACCCAGCTTGATCAAGAAAAAGGCCAACGTGCAGGCTTAGATGTGGTTGACTTTAATGTAACCACCAACCCAGGACAACCACTACAACCGTTAGGCAAAGTGGCATCGGGTGGTGAGCTTTCTCGAATTAGCTTAGCCATTCAAGTTATTATTGCCGCCAAAGTCACAACCCCAACACTCATTTTTGATGAGGTAGACGTAGGTGTAAGCGGCCCTACCGCAGCGTCTGTTGGTAAATTATTAAGACTACTTGGCGAGTCCACTCAAGTAGTGTGTATTACTCACTTACCACAAGTAGCAAGCCAAGGGCACCAACAATTATTTGTGCGTAAAGACGTGAAAAACAACCATACCCATACAGCAATGACGCCGCTAAGCCAAACCGAACGCATTACCGAAATTGCCCGTTTATTAGGCGGAGAAACAATTTCTGAAACCAGTTTAGCAAATGCTGAAGAACTTTTAGCCGTTGGATAGGTCATATAGGCAGGCGAACGAAACAACATGCCCAAATAGCTGATTAGCTGTTGCTCATCGGCTGTAGAGTGGGTATTATCCTCGTTCATTTTTTTGATGTATCCATATCTTAGGTAAAGTATTTATGATGAATTTGCGAAAAGTCATACTGTTTTTTTTCGCGCTATCATTAGCGGGTTGTTCAAACTGGATTTATAGAATTAATATCCCACAAGGCAATTTTATCGAGCAAAAAGAAGTCGATAAACTGCGAATTAGAATGACCAAAGAGCAAGTACTTTATGTATTAGGTACACCAATGGCTGAAAATGCATTTGACAAAAGTAAGTGGCATTACCTGTACATGATGAAAACTGGTGAAGGTAATAAATTTCGTAAAGAGCTAGTAATACATTTCGAAAACGATGCATTAAAAGAAATTTCTGGTGACTTTGAAAAACATGAAGATTTCGACACACCACTTGATGGTTAGTCAGCTAGTTAGCTAAACCTTATTAACGACAATAAGTTAATTTACACGATAACGGGAAGCTGTTGCTTTAGAACGACCAAGTTAACAACTCCATCAAGTTAACGACTCCATACAGAAAAGCGGTTTAATAAACCGCTTTTTTATTTATCGTTACTTAACAGCTAGCCTGTTTTTACTCGACCGCCCGTCACCTTGTCTGCGCGCCCCTCTAACTTTGCTTTTTCAGCACGACGCTTTCTCACCTCTTTAGGATCAGCAATTAATGGTCGATATATTTCAATGCGATCAGCCTCACGTAGTTGATCAGACAGCTTAGCGGCTCTATTCCAAATCCCTACTTTGTTCTCTTTAAGATCAATTTCAGGGTACATTCCCAAAATACCCGACTGTAAAATAGCTTGTTCAACGGTACAGTCATGGTCAATATTCACATCAATAATTGACTGTTTTTCTGGCGTAGCATACGCCACTTCAATACTAATTCTATCGCTCATTCTTTTTCACTAAGATTGATTACCATAAACGGTTTTAGCGCGGTTAATAAAAGCAGCCACCATATTATTAGCCACTTCATTAAATACTTTACCAAACGCCATTTGAATTAATCGATTTTTAAACTCAAATTCCAACGTTAGTATTACCTTGCAAGCATTTTTGTCTAATGGCACAAATGACCACCCGCCCGACAAACGCTTAAAAGGCCCTTCCACTAATTGCATTTGAATTTTATTTTCAGGTAAAAGTGTATTTTTAGTTGTAAACCACTTACTTAAACCACCTTTCGCAATTTTTAGCGATGCTGTTATAAACTCTTCATTTTGCTCTAATACCTTTGCATCAGCACAGTCAGGCACAAACTCTGGGTAAGCGTTAATGTTATTAACTAAATCAAACATTTGTTCTGCACTATGCATAACTAGCGCACTTTTATTTACCTGCGGCATAAAAACTTCCCATAATTATCACCTTCACAGTCTAACAAACAATTGATCCTAAATTAATTAAAAAAACTCGTACCAAATTAATCTGCAATACGTATAATATTGCCGCTATGGCTAAGAAAAAATCAAAAAACAAATCAAACAGTAATACGATTGCGCTAAATAAAAAAGCGCGACACGAATATGCACTTACCGACAAGTTTGAAGCGGGTATCAGCTTACAAGGTTGGGAAGTAAAAAGTATTCGTGAAGGCAAAGTTAATATTGCCGACACCTACGTATTCCTTAAAAATGGTGAAGCGTTTTTACTTAACGCACAAATTCAACCACTTAATAGTGCCTCTACCCATGTAGTGTGCGACCCAACGCGCGACAGAAAATTGCTACTCAACAAACGCGAACTAAACCGATTAGTAGGCGCAGTTGAACGTGACGGCTTCACATTAGTAACAACAGCAATGTACTGGACTAAATGTTGGGTAAAAGTAGAGTTTTATTTGGGTAAAGGTAAAAAAGCCCACGATAAGCGCACCGACATAAAAGACCGCGACTGGGCAAGAGACAAAGAACGCCTAATGAAACACAAAGCGCGCTAACCCAGCGCGTTTTTTATTATCCCAATACCTGCCTGTTATTTTTTATACACTTACCGCCATAACTGTTACACTCGTTCGTATGTTATTTTGAAAAGCAATCAAACCGCTTAAGGAATCGCTCTATGTGTACAATGAGTTGGTTTTATCATGATGATCAGCTAGAACTGTTTTTTAACCGAGACGAACGAAACACGCGCAGTAAAGCCATACCCCCCGCCGTTTACCCATCAAGCGCCGACTCAGCCAATAACATAAATAGTATTTACGCCAAAGATCCCGACGGCAACGGCACTTGGCTAGGTGTAAACGAACAAGGGTTAGTTGTAGGGTTACTTAACCACTATGCCAGCATGCAGCAACCGATTAGCAAACAACACCTACCAACCAATGCACCGCAAAATGCTCAATTTATCAGTCGCGGCCAACTTGTTTTAGACATTTTAAATACACCAAAAAATCAACTAGAACAAAAGCTAGCCTCAATTAACTGGTTAGATTATCAAGCATGTTATTTATTAATTCTTAACAGCAGCGCCCTGCAAAGTAACGCCTATAAATACATTTGGGATGGAAAAACACTCAACCACCGCCCCTTACCAAAAATAGTTAGCTCTTCGGCGCTAAGTAGCGAAGGTGTAGTAGGACAACGCATTAAACAATATACCCAAGCCAACCCACAAACTATTGAGCAACACCTAGCTTACCATCGCAGCCATCTGCCAACAAAAGGCCCCATGTCAGTATGTATGCATCATACTGAAGGGCAAACCCAAAACTTGAGCCACATTAGCGTTAATTCACAGCAAGTAACCTATCGCTATTGGGCTGGCTCGCCTTGCCAAACTGAAGAATATTCAACCACTTGCTTAAAAATAGTCCCAGAAGCTGTACCAATTCCCTAGATACCCGAACTAACCATTGCTATTTAAGTCTAACTTCAATAGAATGCCCGAGCTAACCTATGCAAAGCATAAGTTAGTAATACTGTAAGGGGCTGATTAGGATTCGACAGGATTCACAAACCCTTAGGTGCATGTCGAGGATGTGGTTGGCCTCGTAAAAAAACCACAAACTTATAGTTGCAAACGACGAAACGTTCGCACTAGCAGCTTAATGCTAGCCGTCACCTCTAAGCTTTTTCTGTTGGCTGGAGTGTTGAGGGTCACAATAAACAGAATAGCGAGGGAAGCTTGTTCGAGGCTGAACCGCGAAACAGTATCGGACTCGCCAGTTGATAGCCTGTCGTTCGGCGCTTAACTGGTCAACCTAAAGAACGACTAAGCATGTAGTACCAAAGGCGGCGGCTTTCTGGACGCGGGTTCAAATCCCGCCAGCTCCACCAAATTAAGAAAAAGGCGTTCATTGCAACGCCTTTTTTTGTGCCTGAAATTCTAGGCTAATGAACAATTTACTTAGTTATTAGTGCAACTAACGGCAACGCTAAAATCGCTAACACATCCCACTTACTCCAAGTTAAATGCCTCACCTTTATATCGTAATGTTCCTTAGCTACAGCAACCAAACTACACGCAACAATCGCAATACTATGTGCAGGTAAATTAAATATGCTAAATAGACAGATAGCTATACCACCCACTAAAGCACCATAAATAAAATGAGTAACTTTGTTAGCGTGATTAAACCCTTCAATATTTAACCACTTCCCACGCCAAATAATTTCAATATCCAAAATACCTCCTTACCAAATAGCTAGCTCTTCAAGCATAGCAATGCCCTTTTAACTCTCCAGCCACGTCGCTAATCCATCCTTGGAACGTCTCACATCGGCCATCCATGACCTCATTTCCTCAGACTGCGAAACTGTATTTCGGTTCTTCGTTACCTAAGCTGCCTGTGTGGCAGTGAACGTGATTCAATTCACCAACCACGCCGTTAATCCATCCTTGGAGCGTCTCACATCGGTCATCCATGACCTCACTTCCTCAGACTGCGAAACTTTGTTTCGGTTCTTCGTCACCTAAGCTGCCTGTGTGGCAGTTCACATCTGGATGATGAAGGGAATGTTCTTTCAAGATTTCTAAGCTGCCTGTGTGGCAGTTCACAAATAATGAAGGCGCAGTATAAAGGTAGGGAATTTCTAAGCTGCCTGTGTGGCAGTTCACACGTAATTTCAATAAGCTTGAGCTCTTTGTGCGTTTCTAAGCTGCCTGTGTGGCAGTTCACGTGTCAAACCAGCGCTATGGCAAATTGGGCATTTTCTAAGCTGCCTGTGTGGCAGTTCACTTGTCTGCATGTTGTTCACCCGTCATCACTTTTTTCTAAGCTGCCTGTGTGGCAGTTCACTTTCACGCTTAGCCACCCAGTGGCGGGTTGGCTTTCTAAGCTGCCTGTGTGGCAGTTCACAAGCAATGGAAAAATGAATACAGAATGCGAATTTTCTAAGCTGCCTGTGTGGCAGTTCACACTGCATGACAACATGAATGCAGAATGCGAATTTTCTAAGCTGCCTGTGTGGCAGTTCACAGGGCGTATAACACGCAACAAACAGCGTTGTTTTTCTAAGCTGCCTGTGTGGCAGTTCACCTTTAATAGCTTCAATCTGAACTTGTTCACTATTTCTAAGCTGCCTGTGTGGCAGTTCACCGCCTACGAGGTAGCCAGCTGGATTGGGATATTTTCTAAGCTGCCTGTGTGGCAGTTCACCTACTGAGTGTGTGGAAGCACATGTGATGGTGTTTCTAAGCTGCCTGTGTGGCAGTTCACGTAACTCAAGAAAAGGTCAATTTAGAAAAAATTTTCTAAGCTGCCTGTGTGGCAGTTCACAAGGAGTTGCGTAAAGATGTCACCTGCCCATTTTTCTAAGCTGCCTGTGTGGCAGTTCACATTGTGATACCGACTCAATAATATGTGAAGATTTTCTAAGCTGCCTGTGTGGCAGTTCACAAAAGAATGTTCCTGATTACAGGGTGCTTTATTTTCTAAGCTGCCTGTGTGGCAGTTCACTGCACACCAGTGGCAAAGGTGTTGTAACGATTTTTCTAAGCTGCCTGTGTGGCAGTTCACGGGTTTTCAAGCATAAGCTTACGTATTTTAGTTTTCTAAGCTGCCTGTGTGGCAGTTCACTTCCGGCTTCAGAGTAATCAGAATCACTTAAATTTCTAAGCTGCCTGTGTGGCAGTTCACATATGGAACAGTCGGACTTATGGGAGAATACATTTCTAAGCTGCCTGTGTGGCAGTTCACAGTTGTTTGAGGGCGTATTCTGACGGTAGCGCTTTCTAAGCTGCCTGTGTGGCAGTTCACGCTGAAAGATGGTTATACCACGGCTCAATAATTTTCTAAGCTGCCTGTGTGGCAGTTCACGCAATAACAAGTGCAGCAATTACGTTTCTATCTTTCTAAGCTGCCTGTGTGGCAGTTCACCGCCAGCAAAGGCACCAGTAGACTCTTGGACATTTCTAAGCTGCCTGTGTGGCAGTTCACCGCGTATGCTTGAATTCATTTATACGTTAGACTTTCTAAGCTGCCTGTGTGGCAGTTCACTTCTGTTGACGTAACGCTCTAGCATCCTGGGCTTTCTAAGCTGCCTGTGTGGCAGTTCACACTGGTCTTATTGATAATGAAGATATGGAGCATTTCTAAGCTGCCTGTGTGGCAGTTCACGCCAAGAAAGAAGGCCGAAAACAAGACGAATTTTTCTAAGCTGCCTGTGTGGCAGTTCACGAATTTGCAATTAATCTTACTGTTTTTATTGCTTTCTAAGCTGCCTGTGTGGCAGTTCACATGTCTGTGCCCTGTTCTAATCCGAACGGGTCTTTCTAAGCTGCCTGTGTGGCAGTTCACTAAAAGCGATGTTGTTGTTAATGATGGTTTGTTTTCTAAGCTGCCTGTGTGGCAGTTCACATTAGCATGCAAATGTCGTCAGTTTCGAGTGCTTTCTAAGCTGCCTGTGTGGCAGTTCACTAAGCATCAATTTGTTGGTTTTGGAAATAGTCTTTCTAAGCTGCCTGTGTGGCAGTTCACTCAACTTCTAAATCCCAATCGCCCAATTTAGCTTTCTAAGCTGCCTGTGTGGCAGTTCACTTCTGTTGACGTAACGCTCTAGCATCCTGGGCTTTCTAAGCTGCCTGTGTGGCAGTTCACGCGGATAGCTCGGAAGTTAGGTGGAGCATCAATTTCTAAGCTGCCTGTGTGGCAGTTCACGCCAGCAGCCGCACCGCCAACCATTGCGCGTTTTTCTAAGCTGCCTGTGTGACAGTTCACACTTTAGTCGCCAATCGTGCACGTTATGAGTTTTTCTAAGCTGCCTGTGTGACAGTTCACAATAGATTATCATCAAAAAAGTAAGCTGCAATAGTCATTTGGGGTTATTTTGGCTTTTTTACCAAAAATTTAACGGCTATTGCAGCCTATTGATTTTATTATTATTTTTTAAAGAGCTATTTTTTTGGTATTTTTTGGATTTTTATTTTGCAACGTAATTTATTGCAAAATAAAGTGTGTTATTAAAACCAAGGTACTGTTGCATGCTTTTCTTCACTTGAAAAACTTAACCCATAACATGAGTAGCTTCCTTGTTTTGCAACGTTTCGTTTTTTCATTTCTATAAAAAGCGGAAAGGTTGCTTTTTCAGCAGGTGGCTTATCTTTATTGTTAGATAGGCTTTCCACTCTTATGTAAGGCAGGGTTGAGTCAGCCAGAGTATGCTTATTTTTAATTGATTGAAGCGCTTCATCAAACGGTATTCCAAATTTTTTGGATTGATAATGCGCTTTTTGCACCACAGTGTCTTGCCTGCGCTTTTCACCTTTTATATGCTTTCTTGTAAAACAAACATGCTCGGTTACTTCGTCAGGCACATTTCTTACTGTAGTAATATGTACATAATCAGATAGCCTTTCTAACCATGTTGATAGCTCCAGTTTTTCTAGCTCATCTGATAAATTTGCCAATATTCTTAATTTATTACCTAGATGCTTAATATGTTTCGAGTAAACATATTTTGGAAAGCTAAGTGCAATTAATGTTTCATTGTCATTATGCTTGCTTTCAACTAAGGCAAGATGGATTTGTTGATATACTTTTTGCCACAAAAAATAGAGATCTGTCTCAGGATCGGGCAGCAAAGTAATGTCTATGTAATATTTCATACGCAAGCCTATTTATCACTTTCTCCGAATACACCACCGCGAACCAGTACAGCCATAACATAATGCTCATCTTCAATACGCTCAAGTTGCGCACCTCTTGCCCACTTATCAAAAAATGTGTAAAAGTCTTGCTTATCTTTGGGAGTTCTAAACGCCCTACCTAAGTTTGTTACCGCACCATATGGCTCAATAGCGATGGCCCCTGCTGTTGTTTCTGGGTTTTCATATTCTGGATACCAAGTATCAATGGAACGAAGCGCATTGCCTATTTTTTGTGAATGCATTGCCGCTATGTCGTTTACTGAATACAGTATTTTGCTTTTGCTACCTTTGCCTTTGTCTAGCACTAGCTCTTCACTTGGGTAAACTTCTTGGGCTTTACCTACTTGCACATAGCATGTGATATCTAGCATTAAGAATTGGTCGTCGCTGGCCAAGGCGTTTGAAATGCGCTCACCAAGATCAGTTAATTGGCTATCTTGATGGTTGAAATGACGGGTGCTGAATTTAGTGGCATCAAATTTCCATTCATCTTCTGCACCTTTATTTAATGCTTTTACAATGACCTCTATGTTCTCTGCACCAACACGATTTCGCCACAAGAAGCGAGCGTTGGCTAAGTTAGTAGCATAGCGAAAACCTAATTCTTTAAACCCTTCTTTACTTACATATTCATTTACAGCGGCACTGTAACTTTGCTTAAATTTGGCATTATTACATGCTGATGGTTGCTGCAATCCTCCTAGCACCTTTAAGGTAAAATGAAGCTTTAATGTGTCTTGTTCAGGTGCTAGTGAGCAAGCATCTACTCGTTGTAAATTCGCTTTTTCTACTTCTGCATTTAGCTTTGCGGGGTCTTTTTGAGTAGCAGGTTTTAATCTGTTAGAAATAGTGCCACGTACTGATTTTTCGACTAATTTTAGTGCTGAAACCTGATCACGCTCTTGCCACGTTGTTCCATACATATAACCGTCTGAAGGTACTAATTTTTTTTCAAATGCTAGTACTGATGCTGCGTTTTCATTTTTAGCCATGTTATTTCTCCCTGTGTAATTAAATTTTATTATTTTGTTGGCAAAGGTATAAATTATTTTCTAAGTCAGTGTGGTAATGCCAAAGCATGTCATCGAGTGACTTTATTTGATAAGGCATCTTGAATTCGCCCAGCGTTACAATTGCTTCAGCAAAGCGGTGTGGGGTGTCTGGGTCGCGTTGATTTTTGGCTTCACTTAACTCACTGATACCATGAAACCCTGTTGCTATCGGCACTATCCAACCAGCGGTTTTTCGGTAACTAGTCCAAGTTATATTGTCATCATCGTCTTGTTCACATTGATGGTTAACTTGCAAATATTCCAACATAGCTGCTAATGCATCATTGCCATTTTGCATTGACTCTTGCATTAATTCGCGACGTTCAATAATTGCGTAACCCGGCATGAGTGAGCGTGTAAATTTTCTTATTTGAGCAGTTTCGTACTCGTCAACAAAGTGAAGCTGAGGCTGGTTAAAATCTAATATATCGCCACCAGCTAACTTCATGGTGTGTAAATGCTGTTCCGTTAATTGTATGAAAGCTTCAACTTCATCTTCAAAAATTTCGCTATCGTGCTCATCGTATTCAATTACTAGTGTTACATCTAAATGGCAACGAGCTTCTTCTATAAACGCGGATCTTGTGCCATCTTTATCAAGTGGGTTTCCTGTTCCTACAATGGATGAAACAAAATCGTCGCTTCCTTTGTAAGTTTGTAAATCCATATGATGGCTTATAACAGCAACGCTTGTTAGCTCTAACTCTTCATAACCTGATGCGTTCAACTTTCTTTGTAGAGCATGTGTAAAACCTAGCCATGCTGTCATAGCAGGAAACCCAATGGTAAAGGGGCTAGATAAGGCGTTAGCGTTGTGAACTTTTATATGCGGTAATACCAGTAACCTTTTTTGGCTCATCGTAATGCTTCCTTATTTTCGCCAACAACTTTTTTAATATGAGCTAGCTCAGAATCGCCGAGTTTTTCTGCCTGTTTACCAAGCACTTTTTGATATCCTTTAATAAAGCTTATGGCTATTTCATTTACTACTTTATCTAACCACTCGTCTGTTTTTTCTCTTTCTTCCTGATGCTCTGGTGCTAGCCAAACTTGCTGATACTTAGGCAGAGATGCACTAATCGATATATCACTCTCCGAAAGTAGTAGTCTAATTGACCAAACACGATTAATAATAAAATCGATATACTTCTGAATATGGTTAGATACACCTTTCCTCATATTCTTGTTTGGAATGGGAGATCTCTCATATGGTGTTTGAAAGATTTTATGTATTGCATAAAATATTTCTCGGCAATACCATGGGCTTATCGTTTCACCAAAAACACTTTTTTTAGGCACCCTTATTTCACTATGTTTAAACGAAGGTGGCGACGACAATAATAAGTAATAACTCTGAAACTTATTGTTCAGCCCACTAATGTTTTTTGGATGGTCACCTCCATGTTTAGTTACAGTCAAATTCATTACCGAAGAGTAACTATATGGCACCTTAACGTTGTTTATTTGAGCCTGACGACCTAAATATGCTTTTGGAGAACGCTTGTTAATCCATTCGATCTTATTTTTTAGATTAAAAACCAATCCCGCAGGGGTCAGTAAAGATAATTGGTGGTAACCTGTAGCAACGGGAAAGTAAACCTGTTTAATAAGCGGGTGACTTTTATTTACTTGAGAAGTAATGCAGTGTTGAAAGTCCTCTACCCACTGCTCAGCTTTTTCAATCTCAACCTTAAATGCTTCAGAAATAACTTTAACATTACCTCTTTTTATATGCTCAATAACTTGTAACCTATTAACACTTAAAGATAAAAACTTGAATACTTTCAATTTATTTGCATTTATATGTAAATCAAAATAGCTGGCAGCATTACCTGACCTAATAAAGCCGTCATTAGCCGACTCAAAATCATCTACACTTATTCTCGGATATTTACACGATGGCTGTGACATTTTTGCAGGGTGAGTCACAATTGTTCCATGTTTACTATCCGCAGCGATTTTATCAATTACCTCTACTAAACCCTCGCTAGAAAAAGTATTTAAATTGTCATGCTTAGTATTATCTTTAAAAAGGTAATAAGCCTCCAGCTTCTCCACCTCAAAACTCTTAGCAAGACTCATAATCTCGCTCATTTCAGTAGAGCTAAGACTTAAATCCTTCGCTATCTCATCTAATACAGGGTGCTCTATTTCACAATAAAATTTGAATGTGTTTTCATATTTATACGTGCTAACAACACTAGTAAAATTTGTACTAACCATTAGCAAAGATGAATCACATTCTTTTTTATCATTTGGAAGGTAGCCTGTTGGATATTTCTTAAGAAAATGGGTTAGGGCTTTAAAATAATCAGTCTCACTTTTTCCATTTTTAACTTCCTTCTTAGGGGGCATTTCCAATCTCAATTTTATTAATTTATCAAGATTTCTTCTTAGTTCAGTTTTACCTGTTTCCATAGTTACACCTTTACCAAGCCAAACTGGTCGTCATATTCATATTTATTATCGTTATATTCAAATTCATTATTTTTATCTCTCATTGTTATGTTTATTTCACCGTATCTGACCGACACTTGCTGCTCGCTATACTCTTCGCTAACTTCATTTTTTACTAATACTAAATAATCTCGGTATAGCCATAGCCGATCAGTTATGTGTTTCGGTAACGTTACATGGCTAATCCCATATATATTCTCTACTGGTAAGTAGCCGCTTTCATCAGCTCTTTCGTGAAATACCTTTTGCTCTTTATCCACCTTTAGGTATAACTTTGTGCTTGGCTCGCTTTGCCTAAATGGTGTTAATTTTTGTGGCAAGGCTGTTAGCCACCAATAATCGGTTAAGAATCCTTGCAAGCCTTTTGGGGTTTTATTGGTGTAATTTGTTAGCCAAATGCTTGTAGCAAGGTGCTCTAAATCTGCCAGTTTTAATTTAGGCTTCGGATCATTACTTTTCTTTATTCTAGGAATAGCCGTTACCGCATGACTTAATTCCTTTTCATCAACTAAGTTAAGTAAGTCGTGGGTGTCGAGTGGCGTTCGCTTACTTTCATAACCCGGGCGGTTGAAAACATGTTCACTTTTTTCCAGATAGCCTTTCAAATTGTATTGCATTAGCGCAATATTCTTTTCTGTAATGGATGTATCTCGGTGCCTTCTTACCCTTCCTGCTAATTGAATAATTGAGCGATATGAAGAAGGTTCAATTACAGCCCAATCAAAGTCATGATCACGGCCAACCTCTTCTACTGGAGTAGCAACTAAGATAAAAATCAGGTTTTTCTTTTGTGGACTTTTGGCAACTATATCTAGGTGCTGGCGAATAACATCATTACTAAAAGCGACGGGGTCTTTACCCTCTTTCTCTTTTCTTTTTAATACTTGGTCTAAATGTTTTTCTTGTTCATGGCGCAATAACAAAACCTGTTGGCTGTGATAAGCCATACAGCGAACTTCTATATCACTTGGCCAGTTTGTTTCTAATAAATATTTTGTTAATGCTATGCATGGAGGGATATTCGCTACTCTTACAACACCAAAAGACACATTAATATTGCTTTTACTATCTAGAGTATTGTGCTGGTAGTGTTTCTTGATTATTTCTTGCTGAATGATTGAGAAATATTGCTCTTGGCTTTTTGCTGTATCGGCTAGTGTGTCACAAGGCACTATATTTGCCTTGCGCTTCACAATTACCTGTATTAACTTTTTTACACGATTTTCAATAAATTCATTATGTGATGACTTAAAGTTTTCAATGCTTTTTTCTGAGTGTGCTATCGTGTTTATTTGGGTTGAAAATTCATCAATCCACGCAATGGCAATGTCTTTACTTTTATTTCTACTAGATGCATATATTTTCCAACCTTCTTGATAAGCATTAAAGTAACCTTCTGCGAGATCTGGTGGGATGGTTGCGGATGAGATCATGACTTTTCGCCCAAGCATACCTGCTAAATGTATTAAACGGCCAATCGCTATTAAGTCATTTCCTGTAAAGTCATCGATTTCATCAATAACTAAGTCTGAAGACATTAAGCGTAAGCATGGGAGTATGTACTTGCCGCCTCGTTTGGTTTCAGTTGCAGCCATAATATGATCAATAGTACAAACCAACACTGGTGCGTAGAGTAACTTTTTATCTTTTTCCCTAGTTAAAACTGTGGTTAATTCTTCTTCTGGTAACTCACCTTTCCAACTAACCTCTTCATCTAATAGTGACTCTGATGACTCTGAGCCTACTTCGCTTAGTGTGTTTTCTTGAGTGGCTTTGTTGTGCTTACCTTTTTGATGTAACTCAGTAATTGCTTTTGAACCAATTAATACACCAAACTCTGCATCCGTTAACCCAATTCGGCTTCTGTACTCATCACCTGTTTGCAATGTAAGCGTCCGCAAACCTAACGCTAGAATATAACGTAAACTTTGCGCATCATCAGATAGTGCACGCATTATTTTTGCGTTTGCTATAGTTTTACCACAGCCTGTACTCGCCATATTAACTGCAAAAAAACCTGTTATTTTGTTTTCTGTACTTTCTCTCCAGCGGTTTATTTTTGATACGGACTTATCCTGCCATCTAAAGTTTTTTGGCGTGTCATTTTTACGATCTAATGCATCTATGTTTTTTGCAGAATTTGGTTTAGATTCAAAATCAGGCAATAATCTTACGTTCTTTAGCGCAACCTCAGCTACATTAACTAAGTGCTCATCTAGTTGTTGCTTTAGCGCTTTAGTTTTAGGATCTGTATTGGCATAGACTCCTAAATCACTTTGCCAATCTTTAGCTTTCTGTTTTGAAGAATAATAGTGATCGCCTAACATCAAAGATAATCGAGCATGATGCAAGATAACTCGCCAGCTTCCATCGGCCATTGCTTCATCTAAAAGGGGTAAGTTATGACTTAATGTGGTTGCCCATTGCTTTAAACTGCGTAACCAAGCGCTAGACTCTGACAACAATCCTCTGGGAAAATTAAAACACTGTATTACAAGACGTTCGTACTCTTTTTCATCATGCTTATTTTCATAACCCCACGTTTGTAGAACCCTTCTAAGCATAGTGGAAAAGTCTTTGTTTGTTCGCCCTTCAACTTGCTGAGTATTTTTAGGCAATGGTAATCTATGGTGAGATACAATTAGCCAACTAATAAGTGATGCAGCTTTGGGCAAGTTTAACAATGGTGTTGAGTCTTGCTTGGCGGCAGACAGTGCTAATTCATTTTCGTCAAAGTTACCTTCTATAATTTTTTGCAACCACTCTTTATCATCACTTATGTTTTTATTGCCTTTTACAAATGCATTAAATAGCAGACATGAAATCCATTCATGCCTAAGGGGATCTCCCTTGTGTTTGGATTTTCCAGCAAGTTTATCTTGAAACAGTTTTGAGGCTTTTCCCCAGTCATGAAATAATGCAGCCAATGCAGTTAGTGACTTTATTAATGGCATGTACTTCCAATCATTTTCATAGTCTGCATTTATTAAATCTTTTTCTGTGCTATTTACTGCCACAATACCCTCTTGATTAAATTTACTTTTATTCCCTACAGCCCATAAAAATTGACTTCTTGATCGTGAACGGATCCAATGACAGCTCACAGCTGTGCTTTTGCTTGCTGTTTGACGTAGCATTTTCTTTACAGTAAGTAGGCCATCTTCGGTAATAACTGTTTGCCAAGTGTTGTCGCCTATCCTATTGGCAAATGCGTCGAGGACTCTTCTGGTTTTTGGTAACGCATTCTTTTGGCATTGAGATACAAAAGTTACCATCATTGTGATTCGCCCTCTGCGGTATTGCACTCTTCTTCTGCCTTTCCTTGCAGGGCAACTGTTTTAACTTGGTTAAACATAAAATCGAGGGCTTTGTGATCGGTAAATGCTTGAAGTATTTGTTGTCTAAATTCTTGCTCGGTTGCGTTTTCTTTGGCGCAAATAAATGCCCATGGTAGTACTAAGGCGTCTTTTATTAAGTCTGCAATGTCGAACACCAAAGCTCCTCGTCGGCTTTTTCCATGCATCACGGCAAAACCGTGTGGAATGCCCAATACCCAAAGCGTGGTGGCTGCTAAACCATACGCTAAATAGTTGCCATGGTTTAAAAAGTCGTTCGCTTTGCCTATGTTATTTTGCTTGGTACTTTTGTGTTGACGCTTGAAGTTGTCTTGACTGGTATTATTCGCAGCAAATTTATATAGCACTTTGGTTAGCTGCGCTTCGGTTAAGAGTAATTCAGATGGTTTAGAGGCTAGCGTGGTTCGCTTGTTAAATGTACTAAATGCTTTTTCTATTAGACTGTCTTCGATGTTAAAACCATCAGCTTTTAAGTCACGATCTTTTGTCCAAACTGTTTTAATATATTCTAATCTGGCTGTTTGAAACTGTTTTGCTGCCGCCAGTCGTTGCTGATCATCAAACCAAAAACTCATCCAACCTTGTAAGTATTCAGTTGGGCGATATTCACTTTGAGGTGTCATCCACTCTATGGCGTGCTCTATTTCATTTGCCATATAAAGTGGTGTTCCGCCTCCACCACAAAAGCCTACCAGTACGCCAGCTTGTGAAAGCATGCGCATTGCAGCTTGAGTAATTGAAGTGCCATTTCCTAATAAAATAACCGTGGTATTGGCTATTGGTATGTTGTAGTAGAGGTTTTCTTTTTCGGCTTCTGTTAAGTAGAGTACGCGCCCATCCTTTTGCATAACACGGCAATACTCAAGGTAGTAAAGGTTTGCGCGTTTGGAATGAAGTATGGCTTTTAGATCTGAGGGTGATAAATCTTTCATTCTGTATCACCTTCTACAGTGTCGTTAGCTTGACGCTCGGCAAACTCTGATTTATTTGTTGCTTCTGACAGTAAGCATAGTGTAACCAACCCTTTGTTTCGCACAGACAAACTAGAAATTATCGCTACAATTCCAATCAAAAGTATCAGCATTATTATTCCTAAGAATATAATCAGTACTGTTTCCATTTCATTATTCCTTGTTTTATCACTTATCTTATGTGCTACTGTAGCGGTTCTATCTTATGCAGCAATACTGGCTTTTTAACCACGTAAAATTTCTTTACAGCATGTGGCGCGCTAACCGTAATCATTAAGCTACAAGCGATATGACGCTAGCTCTTGCCAACACTGCGGCTCTACAATTATTTGCTGGCCTTCGGGATTTTGTTTGTAAAGATCTAAACGCAGACGTTGTATTAAGTAATTTATCAGTGCTGCACGACACGGGATCACTAGCCTGCCCGCTTCCATTTTGTAATCAAGTTCAATCGCTTTCTGTTGGTTAGCCTGTAAACGTGGATCAGGCTGAATAACAAGCTCTACAATTTTATTCCAATTCGTGTCTTGCTGTTTGGTGTGTGCTGCTGGTGTATCTTCAAATACGGGGTCGTCATGAAAACGTGATAACACAAAATCTTTAAACATACTTGAGCGTTCGCACCATGCTCTTACATGCCAGCGAATACCGTCGTTAACAATGGTGTGTGGGCTAATGATACGACTTTCAGTTATGCCGCTAGTCACGGAGTAATAGCCTATATCTAGCCTTTTTTGTTCTTTACAGGCTTTGATGATGCTACGAATAAGTTTGGGATTAACGTTTCTTATGGGAGCTGGTAAAAATGTTAGATAGGGTTCTTCTACTGATGCTGGTGAAGTGATGTGTTGTTCTGAACCAAAAAAGCGAACGTATTCTGCTAAGTCACCTTGGGTATAATGAGGCTGAAAGTTATCACTTGTGGGGTATAAATTTAATTTACGACAAAATTCATAAAAGTTGTTAGGGTGATTGGCTTGATACTTCTTAAACACTTGATCTGCGGTTGGCCGACTTATTTTAAAGTGCTTTTCTAGATGCTTTGCATTCACGCCACCTTGCCATTGGGCAAGTACTTCAATAAATTGGTATTTAAGAATGTTGTCCATACTACTCATCCTTGATTTTTATTATGCTCTGATGCAATTCCGATAGACTGTTTCACATATTTTTTACATAATGCGGTTTAGTTATCTTGCTGTCATACAGTTCCTTTAATGCATACATTAAGATATACAATTTATTTTTTATTACAACTATTTCGTTAAATCTATCTTGAGGACATTACAATGCTAAAACAACTAAGTGCATTAGCGCTTGTTGCAGCTGCAACGCTTTCATCTACTGCGGTTATGGCGCACTCTGAACATAACCATATTAAAAAGTCGCCTGCGCCTGCTGAGGCTAAGGTGTATTTTATTACTCCTCAAGATGGTGACACGGTATCAGAAACGTTTACGGTGAAGTTTGGGCTATCAGGCATGGGTGTTGCGCCTGCTGGGGCTGATATAAAGCATACGGGGCATCATCATTTAATTATTGATGGCGAGTTACCTAGCTTTGATGCACCAATGGGCGGAAACGTTAAGCATTTTGGTGGTGGGCAAACTGAAACATCGGTTACGTTACCAAAAGGGAAGCATACGTTGCAGTTAATTATGGGTGATAAGCACCATATTCCTCACGACCGCCCTGTGTATTCTAAAAAAATAACTATTACGGTTAAGTAACACTGGTTGTTGCTTTTACCCCATTAAAAAAGCGCATAGGAATTGCAGCTCTTAATTGGCTATTCATTTGCGCTTTTTTATGTACTTTGTGTATTTTTGTATATCGCTACTAGGTTTTATTCTTACCTTGGCCTTAAAGCTTAACTTTAACCTTGAGCTTGCTGGTTACCAGTAATTACTGAGGGTTGGGTATCACTTTCGTGCCTAAATTTTATATACGCCTCTATGCTAAATCGACTTGCGACTATAACGCTGTCTACCGGTATAACTATCGAGAAGTCACCTATTGATGGATAGCTATCGTCTATTTCTTTATCAATATCTTCTACTAGTTGAATGCCTGGGTGTGTTTCTGTGGTCATGTCGATGATGTTGTTTTGATAATGCCGATAGTAGTTGTTGTTAAAAACTATCTTTTTTTGTTCATCCACATAGCCGCTTAGCAAAGGTAAGATGGTGATATATTTTACTTCACCGTGTTCAAGGTTGGGCGTTTCTGGTATGCCTACGTATAACTTGCCACAATCTAATTCTATTCTTACAGGCATTACGTCTTTGGTTGCATTAATAATAAGTAGTTCTAGTTCGTGAGCTACGTTAGTAACGCGATTAAACGACTTTTGTTTGGTGTTAAATAAATGGCTGATTGCTATAAGTAATGTGCTTAATAAAAACATGAGTATAAATATACCAATGGCTTTAATTAAGTCCCAGTGTTGATGTTTTTCTGATGCTGTTAACGAGTGTTTATAGATAATACCTTCAAGCACTTGCGAGGGAACGTTTGCGTAATCTAGTACGCCCCAAATTAATGATGCTAAGGCTAAAAATAAAAAGCCTGAAAGGCCTGCTTTAAAATAGATGTGATAACCAGTGCTTCTTACTAGCTCTAAGCGGCGGTACGGGTGTTTGCTTTGGTAGTAATACCCAATAATCAGCACTATACCCAGCGCAAGTGCGCCCATAAAATTCCTTTTAGTCTATTAAATTTAGGATGGGTTTAATTAATGATTGTTTCTTAGTTGCAAGTCGTATTTTTCAAGCTGCGCGAGCTGCGCTTTTACTTTTTCTTGCACTGCTTTTTTAGTTAAATTTAAGCTTACGATACCATCTTTATTGATATTTACATTATCAATATTGTCGCTGTTGGCATCCGCTTTTTGATGGCTGCTTTGTTTGCTACTGTTTTTACCAAAATTCCAAAAGCTCATTATTCACCTAAAATGATGTTATGTGTTCGGCGTCTGTTCATTACAGTGTTACTGTTGCCACTTACTTATCTTTTAGCATACATGGTATTGATTAGCAAAAAATGCAAGATGTTTGCATTATTTTAATGCAAAGAAAAAACCTAGTTACTTACCACTTATTAAAGCAAAAGCTTTTATAAATGACTGCACATAAATAACTAGGCTAGGAAGGAACTGGTGCTTTAATCTAAAGTTTAGGGTCGTATTACGACATATTTATGACACTAACCCACATATTATTATTTAGCCTGATGTGATGCCTTATTTAATATGGCCATCACACCAAGCCGTTATTCTTTAGAAGAAATAGTGCGTACCTTTAGATACTAGTTCGTTTGCGTCAATTTTTCCTCTAACACATTCACGAATATCACTATTTTTGAAAATATAAATTTTATCTTGCTTGTCACCATGACGATCTTTCGATACATCTTTGAGTACAAACGTCACATTTTCATCTTTGGGTAGCGAGCGCAAACCATTACCATAGTTACACAATGTTTCAGAGATCATTTGCTCTGCTGCTGAAAATAGTTGCTTTTGTGTACTCTTATATTCTTGCAATAAGGTTTGTTTTTTCTCTTTCATTGACTCAATTAACTTAGCGCGGTGTTTGTCGATTTCTTTACGCTTTTCTCTTATTTTAGCTATTTTTTTATCAACTTTATTTAGCTCTTTTTCAAGGCTTGATTTTTTTTCATGGGTAGCATGGCGACGTTCAAATTCTAAGTCACGTTTATCGCGTTCTAAGTCTCTGATATCAGAGTCTAAGTCTCGGATCTCGTCACGTAATTCACGTTCTTTTTCATTTCTTACATAAAAGCCTTGTACCGCACTTTCATAGGCATGCACTGACGACTTGATGGCTTCTTCGGCTATTTTGCCTACATTTTGCCCGTTTACTTCAATATCAAGTGAAGTGAGATCTAAGTCTTCTAATAGGTCTTCTGGCGGCATTGGTGGAACTGGCATGTTGTCGTCTATGTAATGAAATACCTTACGAAAATGGCGGCTACCACGCGTTTTAAGTTCAAATATAATGCCCTGCCCTGCTAGGTAATGGCTGTCTCCACTGCGCATTCTAAGCTCTTTGCTGTATACCTCTTCGGCGGTGGCGTTAATAATGTTTGACATAATGTCGATTTCTTTACGTAACTTGTCAAACTCTTCAGTGCTTTTAAACCCTGAGTTGGCAGCCTGAGCAGGTGTACTTATGGCTATTACTACGGCTGCAATTGTTGTGGTGATCCAGTTGTTCATAATCATGTTGCTCCAAATAATTGGTTATTCTTGCTCAAAACTTGTTTGGGTAAATGGGGTCGCCGTTTCTTTTTGTTTTGAGTTATATAGTTGATGCTTAAGTGTTTGAATTTGATGTTTGTATGTTTGTCGGTCGTCGTACCTTTGTTCATTAATGTAACTAACCAAGTCGTTAAGCTCTTCTTTGCGCTCTTTGCGCGAGGTGTCGACTAGGTAATTAACCATCTGAAGGGTTTGCTGTTGTTGTAGCTGTTCTCTTGATTCTATATAACGCGCTAATGAAGTTTGTTGCTCGGCCGCAAAGTCTTCTAGCCTATCGTTTAATTGCTTTTCAACGTGTGATTGATTGTCACCTAGCGTAATTAACAAACCTTGATCTGACGAAGTGATTTGCACATTTAATAACACCAGCATGATAGCCACTGCCGACATCGTCATAGACGATAAAGCTAAAATATTAGCTTGCCACCATGGCCTTTCTGTTGGCTTGTGTTGGCGGTGTGAAAACGTACTGGCACGATTCCAGTTGGGTACAGGTGTGTTGTCGTAACATTCAGATTGAGTATTCATCCAATTACCTGCTTGATAAGCTTTGCCGTATTCATCATCTTCTAGCAAGATATTTCTTTCATCTTCCGTGAGTGTTTGCCCATCAAGCCATTGGTTGAAAAGGGTTTCTGCATCATGCTGTTTGTGAGAATTCATCATGCACCTCCAAATATACTTTTAATTTATCGAGCCCCGAATACAGCCTTGATTTCACTGTATTTGTTGAAATACCTAAGTTATGCGCAATTTGTTCGCACGTTAGGTGCTGAAAAAACTTCAACTCGATAACAATTTTTTGATTAAACGGCAGACACTTTAGTGCCTGCAATAGCTGCTGATTATTTTGCCATTGATGCAAAATTTTATCGGGCATATTACGGCCAGACTCGTCAGCAGGTTCGTCAATTTGATCAATATCAGTAAACTCTTTTTTGCGCCGGTAATATTCCACACTTCTAAAATGTGCAATTTTTAGCGCCCACGTTTTAAAGCTGCTGTCACCACGAAATGAAGATAAATTGCGACATATTCCAATAAACACTTCTTGCATTAGATCTGTTGCGTCATCGGGGTTACCTACCATACGCAAACAATAATGAAAGATGGCTGTTTCATATCGTTTTACTAGCTTTAACCACGCTCGTTCATTTCCTGAAATCGCTTTGCTTATGAGTTTTTCATCAGTTTGTGCAAACACGTTTCGCTCGTTTTATTTATGATTATTTGATGCTTTTTGTATTCATTCAAAAAGCGGCGTTTGTTTTCTTACTTACTTTGTCGCAGTGGTTAACTAAAAAGTTTGACGTTTCTAAAATTTATTTACTCTTCATGCCAACAACATAGGTAAGAATCTGATTATTATCATAATTTATTTATTTCTGTATAAGGTAGGAATGATGCGATTGAATAAGAAAAAGTTGATTGAGTGCGTTTTCATAGTGTTGTTTGCCTAAGCAAATATTGTTGGGAGTAAAGTGTTGCAGCGCAAATACAGCTGAGCGAGCACTTATAAAACTAAGTGCTCGTTTAAATGACTACAGGAAAATATTAATTAATATTAACGTGATAATTAGCTTTGCCATTATCGCCTGACTCAAACGAACCATGGCCTTCTAACCCAATAAACTCGCCTTTACCCGACCCGCTTAGAATAATAAAGTCGCTTTTCGCTTTACCGTTTTCAAATACACCACTGTGCTGAAGTACGATAGAGCCTGACTTACCATTCATTGTTCCGGTTAATAGTTCATGGCCTACAAACGTTGCTTGAGAAGGTGATTGATACGACATTAAATAATGCAATTCGCTATCACCTTCAAATATGCCGCTGTAGCTTTGTGTGATTTTTGCGTAGGTTTGTTTTGCGCCGTCTGGGCTTTCTTTGATGGCTTCTTCATTCCAGCCTGTAATTTGAAATACCCCTGCGTTAGATTCAGTCATTGTGTTTCCTTTCATCTTTATTGTTATTATTTTTGGGCGTACTTAATATTGCACGCCACAAGTACAAAAACTATAACGCGACTGTTAGAGGATGTAAAACACCAAAAGTTTGCGAAAAAAATACACTTAAAATGAAGTGGGTGTATTAATAAACCCTTGGTAGCCGTCGAACTGATATTGAATAAACTGCGCTAATTGTTCGTTATTTTCAATATGTGATGCGATGACATGAATGTTTAAATTATGGATTGCAGCCACTAAGGATGCAGTAAAGTAGGCGCGGTGATCTCCCACTGCGGCCATGGTGGTGTATATTGGCGCGACTTTCACATAATCCGGCTTAATCGATTGTAAGTAATTAAGTGACTCAAACTTTTTACCCACATGATCAACGCCAAATGGGATTTTCTGTGTATGCAATACGTTTGCTAGGTGTAATGCAGATTCATGGGAGTAAATGGCTGTATTTTCTGTTATTTCAAAGCATAAGCTTTGTTTAACTTGGTCATTTTGAATTATTTTTTCGAACCAAGTTAAAAACCCGTTATCATTAATTGCACAGCTAGACAGGTTAATTGCATACCTTGTATTAGACGAAGCTTTTAACTTTGCCATAACTAACTCTATTACTTTACGGTCAAAGCTTGGTCCTATGCCACTGTCTTCAAGTGTTGAGACAAACGCCCCTGCACTTATTTTGCCTAATTTTTCGTCATGCAGCCTGGCAAATATTTCAAAATGATAAATTGGCGCATCTTCATCAAAGCAGTTCACTGCTTGTTTCTCTAAGTCTACCTTGTCGTTATCTACTGCGCTTTCTAATAACAGCTTAAGCTCACTTTTTGGTAATTCAAAAATCGGAATTTTATTATCTGATTTAACAAAGAAATGTTCAGACGATTGCTTAGCTTGGTTCAATGCGTTGTCCACCAGCGAAAGCGCTTTAGAAAGTGATAATGGCTCAGTGATTGCGCAGGCTGCCACTTTTACAAAATCATCATCTTCAAATAGGTTAACCACTTCGCTGTTATGTAACTCATTTATGAGTTCTTGCGCGAGCACGGTTATGTCTTCTTCGCCAGCGTCGGTAACCAGTACGCCAAATTGGTTAAGTGACAATCTGCACAGTACGTACTGTTGCTCATTTTTGCATACTGCCCGTAAAATCTCGCCCAACCGTACAACCACTTCATCACGTTTATGGAAGCCTAATTGCTGATTAATTTGATCAAGTCCTGTTATTTCAATAAACATTAAGTAGCCGTGAGGGTTATCTGACAACCAACTGGTTACATGGCTATTAAAATAATGGCGATTACTTAACCCGGTGGTAGGATCTTGCAGTGCTTGCAGCTTTAACGATTCATGTAATCTGGCATCTTTATTAAATTGCGTTTTGATCCGTTCGCTCATGTTATTGATGGCTTGCACTAAAAAGCGAAACTCTTTGATGTTAGGTAGCGGGATCTCATCCCCCACGTAATGCTTGCGGATCCGATTTACTCGGCGAATAACCAAATAAACTGGTTTTAACATCTTCCCGACGCCAACTGCTGCAAGCGCAATAATTAAGACTATTAACAATAAAAACCAGCCAATCGTATTAATGATCGATTGCCATAAATGTTGATATGCATAAGCAGGATTACCTGTAATGGTAAGCGTACCTGCTTGCCGCCATTGGTTGTCCATTAAGCTGGTGGATGCTTCAACAATGGGAAATTGTGCAAATTCAATAAACGCAGTGGGTACGCCATCTATTTTCAGAGGTTGGGTATATGCGATGTTAGGCTGATCATTTAAATCCACTTCTACCGATAAGTAAAAGCCACTATTGCCGTAGGCATTCACTGTCGCGTTAATCATCTCAGTATCTAGCGGGTTTAAATAGGGCCCAATACGCATAGATACTGACGTTACTGCGTTCTGCAAGTCTGACTCTAACTGACTGTATAAATAACTTTTGGTTGTTGCATAGTTAATCCATAACACGCCAATCAAATTAACAAGTAAGCACAGAATGATAATAATGGTAATTCTATTTATTAGTCGCATAGAAGTTAAATAATGCCTCTGAAATTATAATGTTTTTAGTGTTTTGAATTTACTGGTTAACGAGTTACACGGCTGGAATACCGTCATCTTTAGGTATACTAACTATAGCCTATAAATTTAGCGTTTATATTAAGATCAACACGCCCTAGCTATTCTGAGCGTTTGGATCACAGGCTTCGTATTGCGCTGTTCGTGCATCATCTAGCTTTCTTAATATTGCTGCAACCGCCTTGTTTGCATCCATGTAAGCTTGTTTTGCCGCGCTGATACGTGCTTCTTTTGATAAATTCGCGTTTTGCGTAGTTTGCATAATGGGAGAATTAACCAATAAAGCGCGATACTCAGCTTGTTTCTCAGCTAGTGTTAGCTCTGCTAAGCCCAGCTCTATATTGTCATTTTTAATATTGTCATGCTCTGCGAGCATGCATTCGCTTGGCTTGTATAAGTCGGCAATGTTAGGTGCCGAAATCTTCATTGCTGCTACCGCATTCGCGCTTCCTGCTTCGCCCACTGCCACGCCACACGTAAAGTCTTTGCAGTTCATCTCAGCATTCGAAAATTGGTATAGCTTTCCTGTTGTAAAGTCAACGTTATAAGCACCATGGAACGCCATCACAGTAACAAATTCATTTTCAACGCCGTAGCCTAACCCGTACGGTGTTGCACGCCCTCTACCATCTTGATTACGCGAATGAGCAATACCTAAATTGTGACCTAAAGCATGCGCCAGTGTGTAATCGCCACAGGTATTTGCAGCAATGGTGGCCACCATAAAATCTTTATAATCGGTAAAGTCTGTGCTGTCTTGATAACCTGTTAACCAAGATGCAGCACAACCTTCTTGGCTATCTTCGTATGACCGCATCAACACCACTAAATCCGCGCCATATTTTAGTTGCAGCTGAATTCGGTCTGTAAACTCGCCTTGCAATAACGTTATTTGGTTCAACGCCTCAGAAGCCGTGGTTTGATTGCTGTAATTAACTTTTCTTGTACCGACTACTTTTAGCGTTACTGGTAGATTACTTGTGGCAAAAATTTGATTAGTAACACTCATTAAGTGACGAATACGAGGTAACGCATTGCCTTTGTATTCATCTTCTAACGCTTGGTTATAATAAACCAACACATCTAGCTGTGTAGCGGGTTCAACGTCCACTAATTTGTCTAATTTATATCGTGATTCAAGCGACTTCCAGCTTTGTTCACGTTGCTGCTCATCACTGATATTACCTTCCGTTTTTTGTTGGGTCTGCCACAATTGTTTTCCATCAAGACTGTGGATTGGCACAATATCTGGCCGTTCGTTAGCTCTTTTTAGGGCGGTGGTGGTGCTATCTAAAATAAAAGGTATTTGATTCGGTGAAGGATAATAAGCGAGCACTAACTGTAGATTATTCTGTGAACTTGCTTTGTTTGATTTAGCAAACACCAGTTTTAACGCATCCGCCTCAATGCCCATTTCTAGCAGGGTAAAATATTTTGCGGTGCTAAACTCTTCGCTGTCGCCTGCATATTGCCCAATAAACTCTATTGGCGTGGCCCAATAATCATCTTGTCCCCACACTTCAGCATCATCTACATTAATAAAATAATTGAAAAAGGTGTTTACCTTTTTCACCCGCTCCAACGGTGTAAATTGTTCATGCAAAGCAATCATTTTGCGCCATATTTCAACGCGCTTTCCGGCCTCGTCACCATATTCTGCGGCAACATTTCTAATAATTTGTTCCGCTTTTATTTCTGGCTCTACCGCACTTGCAGCTTGCACAAACAGTATTATAAAAATGGCGGTTAGCGCTTTAAACATTGTTGTTAACCTTTTGGGGAAAAGTGCTTTCATTTGCCAATAGCCTTTTTACTCTGCTTATTCTATCGCTGTAACATTCGTTTTAGCCGCCGCTGAGATCACATTTACTTTTTCAAGTAGTTGTGGCTCGGGTACCAGCTGGTCGTTTTCATAAAACGTATTTAGCACTTCTTCGGTAGGCACCTTATAAATAACGCCACTATTATTACTGGCGCTCAATATATATGAACCTCGAGGAGATGAAATGGTTGCGTAAGAGTTGTTTTCTGCTTGGGTAAAAACCACGGGATAGCGCTGGCCATTTTGCATATTGTACCCCGTCCAAGAGCTTTCACCACTTTCATTAAGAGAGGTCTTTTCTACTTTTGCCAGTAAGCTTTCACCTTCTGGTAGTGGCAAGGATAGCGTCTCTCCCACTAAAGGCATGCTGACCCCTTCTTCCAGTGAAATAGACGCATATTCATCGGTGTATTTACGTCTATCGGCCAATAGCAGCGCCTGCGATACACCACTATTTGTTTGCCAGCCAACTAGCTCTACTTTATCAATTACATTGTATTGGTCGATTTTCTTTTTTAATTCAGCTTTAGAAAGTTTTCTTTTTTTTGGGGATACTTTAGCAACCATTTTCGTTTTCTTAACTACAACTGGCGCAGAGTAAGACGGATAACGGTGATCGTTGATATTAGTCGTGCTAGTTCGCTGATTCTTTTTCGTTGTATTTACTTCATCAGTTACACTTTCATCAAAGTTCACTTTGGGCTCGCTCACTACTGTGTACTGCACTAGGAATACCGCTAAAGCGAGAGTAATTATGCCAACGAGTAGCCATTTATTCATTATTTCGCCTTATCGATTGAGCGCGCTAATTGAAAGAAACACTGATACATAAGTTCATAGAAACATAAGCACATACATATAAAGTTTCGTGTATGCACTATCGTTTTGCAAATTTCGTTGGTAAATATCCTTAAGTTGAAGATATCTTGAAAGGTTGAGTAGTGTCACTCATGGGTATGGTCACGGTAACAATAAATAAATGCGGCTCAGCTATACGAGTAACTTTCCAGCCCAAACTGTCACCAATTTTATCTGCCATCACTAACCCAACACCAAAACCATAACTACTATCGTGTTGAGTAGGCTGCTGAGCGTCAGGGCATTTATCATTTCTTATCGTCACTATTATGCTGTTATTGCATTGTTTTGCCTCACTTAATCTAATTTCGATGAAGCTGTTGGCATATTGTTCAGCGTTTTTAAGCAATAAATTAAACAATAATTCCACTAACTTTGGTTGAGTTGTAACAAGCTGAGCTGCATATGTATGGTTTTGGCCAGTGCTTTGACCAGTGCTTTGACCAGTGCTTTGACCAGCGCTTTGACCAGTGCTTAAATCATCCACATAAGACAACGAAAGATTAGCATGACTATTGAGTGCCGACTGCCTACTTAGCATGTTACTCATTACGTTATTCAACACACTATTTATCGTTTCGTATAATTTCACGCTTTCTTTGGCAGTAACATTTGCTTGCCAAAGTTGTAAAATGGAATGACTTAACTGATTTATATCGTCACTCGCCTGCTTCATTTCACTCAAAATCGGCAAACTTAGTAGAGGTAAGTCATCAATTTGATCTAAACGAGATAATCCTGTCGATATACGCGATAAAGGTTGGCGTATCTCATGGCTTAAGAACGTCGAAAACGCTTTTTCTCGTTGAATCACTTGCTGCTCTTTTCGCAAGGTTGTAGCTATCACGTTGGATGCCTTTGCAAACTCGGAAAACCTTAGCTTGTCTGAATCTTGAGTGTAATTAATAAACTCGTGCTCAGATTGCACATTCATTAAATTATCAATATTGTACTGTAATAGCTCCGCCTGTTGTTTTATGCGTTTAGTTACTAGTAATACAACTACCGACATCGCTGCCAGTGCTAACAGACCAACTAATGTAAAAAGCGGCATCAAGTTAATTGAGTCATGCTTATCAAATATATGAAGCACATATATAACGGGTGACGCATCATCATACTGATAAACTAAGCTATAAATATCCTGCCTAGGGAAATCTAAAAATTGCATGCTATTTACAGCATTTATTGAAAAATCAGCATGTTGGCGGATATAAAGAGGTATGTCGGACGCATCAAAAAATACTTTCTGATTTTCAGAATTTAAATATGCCGTAGGCAAGTTTTGCTGATATAAGCTATGTGCGCGTTCAGCATCTTGAAACAAGTAAAACTCGGTGGTGTCATCTAAACCAAAGTAATAACTAATATTAGCTAGCGCAAACCACGCTATGGCGATAATACTTAAACCAGCATAAAGCCGCCATGCAACATACGATGAAATTGATACTAATTTCTGTTTATTCGGTTTCGTCACATTTTTGCTAAACATTAGCAGGCTCCTTCAACGCGACGCCTTGTTTTTTAGCAATATCGATTAAAGACGGTTCGTGTTTTTGGGTTAAGTTGCTTCTTAGTCTGTGCAATAAAGATTTATACATATCATTGGTTACATCACTCGCATCCTGCCAAATTTGCTCAATAATTTTCTGTTTCGATACATATGCAGGGCTAGCATCAGCAAGCAAAGCTAATAAACGCCATTGCTGTGGCGATAACGTAATCACTCTTTGGCCGCGAATAATTGTTTTTTCTGAAAAATTAACGGTTAGGTCTGCAATACAAAAAAGCGCTGTGTGTGATTGCTTTTTTTTGCTTAATAATTTCAATCTGATAACTAGTTCTGCTAATTCAAACGGCTTGGTTAAATAGTCTAATGCGCCTGCGGAAAACGCTGCAAGTTTATCGTTTAAATTATCTTGCCCTGTTAAGAATATAATGGGGGTATTGGGCAATAAATTTAGCATTTCTTTCGCAAGTTCAACGCCATTGCCGTCAGGTAAGTTAATGTCTAAAATAACCGCGTCGTATTCATTGGTCTTACCTAAATACAGTGCTTGCTGCACCGAATCCGCATAATCAATTTCAATTCCTTCCAACGCTAAAAAATCGATCGTTTGCAGCGCTAAAACTCGGTCATCTTCTACAAATAATACTATCATCACATCATGTCGTTTTGCTGTTATGTGGGCATATTGCCCAAACCATTACGCTTAAGCTTATCAGCTTGGTGACCATTTGGTTACCTACGATTTGGTAATGTTGCATTTCAAAGTTGAGGAACAAATGATGAAAGAGAGCATAAAAATGTTAATTCCATGCACATTAGCAGCATCGTTAGGCTTGTTTGGTTGCACTGGTTCAGATGTAGATAACGACGGCCAACAACCTGAACTGATTGATAAAAAAGCAGCAACTATGGTGTTTACTAACGGTAACGTATACACAGTGAACAAAAATTCCCCGTGGGCATCAGCCGTGGTGATTAACAACGGCAAAATTGTTTATGTGGGTGATGATAGCCATGCCGAACAATACATTGGCAATAACACTGAAGTGATAAACCTTAATGGTAAAATGATGATGCCAGGCATTCACGATGTACATATTCATCCGCTAGAATCTGGTTCTGACGCCACTCACTTTAGCCTCAATGAACATGAATCAAATGCTGAAAACTATATTGACGAAATTGCAGATGCAGCATACCTAAACCCAAATGCAACGTGGCTGATAGGTTATGGCCACTCCATTATGACGCTATTAGAAGCGGAACGCTCGCCAAGAGACATACTAGACGATGCAGTACCCAACCGCCCTGTGATTATTATGGAACAAACTTCGCACTCAATGTGGCTAAATTCTAAAGCGCTGGAGTTAGCGGGTATTTCTGCACAAAGTGACGATCCAACCGGCGGCGTGATAAGCAGAGACAGTAATGGCATCCCTAATGGCATTTTATACGACAACGCAGGCAATATGGTGATGGAAATTGCCATGCGCGAACAAACGAACACAGCACAAAAAGACTATTTAGGTTTAGTGGAATACACCATGCCAGAACTGAATAAACATGGCATTACATCCATTAGCGATGCGCGAACCTATTGGCAGCGAGGACATTTAGAAACTTGGCAGCGCGTAGCAGATAATGACGAACTCACGCTTCGCGTAAGCTTAGGGTTATGGGCTTATCCTGAAAAAGACGATGCCGAGCAAATTAACCAAATAAAGGCGTTGTACCAAGCTGATTCAGCAAACTTACTCAAAGTAAATCAAGTTAAGTTTTACATGGACGGCATCTTAGTGAATACCACTGCAGCGATGCATGAACCCTATCACCAAAACTGGTTAGGCACACCGAACAACAATGGAGTAAATTACTTTACTCAGCAACGTATGGAAAAGTACATTGAAGCACTTGAGCCAACAGGGTTCGATTTTAATATTCATGCAATTGGCGACCGCGGCATCACTGAAGCGTTAAATGCGATTGAAAATGCCTCACAGGGAAAGGCGCGACACCGCCTCACGCATGTTGAAGTTGTCGATCCGCAAGATTACGAACGATTTAATCAGTTAAACGTGATTGCTGACGCACAAGTTGCTGGGGATTTCGCCAACCCAGCACATTGGAGCGAAAACATTGATTTAATTGGTGAGGAGCGTTCAACTGATTTAGTACCAATTAAAAGCCTAGTAGAGCATAACGCTACACTAACCTTAAGCAGTGACTGGAACGTAAGCCACTTCAATCCATTCTTAGGCATTAGTAATGCGATTACACGCGCACCACAAGCCATCACTCTTGAACAAGCTATCAATGCTTATACAATTAACGCAGCGTATGCCATGCGCCAAGATGATATTGTGGGGTCAATTGAAATTGGCAAACGCGCAGACTTAATTGTGCTTGATAGAAACTTATTCAACTCAACAGCAGCACAGATTAAAAATACCAAAGTGACGCTGACTCTGTTAGATGGAGAAGTTGTTTACGCTCGGTAGCTTATAACCCAGCCATTCACCGGTGCATGCTAATTTGTTTATAGTTTTATATAACAACAGGATGCACCTATTACTTACTCAATAAGGTATAAGTACTTCGCAATGTTCGTAAACGCTTAACTTCTTAGTCTATAACCAACTGCTTTTACATACCTTATATCAGGGCAAGATCATTATAAATTGAACTAAATGATATTTTCATGATCAGAGCAGGAAATAATAACTACAGGTTTCCTAGCATGACCAACAACTTCATCACTTACTTTTCCATCATAGAAGACCCGCGAATAGACCGTTGTAAAAAGCATGAGTTGATAGATATTTTATTTTTATCTATCTGTGCCGTGCTATCAGGCGCAGAAGGCTGGGAAGATATCGAAGATTTCGGACATGTAAAAGTTGACTGGTTAAAGCGTTATCTCCCCTTTGCAAATGGTATTCCCAAGCATGACACCATAGCCCGAGTAATGAGCCGTTTAGACCCTGTAGCCATTCAAACCAGCTTTATCAATTGGGTAAATGAAATCGCCGAGCAAGTGAATGGCGAAGTTATCGCCATTGATGGAAAAACCGCTCGTAGAAGCTTCACAACCAAAGACAGAAAGAACCCGTTGCATATGGTCAGTGCATGGAGTTGTGGCAATGGTCTGGTACTAGGACAACAAAAAGTAGATGATAAATCCAATGAGATAACAGCTATCCCCAAGCTGCTGGATTTACTTGATGTAAAAGGTGCAACCGTTACGTTAGACGCCATGGGATGTCAGCACGCAATTACAAAGAAAATTCAATCCAAAGGTGCTGATTACGTCATTGCACTAAAAGGCAATCAAAGTACACTCAATGAAGAGGTTCAAGCATGGTTTCATAAGTGCCACAGAGAAAAACTCGTTAACACAGCTCATAGTATTTATGAGCACATTGACAGCGGCCATGGTCGAATAGAAGAAAGAACGTGTACCCAATTGGAAATTGATAACAATTGGATAACCGATAATGAAAACTGGAGCAGTATTCAAACGGTCGTCAGTGTAGAGTCTAAGCGTCATATTGGAGATAAAATGACTTCCGAAACGCGTTATTACATCAGCTCATTGGGGCTAAATGCAGAGCGATTAAATGGCATAATTCGCAATCACTGGGGCGTTGAAAACTGCTTACACTGGACGCTAGATATGACATTCCATGAAGACGATTCACGTATTAGGCGGGGCAATGCAGCCGAAGTCATGAGCGCATTTAGAAAATTGGCGTTGAATATTGTGAAAACAGATACAACAAAAAAAGCCAGCATGAAGCGAAAGCTAAAAATGGCGGCATTAGATGATGATTTTAGAGCTGAACTACTTGTAAGGGGAAATTAAAATGCTCTTGCCCTGTACCTTATATAAGTTAAACTTGACTCATTATTAGAAGCAATGCACCATAAGACTGACTGTAGATTTAATATTATTGAGTTTATTGACTATGTTTAAAGCCTATTACACTAAAAATCTGCTGACATGTTAAACACAAGAAGTCTTTATACACATAGTGCTAGAATCAATCCCTATGTACTAAAAATGTATTTGGGAAACATACGGATGAACGCCGTCAACAATGTCCCCCTTAAATAAAACACGTGTAGTTATTTAGGCGGTTTATTGTTAAGTATTAACGGAGGTAGCATGTGGATTGTAAATATAACTAAAAAGATGGCTCACTTATCTTTCTTTAGTTTCCTGTGCGGTATGATAGTAAATACAGCCTTTGTGGGTATTGCCTCTTTGCCAAACAGCGCCTTCGCTGCCGAATTTAATTCACTGCTTAATAAAAACAAATACATTACCCTAACCTACCGTAACAAAGGAAACATGATCCAAAAGCGGATCTTTAAACAGCAAAATCGCTACGTATTAAACCCTAGAGCCACCAAGAAACTTACCTTAACCACCTTAGATTGGCCACCGTATATTAGCGAAAAGCTATGTGATAGAGGTTGGGTATTTCAATATACGTTAGCCGTCATTGACAGCCTAGGTTGGGGAGCCTCCGTTGAGTTTTTACCTTGGAGTAGAGCGGTACGACTCGCAGAGTCTGGAAAGGTTGATATCTTGTTCCCAGAATATTTTATTGAAGACACAGCTCCCTCAGATATTTTCACTGACGCCAAACGGTTAGATAGGCTAGCGTTATCACTGCCTTTTCCCGGCGGGAATGTTAGCTTTTTAAAAAGAACCACTGGCTCTCAAACATTTACTGGCGATTTAAAAACATTAAAAGGAAATTGGATAGGCGTAGTTAGAGGCTATCAAAATACCCCAGAGTTTGACTCGTTAATGGATACAGGTTTTTTTAATATAGTCCTAGCTAATGATGAATTGCAATCGGCTCAACAGCTCGCCGCCAAACGAGTCGATTTAATTGTAGGTGATGCAAAAGTATTCGACTTTATATTAAAAAATAGTACTGAACCTGCAAACAGAAGCTTACACTCGCAAATAAAAGTCATGACTCCTCCACTGCAATACAACCCGCTCTATTTCGCAGTAAGTAAAAAGCGTGAGAATTGGGAAAAAAATCTTGCATCAATTAATCAAGCGATAGATCAACTAGCAAATACTGGGGAAGCATTGCGCATCTCAAAGCGACCTACTCGCGTATGCACCAAATAAGAGGGTTGTGCTGAGAAAGCTGCATCATTTCAGTATGAACTGGCCAACTCCAATAGGACACTTTTCTTAAAGAGCTTCCATGCTCTATAGCGACAGAACACCATAAGGTGTATTAAGCCTTTCTAAATTGTAATATCGTATATATTTTTCATATACACACGAGGGACTTTAAATAACCAACCATGCTTTAAGTTACTGAGGAGCTGCATTCATTGGGAAAGTGATTTAGTTACGGCTCCAAAAATACCATATCGCCACTTTAGTTGATAGAAGGTTACGCTATACAATCATATATAAAACTAAAGGGAAAAGACGTTATATCTTTCACTGAGTGAGGCCCTTATCAATAAGTTTAATGAGCTTATACTAAACAATTAAGGGCATCATTAGCTTGAAATAGAGGAATGGAATTAGCAAAACATACCGAAGGAACGGAAAGAACTGGCGTGCCTGTCTATTTTTGTGACCCTTAAAGCACTTGGCAAAGAGATTTAAACGAAAATACTAACAGCTTGATCAGACTATAATTCCCCAAAATGTCATGTTTAACTCAGCATTCTCAAAGTAAGTATGATGACGTAGCAAACCAGTTAAATAACCGCTTTAAGAAAGTATTGGAATTTAAAACCCCAAGACAGGTAATTGAGAAGAGTGCTGCATTGATAAATTTAATCTACAGAAGCCTTTTTTGTATCTCTTTTTCTTGTTCAAGCCAGAAGTGAAACTAACACTGCATATTGGGCAATGAATAGAGATTTTTTGTCACCTCGATATACCACTCGTTGGGGGGATACACCTAGAATTAAGTGTGATATATAGCGATGAAAGTAACCAAGTAACGAATAGGTAAATGCATATTGATTGCAGGAATAAGAGGAAAGAGTACAAAAAAACCCCATCAATACTGATGGGGTTTAAATTGGTTAATGCTAACTATCTAAATTAGAACTTTAAACCTAGTGCTAATGAAATATGACGGCCTACAGTGTTGTAAGTACGTGGGTCAGTATTATCATTAAAACCAGTAGCTGCGTACGGAGGTTCTTCATCAAACACGTTATCTACACCGAATGATACTGAAAGCTCATCCATGTAGTAAGTAAATCTGATGTCGTGAATGATTTGAGAATCAACATCACGAAGTACTAACAATTTAGTAGCATCAGTTGGGTCTACTTGAGTTCTGAAACCTTCAAATACAGTGTCGCCTACATCTACACGATCAAATTGCTCTTCAACAGAGTCAATGTAACGCATAGACCAGTTAGCAGACCAATCATCAGTCACTAAACCAACATCAAGGTTTGTTTTCCATGTAGGGAAGTTACCGTCAGCATTTTCAAAGTAACGACCTTCATGGTACTGAATCGTACCGTCAGCAAGAGTCTTAGCATACTCATCATAGTAAGTAGTATCTAAGTTGATCTTTAATTGGCCAAAGCTGATATCAGTTGTGTAACGAATGTTGAAGTCAAAACCAGATGAGTCAACACCACCTACGTTAACATTACGGTCATCAATATCAATTGAGTTACCTGCTAATGGACCACTTGTGAAACGAGTAATCTTGTCACAGTCAACACCTCTAAATGCACAGTTATTAAGAATAATCTGTTCACCTACAGTACTGATTGCGTTAGTTAGCTCAATATCCCAGTAATCTAAAGTAAGTGATAAACCTTCAGCAAAGCTTGGGTTATATACAACACCTAGAGTAATCGTATCAGACTCTTCAGGTTGTAAATCTTGATTACCACCACGAGTTGAAGATAACTGATCACCAATTGGCTCGAAGCCACCAGCTGGAACACCGTCAGCTAAACAGAACTGTGTTGGGTTCTCAGCACATGGATCCGCAACTTCTGGGCTGTTGTCAGAATTACCGGCGAATAAATCAGATGTTGATGGTGCACGGAATGCTGTAGACATAGTACCGCGGAACATTAAGCCTTCAAGAGGTCTAAATTTGAAGCCTAATTTGTGGTTAGTTGTATCACCAAACGTATCATAGTCAGAGTAACGAATAGCAGCATCTATATCAAAGCTTTCAAAAATTGGGAAAGTCATTTCTAAATATGCTTCGTCAACTGTGTACTCACCTTCAGTAGCAGTACGAGAAGAACCAGAAGTAATACCTAGTGCAATTAGTGCATCAGGATAATCCCAGCCTTTTTCTGTACGGTGCTCTAAACCGAATGCAAAACCAGCAGTACCAGCAGGCATTTCGAATGCATCACCAAAGATACTTGCAGAGATTAGTTGCTGCTCGTTTCCGCCCACATCATGTGCTTCAAATGAGATGAAGTCTAGCATCTCTTTAGTAATTTCAGTTTCAGTACCAGGAATACCGAATGTGTTTAAAGATACACAACCAGCAATAGGAGCGTCAGGTGTACCACAAACAACATTACCGTTGTCATCCATGAAAGATGGGCCTACAGCCTGTACTACTTTTTCAAAGTTTACACCACCTTGACGTAGCAAGCTTGCTTCGTTGATACCGTAAAGGTAATAAACTTCATAACTAAGCGCATCATTAATTTCGCCATCAAAGCCCATTACTGCACGAGAGTTATTTAAACGGAACTGTGTTTTACGACCACCAGTTTCAACAACACGACGACGCCAATCAGCAATTTCTACCGTGTTACCGTTCGCATCTTTAGGACCAAACTGTTGGTTGTAATAGTTGTCAGCAGAGTAAGGTGCATTTTGACCGAAGAAAGCAAGTGGTGCTAATGGTAGTGGTGCAAGTAAAGTGTCTGAAGCACGGTGTGTATAGCTGATTTCAGTGAAGAAACGAACATTGTCATTTAATTCATAATCTGCTTGAGCAAAAATACCATAACGCTCAGAAGGCGTTAAATGATAGTTAGCTGGCGCATAGTTATATGTATCTACATCCCAATCCCAACATTCGTAACCAGTAGGGTTTGTGAAATCTGTTGGATCACTTTGACCAGGACCGCTACCAGCACCGTGAGTGAATGAACCACATCCATTAGCACCGTCGATACCATTATAACGACCCCATGGTGGAGCAGATGAACCACCTTTGTTAAGCTCACCGGTTTCTGAGTCAAGGTCTAATTCAAACATTGACCATTCGCGATCACCAGACCACTGTTCACCTTGCTCTGTGTAGTATGCACTAACAGTTGCAGAGCCTTTGTCTGAAGAAGTACCGACTGTGAAGTCTAACGTTCTAGTGTAACCATCTGCGCCATGAGTTGACTGATCAACAGTTGCATTGAATTCAGCGCCTTCAAAATCGTCATGAGTTACAATGTTTACAACACCTGCAATAGCATCAGAACCATAAATCGCAGAAGCACCATCTTTAAGTATTTCGATGCGCTTAATTACAGCTGTCGGGATTGAGCTTAAGTCAACTGCATCATCAGCACCTGAACCAGAAGCTGGCATACGACGACCGTTAAGTAGTACTAATGTGTACTGTGAACCTAAACCACGAAGGGAAATATTAATCGCACCTGTACCACCGTTGTTAACAGCAGTGTTTGTAGCAGCACCTGAAACGGATGGAATTTCTTGAAGAAGGTCACCAACGTTTGTGATACCAGAAATTTTGATATCTTCACGAGAAATAACCTGTACAGGGTTAGCACCTTCCATATCGGTACGCATGATGCGTGAACCAGTAACCTGAATGCGCTCAACTTCTTCTTCAGCACCTGCTTCTTGTGCAGATACATTAGCAGTCATCGCTGTAGCTGAAGCTGCCCCCATGATCATAGCAAGACGAATGGCCTTAGCTACTTTTGAATTTGTATACATTTTTCTCTCCCTGGACCACTTTTTTTGTGATTCATTATTAGTTTATTTTCGAACTTTTTGGCGTTCGAACATCCATCTATTGGGTAATACCCCAGAAATCAGCATTGATATTAACCGTATGGCAATCAAACGGTCAACACTCTAAGTTATTTTTTTAAAAAATAAATGAACTTATGAGCGCTATCTTTGTCACTAATATCCGTTTTTATAACAATCCAGTAAGAGAGACTAATTATTCAATAATGTAATCTATAAGTTTTTCCTCAAAAGTTAATAAAGAAACTCTGTTCTTACTCATTTAACATTTGCGCTATAAACAAGTAAGAACAGAAAAGGCTTAACTGCGATTATCTAGATTAAAAAGAATAATCTGCTGTTAAATAGAAAGTACGTCCAAGTACATCAGTATAACGAGGGTCATACCCCACCTGATGCCCTGCACCACCTGTCCTTAAAGACAAGGGCGGTTGCTTATCAAACACGTTTTTAATGCCAAACCCTAGCTTAAGATGATCATCAAAGTGATATTTAGTTAAATAGTTAAATGTCATATAAGATGGTACTGATAATTGAACACCGCCAGCATAGCGTTCGCTAATATTATCAGCTAAACGAATTCGAGTACTGCCCCCAGCGTGATATTGATCGTCATAACCACTGCGATAGCTCATATTTAAGCTATGTGAAAAGTCATCATGGGTCAGAGTATTATTAAATTGAATAATATTTCTGAATGTCACTTCATTATTATCACCAAACCTGCCAAGGCTTGTATCAAAAGTGTTATCTGTACCAACACGCAGGCTTTCACTTTCAATCATATATGTGCCGTTAACACTTGATTTTAGTGAACCGAATGAAAAATCTTGAGTTAAGTTAAATGCCCAATCCACACCTTGGTTATTTGACTCACCAATATTTACCGCTGCTTGAATAATAGCGAGTACTTCTTCACCTGTTCCTTGGTTTATTTTAGTCGTAAATAAATCGCGATAAGTGACAGGGTCACCAAATATCTGACCTTCTTCAAGTCTGGTAACTTGGTCTTCCATATTTACTTGCCACCAATCAATACTCATACTAAATGCAGTATCTGGCGAATAAACAAAACCTACTGAACGTTGCTTTGATGTTTCTGAACGAAGTGCGGCATAGCCTTCTCGGAATACATCGTATTGAATCAACTCATCAAAGCAGAATTGCGCCATTGGGTCACTTGACGAGAACGGGCAGGCATAGCTTGAAGATGTCACACCAAACTCGATTCTCGGTTCAGCGATTTGTCTCATTGTCGCAGCTTTAAAGCCAGTTCCTAATGAAGCACGTATTAGCCAAGCATCTGTTGGACGATAAGCTAAGCTCAACTTGTAGGTTGTATCGCTTTTATCCTCACCTACCGTTTGATCACCAGCTCTTTTAGTGTCAGTGATCTCACCAATATTGTCATAACGAACAGCGGCTGTAACCTCTAACCCTTCAATAATAGGAACCACAGTTTCGGCAAACATACCGTATGTTTCACGGGATAAATCGAACTCTGGAGACGCTGACTCAAATAGAATAATCTCTGCATCATTCGCTTCACTGTTGCTACGACCATATTCTGATTCACGATAATCGAACCCAAAGCCTAAATAAACTTCTCCCGCATCTAACTCATAAATAGGCATTGAAGCTTTACCTTCAAGTACTTTCAAGCGTGTTTTCGTCGTTTCCCACGGTCCACTATACATAGTGTTAGCAATAGCTTGATTTGCCTCAGGCGATAGGTTTTCAGGCGTGTCAAAAATGTTTACCTGCCCCGATTCAAGTAGACTCATCAACTCCTCTTCTAGAGGATAACCGGTAATACGCGTGTTATCTCTTTCACTGTCTGAATAAGTAAAAGATAAGTCGTAATCTATCTCATCAAAATTACCGCGAATCCCCGTTGTTATATTACGAGCTACCGTTTCCCAAGAGTCGGTTCGGTTACCACCAGGGCGAGTTCTCCAGCGCACATTTACTTTATTTAAATCAGCAATTTCCTCAGCTGACAGGTGAGGTATGATATTTTCTTGCACGAGCTGGGAGTCGATTGGAATACTAAACGTACCTGTTGGATATGGCGCTATTCTCGAAATCATATCAAATTTCGACCAAGAAACGGTTGAGTATACCTCCATATTTTCATTAAGCTCGGCAACTACTTGCGTGAAAACATTGTCACGAGTTGATTCTGGGAAAATCTCTAGTGTTTCCGTAAAGTCATAAATACACGTTGTTCCTTCTGGCGCATTCTTATCTGCACACTGCCCATTTTCTTCACGGTAGGGGTTAAAACTTCTTGAATCTAAATTATTGAACGTTAAATATGCATTACCAGGAATTGCATTTGCAGAGGTTCTTTGGAAAATAAGATCTGTATCTTGATAAGTAAAAGGTACTAATCCCGTCGCTGCAAAATCTCTATCTGACGACTTCAGCTGTTCCCTATCGTCGCGACTATAAGAAAAAATAAAGTTATATCCATCAGTATCTAAATCACCAAACCCTGTGCTGACACTGAAGTTATAACTAGTGCCGCCTGACTCTTGTGGTTTATCGTATCGAGCTGATATAGCTGTATCCTGATAGTCTTTCTTCATAATGAAGTTTACTACCCCAGCGATTGCATCTGAACCGTAAAGTGCTGATGCGCCATCTTTAAGTATTTCTATACGCTCAATTGCAGCAAGAGGTATCGAGTTTAGGTCTATTGTGCCACCTGAATCAGCAGAAGCCATTCTGCGACCATTTAACAAAACAAGTGTATATTCACTGCCAAGATCACGTAGCGAAGCATCTTGAATACCACCACCTCCACCACCTACCGAATCAGATGCGGTAGTAAATCCTTGCATAGCCGGAATTTGCGAAATTAGGTCTGGAACACTAACTGCGCCAGAATTTAAAATTTCAGTTTTGGATATAGTGGCAACTGGAAGTGCCCCTTCCATATCTGCACGCTTAATACTGGAGCCCGTTATTTCGATACGTTCAATATCTTCATCTTTTGCTTTTGTATCTTGAGCAAAAACAGATGTTGACGCAATCGATAACGAACATAAAATGAGTGTGCTTTTTATAGCACGGGAGGTTTTACTAACTTTAAACATGATG
Source organism: Flocculibacter collagenilyticus (assembly GCF_016469335.1). Lineage (NCBI taxonomy): Bacteria > Pseudomonadati > Pseudomonadota > Gammaproteobacteria > Alteromonadales > Pseudoalteromonadaceae > Flocculibacter > Flocculibacter collagenilyticus. Next base: position 2,788,240 of record NZ_CP059888.1, read on the forward strand.
CTTACCCTGGATCACTATAATGTGATTACTTTTATTAGTATAAAAGAGGCAATATCCTTACTGCTTAAATAGGTACAACTTCTGCCAGTTTAGTATTCGTATGCATAACATACACACGTTAAAAATGGTTATACAAAACCCTATGTTTACTGTACACAATTTGTACGCTACACCACTAGTTAACTGAAAGCAAAACAATTAATAAAAATAACTTAACATAATGTAAGAAAATGTTACTCAAGAATCGAATCAAAGACTTTTGTACATAAACCCACTATAATCCGCAGCACTTTTTATTTTTCCTACATCAATAGACCACTGCTAGTTAGATGCTATGCCCTATCTACATTACAGTGTTGTTTAAGTAGGCTTTCTATTATGAATATTCACTCTTAAATATGCTCTCAGATTTTTTAAAAACACAAATTCGCGGGATTCATCAAAATATTTCGAGCAATTTGACAAATTATCGCGCTCGCCCTGGGCAAAATAAGCTAGTTGCAGAAATTGCTAAAACGCTAGCTGGTGAATATCACAAACATAATAAAATATGTGTAATTGAAGCAGGAACAGGAACGGGTAAAAGTTTAGCCTATCTATTGGGCGCTATTCCTTACGCATTAGCTAAAAATAAGCAAGTAGTTATTGCCACTGCTACGGTTGCATTACAAGAACAATTGTTTGAAAAAGATCTTCCTTTTTTCGCCGAACAAAGTAAGCTGTCATTTAATTTTGAGTTATTAAAAGGCCGTAATCGATATGTCTGTGTTGAAAAATTAGAAGCTATTTGCAGTGATAACGCGGAACAGCTCAGTTTTCAACAGCTACTTATTAGCGCCCCTTCAAAAAAAGATAAACCCGCATACAAAAAGTTACTTAAACAATATCAGTCGGGCAAATGGGATGGTGAAAGAGATCACCTTGATGAACCAATCTCCGATGATTTTTGGCATCATATTGCAAGCGATAAATATCATTGCACAAAGCGCTCTTCGGCACATCAAATGTGTCCATACCATCAAAGCAGAGAAAATTTAGATAAAGTTGACGTTATTATTGCTAATCATAGCTTGTTGTTAGCAGATTTAGAGTTAGGTGGCGGTAAAATTTTACCTGAAACTGAGAACACTATTTTTATTATTGATGAAGCGCATCATTTACCTACTGTCGCAAGAGATTTTAGTGCATCACAAGTGCTAGTTAAAAGTAGTATTAATTGGCTTGCTAAATTACCTAAGCTTGCGCAACGTTTTTCAACTACCGTTGGTTCAGAAAGCTTGATTAAGCATACTCTATCGCTTACTGATTGTGCTGAAGAAAGTGCCAAATGGTTAAAGCAAATTCAGCAATGGCTACACTCTAATGAGCAGCAGTTATTTACTAAAGAAAAATACCACCGCTTCGAAAACGGCGAACTCCCCCCCCATTTACTACCCGCAATAGAAACATTAAAAGAAGAAGCCACCAAAGCCCTTTCAGCGCTTAATCGTTTGCATGACGCATTAACACAAGAGGTTAAAGATCAGCTAGTTAAGGCGTGGATTGCTGAGCCCGTGTTGGCGGAGTCAAGCTTTTACCTTCAACGCTTAGAAAGCTTTACTAAATTATGGCGAGACTTGTGTATAACCCAATCAGAAAAGTCGGCACCACAAGCCCGCTGGTTAGAGCAAATTACTTTTAGCGATAATGCCACGGCAGATGCAAAACACGACTTTCTCATTGCTAACTCCCCTATTGAGGTAGGCTTTTTCTTACAAGACCACTTATGGAGCAAAGCCTACGGCGTAGTACTATGTTCTGCAACTCTAACCGCACTTAATTCGTTTGATTATTATGCCCGTCAGGCCGGACTATTTGGATTAGAAAACACACAATATATTAAAATTGATAGCCCGTTCGACTATCCAAATAAAGCAAAGTTAGTCATACCAAAAATAAACGTTGAACCATCTCATCCAAGCTTTACGGAAGCGCTAGGTAAGGCCGTTCCACTTTATTTAAAAGATCAAGACGCTTCATTGGTGCTCTTTGCCTCCTATTGGCAAATGAAAGAGGTCGCTAAGCAATTACGTGAAAAGGGGTTCTCCTTACTTGTTCAAGGTGAAGCATCTCGTGGCGCTTTACTTACACTGCACAAACAAAAATGTGATGGTAATTCACCAAGTATATTGTTTGGCACACAGAGTTTTTCAGAAGGACTGGACTTGCCCGGGAAGTATTTAACAAATCTAATCATCACAAAAATCCCTTTCGCAGTTCCTACCTCTCCAATTGAAGAGGCGCAAAATGAATATATTAAACAACGTGGGGGTAACCCATTTTTAGCGATTTCAGTACCTGAAGCGTCAAAAAAATTAGTACAAGGTTGTGGCAGGCTCCTAAGGCAAGAAGATGACTCTGGCCGAGTTGTTGTATTGGATAGGCGGTTAGTGACCAAGCAATATGGCCAGTCTTTAATAAATTCACTGCCTCCTTTCAAGCGCGAAATAGAATACTGATGTTAGATATTGAGTTAACCATCGAATTACTCATATTATTGTGCAGTGTTGCATTTGCAGCTGGTTTTATTGATGCCGTTGCAGGCGGCGGCGGGCTGCTAACAATCCCAGCGCTGTTATCAGCTGGACTACCTGCACATATTGCATTGGGGACAAATAAGCTAGCTGCAACATTCGGCTCATTTGTTGCCAGCCTCACCTTTTATAGAAAGAAACTATTTAACCTAAGATATTGGCGATTATCTATTGTCTTCACCGCCGTTGGTGCCATTGCAGGAACTGTGGTGGTAGATTACTTATCTCCCGAACTACTTAACAAAGTGTTACCTGTTGTTATTGCGGCAACAGCACTTTATACACTCTTCAACCGCGTAAAACCTGATCACAATATACATTTACCACAACAATCCACAAACCTTAAAGTTAAGCAATGCTCACAGGCAGTTACACTAGGCTTTTATGATGGAATCGCAGGCCCGGGAACAGGGGCATTCTGGGTTGTCTCAAATACCGTTTTATATAAAATTAACCTATTGCTTAGTAGCGGCGTGGCAAGGGCAATGAACTTCGTAAGCAACATATGCTCATTAACTGCCTTTATATTTTTAGGGCATGTGCATTTCGCACTGGGTATAGCAATGGGACTGTGCTTAATGGTGGGGGCACTAATTGGCTCACATTACGCGATTAAATTGGGAAGTAAGTTTATTCGCCCTGTATTTATTAGTGTAGTATTGCTACTTACAGCAAAATTACTTTGGCAAGCATGGCTTTAAGCTATCAAGGCGCTCATGAACACTCACTTTTCATCGTATCATTCTGACAACTTCAACATCGTGCTACAAAAGTTAGCGCATCAGTTATCACTTATTAAAGAACAGTCAGAGTACATTGATAAGTTTAACGATGAGAACCGCTCTGTTAAAGAACAACATATACGCTTTGATGCAACCCTTTTTAAAGTGCGTTCATCTAAGCTACAAGATTATGCAATTGAAGCCGCCAAAAACTTTGCGCTTTTGGAGAAGTTGTACAAAAAAGGACAGTCTGAATATTTAACTTATTATATAAACCTGCTAGATAGTCAAATCAGTGCGTTAGTTCAGGCCGTAAAATCAAACGAAGTAAAATTAAAAGAAATTCAATTTGATAAAAAAGCGCGGCAGGCACGATATCAACAAAAACTTAAAAGAACCGCTCAGCACATTATGCAACCAAGCCATGAACTTTACGCCGAGCTAAATCAGAATCATGAATATGAACGGCGCTTAATGAACATGCTAGAAATGCGGGAAGCACGACTAAAAAGCGCAAACGGTGCCGAGGCAGACACGTTAAAACAAGAAGTATTGGCGTTACACCAACGTTTAGGTAGATGCCGACAAGCAATTTCTAAGGTTGAAAACAAAATTGCATGGGTCGAAAAGAGAAACTCCTAATTAGCGATTACTTGTGGTTTGCCTAGGTGGTCGATAATGCCCGCTGCACGTTCAGCTTTACTGAACATCTTCACTTCACGAAGTAAGTTTTTCATTATTTCTTCACCACCACGTGTAAAGCTGTCAGACATGATCATCGGGCAAACAGCACTTTCTGTACCTTCTATTTGATTTAATAGAAATAATATTTGCTGCCAAAATAAGCTTCCCATGGTGTACCCTAGCATAGCGCCTACCCCTAAATTTCTATATTCCTTCAGTACGTAGGCATATAAAAACTCACAGCGACAATTAATATTTTTCACAGGTAACTCCTCATCAGGTGAGGTGGTTCCTTCTTTTAAATCTACATCAAATGCCGCAAAGGCAATCGGTTGAGAGGGATCAATAGCAGAAAACACAACTAAACGATAATGTCGTTTATGACCGTTATCATCTATTCCTTCACGTCCGTTTAAACCATGACAAATCATATTTTTGTGTTGTTCAGAATCGCAATTTTCACAAAAATAATCCGTTAAATCGGGGTGGTTAAAAAACTCGGGGCAATCATATACAAGCAATGGAGGCTGCTTTTTAATATTTTTCCAGTTAGGATGAGCTGAGAGGCATATTTCTAAATCCATGTAGCTTAACACCTCAACAAAGCCTATTTCATTTGGATAAACCTGATAGCCTCCAAACAAACGAAGTTGATCAAATATTAAATGTTCGTCTGCACTATTCATAATTATTTACTATTCAGCGTTTTATATAATTCCAGACTCAGCGCGAATATCACGAGATGAAATTTTCATAAAAATGTAAAATTCAGTGTAGTCGAACTTGACCAGTTTATCCTTTGAATAAGGTATATGAACAATTTTTATTACAGCCCTCATCCAACATAATATTCCCGCTGCGGATGTAATCTGATAACCTCTACCGATAGGTAAATCTAATAATAAGAACAAATATGACTGACTTTATTGAAGTATATCCAGAATGGATGAATAAGCAGTATTGCCAATTACTCATCGAGAAGTTTAATCACTCTTCTGAAAAAGGCGCAGGTCACACCGGACAGGGTATAGACTTGAAGAAAAAGAACAGTACCGACTTAATGATCAACCTTTCTGAGCATTGGCAACAAGAAAGTGCGGCTATTATGGACCTAACATTTAAAGGTCTTATTCCCTATGTAAGAAAGTACCCATTTTTGTTGGTTGGCGCCGTTTCAGCCTCTTTCATGGATCCTAACACTAAAGAAGTTACTGAGATCACCCATCAACATGTACAACAAATGCCTAATGATCAAATTCTTTATTTACTTAAGCACATATACCGACTAGGTAATATAAATCTACAGCATTACAAAAAAGGTCAAGGTGGTTACCATCATTGGCATTCAGAACACTTTCCTCACCCTGTTGATAAGCAACAAGACAGCCTACACCGCACACTGGTTTTCATGTACTACCTTAATGATGTACAAGAAGGAGGCGGAACAGAGTTTTACTTCCAAAACCGCTCAGTTAAACCTGAAGCAGGGAGTTTAGTTATATTCCCTACTAGCTTCACACATACCCACAAGGGCTCCATTCCTATTTCCAATGATAAATATATTCTAACGTCTTGGGTTATGTTTAATCCTGCGCAAAAGCTTTATGGAACAAACAGCTAGCACCTTACTGTTACACTAAAGTTACCCCCTACGTTTAATACTAACTACACAGATCACAGGAGATTTACTGTGTTATTTCTTACTAATAATAAACACATAAAAAAGAAATTGTTAATTCTTGTAAGCGCCTTAACTTTAAATACTGCACATGCATCTGAGCTAACCGTAACCATTTCATGGAACCCTTCTGAAGTAAAACACGGTGAAAGCTCAACGCTAACTTGGAATTCAAGCAATGCCGCAACCTGTGAGCTTAACGATAAGCCAAATGCAATAAGAGGAACATGGGTTGGAAATAATAGAACTAACAGCCTGAGTAGCACTTTAAAGTGTTTTGATGTAAACGGTTCAGCCATATCCGCTACGGCACAATTAATAGTACGGAAACTTCCAACTGCAACAATCAAGTGGGAGCCTTCAGAAATAGCCCATGGAGAAAGCTCATTACTAACTTGGCACTCAACTGATGCCACAACATGCTTAATGAATGGTCAATCCAGAGCAACCAGTGGTAGCTGGCTTGCTAAAAATAGAGTTAATAGCCAATCAGTAAGCCTTAAATGTACTGGTGTCGCAGGCTCATCAAGCACTCAAACCGCAGAACTCACTGTTAGAAAGCCACCTACAGTTGATATTAAATGGCTACCTTCCGAAGTTGCACATGGTGAGAGTGCAATATTGTCCTGGAGCTCTACTGATGCAACATATTGTTTAATAAACGGGCAGGAGCGCGCACCTAACGGAAACTGGCTAGGTAAAAACAGAACTAGTACTCAACATGTATCATTGCAATGCAAAGGCTTAGCAGGAGAGTCTGAAGTAAAAACCGCTACATTGACAGTAAGAAAGAAGCCCACCGTAAGTATTGCTTGGACACCAGCCGAGGTTGCATATGGAGAAAGTGCGACCTTAACATGGCATTCTGAAGATGCAACTTCGTGTGACGTAAACGGGCAGCCACGCTCAACCAGTGGCAGCTGGGTGGGTAGCAATAGAACCTCTAATCAAACTACAACTATCACATGTACTGGTTTGGCAGGTACTTCCGATGCAGTTGTAGCTAATTTAACAGTTCATCAAAAACCAACATTAGCACTCTCTCTTTCTCCCAAAACAGCATGTTTAAATTCACCTCAATCTTTCAGCTGGATAAGTCATAACGCTACAAACTGTCACAACGCTACTGGGGAGCAAATTGGATTATCCGGTAATAGACAAATTGACACAGGCTTTGTTCAGAATGGTTTAACTCAACTTACATGCACGGGTAAAGGTGGCACGGTCACTTCATCTGCCGAATTCAATGTCATTACTTGTCATAGCCAACCTACCATTGAAAGACTTAAGGTGTTTAATAACGATGTTGAAGTTTTTAGCTCAGATGATGTGCAACCAGTATCAGAAATTAGTCATCCATCTATTTTATTATCAGAGCCTAGTTTACTGACCATTGAACTAACAACAAACGAAAATGAAAACACTTCGTGTGAGCTAAATAGCAGTAATACATTTAGTAAAACAAGTAATGTTCACTCAATTAGCATTATGCCCGCTTATTTATCCGAAGAGATTACTATTTCTTGCCATTCCCCAACCGCAAATTCAACAACAAAAAAACTCATCATCAATGCAACTGATTTACCATTATTAAGCGCAGTTTCTACCTATCTTAGTCAACCACTGAAAGTAGGTATCACCATCGAGGATAATGATTATACCGATCCTTACGCAGGATACCGCCTATCTAGCTATTACTCTCAAATACATAATTTATTTTCACGCAGTGAGTTATATGAGCAGAGCGACGTATTCAACTTAACTAACTTACAAACCGATCAGTTAGCAGAGTATTTAATTAATACCAGTGAGGCATATTTTGAGCCTTGCGGTGATCTCGCAGAAAAACAGCTAGTGCCTCCATACACTCAATGCCGATATAAAAATAAAATCGGCAACGAGCCTTATTATCGTTGGACCAGCCCTGCATACAGCGATAATAACGGTGAGTTCTATACAAACCATTGGCACTATGAATGGCGAGCTACTGCGGGTATTTCTAAAGCAATCAAAACGCTGTTAAAAAAGCATGCTCAAACTGTGAACTGTCCTGCAGCCACTACTGACAAACCAAGTGATTATATTAACGAATTGTCTACTATCAGTACGTCTTTCTCATTTAATATACGTTGCAGAGCTGAAAATGTAAGAAAGTTAATAGCAGAACAAGTATGGCAAAAATGGAGTAATGAGGCCTACCTTGCTACGCTTGGAAGTAGTTGGATGGCTATTCAAAAATCAAACGTACCACACTTTATTGCAAGAGCTAACATTGTCGAAGACATGTTGATTAGCACTGCTTACCCTAATTTTGATATTTACAATGCGAATGAAAATAGCAGCTATCAATTATCGGATGCATTTACGATGCTCACTGCGGGTGAAACCGCAAATATAACGTGTAGAACAACAGAGGGCGAAACATGCTATTGGCGAAATACTAATGAACCTTTTCATGTAACCAACTCTACAGACTTAAATCACTCTGTCGATACTGTTTTGGCGCTAAATAGCTCTAGTAATGAACTATATTGTGATCGTAATGGCTGTTTGAATCTTGCTTTGTTAGCAAATACATTAGACCAAGTTACTTGGAATCAAAACATCCGGCAATTTGATTGGTTCTTAAATGGATATTGTATCAACAATCATGTCCAAACCAATAACGGCCCATTAGATAGTCAAACAGATAAAGAAAAAATGGAAAGCTTTTGTGCTGATTATTGGAATTTACCGCCTTCAAATGTTTCACTTCAAGGCTGGGTTGAGCTGGCTAAATACAATAGAAACTTAATGATTAAAATGAGAAGCCTACCGTTAAATCAGGCTTACATCATTCCCTTGTATTTGAGCTTACTTAATCAGTAACCCTTTGAAAAGTGGTGAATATTGTTATTCAACTTCACCACTTTGCTTAATACTTATTTGCTCTTATGTCTTTGTAAGGTGTTACCACCTTTCGGTACGCATCACATTGGGCACATTAAATAAATCACCATCGCTATAAGCTCCTTTGCGCTCATAGATACTGAAGTAGTATGAGCAAGCAGGGCTTCGTAGCTTTAAACAGAAGAAGATAAGAAACTGTTAACCAAATTACACATTTAAAAGTACCACATTTAAAACAAGTATCATTTCATGTGTCGTAATAGGTGAATTAATATTGCATCGCTAAAAGCAAAAAAAGCGCCATTCAAAATGAATGACGCTTTACACCAAACTTATCAGAGTTTTTTTATTCTATGTGCCTTATTAAAAAGTCACAGTCACAGAATTAGTACATTCAGAGCTTGAAGATTCACATACTTGATAGGTGTATGAACCGCCACCTTTCGACGTCATTATATCTGTGTATGAGCCATCATTGCTTGTAGATGTAATTAATGAACCGTTTCTAAAAATATCTACATTTGATGTAGTTGCACCATCCCAAGACAAAGCAACATGCTTTTTGCCTTTCGATTTATAACCATTTGCAGATAAACTTAGCTCACCTACAGGAGGCTCACCACCAGAACAACCGTTTGTTGTTAAGTAATCACTCGCTGCTTTTGCTTTCACAATACCATGGCCGAAATACACATCTTTTCCAGCAGCACCCGAATCCTCAGCCGTTGCTTTAAATGCATCACGAATGTCAGTACCAGTACAACCAGTATGATTTGACCAAACTAAGGCAGCTAAACCCGCAACCGCTGGAGTTGCCATTGATGTTCCACTCATAAAGCCAAAGTCGCTGCTGCCAATGTCAATACTTGCACTGTTTGAAGCTAACAGCATTGCACGGTCTTCAAAAGCCGCACCAACTGCGGGAATGCTTGTTGTGTTTGTATCACCTAAAGTCGCATATAGCATACCAGCTTCATTATTAACAATAATGGCGCCGATACCACCAGATGCCTCACAATTTGCGACCTTATCGTGGAATGAAATAGCGCCGCGGTCGATAACACAAACTGAACCATTTGCTCCTGCATCTGTGCTTTCAGCCGTTCCCATATAGTGTGTTGAACCTGATGCTGAGCCAGCATTTTCCATTGCCGATGAGGCAATAGCAGCACCGTCAATTGATAAATTTGCTGACGTTGCTAAACCAGCCGGATATGTTGACAATGTATCCACGCCACCCGCTGTCACTTCTACACAAATTCGCTCGTCATTGACTGCATTTTTACCTTTACCTGATTGGCAGCTTGGGAACTGAGAAAAGTCGGCGATATTATTGTCTGCATCATTTGCACCAACCATCATTACAGATGTGTAGCCAGCAGGGTAAGAACGCACACTATTTCCATCATTACCTGCTGCAGCTAGCACTAAACCACCAGCATCTGTAAAGGCTTGAAAAGCGTTTGATTCAGTACTATTTGAACCACCCCCGCCTAGACTCATATTTATGATGTTAGCACCAGCAGCCGAACATTTTTCTGCTGCATGCGCTAAATCGGATGAATAACCCCAACCAGCTTCATTAAATACTTTAATGATATGCATATCTACGCCCGGCGCCATTCCAATAACTCCTACATTATTGTCAGCTGCGCCTATAGTACCAGCAACGTGAGTCCCATGTGGTCCACCATGCTCATTCCAATTACCTGTGCCTGAGTCGTTATCACCTGTAATTGCTCCCCAATTAAAATCATTGTTCGAGCTGTCTAATCCAGAGTCAATCACGCAAACCTTCATCCCTGCATTTGCATTAAACGTTAGCTGGTTTGCTTGTGATTGATATACTGCATAAGGTGTCACTTGCTGTGTCATTGGGTTACCAGCATCGTCGTTGTAAACGCTTAGAGGGTAGCGCTTCATATCTTCTTCAATTAACTTGATATGAGGGTTTTTAAGTAACCCTTTGACTTCACTTAATGACTTGCCAGTGAATGTAGCTGCAAAGAAGCCATTGGCGTCTACATTGACTTCTGCACCAAGCTGTTTAGCAAGGGCTTTAACAATGCCTTTTTTATTATTTTCTACTTGAACAATGTAACGGTCGTCAGCAGCTTGTGCTGTGAATGCTGTCGCTATGGCAACAGCAACAAGAGATGATGCAAATTTTGAAACTTTCATATACTGGTTAACTCCAACTTCAACTAGTTAGTTCACTTATCGCCTATTGTTATTTTTATTTAGCGAAGTGATTCTTATTATTTTTAAAACAGTTATTACCGCTGAACTGCAATGTACAGCTGTCGGCGCAATGCCAAACGTGAGAATTAAACTACTTGAATCACGAAGATTTGAAACTCTTTTTTTGGCATTAAAAAGTTGGACATGAAATATACTGATACACACATTTGTTAAATAAAAATGAAATAATTGAACAAAAAACACTCAAACAAGTGTTGGATATATGGTATTCGCAGAGAATATAAATTTAACAGTTAAAAAGAAAAACTAATTAATGCATTAGAATATTTCATGCTAACCGGTATAAATACCACTAAATAAAGGTAGCTTACTAAAAATAAGTGGACGTACCACTTCAATAACATAGCCATAAAAATCATTAGCTATTAAAGCACGCAGCTTCAATAAACACGTGTAAACTGAGAAAACGATTATAAATAAGTAACCAAGTCTTTTGTAAGCTAAATTAATAAAATGAGGTAATTAGGAACAGGAAGTTTGGGTGGCGACTCCATCAGCCACATCTCGGCACATGAGTCGTTTGCTGTGGCTGCTTCCTTCCGGACCTGACCAGGTTAACAAAGTATCATTGCGAGAGGACCAATAGAGTCACCATAGAATGTACTTGTTCAATTCAACATAGTTCGCTAAACAAGAACGACATGAATCAATACAAGCGGCGCGCATTATTACTAAATGCTCTCTGATTATCAAGAGGAAAATGCTGCTATGCCCAAAAAACAACGTTATTTTCTATTATTACTGCCAGCGAGCGAAAATAAAGCGTCATTTTCACTCGCTATCATACCGCTCCGTTATTGTAATAGGTGGTTACGTAAATCTTGTAGTATTTCTTTTATTTTACGAGCATTGTCTGGCCCAAGCCGAATAACTTGCTTTTGAAGTGGTGTCAGTGACTCTAGTTCTGGATCCTTAAATTCATACATCACCTTGGGAGTAACTAACTCTATCTCGCCTTCAATGATGGGTGTATCGAGCACTTCTTCAATGGCACTCACTAACTTTTCTTTAAAAGGGCTATCTGGATAACCAATCTCTGCATAAGCAGTGTTTAATAATGGGTGATATTTTTCATACAACTCAGCTAGCTCTTGTGGTGGTATTGATTCCATCAACGCTACGTAGGGATCGTAACGGTGGAAACTTTCTGGATCTAAAATAATTCGCTCCCCTTCTTCAATGACTGAAAAGCGACTCGAAGGTGCAACAAATGGCATTGACTCTCTAATAACATCGCCATTAACTAAGTTGTCGGTAAACACCACTAAGCGCTGTATAATATGTTGTGATTGCACCAATGCCGATACATCCTGAAAAAAGGAGGCATCTTTTAAGTCAGCAATTACAACCTCGTCACTTTCTCCTAGCGGAGGTAGTTCGTGCTGCTCCGTAGAGCCTTCGGCTACTTCTTCGTCTTCAGTATACTCAGTAGCTTCTATACCATTTTCTTCATCAACCGATAACTCATCGGCGTGAAAGGGCTCATCAGTGTCAGTAGACTCTGCCTGTGATGCATCATTTACCTTAGGCACCAAGGTACTTTGATTATTACTTGGGTTGTTAGTTGAGTTGTTACTTGTATTTTGTTCAACGTTGTTAGGTTGCTGTTTTTTCTCAAATAGTTGCCAAGACGCATAAACTAAAATGGCCAGCACAATAACTAACCCTAAAATCAATACACTAGACTTGCCTTGTTGACGTTGCATTAATTGGTGACTCCTAACATTTAACAAAACCTTTAATATTCAATATGTTTATATAAACGGGATATCAAGCATCGAGCTGATAAATAACTTGCTTAGTTCGTTTTTTACAACATAAACTATAAGAACGATGATAAACCTATTTTATTTTCACTGCCAACGAACTAATTAGCATTTATGTAATCATTTATGTTTTCAAATAATAGGTAGTAAGCAGTGAAATAAATTAGATAGTGAATTACGATGTCAAAACCCTTAAATAACCCGAAAAAAATGGGTTTGTTGTTAACTGGTGGTGGTGCTCGAGCGGCTTACCAAATTGGTGTACTGAAAGCCTTAGCGACATCACTACCTCGCAACCGAGAAGTACCATTTAAGATAATTTGTGGCACATCAGCTGGAGCAATTAATGCAACCGCTCTCGCCTGTTACGCTTCATGTTTTCGTTTGGGTGTAAAAAAATTAGAATGGGTATGGAAAAACTTTACGACTAATCAAGTATATAAGTGCGATGGCGTAAGCTCGTTTCGCTATCTTCTTAATAATTTCTTTTCTTCGTTTCAAGCTGAATACGCTAACAAACGCAGTACCAGCCTATTCAATAATGCTCCTTTAAGGGCCTTACTCACTGAAATACTAGATTTGGGTCGTATCGATAGAAATTTGGTTGGCGGCTACCTGTCCGCGCTATCCATTAACGCTTCTTGTTATAACGACGGTAACTCGTATTCTTTTTATCAATCGTTAGAAAATCACGACTGGCGACGAGAAAAACGCATAGGTATTAAGTCAGCTGTCAATATGAATCACTTAATGGCTTCGTCTGCTATTCCACTCGTTTTTCCATCAGTACGTATACAGCAGAACTATTATGGTGACGGCTCGGTTCACCAACTTTCACCTCTCAGCCCTGCCATTCATTTAGGCGCAGATAAAATACTTATCATTGGTGTAGAGCAACCGCCCGGGTCGAAATATTATGGTTTAAATCCGCATCCACCTGATTTCGCGACCATTGCTGGTCACTTATTAGATACCATATTTTCAGATACATTACATTCGGATATAGAACGACTAAGCCGAGTAAATCAAACGTTAAGTTTATTGCCGGATGACAAGTCACCGCCGTTAAAAAAGATTGATCACTTTTTAATTAACCCTAGCCACAACTTTAATCAAATAGCGTGTGAATACTTTCATGAGTTGCCACTAGCAGTGAAAATGTTATTAAAAACAATTGGCATTCAGGAAAATTCTGAGTCATCGCTAGGTAGCTATCTGTTATTTGAAAAGCCATACACACAACGGTTAATTCAGCTAGGATTTGAAGATGGGTTAGAAAAGCTTAATGCGCTACGTGACTTTCTGGAAATTGAATAAACGCATTTTTTGCACATAAAAAATGGGCAGAATATCTGCCCATTTTAGCCTTTAACTTTATATCCAGGGTGTATAAATGCTGTCGCTTATAACCTAACGGAAATTTGCAATCGTATTTGTTACCAAATCAAGCGCACGTTGTGAGTCAGCCACATTGGCTACACCACAAGGATTGCTGCCACAAGATCTGTCTGGGTCAGAGAAAATTGGCGGATGATTCGATGTATTGAATTCGTGCGGATATGCCATGATTGTTGCGAACTCATAATCAACACCGTAACCAACACCCCAAGAGTAAACGCCACCAGTTGCACCTTGACGAACTGAATGCCCTAAGCCCATGTTATGACCAAGCTCATGCATAAATGTCATCGTAGTATTACCGCAGTTATTCGCTGTAATATTGTATGCATAGCTTTCATAATTGTCATGATCTGGGAATATTTTCAGGCCATAAATATCGCCCGCAATACCACAGGTAGTACCTTGCCAAGATGACTCTTTAGAACCCAGTACCACTACAAAGTCAGCTTTAAATTCGTCACGCCAGTTACGAATATTAGATGCCTTATAAACGCTTCTTAAGTCACTAAGGTTAGCAGTATAGTTAGTACCAATGTTGTATGGTGTCGCTGCAAGAACTAAGTTAATGTCTAAGTCATTATCACGATAATTACGGTTCGATGTTGCAATTATATTCGCAATTTCAGTTTGAATATTATTACTACGCGCTTCGGCAGCCGGTGTGTAATAAACATCAACAACTACATCTCTTGCCATAGCTGGTGCACTAAGTGCAGCTGCAACAGAGAGGCCTAGCACTGATTGCTTTACAATTTTCTTTAACATAATGTTTTCCTTCCTAGTTTTTCTTGTTGTTTTTATTATTTTTTTAGCTTTTTGCTATTTTTACTGCTTTTTGTACTACTTAAAACTCTGTGTTTAGAATCAAGCTCCCAAGCTTTACTTATTTGTTTCTATCACCACTCACGTTCACAGGCTTATGAACGGTATGGTCGTGGTCTTCATCAAACTCACCACCAATTTTGTCTGGAATGACATCTTTTATAAGATCTTGTGTTTCTGCCACCCATGCATAACGGCCATTCCCTTCCATCACGTAAAGCCCCTGAGGAGTAGAAATATTGGCGTAAATGGCATCTTTTCCAACCGTGATCACCGAGCTGTACCTCGCATCATAATTTGGCAATTCTGCTTCAACCGTCTTATTGCCAAATGCATCATTGCTTACGTAATCAACTTTCACGTCATAAAACATGTCTAATTCAGGAATTTCTATTTTTAGTGTGTCGCCAACATTTAATGCAATGATTTCGTCATGATCCACCTCTATAAACGCTTCACCTTCTAGGTCTTCACGCACCTTACCTAGACGGGTAAGTTCTTTTTCAGCCTCTTCCGAATAACTAAAAGGTGACGGGCCATCGGCTAACTCTTCTTGTTCATCTGCCACTTCAGTTTTCTTATCTTTGGGTGAATTGACTTTATTAGGTGTACGCTGAACCAGTGCCTGCAATCGTTTATCATCAGCCGCAATATTGGCAGGCTCGATTGACTCTGGTGTTGCTGTCTTTTCAACGGATTGCTCGACTGACTCAGCACCTGAGTTTGCATTAGAATTGGTTTGTACAAAGTACACAGCCGCAATAACAGCAACTGCTACCCCAGAATACATTGCAACTTTCTTCATCATTCTTCGCCGCTTTTCTATACGTTTTTAATGTGAACTAGGATATACATTTGGGTACTGATATGGATATACCTAATTTCCGGTATATTACAAATAAATGAACAAAAATTTATTTTTGTGTTACTTAATTACCATCCCTAAAACAGGGACTACTTTAAGTCGAAAAAGTGTTGGCAGTGGATTAGGGCGTGATTTAAACAGCTGCAAATAGAGCAATAGGTTACATCGATTTATTACACGGTCTTATAACACGGTTTTATTACGCGTATTGTTACACGGCATTGTTACGCGGTATGAATACACGTGATTACCACTTCAGGCTGCTAGCGTAATTATGAAACCTAAATCAAGAGATTTATGATGAAGTTAGATGTAGGGTATGATGAGTAAACTAAACCAATTTACGCTAATGCGTTCTTGTGAGGTGTTCGTAGGCCGCTTCATAGCGCGATTTAACATTTAATTTCTTAAAAATGTTCTTTGTATGTGTCATTACGGTATGAACACTTAAGCATAAAAGCTCTGCAATTTCTTTATTGCTTAAGCCTTTCGCTATTAACTCAATAATTTCATATTCTCTAGCAGATAACGCATCTATATTTTTCTTTTTTTCTGGCATTATTTTCATAGTTATTACTACTTATTATTAATTGGAGAGATACATAACTTTTGTAGGGTAACGCGAAGAAAAGTAAACTTTCAAGCACCTAACGTAAATTGAAACTTACACACTAATTACTTTAATTTCAGTAACAATTTGTTTCACCATATTAATTTCGATTAATTTATAGTCAAACAAAAAATACAAAATTCAATATACCATTTGTTAATAAACAGTTAACTTGTAAGCATAAGCCATGAATATCAAGGGGTTTAGAGGAGTGTGATTTCAATTATTATTTTATAAAAATTAATAACTATTCAGAATTTTAGCGTAAGCAAATTTGCAAGATAGTAAACTAATTAGCAATTAATACCTTACTCAGGGTAAAGTAAAGCTAAGTTTACAGGTGTTGATGTTGTTTTGCTGAGATAGAATAACTTACCCCAGATCGGTTTAAGCCACGATCATAGAATTAAGCTCTGAGTCAGTTAAATTAAGGCTTGGCTTATTGTCTTTAAGGCAGTAAGCCACTAATCCTGCCATTAAGTTCAACATAAAACCATTCATACTGCGATGTCTGGAGTGTTCAATTTGGGAGATATTCTTTAATTGGTCATTAATAGTTTCAATAATAAATCGCTTAGATAGCATCGCTCTGTCCCATAACGACATCGCTTTGGCTTTCATATTCTTGCGAACGGTAGTAATTAATGTCACCCCTTTTTCAAACAACGAAGCTTCCAGTGCTTTGCTGAGATAACCTTTATCTCCGTACAATTTATCTGTCAAACCAGCAGCTAGCTCTTCGACTGGTTTAGTATCATGAACGTTGCCTGTGGTGACTTTGGCTGCAACGATCTCTCCCCGATAATTAACGATAAGGTGAAGTTTGAAACCATAAAACCAGCCCATCGTCGATTTCCCTCGCCTTGCTATACCATTAAATGTTTTATGTCTGGGAATTCGAATATTATGACAAACGGTTAAAGTAGTGGAGTCAATGAACTCAATGCCTGTAGGCTTACCTTTAAGTGAGGTGAAGTACGCACACATTGGCACTATTGTTCGCGGCATTAGCTCTAAAAAGCGTGTATAACTAAGCAAATGTGGAAATTCTTCTCGACAAAAGCGACTGACATGACCAGTGTAATAATTTTTAAAATCTCGGTAATGGGACATGTGGAAGCCAATAATAATTGTCATGACTTCACTCATCGTCAATCTACTTCGACGCTTACGTTTTTGTGTGCCGTCTGCAATCAATTGCTTTTCCCATTCGGGAATAAATACTTTGCAAAAATCATCGACATCACAGAAGAGTTCAACTAATTTATTCATGCCTGTTCCTTTTTGGTCACTTTCTTTTTTGGTCGAAAGATCTGATCGTGGAGCAGGCATTTAGTTCCTTAAATTTTCAAATTCTTATCCCGAGTTGGGGTTAACTTGATTTAAGTGCACAAAAATACAGCAAAAGAGTGTATCTCAATTGCTGTAATTGCTAAGTTATGCAGGGACTTCCATTCCTGACTCTCTCATTTTGGCTAACTTATATCTTAAGGTTCTTGGACTCATACCTAACTTTTCAGCCACATCTTTACGACTACCATTAAACTCATTTAGCGTGTCTAAAATAATGCGATGTTCTTGTTCACGTAAACCATCTTTAAACGAGGTTACGTCAACATTTACATCAAAATTAGATGTGCCCGTAATGACATTACTTGAACTGGTGTCAGAAATAAGCTCTGCATTCACTTCTTCTAATAAGATTGCAGTTTCGTCAATGCTTCCGCTTGACTGCAATATTAATGCGCGTTGGATAACATTATCTAGCTCTCGAACATTGCCAGGCCAAGAGTGACGCTGTAACTTACGCATAGCAAGTTCAGATAACTGAGGAGCAGCCTCTCCCATTTTTTCGCTATGGCGCTCAATTAAATGCTTAGCTAATGGTATAACGTCACCAGAGCGTTGCGCCAAAGGAAGCCACTTAAGCGGAAATACATTCAAACGATAATATAAATCTTCTCGGAAAATACCATCTGTAACCGCTTCACGTAGTTGTCTATTACTAGTTGCAATAACACGCACATCCAACTTAATCGTTTTTCGACTACCTAACCGTTCTACTTCCTTTTCCTGTAATACACGCAGCAATTTTGCTTGCAAGCTAAGATCCATTTCCGTAATTTCATCAAGTAAAATAGTACCGCCTTGTGCTTGCTCAAATTTGCCCGGGCAGGCTTGCACCGCGCCGGTAAAAGCCCCTTTTTCATAGCCAAATAGGGTCGATTCCAACATATTCTCTGGAATTGCCGCACAGTTTATCGCAATGTATGGTTGTTCTTTTCTTGCCGAGTTTTCATGGATGTATCTGGCAAGTACTTCTTTACCCGAACCACTAGGCCCTGTCACCATAACACTGGCATCAGATGCTGCAACGCGTTTAGCTAAGTTTAATAACTCTAAGCTTTTTTCATCAGCGGCTACAGGCTCATAAGCTGGCTGCTCGTCAACGGGAGCATAACGACTCACTAAGTTAAGTAACACTTCAGGAGCAAATGGCTTAGCCATGTAATCAACTGCCCCTTCCTTCATTGCTTGCACAGCATCGTTGATTGAAGCGTAGGCGGTCATCATTAATACAGGCAAATTAGGATAATTAACCTTAATACTTTTGAGTAAATCCAAACCTGACATTTGTCCCATTTGCACATCACTCACCACCATGCCAATGTTCGACTTTTTTAAGGTTAAGATAGCTTCTTCAGCGCTACACGCTGCTTCACACTGATAACCTGCAATCATTAAGGTATCTAATAATGCTTCGCGTAAACCCGCATCATCTTCAACAACAAGAACACTTTTATTCGTCATCGCGCTTCCCCCTAATTGTTCGACGGTTCTGCAATAATTGGGATATGTAATAAGAATTCAGCTCCTGTATTACACGCACCGTTAATCGACACTCGACCATGATGCGCCGTACATACAGATTTAACGACCGCTAAGCCTAATCCGGTTCCTTGGCTACGAGTGGTGTAAAAAGGTTCGAATATTTTTTCTTGTATATCCCCTGCAATACCAGGCCCGTTGTCTCTTACAGAAATAACGACTTCATTCTCTGATACCGCACGATATGCGCTAATACTTATTTCTGCACCATTACCAATAACCTGAATACTATTATGAATAAGATTCTGAATTGCACTGGCAAGGGATACTTTATTGCCCAGAATTAGGATGTCGGGCTCTGGTAGCTCTACATAAAGCTTGCCATTATTTTGCAATACCATCGCTTCGGAGCCTGCACGCACTTCAGCAAGCAAGTTTTGAAGAGACACTTCTTTTACAACTTGGTTTTCACTGCCACTTTTAGCAAACAGCAGCATGTCATTAACTTGATGCTCCAAGTCATTCAAGCGCTCAGTTAACTTACATTGAAAGGTTTTACGGGAATTAGGTGTTAGTCTTTCATTACCTAAATTCGCAGCATAAAGCATTGCAGCGGAAAGAGGCGTTCTTACTTGGTGCGCTAGGGATGCAACCATTTTACCTAAACTAGATAAGCGCTGCATTTGCGCTATACGCTCTTGTAAAATACGCGTTTCAGTTAAGTCAGTCATTAATATGAGCTGTCCCGGCTGAGGAGCTAATGCTGTAATAGCCAACTTAACGCGACGACCGTCATGAAGGGAAACCTCGTGCCCATCGTCACTTCTTGGACGAAATGAACGCTTAATCACATCAGTCCACTTTTCACCTTCAAGCGGCTCACCCAACATTTCAAGAGCTACTTTGTTAGCATCTTTTACTCTACCTCTTGCATCTAACACAACGACACCGGCGGGTAAAATGTCTACTAAATGGCTTAACCAACTGGACTGTTGACGTAACTGATTTAATTCACCAGTGTAGGATTCCATTGCTAAGTTACTTAGCAGGTCACTTGAAAACAATTCTTGGTCTTGAAAGTCTTGCCTAAGAGCATGTATTGAAGCCATAACGCTACACCATTAAAAAATCTAAACTAGCATGACTAATACACGTTTTATGCCAAGTAGAGTTTTACTAAATTAAACAGGTAGTTACGGAGTAAAACGAAGTAAGATTAAGCACTAAAAAAATAGTAAAAATTAAAGTGACTAGAGTTTGACGGTGGTTTTTTAAGCAAAAAAGACGCGTAAGAAACTACTTACTCGTCTTTTACTAAATTATATTTTTTCATTTTCTCTACTAATGTTGTTCTTCGCAACCCTAGTACGTCAGCTGCGCGCGCCACCACATAATCATGTTGATCAAGCGCCTGAGTGATAAAGCTAACCTCTAAATCAGCAAGGTGCTCTTTAAGGTTAATACCTTCTGGTGGCAATAACCCTAAATTTATTGCGTCTGATACATCACTAATGTTTTCATTTTCGATTTCATCTTCAGAAGCATCACTGAATAAATCCATTAATGCATTATGTTCAGCAATTTCATCTGGATATTCTGGTACATAGGCATCAACATCTATGTGCTGGTATTTTCTTGGTAGTTCCGTTACATCAATGACTTGGCTAGGATACATTATCGCCATCCGCTCAACTAAGTTGGATAATTCGCGCACGTTACCAGACCATTGATGCATTTTTAAAGATTCTAGGGCGCGATCGGTAAACTTAAGTGCCTGAGTCATCTCAGAGTCTAAACGCTTTAATAGCTCATCAATTAACATGGGGATATCGTCAGCGCGCTCTTGTAACGACGGCGTTTCAATAGGGAATACATTCAATCGGTAATAAAGGTCTTCTCTGAATTTCCCGCTTTCAATCATTTGCTCTAAACTACGATGCGTTGCCGCCAAAATTCTGACATCGGCATTGATCGCTTTTGTGCCCCCTACGCGCTCATAAATACGCTCTTGCAGCACACGCAATAACTTCACTTGCATTTGCAGCGGCATATCACCGATTTCGTCTAAAAAGAGTGTGCCACCTTGCGCTAGTTCAAACCTACCTTTCCTCGCAGAAATAGCCCCTGTAAAAGCCCCTTTTTCATGACCGAATAATTCACTTTCTAATAACTCACCCGGTATTGCACCACAGTTAACAGGCACAAACGGGCCGTTACTGCGTTTAGACAATAAATGAATGTTCCGCGCAACAACCTCTTTTCCTGTTCCAGAATCCCCCAAAATCAATACATTTGCGTCGGTAGTAGCTACCTGCTGAATCAAAAATCGGATCTCTTTCATACAGGGGGTATGGCCAATCAAACCAGAGAATTTGGCAGCATCATTACGATGTTTTTGGGTGGGAATAAGTCGGCGATACTCTTGGCAGTCGTGCAATAGCTGTGTTGCAACGGCATAATTGAATGGCTCGCCTAGAATACCAATAACATTTGGTATTTCCATTAACTCTTTTAGCGTTTCACCTATTACCACAAAAGGAACTTCAGGGTTTTCACGGATAAGCTGCGCATGCTCACCAGAAGTAAGTGCGCCTAACACAAACGCAGTAACAGCATTTGCTGGTTCACACGCAGTTGAAACTTCATCAATTGAAATACATTCATTTTTTTCGCCGATAAAAGACAGTGAGACAGCCAGCCTTTCAGCCCTCGCTGTGTTTTCATCTAATATCACTACACGACGAATATTTTGCATAGATTGTACAACCTAAGTGCTTAACAGTATGTTTTTAATTGTAAAACGCAATTCCATTTAAGCAAGAAATTTATGGCAGTATTTTGACGTTTGTTCAAAAAATTGACTAACTATTGACTGGCTATGGTTTATCGATATGTATTGGATGTTGAATTCGTAAAGTAACGAGCCACGAATTTACATAAATCTTACTATAACAACATACAAATTTTAAAGTGGGTATAAAGGGGAAAGAAATATCAGCGAACTCATCACAGGTAGATACGACTTCTATAATATCCTGCTTTAAATCAATATTTTGTATATCGTAGCAGCAATGTTACTAGCTCTGTTAATTGTATACGTTTATGAGCTCATCCAAGAGCTTAGGGGGGGGGCTAGCAACTAGCCCCAAAGAAAATTGAGAAGGTTGAGGATTAGAAATCTAACAACCCTAATATTT
Organism: Flocculibacter collagenilyticus; assembly: GCF_016469335.1. Classification (NCBI taxonomy): domain Bacteria; kingdom Pseudomonadati; phylum Pseudomonadota; class Gammaproteobacteria; order Alteromonadales; family Pseudoalteromonadaceae; genus Flocculibacter; species Flocculibacter collagenilyticus. The sequence goes on from NZ_CP059888.1 coordinate 2,810,538, forward strand.
GCCCCTGATTTGCATTAGCTTGAGCCTGCATTGCAATCGCACTTTGATCTTGAATTTGCTGATTAACTAGCTCTGACGTAGCTCTCGCATAATCAGTATCTTGTATTCTGCTTCTTGCTTCTTCAGTGTTAATTGCTGTTTGAGACAAATTATTAATGGTACTGCCTAAGCGATTTTGGAATGCGCCTAAATTAGCTCTGGATGAGCTCACTTCGTCACGGGCAGCTTGTGCTATTTCAATAGCTTCTTGTGCACCAGCAGCGGTACTCACATCAATACTTTGTAACGCACTAACCCCTTCACCACCTACTGCAAGGTCAACGGTTTGACCGCTTTGAGCACCAACTTGGAAAGATAATGAACCACCAGAGAAGATTTGCTGATCGCCAAAACGTGTATTCTTATAAACATCGCCAACGTGCTCTTGTAAGTGACTAATTTCCTGCTGAATCGCTTTGCGATCAGAAGCAGATAATGACCCATTAGCCGCTCGAATTGAAAGCTCCTCAATTCGCCCTACTGCGTCACCCACACTCGACAATGCCCCTTCGGCCACTTGTGCGTACGAAATGCCATCATTAGCGTTACGCATTGCCATATTCAAGCCATTAACTTCAGACGTTAACCTATTAGCTATTTGTAACCCTGCGGCATCATCTTTGGCTTGATTAATTCTTAGCCCAGAAGCCAATTGTTGAAAAATCTTTTTCTGATTTTCCTGAAATTGCGTTAATGCTGGTGCATTACTGTTACCACCAATTTTCATTGTTAGCTCCTGTCTCAATCATTAAAAGTCAGCCCAAAGCCATAGCAATAAATTGAATTACTCACCTCAAGCCCTGAAAAGCTTGTGCATTTTATCACAAGTATAGTTTCCGCTCAAATTTTAACCAACCGCTAACTTGGTAAAACTGTCTTCATATGCCGAAAAGAACTATATTTAAAGAGGTTAATGAAAGTAACTTATCAATAAATAGATACTGATTCATGGACCATTGAGACTTTTTACTTTGGATATTTAATAGTACAAAAATCATTCAACTTAATTATTATAAGATCATAGAGTTATATTTTTATTGCATAAAATGCCTAAAGATTTTCAGATTTATGCAGATACTATTTATGTTCACTGAGAATAACATTAGGTTTTAACGAGGCGAGCACCTAGTTTTACAGCAATAGGGTTATTATATGGCTCGAATTTTGCTTTAAATATTGATTATGGTTTGAGGAAGTTAAACATTATGTCTAGAGCATCAATTCAAAAATACAAAGCAATGAAAATCAATGCGGCTGCAAACGCTAACCCGTATGAGCTTATCACAATTGTATTAACTAACATCATCGGCAAGTTATCAGGTGCCAAAGCGCATATAGAGCGTAACGACACTGAGCAAAAGGGGAAATTAATTTCCGACTCAATTACTTTGGTAGGTGCATTACAAGATAGCTTGAATATGAATGATGGTGGTGATGTTTCTAACAACCTTTACAATCTTTATGATTATGCACAACGTACGTTATTAGAAGCTAATTTAAATAACTCTACTGAACTATTAGATGTAGTTATTGAAATTATGCGAAATATTAAAGAAGGCTGGGAAGCTATCCCGCACGACGTTAAGGAAGAGTTTTTAACCCAGAAAGCAGTAAACGGTTAATCCATGATGAATGTATCAACTTTCCCTACTCTGCCAGAAAACATCGTTCAACAAATTGATGCCATTAACGCACAGTTACTTTCTGCGTTAGCGGAAGATGCAGTTGAAGAAGTGAATGATAAAATTGCTGAGCAGAAAGATTTGTTTCATGTGTTGTTTGAAACAACCGAGCAAGATTGGTTGATTGAAAACAAGCCGACACTTGAAGCGCTGCACGAAGAATTCAACATTGTTTTCGTCAAGTATTTGACTCGTAAAAACGAAATACGCCAGCAACTCCTTAAGCATAAAAGCAATACAAAAGTGGTAAAGGAATATCAGTTATTTACCGCTTAATGAGCTAACTTGCACAATTCTCATACATATTAACCTTCTGCTAGTGGTGAAAGCGCTTTCAAACTTTCACCATTACAGAAGTTGATATATTATCAAAGCATTACAATTAACTGAGTTACTTATTTTTTTCATTACTGAATGAGTAAAATGAGGTCATTAATACCTTCATCATACACTTTCATTTGTGAAATAAAGTATGCATTTTTAAGACAATACTTAACTCAGTCGACTCTAATTATTGATAGGCACATATTTTGCTGGGATCAGTAATACTCACTGTGTTGGATAGAGGCACTTATGTTTGACAATAAAACCATCTTAATTACTGGCGGAACGGGGTCATTCGGTAAAAAATATACCCAAACCTTATTAAGTCGATACAATCCCAAAAAGATTATCATTTTTTCTCGCGACGAGCTTAAGCAGTTTGAGATGCAACAAGTGTTCAACCAAGACTGTATGCGCTATTTTATTGGTGATGTTAGAGATCGAGATCGCTTAAATAGAGCAATGCGAGGCGTTGATTACGTTATTCATGCCGCAGCAATGAAGCAAGTACCAGCCGCTGAATATAACCCAATGGAGTGTGTTAAAACCAATATTAATGGTGCAGAAAATGTAATAGATGCAGCTCTGAACAATGATGTTAAACGCGTAATTGCGCTTTCTACTGATAAAGCAGCTAATCCAATAAACTTATATGGCGCAACTAAATTGGCGTCCGATAAAATTTTTGTTGCTGCCAATAATATTGCAGGCGGCCATAACACACAATTTGCCGTGGTGCGTTACGGCAATGTAGTAGGCTCCCGTGGGTCAGTCGTTCCATTCTTCCAAAACCTTATTGATAATGGCGCAACAGAACTTCCAATTACTCATGAGAATATGACTCGCTTTTGGATAAGTTTACAAGATGGCGTCGACTTCGTTTTAAAGAATTTTGAACGTATGTATGGTGGTGAAATTTTCGTCCCAAAAATCCCTTCAATTAAGATCACTGACTTAGCGACAGCGATGGCTCCTCATCTTAAACAAAAGGTCATCGGCATTCGACCAGGAGAGAAGCTCCATGAAGTGATGTGCCCAGGTGAGTTGTCTTATCATACCTTTGAGTATGCTGATCATTACGTTATTGCGCCTACGATAAGTTTTAGCAGTCGAAGCAATGACTACACGGTGAATGCCATTAAAGAAGAAGCGCAACTGGTGACAGAAGGATTTGAATATAGCTCTGATACTAACCCGCACTTCTTATCTGTTGATGAAATTTCTGATTTCAATAACAAGGCAATGGCATGATCCCCTACGGTAAACAGGATATCACGCAAGCGGATATTGATGCCGTAATGGAAGCGCTCACCTCTGATTTAATCACTCAAGGCGCGCGGGTACCAGAGTTCGAAGCAACCATCGCTAAATATTGTGATGCTGAGTACGCGGTGGCGGTAAACAGTGCGACATCGGCGTTGCACATTGCTTGTCTTGCGTTGGGCGTAACTGAAAAAGACATTGTGTGGACCAGCCCTAACTCATTTGTTGCCTCTGCTAACTGCGCTTTATATTGTGGCGCAGAAGTCGACTTTGTTGATATTGACTCAACAACAGGCAATATGTGTATCCAAACCTTATCGAATAAACTTGAACAGGCGGCAAAACATAATCGCTTACCTAAAGTTATTATTCCTGTGCATTTTGCTGGACAAAGTTGTGATATGGCCGCAATTAGCGGTTTAGCTAAGCAATATAATATTGCCATTATAGAAGATGCCTCACATGCCATTGGTGGGCGCTATCAAAATACCAAAATAGGTAGCTGTAAATACTCAGACATTACGGTATTTAGCTTTCATCCCGTAAAAATTGTGACGACAGCAGAAGGTGGTATGGCGCTCACTAACAAGCCCGAACTGCATCAAAAGTTAATGCTGTTACGTAGCCATGGGGTAACTCGCGACGAATCGATAATGGCAGCATCAAATCCAGCACCTTGGGTGTATGAACAAGTCACATTAGGCTTTAATTATCGAATGACTGAGCTGCAAGCCGCGTTGGGGCTGTCTCAGATTAGTCGTATCGATGAATATGTTACGCGTCGAAATCACATTGCAGCACGCTATATGACCGCGTTCAACCAAGCCGATATTGACTGTTTAACCGTTTCTGAAGATTGTTACAGTGCCTATCATTTGTTTGTAATTAAGGTACCACAACATTGTCATGAGCTGATTTTTAAGCAGTTAAGGCAAGCAGGTATCGGGGTTAATTTACATTACATTCCTATCCATACTCAGCCATATTTCACCCGGCTAGGCTTTACAACAGGAATGTTTCCAAACGCAGAAACACATGCGGCACAAGCAATTAGCCTACCCTTATATCCTAAGTTAACAACAGAACAACAAGATATTGTTATTAAAGAAGTTATTAATGCGGTTCAGACATGCAATTAGGCTTAGGTACCGTACAATTTGGCTTAGATTACGGCGTTTCAAATACTGAAGGTAAAGTTAGTGAAGAACAAATCCTTCACTTATTACAATACGCCGCTAACAACGGCATTGATGTGCTTGATACAGCTATAGCTTACGGTGACAGCGAGCAGCGACTAGGGCAAGTGTTACAGAGTACCAATCATTCCACCAGCAATTTTAAAGTTGTCACTAAAATTCCACCTGTAACCAGCGCATCTCCAGATTTTGTAGAACAAATCAGAGCCAGCTTAGACAGGTTGCAGCAAGACCACCTCCATGCGGTGATGCTTCATGATGCCAATGCATTAATGCCAATTCATAACCTTACATCACCGCCTTCAAGTGCTCGTCTTGCAATTTATCACCAGTTGTTAGAACTTAAACAACAAGGGTTATGTAATAAAATAGGCGTATCATTATATAACCCCGAACAACTTCACTACCTTCTTGATCATTTTAAGATCGATATTATTCAAGTACCTCTAAATGTATTTGATCAACGTTTTCTGGATAATAATTTATTGAGTGCGGCACATCGCGCGGGTATTGAAATACACACTCGTTCCGCATTTTTACAAGGGCTACTACTGATGACCAACGAGTCGGCACCAAATAGCAGTAGGCCCAATTATTTTGCCCCCTATAACACGATATTAGATACCTACTTTAGTCAGCTTAAGGCGCACAACATCACGCCACTTGAAGCAGCAATCGGATTCCTTCAACAACAAGAATATATTGATGTCACCATAGTAGGCTGTTGCAATCACACACAACTTGAAGAAATTGTTAAAGCAAGCGGAAAATCTGACGTTACAAAAACTAAGTTAGATCTATCGCAATTTAAACAGCATGACGAGGGGTTAATCATCCCCTCAAATTGGACTCTAAATTAGCACTTACATTTATACGTAATATAAGCGAACCAGAACTATGATTCTAGCCATTGTACAAGCCAGAACATCATCATCAAGATTACCACACAAAGTACTCAAACCATTACTGGGAGAGCCGATGCTTGCCCGCCAGCTTGAACGTGTTAGCCAAGCTAAGCTAATTGAGCAGTTAGTTGTTGCCACCTCTACTGAAGCAAGTGATGACGAGCTGGCAAAGTTGTGTAAACATTTAAATATTGCGTGTTATCGTGGTGATTTGAATGACGTGTTAAAACGCTTTTATGGTTGTGCCGAACTGTACTTAGGTGATTTAAATAGCACGTCATCAGGTAATAGCGAGCATCATATAGTGAGGATTACAGGTGACTGCCCATTAATTGACCCAGAGTTAATTGATCAAGTGATTCAACACCACATAGAAAACGGTAGCGATTACACCTCAAATTGTTGCCCTCCTACATTACCCGACGGGTTAGATGTAGAAGTATTTACCTTTGATGCATTAAAACGAGCCAACCGTGAAGCAAAGTTAAAATCTGAACGCGAACACGTCACTTTATATATACGAAACCAAGGTAACTTTAAGCTACACAATGTAAGTGCGAGTAAAGATATGTCACATCATCGATGGACCGTTGACGAGTTAGAAGATTACCAACTTGTTACATTGATTTATGAAGCCCTCTACCCTATTAACCCTCATTTTAACTATCAGGATGTGTTAAAGCTGCTAGAAAAACATCCGCATTGGCAGTCAATCAATCAAGATATTATGAGAAATGAAGGGCTAGAAAAGTCACTGAATGAAGACCGTGAGAACAACTAATATGACCAATAGATACCAAAATTCTATCGACTTCTTTAACAGCGCAGCTAAAACCATTCCCATGGCTTCACAAACGTTTAGTAAAAGTTATTACTCGATGCCCTTTGGAGTCGCACCATTGTTTCTTGATAAGGGTAAAGGTGCAGAAGTTTGGGACATTGACGGGAATCAATATATAGATTTTATGAATGCCTTATTGGCGGTGTCTGTTGGATATCAGGACGAAGAAATTGATAACGCCGTGATTGCCCAATTAAAGTCAGGAGTATCATTTTCATTACCCCACCGTTTAGAGCACGAAGTTGCCGAGCAAATTATTTCGCTTATTCCCTGCGCTGAAATGGTACGGTTTGGGAAAAACGGGACTGACGCCACATCCGCAGCTGTGAGGCTTTCACGCGCTTACACTGGCAAAGATCACCTTGCTGTATGCGGGTATCATGGCTGGCAAGACTGGTACATTGGTTCAACAAGCCGCAACTTAGGCGTGCCAGATGCCACAACTGAATTAACACACCCATTTTCATACAACGACATCGCCTCTTTAGAAGCGATTTTTGAACGTCATCACAACAAAATTGCCGCTGTCATTTTAGAGCCTGTTAACTTTTTTCCTCCTAAAAATAATTTTTTAGAAGAAGTAAGAGCTTTATGTGATAAACATCAAGCTGTATTAGTGTTTGACGAAACCATTACAGGCTTCAGATTCAATATTGGTGGGGCACAAACCCAGTTTGGCGTTACCCCCGACTTAGCGACATTTGGTAAAGGTATGGGGAACGGCTATCCAATTTCGGCCATTACTGGTAAAAAAGAAATCATGGCGTTGATGGAGCAAATATTTTACTCGGGCACATTTGCAGGTGAAACTTTATCATTAGCAGCTACCAAAGCCACGATAAACAAACTGCAAACGCACAACATTCCAGAACACCTTCATCATATTGGCTCGTTATTACTTGATAATGTACAAAAAATAATTGCTGACACGAATATGACGAACACTTTTTCATTGTGCGGTTACCCTTGCTGGAGCTTATTGCAAGTCACTGCGAACGAAACTTTTAGTGCAAATCAAATTAAGAGCTTATTCATTCAAGAAATGCTATCGCAAGGCATCTTAATGGCAGGCACACATAATTTATCTTACGCACATAAAGAAAAGCACATTAAAGTATTAGCTAACGCTTATCATCATAGCTTGTCGGTAATTCAACAAGCGCAACAAGAAGATAATTTTGAAAAGTATTTTAAAGGTGAATTAATTAAAGATGTATTCAAAGTTAGATAACGGAACTATTAGGCAAACTGTTACTACGTGGTTTTTATTAATATGATAAACAGCCAGCATGCCATTTTTAGGTTTGACGCTTCCAGCGCACTTGGTGCAGGTCATTTTTATCGTTGCTTATCGCTTGCTCAATCCTTGAAGCAACATGGCTTTCAGTGTGCGTGTATTTCATATGAATTACCACCTCAGCTTGCTGAACTTTGGGAAGCAAACGGCTTTAATCTTCATCCATTGTCTTCAAATGAGTACAATCGAGCGGCGAAATTTAAACAGATTAACGATGGACTAATCACAGCAAACCAACTGGAAGTTATTCAATCTCAAGACGCCAAAATAATTCCTTTACTCATAGTTGATCATTATCACTTACACAGTGATTGGTACCGCCCTATTAAGCCGCTTGTAAAACATATTTTAACGATAGACGACTTAGCAAATAGATCACATCACTGCGACAGTCTGCTTGATCAGTCTGTAAGCCGCAATAAAAGTGATTATTCCAAATTAACACCAGCACACTGTCAATTTATGTTGGGCACCCAATACTCCTTATTAAATCAACAGTTTAATGCGTTTAAAACGCATAAAGTTGATACATCCAAACCCATATCTAACGTTATGCTAAGTTTTGGCGCCATGGATAGCCATAACCTCTCCGGTGTTACGTTAGATGCATTGGATGATATTGCTGCTACTCACAATATACGTGTGTCGATTGTGCTCAGTTCAGCCTCCCCTACTGTTTCTGCTATTCAGCGTCAACTTCTGCAAACAAAGTGTAAATCAGCTTTATTTCTTGATGTAACAAATATTGCAGCACTCATGGCGAAGCAAGATTTGATTATAGGCGCATGTGGCATGTCGACGTGGGAACGTGCTGCGTTAGGCATACCAACTGTTTGTATTATTGACGCCGATAACCAGCAGGACAATGGCCATATACTTGCAGAAAAGGAGGCTGCGATCGTATTGGGAGTCTGGGACGAGATAACCCCCAAAAAAATAACAGACACTGTAAATGACTTAATCGCCCGACCCGATATACGTCTTAAACTGCATAATAACAGTAAACAGTTATGCGACGGTAACGGCTGTCAAAGAGCAAGTGCGTTGTTATCTAAAGCCGTCTCGAAAAAAGCGCTCCCTTCACCACATTTACTTAAGTTGCGTAAAATCAGCCAAAATGATTGCGATACTCTTTATCAATGGCAGTGCGACCCCAGTACACGGCTATTTTCGCGTAATACTGAAATCCCCTCAAAAGAAAGTCATATTGCTTGGTTTCATGCATCACTTCACAATCCCCTACGAGCAATTTATATTCTTAGTGACGAACTCAATCAAGCATTGGGAATGGTAAGAGTTGATTTTGAACAGGCCAATTTAGATAAAGCTGAAGTATCAATCGCAATTTCGCCCGCCAATAAAGGCAAGGGTCTGGGCAAATCAGCATTGTTATTACTCAGAGAACGATATTTAACTACTACATTATTAGCTTATATTGACTCGCGAAATACAGCTTCCTTAAAAATATTTGCGAGTACTGGATACCAGACATGTGAAAAAAAAGATTGGTATATAAGCCCCCCCCCCATTTACTTAACGAGCAAAAGCCACAATTCGGTGATATAAGAGATTAATATGTTTAAAATTAACAACCGCATCATAGACAGTCATCACTCTCCTTACGTAATAGCCGAAATGTCGGGAAATCATAATGGAGATATAAATCGAGCGATAGAACTAATTAAAACAGCGAAAGCCTGTGGTGCTGACGCAGTTAAACTGCAAACCTATACTGCTGATACCATTACTCTTAAGTCGGATAAACCAGATTTTCGAATTTCTGAAGGTTTGTGGCAAGGTCACACCCTTCATGACTTATACGAATGGGCACATACGCCATGGGAATGGCACAAGACACTATTTGAAAAAGCCAAAGAGTTAAATATCACCATTTTTAGCTCTCCATTCGACTTTACTGCTGTTGATTTTTTAGAAGAATTAAATGCACCTGCTTATAAAATTGCCTCGTTTGAAGTGATTGATACTCCGTTAATTGAATATGTTGCGAAAACAGGTAAGCCAATGATTATGTCTACCGGCATGGCTACCAAAGAAGAAATAGCTGAAGCTCTAGCTGTTGCGCATTCAACAGGCAATAAGCAGATTGCCCTACTTCATTGTATCAGTGGTTACCCTACTCCTGTTTCGCAAGCCAATCTTCGAACATTGCTAGATTTAGCTGAGTCGTTTAACGTGCCAGTTGGACTTTCTGATCATACAATGGGCACCGTTGCCGCTACGGCATCCGTTGCATTAGGGGCGACAATTGTTGAAAAGCATTTTACGCTATCACGTGAAGACGGTGGACCTGACGCAGCCTTTTCACTTGAACCAAGCGAGTTAAAGCAGTTATGTGAAAATGTACAACAAAGCTGGCAAGCACTTGGCATCGCTGGATATGAATGTAAACCAGCTGAGCAGCAAAACCTGCAGTTTCGTCGTTCACTTTATGTAACGAAGTCAGTTAAAAAGGGAGAGTTATTCACGTTAGATAATGTGAAGAGTGTAAGACCGGGTTACGGTTTAGCGCCAAAACATTTATACGATGTGTTAGGGAAAGCCGCAAAAGTTGACATTGATGCTGTGACAGCACTCACGGATAACTTAGTATCTAATTTTGAGAGTAACAAATAACCTAATTTGGTGGCGGCCCCGACAGGAATCGAACCTGTAACTAAGACTTAGGAGGTCCCTATTATATCCATTTAACTACGGGGCCAACGTAGCTTAAAAGTGGTCTTAGTTTAAGCCTATACAATTTGCATTGTAAACTCTTAATTTCAATTAAAGCAGTGAGTTATTGAGTCTCATCTGATTCTTCTGATTGATTATAGTCTACGACTCTAGGGCCAAGTGATGAAAGTACAAAGTATGGGATGACACTATTGGCTGTGGCGATTACCGTTTTCATTTCTGTGTGAACCACTCGCGCATTAACCATGACACCGTTTGCACCATAGCTCAGTGTACCCGACAATATATAGTCAATTTTCTGAATATTATCTAACTCTTGATGAACCCGAGAAAATGCAAAGTCGCCAGACTCGGATAGCTGGATATTACCCATCGTTTTATAATCAACAACTAGTACTCCAAACTGCTGAATTTCATGAATTAAGCTTTCGGCAAGTTGGTTACCAAGAATATTGGTATTTTTCAAAGTAGGATCCAAATCAACAAATGAGGTAACCGCAACTGAAGAAGTTGCATCCATCATTCTTAAATTCTCAACTAGTTTAATCGCCAACTGTTCTGCATATTCATTTAAATACTTATGATGAAAGCTAGGCGAGAACATATGGTTTGTTTCAACCATATATTCATCTGGATTGATTTCAGCGTACTCTTTACCTTCTTGGTAATATGCAGTGTTCTGCGGTCTAGCATACGTAACCGTACTAGATGTACTTGACGATTGTGACACCATTGTACTTTCGCTACTACTTACTGTGGCACCACAATAATAGTATTCACCGTCGTCAAATTTGCACACAGTCGGCGTATCCACTACTGGAGTCACTAAGCACCCCTGTAACAAGCCAACGCTTAATAAAGGCATGATTATGTTAGATAATTTCACAAGCTTTATACCTCAATTGTAATTACCAAATTAGCCCTGTATTACTCTTCAGACTGTACTAAAGACACGCCATCTTTTGCACTGGTACTGAATAATGCGTTAGCCACGTAGCTTGGAATAAACCCTTGTGCTGAAGCAACCACCGCTTTGGTATCAATACCAACAATACGCGCATTCACTAAATACCCTGCTTGGTATTTAACAAGTGTGCCAGCCACAACGTACTCGATAGGTAGTTCAGATTCTAATTCCAAGAAATCACGGCTAAAAATAAAGTCACCTTGAGGAGTAACCCGAATGTAATTGGTGGTTTTAAAATCGATGACCGGTATACCAAATTTATGGATCTCGTGAATGAAGCTTTCAGATATTTGATTGCCCAGTAACGATGCATGCTGGTAATCACCATCAAGAAACACAAAACTGGTTACGCCTAATGGTGTTTTCTCATTGACGAACTGCAAATTTTCCACCATTCGATGCATAATGCCACGAACGTAATGATTAATATTCTTATTCAATGGCGCGCGCATATTGTGACCTGAAGCTGCCATGGCCATTATTCTATCGCCATTCCCTTGGTAATTTTGCTTATAAGGAATATTTAATTGATTCGTCATTTGAAATTTAGCATTGGCTGCAGAGCTGGTAGAAGGATTTTGTAAACCAACCACATTTACAGAGTTTGCTTGGTCATGATATCGATCTACATCATGCTTATCCTGCACTATCACTCTCTTTGGTTGTGAATCGTCTGCTCCAATCCAACGTTCGACGGTGCTGCACCCAGACAATAAGATAATTGCGGGCAATAGCAGGGTTAATTTCTTCATGTTTCCTCCGTTAGTAAGCTGTGCGGCTTACTACACCATTGCGGCTGATTACCTTTTCCTCAGCCCAAAAAATATTAGCAGGCACAAAGTGTGTTGCTGCTGCAATCACTTCGCGCGTTTCAATGTTAATCAGTCTAGCGTTAACGACTATACTTCGCTCTTGTTGGGTTAGTGTGCCTGTTAGAAAGTAATCAATGTGCTGCTGCGCTTGCAAATCAGCCACATTTCTTGACAACATTAAATCACTCGACTTTGTCATCTTAATTATCGGCATCGTTTTATATTCTATAACCGTAAATCCGCGCTGGGTTGCAGAAGACATTAGCCCTTCTTCCAATTGCAGGCCGACCAAATGTACAGGACTGTTTTTATTGTTCGAATGTGTCAATGTTTCGACAGGTGTAAAAGTACCGACTGCGATTCTGCCATAGGGTTTAAAGTCTGAAAGCGACATAAATAACTTTTCAGCTAATTGTTCAGTATAGTGATGAATGGAATAGTTGCTTGAACGAGGCGTGTATTGCTCTCTTGGCAGCTCAGCATTTTCTGAAGACGAAAAAGAAATAGGTAGCGATGAACACCCGGCAATACTTGCCAGTAATAGGAAAATAAATGACACTTTCATTTTTCAATACCGTTAAATTACAACATACAAATTTAACAGCAATAACAGTGCCAACTTATATTTTTAAAGGGCAGGAAACGCAGCATGCTTAATGCTACGATTTCCAGTCATTAATTGTGGTTAGCTTTTTACCTGTGTTAGCTTGGCCTGTGCCAGCTCCGACAAGTATTCACCAAACTCCTCTTTTAATTCGCTGTGTCTTAACGCGTATTCAACGTTTGCTTTCATATAGCCTAGCTTGCTACCACAATCATGGCTTTTTCCTTTCATATAATACGCTTGTACCGGATCTTGTTCTAATAGCATGTCAATAGCATCGGTTAGCTGTATTTCGTCACCTGCACCAGGTGGCGTTTTTTGTAACAAAGGCCAAATTTTTTCACTTAACACATATCGGCCAACAACGGCCAAATCACTTGGCGCTTCGTCTAATGAGGGCTTTTCTACCACTTTCTTGATATTGGTTGAGTCACCCGGCGCTAATTGATCGCCATTAATATCAACAATACCAAACTTATTCACGTCTTGATGAGCCACCTGCTCTACCATAATTTGGCTGTGCTGATCTTCGTTGTAGCGCGCCATCATTTCTGCAAGGTTTTCTTTAGATAAGTCACTGTGATACTCGTCAATCAATACGTCAGGTAATAACACTGCAAAAGCATGGTCGCGAATGATAGGATACGCACACATGATTGCATGCCCTAACCCCTTTGCTTCACCTTGACGGATGCTAATGACTGTCACATCTTTCGGGCAAATCGCTTGCACTTCTTCTAAAAGTTGGCGCTTAACGCGTTTTTCTAGCGTAGCTTCTAATTCAAAGCTTTTATCAAAGTGGTTTGCAACTGAATTCTTACTTGAATGAGTCACCAGCACAATTTCTTTTATTCCTGCAGCAATGGCTTCATTAACCACATGCTGGATAAGCGGCTTATCAACGACTGGTAACATCTCTTTAGGGATTGCTTTGGTGGCAGGTAACATTCTAGTACCAAGTCCAGCCACAGGGATTACTGCTTTCATTGTCATGGATTATTCCTTTAAATTGCTATTGGCGCTTTAATATGCGGATGAGATTGGTAATCAATCAACTCAAAATCATCAAAGTTGAATTCTAAGATATGTTTTACTTGAGGGCTTATTTTCATTTTTGGTAATGGGTGCGGTGTGCGCCCTAACTGCTCATTTGCCTGTTCTAAGTGATTACTATACAAATGTGCATCACCTAAAGTATGAACAAATTCGCCTAACTCTAAATCACATACCTGCGCTATCATCATAGTAAGCAACGCATAGCTTGCAATATTAAATGGAACACCTAAAAAGATGTCAGCACTGCGCTGATAAAGCTGGCAAGACAACTTATTGTTACTTACATAAAACTGAAATAGGGTATGACAAGGAGGTAGCGCCTGCTTACCATTGGCCGCATTTTCTTTTGGAGACTTAGATGAGTCAGGCAGTACACTCGGGTTCCACGCACTTACAATTAAGCGCCTTGAATCCGGGTTAGCTTTAATTTGCTCAATTACTTCGGTTATTTGGTCAATTGACGTTCCATCACCGGCATCCCAGCTACGCCACTGCTTACCATAAACAGGGCCAAGCTCGCCATCATCCGTTGCCCACTCATTCCATATTGATACGCCATTCTCATTTAAGTAGGCAATATTCGTTTCGCCTTTTAAGAACCATAGCAGTTCATGGATAATCGAGCGCAAATGACACTTTTTTGTTGTCACTAACGGAAAACCATCGGCTAAATTAAATCGCATTTGATAACCAAATACACTGCGAGTGCCGGTACCAGTTCGATCTTCTTTCTTGTCACCGTTGTCGATAACATGCTGCATTAACTCTAAGTATTGCTTCATACTAACATCTACTATTTATTTAACTTTTTACAAATTACTTACTTGGACGTTTACTTAAACAGAAACAGGTTTATTACTATTTCTATAGCCATTAATTATCAGTGCTAGTCCAACTATAACCATTGGTAACGACAATAATTGTCCCATCGACACCCAACCACTAAATAACCCTAGGTGAGCATCAGGCTCTCGGAAAAACTCAATAATGAAGCGGAAACTACCATATCCCACTAAAAACAATCCACCCACAGTACCTGCAGGTCGGTCTTTTTTAGCAAAAAGATAAACAATTATAAACAGCACCACACCTTCTAATAAAAATTCATAAAGCTGCGACGGATGTCGTGGTAATGGCCCAGCCCCAGGAAAAATAAATGCCCATGGCACGTCGGTTGTTCTTCCCCAAAGTTCAGCATTGATAAAGTTGCCTAAACGGCCAGCGCCTAACCCAATAGGGATCAGTGGCGCAACAAAGTCACCAATTTCAAGAAATCGCTTTTTCTCTTTTCTTGCAAAAATATATATTGCGGTTATGACGCCTAACAATCCACCGTGGAAAGACATTCCGCCTTCCCATACTTTGAGAAGATATAACGGTTCTTGCAGAAAATATTCAAACTGATAAAACAGAACATAACCGATACGCCCCCCCAAAATAACGCCCAAAAAGCCAAAAAATAATAAATCAGAGACTTGCTCTTTGGTCCATTCATTTTGGGATTTTTCAGCCGCTTTATTAGCTAAAAATAAGGCCGCTGCAAAGCCTACCAAATACATTAATCCGTACCAACGAACAGCAAGAGGACCAATTTCAAAAATAATGGGATCTATTTGTGGAAAAGCTAACGCCATGTAAACAATAACTCCTAACTAAAAATCATCTTCAGCGCGATAATACTCAGTAACACCGCAAAAATTCGTTTTAATTTCTTAATTGGCATCGTTTGTACCAATCTTGCACCGATCGGTGCAGTTAACATTGAAGTTATAATAACTCCAAATACCGCAGGTAAGAATACATACCCCAAATAACCTGTTTGCCAGTTAGTTTGCTCCCAGCCACTATAAATAAATCCAGCTGAACCAAATATTGCAATAGCAAACCCGCACGCTGCAGCAGCGCCAATGGCTCGACGAATGTCTACGCCAAAATAATTCAACGTTGGGACAATTAGCGCACCACCGCCAATCCCCACCAATGAACTCATACCGCCCAGCACGGTACCTATTAATACTATTACAGGGCCTGGCGGCAATGTTTTATCTGTATGAATAACTGTTTTGCTTGTTGCCATTCTAATTGCGATAAACACAACCGCAACAGCAAAAATATTTTTAAGCCACTCTGCATTAACCTGACTGGCAAACACACCAACCAATGCAGCTCCGAGAGCCACGCCAGACATTATCCACGGGGCAAATTCCCAAGGAACATTATCTTTACGATGATGTGCTAAACAAGAGGAGTATGAAGTAAAAATAATCGTAGCTAGCGAAGTGGCAATTGCAACAACCACCGCTTTTTCTGGCGTTGCTATCTCAAAATAAGGTAAAAGAAACATAAGAAAAGGGACCACCAACAGCCCGCCACCAATACCTAATAAACCTGCTAAGACGCCTACTAGACCACCAAGACAGGCACACAGTAGAAAAACATACAGCATTTCTAACATTAGTATTGATCTCTTATTAGTATGAGTAATTACAAGCTGTCAAACTGGTAATTGAATATTATGCACAATCCTTCATTACTCGCCCTGTTGGTGAGCACACTTTAAAAGATTATTACTTATCGCCTTTAAATTTTACGGCGGCTATTGTAGCAAGTCTGACTGTGAAAGATACAATCAATTTTAAGGTCACAAAAATGATTAACTGGTAAATGATAGAGTATTAACCACCTGCATGAATAAGGTGCGACATTTTATGTGCTCGTAGTACTTTATCCATAATAGCTTTAACGTTATGTGCTGAAGATGCATTTAAACATTGATCAAGTATATCTGTCATCGTACTAACGCTAATGTGCCTTAAGACGTATTTAACTTTAAGTAAATTTTGCGGGTTCATACTCAAGTCTCGATATCCCATTGCAAGTAATAAGATTGCACCACGAGGTTCTCCTGCAAGCTCGCCACAAACACTCACAGGCGTGTGCAAATTCGCTGATTGGTTTGCAATTTTCGCTAACACCCGTAACACCGCGGGATGGAATGAGTCATATAACGATGCAACCCGAGCATTATTTCTGTCTACCGCGAGTAAATATTGGGTCAAGTCGTTGCTGCCTACTGAAAAGAAGTCGACTCTTTGGGCTAGTTCCTGTAATTGAAAGACTGCTGCAGGCACCTCTAACATCACGCCTATACTCGGCTTGTTAATGTCTTTAACGTTATGTTGGGCTTTATACTCTTCATTTACCTCAAAGTAAGCTTGCTTAATGAAGCGTAGAGCTTCATCTACTTCTCCTACATCAGCCACCATGGGTAGCATCAGTTTAAGGTTACCTTTTCCTATATTTGCTTTTATCAACGCCCTGATCTGCACTAAAAAGATTTCTGGATGATCGAGTGTCACTCTAATCCCACGCCATCCAAGAAATGGATTATCCTCAACGATAGGGAAATAAGGGAGTGACTTATCACCACCAATATCTAAGGTGCGGATTGTTACAGGGTCGTTTGGATACAACTCTAAGGCGCGGCGATACAGCGTTGCTTGCTCCGTTTCCGAAGGGAAGTACTCTTTCAACATGAAAGGCAACTCAGTACGATACAAGCCAATACCTGCAGCATGAAGGTGAAGGCCATGTTCAGCTTCAAGCCCT
Source organism: Flocculibacter collagenilyticus (assembly GCF_016469335.1). NCBI lineage: Bacteria > Pseudomonadati > Pseudomonadota > Gammaproteobacteria > Alteromonadales > Pseudoalteromonadaceae > Flocculibacter > Flocculibacter collagenilyticus. Next base: position 2,827,827 of record NZ_CP059888.1, read on the forward strand.
AAGCCACTGTTAAGTAAAAGAGAGAAGGCTACATTATCGAGAGTGTTTGATGGTAAGTGTACTTCTTCAAGTAACTGCGTTTGCATCATCGCTTCTTCATCAAGTAGCTTTTGATACTCACCGATTACCGCGTCAGGTGGTGAAACTAAAACAAAGCCGTTATAGCCATCAACTGCCAGTGTTTTACCCTCAATGTCCATTAAAGGTAACTCTTCTACGCCAAGCACAGCAGGGATCCCCATACCACGCGCCATAATAGCGGCATGTGAATTGGTTGAGCCTTTTACAGAAACAATGGCTTTTAAGTTCTTACGAGGGATGTCGGCTAGCATTGACGCTGTCACTTCATTTGCGATTAAGATAACGTCTTCAGCTACTTTTAGGTGCTCTTCTGTATGATGATGCTTTTTTTGTAGGTTTTTTAGTACTTGGCACCCTAAATCCCACACATCTGTCGCCCGCTGCCTTATGTAATCATCTTCCATTGAAGAAAACTGATCAATAAACTTATTCACGACAATTTTTAACGCACTCATTGCACACCAGCCCATTTTAATGTGTGCAATAACTTCTTTCCCAATACTGGCAGAGTCAAGCATTTGCTGATATATCTCAAAAATATTCAGCGCATCAGAGGGTAAGTGCTCCGACAATTTTCGTGACATTTCTTCAAAGTCATTACGAGTTAATTCAACAGCCTTATAAAAACACTCAATTTCTTCGTCAATGTTGTCTATTTTACTTAACGAGATGCTATCAAAGTCCACCAGCGGCGAATAAATGACGGCCTGCCCCATTGCTACACCAGCAGCACCCGCCACAGCTTTTAAATGAATTGCTTGATGAGTAGATTGTTTGGGGGCAGAAAAGTGGTGTTTCTTGGTTTCAACGTGAGCAAGTACAGATGCAATTTGTGCAGATAATGTAACTAGAAAAGCCTCTTCATCTTCACTAAATACACGCGCTTCTGATTGTTGTAAGGTAATAACACCCAACACTTTTTTATGATGGATAATTGGCACGCCTAAAAACGCACGATATTGCTCTTCGTGCGCTTCGGGATCAGCTTTAAACCGCTCATGTGAGGATGCATCGGCTAGATTTATAGGTTCTTCTCGTTGACCAACCCAGCCTATAACACCTTCAGCAAAACCAACGGTAAGCCGGCCAACCGCATCCGGGCTTAAACCATCAGTGGCCATCAGCATAAAGTGCTGCTGGCTATTATCAGCTAAAAAAACTGAACAGCACTCAGTCGCCATGGCTTGCCTAGTCATGCAAACCATTTTCTCTAATGCTGTATTAAGTTCAGGTTCTCTATTTACTTCCTGAACGATTCTTCGCAAAGTTGTAAGCATAATAGATATTAAAGCAACACACGCTCTCGTTAGCTACCAAGCTGTTCGTGTTACAACATTTGCTTTATCGTTTAAATCTCTTTCCTTCTTTCTTTTGAAATGGCAATGCAATCGGTGCAAATTCTTTCATGACTTTACGGTAAACATCTCGCTTAAATGAAACCACTTGTCTTACAGGATACCAATAACTTACCCAGCGCCAATCATCAAACTCTGGATGGCTAGTATCCAACAAATTTACGTCACTGTCTTTACAGGTAAGTCGTAATAAAAACCACTTTTGTTTTTGACCTATACAAACAGGACTGCTGTCTCTTCTTATTAAGCGTTTTGGTAACTTATATCGAAGCCAATGCTTGGTTGTGCAAAGTATTTCAACATCATCTCGATTTAAGCCCACCTCTTCTTTAAGCTCGCGATACATGGTTTGCTCAGGCGTTTCATCTTTATCTATCCCACCTTGTGGAAACTGCCAAGAGTGCTGACCAAACCGACGAGCCCAAAAAACTTGTCCATGATTATTGCAGATTACAATGCCGACATTCGCTCTGAAGCCTTCGGCATCTATCACGTTAAATCCTAGCAAAACAATCTTTAATGGTAAGATTCAACCATATTCGCTTAGTTTGAGCAACGACAATTTTCTGTATGAATACTTTATACTCAGGTACAACCTTAGACTATCCACACAGACTGTGGATAAATATGTTTAAAAGTTTAACTGGAAAGCGAATTAATTTAGTTATACAACAGCACAAAATGTAGAAAATAAAAATAGACAAATAAATTCAATAACTTACCTTCATACCAATCCGCGTTGCAAAAATAAAACTTGTGGATAACATTGCTTGTATCATTTTTAACCATAACTTTATTCACAGTTTAAAAAGTAATAACTGCTCGAATTGTGAATAAACAATTTCCCTATGATTTAACATTGTCAATGATAGAATACGTATATTCATTTGCTAATTTGCACATTGTTACCACAAATATAAATGACTAGCTCTTATTCACAAAAGCCTACACCTCCACAATCTGAAAACGAATTACTGGAACGATGTAATCGCATTGCAGGGCACTCTATTGCTGAATTAGCTCAACAATTTAATGCTGCAACGCCAAAAAATTTAGTTAAAGACAAGGGTTGGCTAGGTCAAATGCTTGAACATGCACTTGGAGCAAGTGCGGCCTCCCGTCCAGAACCAGACTTCCCGCAATTAGGTATTGAATTAAAAACCTTACCCATCACTCCAAGTGGTAAACCACTAGAAACAACCTACGTCAGCATTACCCCATTGATTAATGTTAATGGGCTAAAGTGGCATCAGAGCAATGTTTATAAAAAACTAAGGCGCATTTTATGGGTACCCATTGTCACCAAAACACACGCCAATGAGACTATTCCTTTATCACAACGCATAATCGCAACGCCCTTTATCTGGAGCCCTTCTGAAGCGCAAATGAATAGTTTAAAAGCAGACTGGGAAGAAATTATGGAAATGATTGCTACCGGTGAAGTGGAGTCTATCACGGCACGAATTGGTACTGTTATGCAGCTTCGCCCTAAAGGCGCAAATGCCAAAGCCTTAACAAATGCAATTGGTAAAGATGGCACCGTAATCCAAACACTACCAAAAGGCTTTTATCTAAAAACTGAATTTACAAAGAAAATATTAGCAGAGCACTTTTCTTTATAAACCTATTTAAAGTATTAAATTCTGAATTGTAGAAATAAAAAAAGCCATGACGAAATTAACACCATGGCTCATTCACTATTAATTTGCATTAATACTTTTTAATCTTCTAAGCAAGCTTCCCAGGTTTCTCCATCAAAGCTGCACTCTGTAGTATGTGTACCGTCTTTAGCACGAATAAATCTTTCCCATAAGCCTTCATTATTCTTAGTAACTTGTGTTAACTGATCGCCTTGAGAGAAGTCATATCGCTTATACCAGCTGTTATAAGGGATCTGAACTTCTTCATCAAATTTATAACCCATTACTGAAAGCTCATCGATTAACTCTTGAGTGTCAAAAGCTTCTTCATTATTAGCAAGATCTATCCAGTGAGGTAGTGTTAAACTTTGCCATTGAGAAACTGAGGTAAAGAACGACTTACCACCTTCATTATAGTAAGCCGAAAAGTTTCTCCAGCCTATGCTTCCAACTTCTGTAGGTTGACAGTTAGTATGATCATCAATTAAATGTAAATTCTTTGAAGAGTTAGATATTGAATACTCTACTCCATTGCTATTTACAAGTACTTGTTCAGAAAAACTACAATCAAACTGATCTGTTTCTCCTCCCATAAAACGCACATCTGTAGTAGTTTCAATCCTTCCAGAATTCCAAGGTTTTGCAACAACATCACGATAATATATAGGACGAATTACTTGAGTAAGTGAGTCATTCATTTGATCTTTTCGCCCTAAGTAACCTGCATCACCATACGAAATATGAACATCTCTAAACCAAACATGCTCATTTGGGTCTGGCAGTGCAACATGGGTATCCTGATAATGAACTACTCGCCTTTCAGTTGCATTTGGATACTGTGTTTCAAGTGAAGATGCATATGCAAAGCTCTGCTTAAGCCCCTTAACAATTTCTAAAGCTAGCAGTGTCGTTTCCGCATCATTTTCCGCAATGAAGTCTGAAAATATTTTTTCAGACGAAATATTGTACTTATTTACAGTGTTATAAATAGTATTAGATAAACGCTCTTTCATTTTATCGCGCTTTTCTTGATCGTTTAATAACGCAGTGCAACTTTCTACAGGAGTTATTCCTAACTCAGCCTTAACGCCTTCCCATAAAACGGTAGTTAAAGGTGAAATATTGAGTAATGTATCGTCAGTAATCGCTGCAAACAGTGGTGGACGATACATTTGATATGCTTCTGTCACTTCACCTTGATCTTCATCGTAAGCGCCTACAGGTACATCTACATATACAGCTGTGTATGCAGCACATTTAGCTTCAGTTGCAGTTAACTCTAGTAAGTAATTACCTGCGTCACCTGACACAGCCGTTGGCTCGCCTTCGTCAAACTGGCCATTACCATTAAAATCCAGCCACACTGTTGCACCACGCACATAACCATCGATCACTTTACCTGTGATTGTTTTATTTTCTGGAGTGATAGGAGGCGGATTAGAGTTATCTGATGACGAGCTTCCGCCACAAGAAGCTAGCAAAGACACCGACAAGGCAAGAGTGAGCGATTTCAAACGCATACTAGATATTCCTTTATAGTTATTTTATAGATGAAATTTTGCTCGTTATACTATAGAAATAATACTTATTATCAATTGTTCTTTGTTACAAAATAAGAATAAATGTAAAGAAAGTTAGCTAATTTAAATCGCTACATTCTTAAAAGCTTCCTGTATTAGCCTTCCTTGCAAGCACGAACTCGTTTCTACCACACAATCGAGCCCTCTAAATTATTTATTATTTTGTTACTAAGCTATAAGCAAATTTAAGCTTTCTCGCTTGGTTATCCGAGATGGCTATGTAAAAATGCATGTCGAAAAATTAACAGCTGCAAATCAGGTGACAATGAATGTCAGAGATCAAAACTTGGAAACTGATTAGTTTGTTTTGTTTGCTCAGCTTATTATTGGGCTGCGACTCTAAAGAAGAGCGAACACAACAAACAATTAAACTATTACATGAAGAAGCAACACTTGAAGTTAACGCTTTAGGTAATGCGTTAGATAAGAAGCAAATCCATAATGCAAAGCTATTAACTGAATATGGAAAAACGCTGAGTCAGCAAAATCCGCAATTAAGTGAAATTGCAAAAGTGATCACACAAGATGCGACTAAGCAAGGACCGTTATACCAAAACCTACTCTCACGTTTAAGCGATTTAAAAACACCTTCACCTGAAATGCCAAGTGAAGAAGTGATTAGACAAATTGAGTTAGTAAAAAGTGCAGCAAAAATCAGTGTATTTGCTGATGCTTTAACTGATCCTATAAATGTATTAGCAGACCTCTCTAACGGCACTTTGCCCCGAGTTGGCGCCATCAGTGAAGCAGCAGAAACTGCAGCTAATAGTGCTACTGATATAGGTAACCAGTTAGTTGGCAACCCTAATTATGGCGAATGGCAAACTAGCTCAAGTGGTATTAGCTTTTGGCAGTGGTATGCCATGTACCGTATATTTGATGACATCTTTGATCGAATAGAGTACGGAAGGTGGAGCAAGCGTCGTAAATATAGTTATTACAACGACTATGGTCGTTCGCGGTACACTAGCTATAAACAATATAAGCATCAAAATAAAATTGAAAACAGGACGCGCCAATCATACAAAAGCCAAGGCAAACAATTTACCAGCCCTTACGCTAAAACTAAAACAGGTGCATCAGGATTGAGCCGCAGTAGCCACACCCCACCCGCTGTGCGTAGTAGTTACTCTAAAGCGAGTAACTATTCAAAGTCGAGCTCTGGCTCGGTGCGCAATAGCTCAAGTAGAACTTCTCGCGGCATTAGCCGAGGCAAATAAGAATAATTAGCGGAGTCTAAACATGCATTACATTACTGGATTAACGGCTTGGTCGATTCAAGCATTATTAATTGATTTCATTATCATTGTCGCCCTATTCGTTAGCTTAAAATATATCAAAGGTTGGGTGTCTAACCTTCATGCTAACGACGAAATAACAGAAAAAGATAACTTTGCATTCGGATTAAGTTTTGCAGCTGGTTTAGCCGGGCTTGCCATCGTATTAACAGGCATTACAAGCGGCGCCTTTGCAGATTCATTAGCACAAGAAGCAACACAAATGGCCGGTTATGGTCTTATCGGTATTGCCCTCATTAAGTTTGGTCACTTTTTTCAAGATAAAGTGACACTTAGAAAAGTGAACCTACACGATGAGATTATCAAGGAAAATATTACTGCTGCACTAGTAGACTTTGGGCATGTAGTCAGTGTAGCGATTGTAATCCGTTCAGCACTAATTTGGGTATTAACTGAAGGCTGGCATGGCTTACCTATTGTAATAGTCGCCTTTATTATCGGTAATCTTTGCTTGTTACTAGTGAGCCAGTACCGAATATTTTTATTTAGACGAACCAATCGCAATGGGGATTGCTTGCAACAAGCAATTACAGACAATAATATTGCGGTAGGTATACGTTATGCAGGCTTTTTAATTGGTAGTGCATTAGCATTAACTGCTGCGACGGGTATTGCCCCTTACGTCGCTGACAACATCACTGCAAGTCTTGTTTACTGGTCAATTACCGCCCTAATCAGCATAGCTGCTTTTATTCTGCTTCATTTAATCATGATAAAAGCGATTCTTTCTGGTACGGATATATCTGATGAAATTAATCGCCAAAAGAATATAGGCGTAGCTACCATTTCCGCAGCAGTTTCATTTTCAATTGGCATAACAATGGCGACTTTACTTGGCGCTTAAGTTTTCCGAGAATTTATATTTTATAGGTGTCTAAGATTTGACAACCTCCACCTCAACGCCCCCAGCTATCGCGGCCAGCAAATTGCGTTTGCTTGGCCACGATATTCTGCTTATAAGTGTTATGGCAATCTTAGCTGGTTGCGGCCTTATTTATGAATATTTACTTTCGCATTACGCGGGAAGAGTATTAGGCGCTGTAGAAAGCGCCATTTATGCCATGATTGGCACCATGATTGTTGCTATGGGGATTGGTGCCTTTCTAGCACGTTGGTTCAAAGATCCCTTTACCGCCTTTGCATGGCTAGAAAGTTTAATTGCATTTCTGGGTATGAGCAGCATTTTAATTATTGCCAATATTATTGCGCTCACTTATACCCTGCCACATACACTCTCCAATCTTTATAATTTACCCACAAGTATCCCGCTTGATGGATATGTTTTCGAACAGCTTCAAGATGCGGCTCGCTTTTTACCTTATGTTTTTGGCTTCGTATTAGGCATTCTAATTGGAATGGAAATTCCTCTTATAGCAAGAATTAGGCAACATGTTTACGGTCGATTTTTAGAAAATAATGCTGGTACTATTTATGGTGCAGATTACATTGGTGCAGGTATTGGAGCTGCTATTTGGGTATCCATAATGCTTTCTTTACCTATCATGCAAGCTGCGGCTTGGACAGCACTCTTTAATATTGTCGCGGGCTTAGTGTTCTTAGCGCGTTACCATCAGCATGTTAAATTTGCTAAATCACTGCTTGTGACTCACATAGTGTTATTCGGCTTATTTGTTCTGTTTTTATTTTTTGCGACATCTTGGATGAAAGATCTAAGCAATGTGTTATACAAAGACAAAGTGATATATTCCGAATCGACTAAGTATCAGCACATAGTTCTCACTGAACGACTAAGTAGAACACAAACGGCTCCTATCAATGACCTATTTCTAAATGGACGGCTTCAGTTTTCAAGTGCCGATGAACATATCTACCACACTATGCTGGTATACCCCGCGATGCTGGCTGCCAACCGTCATGAGCAAGTATTAATTATTGGCGGTGGTGACGGCCTAGCACTTAGAGATGTGCTGAAGTGGCCTGTGCAACAAGCAACACTTGTTGATTTAGATGGTCAGTTATTATCCTTATTTGGATTGAAAAATGCTTCACACCCTTTAATCCAAGAACACCATAAGTATATTTCTTCAAAGTTAACAACACTTAACGGCGACGCGTTTAATGATCCTAGAGCAAACATCATCATTGCCGATGCATTTTTGGAAGTGGAAAAAATGCTTGATCAAGGCCGCCTATTTGACAGCATCATTATTGATTTGCCAGATCCTAACCACCCAGATCTTAACAAGCTTTACAGCGACTATTTCTACAATCACATTCGACAGTTACTTGCCCCAGATGGTGCACTGGTTGTTCAGTCTACTTCTCCCTATCATGCCAAAAATGCTTTTATTAGCATTGCTAAAACCGTTAAACAAGCTGGTTTTAAGCATGTTGAACAGTACCAACAAAACATCCCATCTTTTGGCCAGTGGGGCTGGACTATCGCCACACGCGCAGGCCAGCCAGCAAGCAAACGAATTGAACAAGTTAGTGAAATGCCCATTAACAATAACTGGCTGAATCAAACGTATTTAAAGGCTGCATTTGCCTTTCCAAATAATTTTTTTGATAACAACAGTGTTATTGAAGTCAATCGATTAGGCTCAGGTGTGCTATACGACTATTACCGTCAAGCGTGGCAAGCAGAATCAGAGTTATATAAAAATTAATTTTACAGGTTGACATAATATGTCAGTCATGTAATTCTTTAATCAGACATAGTATGTCAAAGTTAATAAGGTAAAGAAGATGGAATTAAACGAATTATCAATCAAACTTGCAAACTTCGAAACTGAGGGAGCTAACTTTGAATCTTTCTTAATTGCCAATCCTGGTGAACAAGAAGTACTGCAAGTGATTGTAGAGGGAAATGATGAATTACCCATTTTTGTCACACGCACTGAAGAGCAATTAATGTGTATCAGTTACCTGTTTGACGAAAGTGAAGTTAAAGCAGAATTACGCCATGAATTAAATGAAGCTTTATTAAAGTTGAATGTTCCAATTCCTTTAAGTGCTTTTGCCAAAATCGATACACAATACGCGATTTTTGGTGCGTTAGCTGTTAGTTCTTCTTTGGATGAAATAACCCACGAGCTGGTTACCTTAGCTGACAATGCAATTGATGCGCTAGAAGCAGTAACCGCTTATTTAAATGAGTAATAGTGGAGCCAGATTATGAGTATTTTAAAAAAATTATTTACCGCGGTACGTGGTGGTGCTAGAGAAGTTGGCGAATCAATTGTTGACGCTAATGGCATCCGTATATTTGAACAAGAAATTGCTGACGCACAAAACGCCCTTCACAAAGCGAAAAAAAGCTTAACTGAAGTAATGGCAAAAGAAATGCAAACTAAACGCAAAATCAGTGCAATTGATGAGAGCATTGCTGAGCATGAAACTTACGCTGAGCAAGCGCTGGAAAAAGGTAACGAGCCTTTAGCATTAGAAATTGCTGAAAAGATTGGCGATTTTGAAACAGAAAAAGCTGAACATGAACAAGTATTAAGTGGTTTTACTAACCACATTGAAGTGCTTAAACAGCAGGTTAAAGAAGCAGAAAAATCGATAAAAGAAAATCAGCGTCAATTAACAATGGTAAAGACGACTGAGAGCGTACAAAAAGCCACTATGGCAGTTAACAGTACATTACATACAAACGACTCCTCAATGACTAATGCCCGTCAATCTTTAGAACGCATTAAACAGCGTCAACAGGATCGTCAAGACCAACTTGGTGCGGCAAAGCAACTTGAAGCTGCTACAAATGGCGATGATTTAAAAGCGAAACTTGCAGATGCCGGTATTGGTGCACAAAACCAAAAAAGTAGCGACATTCTTGCTCGTATCAAAGCTAAAAAAGCAAATTAATACCACAATGATAATAAAGGAGGCTTAGCCTCCTTTTCTCGTTTTTATGACTACATACCTAACGTGATAGGCTCCGTAATAACCTTAGGTATAAATAAACTAATGAACAGGTGATAAATGTTTGGCTTCTTCAAATCTAAAAAAAAGCCCGAGCGCCAGCTTACTCATCCTAGCGAATTAAAAGTTGACGACATGCTAACGGTTATTGATTCTTTTGCTTACCCTTCTTGGCTTAAAGGACAAACACTGAAAGTTACTGATGTACAAACGTATCAATATCAGCACAGTGCAGAATACGAATTTGTTCTTGAAAGTGAATCAGGCAACGTAGCGTTCCTACAAATTGAGCGTGAAGACGGTGAAGAATTTGCTAACTTCTCTATCAAAATTCAACGCAGTGATGTTGACGCTATTTTCACTTTAGATGAGTTTGCACGTATCTTTGATGAAGATGGTCTCACTCAAATTAAAGTGGCTAATAAACCAGAAAAATTTGAACGCTTCCTCGCTAATACGTATCAGCAATCTGAAGCGCCTTACGTTTGTTACTACCATGAAAAAGACTACCGTAATCTTAGCTTACCTCGCTATCAAGATGAAAGCGGTGAGCCTTGTGAAGTGATTCATCTTGAATCTGAAGATGAAAACCACAGCATAAACATTGAAATCTGGGATGGCGGTGAGACTGAAGTGTCGCTAACAATCTCGCGACCTATTAACGATATTGTAGATCTATTCCCAGGTAACAACGCGTGAATGATAAACAAGCCAAGTGGAAACGCCAAGAGCAGGCCATTCGAGCCACGCAAATGGCGTTCGACTTAAGTAGTGAAGTTCAGAAAAAGATAAAAAAACAAGCGATTGATGAAGAGCTGACTCCTTCAGACATGATCCGGAAAATTCTGCAACTTGAAGTTAAGTCGAATAAAACCCGCCAGCGCTTATCATTTAATTTAAGTGATGAAGAGATTCAACAACTTGCCATTCGCTTCGGTGTCGCTGAAGATGATAAAAGAGCTGTAAAACAGCAGGTTGCGGAGCTCTTAATCCGTCATGCGAATAAAGCTAGTACATAATTGTATCAGCTTTATTTTTATTAACGTTTCATCGAATAACGATCGGTTAATTCTTCAAATTTTCCGCTATTTCTAATTTCATCCAGCGCTTTATTAAACTCGTTTACAATTTCAGGCTTAACTGACTTTTTACTAAACATGACATAAACACTGCCTGTGTTGATGGTTATTTGGTGCTTGGTGATATATTGCCCTAGCCCTTTTCGTCTAATAATTGAGGCACCTACGAAACTATCTTCAAGCACGCCGTCAATGTCCATGTCTAACAAACGCGCGATGTTTATTTCACTCATCATTGCAGGTACAAATAATGAACTGAGTTTATCGTCATCCATTAAACCATCAACAGTATCACCATAATAATATTGATCAACTAAACCAACTTTATGCCCAGCTTCCACAAACTCTTTTATATCAGCCTGTTGATATTTGAAATCATCTGCATTTCTAACGTAAAGCGAAAACGACTCTTCACGGTAAGGACTTGAGAAGATGGCAAAGTTTTCTCGCTCTGCAGTTTTAGATGCGCCTAAAACTAAATCAATTTCACCCGACCTAAGCTCCCCTAAAAGCTCAACCCAAGTTGCTTGATGAAAAGCCAAATCACACTCCATTTTTTCAGCTGCCAACCTTAATATTTCAATATCAAGCCCCTTAACTTCGCGATCAATATCAACATACTGGTAGGGTTCCCACGTATCAAACCCCACGGTTAACTGACAATCATTCTGTTTATTGGTTGCTTTAGATGACTCTTTTGGCGCTGTCGCAGCTTGGTTGCTCTGCTCAACTTTAGTGTCTACTTCATTACCTTGCTGATTATTTGATTGCTGTGGGTTACAAGCAACCATGCACGTCAACACAAAACCAATAACGAGGCTAGGTATGAGGGTTCGAACGCCATTATTCATGCTTATCACCTTTTTAATTTTTATGTGGCCACAGCAATAAGCTTAGTTAAAATTTAAATCTTTACCTCTTTTTTTGATTAAAAATCAAACGTGTATTTTAGATTTCTTGCTGCAAAATACACTATGAATTTAAGCCAAGACGCACTACTACTTGCGTCTTGGCGGTAAGCGAGTTTCTTATAAAATTAACGCTGCAGCCGTACCAAATAGTACTAATGGAATATTATAATGCAGAAAGGTGGGTACAACAGAGTCCCAAATATGATCGTGCTGGCCATCAACATTTAACCCCGATGTTGGCCCTAAAGTAGAATCAGAAGCCGGAGAACCTGCATCTCCTAGCGCACCAGCCGTACCTACTAGCGCTGCAACGGCTAATGGCGTAAAGCCAAAACTCATTGCCATAGGAACATAAATAGATGCGATGATTGGAATTGTTGAGAACGAAGAACCTATCCCCATGGTGATTAACAAACCAGTCAATAACATCAATAGCGCCGCCATTAGCTTACTGTCACCTATTACACTATTAACTGCAAGCACTAAGCTATCAATGCTATTAGTCGCTTTCATGACATCTGCAAACCCCGATGCCGCTATCATGATAAAACCAATCATGCCCATCATATAAACACCTTTTGTAAAGGTGTCGTGTGTTTCGTTGTATTTAACTACCCCAGAAAGCACAAAGATAATGAGCCCTGACAACGAACCCAATATTATAGAACCGGTAAACAATTGAATTGCTAATGCAGCTAATATGGCTGCTACAGCAACCATAATATGAAATACATTAATTTCTTTTGTTTCAGGTTCAATCGATAAAATTTTATCTAACGAATACTCTCGTGATTTGCGATAGGTAATAAAAATAGCGACCAATAAACCTAGGAACATGCCAAAAACAGGGATAGCCATTACGAATGGCAACTGTGCTTTTTCAATTGTAGCGCCGTTTTCAACTAAATTCTGAAATAAAATATCGTTTAAGAAAATACCACCAAACCCAACTGGCAACAGCATATAGGTGGCAGTTAATCCAAATGTAAGCACACACGCGACTAATCGCCTATCTAATTGCAATTGCGCCATTACATGCAGCAAAGGGGGAATAAGAATAGGAATAAAAGCAATGTGTACTGGGACAACATTTTGAGAGGCGACCGCGGCACAGAGTATTACGGCTAATAGTCCAGCTTTTACCCACATAATTTCATGTGGTGTGCTATCTGATTTAATTTTTGAAATGACTTTTGCTGCAAGAACATCAGTAATACCAGACTTTGAAATTGCAACGGCAAACGCCCCTAACATTGCATAATTAAGCGCGATAGTGGCACCGCCTCCTAAGCCATCACTAAATACTTTTATTGTATCTTCTAAGCTTAAACCTCCATATAGTCCACCTACTATTGCGCTTAACACTAAAGCGATTACTACATTAATTCTTAGTAAACTTAACCCAAGCATTAATAAAACAGCTAATACAACCGCATTCATTTAACTTTCCATTGTTTCTTATTATTTTGACTTGATAATAAAGGGAATTTGAGATGAATGCGACACAAATCCCCATTAGGCTTTTCCGTCAAACTAGCCCACCAATACCCTCTTAATCAAAAATAGAAAGCACAATGACTCCGAATGCAATGTCATGCCAATCCAATTTAAAATGCCAATGTGGGCAATGACGATCATGGTAATGATTCATGATGTAATCATTGTGATAAGCATACACCCAGCTAGGATAGTGGCGATTATCATAATGTGGGTAGTGTAAATGACCATAATGATGCTGATGGCGTTTACGCCATTTGTGTGCATGCTTTTTATGCCAAGTATATTGGCGTTCGCTTACATATTGACTTCTAAAAGGATAATCATACTGGTACATATGACTGTGGTTATAGCCATGATATTTATAACCACCTCGATATTTTTTCACATGGTGTTTTGAATAGTTATAACTATGACCATGTGTTGCAATGTGTCTTTTATGTTTGTGTTTTTTACTATCATATTTTTTATGGTGGTTTCTTTTATGATGCTTGTGTTTATGTGCATTAGTGCCAGAACCGTGAACATATTTTTTATGCGAATGAGCATGATGAGCGTGTTTAGCATGTTGCGAATGCTTAGCTGTTTCAGCTCCTTTTCGCATGTGCGACTCTTGCTCTTTTGCAGTTACATTCCCAACCCCAATTAATCCCATTACCAGCACGGCAATTGCAGTAATATTTCTATGTTTGTATATACTCATGCTTATTCTCCTACGGCTAAAAGCGATAACTTAAGCGTAACAAATGAAGCTGAATACAAAGTGAATGGGAAGTCTAAACGTTGAAATGGAATTACAGCTAAAGAAAAAAGTATGCTTGTATTTAGGTGGTTATTTTGAGTTATTTTGGTTGGTAGCTAGCTCGATTAGTGCCTCAAGTTCTTTATCATCATTGGGGAACATGGCAAAGTTTATTTCGAATTCTAAGTGAACCATAACACCTTCAAAGTTAATTTTATTGCAATTAAAGTGAACTTTATTAATAAGGTGCTGCACCGACAGCGCATCGCTTACACCATACAATGACAATAAAAAACAGTCCCCCGCTTCTCTCGCTGCTTCATCAGAATCCCGAATGATTGAGCTTAGTTTTGCTGCAAAGTGCACTAGAACTTGATCACCAATGTGGTGGCCATACTTAGCATTAACACTAGAAAAATTTTTTATATTTATGGCAACAATAGCAACACTGCACTTATCGCGAGTAGCCATTTTTAGTTGTTTAGATGCAACTTTTACAAACCCTTTTCTATTATTTATTTGGGTTAAGGGGTCAACATCAGTTAAATAAATACTCTGTACACGATTAATATTTACGGCCAATAGACTGGTCAGTACAGAAAAGTAAGATAGTTGCTCTTTAGACAAGGTTATTGGCGTTGCATCATCAAACGAGCCTGTGCAAAGTACACCAAACTGCTCTTGTCCTAAGCAAACTAGTCCGTTTAGCAAAGAAACTATTCCCATCTTATCAACTACCGATTTATCCATCCTAGACTCGGTGCGTGCGTCAGCGGTAAAAACAGGAGTGTCACTAGAAAATACTTCTTCGAGCCATTTGTCGTCTTTTATATCGACAGTCTGAATGGCTTGAAATCTCTCAGATTTATTTTCATCAGAAAAAGCATGAGAACCGTTGTGCTCACCACGAAAATCTATCAACTCCATTTTGTTAGGATCGCTTTCTTTAAACAAATAAAGCCATACATCATTGAAATGTAACTGAGAGCGAATTTCAGCTTGCAAACTGACTAACATGCGATGAATCGAATCCGAGTCATGCATAGTTTTTACAAGCCTACTTAATGAAAGCAGTAATTCTTGCGATGATTTATCCACAAATTCTACACTTAAAATTGCGTTACTTTAAAAATAGCAGCAATTCAACCATTTGTGAAAATTTCAGGGGGGTTTACCTATTTAGACAATGGAAACACCATTAACCTACTAAAAACCATTGTGCTGTTTTAAAAATTCCAGCTCTTGCTGGGTTGATTCGCGCTTTAAAATGTTATTTCTGTGTGGATAACGACCAAATTTATCAATGATCTTTTTATGCTCTAATTCAAAAGTATAGTTATGCTCTAAACCATCTTGATTAAACAATTTCTCAGCAATTTTATGGATAGCTTTTGATTCACTGTGCATAAACGGCATATACAAAAATGCTTTTTCTTGATTAGTTAGCTGCCTGTCATATTCATGTAATAGCGCTTCCTGCGCAAGGATAAGAGCTAAACTGTCAGCTGAGAATGCTAACGGCGTGTCTCTATGAATATTGCGTGAGAATTGATCTAACACAATGATTTCTGCCAACCGACCTTTTGCAGTGCTACGCCACTCAAACAGCTCCCCAGCTTTCGCTTTATTTAATGTTGTTGCAAATTTAGCCGTAATGATTTGATCAAGTTCGTCACTTTTTTTGAACCAGTCTTCTGCCGATAACTCTTCAAACCAAAAATTAAGTACATCTTGATGCGTGATGTCGCTAGGGTTAGTCATTATTTATTCCTTATCTGCCGATTCATGATCTTGATTTATTGTGCCACGTTATCTCGAGAACATATTCACTTTCCCTGTCAAACAACTTAGCGTCATAGCCCTCAGCCACACACACACCTGCAATAGCAGCCAGCTGGTTATCAATGAATACACATGGTAAATACATCCGTAACCACGGCGGAACGTTATACTCCTTGTATATTTGCTTTAAAGATTTAGCATGCTCGCGTCCTGCAATTTTAATTTTTTTTGGTAATACCAATTCCTTATCTTCATATATATGAGGAAAAGTGACTATTATTTCAGACCGACGACCGGGTAGCGCTACATTAAGTGTGTTGAGTACAAAGTGTAGTGCTAATTCATTGTAAAAGTTACTCGCACATTCATCATTACGTGGTTGATTTTGTTTTTGTTCATACAAGTACGGTGCTTTTACAGCACAATTTACGTTTGCAGGTAAGGACAAACTAATATGGCCTAATTGAGCAGGTAAAAGTGTTGATGAATCAATAGATACAGTGCAAGTGTTATCACTGTTGCTCGTAGTTGATAACGCTTGATAAGTATCCACGTTGCACTGGTAATCTTTTTTTCCTAACAGCTTAGGCAAACAATATAAATAGCCTTTATAGCCGCGCACCTGTATCCCTGAAAACGACACTACCGCATCGTTTCCAAGTTTAGTATTTTGTGAAGAGACTTCAGAAGTATTACAAACAAACTGTTTAATTATTTGCTGCAGGATGGACTCACTCGGCATTTGAAGTTTATGTTGCGCAAACCAGTATCTAAGTACGTATTTTTGCCTGACTTCAGAGTATTCCTGCAACTTAATAACACTTAACGCAGCCCCATCAACCGCCGCCTTATAATCTTGCTGAACATACTCATCCAGCAATTCATCAGCTTGTGCAATATGACGCATACTTCGTGTAACGGTGTGACGAAAACCTTGCCAGTGCTCAGTTAAAATGGGCAGTACATTATGGCGTAAAAAATTTCGATCGTAGTTAGTGTCAGTATTACTATCATCTTCTACCCAAGAAAGTTGGTAAAATTGTGCATAGGCTTCTAACGCTTTCCGTGAAATATCTAATAACGGTCTTACCAATAATGCATCTTCAGTAAAAGCCATCGACTCTGGCATGCCTGATAACCCCTTCAACCCAGCACCACGTTTAAGTTGAAGTAATAAGGTTTCAACTTGATCGTCAGCATGCTGTCCTGTTACCACAATGGCGGGACCAGTTAACGTCTCTTTTATAGCTTGATATCTTAATTCACGCGCTTGTTGCTCTGTGCTGGTTCTACTTTTCTTTACTAGTTTAACTTGCTTATACGAAAAGCTAACATCAAGCGAAGCTGAAAACGCTTGGCAATGCTGCAACCATGAATCAGCAAACTCACTAATTCCATGGTGGACATGAAACGCTCTAATGGTTGATATGCTGTGGTTTTTTTGTAATTGGGCTATCGCGTGTAATAAAACCGTTGAATCTAATCCACCGCTGTAAGCAATCACTATTTCAGAGTACCGGCTAAGAGAAAGTGACAATAATTTATTAGCAATATGCTGGTGAATCTGGTGCATGTTAGCAAATACCTTTTTAGCAAATACCTATTAGTCATGCTAGCGCTGAAGATAGGATTAAATAATAAGCAATAAAAAACCGCCCTAAGGCGGTTATTACAAATTTTTAGCAGTGAAAATAAGTAATAGAACTTATTTAGCAATAACCAAACGACATAATACGTTTATAGCGGCTAGCGAGTAAATCGTCTATCGACATTTCTTCAAGCTCAGCAAGATCTTTTTTGATCATCGCCTTTAAGTTAAGTGCCATCTTATCCATATCTCTGTGCGCACCGCCTAATGGCTCCTCTATCATACTATTAATAAGATCTAATTCTTTTAAGCGTGGTGCTGTTATACCCATTGCTTCAGCAGCTAATTCCGCTTTATCTGCACTTTTCCATAAAATAGATGCGCACCCTTCAGGAGAAATAACAGAGTATGTACTGTATTGAAGCATGTTAACACGGTCACCCACGCCAATTGCCAACGCACCGCCTGAACCGCCTTCACCGATAACAGTACAAATAGTGGGCACTTTTAAAGCCGACATCACTTTCAAATTACGTGCAATGGCTTCACTTTGGCCGCGCTCTTCAGCGCCAACACCCGGATAAGCACCAGGCGTGTCAATAAAAGTAATAATTGGCATTTTAAAACGCTCGGCCATTTCCATTAAGCGTAACGCTTTACGATACCCTTCTGGTTTTGGCATACCAAAATTGCGCTTAATTTTTTCTGCCGTATCGCGTCCTTTTTGCTGACCAATAACCATAACTGGCTGACCATCTAAACGCGCAACACCACCAATAATAGCTGGATCATTAGCGAAAGCGCGATCACCTGCCAATTCATCAAACTCTGTAAAAATACGATCAATGTAATCTTTTGTGTAGGGACGAAGGGGATGGCGAGCTACTTTTGCAACCTGCCAAGCTTCTAGATCAGAGAAGATTTTTGTTGTTAATTCAACACTTTTTTCTTTAAGTTGACTGATTTCTTGCTCTAAACCAAGATCTAATGAACCAGATCGATTAACATTCTTTAATTCTTCAATTTTTGCTTCTAAATCAGCAATGGGTTGTTCAAAATCTAGATAGTTCAAACTCATTAAATTACGCTCAGCTTTTTAAAATATTAATTCTAGTTGTTGTGAGCTTAGCATCCTAAGCTCATAAAGCAGTTCATCTGTTGGTGTAACTCGCCATTTAGTTCCTAAGTCGATCACTGCTTGCGCGTCTTCCCGCGTATAATCAATTTGGATTGGCGTTGCACCTTGTTGAAATGGCTGTAATGCAAGTTTCAACTTAGATAAAAACTGCTCATTTAAATTCTGTTGATGTAACTTTAGCTTAATAGATTTTAAGTACTTTTCACGAGCACTTATTATGTCTATTACATCACGGCCGGTCATTGTATTACCACCGCTAAAGTTATCAAAGCTGACCTGTCCAGATACCACCAAGATTTTGTCTTTTTGCAGCAAATCTTGAAACTTTTCGTAATCAGCAGGAAATAAACGCACATCGATACGTGCACTTTTATCATCTAATGTAACTAAAGCCCACTTTTTATTATTTTTATTTACCAAAACGCGCACACCAATGACCAAACCGACCGCTACAGCAACCTGATCTCTTCGCCCAGGCTCTAAGTCAACTAGCCTTCCGGGTGCATAATGGCGAATTTCGCGCTCATAAGCATTGATCGGGTGGCCAGTTAGGTATAATCCTAGCGTTTCTTGTTCACCTTCTAGCCATTTTTTATCGGCCCATGCTTCTACTTCGTTAAATGGTTGCTCAACTTGCTCTGACTCAGAAGCTAGCAAACCAAATAAATCGCTTTGTCCCATTTGTTCAGCTTTAGCATGTTGGTCGGCAGCACGCATGGCATCAGTAATTGTTGCCATTAATGTAGCACGATGCCCTTGCTCAGGTGAGATACCTAGCTTATCCATCGCCCCCGCTAAAATCAGCTTTTCTAACACACGCTTATTAATTTTCTTTAAGTCGACCTTCGCACAAAAATCAAATAAGTCTTTGAAACTGCCGTGCTTCTTTCTAGCTTCCAAAATGGCTTCTACAGGGCCTTCACCAACACCTTTAATGGCACCAATACCATATACTATTTCACCGTTATCATTAACGGTAAACTTATATAACCCTGCATTTACATCTGGCGGAATGATTTTTAATTTCATTCGGTTACATTCGTCAATAAGTGTAACTATTTTGTCGGTATTATCCATATCGGCTGACATTACAGCAGCCATAAACTCAGCTGGATAATGGCACTTCATCCATAGTGTTTGAAATGAAACTAATGCATAAGCAGCCGAGTGTGACTTGTTAAAACCATAACCCGCGAACTTCTCTACCAAATCGAATATTTTCATTGATAGTTCGCCGTCAATATCGTTATTGATAGCCCCTTCTTTAAAGGTTGTTCGTTGCTTTGCCATTTCCTCGGGCTTTTTCTTACCCATTGCACGACGCAACATGTCGGCACCACCAAGTGTATAACCGGCTAATACCTGCGCAATTTGCATTACTTGCTCTTGGTATAAAATAATGCCGTAAGTGGGCTCAAGGACGGGTTTTAATAATTCATGCTGATAATTGGCATCTGGATATGAGACTTCTTCTCGACCGTGTTTTCGGTCAACAAAGTTATCTACCATGCCTGAATCTAGTGGTCCTGGTCGAAACAGTGCTACTAGTGCAATAATATCTTCAAAACAGTCAGGTAATAACTTACTTATCAAGCTTTTCATACCGCTTGATTCCAGCTGGAAAACCGCTGTTGTTTCTGCTCGTTTTAGCATGTCAAAACTGCGACTGTCTTCAAGTGGAATTGCATTAATATCAATTAATGCTTTACCTTCTTTCACTAACTTTTCGTTGGCCATATCTACCGCCCACTTTAAGATAGTGAGTGTACGTAAACCTAAAAAGTCGAATTTTACTAAGCCTGCTTCTTCAACATCATTTTTATCAAATTGCGTAACCGGCTGTCGTCCTTCATCGTCACAATAAAGTGGTGCGAAATCAGTGATGGTAGTCGGTGAAATAACAACACCACCTGCATGCTTACCAGCATTACGTGTACAACCTTCAAGCTTACGACACATATCAATAAGCTCGCGCACATCTTCGTCTTGTTTGTAAAGGTGGGGTAATTCTGGCTCTTCTTCAAATGCCTTATCTAAGGTCATTCCCGGTGTGGGTGGGATCAATTTTGAAATGCGATCAACAAAGCCATAGGGATGACCAAGTACCCTCCCAACATCTCGAACAACGGCTTTTGCCGCCATGGTGCCGAATGTGATTATTTGAGATACCGCATCACGCCCGTATAATTTAGACACATGATCGATAACTTTATCACGGTTATCCATGCAAAAATCGATATCAAAATCGGGCATCGATACACGTTCAGGGTTTAGAAAGCGTTCGAATAGTAAGTCAAATTCAAGAGGATCCAAATCAGTAATATTTAATGCGTAAGCGACTAATGAGCCTGCACCTGAGCCTCGCCCAGGGCCTACCGGAACATCGTTATCCTTACTCCACTGGATGAACTCCATTACGATTAAGAAGTATCCGGGAAAACCCATTTGGTTAATTACGTCTAGTTCAATTTTAAGACGTTCGTCGTACTCACCACGTTTATCTGCACGTTCTTCAGGATCTGGAAACAAAAACGCTAAACGCTCTTCTAACCCTTCCTCAGAAACTTTAACTAAAAAGTCTTCGGTTGATAATTTTCCTGTTGGGAAGTTAGGTAAAAAGTATTCGCCCAATCTCACTGTTACATTACAGCGTTTAGCGATTTCTACCGTATTAGCAATGGCTTCGGGAATGTCGGAAAACAATGCCAACATTTCTTCTTCGGTTCTTAAGTACTGCTCTTCGCTATAAAGCTTAGGACGTCGCGGATCATCCAACGTATACCCATCATGAATGGCCACACGAATTTCATGTGCTTCAAAATCGTCTTTGCTTAAAATAACAACTTCGTTGGTGGCTACAACAGGTAAATTTGCATAGGCGGCAAACTGAACAGCAAGATGTAAATAATCTTCTTCGTTGGCTCGGTTGGTGCGGATTAACTCCAAATAAAAGCGGTTGTCAAAATGAGTCTGATAAAAAGTAGCTACCTGTTCGGCAAGTTGGTTATTTCCCTTTAATAACGCAATACCAATATCACCGTCTTTAGCGCCTGAAAGAATGATAATCCCTTCATTTAGCTCGGCTAACCATGCTTTATCAATAACGGGTCTATGTTCAACATGCCCGCGTTCGTATGCTTTAGAAATTAACAGCGTTATATTTTTATAACCCTGATTATTCATCGCTAAAAGTGTTAGCCTGAACTGCTCACCTTCCAACTCGTCAGACTGAACCCACATGTCTGCACCAATTATAGGCTTAATACCTGAACCGTGCGCGGCACCATAATATTTAACCAGGCCGCACATATTCATCTGATCAGTAATAGCCATTGCAGGCATGTTGCATTCTTTTACTTTAGCAACAATCGGCTTAACTTTACTGACGCCATCCACCATAGAAAAGTCACTATGGATACGAAGGTGAATAAATTGCGGGTCATCTGGCATTACTTTTTACCCTTGTTGTGTGGCGATTAGTGCTTGTTGAACTGGCTTAAAGCTTTTACGATGAAAAGGCGTTGCGCCCAATTGTACTAATTGCGCTAGATGCTCTTTTGTTGGATAGCCTTTATGCTTGGCAAAACCATAATCAGGGTATTGATTATCTAGTTCTACCATTTCTTTATCTCGAGTAACCTTCGCAATAATCGATGCGGCACTTATTTCAGCGACCAAGCTATCACCTTTAATGACAGCTTCACTTGGCACTGATAATTGGGGGCAACGGTTCCCATCAATATACACATACTCAGGTTTAATGGATAACCCTGCCACTGCTCGCTGCATCGCCAGCATAGTTGCATGTAAAATATTTAACTCATCAATCTCAGCAACAGAAGCTCTTCCAATAGACCAAGCGAGTGCTTTTTCTATTATTTCGGGGTACAGTAAATCACGTTTCTTTTCACTGATCTTTTTTGAGTCAGCAAGCCCAATAATAGGATTATTCGGATCTAGAATAACTGCAGCGGTAACAACATCACCAACTAATGGTCCTCGACCCACTTCGTCAACGCCAGCAATTAAGGTATACGGTTTACGGATAAACGGCATCATAAATCTATTTCTTCTTATAAAACGACACTAGCACTAATACGGGTATGATGACTAGTTATTTGATAGTAATGCGTAAACTGCCTCAGCAGACTTTTTGCTCGCATCTAACTTTATTGTTTGATGTAACTGCGTATAGTGCGTGACTAATTCGCTGCTATCGCTACTTAGCATCTGGTTAACTGATGAGACAAGTTGCTCGGTATTCACTTCATCTTGCAATAATTCTGGCACTAATGCTTTATCTGCCAACAAGTTTGGCAACGAGAAAAAGCGCGCTTTAACTAAACGCTTGAAAATTTGAAAAGAAAGCCACTTAAATTTATAAGCCACTACCATTGGCTTCTTTAATAGCATTGCTTCAAGCGTGGCTGTACCAGAAGCTAGTAGGATACCATCTGCTGCCCCCATCACTTCTCGAGACTGCCCAATAAAATAATGAACCTTTAAGGATGGTGCTACTAGTTGTTGAATTTGCATCACCATGCTTTTTTTATGTTCATCAACACAAGGCACGGCCACCACTAACTCAGCATCGTTACGCTGTAACTGTTCAATTGCTGCAAAAAAAGGCGACGCTAACATCGAGATTTCTGAACCTCGACTACCCGGCAAAACAGCAAGTATGCGTGCTTTTGTTGGCAAGCTTAATTCATGGCGATAGGCTAATGTGTTTGGAATTAAAGGAATATCATCGGCAAGGGTGTGCCCTACAAACTCACATGGCACTTGGTATTTATCGTAGAATGCTTTTTCAAATGGCAATAGTGCAAGTACCAAATTTGTTGCTTCAGCAATTTTAAATATACGTTTTTGTCGCCATGCCCAAACAGATGGACTCACATAGTGAACGGTCTTAATTCCCTGCTGTTTTAATTTGAGCTCTAAGCCTAAATTAAAGTCAGGTGCATCTATACCAATAAACACATCGGGTGGGTTTTCAGTAAAATATTTTACTAATTGTTTTCTGACTGACAATAAACGTGGCAATCTTGACAGCACTTCAACCAAACCCATTACCGCCAACTCTTCCATAGCAAACAATGAGCGGCAACCTAGAGCATTCATCCTTGGTCCACCTATGCCAACAAACTCTAATTCCACTTGTTCATTTGGCAACGCATTGCTATTTGCAATTTCTGTTTGATATTGATGCTTTAGGGCTTTTATTAATCCTTCACCTAAAATATCGCCGGAGTGTTCCCCGGCGACAATTCCTATCGTAATTTTTTTTGTGGTCATGGTTTAGCGAATAATGCCTCTAGGAGAGTCGGCTATAAAATCAATAAATGCTTTCACTTCGGGATACGCTTGTGCACTTTCTTGTAGCTCTTGCTTAGCCTCGTCAATCGTTAAGCCTTTTCGGTAGACTGTACGGTATGCACGCTTAATTTCTGTAATCGCAGTTTTACTAAAGCCTCGACGCTTTAACCCTTCCGAGTTCAACCCAAAAGGTGTTGCATTTTGCCCTGCGGCCATGACATAAGGCGGAACATCTTTTACAACTACAGAACCTACCCCACAGAAACTGTGCGAACCAACTTTACAAAATTGATGCACACCAGTAAAGCCACCAAGTATTGCCCAGTCACCTACTTCAACATGGCCTGCGATCGTTGCGTTATTTGCGAATATATTATGATCACCAACAATACAGTCATGCGCGATGTGTACATACGCCATAAACAAGTTATCACTACCAATCGTTGTAATACTGCTATCTTGTACTGTACCACGGTGAATAGTAACGCATTCTCTGAAAATATTATTGTCGCCAATAATCAATTCAGTGCGCTCACCTTTGTATTTTTTATCTTGGCATTCTTCACCAATTGAAGAAAATTGAAAAATACGATTATTTTTACCAATTTTAGTGGGTCCTTTCACTACAACATGAGACTCTAAAACCGTGTCATCACCGATTTCAACTTCATTACCAACATAACACCATGGGCCAATAACAACGTTACGCCCAATTTTTGCACCTTGCTCAACAATTGCTGATGAATGAATTCCACTAAATATTGTCACTAATTAAACTCTCTTCTCGCACACATAATTTCCGCAGAGCAAACCGTTTTGCCATCTACTTTAGCTTCTGCATTAAACTTCCAAATGCCTCTGCGTTCTTTTAAGAACTCAACGTGCAAATGCATTGTGTCTCCTGGCAATACAGGTTGTTTAAATCTAGCGTTGTCGACACCTGCGAATAAGTATAGCTCGTTATCAGAAGTATCTTGCACAGTTTTAAACCCTAATAAACCAGTGGCTTGCGCTAGTGCTTCTAAAATGAGAACGCCTGGAAAAATAGGCCTATCGGGAAAGTGTCCTGTAAACATCGGCTCATTTACCGACACATTTTTAATAGCGTGAAGATATTCACCTTCTTTGTAGTCTAATACTCTGTCTACAAGTAAGAATGGATAGCGATGCGGTAACAACGCCATAATCTCTTGAATATCTATTGTGTTTAGTTCGTTAGCCACAGCTTACTTCCTATTATTTTTCATCTTTAGATGCAGCTTCCAGCTGCTTAATACGTTTATGCATTTCATCAAGCTGACCAAAACGTGTCGCATTCTTGCGCCAAGCTCTATTGGTAGACGCTGGTATACCTGAAGAGTAAACGCCCGGCTCAGTGATAGGTTTAATAATCATAGACATACCACTAATGTGAACCCCATCGCAGATTTCGATATGGCCATTAATTGCAGATGCACCGGCAATCGTACAGTTACGGCCAATCACAACACTGCCTGCAATGACTGTCATACCTGCAACTGCACTGTTTTCACCAATATGAACGTTATGTGCAATTTGACATAAGTTATCAATGATAACGCCATCAGCTATTTCAGTATTATCTAGCGCACCTCGGTCAATACAGGTGTTAGCACCAATTTCAACTCGGTTCCCAATGACTACACTGCCAACTTGGGGTATTTTAACCCACTGGCCCTGATCATTCGCATAACCAAAACCATCCGCACCAATTATTGCACCAGATTGTACTAAGCATTGCTCACCAATACTGACTTCGTGATAAACGGTTACGTTCGCCCATAATTTGGTACTTTTGGCAATTGAAGCATTTCGACCAATAAAGCATCCAGCTCCAATTTGAACATCGTCAGCTAAATGTACACCTTCTTCAATAACCGCGTTAGCGCCAATACTTACACCACTACCAATCGTTGCAGTGTCAGAAATTTGCGCTGTTGGGTGAATGTCTGTGGCTGCATCCGGTGTATTATCTAAAAACTGGGCAAGCTTAGCGTAACCAACATACGGGTTAGCCAGAATTAGCTTGTTAGTTGAGCAATAAGGCACATCTTTTTCGGTAAGCAATACAGCTGCTGCATTTGAGTCATCAAGATATTTGCGATATTTACTATTGGAGAGAAACGTTATTTGGTTCTTATTTGCTGCTTGTAGCGTTGCTATGCTATCAATCACAACCGTTGGGTCGCCTTGTAATTCAGCGCCCAACAGTTTAGCAATTTCAGATAAAGTTATTTTCATAGATAACTAATTTATCCTACCTATCTGCTGATTAAATTTTTACTTAATTTTACTTACACGATCAACAATTTTGCTCGAAATATCTGCTTCGCCTTTAACAAATGCAACCGCATTTTTGTGAAGCACAAGATCGTATTTACCGTTTTGAGCTTCAGCATCAATTGCCTGCTTGATAAGCGCTAACAATCTATTACGCTCTTCAACTTGACGGCGCTGTAGTTCATCTTGCAGAGGCTTACCTTTAGCTTGGTATTCTTGCTGTAAGTTAGTGATCTTAGTTTTAAGCTCTTCTTGTTGAGCGTTGCTCATGGTTGCACCATCACGCTTTAGCTTTTCTAAGTTAAATTTGATATCACTTTCTAGCTTGCTCACTTCTGTAAACTTTTCAGCAAATTCGTTTTTGATTGTCTCTTGAATATCTTTCGCTTGAGGGATTTGAGTGAAAATAGATTGTACATCCACAGTCGCGATTTTTTGATCAGCTGCTTGTGCAGTACCAGCTAACGTTAATGATGCTAATAGAGCAACTGCTGTATTTTTAACTAATGATTTCAAGGTATAACTCCTTCATGTATAAATTAGATTTATTATAATTAGAATGTTGTTCCGATGTTGAAACTAAATACTTCTGTTTCATCACCCGTCTGTTCTTTTAGTGTTTTAGCAAAACTGAATGCCATCGGCCCCATCGGTGATATCCACTGAATAGATAAACCCGCCGAAGCACGATATAAACCAGGGTCAGAGTAATCCGATAACTTATCTTGCTCAGTTTGCGAAAGGTGGCTGAATCGATTTAAATCAAATTCAGTATCCCAAACGTTACCTACATCAACAAATAAACTTGTTCTTACTGAATTAGTAAAGTCTTCAGATAAGAAAGGTGTTGGGAAGATAAGCTCTAAGCCAGTATGAACCATTGCGTTACCACCCGTTGAGCGTAACGATACACCTATGCTATCAAAGTCATTGCCAACACCAATGACACCGCCTCCATTAATAGGATCTCCGCCACCGCCAATTTCTGTTGGAGACAAATATACCGCTCTAGGGCCTATAATATTATTTTCAAAACCGCGAACCTCTTTACCACCTAAACGGAAGTTTTCTGAAAATGGTAATGTTAACTCAATACCATTTTTTTCTCCGTAACCATTACCATAGCCCATTTTTAAACGAGTTAATAATGACCAACTATGATCATTCGTCAATGGGAAATAAAAGCGAGAGTCAAAATTTAGTTTAAAGAACTTATTGTCAGAATTTGGTGTTGAAACAACCATCGACAAGCTTTGGTTTGAACCCGCGGTAGGAAACAGCCCTCTATTAAGTGTACTACGAGACCAACCTGCGAAAAGCTCTATATTGTCAAATTCTAACCCACCATCCGGATCATTCGGATCTGAATATAGCGCTATATAGTTCTTAATTTGCTCGTATTCTTGCAGTTGCGATACTTCATTAGACTTAAAGGTGGCACCAAACTGCAACCGATTAAACTCAAATATAGGGAAGCTGGTTGTAAGACCAATACCATAAGATTTATTTTTATACCTAACTAACTGAGCGCTACCAGCATCAAAGTTACTATAAAAAATATTCCCACCTAAGCTTATTCCATCCATCGTAAAGTAAGGGTCTGTATAAGACAAACTAATATTCTGTGCTGCGCTATAGGTATTTAAATTAATTCCAACACGGTTACCTGTACCTAAAAAGTTATCATGTTGAATACCTGCTTGGAATGCTAACTTACTATAACTACCGTAAGATACACCTGCTTGGAATGAGCCAGAAGGTTGTTCTTTCACATCAAATACAACATCGACCAAGTCATCTTCCCCTGGTACAGGATGTGTTTCATATTCAATTTTTTCTAAGTACTTTAAGCGTTGTAGATAGTTTTTAGATAAATCCAATGAATTATTAGATAACCAAGCACCTTCCATTTGCCTAACTTCACGACGTAGTACTTCATCTGCAGTTGCTTCGTTACCTACAAAATCTATGCGTCTAACATAAATGCGTTTGCCTGGATTTACCGAAATAGTTAGATGGACTTCTTTTTTCTCATCATCAATTTCTGGAATTGTTCTAACTTCAGAGTTTGCGTAACCAAAGCTACTTAAATAGTTAGAAATCATCTCTTCAGTATGAGTTACTAATGCACCGTTATAGAGTTCATCTGTTTTAATTGGGATGAACTTTTTAACAAAATCTTCTTTACCTAATAAGTCACCAATAAAGTCGTAGCCCTTAACGGTATACTGCTCGCCTTCAGAGACGTTAAAGGTAACATATACAGACTCTTTATCAGGACTAACCGATACCTGATTAGATTCAACATTGAAACGCAAATAGCCGCGGTCTAAGTAATGGCTGCGAATAGTTTCTAGATCACCTTGAAGCGCTTGTTTTTGATAACGGTCACTTGAAAAGAATTTCCACCACGGCAAATCTTGCTGAGATTCAATATTCTTTAATAGCTCTTCATCTGAAAAAAGTTCATTACCGACAATGTTGATTTGCCTTACAGAGGCAGCTTCGCCTTCTTCAAACTCCAGTTGAAGCCTAACTCGATTACGTGGTAGATACGTTACTACGGCTTCAACTTTAGCGTTATATTTACCGACACCGTGGAAAAAATCAATTAAGCCATTTTCTATCCCCGTTAAAAGGGTTTTATCTAGCGGCTCACCGACTACGATATTATTATTTTTTAAACTATCTTGAAGTTGCTCATCTTTAATATCGTCATTACCTTCAAACGTAATATCGCTGATGGTTGGGCGTTCAGTTACTTCAAATATAACTTTATTGCCATCTTTATAGACTTCGATATCGTCAAAGTGACCTGACAGATAGAGGGCTTTAACGGTTTGAGAAACAGTGAAGTCAGAAACTTCATCACCAATGCTAAATGGAATATACGTTAATGCAGCACCTAAGGTAACTCGCTGTAAACCATTTACTGCTAAATCATCAACTACAAAGCGTTCTTCTGCATGAACTGGTGTAGTTGCAGCAATACTTGCTCCTACCAGTGTCGAAGCTATTAATAAATTCTTTAATGCCATTGTTTGTTTTTACTTCCTGAGTTATCCAAGGCGTGAGATATCGTTCAATAGAGCTATACTCATTAACGCAAATAATACTAATGCACCGATTTTAAATCCTGCTTCTTGCGTCTTTTCAGAGACAGGTTTGCCACGCAGAAGTTCAATTACATAATAAAATAAGTGTCCACCATCCAAAATGGGTAGCGGTAATAAATTAATAACGCCTAAATTTACACTGATTAACGCTAAAAAGCTAAGAAAGTATACTAAGCCATATCCTGCGCTATCTCCAGCACCTTGCGCTATTGAAATTGGTCCACTTAAACTTTTAACCGAAACGTCACCGACCAGTAACTTTCCAATCATATTGAAGCTTAGTTCAACTAGCTGCCATGTTTTTTCAGCCCCTTTAATTAAGCTTTCAATTATGCCGTACTGCAAATTAATGCGAAATTCATCAGCCAGTGGTAATACTTTGGGACTAACGCCCAAAAAGCCTTGAGTAAAGCCATCACTAGTTTGCCTTCCATCAGGCGTAACCGTTAATGACAAATTAGCGTTATTACGCTTAACCTCAATAATCAGTGCTTTATTAGGGCTGTTTTGAATAATTTGAACTGCATCTTTCCACGTATCAATATACAAGCCATCAATACGCAGTATTTCATCACCAACTAATATTCCTGCACGTTGTGCAGCACTGTCATCAGAAATACCATCAACAATCGTTGTTACTGTTGCACTATAAGGGGTAATACCTAAGCTCGATAAAGAAGACTCCTTATCTGGCGCAAAGTTCCAATTTGAAAGTGTTAATGTATATTTTTTTGTCATTTGGTCATGAATTGAGCGTGTTTCCAACTCTAAGCTTTGCTCACCAATCTTGCCCACAAAAGCTAAATTTACTGCTCCCCAGTCTGGCGTTTTTTGTCCATCAACAGCAATAATTTGTTGATCGCCCTCTACACCCGCAACAGCAGCGATAGAGTTAGCTTCAACATTCTGAATAACTGGTTTAACGCTTGGAATTCCAATTAAATAAACCAGCCATAACGCAAAAACTGCAAATATAAAATTAGCAAACGGTCCGGCAGCAACAATCGCCATTCTCTGCCAAACACTTTTACTATTAAAGGATACCGATTCATCTTCTGGCGCTACATCATCAACTCGCTGATCTAGCATACGCACGTAACCACCTAGAGGAATTAACGCAATCACATACTCTGTCCCAGTACGCCCTACCTTGCGCCAAATGGGCTTACCAAAACCAATAGAGAAGCGAAGTACTTTTACTCCATTGCGTCGTGCCACCCAAAAGTGACCATATTCATGAATAGTAATTAATAAGCCAAGTGCGACAACAAAAGACGCTAAGTTCCAAATAAAATCAAACATTCATATAACCTTGACGCTTATTACTGTTCAGCCACTCATTCGCAACAACGCGTGCGGCATTATCAATTGCTAATACATCATCAATACTTTCAGCACGGGGTGAGCCGATAGCGGTCATCGAGTGTTTAACAACCGTAGCAATGTCAGTAAAACCAAGTTGGTTATTTAAAAACGCCTCTACCGCTATTTCATTCGCTGCATTTAGCACGGTGGTAGCGCCCTGCCCTTGATTACACGCTTCAATAGCAAGTGCTAAGCACGGATAACGGGCAAAATCGGGTTCAGTAAAAGTAAAATCTTTACATTCAAAAAAGTTAAGAGGCTTAACACCTGAGTCAATTCGCTGAGGAAAGGCCATAGCATGTGCAATAGGCGTGCGCATATCTGGGTTGCCCATTTGAGCAATCACCGAGCCATCCACATATTGCACCATGGAGTGAATAACACTTTGCGGATGGATCACTACTTCAATATCTTCAGCACTTGCATTAAATAGCCACTTAGCTTCAATAAACTCTAGCCCTTTATTCATCATGGTTGCCGAGTCTACTGAAATCTTTCGTCCCATAGACCAGTTAGGATGGGCTACAGCTTGTTCAGGTGTCACACAAGACAAGTCAGAGATAGGAGTATTTAAAAAAGGGCCACCAGAGCCAGTCAGTAAAATTTTAGATACGCCTTGGTCGGCGAAATGATGCTGGTATGCACTTTTTTGAACATCAAAAGGCATACACTGAAAAATTGCATTGTGCTCACTATCAATAGGCAGCAAGATTGCATTGTGCCTAATTACTTCATTCATAAAGAGTTCACCAGACATGACTAATGACTCTTTATTAGCTAGTAACACTTTTTTACCCGCTCTAACGGCGGCCAGTGTAGGTAATAGTCCTGCCGCACCTACAATCGCGGCCATTACCATATCCACATTCATGTCTTGCGCCACTTGGCATAACGCTTGTTCGCCGTGCAAAACATCAACTGCATCTATTTCAGTATGTGCTTTTAATTTAACGCTTAATTGATCTGCTGCCTTCTCATTAACCACAACAACACGAGTGGGTTTAAACTCAATAATTTGCAACAACAGCTCATTGATATTGCTGTTGGCAGTTAAACTTTCCACTCGATATAAATCAGGATTCTTGCGGACAACATCCAGTGTACTTTTACCTATTGAACCGGTTGCACCTAAAATGCAAAGTGATTGCATGGTTATCCCCAAAAGCTATAGATAACAATAAACACAGGTGCCGCTGCTGTTAAGCTATCAATGCGATCTAACACACCACCATGCCCAGGTAGTAACTTACCACTATCTTTGATACCAGCATCACGCTTTAGCATACTTTCACTTAAGTCACCAACCGCTGACGCCAACGCGATAATCGCCGTAAAAAAGGCATATTCCAACCATAGGGAATGAGAAACATCATGATAATAAGAAATGGCTAATACAAATAACACCGCAAACAACACCCCGCCAAGTAAGCCTTCCATTGTTTTATTTGGACTTACATTAGGCATTAATTTGTGTTTTCCAAATGACTTACCAGAGAAGTAAGCGCCAATGTCGGTTGCCCAAACAATGCCTAATACGATGCATATCATCCATGCACCAAAAAATGCGTCTTGCTCATAATTCATATGGCGTAATGCATTTATTGCTAACCATGCCGGTAACAAAGTCAGCAAGCCAAAAGCACCTTTAACGGCAATATTTTTACGCCAAACACGCTGACCGCGAGGATAAATTAAAATAAATGCTAACGATAGCGCCCACCACACAGCGGCTGTTACCACTCCCACTTGGTAGGGCATAGCAAGTTGGTTATCACCCACCCAAATGTTTTCAGCGGGCACCATAAATTGTGTTATTGCCATCACTCCAAATAACAGCACACAGAATGCGATACGCTGTACCTTGCTTGTGAAGCCCATAAATGGCCCCCACTCCCACGCTCCAAGCGTGATGACAACAGCAATAAATAATGAAAAATACAAAGGAGGCAAATAGAAAATAGCCGCAATAACTAATGGAGCTAATAATAATGCTGTAATAATTCGTTGTTTTAACAAAAGGCTATTCCTTAACTTTCTTGCTGCATCAGTGCTTTTATTTGACCACCCGTACAACCAAATCGTCGTTCACGTGACACAAAAGTAGCAACGGCTTCAGAAAATACATCTTCATTAAAATCAGGCCACAATACTTCTGTAAAATACAATTCTGCGTATGCAGCTTGCCATAATAGGAAGTTGCTTATGCGGTAGTCACCGCCTGTTCTAATTAACAAGTCCAATTGAGGCTGGTCTGATAAATTCATAAATTGTGAAAAAGAAGACTCATTAATATCCTGCACCGACATCACGCCATCGGCAACTTGTTGCGCAGCTTGTTGCGCAGCTTGAACAATATCCCACTGGCCGCCATAATTAGCCGCTATATTCAGTGTTAATCCTGTGTTCGTAGCTGTTAAAGCTTCAGCGTCTTTAATCTTCTGCTGCAATTTACTACTAAACTGGGTTTTATCTCCAACCACTTTGAGCTTTACATTGTTTTTGTGTAACTTTTTTACTTCATTGCTCAAAACAAAAATAAATAACTCCATTAGAGTACTTACTTCTTCTTCTGGACGTCGCCAGTTTTCACTACTAAAAGCGAATAAGGTTAGCGACTGAATACCCAACTTATGGCAAAAACGCACAGACTCGCGCACTGACTCAACGCCATTTTTATGGCCCCACACGCGTGGTTTACCTTGTTGCTGAGCCCAGCGCCCATTTCCATCCATAATAATGGCAACATGTTTAGGTAGCGACTGCTGTGCCAAAACCTGTTCTTCAAACGACATAAAAATAGCCTTAGTATAATTACCTGTATTGGGTGGACAGACAGGCTAAGAGCAAATATCCACCTTAACTACCTAACACCTATAAAAAGCGCCGCGTAGTATAACCGAGAGAAGTCCAACTGGCAAAGTTCAAGCGTGGAATTATGAGTTTAGCGGAAATGAGGAGAAATAAAAAATCACACGCTTTTATTAAGACAGTGTAATTCTGGCCTTTTTTCAGCGGGGTGTTATTTAAAGAATAAGTTAAAAAATATACATCACTCTTACGGAAACAAAAAAAGCATACAAATCAATAAGCAATTTACTTATTCGTTGTATGCTTTCCGTTACCGATATGAACTCAATGTAAGTTCATCAATTTCCAAAAGTACGCGCTAGCAATGCTAGGTTACACTTCCATCAACTCAGCTTCTTTATCAGCTAACACTTCTTCCATGCGCTTAATAGCAGCATCAGTTAACTTTTGAATTTCTTCTTCAGACTGGCGCATTTCATCTTCAGTCACTTCTTTATCTTTAAGCAACTGTTTTACATCGCCATTTGCATCACGACGAATATTACGCACCGCTACACGTGCATTTTCAACTTCTGCTTTAACTATTTTAACTAAGTCTTTACGACGTTCTTCAGTTAAAGGCGGTAAAGGTACACGAATCACTGTGCCAGCTGACGCAGGGTTTAAGCCTAGATCAGAACTTAAAATCGCTTTTTCAACAAGTGGCGTTAACGATTTATCAAAAACAGTGATAGCCAGTGTACGAGAATCTTCAGTGATTACATTAGCAACCTGATTCAATGGTGTATCAGCACCATAGTAAGATACTTTTATACCATCCAATAGGCTTGGGTGTGCACGACCTGTACGGATTTTTGATAGCTGGCTTTTTAGCGCTTCTACGCTTTTTCCCATGCGACTTTGCGCATCTTCTTGAATTTCTTTTATCACAGTACGATTCCTATACTTTTTTTGTCTTTAAACTTTTTAAATACGTTAATATTTTGCGTCTAGCGTAATAAGTTACCGCTTACTAATTACGCTAAAAAATGCATTATTCAGCAACTGCGTGGCTAATATGAGTGCCTTCTTCCTCACCCATTACAACGCGCTTAAGTGCACCCGGCTTGTTCATATTAAATACACAGATTGGTAATGAATGATCGCGCGCCAACGTAAATGCGGCCAAGTCCATTACCTTTAATTCTTCATCAATTACTTTGTTATACGTAATATTGTGGTGCAGTGTTGCATCCGGATTGGTTACTGGATCGGCAGAGAACACACCATCAACCTTAGTCGCTTTTAATACTGCATCAGCTTCAATCTCAATACCGCGTAAACATGCTGCCGAGTCTGTAGTAAAAAATGGGTTGCCTGTACCTGCCGCTAAAATAACCACACGGCCAGACTTGAGTAAGCTAATTGCTTCTGCCCAGTTATAGTTATCACAAACACCATTTAATGGTACCGCAGACATCAAACGTGCATTTACAAATGCACGATGAAGCGCATCTCTCATCGCTAGACCATTCATTACGGTTGCAAGCATGCCCATATGGTCACCAACCACCCTGTTCATACCCGCTTTTTCTAGCCCTTCACCGCGGAAGATGTTACCACCGCCAATGACTAGCCCTACTTGAATGCCAAGCTCCATTAACTCTTTTATTTCTTGAGCCATTCGGTCTAGCACTTTAGGATCAATACCGAATCCTTCGTCCCCCATTAATGCTTCACCACTAAGTTTAAGTAATATGCGTCTAAAAGCCGGTTTTGGATTTGTACTCATAATGTTCTCTGTGTAATTGAAGGACTGATTGTGTTTACTTGGCTTACACATTGTATAAGCCAATACCTATTTATACTCGAATCAACATAAATAGGTATTGGAGATACAAAATAACCGCAGGTTAAAAACCGCGGTTATTTTATTGAATCTTATTGGCTATTCAAAGCCTCAAGCATCTTCTTTTCGTAAAAAGAATTAACCTTTAGTCGCAGCGATTTGTGCAGCAACTTCAGCAGCGAAATCTTCTTCTTTCTTTTCGATGCCTTCACCAACTTCTAAACGTACGAACGTAGAAACTGATGCGCCTTTCTCTTTAAGAATTTCACCAACAGTTTTCTTAGGTTCCATGATGAATGCTTGACCAGTAAGAGAGATCTCACCAGTAAACTTCTTCATGCGACCAGTAACCATTTTTTCAGCGATTTCTGCTGGTTTACCTTCGTTCATCGCAATTTCGATTTGAACTTGACGCTCTTTCTCTACGATATCAGCTGGTACATCTTCAGGGTTAACATACTCTGGACGAGAAGCAGCAACGTGCATCGCTACATGCTTAAGTGTTTCTGCATCAGCTTCACCTGAAACAACAACACCAATACGCTCACCGTGACGGTATGCAGCAAGAGAAGAACCTTCAACATATTGAAGACGACGTACATTAATGTTTTCACCAATTTTAGCTACTAACTGTACACGCTCTTCTTCGAACTGTGCTTGTAAGTCAGCTACAGTCATTTTAGAAGCAATTGCAGCATCAGCAACTTTATTAGCGAATGCTAGGAAATTGTCGTCTTTAGCAACGAAGTCTGTTTGACAGTTCACTTCAACTAAAGCAGCAACACCATCAGCTTGTTTGATGATGATTGTACCTTCAGCAGCAACGTTGCCAGCTTTTTTAGCAGCTTTCGCTTGACCATTTTTACGCATATTTTCGATTGCTGCGTCAATGTCACCATTTGTTTCAGTTAACGCTTTTTTACAATCCATCATGCCAGCGCCAGTGCGCTCGCGTAGCTCTTTTACTAGGGCAGCAGTAACAGCCATTGTGATCTTCCTCAAGTATAATTTGGTTAAAGAATAAGGGAGCTTTCACTCCCATATTTTCTACATCAATTAATGCAGTTATATTACAACGTTTGAAAAACTGATTATTCAGCTTCTACAAAGTCATCTTCAGCTTGAACTTCGATGTTGTTGTTACGACCTTCGTTTACTGTCGTTGCAACTGCAGAAGTATAAAGTTGAATTGCACGAATCGCGTCATCGTTACCAGGAACAACATAATCAACACCGTCTGGTGCAGAGTTAGTATCAACAACAGCAATTACTGGGATACCTAGGTTGTTCGCTTCTTTAATCGCAATGTGCTCGTGGTCTGCGCCAATCACGAAGATTGCATCAGGAAGACCGCCCATGTTTTTAATACCACCAAGGCCTTTTTCAAGCTTTTCCATTTCACGAGTACGCATAAGCGCTTCTTTTTTGGTTAGCTTTTCAAAAGTACCGTCTTGGCTTTGTGCTTCAAGGTCTTTTAAACGCTTGATTGATTGACGAACTGTTTTCCAGTTAGTCAACATACCACCTAACCAACGGTGATTAACATAGAACTGATCACAGCTTACCGCTGCTTCTTTAATCGCTTCAGATGCTGCACGCTTAGTACCAACAAATAATACTTTACCTTTCTTAGCAGCTACGCTTTTAACAAAGTCTAAAGCATCATTGAACATTGGAACTGTATGCTCAAGGTTGATGATGTGAACACGGTTACGAGCACCAAAAATGAAAGGTTTCATTTTAGGATTCCAGTAACGAGTTTGGTGACCGAAGTGAACACCAGCTTGAAGCATGTCGCGCATAGATACGTGAGCCATTTTATATTCCTCTATAATTGGGGTTATGCCTCCATACATCCCATACTGCCGACTCACTTCTTATAACCCTAAAATAATAGCGTTAACGATGAAGAAATAAGCACCCCGGCGTACGTGTCGATGTATGTGTGATTAAAATTTAATTTCACCGCAATAAGTGCGGTTTATCGACTATGCGAATTTAGATAATCAAAAATAGAATTTGATTTACCTATTCGCGGCGCGCTTTATATCATATTCAAGCAGTTAATTTCAAGCACCAGTACTATTTTTGTACGATTATTATTTATGATTAATTTATACTATTTCATTTTTAGTAATGGCAATTAGCTATCAACATACAGGTAAACAACGTGTTACCATTAGCAGCAGCTGAACAAGTGTTATGAGGAAATAAATGAGCGTAATTATTAAAACACCTGAAGAAATAGAAAAAATGCGTGTGGCTGGCCGATTAGCTGCCGAAGTACTAGAGATGATTGAACCCCACATTCAACCAGGTGTTACCACAGAACAGCTTGATCAAATTTGTCATGACTATATCACTAAAGAGCAGCAAGCTATTCCTGCCCCGCTTAATTATCATGGTTTTCCAAAGTCTATCTGCACCTCTGTTAATCATGTTATTTGTCATGGCATACCAGCCGATAAAGCGTTAAAAAAAGGCGATATCATCAACGTTGATATTACAGTGATTAAAGACGGTTACCATGGCGACACGAGCCGTATGTTTTATGTTGGCGAACCAAGTATATTGGCAAAGCGCCTAACAGAAGTCACTCAAGAGTGTTTATATAAAGCCATTAACATAGTTAAACCAGGTACTACGCTTGGCGATATTGGCCATATTATTCAAACCCATGCAGAAAAACACAACTATTCAATTGTTCGTGAATATTGTGGTCATGGTATTGGTAAAGAATTCCATGAAGAACCTCAAGTAGTTCACTACGGCTCTCCGGGTAAGGGCTTAAAGCTTGAAGCGGGTATGTGCTTAACAATAGAGCCTATGGTTAATGCGGGTAAGCGGCATAGTAAATTAATGAAAGACGGTTGGACTGTACTCACTAAAGACCGCTCGTTATCAGCACAGTTCGAGCATACACTATTAGTAACTGAAAATGGCGTTGAAATATTAACTTTGCGTAGTGACGACACGATTGATAGAGTTATTTCGCACAGTTAAAACCTAGATTTGTAAGTTTAGGCTTTAGCAATTGTTAAGCCTAAACTACCTACAACCGACTGGCGTTCAACTTTTATTAATCTGCTTATATTAATTAGGTATTATTTAAGATTGTAAGGATTCTTTGTGGCCATTCCAGAACAACTGCTTTTCGATCTTCACCAACACAGCACCATAGACCAACTAAAAGAAACAAACGCACAATTTAATCACTGGCTATGTAATGCTTTTCAAGAATACCCAACAACCGAATTAGTAAAAGACCGCTCTGAGTTCGTTGATACACTCCTTAAAAAGCTTTGGCAAATATTTGAACTAGATAATGAACCAACACTTTGTCTTGCCGCTGTTGGTGGTTATGGCCGCGCAGAACTTCACCCTCGTTCAGATATCGATTTATTAATCCTGACTAGCGCGGAACCTAGTTTAGGCGCCGAAGAAAAGATTGGTAAGTTAATAGCTACATTATGGGACTTTAAGTTTGATGTAGGGCAAAGTGTTCGCACGGTTAAAGAAACCATCTATCAAGGCAAAAAAGACGTTACAGTCGCGACAAACTTGATGGAAATGCGTCATATATGTGGTCCAAAAAATGAATATACTCAACTTAAAGATGCCATTAGCAAAGATGATTTTTGGTCATCAAGAGGCTTTTTCATTGCCAAGAAAAAAGAACAAAATACACGCCATGAACAGTTTCATGGCACAGCTTACAGCCTAGAGCCTAACTTAAAAGCCACCCCAGGCGGACTACGTGATTTACAAACCATTGGCTGGGTGGCAAAAAAGCATTTTAATGTAAACACCTTTGCTCAACTTATCGAGCACGGTTATTTAACTCAAGAAGAATATCAAGAGCTATTAGAATGCCAAGACAACCTGTGGAATATTCGTTTCGCACTTCATGTGGCAGCAGGTAGAGCGGAAAACCGCTTGTTATTTGATTACCAGCCAGAAGTTGCAAAAGTACTAGGCTTTGGTGACGATGGAAAAATATCTGTTGAGCGCATGATGAAGCGCTTATTCCGTATCATGATGCGCGCAGCAGAATTAAATAAAATGCTACTCCAGCATTTTGAGATGGAAATATTAAAAAGTAAAAAGAACAAAACGCAAAAAATCATTGATGAAAACTTTATGATTTATGGCGACTTGATACAAGTCACTAACGACAGTGCCTTTTTAAAGCGCGGTAATATTCTATGGATGTTCTTACATATTGCCGATAATCCTTCCATTAAGGGAATTCATTCAGACACATTACGTTTAATGCGACAAGTGAGGCGAAGACTGATAGGCGACCTACAGGATTATGCTGAATGTCGCTTCTTATTTTTAAAGTTATTTCGCCACCCTAACGGCATGGGAACTGCTTTTACCCTAATGCATCAACATGGCATTTTATCTGCCTATTTTTCGTTGTGGAAAAACATTGTTGGTCAAATGCAATTTGACTTATTCCATGCGTATACCGTGGATGAACACACACACCGTTTAGTAAAGTATTTATATCGTTACTTTCTTCCTGAGTTTAAAAGCGAATTTCCGATATGTCATGAAATTGCGCGAAAATTAAATAAACCAGAGCTATTGTTTTTAGCAGGTATTTTTCACGATATTGCAAAAGGCCGCGGTGGCGATCATTCAGACTTAGGTGCCATTGATGCCATGGAGTTTTGTCGTAGCCATAAAATGCGCGAAGCCGACAGTGAATTGATAGCATGGCTAGTACAAAACCACCTATTAATGTCTACTACTGCACAGCGCAAAGATATTCAAGATCCTGAAGTTATTCAAGGCTTTGCTGATCAAGTCAAAGATCAGCGACATTTAGACTATTTATACCTGTTAACTGTTGCCGATATTCGCGCAACAAATGACAACCTTTGGAATGATTGGAAAAACAGTTTATTCAAACAGCTTTACCAATATACAACGACTGCATTTATGCATGGTGAAAAACGCACCATGGACATACGATTAAAAGCAAAAGAAAATCGTCAAGATGCAAAAGCACTCATTTTAGAGCGTGGTTTTGATGAAAGTGATATTGATGCTGTTTGGACTAATTTAAAGGCGGATTACTTCGCCAAGAACCCTGCGAATAAAATATCGTGGGAAACACGTGAAATTATTAAACATACAGATAAAGAAACTCCACTGGTACGGGTAAGCAAAATGCCTATCCAAGGTGGTACCTTAGTGTTTGTTTATACCAAAGATCAGCCTGACTTATTTGCTGCGGTCGTAAGCGCATTAAGAAGTAAACGAGTTTCTATTTTTGACGCACAAATCATGCGTACGAAAGATGGCTACGCCCTAGATAGCTTTGTTATTTTAGAACCGAATGGTAAAGCCGTTACCTCCCAGTCGCGCATCAATAGTATAAAAAGTATTATTCAGCGCGCGTTAAAAAATAGAAATACCGTTAAAAACATTAAACATCGTTTATCGCGCAAGCTAAAACAATTTGACGTGCCACCCAAAATTAAATTTCTTCGTACATCGGCTAAAAACCGCACCTTAGTTGAAATTGTTTCATTAGATATGCCAGGATTACTGGCGGAAATTGGCGAAGTATTTTTAGCATGTAACTTACAATTACATTCAGCCAAAATAACCACCATTGGTGAACGCGCAGAAGATATTTTCATGCTTTCAGATGAAAATGATAAAGCATTGACTAAAGAAAAAAAGCAACATTTAAAGGAAACGGTACTTACACACCTTTCCAAACTATCAGAAATTACATAATCTGAACCAACTATTATTAATACAGCAATTAGGAACAGTCATGTCAGCTATTAAAGACATTATTGAACACGCATTTGAAACCAGAAATTCATTTACCGCAGAGACTGCCAGCCAAGAAGTGGTCGACGCCGTAAATAACGTTATGACCATGCTTGATAGCGGTGAAGCTCGTGTCGCTGAAAAAATATCAGGCGAATGGGTAGTACATCAGTGGTTAAAAAAAGCGGTATTACTGTTCTTTAAACTCAATGAAAACAAGCAAATTAACGGCGAAGAAACCCAGTACTGGGACAAAGTACCATTAAAATTTAGTGACTATACGCCAGAACAGTTTCAACAAGAAGGCATGCGCGTTGTCCCACCAGCAGTAGCACGAAAAGGGGCTTACATCGCTAAAAACGTTATCTTAATGCCATCGTACACTAACATCGGCGCTTTCGTAGATGAAGGCACCATGGTAGACACATGGGCAACTGTTGGCTCGTGTGCGCAAATTGGTAAAAATGTTCACTTATCGGGTGGTGTTGGCATTGGTGGTGTATTAGAGCCATTACAAGCTAATCCAACGATTATTGAAGATAACTGCTTTATTGGTGCACGTTCAGAAATTGTAGAAGGCGTGATTGTTGAAGAAGGCTCTGTAATATCAATGGGCGTTTATATTAGCCAAAGCACACGGATATATGACCGTGAAACAGGGCAAATTCATTACGGCAGAGTGCCAGCAGGCTCAGTAGTCGTATCAGGTTCACTACCGTCTAAAGATGGTACTCATAGTCTTTATGCCGCCATCATCGTTAAAAAAGTAGATGCGCAAACGCGTGCTAAAGTTGGCGTAAATGCGCTACTTCGTGGTGTAGAGTAATTGGTAAATACTTATAGATAGCGTTGTCATTTAGCCAGCCTAGTGCTGGCTAAATTTAACTATCTGCGCGTCTAAACAACGTCCTTCCACCCCAACCTTTCAAACAACATTTCACACTCGCTGCCAAGGGATGCGGCCACTTTTACACGCTCGCCTGTTACAGGGTGATTAAATTCAATATCTTTGGCAATGAGCAGCAAGCGGCTTAAATCATAATGCTCACGGAACATAGTATTATGTTTGCCATCGCCGTACGTGGTATCCCCCACGATTGGATGAAAGATATGCTTCATGTGTCGCCTGAGTTGATGTTTTCTTCCTGTTTTAGGAAACAGTTCAACCAACGAATAACGCGAACTTGGATATCGGCCGACAGCGACTGGTAGCTCACATTGCTGCAAACAGTTGTAACGGGTAACCGCGGGTTGAGCAGGCTTATCTTGTGCCGCTTTCTTATCTGTCATTTTATCTGGCATTTCAACCAGTGGATAATCTATTTCGTCGTTACCGTTAACAAAGCCGCGCACCACGGCTAAGTATCGCTTTTGCACCGTATGCTCAGCAAATTGCTGTGAAAGCTTTGCCGCAATCTCTGATGATAGCGCCATCACCAATACGCCCGAAGTTGGCTTATCCAAACGGTGCACAGGATAAACATATTGACCAATTTGATCGCGAACTATCTGCATAGCAAATCGCGTTTCATTTTTATCAATCATGGAACGATGCACCAATAACCCAGAAGGTTTATCAACCACCACTAAATATTCATCTTGATAAAGAATGTCCAACTGCTCTGTACTACTCGTAGAGATCTCCGTTAAGCTATCTGCAGATGCTGGCATTAAAGGTTCAGTCATCTTATTTCCCTAACAATTCATCAAACTGTCTACAAATCAAAATAAGCGAACTGTACTCCTTTAAGTGCTCTGTTTCTTCCGCCATAGGAGCTATCGCAATACTTGTTGGTAATGGCTGCTTTTGCTCAACTAACATCGTCATTCGCGGAATAAAAATAAACTGTAACCATTGCTCAAAACGTAATGTGTCATAACAGAAGGGTTGCTGGCTGCGTAACGCCTCTTGTGTTGGTGGCGTTGATTGCCACAATTTCAATGCGTTAAGTTCTTCCGTAAGCTGAATTAATAAGTTCGCTGTTTGTTGGTGTTTCATAGTCGGTCACAGATAAAGAAGTAGATATTTGGATCATAATCAAAACCACCTTATAATGCAGCCCCAATTATGTTTAGCAAACCATATCCTTGCAGAGCATAACTATTTGCCAGCACTGGTAACCTAACAATACCGAACACAATTTTTAATAAGAGATGTTATGACTGACTCGATTTCTACTATTTCCGAACTACTTAACGCTGCTGGTGCAAATTGGCGAATTTTCGACATGGGTAGAAAAGTTCAGAAAATCACGAGCAAAGATTTCTTAGCAATTGAAGATACCAGTATTCCTTATCCGTACCCAATTCAACAGCATGCATTTTTTGCTGTACTTTTTTGGCAAAAAGAGCAAATTAAGGCTCCTTTTATTTGGTTCTTAAAAATGCCATTGGACGAGCAAAGTAAACTGAATCAAGCCGCACGCAATCATTTTGCCACGATGGTACTTGAGTCATTGGGAAAAAACTTTATTAACGAAGCGCAAACTGGCGAAGAGCTGAATAACAACCCGTATGTATTTACGCCAAATCAGAATAAGCTCGCGTTGTTTAATGCCATAGTAAAAGTAGAGTTAAAGCAACCTGCTTCGCAATATTACGAGCATACACGTGATTATTTATCAGGTGTACTGGGATGGGAAAACTGGCAAGGTGTTGGCTTACAAGGCTTAGCTGATATATCGCAACGACTAAGCTTTGAAAATAATGAAGCCATCATTCGTGATGCCATTGACGAGATCCCTTATGATGTAAAAGCACCACTTGCAGCCATGCTAGAAAGCGCAAACATTTCAACCGAGTTTGCTGAGCTACTACTTGAAAAAATTAATACCGCCATTATTAATAATGAGAGCCAAGATTTAATTACCTATCTGCGCATGTTATCTAACAGCAGTGCATCTGGCATTAAATCACAAGCAGTGAGCGCTATTTTAAACAGCCAACTAGCCAATCAGATAGATGTGCTAAGCGTAATTGCCGGAAGAATGTGGTCAGTATTAGTTGATGAGGAATTAACACTTACCTATTTAGAGCAGCTTGCAACAAATGAACAGGGCTTTGTGATATTTCAAGGCTTAGTGGCTGACTTAGTCGCAATACCAACAGTAAGACCGTGGCTTTTGCGCGCTTTACGCGTTGAGCACAAATCACCAAAATTAACAGAAATGGTTGGTCAACTTTTTCGCTAAGTCGTACCTACACGGGGTTGCGCGCTCCTAAAGACGGCAGATCGGCGAGTAAAAGAGTACTCACCTTGATAACTAGGTTTACGTTACCATTCAGTAACTTCACAGTGAGGTAAGCATCAGTGCTGCTTGAACATATTTTTTTACTGCTTTTTGCTTTGTTAATTATTTGGGCGTTCTGGTATCAACGCTCATTAGCTGAAATTGCTAGAAACTTTGCTCAGCAGCATTGCCAACAGCGTCAAGTTCAATTCATCTCTATCGCATTAGTTAAGCGTGGGTTTACAAGAAATAAACGCGGTACATTAACACTTAAAACAGAATTCAATTTTGAGTTTAGTGGCGATGGAGAGTCTAGATACGAAGGACAAATAATTTTAATTGGTAAGCAACTGGCTGATATTCAAATGCCAGCGTATAAATCACTGTAATGTAAGATTTATCGATATAGCAGCCAATAGCATTCAGTTTTGTTATTTCTATTTGCTGCTATGTTCAATCACATCTAAGTTATCTAACGCTGTTTT
The DNA here is from genome assembly GCF_016469335.1 of Flocculibacter collagenilyticus. Classification (NCBI taxonomy): domain Bacteria; kingdom Pseudomonadati; phylum Pseudomonadota; class Gammaproteobacteria; order Alteromonadales; family Pseudoalteromonadaceae; genus Flocculibacter; species Flocculibacter collagenilyticus. Next base: position 2,872,651 of record NZ_CP059888.1, read on the forward strand.
TCACGAAACATTAATGTGCCCTGCACATCACCAATCGTTAATGTATCTACTTCTTGATACATATCATCATTAAAAAAGCGCTTATTACTTTCTATCGTTACTAGTACGCCAATTCCTTGTGTATCTTTATGCTGATCAACAACATTATCAACCGCGCGCATTAAATAATGGCCCAAACCATGGTGTTGATGCTGGGGATGAACGGCAATGAATGCTAACAGATGGTAATTGTCATAATTGAGCGCATCTTTAATTCGCTTTTCTTTTTCAATCATCTGACGCGTACTTACTACGCCAGCGGTCAACAGCATTTTTAGTCGCCAGTGCCAAAACCGTTCTGCACCAAAACCTGCGTCTGGCTCTATCAAACACGCTACGCCAAGTAAGTGTTCGCCTGAAAATAACCCCACTATAGGCTGCTGATCAGCACAGAATGTATTAAGTTCTTCACGTATGGCAATACGGAGCCTTTTTTCATAATCAATTTCATTTGCATTGAAAATACTCATAAACAAAGGGTCGTCATGATATGCCTGATACAACAATGACGCCGCTAATCGCATGTCTTCTGGCATCAAATACATGGCTTTAATCTCACCGTTCGCCGGTGTTAACCCCATTAACACATCACTAGACAACGCACTTGAATCACTATTTTCATTCGCATTTTCATTGACCGACAGACTCATATAAACATTCCTTCGAAACACTTAATGTAAAACCACCTTAGCAATTGTATAAAACTTAAACAAGCATCAAATTAGGTTCTATAATATACACAAAGCATTGAAGATTGAGCCAACTGGCCTCATGTCTATTTACATAACGAATATAAATAACCGCCGAGGTGACTAATTATGGATACATTTACGCACGATATTCCTCACTTATTTCAACAGTTAGGAATGGAGCACGATGCGGATTCGATCAAAGAATTTTGTAAAAACCACCGCTTACCTAATGGGGTGGCCATTGAAGACGCCAGTTTTTGGAATCCATCTCAAGCTGCATTTTTGCGTGAAAGCAAACTGGAAGATGCAGACTGGGCTGAAAGTGTAGACACCCTAGACACCATGCTGCGTTAAGCAATGGGTTTGTTTGTTGAAAAACTAATCCAAAGATAAAAAATACCCCATTTACTTTCGTAAAATGGGGTATGGTCCGGGATTGGGAGTTATAAATTAGAAATTGTCGCTAAATCATTATAGGCGGCTGTACGCTTTCTCTCCCCAGCCTACTAAACGCCCTTCTTTAAATACTAATGGTGTACACTCTTCTTTAGTCGTTCTACCGTCTGATTTATGCTTGTGAGTACGGTAGAAAAGTACTTTTACTGTATTTCCTTGGTATTCATGAAGCTCACTAAAGTCTGCAACACCTAATTTGTCTTGAATTTGTTCAACTGACTCATTGCCATTTAAACCTGCAATAACTTTACGATTAGATTCTTGAGTTTCCTCCCAAGAAGAATGATGATCGCCTCTAAAGTCATCATTAACCGCAACAACACAGCCTGAAAGTGAGAATACGAGTGGTAGTGAAAGCAATAGAGCGGGATACTTTTTCATTGTTATTCCTTATATTTATCTTACTTCTTATTTGAGTAATGCTAAGAGTTAAAGCAAAGTTAAGACCAATATTGAAATAATTGTAACCGACTGATTTAATTAAATAAAAATAAACATGCATTTTTTAATACTTATATTAATAAGCATTTTAAGCTAAAATTTAGTGTAAATGGCTACTTTATTGTCTTAAGGTTCAATTTAATATGGCGAACATAGAACAACAAATTTTTGCAATTGCTAACCAATTAAAAGCGAAAGGAGTCGAACCCACTACGGCGCTAATTAAAACACGCTTATCCAAACCTATGCCCTTACCCTTTATCATTCAAGTACTTAAAGCATGGAAAGCAACCCCACCAGAACAGTTACTCAATATGAAAGACGATGTAATTGAAAGTAGTCAACAGAATGAAGAAAAGCCCACACCTGATAGCCAACAACTAGCTATTGAACTCGCACACACAAGAAAAACTGTTGTTGAATTACAACAGCAAGTCAGCAGCCTCGAGGCTAAATTAGATCAAGTACTCATGTTATTGAAGGGCAAAAACTAAGATGTATGTTGTAGAGCTAAATTTTGAGTGTTTTGAAGATACCACCATCAACGCGGTTGAGACGGCTATTCGTGCGTATTTTGATGCCTTACGTAATAATGGCCAGATTTTAGGACGTGAATTTAATACCGCCATGCAAGAAGGTGTATTTGTAACGCGCGTAGTATGCCCAGAACAAGACTCGCTGCATGTTGATAATAATAGCGCCATCGTTAATCATACTATCAATGGGTTAAATACTGCGGGAGTGCTTGCACCAAAAATTAAAGTGATTGGTGTGGAATTACAGTCTGATCATACCGATCCCTGTACGCCACCCGAGTTTATGATTTTGTACACTACCTTTGTACATACCTGTTCGCCGCTTCGATGTGGTGAGCACTTTTCACCTGTGCCATTGTATCGTATTCCACCTATTGCTAACGGTGATCATAAACGACTATTAAAATGGCAGGAAGACTGGGAAGCGTGCGACCAAATACAAATGAATGGCGCTAACAAAGTTGAGTTTGCCGCATTAAATGAACTTTCTAATTTAAATACAGATCTATTTCGTAAAGGACAAGATTTATGCAAGCGCATTAAATGCCTAACGGGGATCCCTGTTTATTACTATTTATATCGCGTTGGTGGTGAAAGCAAAGAGTCTGAACACCACCGTTTATGCCCTTCATGTAACAGCGAATGGAAATTACCTGAACCGCTGCATGGTATTTTCGATTTTAAATGTGATAACTGTAAATTACTTTCTAATATCTCGTGGGATTTTCAGTAACTGTAAATGTATTAAGACATTTTTCATAGGCTCAAGTGCATGGCTATTGCCATGCACTTCTGTGTTTAAATGAAAAACTTTGTTCAAACTTAACCGAGCCATATTCACTGGCATCATCAGGTCGATGCGGCGTTGTAATATAGCTCACGCGCATTTCGTTGGTTTGATTGTGCAGCACAATGTGTGCAAAGCCCCAAACAAAACTCTTAGACCAAATGAGTTCATATTCCGGATATTTCTTCTCTTGCTGTTCAGCAAATGGCGTATGCTTACCCCGCATTTTAGAAGCGGCACCACTGATGATCAGTGGTAAAGGTGGCCTATTACTTTTAAGTAGAGGCGCTTGATTATCTGTATGTACTTGAGAGCAATCATCCGTCAATAATTCTAAATCGTGCTCATGCCCCGCAATGTAAGCATCAGCATAATGACAAAGTGTCGGCATAAGTAGTTTGCGAAGCACATGCCCTTCAGCATATTTAGTCCCCCCGATAGACCACAAAATATGGTGGCCATAAACTATTTTCCACTTCGCCGTTGAGCTCGCTAACCCTTGTTTTAGCCACATTAGTTGCTTTTCATCTTCCCTACTCACGGGGGCTTCATGCAACTCAATATCCTCTAACTCAGCGGTGCCATTTTGTATAGCGACTGCTAACTCTCCCTCACTACCATCAGGATTTAGCGGTACTTCATAGTAGCGCTGTCCTGCTAACAGCATATTGGTGTCTAATACAAAAAACTCTACGCTATTTTCAGCTTGCCCAATTGTGTAGCTGTAATAGCCTTGCTCACCAATTGTAAAGTTTGGCTGCTTGTTCATCCATTCTATTTGCTTAGCCACACCTTTACGTGAAGACTTCCAGTCGTGATTACCAAGGGCTGAATATACCACTAGCTCAGGCGCTTGCTCGAACAACGGTAATAAAGGCGATAAGATTAGATCGTTCATCCTTTTTTGATCATCTTTACCGTCATCAGCATCAGCACCATCTGGATAAATATTGTCACCTAACTGAATTGCAAAGTCGCATGGGTTGGACTTACACCATTGCGCCATGGCTTTACCAACAGGTATCGCCCCGCTTTTTTCAGTGGCAATGCCAGAGTCTTGATAAATATGAATAGGAGCATGATCAAATTCATCTTCAGGCCGGTGATCTTCAAGCCACTCTTGCAACTCACTTCTTAAGAATTGTTCCTTACTTTTAGGATTTTCAAGCACTTTTTTCTTTGGGTAATCAACACTATAACCACCATCACCAAATGCTAGAAATGATATCGACTGCTCACTGTCAGGCATGGTTGTGGCATGTATAAGATGAGACTGCCCCTGAGGTAGAGATTGAAAGCTATTAGGTACTATGGATTGACTGCAACCCGCAATGAGCACCATGACACACGTTAATCCCGTCATTTTGAAACGACTACCGTTAAAACATTCTATTTTTTTCATTGCCAGTAACACTTAATTATAATGAGTTAATCGAAAAGCCTAATTCAAAAGCGCGTCCATATTCTTCGTACTGATAACTGTACTGGCGCGCACCGTGAAACACGCGGTATGGTTCATTCGTTACGTTAACCGCATTAAAGTAGAGTTGAATGGTGTCAGAAAAATAGTACTTACTACTGAAATCTATTTGTGTGTGTGAATCTTCATACACCCCTGCATTATTATCTTCAAACATGAAGCTTTTACTTTTATACGTCGCACTTAGCCTCAAACTCACGGTATTATTTTCAAACCCTAATAGCATATTAGCAACAGTATCAGACTGGTTGGGTAAGGTATCTTCAGCATCCACAAACGTGCCATTCAGTCCCAGCATTAATCCTGATTCAAATGTTTTATGCCAAGCTAGCTCCACCCCCGTTAAACTGGTGTTTGCTCCATTAACAGGTTGAATCACTTCTTTAAAGCCAGACCATTGTCCATTATCTTGCACTTCTTTTTTGACAATGAAGTTATCAATATCTTTGTAAAAAATACCTGCTGAAATAACGCCTATGTGCTCAGGATAGTACTCAAGTGATAGGTCAATATTATTCGACTCATACGCTGCTAATTGAGGATTTCCAACTTCCGCTTTGCGCTCTGTTTCAACAATTCCCTCCTCACTGGTTACTTCCGTTTCTATTAACTGTGAAGCAGCTGAATCAGAAAAGCTTGGTCGCGCTAGGGTTTCGGTATAAGCAAAGCGTGCTAGTAAACTATCTGAAAAGTCATACTTAATATTTAAACTAGGTAAAATGTGATGATATTCTTGCTTAACAACCCATTGGTTGATATTCACACTTTGAGCATCGTTTACATCATCAACTAATAGCTCGACTTGATTGCCATTGGTTTCAAACTCTGTATCTTCAAACCTTACGCCTGCCACAAAGTGCCAACGATTAATGTCAGCCGAAAGCATGCCATACAGCGCGAAAATATGCTCATTACTGTCGTATGATGCGCCTGCACTTTCAATGCTGGATTCTTGCACATTAATGTCAAACATGGCGCTATTATTATTGATATATTGACGTATTAATTCACGCGATAGACCTGGGCCAAAATCACCTAAATTATATTCTTGATTAGCGGTACCAAATGCAGAAGCAAGTACATCACTGTCATTCAGATCAAAGCTGCCATCAAATACCGTCAAACTTGCATTATTGAATTTCTCACGGTGGCGATACTTTGCACCAGCTTTCCACTGCATGTTGTAATTTTGCCAAATAAACTCTTTCGTGAGATCAAAACGAATACTCGCCTCTTCATCTTCGGTTAAATTATCTTCCTGAGTAATTTCGTCTAGCTTAAACTGTTGAAGTGAATGGGCATCATTCGACTGGACTAGTAAGGGGTAGGTACGAGTATTTTGATAACCCACATGTAAATTTTTTCCTCTAAAGCTTGCATCAATACGGTTTGGCTCACTTTCACTCGCTTTAGAGTACCCTACACTGTACTCCATCAAATAGTCATCTATTTGGTGTTCCGCCCCTGCGACTATTGAAACAATTTTCTGTACTTCATAGCGGTCTTTCGTATCACGATCCATCTCCGCATTTACAAAGCTAGCGTTATTAATGCTTAACGAGCTGCTATCAATCGCCCCTTTATCAAATTTATACTCATTTCTTAATCGGTATTCATCATCAGAAAATTCGCTATATAGCGTTCGTAAGTAAAATTTATCATCGAATGATGGGCGCAAGTCAAAATTTAAGGCAAAGCCTAAACGCTCACGTTCAATGTTATAAATGCGCTGTTCAACCTCTACTGCGCCAAATACTTCAACATCTTGCCCTGTAATGCTGTCTTCAAATTGATAATGAGACCAGCCACCATCCGTTTCTGTATTGTGTGAACCAAACTTGCGGTTGAACCATGAAAGTGCGGTTGCTACGCCTAGTTCAACGCCATTATTTAATTCATATATATCGCTGTAGCCTGCTGACAATTTAGGGCTAGACTCGTCAAACAACACATTATGAGAAACTTGCGAGGTAAAGCTATAACTTTGTGCTTGTCGGTCAAACGCGCTAAGGCTTTTCACTTCAATAGAACCGCCCACCGCACTCGCATCCATATCGGGTGTTACCGTTTTGCTCACTTCCAAACTGCTGATTAACTCACTCGGCAATACATCCATTGCAACACTTCTTACACCTGCCTCTGGCGAGGGAACATTTAAGCCGTTAATCGTTACATTATTTAAATTTGGATCAATACCACGAATACCTACAAATCGCCCTTCGCCTTGGTCACGTTGAATAAATAACCCGGGCAAGCGTTGCAATGCTTCAGCGGCATTTTGATCAGGCAATTGGCCAATCGCATCACTGCTGACCACAGAAAGTTGATTTAATGCGTTTTTCTGACGGCTAAATGCTCCCGCCTGACCGCCTCGCTGGCCATAAACCACAAGATTTTCAATATCTGATTGAGTACTAGCGATTACGTAATTTTTAATCGCTGGCTTTTCGTTGGTTACTGTAATTTGCTTAGTTGTTGCAGGCACGCCAACATAGTGAATAATCACGGTGTAATCACCTGCTGGTAAATTATCAAAGCGAAACGAACCATCTCGCTCAGTCACAGCTGAGCGCTTTAGTTCAACAATTTCAACTTTTGCCCCTTCAAAATACACTCTCTGGCTTGAATCAGTAATACGCCCTGAAAACACATTATTATCATCACTTGCCAAACTAGGTATTGAACTCATTAATGCCACACTACAAGCAACAGCAAGTAAGCTAGGACGTAAATTACATTGAATCATAAGTGCTCTCGATATTATTTGCGGTTTATTGTGTTACTGATCGAACAGCCATAACGACCTCAGATAATCAGTATTTTTAATGCCGGGAGAAGGTAGCGGATGAATGTGACAAAAGTATGCTTTATTTTTTACTAAAAGGTGACAGTTACTATTAACTCTCACTTTTAATTATTCCCTAATACCAACCACATCCAAATAAGACGATGGATTGCTATAACTTGGTGCGCAGCTGCACCAAAGTAGCACTCATTTTATCTTTTGTTTACTCATTTAAAGGCGTGCGGTTATAAAAATCAGTGAGTTAGAAAATGGCATTTAATTTGCTTTTCTATCATTGAGTGTTTAATGGATCCAAAGATCCTAAACACGGTAAAGCAGTAATAATAACAACCCTTTGTTTAGAGGAATTGTCATGTTACATATTGATGAGCTATTTAAAAACCTGTGTAACGAATGTTACTCCATTCTTCACATCGGCATAAGTCAGTGGGATGTAGATGATGAAAATTTCAAGCCTTAAATTATTCAGCATGTACGCCATGCACTCAGCCATTAATGGTTGCGACTCGCGAAGGCTGGGTTTCGCTATAAAAGCAAAACGACTGCAAGTGATTGCCAAGCATCCACGACGATGATACTTGCCAAAATCGATTAACTTTATTTGAAATAAATAATAACCCTTCGCAAGCAGCGGAGGGTTTATGCTTATAAGAATGATCTAATGTATTTAAGACTTTCTTCAAGGTAAATCAGCCTGACACCAGTTATCATTTGAAGTTCAGCAGCCATGCCTGAAGACCCTTTAACTTTTGCTGCACTGCGATAATCTGGTAACAAAGATTCGAGTTCAGATACTAGCTCACTAATACTATATTCTGCTAGTAAAGCGTCTAGTCCACTAATTATTTCTGAGGGCATACCGTGATACCCCCAAACTCTAACTACCAGTAACTTATCAATTTTTTTCCTTATAGCGTTGTTCACAAGTACTCCAATTACTCTATAATTACTCGAACTTACAATACGGGCTCTAAGTCATCAATAAACTCTGCCAAAGAGCTTGCCACGGTTTGATGTGGCTCTTTCCCAACATATTCCAGCACTACCGCGCCAGTTTCATTATCAACACTTAAAATTAAGTCGTCTTCATCGGTTAAGCCAATAAATACGGTAAGTGACTGCTTTAGTTTATCTTTCATCATTAAATGGCCGATAACATTTTGCTGCAAACGCTCAACGTCTTTATCGCTCCACACACCTAGTAAATTCATTTCACCGCGTTCATGTTTTGCATTCACGTTATCAGCGTAAAAACTACCGTAAAAGTCTTTTATATCCTGATGAAGAGTAAACCCAAGCGCCGATTCGATGTTTGAAAAATCATTAGCACTTGTTTGTTCCACGGGTTTCCATTGGATAAGATTCACTTTTTCCGTCCCCGCTATCTCGCAGGGTGACGGCCAGTCTTTATCTTGTTGCACTTGCTGCCAATGACCAATTTCTTTTTTGCACATTTGTTCGTATCGGTTATAAAAGTCGGTAAGCGCCTTTTTTACTGTCATCTTTACATTCTCTATTATTTTTACGCTACAATGTTGCGCATATTAAACCTTATTAAACTTAGGTTACAGCACAAGTTATGACAGACCAACATTACCAATCTAACTTACAAAATATAGCGTTAGGAAAAACCACCGAATATAAATCGAATTATGACCCAACGCTACTATACCCAGTTCCACGTAAGCTTAATCGTGACCAACTTGCCGCCCAATATCTTTCCAACATGCAAGGCACCGATATTTGGCATGGTTACGAGCTCTCTTGGTTAAACGTTAAGGGCAAACCTCAAGTTGCTTTAGCAACGTTTAGTTATAGCGCAGCTACAGCCAACATTGTCGAATCTAAATCATTCAAATTGTATTTAAATAGCTTTAACCAAAGCCGCTTTAATTCTGCTGATGAAGTGAAAGGCATATTAGAAAAAGATTTAAGTGCATTGGTTGAAGGTGCGGTAACAGTAGCCATCCACCAGCCAGATGACATTAGCACGTTTAAGCTTAATGTTTTACCCGGTAAGTGTATTGACGAACTGGATATTGAAATAGATCAGTATGACTTACAGCCTGATTATCTAGCAGATGCGACTACAAGCGCGATTACCAGCAACAATTCTGTGATTACTGAGACCGTACATAGCCATTTACTCAAATCTAATTGCTTGATCACCAGCCAGCCTGATTGGGGCTCAGTGGTTATAGAGTACACAGGCGCAGCGATTAATCACGAGAGTTTGCTAAAATACTTAATTAGTTTTCGTATGCATAACGAGTTTCATGAACAATGCGTTGAGCGAATTTATGCCGATATCATGCAGCACTGTAAACCTGAGAAGCTAAGTGTCTATGCACGCTACACACGTCGTGGAGGGTTGGATATCAATCCTTTCCGTTCAAATGTTCATTTAACACCGCCTTGGGCTGTACGCACTAATAGGCAGTAAATAGATTCAAGTCAAAGAAAAAGGGAGCATTAACATGCTCCCTTTTATTTCACTGTCGAAAATAGCGTTATTTCGTCTGTGCTTTCTTTTCTGGGTAATCGATACCTAACCACGCTTTAAACGTTGCTTTTTGTTGCTCCGTTGGGTTTTCAATCACGTCGACGCTAAGCGGCTTGTCTTTCACTGTTTCAAGCTTAATAGTTGCTTTACGTAACTCGTCATTTCTAAAATAGGTTAAGCTAACTTGCTCATGCTTGTTGAAATCTTTAATACGTTTTTTAAAGTCTCCTCCCGCTAGCTTTAACCCGTCCACTGCAATAATCACATCATCACTGGTAAGCCCAGCCTTCCACGCAGGGGAATCTTTTTTCACCATCGTCACTGTAGAAAAGCCATTTACATTTTTAGTGCTAATACCTGTGTAAGCAGTGTCTTTCGCTTTTTTACCGTAATGCATTTTTAAACCGGCTTGAGCAAGCAATGATTCAAAATTAATATTAAGTGGGCCTTCAACATTTTTTGTCCACCAAGCTTGATAAGACTCACCTGTTAAGCCATTCAGAATGTTTAATACGTCTGCTTTAGTAAAGCCGTGTGGCGTTTTATATTTTTTATAAAGCTCGCTGTGAACATCACGGTAACTAGCTTTCAGGTCGGTTTCTTTTAATAAATTAAAGTCTAATAACCAAGATACTAAAAAGCCTTCCGAATAAATATTCGTTGAGAAGTTACGGCCATGATCACCACGCATATTAATCCAGCTATCGAAACTAGCTTGTGCAACGGTTTGCGCTTCTTTTCCTGGTGTTTGCATATGGCGTTCAATACGCTTGGCGAGCTTTTTGAAAAACTCTTTTGGTTGCATTATTTCAGCACGAAGTAATAACTGATCTTGGAAATAGCTCGTTGAACCCTCTGAGATCCACAGTAATTCAGAATAATTAGGTGCAATATAATCGTATGGCACTAGGCCGTCTGGACGGTATGCTTTAACGTTCCACGTGTGAACAAATTCATGTGACGCCGTACTTAAAAACTCTAAATATTGCTCACGCGGTGCAAATGTAAAGCGCTTACGTTGAATAATGGTAGAGTTTAAATGCTCAGTAGCACCGCGCGAATTCGTTGTTGCATGCACCATAAACACATAACGTTCGAACGGAATGTCGTGCCAAATTGCATTGTACTGTGCGACTAGCTTTTTAAAATCAGCAACCGTTTGTTTTTCGTCGTAATTACCTTTACCCCAAAAAACAACTTCATATTCTTTACCGTTTTGCTCAAATTTATGTAACGAGTTAATCCCTGTTTCAATCGGTGAGTCAATTAACACATCATAGTTTTCAGCAACAAAGCTATGCGCGTTGTCGCCCTGTTTCATGCCAGAAACTGAACGCCAATTGTTAGGTACCTCAAGGGTTACGGTTACATCGTCATTTCTAAATTGGTCGGCGTACATAAAATAGCCCGACGCATCAATAAATGCGTGGCTATCGTCGATATGACGACTTCGTTTACCTAGTTGATTAGCATACACTTGATAAGCTAAGTTAACGCTTGTTGCTGATGGCAAATAAACTCGCCAAGTGCTTTTCTCTACTTTTTCCCATTTAAGTGGTTGCTGTTGTTCATCAGTTGGTTGAAAAAAGCGGATACCGTTAGCCAAGTCTAAAATTTCATAACGCCCTGTACGCCACGCCGGCAGTTTTACATCAACATAATCTGCCTGCACTTCAGGAAGCGTCACTGTGATATCTGCTAAATGATGTTCGGGCTGAGTGATTTCGAGTTGATATTGTACAGTTGCGGACGCAGTAAAACTCATGGCCACTGCGCTCAACATAAGAGAAGGTACTGCTAATACTTTATTAGCAACTTGGCTGAACTTGTTCAATGGATACACCTTTCTATTTTTAATACTGGTAGGTTTAATAGCGCCAGCACCATAACAAAAACCCTTATTAATCACCAGTTAGATGCGACTACTAACAAACTGATACGATGACTTAATATCACTATGATGCATAATGCCAGTTGAAAGATTTGCCCCTGATTTTTTTCAATGTCGTCTATACTTGGTGGCATATGCGTCTTAAATAGTCAGCTGGCAAACACAGACAATGACATTCACTACCATTTTAGCGTTATATTCCCTGAGAATATGGACTTACAATACACAGGGAATACGGTAAAGTATTTATAATTATATGTTTTAACTTTAACTAGCTTGTTCTCGCTTCGCAGTAACAAAGTCATAAGAGAGTATTTTGTGTCAGATAAAATAAAACAACTAACTGAAGAATTACAAAAAAGCAAAGATGCAAGACTTACATTAGAGAAAAGTTATGAAGCCCAGTTTCAAACGTTAACTAACTTAGTATCAAAACTCTCTCAAGTATGTAAAGGCATCGACTTTGAGTTGGATAGTAAGTTAGGAAAATTGCGGAACTCACTAAAAAAAAATCCAGACATGGAAAATATTATTCCGCTGATTGAAGATGTGAGCAAGTCATTAACACAGATTGAAAGTCGACAAATTCATAATATTCATTCCACGCACTCCACATTTCACAGCGCAGGAAAAATTTTACAAGGGCAAAAAGGCTTACCAGATCAGTTACGTCGAGATCTAAGAGGCTTATTAACATCCGTCAGTACTCCGCAGTCGTCAATTACCTCGTACATTCCTGTTTTAGATAAGCTTGTATTGCTTTATCAAAAAGCCTTCGAGGCAAAAAACCAATTAGCTAGCGCACAAGGAAACGAGAAAAAAACTGCTTCATCTGCAAGTGGCGCTCAAGCTTCGCAAGAAATTAATAAAATTACTCAAGAGTTAATAAATTTAGTGAGTCAGTTAGCCTTTGAAGGCGAGCACGCTGAAGCCATAGACTCGATAAAGGGCAACTTATTAAATATTAAAGATGCTGATGAGCTTTTAACATCCAGCATGAATATTATTAAACTGATTGTTGATAACTACAGCGATGAGCGTAAGTCTGCTGAATTATTCGTGCTTTCTGTTAATGATGCGCTCTCAAGTGTTCAGCAAGTACTAACTACTTCATTAGAACAAAATAAGTCGTTCAGTGCTGAGATGGCAGCGCTGAATCAGCAAATTCAAAGTCAAATCACAGAGCTTTCACAAGAAACACAAACCGCTAAAGATTTAAAATCGTTAAAGCTACTGGTCAGTAAAAAGCTAAAAATTATTACTGAAAACTTAACTAAAAAAGAGCAGCTTGAAGTTAATGAGCGAAAGTCATTAATGAACACAATGTCGGTGATGGAAAGTAAGCTGGAAGAGGTTGAAAAAAAAGCAGTTAGCTATCAAAAGCGTCTTTCAGAGCAAACATTCAAGAGCTTGCAAGATGCCCTAACTAAGCTCCCCAATAGAGCAGCCCTTGATGAACGCTTAGAAATAGAATATACCCGCTGGAAACGCTACAACACTAGCTTATGCATCGCTGTTGTAGATGTTGACTTTTTCAAGCGTATTAATGATACCTACGGACACAGTGCTGGCGACAAAACCCTGCAAGTTATCTCAAAAGCCTTAAAGCGCAATATTCGCGCGGCTGACTTTTTAGCACGTTATGGTGGTGAAGAGTTTGTGATTATTTTTCCTGACTCAACGCTTGAGCAAATTAAAAAGCCGCTTGAAAAACTAAGAGAAGCAGTAAAACAGTTACCCTTTAAATTTAAAAATAAAGCAGTCACCATCAGTGTATCAATCGGTGTGACCGCTTTTAAGAAAGGTGATCGTCCACAACAAGCGTTCGACAGAGCCGATGAAGCGCTTTATGCAGCAAAAAATGGTGGCCGCGATCAAGTTGTAATACACAAATAGTCCGCTACGCTAACAATATGAAATAAATATTTAATTTGAGTATGGGTTAGCCCTATGCTTGTCTAAGTAGCGTGTTAAGTTGTCCCGCCAACAAAGCGGGATGCAATTCAGTAGCAATAAATAAAAAAGAAAGAAAAACAAATGCAACACATTAACGCCTAGCACCAAGCACTATTAAGCGGTATTCGCTGCACTTCGTGTTAATAAGGAGAGCCTATGCATATTCAACTAAACCCGTTAGGGTCAATGGACTTACTGAGTCAACTTGAAGTTGACCAACTTAAAAACACATCAACCAGCCAGCTATATACTTTATTTAGAAACTGCTCTCTGGCAGTACTTAATGTGGGTAGCCACACAGACAGCAGTACCGAAATATATGAAAAATATCAGTCATTTGGCATTAACTTATTACGTCGTGAACGTGGTATTAAAATAGAGCTGATCAACCCACCCGAGCAAGCATTTGTAGATGGTGAGATTATTAAAGGGATCCACGAGCATTTATTTGCTGTTATTCGCGACATTCTGCACATAGCAACTAAATATCAGCCTAATTCGGGCATTAACTTAACCAATAATACCCATGTAACCCACGTAGTATTCGACATGCTAAGAAATGCCAACGCTATTGCGCCTCATCGCGAACCTAATATGGTGGTGTGTTGGGGTGGCCACTCTATTAACGACAATGAATACCAATATACCAAAGAAGTGGGTTATCAAATGGGATTGCGTGGACTGAATATTTGCACCGGATGTGGTCCAGGCGCAATGAAAGGCCCAATGAAAGGCGCAACAATAGGCCATGCCAAACAACGCCTTAAAGTAACACGTTACCTTGGCCTAACAGAGCCCAGCATTATTGCAGCAGAACCACCTAACCCCATTGTTAACGAACTCGTTATTTTACCTGACATAGAAAAGCGCTTAGAAGCATTTGTGCGTGTTGCACACGGCATTGTTATTTTTCCCGGCGGCGCTGGCACGGCTGAAGAGCTGCTATATATTTTAGGCATTATGCTACACCCTGATAATGCTAAACAGCAGCTGCCTATTGTGCTCACCGGACCTAAAGAAAGTGAAAGTTACTTTCGTGAACTAGAAAATTTTATTGCCCTTACGTTAGGTGAGGAAGCAAAAAGTAAGCTAAATATTATTATTGATAACCCTGCTGGGGTTGCTAAGTTCCTGAAAGAACAAATGACCGAGGTCAGACAATATCGTAAGCAGGTAGGCGATGCGTATCACTTTAACTGGACCTTAAAAATAGAGCCTGAATTTCAACTGCCATTTATACCTAGCCATGAAAATATGGCAGGGCTGAATCTACACCTTAATCAACCCATTGCGCAACTTGCTGCAAATTTACGCCGCGCATTTTCTGGCATTGTTGCAGGAAATGTAAAAGATGAAGGTATACGCGCAATTAAACGACACGGTGTGTTTAAGCTTTCAGGGCAAAAAGAGCTAATGAAACTGATGGATAAGTTATTACGTGCTTTTGTTGAGCAGCAGCGGATGAAATTACCGGGTAGCGAATATACACCTTGCTATAAAATAGAAAACTAATACAAAATATACCCAAAGTAATCGGCAAGCCATAATCACATTTACTGGGTAAACAAATGATAAAAGTCGTTTTAATAGATGCGCTGAATTTAATTCGGCGCATCTATGCAGTGCAAGAAAGACCCTATTTACCGTTACCAGACACCATTTCTGATAATACGCGCAAGCAACTGCAACATAATACGATTAATACCGTAGAAAGCGCGGTAAAAAAGATCATCAGCCAGCTTGAACCGTCTCACGCTGTTATGGTTTTTGATCATGACGTTAAGCATAGCTGGCGCCATAAGCTTTATCCCGAATACAAAGCCGACAGAAAGCCGATGCCCGCGTTATTACACAGCACACTCCCACTTATAAAGTCATGTTTGGCTGAGGCAGGAGTAAAATCAATTTCTCCTCATGAATATGAAGCGGATGACGTTATAGCCTCACTTGCTAGTAAACTAGTTGAAAAGCAGCACCAAGCCATCATTGTCTCTACTGATAAAGGCTTCTTACCGATTTTACAAAATAATCTTCAAATCTATGATCACTTCAAAAAAGCATTTGTCACCGACGAATATATCATGGATAAGTTTGGTGTAAGCAAACAAAAGCTGGTGAGTTATTGGGCGCTAGTGGGTGACTCAACCAATAACATCAAAGGGATTGCAGGCATTGGTCCAAAAACCGCCATAGAAATTTTAACAAATCATGCTAGCCTTAAAGCAGCAGTGCAAGATGACAGCTTATCAAAAAAAGCGAAACAAGCACTAAGCGAACAGCAGTATAGCTTTAAGTTAGCAGCAACACTTCTGGCACCCAAAACCGATGTAGACTTGGGAATAAATCTAAAAAACTATCGACTAGGAACTCGTTATGACACCGCGTGACACCATATTAATAACAGGCGCTAATAGAGGTATTGGTCTTGGCTTTGTAGAGCATTTAATAGCTCAAGGTTACAAGGGCGCTGATTGCGATATTATTGCCACCTACCGTGAGCATAGCTCATCAAAAGCATTAATTAGTCTTGCTGAAAAATACGAACAACTAGAGCTTATTCAGTGCGACGTTGCCAAAGAACAAGATATTAAACACCTTGCTAATAAACTAAGTACTCGTGCAATTGACGTATTTATTAATAACGCAGGTGTTTATGGGCCAAAGGGTAGCCAGTTTGGTGAGGTAAATGCGGATGAGTGGTTAAATGTATTTTCAATTAATACCGTAGCGCCGCTTATGTTATGCCAAGCACTTTATCCCAGTTTTAAAAAAGCTGAATCCTCAAAAATTGCCTTTCTAAGTAGTAAAATGGGCAGTATTGCTGATAATGGTTATGGCAAAAGTTATATTTATCGCTCCTCTAAAGCGGCGCTCAATGCCGTGGTTAAAAGCCTGTCGATTGATTTAAAAGACGACAATATTTTTTGTGTAGCATTGCACCCAGGCTGGGTAAAAACAGATATGGGTGGCGACGACGCGCTGATTGAAGTAGAAACCAGTGTAAAAGGCATCATTAGTGTGATTGAAGACTTAGCTCCTAATCATACTGGCAACTTTATCAGTTATGATGGCCAAGAGATCCCATGGTGATCGATAAAGCCTGTTTGCAGATCTAATGAATTGCGGTTTTACTGCGTTAGCTGTGCATAAAAAAAGATATTCATGATTCGAAGCCAAAGTTATCTTGATTACCAAGTTTGACTGTTATCACAGGGGTAAATGAGTAAAGCGATAGGTCGAACTCACTCTGCAGCATCATCTATGCAAAAATGAGTTAAAGTCTGATCTGCCCGCTGCTCACTTTTTATACGAGGAAGTGACAACCCCTTTAGGGATACTTATGCCCTATATGCTTGGCTGAATATCCCTTTAGGAATTTAAAGTACCCAGCTATAGTTATTATAGTAGAAACAAAAATCAAAAAAGTCTCATATTAGTGAGGGTCTCACTTCACTTCGACCTCAATAACATTACAAATCAACAATATAGCTATCTATTTAATTTTATTACTTGTTTAACTATATCGTAAAACATTTCTTTTCTACACACACTGGTGCATCAACGTCATCAATTTAAAAATAGACCTCTGATTTATTTCGTTAAACCAATGAACCTTATTACTTTCAGAAAAACATTTGTAACCGTCTTTTGTAACCCTGTTATTACAAGAAATATGTCTACGTCTAGCCTCTTTTCCTTCAGCTGTATACAATACAATTTGAAGGTTCTATTGTGATGTAATATTAAAAATTGCAATCAATATTTTGTTTCTAAGTCCCAATACATATTAGTAAATACCGGGCTACTTTCTAAAAGAGCTATACGACCGTTAGATGAAGTCAATCTTTCCAAATACGAGCGCCGCTTAATCTTTTACTCTTTCTCATCCCATAACCATAACTTTCATATAAAAAGATGAGAGCGCTACTTCTGTATCTTTCCATAACTGAAATATTTATCGGCAATGATACTGCATTTTTTGGATACAACCCTACAATGAATAATAAAAAATAACTTGGTAAATCATGGTGATAGTCCATAATTAGTCCTTATTCCAACTAACTCTGGAAACCCTATTCTGGAATAATGCTGCTTCAAAAGTATATTTATAGTTTTTGAAGTCGATTACTTTGTATAAATAGATACCTATGGTAGCCTCCCATGCTACTCCTTTTTTATTAAAAATAGCGCTGCTGCTAATATAAATTTTGATAACTCAATGGCAAAATCAATTAAATTTTTCGCTAAAAATGATAAGTATTATCAACTTTCTAACTTCGCTGGTTTTGGCTTCGAATTGGACGGGCACTACTGGAAAACAATGGAGCATTATTTTCAAGCGATGAAGTTTGAGGGCACAGAACAGTTTGAAAGAATTAGGGATTGCGGCTCACCTAAACAAGCTAAAGACCTTGGTCAGTCAAGAGCATTTCCGATTCGCTCTGATTGGGATTTGGTAAAAGAAAACATTATGCTTAAGGGATTACGTCATAAATTTAAAAATGCAGAGTTGAAATCTTTATTACTGGGTACGGGTAAAAAAGAATTAATTGAAGATTCACCTTATGATAAATATTGGGGAGTTGGTGCAAATGGCAAAGGTAAAAATCGACTCGGTCAATTGCTAATGAGTCTACGTGACGAATTAAAAAGTAATAAATAGATACACTCTAAACACCAACTTCTTTTACTTTGCTCCCACCTGCCACTAGCGAATTTAACCGAGGCGTTGTATTCTTAAGGCATCAACAAATTGTGCGATTTATTTAAAGGTTAACTCAATTACAAGCTTCAAGAATAGCTGCACTGTAAAACAATAAAATAGTCATTTAGTGGAATATCATGAATAACAAAGTAATGAAGTATATATTTTTAGGTGTAGGCATATATTTATTATTCGCAGCCTCTGTTTTGTTATTTTATACCGATGATCCTGACACTATGCATTGGGAAGACAGAGAAGCATACAACCGCAAATATATTGCCAGTATGTCGTTAGAAGATAATCACAATAAAAAAGCGGTCATTGAATACATGGGCGCACCAGACATTACTGAAGCCAAACAAATAGATGGCGACAATGTACAGGTACTTTTTTATCGCACACAGCATGTTAAGTCTGACGGCATTACTACTAAAGATGAATGCACGCCGCTACTGTTTAAAAATGGCTTGTTAATTGCTTGGGGTGATACAGCGTATCAAACTTATAAAGATATTTAACTAAGCTGTGAATCCACCTGAAGCGAACTATGAAAATGTTGTAGAAAAACTACACGAGGCAATTGCCAACGTGTATCGTGCTGCGTCAAATAAATCGCATTGGCCGAAACTCCATCCGCTTATTACATTAGTCGCTGAACAATTAGACGAGCTTTACTGTCAAGCGCCTGCCCTTGTCGTTAGTCAACTTCATATTAATTCGAATCAATTAGATTACGTCGAAAAGCTAACGCTCAACACCGCGATACTCACCTTGTTATTGAGCCATTCACATGAGTGGGAGAAGCATTCACGAGTGTCATTAATTTGTGCTGCATTGAGTGCCTTTCTAAGAAATAAAGAAGAATTAAACTTATACAGTAATAAAAAAACGTTAACCCAAGTTCAACGCGAGTCTATGCAGTTGATGCCGCTTAAAAGTTATCAATTACTAAAAGCCATCAAAGTAAAAGAGCCTTTATGGCTTAATAGCGTTCTAAAATACAACGAGAACATTAACGGCAAAGGGTTGCCCCAAAAGTTATCGTTATCAAAACAAGATGATGGCTCTAAACTATTGTATTGCGCAGTTAATATCGCATTAAAAGTAACGCCCTGCCCTCGCACCGCAACAATGCGTCTAACAGATGCAATTAAACGACTTTTATTGCAACCAAACCATCAAGGCCTGTATTCGTTGCTATCTCCTTTTATCGCACAGTATTACCCAGTTTCTGATGGCATGATCGTTAGTTATCAAGCTAAACGCTCACACCTTCAAGCAGAAGAAAAAACAACGCAAATCGCCATGATAGTGGGAAAAGTAAGTGACGCTAATACTTACATTGTGTTTAAATTTTTAAATAACAAAGTGGGTATTCAAGGCGAGTATGATTTAGTGAATACCAAAACCATTAACTTAATCTACCCGCCTCAACAGCTTGCTGCTCCAACATTTATTGCATCTATTTGGGGCAGTGCGTTAAGCTCATTTGCTAAAGAGCGCAAAGTCGCACGTGTGATGCCCGCATCTAAATACAAACCATCCATGATGCGCGCACCAAATGATCTAAAGCAATTGCTGGCTTTCATCAATACTGAACCACCACTTAATCGATTAGTAGATCGTATTTCCGACTCTGGTGCGCTGGCGCAACTTATTTTGCGCGAAGCTAACCAAGAAACAACGAATGCCAAACCCATCACTGACCTGAAGCATGCGATAATGATGCTAGGGCTAGCTCGATTACCTGCGTTACTTTCAAATGGTAAGCTGCTTGATGCGATTGTAAGAATGAGATATGCCAACTTCGCATTCGACTTTGAAAAGCTTTACACGTTAATGTTAGTTGCCAAGGTATTGGCTGATAAGTGCTATTACTTATTACCCGAAGAAGCGGCAATGCTCAGTGCATTTTGGGCTGCACCGTGTTTTATGAGTAAAACACTAAAAATACAAACTCGCCGCTATACTTACAAAACGCTGACGGGTGAAGAGGCACTGAAGATAACGCAATTGTTTGAACTAACAGGTATTGAGAACTACAGCCCTACTGCACAAAAGCTAGCTAAACAGTGGCTGCTGCCTGCTGAGAGCACTGAAGCATTTAAACAAATAGAAACGTTACCGGCCAGTATGCAAGGCTTAAAAAAGGTGCGCACCATTGCTAGTCTTATTGGCTCAGCTACATTAATTACACATCAAATATATAACCCTAATGCCTCACAAGATGCGTTTACTAAAAAATACTTATCTCAGTCGTTTAAACTGCTCGATTTAAATATAAATAACAGTAACTTTATCGTGAATAAAGTATTAAGCCTGTACCCCGTCTATACTCCTTTATAAAGATACTCGCGCACTAGTTTAACTTTAGTGTTAAATAGTTGTAGTTAAGTGCTTATTCAGTGCGCATCTGGGTTCTATAACTGGAAAATATTGCGTTTTTTTGCTATAAAACGCGCATCATTCATTCCTCTACGGTTTCTCTGACTTAATGAAGCCGTGTACTTTAAGGGTAAGTCATGTCAAAACAAACAATTACAGTAATCAAAGGTGACGGAATTGGTCCAAGCATCATTGACTCTGCCTTAGCAATTTTAGAAAAAGTTGGTTGTGATTTCGATTACGAATTTGTAGACGCAGGTTTAACAGCATTAGAAAAAACAGGTGAGTTATTACCGCAAGAAACATTGGATGCTATTGCGCGAAATAAAGTTTCACTAAAAGGCCCTTTAACAACACCAGTTGGTGAAGGCTTCACTTCAATCAATGTGACGTTACGTAAAAAGTTTGATTTATACGCTAACCTACGCCCAGTACTTTCTTTTAAAGGTACTAAAGCCCGCTACGAAAATATTGATATTTTAACGATTCGTGAAAATACTGAAGGTATGTACTCTGGCCTAGGCCAAGTGACATCTGAAGATGGTAGCGAAGCGGAAGCAATGAGTAAAATTACGCGCGAAGGTGCAGAGCGTATCGTGACGTTTGCATACGAAACAGCACGCCGTGAAGGCCGTAAGAAAGTGACAGCTTTCCATAAAGCAAACATTCTTAAATCTACTTCAGGTTTATTCTTAAAAGTAGCTAGAGAAGTTGGTGAGCGTTACCCAGACATCGAATCAGCAGAAATGATTGTTGATAACGCATGTATGCAATTGGTAATGAACCCAGAGCAATTTGACGTAATCGTTACCACTAACTTATTCGGTGATATCATCTCTGATTTATGTGCTGGTTTAGTTGGTGGTTTAGGTATGGCACCAGGTGCAAATATTGGTAAAGACTGCGCAATTTTTGAAGCAGTACATGGTAGCGCACCAGACATCGCAGGCAAAAATTTAGCGAACCCTACTTCTGTTATCCTAGCGTCAATTCAGATGCTTGAATATTTAGACATGTCTGACAAAGCAGCGCGTATTCGTGCAGCTATCAAAGATGTTATTGAAACGGGTGACAGAACAACACGCGATTTAGGTGGTACACACGGTACTACTGACTTCACTGATGCAGTATTAGAGCGTTTGTAATCACTAACCATCAATGATTAACCATTAAAAAACCCGCAACTGCGGGTTTTTTCTTATACGTAAGTAACTGTAAATAGTGACTGCTTAGAAAGCATATACAACACCTAAATAAGCATTTTGGATGGTGAGATCACCTTCAGCATGCATGCGTTCATACTCCGTTCTAATTCGCCATGATTTTGACAAGTTTTGCTCCCATCCCAAGCCAAACGTTAGTGCATTATCATTTAGGTGTTTTTCACAGCGATTGTTATTTTCAACCACGGTGTAAGTTCCTGAACATGTTGTTTGACCGTATACCACTTGCGTTGCATCTAATTTAGTCGCACCTATTTTGTAATATAGCTGGCCAGCTTGCGATGAGGCGATACCTAATAATGATAAACTAATGCCCTCGCCTTCAAATCCATTTTTAAATACTGTGTTTGACGTATCTGTATCAACATTAACAAATACCGTTCGCACCTCTTCAACCTCTCCTAAGTCAGCATAGCCAAGCTCAATCGCCCATTGTGGATGAATCCGTAAACCTGTCACGACCTTAATTGCGCTATTGTCGCTATTTCGACCTTCATTCTCGATTTTTCCATAACTGGTGAATGCACCGACATACACTGACTCTGCCGCCACATTCCATGACAGTATTGAAAAACAAGCAAGTGTTGTAAAAAGTTTCTGTAGTTTCATTCTAATTTTTACCTAGTGATGTGTAATTTGCGAATGTGTACGGTGATTTCTTCACGATCATGATACAAGTGCTTAGCTTGTAATTCGTATTTTATTCCATACTCTTTTAATAAATTTTTCGCTATTTCAATGCTTTCTTGCACTGTTTCATATCGTTTCTTCATGGGCAATTTTAAATTAAAAATCGTTTCTTGGCACCACCCATTACATAACCATTGTGCCATTAATGCAGCTACCCGTGTTGGTTTCTCAATCATGTCGCACACCAACCAGTAATTTGCGCTAGCTTTAGGCTCAAATTTAAAGCCGTCTTCACGATAGTGAGTAACTAACCCCGTACCCATTAAATATTCATCCATAGCGCCATTATCTATTGCTGCTACACGCATCCCTCTTTCAACTAGTTGATAAGTCCAGCCCCCCGGGCACGCCCCTAAATCAACCGCATGAAGGCCAGCACCTAAACGCTGCTCAGTATTTTCTCTAATGAAAAGGTTAAAGGCTTCATCTAGCTTCAAGGTTGAGCGACTTGGCGCTTTAGATGGAAATTTTAAGCGTGGTATCCCCATGTGGTACGGCGAATTATTATTACTGTATGACACGCCAATAAATGCCCTGTCATTGGCAGTAAACATTATGTGCATAACTGGTTTATTAGTTTGCTCTGTTCGCGTTAATTTATTATTTTTACGAAGCGCCTGACGCAATGGCACTGCGAATTTCTTGCAAAATTTACTCAGTTCTTTAGCTTCATTTGTATCTGCGGTTTCAACTCGCAACTCTCCGCAAAGCGGAAAATCTGTGATCACATTTAGTACTGCTGACACACGATCGTCCAATGGCATATCAGTCACTTCTGGTACACTTGCAAAAAACTGTCTGGCAAAAATGAAGCTTGAAAAATCAATTTTTTTAATTAGCTTTTTTGCATCATCGCTCTGATAACACTCAAATACCACATACCCACTGTTAGCGGTGGCTCTAGGGAAACCAAAAACATCGATTTGCGAGGCTTTTTCTTGTATTTCGGCCGCACAGTCATTTTCAAAACCTTGGCGGCAGTACAACACTAAACTATTCACTATTATTTCACTTTTAGTTTTTATGTATGATTTCTATATTTATTTAACGTTGAGGGATGCAATAATGCTAAGACTTAACAACGGCATACGCCAATACGCACCAGCCTAGAATAAAGCATAGCCCTCCTAATGGCGTAACTGGACCCCAGATTTTATTTTGTGTTAGTGCCAATAAATATAGGCTGCCACTAAATAACACTGTACCTAATATAAACAACCCAGCCGCAACCGTTAATGGCGTAGCGCTTGATACTTCGTGGCTAACTTGTTGCTTGATAAGAACGCCAACGGCCAACAATGCCAAAGCATGAAACATTTGGTATTGCACACCTGTTTGGAATACGCTGATAAGGTGCGCAGGTAACTTTCCTTTTAATGCGTGTGCAGCAAATGCCCCCAATATTACTGTGAGCGCACCACTGACACTACCTACTAAGAGAATTATTTTTTCCATTACGCGACTCCGTGTTTGGACTTTTACTCAGGTAAATCTGCTTTAATAAATTTAATCGTTCTTTCAACTGCTTGTTGAATATTATGCTCAAGAGTAAGGCCACTGGCTTTTCTTGGCTTAAAGCTATGATCACCGTCTTTCAAAAACGATAAGATTATATTATTAGATAATGAATAGCTTTGGATTTCGCTTTCATTGCCAAACGTATCTCGCTCACCTTGCAGTATCAGTAGCTTTGATTGAAATGCTGCTAAGTGTTCAGTACGGAGTTTGTCAGGCTTTCCTGGCGGATGGAATGGATAACCAAATACAACGATCCCCGATAGTGTATCTGAATAGCTTGACGGCAGCAGCGTAGACATTCTGCCCCCCATTGATTTACCACCAACAAACAAGGGCAAGTGCTTATCGACGCCAGATACTTCTCCTTGTTGAACTTGATCAATAATTGCCTGATAAGCGCTTAGGAGTACCTCGGCCTTATTAGGCGGCCGTTTTTTCCCGTCAATCATGCGTTGTTGCATATAAGGGAAATTGAAGCGAATCACATTTATATTGGCGGCCTGTAATGCTATTGCGATTTGCTCCATAAAATCTGAAGCCATATCTGCACCAGCACCATGTGCAAAGATGAAGTTTGCTTGAGCCTTCACTGCCAAATTGATTGATAAGTTACTTGCTTGGTTGTTTGACATCTTTTCACTATTTACCTTGCCATTAGTGGCCTTATCATTATTCATCTTGAACAAACTCTTGCTCTTGTTGCTCTTGCTCCACCATGCTTAGCATCCAATCTCTGAACGCAACTATTTTACCGAGTTCAGATTGGCTCGAGTCACAGACCAAATAGTATGCGTTTTTACTAACCAACACATTGTTAAACGGAATCACTAAGCGGCCAGCATCTAACTCAGGTTTAGCTAATACACTATGTCCTAGCGCAACGCCTTGGCCGTGCGCAGCTGCTTGTAATACCATTGAAGAGTGACTGAAAATTGGCCCTTGGTTTACATTAATACCTTTAATGTCTTGCTGTTTCATCCACTCTTTCCAATCTTTACGTGAGCCATCATGAAGCAGTACATGATTTTTAAGATCATCTGCAGATTTGAGTGGCTTTGGCCCATTTAATATTAACGGTGAACATACTGGAATAAGATACTCGGTATGTAATTTATCGGCGTGTATATTTGCCCACTTGCCTTTACCATAATAAATAGCAACATCGACATCATCTGTTAAAGAACCTTCTTCTAAATCTACTGCTTTAATTCGTACATCTATTTCCGGATGAATTTCGCTAAATAAATTGAGTCTTGGTACTAACCACTGAATCGCGAAGCTAGGCGGTAAACTAACCGTAATCGCGCCTTTAGCACCTCTAGCTAATAATTTTTCGGTTGCATCATGTAGTTGCCCAAAGATGTCCTTTATATCAAGAAAGTAACTTTGCCCTTCTTCCGTCAATAATAAAGAACGGTTTTTACGCATAAAAAGTTTTAAGCCTAAGTGCTCTTCCAATGCTTTAATTTGATGAGAAACCGCGGCCTGTGTTACGTACAGCTCTTCCGCAGCCTTAGTAAAACTTAGCTGCCTTGCCGCAACTTCAAACGCCTTGAGAGCGTTTAGGGGAGGTAACCTTCTTGACATGACAATTCCGTGAAAGATTCATTAGTTTTTATAATGCAATTGTATTACATTTAATCATTTTTTAAAAACAATTTTTTAAACTATATTACACACGCAGAACAGAAAGGCTTTATGTTTAAGGGTTTAACGGGGTAACTAAAAATATAACGTCTAACAACTGCATTTTTATGCACTTTTTAATCATTAATATTTTTAACCTGAAATATGTACCAGTTTGGGAGCCAAATTATGAAATCGTACACACTTATTAAACCAGCTATGCTAACTTTAATTGCCGTTACCACTTTAAGCACATTTAACATTCAAGCTAATACACAAACAAATAATGCCGTATCGTCAACTGATATTGATGATACTAATAAACATGTATCACAGCTAATTACTTCTGCTCAGCACACCTTAAGCAATGAAATTAGCCAAACGAACAAGGTGAACGCTCAACAAGCATTAACAAGTGCACACGCTTTGTTAATGACCATGTTAGAGCCAGTTACGCTGCCTGCTGACACAGGGTTAACAACTATTGTAGAGTCTATTGCAGAGTAATACTGCAACTCTTGCTTCCAGTTAACGAGTGATGCCCGAAAAAGCGCATCACTCGCTTTAACCAACTAGAGTTTGTTTATCTTAACGAATCTCAATCGGTGTAAATTGCTTCACTAAATCATCAACCGCTTTCATTTGCGCTAAGAATGGCTTCAGCTTATCCAGCGGCAATGCGCATGGTCCATCACACTTAGCGTTATCAGGGTCAGGGTGCGACTCAATAAATAAACCTGCTAAACCTAATGCCATTCCACTACGTGATAGCTCAACCGCCTGAGCACGTCGGCCATCAGCAGAATCTGTTCGTCCACCAGGGCGCTGTAATGCATGTGTTGAGTCAAACATAACAGGCGCTAGCGTCTTCATATCATCCATACCTAGCATATCAACAACTAAGTTGTTATAACCAAATTGTGAACCTCGTTCGCATAAGATAACTTGTTCATTACCCGCTTCGGCAAACTTCTTAATAATATGTCGCATTTCATGTGGCGCTAAAAACTGTGGCTTCTTCACATTAATAACCGCACCTGTTTTAGCCATTGCCACTACCAAGTCAGTTTGACGGGCAAGAAAAGCTGGTAGCTGGATGATATCCACAACTTCTGCCACTGGTGCGGCTTGGTGCGGCTCGTGCACATCAGTAATAATAGGTACATTGAACGTTGATTTGATCTCTTCAAAAATTTTCAAACCCTCATCCATACCTGGACCGCGATAAGAGTTGATAGATGAGCGGTTCGCTTTATCAAATGAAGCTTTGAATACATAGGGAATATTTAATTCGTCAGTTACCTTTACGTATTCTTCTGCTATACGCATCGCTAAATCGCGAGACTCTAAAACATTCATCCCACCAAATAAAACAAAAGGTAAATGATTCGCGACTTCAATATCTTGAACTTTTATGATTTGTTGATTCATTTCTTAATCCTGAAAAGAAAAATGAACGGCAAAATAACCGTTCATTTTATTATAGAAAGTTTTTCTAGTTATACGTCTAAAACGCGTCTACGAAGACACTAATTGCATTAGCTGTCCGCAGAACCAAGCCATGTAAGTACCAACTGCATAACCAAATACCGCTAATAATACACCTACAGGCGCTAACGATGGATGGAATGCAGATGCCACAACAGGTGCTGACGCAGCACCGCCGACATTGGCTTGGCTACCAACCGCCATATAGAAAAGTGGTGCTTTAATTAATTTAGCGACTATTAGCATGATTGAAGCGTGTACTAGCATCCAAATAATACCAATAACAAAGTAAATTGGCGTTTCAAATATCGCCATAATATCCATGTGCATACCAATTGATGCAATTAATATATATAAATACACGGTTGCCACTTTAGACGCACCTGCGGCTTCAATTTTCCTTACACGTGTGAAAGATAATGCTATACCAATAGTCGTTGTGATAATAATCATCCAGAAGAATTTACTGTGAAAACTAAGCTTTTTAGTTTCTGGATAATGCTCAATGAAAAATGGCGTAATGAAGTCAGCCATAAAGTGCGCTAAGCCTGTAATACCAAAACCAATAGCAACAATCGTCATGTAATCATTGGCATTCGGCATTCTTGAGTGTTCTGCATGATAAGCTTCCGCCTTTTTGCGTAGCCTAGTAATTGCAGTGGTATCAGCGCCTGTTTTTGCATCAATACTTTTTGCATTAGCCGCCATAAATAGCAGCACTGCCATCCATATGTTCGCAACGATAACATCTACTGTTACCATAATAGAGAATATATTGCCTCCAACTTCATAAATTTCCTTCATTGACGCTTGGTTAGCACCACCGCCTATCCAACTACCTGCAACCGTTGTCATTCCTCGCCACAACGCCTCTGGCCCAGCGCCTCCAACTAACTCAGGCTGAAAGGCTGAAATAATCAGAATAGAAATAGGCCCACCTATTACAATGCCGACCGTTCCCACCAAGAACATAATTAACGCTTTTGGACCTAAAGATAAAATAGCCTTTAAATCTACACTTAAGGTTAATAGTACTAAACACGCTGGCAACAGCACCCTTGAAGCAACCCAATATACTTTTGAGTGTTCACCATCAATAATATTAAATGTATTTAATAAGGAAGGTAGGAAGTAACACAATAATATGACGGGTACATATTTGTAAAACTTCTGCCAAAATGGATTACTACTATGACTGGTTTTAAAAATTAACCCTAACAGAACCGCTAGGATCCCCAAAACGGTTACATCGTTTTGGATAAGCACTTCACTTGCCGACATGGAATCTCCACTAATTATTTTTATAAATTTTTTGAAGCGTGTTGTTTAAAAGTTTTAAAGCATCACTAATGCAAAATATGACGTTTTCTTTTCATATCAGCTAATTGTAACTTCATGATATCTGCGACCGGATCTTGCGGGCACTTTTCTATGAAAAACTCAAAGTCAGCGCACGCGACTTTATAACAATCTAACTGTTGCAATAAAAAGCCACGATCACGTCGTTCGTATGGATCCTCGGGCGATAATTGCATGAGTAAATCTACACAGCACAACGCTTGGGATAGCAACCCTTCATCCATAAATGCCATTTTTTGATAGCCTAATAGCATTTTAAATATCCCCTCTGAGGATATCGTTTCGTACGGTCGAGTATCAATTAATTTACTTTCATTTTCTACTTCAATAAAGCGCTCTTGCATGCCAGATGCTGGCTCTATAAGAAAGTACTCACTATCACTTATCTTGACATGTAAGTGGATACTTTCTTGATAAATAACTAAAGAAGAGTCAAATGATAAGGAATTTAGAATATGACTAATAATAATACCGAGGGTAACTTCGTCACCTGTCCTAAAATAAACACCATAGGAAGGACTCAAAAGTAAGGATTCAGGGATGGGTTGACAGGTACTTGAAAACATTAACTCGCCATATAACAAGTCCAAAACGCTATCTAAGTTATCAGCATCAGACTCATCTGGCTTTATAGACAATGTTGCAGTATCAACTATCTCTGCAACTTTTTGTTTTGTATCTGAAATACTAAGCTGTTGATTCCAACGCTTTTCAAATAACAAAGCATTGGTAAAAATATCTTCACTGGATAGTAATTCGTTTACCACTTTTACTTCTAACATTAATTAATTTGGAACCTTATTTTTCACTTTATCTAATAACTACAACTGGATGTTGAGAGAACACCTAAATACTGTCATTCGGATAGGCTATTATTAATACGCCGAATTCAGTAAATAAACACCTTTAAGTGAGTAGTCACTACGCTTAAGCATTTTACTTTCTATTAGCTTAAAAAAATAGGTTGTTTAGTTACTGCAAGCTTCGCAATTAACCCTAACCAACCAAACGCACCTAACATTGCAATCCAGCGTAACTGAGTTGTACGCCCTTTTAACGCCATTGTGCCCATAAGAATATATGCCACAACGGCAAAAATTTTCTCAGTTAACCATTTATCTTGAAAAGGGTATTGGCTGATCATAAAACATAAGCCGAATGCTGAGATTAATAACAATGTGTCATTAATATGAGGCACTATTTTAACCCAACGCTTTTCTAACATTGGAGAGCTTTTCAACATCCAAGCAAAACGCAATACCAATAATGATACGCTTAAAAGTACAAAAGTTAGATGCAAGTGTTTAACTGCCATATACATAATTGTTGGCGCTCCGTATCAAATGAGGTTTGATTTTATTAAGTACAATACCCTGTTTATTAATCACTATGAATGATAAATCAGGTTATTTAGCTAAAACAGCACAGGTATTTTCTGGAGCGCTAATTGGCTCCGTTTAAAACAACCTATCCTCTAAAAATTTAGCGCTGGGTAATATACTACTATTTAGGTATGCATTTCAAAATTGCTTTAAAAAAAGTGCGCGATAGCTCACCCGTAACATAATAATATGGAGCTGTGGGGCTTTTTTGCTGATTCAATCAAGTGATGAATAGAAGAGAAATTAACGTTAGTTATAATTTTAATAAAACCTAAGCGAACATAACTCTAAGTTATGTTTAACACTATGCACGATATGTTGTGAAAACGTTTTTTTATAAGTACTTCGCTAACTCTTGTTTCATTTGCATATTTTCATAAGCGATTTGCACTTTCTTAGTAAAAATTTCTATCAAACATTGTTGGCAAGGGGTTAAGCATAAAGGAATAATTGCATAATAGAGTAATGACTCGGAGCTGTAATCACTTACACAAAAAGAACATAAGTATTCAGCGTCATATACCAGTTTTTTCTGTCTGTATGATTGCTCAAGCGTATCGACCAATTCGTCTGAAAAACATTGTGATAAGGATTTTCCTTTTTTATCAGAAAAGCTTCCTCCGCTAGCTATAATCTTGATATCGCCAAAAACTTCATCATTATTATTGCATTTAACAATAAAACTTGAAGCCACAGAGCTTGGAGCGAAGCACCCAATCACTGCGTTTAAGTGTTCTTGCAACCCGTCAACAAACTCCTCTGCCGTTGTTTTCTCAAACATGTTCGTTGAACCTATTAACACTTCTTTTTGGACTAGGCGGCTTTTATTTAGTATATCCATTTCGCTGTATGAACGGATACTCGCCATCATTACCGTAAATAGTTTTTGGGCAGTAAGCTCTGTTTTATGCTTATAATCGTTGATATCATAATCCACAATCACTTTTCGTTCAGGGGCCTGGCCCGGCTGTCCAGTACGAAGAATGATACGAGTAATATGGTTATCAAGCGTTTCGCGTATAAATTCTGCTACCCTTAGACCAGCATCTTCGGTCTCCATCACTACATCTAATAAAACTAACGCAATATCTGGGGTCTCTTTAAGAATAGCTTTCGCTTCATGTGCTGAATATGCTGACATAAATTCAAGTGAGCGTGCTAAGTATTCAAAGTCGCTCATTGCTAACTTTGTTACTGTATGAACTTCAGGCTCATCATCAACAATTAGTACTTTCCATGATGTTGGGGCATTAAATGGGAGGGCGTTCGACGGATCAAGGCTGGTATTTCTATCATCATCAACAAATAAAAAATCATTGGGCATGATGCACTCCTGCAAACTGTTGTTCCCACGATAGGAAACAAAAAACTCTACTCCTAAGTTATATAAGTGAAATGGCATTTATGCAAATGCGAATAACATTTATTTAATATTATTTTTCCATCCATTTCCCAAAAGTTGCACGGTCATTGTTACCATAATCTTTAATCGTTGATATGCCGACAAAATTTTCTGCATTAAAGATTTTTTGTACTGCGCCAGCCTGATTATAACCATGCTCCACAACCACATAACCGCCTTTCGCTAAGAAGCGCTTACTTGCTTGCACTATATGCTTGATATCAGCTAAACCTTGCTCTTTTGCTACTAATGCTGATTTTGGTTCAAAGATAACGTCGCCCTGTTCTAAATGCGGATCGGTTTCACAGATATAAGGTGGATTGCTAATAATCAAGTCAAGTGGCTGTGTACAATGCTTAGCCACGTTTTCGTACCAATTACTCTGAAAGATAGTGCAATTAGCTAGCTGTAGCCGTTGCTTATTACGCTCAGCTAACGCGACAACGTCATCAAATAAGTCACACCCAAACACTTGCCACTGCGGCTGTTCGTAAGCGAGTGCAAGTGCTATTGCCCCGGTTCCAGTGCCTAAATCCAATACATTTGCTTCTTGCTTCTGGCAAAGCGTTAAAGCATGTTCAACAATCACCTCGGTATCAGGCCTTGGTATCAAGGTTTTATTAGACACTTCTAAATCAAATTGCCAAAAACCCCGATAACCCAAAAGATGAGCAATAGGCTTACCAGCAAAGCGTTGTGAAACTAACTGTTGAAATAACTGTGTTTGTTCTTCATTTACTGTGTTTTCAGGCCACGTTTTTAAGTACGTTGTTGACTTATTTAGCACATATGCTAATAAAAGCTCACAATCCAATTTTGCAGAGTCTGATGTTTTACTTAACTTAGTAATCGCTTGGTTGAGTAAAGATTGAATGGTAGCCATAAAGTTACTCGAAAAATGGTTAATAAAA
Source organism: Flocculibacter collagenilyticus (assembly GCF_016469335.1). NCBI lineage: Bacteria > Pseudomonadati > Pseudomonadota > Gammaproteobacteria > Alteromonadales > Pseudoalteromonadaceae > Flocculibacter > Flocculibacter collagenilyticus. Next base: position 2,904,927 of record NZ_CP059888.1, read on the forward strand.
GTGTAGCCAAAAAATAAGGCAGGAATTTCCTGCCTTAAAGATAATTGCGAATAGTATGCTCTAGCTAGCGCTGAAAGCTACACTGGCTTAAGCCTCGTCGCTCATCGCCGCTAATAAGTCAGCTTGATACTCTTGTACCAACGGACCAATAACAGGATCTACATCCCCTTCCATCACTTCATTTAATTTATACAAAGTTAAGTTAATGCGGTGATCTGTTACCCTGCCTTGCGGGTAGTTATATGTTCTAATTCTATCAGAACGATCACCACTGCCAACTAAATCACGACGAGTAGATGCTTCCTCAGCACGACGTTTTTCATCTTCAGCCGCTTGAATACGTGCTTGTAACACAGACATCGCTTTCGCGCGGTTTTTATGCTGCGAGCGCTCATCTTGACACTCAACTACAGTGCCTGTTGGTAAGTGGGTAATACGAATGGCTGAATCAGTTTTGTTAACGTGCTGACCACCTGCACCTGATGCTCTAAATGTATCTACTTTTAGGTCTGCTGAATTAATTACAATCGCTTCGCTTTCAGGGATCTCTGGCATTACCGCCACTGTGCATGCAGAAGTATGAATACGCCCCTGCGATTCTGTTTCTGGTACACGTTGAACGCGGTGTGCTCCTGATTCAAACTTTAAGTGACCGTATACGCCAGTACCGTCAATTTTTAAAATAATCTCTTTATAACCGCCATGATCACCTTCACTTTCATTCATAACCTCAACGCGCCATTTTTTAGTTTCAGCGTAGCGGCTATACATTCTAAATAAGTCGCCTACAAAAATAGCGGCTTCATCACCACCGGTTCCTGCTCGAATTTCTAAGAAGCAGTTATTGTCGTCTTTTGGATCCTTTGGCAGCATAAGTATTTGAATATCGTCAGCAAGCTTTTCAACCTGTTCTTTCGCTTCTTTAAACTCTTCTTGTGCCATTTCTCGCATATCAGGATCGTTATCTTTTAACATTTCTTCCGCAGCAGCGACATCTTCTACTGCTTGTTGATAGGCTTGAAATGTTTTAGTGACCCCTTCCAATTCAGAGTACTCTTTTGAAAGCGCTCTAAACTTATCTTGATTTCCAATTACCTCTGGATCGCTTAATAACGCTTGAACTTCTTCATAGCGCTCTACTAAGGCTTCCAGTTTACGGTAAACTGACTCTTTCATCGAATATCCTACTTCTCTATGCCTAATATGCTTTTCAATACAGTAAGCTTATCTACCGCGCCGTTTTGTGCCGCATCTTTTATTGCGGTAGTAGGCGCATGCATTAGGCGATTTGTTAATTTATTTGCAAGCTCAACAATTACAACATCAACGTCTACACCAGACGCTAATTGATTACTTGCTCGCTCTACTAATTCTAGTTTGATTTGGTCGCACTGCTGGCGATAATCTTTGATAATATCAATGGAGTTTAACGACTTGGTCCATCGATCAAATTCTTCACTTTTGTTTTGAACAATTTGCTCAGCTTCTTCAGCCGCTTTTTCTCTGGATGCTACATTCTGCGCCACAATACTTTGTAAATCGTCTACCGTATATAAAAAAGCTTCATCAATTTCCGATACTTGCCCTTCAATATCTCTTGGTACTGCTAAATCAACAAAAAACATGGGTTTATATTTTCGCTTTTTGATTGCTTGTTCAACCATGCCTTTACCAATAATCGGTAGTGTACTTGCTGTTGAACTGATTACGACATCAGCCTCTGCTAACACCTCTGGCACTTGCCCTAATGAAATCACCGTTGCGTCAAATAATTTCGCTAACGACTCAGCACGAGCAATGGTTCTATTAGCGACTGTAATATTAGAAGCGCCCTGTTCAGTTAGGTGTTTAGCAACTAGCTCTATTGTTTCACCTGCACCAACCAGCAATACTTTAACAGGTGTTAAGGAGCCAAATATATGCTTTGCTAAATTAACCGATGCAAAGGCAACCGAGACGGCACTGGCACCTATGTCTGTTTCTGTTCGCACAAGCTTGGCAACTGAAAAAGTTTTTTGAAACAGTTTCTCAAAGAGCATGGAAACCGTGTCGGCAGCTTTAGCTTGTCGAAACGACTGTTTAATTTGACCTAATATTTGCGGCTCACCTAATACCAGAGAGTCTAAACCGCAAGCAACACGCATTAAATGACTAATAGCATCGGTGTCTTGATAACAATAGGTATGTGAAGCCAGCTCTTGCTTATCTACGTGGTGAAAGTTAGCTAACCATTCAATTAACGGTTCATAATTTTTTTCTGAGCTATTACAATACAGCTCGGTTCGATTGCAGGTAGATACAATAACAGCTTCATTGATCGCCGTTTGCTTTGCTAAGTTGGACAAAGCCTCGGTCATTAACTCGGGCGCAAATGCAACTTTTTCTCGCAGTGCAACGGGCGCAGTTTTGTGATTAATGCCTAAAGCCAGAATAGTCATATATGATAGTAACAGCGTAAATTTGCAATCGATAAATTAAAGAGTCACGGATTTTACGTAAATCCGATAGATATTAAAAGTAAAAGGCCAAGGTAAATGCTTCCTTTATATAAGAAACACGGTTTTATTGCGCTTTTTTACCTATTTTTGTTAGCTGGCTGTAGTAGTCACTCATTAAAGCATACTCCCACAGACACAAACTATAAGCATGTAAATGAGCTTAAAAACTGGCACATTAAGGGGAAATTAGCCTTTAAAAGCCCTCAAGATAAATTCTCTGCTAACTTAAATTGGGTGTATCAAGATAAAAACTACCAACTTAAATTATTAACGTTTCTTGGCACGTCTATTTTTACGCTTGAGTCACAGTCTGAAAGCAAACATAAGCCGTTTAAACTAGACGTAGAAGGCGAGCAATATTTTTCCGATAATGTGGATGAACTTATTTGGTCTATCACAGGAAGGCATTTACCTATTTCAGACCTGCCAACGCTGATTAAAGGTGATGTTGCTATAAAGAATAAAACAAGCAAACAATACATCATTGAGCGAAATGAGTTAGGACAATTAAATAAATTAACGTTTACCGACAACAATGGCCGTGTTTGGCAAATACATTATTTAACATACGCCAAAACAAACGGGCTGCTACTGCCAACCAACATTAAACTTCGTAGCAGCGACATATCGGTGAAAATTGCCATCAGCGAATGGATCATATAAGCAGTGAAAAACAATCAAATAACACTTACTTCTCCAGGAAAATTAAATCTATTTCTTCATATCAATGGTAAGCGGGATGACGGTTACCACGAGTTACAAAGTATTTTCCAGTTTTTTGACTTTGGTGATGAAATGCAATTTACTTGGCATAACACTCAGCAGTGCAAGCCTAACTCACCACTCGTTAAGCTAGATTGTGATATCCCTGAATTACAAAGCTCCAATAATTTAGTGTTCCAAGCGGCGAACAAGCTGGCTGAATACAGTGCTTACAAAAAGAACTTAACCATTGAGCTACTTCCTCTCGTAACCATAAAATTGATTAAGCACTTGCCAACAGGTGGTGGCATTGGCGGCGGTTCATCTAACGCAGCAACAACGTTGCTTGCCTTAAATAAAATATGGCAAATAGGTTTGTCTATTGATGAACTTGCTGATATCGGCCTTTCATTAGGCGCTGACGTTCCCGTTTTTGTTCGCGGCTATTGTGCTTTTGCCAACGGTGTAGGAGAACAATTGCTGCCTTTTAATGCACCGGAGAAATGGTATTTAATTGCGCACCCTAACTGCCATATATCAACAGCCACCGTGTTTGGCCACCCTGACTTACCTCGTAATACCCCAAAAATAACCGCCAATGATATCGCTGTTTCCACACTAAAAAATGATTGTGAGGCGTTAGTTAAAAAGCTTTACCCCGAGGTTGCAATAACCCTAAGCTGGTTGCTAGAATACGCGCCAGCAAAAATGACTGGAACAGGTGCCTGTTGCTTTGCCGAATTTGATGATAAAACATCAGCGGAAAAAGCACTGATAAACAAGCCTGATTTTGTCAATTGTTTCGTTGCTAAAGGGTTAAATAAATCCCCAGTGTTAGCAGCATTGGGATATACTATTTAACGCTACTCATAAAAGTCTGATGGGGTATCGCCAAGCGGTAAGGCACCGGGTTTTGATCTCGGCATTCATAGGTTCAAATCCTATTACCCCAGCAAACTTTTCAAAATTAATATTTAGTGCCCGAGGACCCTACCGTGCCAGATATGAAGCTTTTTGCTGGAAACGCAACACCAGAGTTAGCTGCAGAAATTGCTAAACGACTTTACATTAATTTAGGCAAAGCTGAAGTAGGCCGTTTTAGCGACGGTGAAATCAGCGTAGAAATTAAAGAAAATGTTCGTGGTGCTGATGTATTCATTATCCAATCAACTTGTGCCCCTACCAACGATAACTTAATGGAATTAATTGTAATGGTTGACGCTCTACGCAGAGCATCAGCAGGAAGAATTACTGCCGTTATCCCTTATTTTGGTTATTCTCGTCAAGATCGTCGCGTACGTTCTGCACGTGTTCCAATTACCGCCAAAGTAGTCGCAGACTTCTTATCTAGCGTAGGTGTTGATCGCGTGGTGACTGTTGATTTACATGCAGAGCAAATCCAAGGGTTCTTCGACGTACCTGTTGATAACGTATTTGGCAGCCCGATTTTAGTTGAAGATATGCGTAAGCGTGAATTTGACAACCCGGTAGTAGTGTCACCCGACATTGGCGGTGTGGTACGTGCCCGAGCAATTGCAAAATTACTTAACGACACCGACTTAGCCATTATTGATAAACGTCGCCCTAAAGCGAACGTAGCACAAGTGATGCATATTATTGGTGATGTAAGCGGTCGAGATTGTGTGATTGTTGATGACATGATTGATACCGGTGGTACATTATGCAAAGCAGCTGAAGCATTAAAAGAACATGGTGCTAAACGAGTATTTGCTTATGCAACCCATCCAGTATTTTCTGGTAACGCGGTTGAAAACCTAAAGAACTCAGTTATTGATGAAGTGGTTGTTACAGACTCTGTGCCACTATCTGATGAAATGAAAGCCATGGGTAAAGTACGTCAGCTTACATTAGGCGACATGCTGGCTGAAGCATTACGTCGTGTAAGTAATGAAGAGTCAATCTCGGCAATGTTCGAGCACTAATACACTGATAGCTTTTATTGTTATTCTGTTATCACATCACAGCAAGAACAATTTAGGCTAACAGCTAAGCAGTAAAGTGTATGATAGATGCACTTTACTGCCCTATTTACCCTTAACTTCTGTTACCTTTCAGAATCCTCTATTAAATTCCTATTTTATATTAAGTTCACATTGCCTTTTTATTGCACAAGATGGTAGAATTCTGCGCCCCAATTTTGGGATACGTTTTACTTCTTGGTCGCGGGAAGTAAATAAACATTACTTTATATATTTGGAGATCAGCCATGTCTGACGCAATTTACACATTAGATGCTGAAGTTCGTACGGAGTTAGGGAAAGGTGCGAGCCGCCGCCTACGTCACGCGAACAAAGTACCAGCTATCTTATACGGTGAGCAAAAAGATCCTATTTCTTTAACACTTGAGCACAAAGAAGTGATTCGTGCACAAGAAAATGAAGGTTTCTACTCTCATATCCTTACGTTAAACATCGACGGTTCTGCTGTTGAGTGTATTCTTAAAGATATGCAACGTCACCCGTACAAGCCTAAGGTTATGCACTTAGACTTCCAACGCATTGACGCTTCGCACAAGTTACAAACGCTTGTTCCTATTCACTTCATTAACGAAGAAAAAGCGAACGCGGTTAAAAACCAAGGCGGAACTGTAGCTCACCAAATGAACGAGATTGAAGTTTCTTGTTTACCTGCGCACCTTCCTGAGTTCATCGAAGTTGACGTAGAAAACGTAGAACTTGGTCAAACGCTTCATATTTCTGATCTAACACTTCCTAAAGGTGTTGAGTCAGTTGAACTAGCTAAAGGCGACGATCACAACCACGCAGTGCTAACTATCAATGCGCCTAAAGGTAGCAGCGAAGAAGCAACTGAAGAAGCTGCTGAGTAATAGCTCTTCTGAGTGATTAGGTACTAACTCATTAGTACCGTAGTTGTTATAAGGGAACTAACCATAATTAATGGTGATGTTCCCTTAATTTATTAACCCTCTGCATTAAGATTTGTGAGAACACTCTGTGAGCACAAATATCCAAATTATTGTGGGTCTGGCAAATCCAGGCGCTGAATATCAAAATACTCGCCACAACGCGGGCGAATGGTTTGTTAACGCGTTAGCAGATAACTACAATACTCAATTAAAGTCCGATCCAAAGCATCATGGGCTAACCGCTAAATTTTTTGCGCATGGTCAAGAATTCAGATTGCTCATCCCCACTACCTATATGAATTTAAGTGGCAAATCTGTATCTAGTCTTGCATCATTTTACAAAGTGCCAGCTGAAAATATTTTAGTGGCACACGATGAGCTTGACCTTGAACCCGGTGTGGTAAAAATTAAAAAAGGCGGTGGTCATGGCGGTCACAACGGACTAAAAGACATTATTAGCAAACTTGCCAATAATAAAGACTTCTACCGCTTACGATTGGGTATTGGCCACCCAGGTAGTAGAGAAAAGGTCACGGGCTGGGTACTTGGCAAAGCCCCGAAAACTGATCAAGATAAAATAGAACAGTGTGTCGATGAAGCCGTACGCTGTTTTGATATTTGGGCTAAAGATGGCTTAAAGCTAGCTCAAAATCGACTTCACTCATTCAAAGCAACGGCATAATAGCGTGCTAATTAGAGGTAATTGTCATGGGTTTTAAATGTGGTATTGTTGGACTACCTAATGTTGGTAAATCAACACTTTTCAATGCACTAACCAAAGCTGGCATTGATGCAGCAAACTTCCCTTTTTGTACTATTGAACCAAACACTGGCGTTGTTCCTGTTCCAGATGTAAGACTGGATAAACTTGCAGCTATCGTTAACCCACAGCGCATCTTACCAACAACAATGGAGTTTGTTGATATTGCAGGTTTGGTTGAAGGTGCGTCTAAAGGAGAAGGTCTAGGTAACAAGTTTCTAGCAAATATTCGCGAAACGGATGCCATTGGCCATGTAGTACGCTGCTTTGACGATGAAAATATTGTTCACGTTGCAGGCAAAGTTTCACCTGCGGATGATATCGATATTATCAATACAGAGCTGGCTCTGGCAGACTTGGACTCTGTAGAAAAGGCCATTTTCCGTAATGCTAAAAAAGCAAAAGGCGGCGATAAAGAAGCAAAAGCGCTATTAACGGTCTTAGAAAAGATTAAACCAACCTTAGATGAAGGTCATATGGTGCGCTCTATTGAGCTAACCAAAGAAGAAAAAGCCGTCATCAGCCCACTTAATCTTCTTACTATTAAACCAACTATGTACATTGCCAACGTAACCGAAGATGGATTTGAAAATAATCCTTATTTAGACGTTGTACGTGACATCGCAAGTAAAGAAGATGCTGTTGTTGTTGCAGTATGTGCGGCCATTGAAGCAGAGATTGCAGAGCTAGAAGACGAAGATAAAGCGGAATTCTTAGCTGAAATGGAAATTGACGAACCAGGCTTAAATCGCGTGATCCGCTCTGGCTATGAGTTATTAAACTTACATACTTATTTCACAGCGGGTGTAAAAGAAGTAAGAGCATGGACAATTCCTATTAACTCTACTGCACCACAAGCTGCCGGTAAAATTCACACCGACTTTGAAAAAGGCTTTATTCGTGCTGAAACAGTAGGCTATGACGACTATATTGAGCATAACGGTGAACAAGGTGCTAAAGACGCGGGGAAATGGCGTTTAGAAGGTAAAGATTATATTGTTAAAGATGGTGATGTGATTCATTTCAGATTTAATGTTTAATTAAAACAACCTCTATATGGTTAAATAACGCTAAAGCGCTTATTTTTACAAAAAGCTGGTATCGACCAGCTTTTTTTATTGCCATTTTTTATATTTCATATACATTTTTTCATCACCTCGACCATTAATGTTTATAAAACACTCAATCAAACCACAAAGCGCATTTTTTTATAAAAAAACTATTGACGACTAAACCTCATATCAGCATAATACGCGCCACTCGCTTGAGACGAGATTAAGTGGCTATGTAGCTCAGCTGGTTAGAGCACATCACTCATAATGATGGGGTCCCCTGTTCAAATCAGGGCATAGCCACCATTTAATCTTTGAAGTGAAATCGAATTTGCGGACGTGGTGGAATTGGTAGACACGCTGGATTTAGGTTCCAGTGCTTCACGGCGTGAGAGTTCAAGTCTCTCCGTCCGCACCATTGATTCGGTTGGGGTATCGCCAAGCGGTAAGGCACCGGGTTTTGATCTCGGCATTCATAGGTTCAAATCCTATTACCCCAGCCAACTTTTAAATGCACGGTGGGTTAAACGACCATGCTTTAACATACTTGGCTACGTAGCTCAGCTGGTTAGAGCACATCACTCATAATGATGGGGTCGCAGGTTCAAATCCCGCCGTAGCCACCATGCTCTTGCAAGAGTTTGGAAATAGTTTTGCGGACGTGGTGGAATTGGTAGACACGCTGGATTTAGGTTCCAGTGCTTCACGGCGTGAGAGTTCAAGTCTCTCCGTCCGCACCATAGACTTTTGGGGTATCGCCAAGCGGTAAGGCACCGGGTTTTGATCTCGGCATTCATAGGTTCAAATCCTATTACCCCAGCCATATAAAAAAGCCCGACTTTTTGAAGTTGGGCTTTTTTATTTCTAATTATCTTGATAGAACATACTCTGTGCAGTATGCCCTCACCTATAATCTTAGATTATTATTTATCTCAAAATCGAATCATATATAAAGTAGTGAATTAACTATTTAATTAGTTCCCACCTATTTGCCACTTAAGCCAAGCGCATGTTCAAGCACCTTCTTTTTAGCAAAAGGTAACTGCTGAGCAAGACTTAATATTCCACTTCTAAGATTTCTGAGTATTGGGTTGGTATTGCTAAATGAGTAGTAAAATAGATCCATTGCAGACATCATTAATAAATTTTGCGTTCTACGACTTTTTTCGTAGTCTTTAAGCACCTCATTGCAGGATATGCCTCTCCCCTCTGCTATCGCATTAGCTATTACTGTTGATAAGCTTTTTGCATCTTGCAACCCAATATTCACTCCCTGCCCTGCTAGCGGGTTGATGGTATGTGCGGCATCCCCTACTAGTACTACCCCGTTTTTATAATAATGATTGGCATGTTGGCGAGTAATTGGAAAGCTGGCACAATTTTGTACAGAAAAATCGCCAGGGAGCACAGGAAAGTTTGTCAATATCTCTTGTTTAAGTTGCGCGTAAGTTAGCGCTTTTAGCTGTTGGATACGTTGAGGGCTATCGTACCAAATGAGTGAAGCGTTTTGTCCAAATAAAGGCAAAAATGCCCTTGGACCAGACGGCATGAACTGCTGCCAAGTAACACTTTGTTGAGCAAATTCAGTTTCAATATTAATCACAAAGCAGTGCTGTGTATAATTCCAGCCCGTACATCCTATACCGGCTAACGTTCTTATCATCGAGTTTGCGCCATCCGCTGCAACTAATAAAGTAGCCTTTATGTGACTTTCATCGGCAAAAGACAAAATATGATGACTGTCTTTACGCGTGATACTTTGCACCTTTCTACCCATTAATAGCTCAACATCTAAGTCTTTAAATTGCTCAATTAAAGACTGTTGAATAACATTATTCTCAATAATATGGCCTAGATATTCAGTTTCAGATAGTTCATTACTAAAGCTCAGTCTATGTTGAGGCGCTTCCCATGTAACAAGCTCTTTATAAGGGCAAGATCTAATCTTTAAAATTGACGGCCATGCTTGAGCTTCACGTAAAATACGTTCAGACCCCAAGCTAATTGCTGAAACACGAAGACCAGCCTGATCATCTTCGGTTACTTTTTTAGGTAACTGATGCTCTACAACCGCAATTTTTAATTTGCTATGAGCTTTATTCTCTGAAGAAATTTGCGCCAAAAGGTTAGCCAGTGTTGCCCCTACCATTCCAGCACCAACAATTACGACATCATAATGCGCCATTATTTATCCTTTTTTCATTAGATTACAGGCATTTTCATTGAATTAAGTGTAACATTAAGGCTTAGAAAAGTACTTTGCATATCTTTGTTTTTTTTATCTTTTGAGCTAAAGTATTGAGGCTGGTACTAAAGGTTTATATCAGCTAAAAATCACTCAAATGGAGGTGGCTATGTCTGCTACAAAAATAAGAAAGATTGAAGATTTAACTTTCGAATACGATAAAACCGTTAAACATAACACAACTAAGTTAAGAGCAAAATCCGACCGCGCAACCGTTTCAAAGTTTGTTGCAGATTTAGTACTACCAGATGACTCAATCCTTACGGTAGATATAAGTTTTGATAGTGATACTTGCTACCATAACAACGCAATGGTTATCATGGACGACTTTGGTGCAGAGTTAGTCGCTGATGCTTTCGAAACACGCTACGGACTAGAAGCTGCAAACTTGGTTAGAGAAAAGTGGTATAACAAAGAAAGTAATGACGACCCACGTAAACCAACATTCATGTTTGTTAAAAAACCGACTAAGCCTCTGCAACGTCCTAAAATTGTTGTCGCTTGTGGTAAAGAAGATCACCAGCCTGACAGACCAGAGTATTAATCACTTTAAACGCCAATATCTTGTTGGCGTTTTTGCGTTCTTTTTATGTGTGGTGTGCTTATTTCCACTCAATATATTTGCACATATTCAGCCTGTTCAGGCATTTCACGATCAAACTCAGATTAAACGCTTTTTACAAGACAGCAATGGATTTATTTGGTCACTAGGTCAAAGCGGCTTAAAACGATTCGATGGTTTTGAAACCATTAACTTCTCCATGCAAGGTCCCTACAAACTTCCATTTTCTTGGATCAAGGATGCGCTTATTGTTCAAAACATGATGTATATCGCTACTGAAAATCGTGGGTTATGGCAATTAAATCTTAATAACTTCAAGTCAAAACAACTACTTAACTTCGAGCAAGCATCTAATCTGGAACGCTTAAAATTTCATGCCGATAGCTTATATATCCTCGGCCGAGAAGGGTTTAGCCAATACAATATTGCTAAAGCGCAATACAGTATCTTATCTAAGCAATATACCTCCTTATTTGCCGATGTATTTGGTGATAGCATCTATTTTTCAGATGAAAATAGGATGATAAAGTTTCATATAAAAAGTGGCACTTACTCTGTTGCCGCCACTTTTAAACAAAAAATAAACGAGATTGTGGCCTCAAATGATGTGCTGATGGTAACGGCTGGAAAGCATGTCGCCTTTCTCAATAACACTACTTTGTCAGATGAGAAGGATATTCAGCCCGCTAAGCTAAAGATTGAAAGTCCAAACGCAGAATATACCAAACACTTTAAAGCAGCACCTCTAACCAAAGTAATCTTACCTACTCCTGTAAGCTCAGCCACGTTTACAGATGAAACTAAAGAGTTTTTACTTTCATTAAGTAATGGGGAATTAATCACGTTATCTAGCAAAACATTTACGCGGGTAGCAAACCGTTACGATATTGGTAGCGCAAAAAATGCAACTGCAATGCTAATTGACCGAACAAATTCACTATGGATTGCGAGTAGTTCAGGGGTATCTCCAAACGTAAAACTCCCTTTTCGTTTGCACAACATTAAATTTCCTGTCAAAAACAATGAAATAGATATGCTTATAGCAAATGACATTATATGGTTAGGCAGTAATGGTGCAGGACTTTTTCGCTATGACATAGATGCTAAAGAGCTTATACCTGATGCCATCTTTAATTCAGCAGTACCAAACGCAAGAATTAATGAATTTAGTGAGCACAACGGCAACTTATATATACCAACCTATGAAGGCGTGTATAAGTACACTCCTGAGACTGGTCGTGTATCCAGATTAATTAAAGAATTCGATGACCAACTGTTTCTTTCTTCACAAATCATCAATGACAAACTTTATTTAGGGTGCAATGAAGGTGGCTTGGCAATCGTTGACTTAAGCACTAACACCTTAATCCACCACATCAAAGAAGGAGCAAATGAGTTACTTTCTGGTGAAGTATTAACAGCAAGTCATGTTGGCTCTGAAATATGGGTTGCTACAGCAAAAGGCATTAATGTTTTAAACGCAACTAACCACACCCTCAAATCAACGGTTACATTACCCACACACGCAAAGGTAATCGCTGTTACAGCCATTAATAATAAAATCTACGTATCAACTTATGGCGATGGTTTGTATGTATTAAATCAAGCTGGTGAGCTAATTAATCGCTTAAATACCAGCTCTAAAGTTTTATCTGCTAAGCCGTTAAACTCTGAATTGTACGTTACAACGCGAGAAGGGCTGTATATTGTCGATACAACCACAGACACCTTTACACAGCTAGCCGGCTCAAGACAGCTAACCTTTTCCTCTCCCATGTTTTTACATAACGACAAGCTAATTGGTGCTGGTTTTTTTGGACTGGTTGAAATACCCGTGAAACGCAGTCAAGAAATTATCACCCGCCCTGCTATCACCCGCATCACTCACAATGGTAATACGCTTTTTAACAAGCATTCTCTTAGTTTAGAGTCGAGCAAAGACGTGGTGTCTTTTAATTTATCTAGCTTTGATTACCGTGATTCAAATGCAATGCGGTTTAAATACCGATTAAACGAAGGTCAATGGAATGAAATTTCTGGCCATTCACTTACCTTAACACAACTACAACCTGATGATTATTTACTTGAATTCAAAGGCGCAAACGCATTAGGAAATTGGAGTGCAGAAAGTACCTTCGCAAGACTTACCGTTTTAATTCCTTGGTATAAAACATCATTAGCAATAACGCTTTATATCTTAATAGCGCTAATTACAGTAGCGTTAATTATTTGGGTACTACAAATGAAAGTGAAAAATGCCCATAATCTACAGCAGCTGTTGTCGAATGAAATATACCTAAAAGGACACTCCATCGAACAAATCAAATATAACTTTAACCATATTAAGCAATATATTAAGTCCCAAAATACAGCCGCAATCGAGCAAGTATGTAACGACAGCTTGGCGTTATTAACAAAACAGCAAGACGAAATTGTGCCCAGCCAGCTTGCAGATAAAAACTTAAAAGACGGGCTTTGGTATTTTGCAAACTATTTACAAGAGTATTTCGACGTTAATATTACGCTTGATAACCACTTCTCACAATCAGCATTACCCACTGACATCCAGCAAGATGTGTATCGCATGGTTTATGAAGCCGTTTCATTTGCTATACACCAGTCTTTCGATCGCTCATTTAACTTGCGACTCGTCAACGTTCACTCTTCATTTCTTATTGAATTATTTGATGAAGGGGAAGGATTACTAAACTTAAAAAATGAGTTAAATAGCCATTTAGGTTTATTCATTCTTAAGTCGTTGATTAAAAAGTACCAAGCGAAACTAGACTGCTCTACGCATTACAATCACGGCTCTTACATGTGTATCAGCTTTAGCTCAGAACGAATTATTCCAGTACATAAAGAGTATTAAACAAGAGGTATTTTTTTACCATTTTATTGCTATTAACTTGGATGAATAAACCTAAGTTAACTATACTTCCCACTCAGCTAAAGCAACACCCACTTATGCGATAAAACGCATAAATTTATCGACGGCTATTCAAGTTGTAACAAGGCGCAAGTTATTCGCGCTTTAGACATAACTAGATACATCTATACATCTTTTAATTTTTAATTTCATATATTCTTAATAATACATTTTAAGGTTAATTGGGTGACTTATGAGATACATTATCGCAGTAGCATTAGCAGGAACACTTTCGTTTACAAGCCTCACACCAGCTACCGCAGCTGATAACGAGCCGGTGCCACAACGATATACCTTTACATACGACTTTGAAAACCAACAAGACGGCGTAACCTACTATACAGACCAAGCACGGCAAGAAGTGCATTACCAAACTGTTTTGGATGTATTAACAAGGGCTTATTCTATGCTAAACAACCTACCTAATGAGGGTGCATATGTGCTTGAGCCAAAAGAAGAGCCGGTTTCGATACCAAGCGCTTCAAAAGCTAACGATACCCCCGTGCTTGATGAAGATTAATTTGAAGAGACTTACAACAGCAATACAACGCCAAACAATTCAAGCTGTTAGCTAGCAGCTAAAATATACTGGTAGTCATCGCACGAAAAGTATAAAATACGCCTCCCTCGAAAGAGGCTGATTTTTGAACAATTCAACTAATTGCGATGTAACGGTATATTTAATGGGTAAAAAACTGCATATTAAAACTTGGGGCTGCCAAATGAACGAGTATGACTCGCAGAAAATGGCCGATCTTTTAGATGCAACACATGGTTACCAATTCACGGAAGAAGCGGAAGATGCAGACGTAATACTGCTAAACACGTGTTCTATTCGTGAAAAAGCACAAGAGAAGGTATTCCACCAGCTTGGGCGCTGGAAAACACTTAAAGATAAAAATCCCAATATCGTGATTGGCGTTGGCGGTTGTGTTGCTTCACAAGAAGGCAAGGCTATCAGACAGCGTGCACCATTTGTTGACATCGTTTTTGGTCCTCAAACACTTCATCGTTTACCAGAAATGATTAAAGACGTTCAATCTGGTGATAAAGCCGTTGTAGATGTCTCATTTCCAGAAATCGAAAAGTTTGATCGCCTACCAGAACCTAAGGCTGAAGGTCCTTCCGCGTTTGTATCCATCATGGAAGGGTGTAGCAAATACTGTACTTTCTGTGTAGTACCTTATACTCGCGGTGAAGAAGTTAGTCGTCCATTAGATGATGTATTATTCGAAGTTGCTCAGCTTGCCGATCAAGGCGTGCGCGAAGTGAACTTACTTGGGCAAAATGTAAACGCTTATCGTGGTGAAACGCATGACGGCGAAATATGCTACTTCTCAGACTTATTACGTTATGTTGCTGCTATAGATGGCATTGACCGTATTCGTTATACCACTTCGCATCCAGTTGAATTTACTGACGATATTATTGATGCTTATGCAGACATACCAGAACTAGTAGATCACTTGCATCTACCGGTACAAAGTGGTGCTGATCGCATTCTTAACTTAATGAAACGTGGACACACAGCGTTAGAGTATAAGTCTCAAATTAGAAAGCTTCGCAAAATCCGTCCGAATATTAGTATGTCATCTGACTTCATCATCGGCTTTCCAGGTGAAACAGAGGCTGACTTTAACGCGACTATGAAGTTAATTAATGATATTAAATTCGATCATAGCTTCAGCTTTGTATACAGCGCTCGTCCGGGTACACCGGCAGCAGATCTGCCTGATGATGTTAGCGAGGAAGCTAAAAAAGAACGCCTGTACTTCTTACAAGACACCATCAACCAACAAGCACAGATCATTGCACGTCAAATGCTAAGCACTGAGCAACGCATTCTTGTTGAAGGGCCATCTAAAAAGAATCCTATGGAATTAAGAGGCCGAACTGAAAACAACCGAGTGGTGAATTTTGAAGGACCACACAGTGTAATTGGTCAGTTTGTTGACGTTGAAATTACTGATGTTTTCACTAACTCATTACGTGGTGAACTAGTCCGCACTGAAGCAGATATGGACTTGCGTAAAGATGTTGCTCCAAGTGACATTTTATCGAAACAAAACGTTGAGCAAATTGATGAAATTGGGGTTGCAACTTTTACCCCATAGTTTACATTAACACTATAACGCTCATATTTTTGAACGAGGAATATATTACTTTTGAGTAATCAGTTAAAAACGAGAGAAGTTCATCTCGAACCCGCAGAGCAAAGCCGATTGGTCAGTCTCTGTGGGCCATTCGATGATAATATCAAGCAAATTGAACGCCGCTTAGGTGTTGAAATTACCTACCACGACAACCTATTTAAAGTAATGGGCAAAGCATTAAACAGCGATGCAGCTGTTGATATCTTAAAGTCACTGTATATTGACACCCAAAGCAGAAATGGTAGCGCGTCAGACATTGAACCTGAACAAGTTCACTTAGCCATACAAGAAAGCAAATGCTTAGAGCATAATGGCGAAGACTTATATGTAAAAGAAGCCGTTATCAAAACAAAGCGTGGTGTAGTTAAACCTCGTAATGAAAATCAAAGTGGCTACGTACATAACATTTTCACGCATGACATTACTTTCGGTATTGGTCCAGCTGGTACAGGTAAAACCTATCTGGCCGTTGCCTGCGCAGTTGATGCACTTGAGCGCCAAGAGATTCGTCGCATTTTACTTACTCGACCAGCAGTAGAAGCAGGTGAAAAGTTAGGCTTCTTACCGGGTGACTTGTCTCAAAAAGTCGATCCATACTTACGTCCTTTATACGATGCTCTGTTTGAAATGCTAGGCTTCGAAAAAGTAGAAAAGCTCATCGAGCGCAATGTTATTGAAGTGGCACCCCTTGCATATATGCGTGGTCGTACGTTAAACGATGCTTTTATTATTTTGGATGAAAGTCAAAACACGACTGTTGAACAAATGAAAATGTTCTTAACCCGTATTGGTTTTAATTCAAAAGCAGTCATCACAGGTGACATTACACAGATTGACTTACCAAAAGGGGCAAAGTCTGGTTTACGTCATGTTATTGAAGTGCTTAGTGATGTAGATGAAATTAGCTTTAATTTATTCCAATCAAAAGATGTGGTTCGTCATCCGGTGGTTGCCCGTATTGTTGAAGCTTATGAAGAGCATGATGAAAAATCACGCCTTGAAAAAATAGAAAAAGCAAAAGCATACAAACTTGAGCAACAAGCAAATCAAAAAGCTGGCACCACAATAGCAAGTGTTGACTCAACCAAGACCTCTAGTCAAGAACTTGAAGCTACGCCGAGCAAGGAAGTGTCGTGAGCGCCATAGTAGATCTACAAGTGGCTTGCGACAACACTAACTTGCCTCATCAAACGGACATTACTAAGTGGTTAAACGTCGCGATTAATGCAGTTCATCAGCTAAGTGAAGCTGCTAGCAATCCCCCTTCCAGCTACGAAGTTACCGTACGGATTGCTACGCCAGAAGAGAGCCAACAACTTAACAGTGAGTATCGAGGAAAAGACAAACCAACCAATGTGTTATCTTTTCCCTTTCAAGCTCCTCCTGGTATACAAATAAATTTATTAGGTGACTTAATTGTTTGTGCCGATGTTGTTGAGCATGAAGCAAAACAGCAAAATAAGCCGCTAAATGCACATTGGGCACATATGATTATTCATGGATGCTTGCATTTACAAGGTTATGACCATATAAATGATGAAGATGCTGAAGAGATGGAAGCATTGGAAGTAAAAATATTGGCTGACTTGGGTATTGATAACCCTTATCAGATTAACGATTCAGTATAGTTGGAGTATTAACAACACTAATGAGCGACGAAAATCCTCACTCTAGTAACGGTTCTTCAAATAAAACATGGTTAGATAAAATTGCCACCATGTTTCAAGGAGAACCGCAAAAAAAAGAAGATCTGGTTGACGTTATTCATGACGCAGAGCAACGAGACCTAATAGATCCACAAACCAAAGAAATGATTGAAGGGGTACTTGAAGTATCTGACATGCGTGTACGTGAAATCATGATCCCACGTTCGCAAATGGTGACTATCGATATCGATCAATCATTAGAAGAGTTTCTTCCTATTGTACTTGAATCGGCTCACTCACGTTTTCCAATTATTAATGAAGACAAAGATCACGTTGAAGGCATTTTATTAGCAAAAGACTTGTTATCATATGCTTTTAAACAAGAAACCAATGTAAACCTTGCCGACGTTATCCGCCCCGCTGTCATCATTCCTGAATCAAAGCGTGTTGATATTCTATTAAAAGAATTCAGACAAGAGCGCTACCATATGGCGATTGTAGTTGATGAATATGGCGGTGTATCAGGCCTCGTTACCATTGAAGATATTCTTGAGCTCATAGTAGGTGAAATTGAAGACGAGACTGATGTGGAAGTCGAGCACGAAGACATTAAAAAAGTGGCTAAGCACGTATATACTGTTCAGGCACTAACCCCTGTGGATGAATTCAACACTTTCTTTAACTCTACTTTTGATGAAAGTGATGCCGATACGATTGGTGGTATAGTGCTTCATGCATTTGGCCACATGCCAGGTCGGGGTGAAACAATCGAAGTGAATGATTATTTGTTCAAAATAATGAGCGCTGATAATCGTCGCATTCAACAATTGCAAGTAACCATCCCTAAGGCTGAAGTGTTGTTAGAACACCAAAGTGACTAATATCAAGCTACTGGCTAACCTGCCTTTTAAAGTAAAATGGCTCTTAGTGTTATTAGCGGGTGTATCCAATACACTCGCTTTTGCACCTTTTTCAATTTGGCTTATCGCCTTTATCACCCCCGTTGTATTTTTACTTTTTATCGAGCAAGCTTCGCCGAAACAAGCTGCATGGCTCGGCTTTGCTTATGGCATAGGTTGGTTTGGGGCTGGTATTAGCTGGGTGCATGTTAGTTTAGATTTATATGGCGGCTTACCTCTAATCGGTTCACTATTCTTGATGCTACTGTTAGTTAGTTATCTAGCTTTATTCCCTGCCCTTTTCAGTTATATTTTGCAGCGTTTTATAAGCCAACCTCAGTGGCGAATTTTAGCTATTCCTACACTATGGCTTTGTACTGAGTATTTAAGAGGCACCCTACTTACAGGCTTTCCTTGGCTAACACTTGGCTATTCGCAACTCAAAGGGCCATTTTCTGGCATTGCTCCTATTATGGGTGAAGTTGCTATTAGCTATTTTATACTTTTATGTAGCGCACTTATTGTAGCTTTTGTTACACAACCCCATTACCGTAAAAACATATCAGGTTTATTGGTATCCCTTATCACAATCACTATTGTAAGTTCACAATTAAGCTGGACTAAAAATACGGAAGAAAAAGCGAATATTGTTTTAGTGCAAGGAAACATAAAACAGGAATTACGCTGGGCACCTGAACAAGAGTGGCCAACGATGCTGAAATATTTGGATTTAACACGACCTTATTATAGCAATGCCGACTTGATTATCTGGCCTGAGGCAGCAATCCCGCAATTAGAACCCCTAGCACAAGATTTTTTAGATAGCTTAGATAAGTCATTAATTTTCAATAATACTGCACTAGTTACAGGAATAACCGACTACCAACGCTTTCCTAAGGCGATTTATAATAACTTAGTTGTTGTAGGTAAAAAGTTCTCTGATGATGAGAAACAAAGTTATTATTATGGTCACGGCAATCGCTATAGTAAGCACCATTTACTGCCTATTGGCGAGTTTGTTCCATTCGAAGATTGGCTACGCAATTTAGCGCCAATCTTCGACTTACCTATGTCGTCGTTTACGCGTGGTGATTATCAGCAACCTAGCTTAGTGGCTAATGGCTACCAATTAACGCCGGCAATTTGCTTTGAGGTGGCATTTTCCAGTCAAGTACTCGCCAACTTCAAAGATGACACAGACTTTCTCTTAACCGTTTCAAATGATGCTTGGTTTGGTCAGTCCCACGGTCCGCATCAACACCTTGAGATCGCGCAAATGAGAGCACTGGAACTTGGCCGACCTTTTCTTCGCGCAACAAACACTGGAATTACTGCAGTCATTAACGCCAAAGGTGAGGTTATTAAGCAGTTGCCACAATTTAAAGAAGGTGTATTAACTACAGAAGTTAGTTTAGTAAAAGGTATGACCCCTTTTGCTAGGTATGGTCACACTCCAATAATAGTGTTAGTTATAGCTGGTATATTTTTACTTATAATTCAATATATTACAAAGAATAGTAAAAGAATTGCAAAACGCTCTTCTTGTTAAGCGTATAAAGCGCACTTTGGTTTTCCACAAACTTCGACTGTTCAAAAATTAATAAGTATTGAGCTATCAGCCATTTAGGTTTAAGCTGAAATGAAGTGGAGTTACGCGAGCAATATCAGTCGTCAATGAATCGTTCCCAACATGAGCAACGTAAAGCAATCATAGAACGCAATAAACAGGTAGTTGATGAGTTAATTAGTCATGTTTTTGAGTCTAATTTTCAGCAAGTACTTAGCGATCAACTTGTTAATGTCCCTGAAAAAGAAAGAAAGATCGTCAAAATGGAGGTCATTCGACAATCCAAGCCGTGTACTCGTCCTTTTGCCACTACCAACACAAGCTACGAGTCAAAAGAATTTCAGTGCGGTGAAATTCGCTGCATTGTTGACACTATTAGCGAGCAAATCCTAAGAGATAAACTCAAACAGTGGCACAATAAATATACAGTCGGTGTATATGAAGCCGCGACAGATCCCACCCTATATAAGAAATATGAAAGCCAATATTTACTACAGAGTGAAATGGCTTCATTTCAGTTATCTTGTATACAAGCAGGTGTAAAGTTTGATTTGCACGAACCGCAGTACACTTGCAAATACCAAAGTAAAGTCAGCACCAAAACAATACAAGTGCATGCCAATATATGCGCTATTTCAAGTCAATCTTGTACGATTAAAACCCAATATCCCGCCGAGTTTATTACAGGGGAAACCGTTCATATTGATGTATCCAAAATGCTTGATGAACCGCCCGACGAGCCATGGGTGTTCAAATACCAAGTAGTTAGTACTAATCGTTTAAAGAATGAATGTTACCTTACCTGTCGGTTAGTTAGCACTGATTGCGAAGAGTGGATAGCATTTATCAAACAATGGCTTGAAGACAATAAAAAGAAACAAAAAGTCTTCCCTAATCCATACTCAGAGCTTGCTTATGAAGCCAGTTTTTGCGATTTACTCCAAAAAGAATCAAAATGGCTACCCATATTTATTGGAATAAATGAAGGTAAAGCCAAGCTAAAATTTGTATTAGAAACTAACCAAAACAAAACCACATTTAGTAATTTCAAAACTGAAAATGATGACATTGCATTAAGTTCTATTTTTGATGTAGCCATATTGAAGCGGCTACTAAAAGATGGCAATGCCATTATTCTAAAGCTAACAACCAAGATAAAAGGTAAAACGATTTTTATTGCTGATACCTTAAGCAACTTAGTACAAAACAACACCCTCGACTTATTCATCAATTACGGTTTATTAAAAGGGGAAATTCATTGTTATCTCGCTAGAATGGCTTCACTTAATAAAACGCAAATTAACGACGCCATTGCTCAAGCAAGAAATGCAGGCGCAGAGATTGATGAGGCATCACTTAATAATTTAGCTGAAGACTTAAGTGAAATCACTCACATGATTTCACTACTACCAGTTCCTTGGGTGTTTAAAGAATTAACTTCACAACCTTTTAATCGTGAAGAGATTAAACAACTTAATGAACTGATTAAAAAACGTCGTCAAGAGGTCTTAACACGTGTTTCCACGCAACTATCAGAGTTAAGAAGCGAAAGCCGCTACTTTTATGAAATTGCTGGACAAATAATACATAACAACGAACATTATCAAGGCCATACGCTTGATATTTCCGTTTCAGGAATGCGCATCGAGCTGGAGGAGCCAATCACGATTGCTAAAGGGGAATATGTAGAAGTTGAGTTTACCGAATTAAAAAAAGCGCAAAAAAAATTAAAAATAAAAAGTCTCGTTTATGAAGTTATGTTCATTTCTGGTGGTAGCCGTATACTGCACTTGCGTGTAAAGCCTGATACTCAGAAATCAGTCAAGCCATTGCTAGAGTATTTCATTGAGCAAAATCAATCATCATTAAGTATCGACGATTACATTAACAAGCTCATGTTTACTTCAGCTTGCCTCAAAAATGTATTTACAGCGCACTATCCAGGAACTGCATTTACAGTCGCAAAACCCAGAATTGGAAAAACAAAATTTGACCGCATGCTATTTTCCGATTCAGCATTTATTGAACCACGCTTTCTAAAACAAATTAGTGAGGCTAGCGAGCTAACCGCCAGCGTTTTCCCCGCATTTTGCGAATTAAGAAGTAAACGAATTCATATTTTACCGCTGATGAAGTCATCCTCTTTTATTAAAAATGAAGATGATGTGATTTATATGGAGATCAATCAGAGAGGTGTTGTCAGCCGTAAGCAAGTCCGCTCCGCATTGTCATCAAAATTCAGGCGAGCCAGCTTTATTAAGCAAGCTCAGCAAAAAGGACAATTTGCCGCGTTATGGTATAGCGTGATCCCTACTGAAATCGAACGTACAACCGCACTAAATAACGCGTTAGAACCATTAAAAAAACAAGATAGGCTCATGCTTAAAGCCATTAATGATTCTTTAAATGAGATTGTTGGGGTCATGGAGGTCGTTGTTATGACAGATATTGAAATCGCGTTGCTAGAAAGACAAGAAAGTCAGCGTAACCAACCAGATATTCTTGACTTAGATTTGCCCTAGTTTGTAAAGTAACCGCTAGCAAACCTGAATGCTGAATAATGGACGTGAAAATGTCTCTATCAATTTCCAACTTCTCAGGTTTACTAGAGGACCTAGTCACTTACAGTAAAAAACTACCTTTCTCGTCATCATCAAACTCACTTGGCTTTGCCCATCGTGGGTATCGATTTAAGTCATATATGCCAGCGTCAATAGCTTCATGCTTTTTCATGTAGTCTGTAAAACTATGAAAAATATTCCAAAAATCTGGATGCATCCGCCTTATTCCCCACTGGTCGATAATTTTTGCAAATGACTTCTTGTTTTTTGCCGCTTTTAAACGGGCAATAAACTTAGGTACGTCGTCAAATTTAATGTCAAAAATCAAATTAGGGTAACTACCGATGACACTTGGCAAAATGGTTAAACTGTCTAATGATTCTTGATACCGTAAAGACTCACCTAGCATAAATGCGACATTAGAATGACGTCTATTCCTTAATATAGAAAACGCCGACATTTCTCCATTTGGCAAACGAACACGAATAAAGGTGGTGTCTGGGAATGACAATACCGCCGGCAACTGTTTTGCTTTAACCGCTGCAATATCGGAAAGTTGATGAGCAACCGCTTCTGCATATTTCGCTGACTCTTCACTAAACTTTGCAGTGTAATCTAGCTGCTTCTTGTCAGCTAGAGAGCATGGCACATCACCTTTACAGCGATTTATTCCATCGTATTGCTTAGTTAATTCTGGGTTATACGCCATAACTCGCTTAAGTAACTCGTTTTTTGGCTGCTTTGTTTGATACTTAATGTTAGTGGGTGTTGATGTGTCTAGCTCATGATAAGTAATAGCATGCTTTAGCTTTCCACTGTTTTGATACCAATGGCTGTACATTTTTTCCCGAGATGCTGGCGGCAAGAATCGTAAAAAGTTAGTTTCGCCTTCATTTCGTATTAAATCAAAATACAGTCTGGTTTGTGCTTGATGCGACACACTACCGTAAACATTAAACCCTACCACCAGCTCATAAAATGTACGCTCAAAAAGCGGATAGTCCATCACCCATGCAGTTAATGGTAACCCACCTTTCCAGCCCTGCATGACTGACGCACTGTTGTGGTGGCGCAAAATTGTTAAGAAAGCATTTGGGTTTGTTGCTTCCCCTGTCCAGATATGGGCTAAACTCGCGCCGTCTTTATCAAAGTCGTTATATTCTTCTTGGCGTTTTGTTAAGTATGTATTTCTCTTATTTTGATATGACAGCCACTCTGAACCCAGTTCCGATAATCCAGACTTTTGACCTGGCACCCCTAACAGGCTGTTTACTTTGGCACGGTAATTAGGGTTGTTGGTATAACGCTCAGTATTAGGATCTTCAAACATAACCCAGAATTGATCACGAATAACATCCGTAGCTATTTGACCGCGACAAACAGGCCCCCTAATAAAATTACGCACAAAAAACTCTGCGTCATTTAGCAAAAACTGATAGCGTGATGTGGCTGGCATTGCACTAAATGTTTCAAATGGATTCGCTTTTTCTTCTAAGTCATAGCCAGGCAATTTTCCAACCGACCATTCAGGCTTTAAAAATAGTGTTTTGTATTCTTCTAGTCTTGCCGCATCAAATTGATACGTAATATGCGTTTTATGCACAATGGTTGAGGTGATAGGCACTAAGCGATAGAAAAATGGCTGTTGTGGCTTATCATTTGGTCGAGTCGTTGGAATAGGAATAACGGGCTTACCACTTGGCGTGGTAGAACGTACCAGTTTAAAGAAATTCAACTTGTCTGTACGGGTTATATTGGCCACTTCTTCTGCACTTAAAAAATATAAATGCGCTAAAAATAGGTGCTCATATAAATATCTAGCAGTAAGCTGTATGCGCTTATCTTTGCTATTAAGCCATTGCTCCCACTTATCAATCTGCTTAACTTCGCTTTCAGAAAGCTTAAAATGTGGCTGAAATATTTTAGCACCTTGTTGCAACCATGTAGCTAGCGTCGCGAAGTCGTTATTTGCTAAGCCAGTTACAGCATAAGGCATGCCACCGTAAGGAAAGTCTTCTACATACTCTTCAAATTCACCAGGGTTAGGACAGGTGTACTCTCTATCTAGGCCCAGCTGTAATTCTTTAGGGATGACTTGGTTGGGTTTTAACTGCTTAGCATGGCCATGTTGCACCATTTTTTGCAAAATTGAAGATGACTGTAAATCAGCATGTGCAGACACTACATCAAAAAAGCCCAGCTTACGCCAAGCCTCTACCGTTTGCGCGTCAACGCCCAATCGAGTCGGCTGAATGTCTTCTATGCGAGTGCCGTCATACACTTTTTGTTTACTTGCTCCGCGTCTAACACCTTCTGCCGATTCTAGCTTAAGTTGGCAGGGCGCATCGTAGCACGCATGGCAAGCAATACAATTTTTATCAAATATGGGTTTTATATCTCGGTGAAACTCTATTTCTTGATTTTGGCTTACTACCTTGTCAGTGCGCTCACTTGCTTGAGCCAATGCAGGTAGCATCCAAATATAGAACAAAACAATGAGGGTGCTGCGTACGTTTAAATGCATAATGACTTCACTACCTACTACGTTATTTAAGCAAAACGGTTATTTTGCGATGAGTTTATAAACATAAGCAGCTGTTGCTTTCTCAACCGCTAAAACTTATTTTGGATTACTCCGCTTCGCCACCTGTTACTGCATCAGCAATATTTTTTAGGCGCTGTAGCGCAATATAGTTCACTGTATTTTTCGGGTAAGTGCCTCTTCTTGTGATTTCACCCGCGGTATGATTCATTAGTAACTCTAACGCTTGATCGACCGTTTCGACAACAAACACATTAAAAGCGCCTTGCTCTACTGCGGTTGCCACTTCTTCACTTAGCACTAAATTTACATGATTAGCTTTAGGAATAATTACTCCTTGCTTTTTAGTCAGTCCGCGCGATTTACATAATTTAAAGAACCCTTCAATTTTCTCATTAACACCGCCCACGGCTTGCACTTCACCATGCTGGTTGATTGAGCCAGTGACCGCTAGCGACTGATCAATTGGAATTTGCGTGATGGCCGATATTAATGCGCAAACTTCACCTAACGACGCACTGTCGCCATCTATATGACCATAGGACTGTTCTAACGCAATGTTTGCAGACACTGTAAGAGGAAATTCTTGCGTGTATTTATTACCTAAGTAGCCTGTTAATAACATAACCCCTTTTGAGTGAATAGACTTACCTAGATCAACTTCACGTTCAATATCAATAATACCATTCGCACCAGCATACACCGTTGCACTAATGCGTGCAGGCGTGCCAAATCGTGTATCACCAATCTCTAGCACCGTTAAACCGTTTGCTTTACCAATCTGTAATGACTCGGTATCAATTAATATGTGACCTTCTTTAATATCATCTAAAATTGACTCGCTAATTTGGCCTGTTCGGTATTGCTTACCTTGAAGCGCTTCCTCAACATGCTCGGCTTTTATAACTGTACATTCATCTTGCAAACTGAAATAACAGGCTTCGTTTATCAGCTCGAGTACATCGGCAAATCTTGCCGATAATTTATGCTGATGCTCGGCTTGGCGAAAAGAAAACTCTAGTAGTCTGGCAATCGCACAGGGGCTTATTTCATCAATGTCGATTTGCTCTACATACTGTAATATTTTTTGAATAAACTCGTGATGAGCCCGATCATTTGCATGAATTTCATGCTCAAAGTCAGCTAACACTCTAAATAGCTCATTAAATTCATCGTCATACTCTTCCATCATGTAATAGAGCTGACGCGATCCTAATAGAATAATTTTTACATCAAGAGGAATTGGTTGCGGACTTAAGGTAATTGAGCTAACCATACCAATGTCGTGGTGGTAAGGCTCCATTGTCAGTTTATGCGATTGCAACGCCAATTTCAGAGCTTCCCACACATAGGGATTACTCATTACTTTGTCGGCTTCAATAACTAAATAGCCACCATTAGCTTTATGTAATGCACCAGTGCGGATTTTTCGGTAATTAGTAAATATTGAACCTTGAATGGAGGAGTATTCTATTCTGCCAAAAATATTTTGATACGTTGGATTTGGCTCATATATGATAGGAGCGCCATCACTTAAATCATAATGGAATAAAAGATTAGGCATATATTCATCTACAAACATCGCCTTAACATCGTATTCGTCTTTATTTTCATTTTCGGTTTCTTCAGGCAGCCAAAGCATAATATGCTCTAAAAGCTTATCTTGCATTTTTTTCAAAAACTGCAAAATACCTATTTCAGCATTATATTTATGCTCTAAATCCTTCAATAACGGCCTAATTGCTTGCTCTATCGTTTCCTGGCGTAACTTACGTAATCCCTCTGATAATTCACGCTTCCATCCCGGTAACTCAAGTAACTGTTCGTTGAGAAACTCTTCTAATTGGTCTATTAAATCAAAATAATATTGTCTTTTGTCATCGGGCAAGTTGGCAAATTGCGTGTCATCAATTGGTTTACCATCGATCACAGGTGCGAAGGTAATTGACCCCTTCTCTTCATACAAAACAACGCCATGCTCCATTGCTTTCTTTTCAACGGATGCTATAGCGTTATCGTATTTTTGATTGAAGTGGCGATCGAAGGCTTTTTTTCTTCGCTGATAACTGGGGTTATCAAACGCGGCGGGAAACGTATCTACTATTTCATCAATTAATGCACTAATGTCATTACAAAATCCCTTACCATCACCCGGGCTTAACATTAACGCTTGTGGGCATCGCTCATCTTCAAAATTATTCACGTAACACCACTCATGAGGTGTTTCTTTGGTTTTGGCTAATTCAGAAAGCTGCTCGTTAACTAAGGTAAAACGACCAAGCGCCGACTCCCCCATGACATAAACGTTATAGCCCGGAAAATCCATCCCTAGACCAAAGCCTAGTGCATTTTTAGCTCTTTTTTGTCCAATAAAGGTAACGGGGTCTTGAGACTGTGATGCTAAACTGGCTTCAATTTTGTTGAGCTCAATGTTAGGTTTAAGTTGTGCTGGCTTAAGCTTGGCGATTTCTTGAGTAGTTGTCATTCCCTGCCCCGAATAATACTGAATGATATATACTTTACCTTAGCGTCAGATTTAAAAAAATGTAATTTTGTTTTTAAATTTAATAATTTATGCTTAGTGAGTATCTAATGAACAGCTTGACCATTGAGCGATCAGTTTTAGCTGTATCAAATTTATTTGTTTGAAGTATGATAAAGTCGGTCACTTTAAGGTGCTAACGGCTCTCTAAAATAGTAAATATGCCCGCACTCAGGGCACTCTGGAATTTCAGTAGGATGCACAATACTTAACTTATAACCGCATTGCTTGCAGGTTAATTCGCCCATCCCCAACCATTCACCGGCGTGATAAACACCATTGTGTTTAAAGTCTTGTACTAACTCTTGCCATTCAATTTGAGATTTATCGGTCAGTAAAGCTAACTCTGCCCATACGCCTTCTTTTAAAGTGTGTAAATACGTAGATTCGTTAACGTCTTTTTTGTAGTCTTTATAAAATGTATCTATATCGCGCTTGATATAATTAGTAAATAACGTCCATTCTTCTTGAGTCATATCTTTTACTGCTTGCCAGTGGGCAGCACTTCGGTCAAAAAAGTCATCAAACCTTTTCGATTCATTTTCTTTGGTATCTTCTAGCCAGCGATGAAATGTATCAAGCCAATTGTTATAATCTTTTGGATCTTTCGACGACATATTTTCTACTCTTTTATTGAATAGGTGCACTAGGTTAAGTATAGATGACAATATTACTTTTCAACCGCCTCACTACTTACTTCACTATTTGCTTCATTACGCTCTTGTTAAGTTAAATACAAACATCCTCACTCTCTTGCCTTTTCTTTACGATAAAAAATTTGACTTTAATTTACCTGCAACCACTTTCGTGCTTGTTGCGTAAGGTGTTCATAAGGTATTATCGTGCTCATTTATTTTTAGTGAAATGGCCTGTCCCTTTCTCATTAAGATCAGTCTGGAAAAAGTTGATGCAAGAGCAATATACCCCGCAGGAAATAGAAACAAAAGTTCAACAACATTGGGTTAAAAACCAAACATTTAAAGCAGTAGAAGACGCCACAAAAGAAAAGTATTACTGTTTGTCTATGTTCCCTTATCCAAGTGGACGACTGCACATGGGGCATGTTCGTAACTACACAATTGGCGACGTAATCTCTCGCTTCCAACGCGCTCAAGGCAAAAACGTGATGCAACCTATGGGTTGGGATGCATTTGGTTTACCCGCTGAAAATGCAGCGATTAAAAACAATACGGCACCAGCAAAATGGACGTACGAAAATATTGAGTACATGAAAAACCAGCTAAATTCGCTTGGCTTTGGTTATGACTGGGATAGAGAGCTAGCCACATGTCGCCCTGAATACTACAAATGGGAACAATGGTTTTTCACTAAGCTTTATGAAAAAGGCTTGGTATATAAAAAGATGGCAACGGTTAACTGGGATCCAGTCGACCAAACTGTATTAGCTAATGAGCAAGTTATTGATGGCCGTGGCTGGCGTTCAGGCGCTGTAGTTGAACAAAAAGAAATTCCACAGTGGTTTATTAAAATTACTGATTACGCGGAAGAGTTACTTAATGACTTAGATCAATTGGATGAGTGGCCGGAACAGGTTCGCACCATGCAAAAGAACTGGATTGGTCGTTCAGAAGGCGTAGAAATTGAGTTCGAGCTAGAAAATCACGATAGTAAATTAAGCGTATTTACCACCCGCCCAGACACCTTAATGGGTGTTTCATACGTTGCAGTTGCTGCGCAACACCCTTTAGCTTTAGAGGCTGCTAAGTCTAATAGCGATGTTGCTGCATTTGTTGAAGAGTGTAAAAACAATAATGTTGCTGAAGCTGAAATGGCGACAATGGAAAAGAAGGGCATTAGTACTGGTCTTACTGCTATCCACCCTATTTCTGGTGAAACGGTTCCCGTTTGGATTGCTAACTTTGTATTAATGGGCTACGGCTCTGGCGCTGTGATGGCGGTACCAGGACACGACCAACGAGATTGGGAATTTGCACATAAATATGGGTTAACCATCAAGCAAGTCATTACGCCAAGCAATGGAGCTGATGAATCTGAATGCGATTTATCACAAGCTGCCTACACAGAAAAAGGTGTATTAATCAATTCAGATCAGTTTGACGGGTTATCTTTTGATGATGCTTTCAAAGCGATTGCAGAACACTTAACCAATGAAGGTAAAGGTGAAGTAAAAGTTAATTACCGCTTAAGAGATTGGGGGGTATCACGTCAGCGCTATTGGGGTACACCAATACCAATGCTAACACTAGAAGATGGCACTGAAGCGACTGTTCCGCTAGATATGTTGCCAGTTCGTTTACCAGAAGACGTAGAAATGAACGGGGTCACTTCACCAATCAAAGCAGATCCAGAGTGGGCTAAAACAACACTGAACGGTCAGCCAGCATTTCATGAAACGGATACCTTTGATACTTTCATGGAATCTTCTTGGTATTACGCACGTTATTGTTCGCCAGCTAGCAACGATATGATGTTAG
Source organism: Flocculibacter collagenilyticus (assembly GCF_016469335.1). Classification (NCBI taxonomy): domain Bacteria; kingdom Pseudomonadati; phylum Pseudomonadota; class Gammaproteobacteria; order Alteromonadales; family Pseudoalteromonadaceae; genus Flocculibacter; species Flocculibacter collagenilyticus. The sequence goes on from NZ_CP059888.1 coordinate 2,934,928, forward strand.
ACCCAGAAAAAGCAAATTACTGGCTACCAGTTGACCAATATATTGGTGGTATTGAACATGCAATTTTGCATTTGTTGTACTCTCGTTTTTTCCACAAATTATTACGCGATGTGGGCTTAGTTGATTCTGACGAGCCGTTTAAACGTTTGCTTTGCCAAGGCATGGTTTTAGCTGAAACCTATTACCGTAAAGATGAAAAAGGCGGTGATATTTGGATCTCGCCTAGTGACGTTGAAACCGAAAGAGACGAAAAAGGGCGAATTACTAAAGCTTGGCATAAAGAAGACGGGCAACCTGTGATCTCTGCGGGTATGAGTAAAATGTCTAAGTCTAAGAACAACGGTATCGATCCGCAAAAAGTCATCGATCAACTGGGCGCTGATACAGTTCGCTTATTCATGATGTTTACTGCACCGCCAGAGCAAACTTTAGAGTGGTCTGATTCTGGTGTTGAAGGAGCCAACCGTTTCTTACGTAGGGTGTGGAAGTTGGTATACGACTTCAAGCACGTAGGAGGCCATGCACCACTTGAAACTGCATCACTCAATGCCGATCAAAAAGCGCTTCGCCGTGAACTGCATAAAGCAATTAAAAAAGTGACTGATGATATTGGTCGCAGAAACACATTCAATACGGCTATAGCTGCCATTATGGAGCTAATGAATAAATTAGCTAAAGCACCGCTGGCAACCAATGAAGATCGTGCTGTTATGTCTGAAGCCATCAATAGCGTTGTGGTAATGCTAGCACCAATTGTGCCACACATCTGTCATCAACTTTGGCAAGAGCTCGGCCACAAGGAAGACGTTGAAGACGCATTATGGCCAAATGTTGATGAGTCTGCTCTTGTTGAAGACGAAAAGTTAATTATTGTGCAGGTAAATGGCAAGGTACGCTCTAAACTAACTGTTGCCGTTAACGCAGCACAAGACGATGTTGAAGCAAAGGCACTTGCAGAAGAGAACGTAGCGAAATTCGTTGATGGTAAAACAATCCGTAAAGTCATTTACGTACCAGGTAAGCTTGTTAATATCGTCGCTAACTAATAGTAACGAAACTGCCCCAACTAGCACTCTAGCTACAAACAACTTGTAGCTAGAGTATATTAGTCAGATACTATTTTTAGGCATTAAACAGTTAGGAATATCATGAAACTATCTGCACGCTTTATTATTATCACTCTAACCTGTTTACTAGTAGTAACCACGCTGAATGGTTGTGGCTTTCACTTACGTGGCTCACACTTTTTACCAGCAGAAATGCGTACCTTGTATGTTAATAGTACTGATAAACGCTCTGAACTTGCGAATGTTGTTTCATCACACCTTCGAAATAACAACGTTAATTTACTGCAATCCCCAACCTCAACTGTCACTCGTTTAGATTTGTTACGCGACCGACTAGATCGCAGAACACTATCACTATTTAAAAACGGCCAAGTGGCAGAATATGAGTTAATTTATACAGTTGAATACGCTGTCACTGTGACAAACAAAGAAGCCGAGTATTTTTCTTTCGAGGTTTATCGTAACTATCAAGACGATCCAGATAAAGTATTGGCAAAGTCTCGTGAATTATCACTTGTCCTTTCTGAAATGCGTCAACAAGCAGCTGATAAAATTTTAAGACAGCTTGCCGCCATTCGTTAATGCGCGTTTATCCGAGTCAATTAAATCAACACCTATCACGGCAACTGCCGATGGTGTGTTTGATATTTGGTGAAGAACCTCTGCAAAAAATTGAGGCTATTGACGCTATTCGCCAACGAGCTAGCCAGCAAGGCTTTGACGAACGTATTACTTTTACTGCAGATGCTAGCTTTGATTGGAATCAATTAGAGCAAAGCTTTAATAGTTTATCCCTCTTTTCAAACTTAAAGCTGATTGAGCTAACACTTGAAAACGGCAAACCGGGAGCTTCAGGCTCTAAAACCCTTTTGTCAATTACTAGCCAAACTCAAAACGACACTATCTTACTTATTCATGGCGGAAAAATAGGCCAAGATGTACAAAAAGCAAAATGGTTTAAACAGTTAGAGCAATTAGGTGTTTATATTCCGTGCTATCCAGTTGAAGGACATCACTTTACAAAGTGGCTATCAGCAAGATGTCAGCAATACGGAGTAAGCTTATTGCCTGATGCGGTAAAACTACTCGCAGAATATTCCGAAGGCAATTTACTATTTGCAAAGCAAGAAATTGAAAAGCTTAGCTTACTTAACCAACAAGAAGTCATTAGTGCTGAATGGCTAGAACACACCTTACTAGACCAATCTCGATATACTGTGTTTCAAATGTTAGATTACGCCTTGCAAGGAAATACAAAAAAATGTATCTCTGTATTACAGCGATTAAAAGCGGAAGATATTGAACCCAATATCGTACTGTGGGCATTACATAAAGAAGTCGCTACGCTAAATGGATTACATGCCGCACTTTCGCAAAATAAATCGCTTGATGTGGCCTTTAAGCAAGAAGGTGTTTGGAAAAACCGAATACCATTGTTTAAGTCTGCACTGTCACGCATTAATGCCGCTCATGCAAATGCACTAGTTTGTCAGCTGGCCGATCTTGAAGTCGCTCTTAAAAGCTTTAAATTGAAGCATCCATTTACCGCATTCGCACACATTTGTGTATCTATTAGTTTACCGACTCCTAACTCTTCACCACTAAATCATTTCATAAACGAGTCTTTGTAAGCACTATCTATAGATTTTGTCGTTGTATAACTATTCAAAATAGCTGATACCGTGCTAAAATTTTGTCCCAGATTAAAAAGTTTAGGTACACACCATTGTTAACAAGTGAACTCCTTCAATTTGTTTTAGACAAAATTGATGATATGAAAGGCCGAGATATAACTCAAATCGATGTTAGTGAAAAATCATCAATCACAGATTACATGGTAATTTGCTCCGGTAACTCCAAAAAACACGTCCAATCAATCGCAGAAAACGTTGCTATTGAAGCAAAAAACAATGATATTCCGCCGCTAGGTGTTGAAGGTAAAGAAGCTGGCGAGTGGGTATTGGTTGATCTTGGTAATGTTATTGTACATGTTATGCAAGATGACTCGCGCGATTTTTATCAGTTAGAAAAGCTTTGGAGCTAGATGAAAATTCAGTTAGTTGCCGTTGGCACAAAAATGCCAAGCTGGATAACTCAGGGTTACTTAGAGTATGAGCGACGCTTTCCCAAAGACTTTGCGCTAGAATTAGTTGAAGTAACCGCAGGTAAACGCGGTAAAAATGCTGATATTAAACGTATTTTACAGCAAGAAGGCGAGCGTACATTAGCGGCTATCCCGAAAGGAAACCGCATAGTAACATTGGAAGTTAAAGGTAATCCTTGGAAAACTGAACAATTAGCGTCACAGCTAGAACGCTGGCAGTTAGACGGCAGAGATGTAAGCTTATTAATAGGCGGGCCGGAAGGCTTAGCGCCTGAATGCATTGCTGCAAGTGAGCAGAAATGGTCTTTATCGCCTCTAACCTTGCCCCACCCCCTTGTAAGAGTGGTTGTTGCTGAAAGTTTATATCGAGCATGGAGCATTAATAATAATCATCCATACCACAGAGAGTAATCAATTTAGTCAATGATCCGCCAACGCGTTACGATTAAGGACCATTCAGCAGAAGCGAATTTATTTACTCGTCGAACCTTTATCACCTTTCTGGGTGTGGTGTGCATAATGTTACTACTAATTAGTAACCTGTATCAGTTACAAGTCACTAGCCACGAAAGCTACAAAACCCGCTCTAATGAAAACCGTATTAAAGTAGTACCCGTTGCGCCAAACCGAGGGCTGATTTACGATAGAAATGGTGTGCTGCTTGCCGAAAACAAACCCGTATTTTCTTTGGAAATCATTCCAGAGAAAGTAGGTAATTTAGAAGATACCTTACAAGCGCTCTCAACCATTATTGAGATTTCTGACGAACAAAAAACACGCTTTTTAAAAGCAGCGAAATATAAACGGCGCTTTAAAAGCATTCCCATTATTGGTCAATTAACTGAAACACAAGTTGCTCAGTTCTCCGTCAATCAGCACCTATTCCCCGGCGTGTCGATAGAAGCTCGTTTAACCCGTTACTATCCACATAAAGAAACACTGACTCACGTGCTTGGCTATGTTTCAAAAATAAATAAAAAAGATTTAACCAAATTAGAAGAAGAAGAAAAAACAGCTAACTATGCTGCCACTCGTGATATAGGAAAGTTAGGCTTAGAAAAGTATTATGAAAATGAACTACATGGCACAGTAGGATTTCAAGAAGTTGAAATTAATAATAGAGGACGCATATTGCGCACCCTCAAACAAGTTCCGCCAATTCCGGGTAAAGACATACACCTAGGGATTGATATTGGATTACAAAAAACCGCACAAAAAGCCTTGAAAGATACACGAGGTGCTGTAGTGGCAATCGATCCAAGAAATGGTGACGTGTTAGCCTTGTATAGCAATCCTAGCTACGACCCCAACTTATTTGTTCACGGTATAAGTGGCAAAGAATATAAAAAAATCATCAACTCTAAAGATCGCCCGTTAATTAACCGAACTACCCAAGGAAGATATCCACCCGCCTCAACAATAAAGCCCCAACTTGCACTGTTGGGCTTGGATGAAAACGAAGTGACGGTTAAAACCCGTATTTGGGATCCGGGTTTCTTTCAACTGAAAAACTTAGATCATAAATATCGCGATCACACTCCATACGGCCATGGCTGGGTTGATATTTTTACCGCCATTGAAAAGTCATGTGATATTTACTTCTATAGTTTGGCTGTTAAATTAGGTATAGATCGTATCAGTACCTTTATGGCTAAGTTTGGTTTTGGTGAAGAAACTGGTATCGACATCCACGAAGAAAATACAGCAATTTTGCCTTCCGTTGGCTGGAAACGGGCACGCTATAATCAACCATGGTGGGCAGGCGATACAGTAAATATAGGTATAGGACAAGGGTATTGGACAGCAACGCCTTTACAAATAGCGACGGCAACAACCGTACTTGTTAATAAAGGGCTGTTTTACGTACCTCGATTAGTTAATGGCTTCACTGAAAATGACCAATTTGTTGAACGAGCTATTGAAGAAAAACCGCCTGTGGTATTAAACGACAATAAAAATTGGGATCCTATATTAACTGCTATGCACAATACGGTACTTAGAGGCAGTGCGGCAGGAGCATTTAAAGGCGCAGTTTATGATTCGGCAGGTAAAACCGGCACAGGTCAAGTTATCAGTATTTCTCAAGACGAAGAGTATAAAGAGGAAGCGATCGCTGAACGTCATCGTGACAATGCAATGTATATTGGCTATGCACCTTATGATGACCCACAAATAGTTATTGCCGTTACTTTAGAGAACGCGGGGCATGGTGGTACCAATGCGGCACCTATTGCCAGACAAATAATGGATTATTACTTTACTGATCGCATGAGTAAACAATGATACAGACTAACGCTTCTGAACATCGCCCTATTTCATTATGGACCCGCCTTCATTTAGACGGTCCATTACTTGCGTGTTTAATTGCTCTCATGCTTGTTGGCGTGGCGGTACTTTACAGTGCAGGAGGACAAGATCAGGCCTTAATAATTCGACAAGGCGTTCGCTTAGGTGTCGCTTTTGTAGTGATGTTTGTATTAGCGCAAATACCTCCCATGGTTTATCAACGCTGGGCTTTACCTTTATTTATCGTTGGAGTGCTCCTGCTAGTTGCCGTGCTGGCTTTTGGCCATGTTGGAAAAGGTGCAAAGCGTTGGCTTGACCTTGGTTTTATGATGTTTCAACCTTCTGAGATAATGAAATTAGCTGTTCCCATGGCCGTAGCATGGCATATTAGTCAGCATAACTTACCCCCTTCTCTTAAGAACGTTATTATTGGGTTTGTGATTGTTTTAATTCCTACCTTACTCATATCTAAGCAACCAGATTTAGGAACATCACTACTGATAGCAAGCTCAGGCATTTTCGCATTGTTTTTAGCAGGAATGAGCTGGCGTATTATTTCAGTATTTGGCGTACTGGTTTCTGCATTCATCCCGATATTATGGATGTTTTTAATGCGTGACTATCAAAAGCAGCGCGTGCTCACCTTTTTAAATCCGGAAAGTGATCCCTTAGGCACGGGCTATCACATTATTCAGTCTAAAATTGCCATTGGCTCTGGCGGGCTGGAAGGAAAAGGCTGGCTGCAAGGTACCCAGTCGCAGCTTGAGTTTTTGCCTGAAAGGCATACTGATTTTATATTTTCAGTTTTTAGTGAAGAGTTTGGCTTAATTGGCATAGTGCTCTTACTCACGTTATATTTATGCATTATTGCTCGAGGCTTATATATTGCAGTCAATGCTCAAGAAGCATTTAGCAAAATGCTAGCTGGTAGTATTACACTTACCTTCTTTGTGTATGTATTTGTGAATATTGGCATGGTAAGCGGCTTGCTACCTGTTGTGGGAGTACCATTACCGCTTATTAGTTATGGCGGCACATCGATGGTTACACTGTTAGCTGGATTTGGTATTGTAATGTCCATCGGTTCACATCGGCGCTTATTAGCAAATCAATAATTAAAAGAATAATGATCAACATGAAATTGTATCACGTTAAATTATCCCTTCAAACTGGGCGTATCAGGCATAAGCTTATCAGTGCCTTTTTATCACTTTTCGTTATTTATAACGTACCCGTTAATGCAACAACAACCGACAAAGCAGCTAGTAACAAAGATTTTTGGACAAAAGAGCTCAATGTATTTGTTAATGACGTTGCGGAGCAACATGAACTGCCGATTAGTTATATTAAAAAGGCATTAGAGAGCGCAACACTTAATCCAACAGTTCTAGAGAAAATACAAACACCATGGGAAAAAAAGCCATGGCATGTTTATCGTAACATTTTTATTAAACCAGAACGCATTCACAAGGGAGTGGCATTCTGGCAAGAACAAGAGCGCTGGCTTCAAAAGGCTGAGCAAGAGTATGGTGTTCCTTCACATATCATCGTCTCTATTTTGGCCGTTGAATCTTATTTCGGAAAACATTTAGGCCAATACCCAGTACTCGACTCTCTCTATTCATTAGGCTTTCACTACCCTAATAAAAAGCGCAATAGAAGTAAGTTTTTCCGTAGTGAATTAGGCCACTTCTTGAAGTTATCTTATCAGCAGCAGTTTAATCCTACTGAAATTAAAGGCTCTTATGCTGGTGCCATGGGATGGGGACAGTTTATTGCATCTAGCTACCGTGGCTACGCTGTCGACTTTGATAATGATGGGCAGGCTAATTTATTTAACTCACCTGCTGACGCAATTGGTAGTGTCGCCAACTACTTTAAAAAGAATGGTTGGAAGAAAAATGCCTCGATATCAGTGCCACTGCCGCAACTTGATGCGTCTTATAACAAATATCTAGATAAAACAGTAAAAAAACCCAAACATACTTTTTCAACATTATTTGAGGCAGATAGTCCTGTCGTTACAGCAAATCAGAACCTATTAGATATTAACGCTAACGAAAAAGTAAAGCTGATGCGCTTTGCGCAACCCGAAGGCTTTGATTATTGGCTAGGTTTACACAATTTTTATGTCATCACCCGTTATAATCACAGCAATTTATATGCACTAGCGGTATTTCAACTAAGTGAAAAAATAAAGCAAGAATATGACCGCCTTATTTAAACGCTTCGTTAATTTAGTTCTCAGCATTGGGATAATACTCTTACTATCTGGCTGCTTAGCAACGGGACGTTATTCCGATAGGCATGACAGTGCCCCACTAAGAAAACCAACACCGGAAGAGCTAAAAGATGCGCAGCCTACATTCGAGCCTGTGGATTTATCGCGGTCCCGCCCTTATCAGGTATACGGGAAAAGCTATACGCCATTAACTTCGTCAGATAATTTCTCGGAAAAAGGCACAGCCTCTTGGTATGGAAGAAAGTTTCATGGCCATTTAACGGCAAATGGTGAAGTGTATGACATGTTCGCCATGTCGGCCGCGCACAAACATTTACCTTTACCAAGTTATGTAAAAGTAACAAACTTAAGCAATAACAAACATGTCATTGTTCGAGTGAATGATAGAGGACCATTCCATAATAATCGTGTTATCGACCTGTCTTATAGTGCGGCCTATAAATTAGGCATGCTTAAAACTGGAACTGCGGAAGTTAAAATTGAAGCACTGCCACGGAAACAAGTTATGCACGCACGCACGAACACTTCCAAAGTTAAAGATGATACTCTTTCGCAAGTAGCCGCAACCCAAATACCGCAAGCAGACGCGGTCCCTAAAGTACCTAAAAAGATTAATAAACAATATTTTGTACAAGTTTTTGCGTCGCAAAGTGAACAAAAAGCAAAAGATACTGCCAAAGCTATCGCGAGTTTATATCAATTGCCTGCTATTTCACAAACTCATGACGGATTATTTAGAGTACGGATTGGGCCACTTGATGCTGAACATAAAGCGCAAAAAATAACACAACAACTTAAACTTAATGGCTACGAACATGCTTTCATGCTTTACAGCGTCAACTAGCTGAAAGATAATGGCAGGTTTCGTAGCACACTCGCTAGATTTCAACGAACACTAAACAAAGAAAGAATATTTCGACATTATGAAGAAAATTAAATCAATTGTTACAGGATTCATCTCAGGAGTACTACTATCTGGTGCACTGTTAAGTACCTCTGCTAGTGCACAAATAGTTACACCTGCTGCACCTAGCGTTAATGCTAAAGGCTTTATTTTAATTGACTATTCTACTGGTAAGGTGATTGCCGAAGAAAATGCTGACACTCAACTAGCACCAGCAAGTTTAACTAAAATGATGACCAGTTATATTATTGGGCATGAGATTAAAAACGGGAATATCTCAGGCGATGATATGGTCACTATCAGTGAAAACGCATGGGCTAAAAACTTTCCTGACTCATCCGTAATGTTCATCGAGGTAGGTAAAGAAGTGTCAGTTTCTGACTTAAACCGCGGTATTATCATCCAGTCTGGTAATGATGCATGCGTCGCGATGGCAGAATATATTGCAGGTAGTGAAGGAGCATTTGCTGACTTAATGAATGCCCATGCAGCAAGACTGGGCATGACGGCAACAAACTTCGAGAACAGCCACGGCTTATCTTCTCCAGAGCACTATACTTCACCACGTGACATTGCTACGTTAGCAAAAGCATTAATTCGTGACGTACCTGAAGAATACGCTATTTATGCTGAAAAGTCGTTTACTTACAATGGTATTAAGCAATACAACCGTAATGGATTATTATGGGATAAAAGCTTAAATGTAGACGGTTTAAAAACAGGTCATACTAATGAAGCTGGCTATAGCCTTGTAACTTCTGCAACTAAAGGCAATATGCGTTTGATTTCAGTGGTAATGGGCACGGGCAGCGAACATGCGCGTAAAACTGAAAACAGAAAATTACTAAACTATGGTTTCCGTTTCTTTGAAACAATTACACCGTACCAAGCAGGCCACGAATTTGCTCGTCAACGCATTTGGATGGGCGACAAAGAAGAAGTAGCACTTGGTATCCTTGAAGATACTCCAATTACCATTCCTCGTGGCGCTAAAAAGCACCTTAAAGCAAATTTTAAATTAGATAAAACCCTTGAAGCACCTATTGAAAAAGGCACCGTAGTAGGAAAGTTATACCTTCAACTAGAAGGTGAAGATGTTGCTGAGTATCCATTGGTTACACTGCAAACAGTGAATGAAGGCAGTATGTTTAGCCGATTAGTCGACTATATTAAGCTTCAGTTTGTGAAATAACACTTAATATTAAACCCGAGCTTGTCTCGGGTTTTTTCTTTCTCAACAAACTACCTGTTCATACTGTTACTGCCTCTACATATAACCAGAATCAATATAGATAGTGTTTCTAGAATAGAATTATTATCTGTATCTATGATAAAATTCGCGCCACTTTTCTATTTGCTGCCTTCTTCATTAGAAGGTATACGTTATAGTTAATGAATAAAGTATTTTTTAGTTAGCTATAGTCCAATAATATGAGGCCAATCTAGCAATGTCCAAAGAAGTTAAAGATACCAAATTTGATGAATATTTGGATTTTCCTTGCCAATTTACCTACAAAGTAATGGGGTTAGCCAAGCCTGAGCTGCCAAACTTAATCATAGAAGTGCTTCAAAAACATGCACCGGGTGATTATGCCCCTACTATTAAGCCTAGCAGCAAAGGAACATATCATTCAGTTTCACTTTCAGTCACCGTAACAAGTAAAGAGCATATTGAGCTTATTTATAATGAACTAAACAATATTGATATTGTTAGAGCCGTGCTTTAATAGCGCTTAATCGCAGTAATTTATAGGCTTATATGTTAATTACTAATCGCTTAGTTGTCAGAGAGCTAGGACAGCAGGATTACGAACCTGTTTGGCATGCCATGCAACACTTCACTGATAATAGAGGTGATGAAACCGTTGATGAAATTTGGCTCGTTGAACATAATCCTATCTTTACTCAAGGACAAGCAGGTAAAGAAGAACACTTACTAGCAACTGGCGATATTCCCGTGATTAAGGTTGATCGTGGTGGTCAAGTTACCTATCACGGTCCCGGACAGCTTGTTATCTACTTTCTATTAGACCTTAAACGGAATAAGCTAGGTATTAGGCAGCTCGTGACCCATATAGAGCAAGCAATCATTGAGATGCTGCAAGCGTATAATATTAATGCTGAAGCAAAATCTGATGCGCCAGGCGTATATGTTAATAATAATAAAATAGCTTCTCTAGGTTTACGCGTTCGCAAAGGTTGTACATTTCATGGTCTAGCGTTAAATGTGGATATGGATTTAGCGCCCTTTTTACGCATCAATCCGTGCGGCTACGCCGGTATGCAAATGGTTCAATGTAAGGAACTGTCAGGCCCAGAAACAGTTCAAGACGCACAACAGCAACTGGTAAAAACAATCGCAGACCAGTTAAATAAAACAGAATTAATCAATACTACAGGGTTAATAGAACAAAATGACTAAATCAGCACGTATGCAGCCAGGCGAAAAACTTCGCGATGCAGATAAAATGGCGCTCATCCCAGTTAAAGTGCTAGCAACAGAAAAAGAAGACATGTTACGCAAGCCTGACTGGCTAAAGATAAGGCTTCCTAAATCAAGCGAGCGTATCGATCATATTAAGCAAACCATGAGAAAGCATGGACTGCACTCTGTATGTGAAGAAGCATCATGCCCAAATTTACCAGAATGCTTTAATCATGGTACTGCTACCTTCATGATTTTAGGAGACATTTGTACTCGCCGCTGTCCGTTTTGCGATGTTGCACATGGCAGACCATTACCGCCAAATGCGGAAGAGCCTGAAAAGCTAGCGCTCACCATTAAAGAAATGAAGTTAAAGTATGTTGTGATCACATCAGTAGACCGTGATGATTTACGGGATGGTGGTGCTCAACACTTTGTCGATTGTATTAATGCAATTAGAAAACATGCTCCAGAAACTAAAATTGAAATTTTAGTGCCTGACTTCAGAGGCAGAATGGACAAAGCGCTAGACATTTTAAACACAAGTCCACCAGACGTGTTTAACCACAACCTTGAAACTGCACCACGTTTATACAAAAAAGCTCGCCCTGGTGCCGACTATAAGTGGTCACTTGAGTTACTGCGCCGCTTTAAAGAAGCTCATCCCACTGTAAAAACTAAATCAGGCTTAATGGTTGGGTTGGGTGAAGAAAACGAAGAAATAATTGAAGTATTAAAAGATCTTCGCGAACACAATGTAGATATGCTTACTATCGGACAATACTTACAACCTAGCAAGCATCACTTGCCAGTGACAAGGTATGTGAGCCCAGCTGAATTTGATGTATTTAAAGAAGAAGCTGATAAACTTGGTTTTCATCAGGCAGCATCAGGCCCATTCGTCCGCTCAAGTTACCATGCTGATAAGCAGGCAGCAGGTGAAGAAGTAAAATAACTGACTAGCGAGCCTAAGGTAACATTACTTTAGGCTCGATGTACTTTTCTGAAAAGACATAAGAGACTCTCTCGAAATTGCTTACTTGCAGATCAAGCTTCAGGCTATTAACCAGCTATACTCAACATAATCAAGCTATTTAGCACTCTCAGTAATAATATGAATAATTTACAAAAGGCGACATTTGCTGGCGGCTGCTTTTGGTGTATTGAAGCGGCTTTCAATAAACTAAAAGGTGTTAAAAGCGCAATATCGGGTTATATTGACGGTGACCTTCCAAACCCTACCTATAAAGATATATGTACAGGGCAAAGCGGATATGCAGAAGCGGTAGCGATAGAGTTCGACGCTAGCATGATTGATTATGAAACCCTGTTAAAGATTTTCTTTACAGTGCACGATCCTACGCAAGTCAACAAACAGGGTTACGATGTTGGTACACAGTACCGCTCTGCAATTTACTATCATTCCGATTCACAAAAGCATCTCGCAAAACGTATGATTGAAGACTTGAATCAGCAAAAAATCTGGCCGCTACCGATTGCTACCACAGTAGCTCACGCCAGCCAATTTTATTCAGCAGAGAGCGAGCACCAGCTTTATGCAGTTAATAATCCCAACCAGCCATATTGCCAATTAATCATTAACCCTAAATTAGAAAAGCTAAAAAGTGCTTTTCAAGATTATATTAAATAGAGGGAGTAATAGGTTACATTTACCTAGTTAACTCAATTGGAAGAAGCTTTATAATAAAGCTTCTTCATCTTCTTCAGACGTTCGTATACGCACTACCCGCTCAACATCATAAACAAAAATCTTACCATCGCCGATTTTCCCTGTATGTGCTGTATTAGCAATAACCTCAACACAGCGATCGACAGTCTCTTCAGTTACTACAATATCCAGTTTAACTTTAGGCAAAAAGTCCACCATGTATTCAGCACCTCGGTAAAGTTCTGTATGTCCTTTCTGTCTACCAAATCCTTTAACTTCTGTCACTGTCATGCCTGCAATACCAATTTCAGCTAACGCTTCCCGAACATCGTCTAATTTGAACGGTTTGATTATTGCTTCTATTTTTTTCATCATTAGCCTCGAGGTAATTTATATAAAATAATTTAAACAAATCCATGTTTATTATGGCGAAATACTACCATAAGCCATTATATCAGCGCCATAATGCTAGCTATAAATTAGCATGCGTGAGCACTTCTTCCTCCACTTTTATAATGATAGAATCAAATACCTATAAACAGAAAAAATTAACATAGGTTGTTATACATGAATCAGCAATCAATCGTGGCTGAAATGAAGGTATTACCTGATATTGATCCTAATTTTGAAATTCAACGCCGCATCGACTTTATCAAACAACAATTACTCAATGCGGGCCTATCAACTTTAGTGCTCGGTATCAGTGGTGGTGTAGATTCCTCAACCTGTGGAAAGCTAGCGCAGTTGGCAGTTGATCAACTCAATCAAGAAAAGAACAGTAATAACCATCAGTTTATTGCTGTTAGGTTGCCTTACGGAACGCAAGCAGATGAAGAAGATGCACAAGCTGCAATTTCGTTTATCAAACCTACACACACTATGACGGTTAACATTCAACAAAGCACAGACCAAATGCACGTTGAAGTACTCAATGCATTGCCACCAGCGTTACGAGCAAAGAAAAATGATTCGGATATCGATTTTGTAAAAGGCAATGTCAAAGCGAGAGCACGTATGATTGCACAATATGAAATTGCAGGCCTGACTAACGCCTTGGTGCTAGGTACTGATCATTCAGCAGAGAATATTACTGGTTTTTATACTAAGCACGGCGATGGTGCCTGCGATCTTGCACCTCTATTTGGCTTAAATAAAAGACAAGTACGTTTACTTGCAAAAACATTAAATGCGCCAACTCCGCTTATTGAAAAAGCACCAACAGCTGACTTGGAATGTTTGACGCCATCCAAAAAAGATGAGGAAGCATTGGGGATTAGTTACGATGAAATCGATGACTTCCTCGAAGGTAAAAACATTTCAAAACAAAGTAGCGAAAGATTAATTTCGATCTTCAACAAGACACAGCATAAACGCCAACCAATACCAACTATTTATGATTAGCGATTATGTTTTACTTAATCAATAGATGGAGTATATCCACATGAAGAAAAACGGTTTTACATTATTAGAGGTGTTAGTAGTTGTTGGCATAGTTGGCATTCTCGCTTCAATCGCATTACCAAATTTAAGCAGCTTTTTAGAATCAAATCGCGTTGAAAACAAGTTACAAGAACTAAATAGACTATTCGCATATGCAAGAGGCGAAGCTATTAGTGGAGAAACATTCGTTACTGTCTGCCCTTTAGTAAACAGGACTTGTACAAATGATTGGAGCAAAGAAATTGTTGCCTTTATAGATGATAATAATAATCAAACAAGAGAAGCCAACGAAGCCGAGTTGCGCGTTAGTGGGCCACTGAACAGCAATGACTTTCTACAATTTGCTAATGCGGCTTTAACATATGAATCTAGAGGAATGCTAGCCAATAATGATGCTGGCGGTAGGTTTATTTACTGCCCTTCCTACAAAAATAATATAAATTCACGCTCACTCGACATTACCCCACTAACTGGTAGAGCAACAATTAGTGACAATACTGTTACTTGTAACTAATGTGGTTATGAGTTAGTCTAGTTTAGCCGCATAGTAGGAAGCTATGTGGCTTATAAATAAACATATCATGGAGGATAAATAATGACTAAGAGTAGTCACGCCTTTACTTTAGTTGAATTATTAATTGTTGTTACAATATTAGGCATTCTTGCTAGTGCCGCACTTCCCAGCTTTAACAGTATTTTAGAGTCAACCCGAGCAGATAATAAAACATCTGAACTAACACGATTACTTTACTTTGCCAGAGCTGAAGCAATCTCATCTGAAAATTTCGTCACGCTATGCCCCCTTCAAAACAATGCATGTGTAAATAATTGGAATTTAGAGATAGTTGTTTTCAACGACATTAATTTAAACCGAACTATTGACGGCAACGAAAGGGTATTAAGGGTAATATCGCCTATTCCATCACATGACTTTTTACAACATCCTTTTAGCTCAGTCAGTTATGATGCAACTGGTATGCTGGCCAATAGAATGGGCAGTTCTTTTAGGTATTGCCCTGGTACTAAAAACAGCCAATATGCTAGAAGAATCATTGTCTCATCACATACTGGCCGAGTTAGGTATTCTGATGAAGATACAGAGTGTAGATAACCCGAACTCGGGTTAAATAATTATTACAATTATCAGCTGTGAGGTTTTTATGCGGCATATATAAAAACCTCCTCAAAAACCTTGATTAATAAGGTATGAAGCACTTTATTTAATAACTCAATGCTCTGTGTTTTTGTCTAGCTTCTGCGATGAGTACAAAATAAATTTACCATATAAATCTGTACACTCAACAACATCCACAACTTTATGGCGTTTACCATTTAGTTCTATTGAAATAGACTTACCAAATTGCTTTTTAATCAGCTCATCTTTGCGAAGCTTATTCTTTTCCATACCAGTAATAATGGCTTCTTCTTGGGAGCTAAGTTTTACATGACATTTATAATGGCTCCTTTGAGTAACATCTTCATTACTAGCAAAGGCGATGGAGGTGCAAATACACACAAAAGATATAAAAAATACGTGTAATTTCATTTATCGCTCCCAGCAATTATTATTTGTTGCGCTACCGTTATTAGCCGACTTTCTTCCAATATTATCTATGGTAAAGATTTTACAATCGCTATCTGCAGCAGCTTGGCTTCCTAAGGCTTTTGCTTGAATAACAAATTCCTGATCTATATCCTGAGCATCCGTAACTACCGAGATACTGTAATATCCACTTTCAGTAATAAATGGGTCAGCCGGATATCCAAGTTGGGTTAAATCTGTTGTATAAGTTCTAAAATCTGCAAAAAACTGCTCTTGCATATTAGCTGCTGATATCAACTCTATCATTGCTTCAGAACGCCTATTTTGCGAGACATAATCAACATAACTCGGATATGCAATACTCGCTAAGATCCCCACTATCGCTACTGTCACCATTACCTCTATTAAAGAAAAGCCGAGTACAACTTTTTTACTCTTCATTATCTTGCTCCATTTTCTTCAACATATAGGTATGCGCGCTGTGTAGATATTGTCACTCCGCTAGCCTCAAGTAAGTCACATTTATCACCAGTACACTTCGAGTCAGGCTTACCCTCAACCTCAATTCCATCAGCAGGCACCGCTAAGTACACTTGCCCTTTTTTACAGTCTGCTCCCGTACATTCAGGTACCACTATCTGAGGCATATCAGGAATACCCTGAACTGTTTGAGGAATTTTGATTTCAGTAAATAAGCGAGTGCCCATATTTAAATCAAACGCATACATACTACCTGCTGGTTTATAAACGCACTCCCCTTCTTCCAACTGATCTGCTGGCGCATAACTATTGAAATATGCTTTCCCCCCCAATACAAATGAAGGTGATAAAGACTTTTCTTTATTAGCCAGCGGATAATACCAACCTTTCAATTGACTAAACTCCAGCATTTTCTCTTTCATCTGCACTTCATCATCAATTTCAAGAGTAAGCTTTCCTCCAGAAAGTTTATTAAGAAGTAAGTCATTAAGCCTTATTGGCTCAAATGTTTCATCATCGGCTAATGGCTGTGCTAACGTTCGAGTATCACGTAATACAAACAAATAATCATTTACACCAGAAGCAAGAGGGCGGGCTCGATTTCCTGAGCCTATTACCACAGCATCATAAGGCTGCTCAGCTCTTGTTATCGAGGTGTTGCCATTAATTGTGACTTCTCTGGTTGCAGAAAAGAAAGAACGAGCAATTGCCGGTTCGGAGAAGAAACGGCGATCATCAGCGGGAAATTCACTTGCATCACTTCCTAACTCAGCAAACTTGTAAACCTTCCATTTAGACTTATCTACATCACCAATGTCAGCCCTCCATACGTTACCTCCCGTATCAGAGAAATAAAGCCTGTCTGTGTAACCGTCGAAATCTGCATCAAATGGACTAATACTAGAGGGGATACTATGCTCTCCTTCAAACTTAATGTTTGCAGACTCTTCAGGGGTTAGTTTCCATAACAAATTACCGGAATCAGCATCAACCATATAAATACCACGCCCAACTGAGTCAGGTGCTTTTACATTCAAAACATCGCTACTCGTACTATAGCCAGCGCCAAAAACTAAAATCGGTTTTGCGTTACCATTTTCATCTACATTAATCGGATGATACATCACATAAGGTTTAGACCAAGTTTGACCAAGCTCTTCAAAGTCCGAGCTGTTACTGTTTATTATCCACTTTATTGTCGGGCTGTCTGGTTTAGATAAGTCCAGCGCATAGTAAGAGCTTCCACCTCGGCGCATACCTACAAAGGCCCACACTGTATCAGTGTCTCCATTAATAACACCGTCACCATTTTTATCATCTACAAATACGGCAGGAGTACCATCAACACCGTATACTTTTCCATCAGAAGGATAATTATGTTTAAGTGTTGAAATATTAGGAATCAATTCAAATGGCATTAACGCCCACTTCTCTTCGACTGTTGTGTCGTTATCCTTAAACATGTGTAAAAAGCCAGCATTAGTGCCCAGTATAATTCTAATATCTGCAGGACTACCGCCATAATTAATAACTAAAGGCTTTGCGTGTAGCGGGTCGCCTAAAATATCCTGCCTATTTTTAGAAGTATCACTACCGTCAACATCCTTTCCTTTAGCCCAGTTTAAGTAATAATCAATCTGGTTTTTATCTATATTCATTAATTGAGCAAGTTGATTTTTATTCCCAGCAATATTTTTAAGATTATTGAATGTAAAATCCACTAAAGAAGTACCATCATTACTAAATAGTTTTCGGGAGCTTTGGTTCACAAGCGCTTGATTAACTCCACCCTCTTCTACTGTATTACCATCAGCTTTGCTACCCACAGTCCAAAATGTTTTTGCTTCAGGACTTATCGTACCATCAGCTAAAATTGCATCCTGCGTACCGGTTTGATCAACGATTTTCGTTCCACTAATCTTTAGCTTTTTAAGATTACCACGCCATCTTGAACCTTTATCAGGTTTAAACATCGCATAATATAAATAATCTAAAGTTCGTGTCGGATCGGTTGTATTAACAGCAACACCTGGTGATGAGAACGTCCCATTTACTTTGGAAATATTAGCGATTGCGGATTGTAGAGCATTTTGTAATTTAGTAGGTGAAGTTACTGGATAGTACTTTCCGCCTCCACGTCGAGCGGCCTCTTCAAGCATGTCGCCAGCAGCAGTAATAACTGCCTGGCCAAATCCAACTGTATATAGCTTGGCTGTCTGCGTACCTGATAAGTTTGGATTAATGTCTTCTGTGTTTAACCACTCAGCAAATGCAGGAATAAATGTACTATCTTTACCGTCTGAGAAACTACTTTTGTCTGAATCCGATAACCCTGCAACACTTTTTATTAAACTATTCGCGTTCTTGTCTCCTGTCGGCTTTCCGTCAGTTATCATCACTATATAAAGTTCATTCTTACATGACGAGTAAGGTGAAATATAAGCACCTTTATCTTCTGCGGTTGTGTCTCTAGCCGGTGAAGGATTAGATAGCGCCTTCCCATATAATAAGCTCTTACCTGCAAAGTAACGATAGGCTTCATATAGCGATTCACACAATGGAGTTCCACCATCTCCGACAGTTTTGTTGAGCTTGTTATCAATCATGTCATCCATTTCATCACTGTCTCTACCTTGAATTTTAGCAATAACTCGGCCACCATTACTGCCTTTATTGAAAATTTGTAAACCAAAGTCTGCAGAGGGTGTAGTAGCAAAAAGCCCTTCAATGGTTCTTTGCGCTATCTCCATCTTAGTTTTATTTACTAAACCTAAGTTAGTATTGAAATGCCAACGTAAGTAATTAGCCGTATATAAAGTGGTGCTTTCCCCTTCTTCTAAGCCTGCAGCTTTTGCCGCTGTCAGCCCTGAGTCACCCGCTTCAAAATAGACCGGGTTTAACGCATCCCCTTTCCCATTTACAGGGTAACCATTCAGTAAACCGTTATTATTAAAATCTTTCTTTCCTGAGTTATCTTGATTTTTTCGATCAATATCATCCCAACACTCAACAACACCTTCACCGGATAAGCCGTCATAGCTTGATATATTCTGCCATCCACCTGTATTGCCGTTAAACTTATATTCTTTTACTTTCCCAGTATAATAGCCATACTTGGTTAAATACGTATTAGAAGTGTTACACGCTAAGTGCTGCCCACTAAAACGCCTTTTTTCTGAACTACTCGATGGGTTGGGCAACTCTTCACTACCTAATGCACCTTTAATATAAAAGATTGCGTTAGAGTCATTATCCGCTCCCCCTAAAGATGGATACACTGTTTCTGGATCATAGAATGGCTTAACCTGTACTATTCCACCATGCTGCGCAACAGCCATACTTCCAGAAGTATCTAAAATAACTAACACCTGAGGCCTAGAACTTCCCCTTAGTGCTGCATCACCCAAATAAATTTCAATATCATCAGCTTGAGTACTTACCGACAACACAGTTATCAATGAAGCAAGAAAGAATATAAATTTTTTCATAAGACTAGTTCCCAAACTTTAATAGACGTTGTATAGCACCAGAAGTTACTGCAACCTGCTTATTGTCTCGTTTACCAAACGTGGTAGCAGTGCGAATGCGCAAACGGTTACATTTGATCCCAATGTTTCCCGAGGTAGCATCTTCAGCTCTACGAGTAGGACACCCAACAGCTCCCTGACGCGCGGTATCCCAATTAGCGATCGCTGTGGTCCCACTGAAACTGTGCTGCTCATCAAATGATCTATCTATATATTCGGCACCTCTTAGGCTGGCAAAAATACTACTACTGGAAGCGTTTATAAAAACCTCGTCATTTGCACCTAATGCGATATTTTCAGCTTGAGCGCGCTCCTCAAAAGCCTGAGATATTTTTACATCTGTCGCACTATTACTCATTAGCGCCCCTGCAATGCCCGACAGTACAACTAGCATTAACAAGGAAGTAACTAATACAAAGCCGCTTTGATTATTGTTATGTCTCATACCTATCTCCCGAACATCACAGCTGTGCATTTTCTATTTTAATGGTAGAACTGAACAACATGCGTCTAAAATTATCGCCATTGCCAGACACTGTTTCGTCACCTAGCTGATATGTGATGTTATTAGTGTAATTAGGATCTTCTGCAATTGCTCTTACTAACAAAAACACCCTAACGTTCAATACTTTACTTAATTCTCCATTGGGTAATAATCGACCTTCCCAATCTTCTCTCATCATTGCCGATGAAGGCATATATGTATTCACTGCCCCGTCACCTGTAGTATCAATACCAAACATAAAGCGCATACGCTCAACGCCTGGCACTAAAAAACGGCGATTAAACTCACCATCATCTTCATCGATTGATAACCTCTCCATTGCTAGAGCAGGTACACCGTTAGTACCGCCGATATAAAAAACACTATGTGAATAAAGCCAAATATCTCTGTTACTTAAAGTTGGAACATTTGCATCTGTCACATTTCCAGGAAAGAATATTCCTTCACTTGTATTACTGGCTAGATAGAACTCACCGGCATTACGGTTTTCAGGTAAAAGGGTATCACCTATGACTCGTTTAATTTGTAGTGCGTCATTGTCACTTGCGGCCTCACTAACACAGCCAAAAGCAGTACTACCAGTAATATCGAAGCCATAAATATAATTAAATGTAGAAAGTGAGCCGTTTGGAAAGCTTCCGTTATTTTGCCCAGGGCTAATACAGTCAGCATCATTAGCAGGTATAAGCCCAGCTAATAACGCAGTATCAGCACTATGAATTTGCTTTGGTGATAATCTCCCCACAAAACCTGCTTGCGAAATTTCCTGTGACAAGATTGCCATAGCAACTTTGCCAGCTTCCTGCATCTCACCAATTCTGGTTGTTTCAGCTGTCGTAGTCCGCATAGCAACATAAGTAGCCATGACACCACCTAGCAGGAATACTCCCACAGCCAATGAAATCATTACTTCTAAAAGTGTCATGCCACGTTGAGAATAACTAATAGAAAAAGTTTTCATTAAAATATTACCGTTCTAATTACGACCTGACGTCTTCTCTTATCATCTTCCATACCACATTCTTTAGCACCGTCGATATTCCGGTCACCACCTGCTTCATTGCTTTCGCCTGCATCTGCCAACATCTCTCTTCCTTGCCATGAGATCACAATTGCCACGTCGTTTAACGTCGTAGTCGAAGGGTCCAAAATACAACCAGTTGGATTAATCAAACCTCCAACAGCGATATCGTTTCCCGTTTGAGCGTTCGCACCAATTAAATCTTGCTCCCACTCATGCAAGTCATTCAATCTTATTTGTTCAGGTGTGCAGGTATTGGCTAGCGTATTACAGCGTTGGGTGGGTTCATCGAATACATCACCTGTGGCATTATCACTGGCAATATAAGCGTCAATTTGATTGGGGTTGGCTTTAATGCGGTGCAGCATATCATTTGCTAAAGAGAGAGCTATTGCTCGTTGAAGTGCATCAAAGCTTGATTTCTTTGCTGTGGCTTGCATTGCAATAGTGCCAAGAATACCAGTTGCTAATATAAAAAAAGCAACCAGTACTTCAACAAATGAAAAGCCTGACTGGGTTCGTCTAACCATTTCAGTACCTCAGTATACATTACACTCTTAACTTTGTCCTAAACCTGTATTGATCTATTTAGTACAAAATTAAAACGTAAAACGGATGACGATCGAGCGGCGAAATGAAAGAGCTTAAAGCGTTGCATTTTTCTGGTTAGTATTTGCGTAACCCAGCTATCAATTTAACCGCATACTTCTTAAACTACATTATGGCTATATTTTAAGCGTTAGTTGTAGATCAGAACGATAATTCGTCAAGTGCTAATAATTTGTTAAATTTATCGCAATTCTGCTGGTAGAGCAAATACTATATTCTCTTCTTTGCCAGGATTTTCTATTACTTCTTTTCCACCGAGCGTTTTTAGTTTAGAAATAACATCTTTTACAAGTACTTCTGGTGCGGATGCCCCTGCTGTTACACCAACTTTATTTATATTTTCGACCGTGTCTTTATTAATAAAGCTTGCATCATCAATAAGGTACGCTTTGGTTCCCATTTTTTCTGCTAATTCTCTCAAACGATTCGAGTTAGAGCTATTTTTTGCCCCAACGACATATAGCAGATCAACTTTTTGTGCCAACTCCCTTACAGCATCCTGCCTATTTTGAGTTGCGTAACAGATATCATCTTTACGTGGCCCTGCTATTTTTGGAAACTTTGCTTGTAACGCTTCAATAACGTCAGCTGTATCGTCAACCGACAAGGTTGTTTGACTACAATAAAACAATTCTTCAGCGTTTTTCACTTCTAGATTTTTAACATCTGATACTGATTCAACCAGATAAATTCCACCTTCATCATTGTCATATTGTCCCATCGTACCTTCAACCTCAGGATGACCATTATGACCTATCAGTACACACTCTATCCCTTTTCGGCTTGCACGCGTCACTTCCATATGCACTTTAGTAACTAATGGGCATGTTGCATCAAACACTTTTAATGCCCTGTCTTTTGCTTCTTTTCTAACTGCTTGTGAAACCCCGTGAGCACTAAAAATAACAATGCTATCATCCGGTACTTCATTCAGCTCATCAACAAAAATTGCCCCGCGAGATTTTAACCCGTCAACAACAAATTTATTATGAACAACCTCATGCCTTACATAAATGGGCGGCTTGAAAATTTCTAACGCACGCTCAACAATACTAATTGCACGGTCAACGCCTGCACAGAATCCTCTTGGATTCGCTAATAAAATATCCATAAAGCCTCCTAATTTACTTCCAGCACATCAACATCAAACGTAACGACTTGACCTGCTAGTGGGTGGTTAAAATCTACAGTAACTGATTCGCCCGCGACTTCTCGGATCACACCAGGAAGCTCTACGCCATCAGGCTGGGTAAAAGCAACGATCATCCCAACCTCTGCAGGAACATCATTGTTAAATTTACTGCGCTCTACAAAATAGATATTATCCGGATTGGGCATACCAAAAGCATCTTCAGGCTGTAACTCAAATGATTTAGTTTCTCCTTGAACCAACCCAAGCAAACATTTCTCAAAATTTTCAGACAAGCTACCATCACCCATCGTGAATTTTGCAGGTTTATTATTAACTTTAGTTGAGTCTGCAGCAGAGCCATCAGAAAGTTTAATAGTAAAGTGCATAATAACGTTACTGTCATGCGTAATTTGATTCATTTTTACTTCTCTTTGCTCAATTCATCATTTGAATTTTCATTATTATTTGTAAATGCGTCCCAAATTAATAACCCTGCACCTACACAAATTGCACTATCTGCAATATTAAATGCAGGATAATGCCAATTTTCATAATAAACATGTATAAAGTCGATAACATACCCAAAAAGCACGCGATCAATTAAGTTCCCTAATGCACCACCTAAAATCAGCGCATAAGCTATACACAATTTTTGTTCAGTTAATCGAGTTTTTCCTAACCATACAATAAGTGCAACGCTCACTAAAAAAGCCACAGCTGCAAAAAACCAGCGTTGCCAGCCCCCTGCATCACTTAAAAAGCTAAATGCAGCCCCTAAGTTATGCACATATGTAAGGTTAAAAAATGGCAACACTTGAACTGACTCGTATAAATCAAACGTAGCCACAACCCATTGTTTTGTTACTTGGTCAATAATAAGAAATAAAAAACTGAGCCATAACCAACGCAGCCCAGTTTCTTTAAATAATGATAAGTTCATTTATGCAAATGTTCTCTGTTCGCCATCACCTTCAACATTGCTAACGCAACGCTGACATAATTCCGGATGCTCTGGCTCAACACCTACATCTTCACGATGGTGCCAACAACGCTCACATTTTTCAGCTGATGAAGCATTAACTGCTAACCATAAACCTTCCAATGCTGTAGCTTGTGTATTATCCGGTTGTGTAGCGCTTGCTACAACTTCGGCCTGTGAAGTTATTAATACAAAGCGAAGCTCATCTTCAATTTTTGATAATTGCGCGGCTAACTCAGGCTCAGCGAATAATGTAACCTCTGCTTGTAGCGCTGCACCTATCTGGTTCTCTTTACGTGCTAGTTCTAACGCTTTATTTACCTCAGCGCGAACAGTTAGCAATTGCTGCCAGAAACTATCAGGTAAATCCCCTTCTTTATTAACTTCAACTAATCCTTGATACCAAGTCTCTGTAAATACAAATTCATTACGTTCACCTGGTAACTCTTGCCATATTTCCTGAGCGGTGAAGCTTAAAACAGGTGCAATCCAACGCGTTAGCGCTTCCACAATATGGTAAAGTGCGGTTTGACACGAGCGACGTGCGTGGCTATCTGCTTTCGCCGTATACTGACGATCTTTGATCACATCTAAATAGAAGCTACCTAGCTCTACCGTACAGAAATTCATTAAACGCTGTACCACAAGATGCATTTGATAATTGTTGTAAGCGTCTAGTAATTCAGCTTGCAATTTTGCAGCATTATTTACCATCCAACGGTCCAACTGCACCATGTCTGCAACATCAACCATATCCGTTGCAGGATTAAAGCCACTTAAATTCGCAAGTAAGAAACGAGATGTGTTACGAATACGACGGTAAGTATCAGCAGAGCGTTTAAAAATTTCATCTGATACAGTCATTTCGTTTGTGTAGTCTGTTGATGCAACCCATAATCTTAAGATGTCAGCACCGTATTTATTAATCACTTCTTTAGGGGCAATAACATTACCTAAAGACTTAGACATCTTGTGACCTTTCACATCTACAGTAAACCCGTGAGTTAACACTTCTTTGTATGGGGCATGACCTTTCATAGCCACACCTGTCATTAATGAAGACATAAACCAACCACGGTGCTGATCTGAGCCTTCAAGATATAAATCTGCTGCTGCCGAAAAGTCGTCACGGCAATCAACAACAAAGTGGTGAGTTACACCAGAGTCAAACCAAACATCTAACGTATCTGACACTTTAACGTACTGTTCAGCATCTTCTCCTAATAACTCAGCCGCATCTAAATCCCACCAAGCTTGAATACCAGTCTGCTCAACTTTTTTTGCCACTTCTTCAATTAATTGTTGAGTATTTGGGTGTAACGCACCTGTGTCTTTATCAACAAACAACGCAATTGGCACGCCCCATGTTCTTTGACGAGAAATACACCAATCAGGACGGCCTTCCACCATACCTTCAATGCGGCTTTCACCCCACTCAGGTAACCATTCTGTTTTCTTAATTTCTTCAATTGAAGACGCACGCAAGCCATTTTTATCCATGCCAATAAACCACTGCGGCGTAGCTCTGAAAATAATAGGCGTTTTATGTCTCCAACAATGAGGATATGAATGCTCATAGGCATGATGATGAAGTAAGCGGTTGCGCTCTTTTAGAATATCGATAACTTTATCATTCGACTTAAAAACATGTTCACCAGCTAATAACTCTGTGTCAGGTAAAAATACGCCGTTTGCACCCACTGGATTATAAATTTCTAAATCGTATTTTTTACTTACAACAAAGTCATCTTGACCATGTCCACCAGCAGTGTGAACACAACCAGTACCGGCATCCGTTGTTACGTGGTCGCCTAAAATAAATGGTACATCTATCGCGTAGAATGGATGCGCCAACATCAACATTTCTAACTCTTTACCGCGACAATGGCCAAGTGCGTGAAACTTGTCGATATTACATCTAGCCATTACATCATTAACAAGTTCGCTGGCAATAATTAAGCGCTCTTTACCTTGCTCAGTTTCTACTTGCACTAATGCATATTCTAACTTTTCACTTAGCGTTACAGCGCGGTTTGCTGGTAACGTCCATGGTGTTGTTGTCCAAATAACAACTGATATATCACCTTCTCCTGCATGCCCTTCAGGATGATTAAATTTTGCTACCACAGCTGCTTCATCTTTTACTGCGAAACGCACATCAATTGCTGGTGATACTTTGTCTTTATATTCTACTTCTGCTTCTGCAAGTGCAGAGCCACAATCAGTACACCAGTGAACAGGCTTAAAACCTTTTTCTAAATGACCATTATCTATAATTTTTCCTAATGAACGAATGATGTTAGCTTCAGAGTCAAAGTCCATTGTACGGTATGGCTTATCCCAGTTTCCTAATACGCCTAATCGAACAAAACTTTCTAATTGGCCATCAATTTGTTTTTGGGCGTATTCTCTACATTTCTGCCTAAATGTTGCCGCATCAACTTTTTTGCCAGGTTTACCCACTTTTTTCTCTACTTGTAACTCAATTGGTAAGCCATGACAGTCCCACCCTGGCACATAAGGAGAGTCAAAATCAGACAGTGTTTTAGACTTTACTATAATATCTTTTAGTATTTTATTTACCGCGTGACCTAAATGAATATCACCATTGGCATACGGAGGGCCATCGTGCAAAATAAACGACTTTTTACCTTTTTTTGCCTCACGAATTTTCTTATAAAGAGACTTTTCGGTCCATGCTTGTAACATTTTAGGTTCACGCTGGGCCAAGTTACCACGCATTGGAAATGCGGTTTCAGGCAGGTTTAAGGTATGTTTGTAATCGCTCATTCGTTTTTAATTCCGTACTTTACCAATTTTTATACTAAAACATGTTTTGCATTTAACACATCTAGCGCAATTTGCTCTTTTAATGCATTAAACGACTCGAATTTTTGTTCTTCACGTAGTTTATGACGCAAAATAACTTCTAATCGACAACCATAAATATCGTCATTAAAATTAAATAGGTGCACTTCCAGCTGCTGCCTTATTCCAGCAACGGTTGGTCTGTTTCCAATATTTGCTACACCTTTTATACATCTATTACCCAACTTCACTTCTACGGCATACACGCCATTAACTGGCGACACGCAACGTTTTAAATGAATATTTGCAGTTGGAAAACCGATTGTTCTTCCTTTCTTATCACCGTGTGCCACTCTACCAGCAATGCTATAAGGTCTACCAAGCATGGCTTCGGCGAAATCTAACTGATCATTTAACAGCGCGGTTCTTATTGCTGTACTGCTTACTCTGCAATCATCCAACCTATAACTGGTGGTACTTTTTACATCAAATCCTAGCGATTCACCAGCTTGATTTAACATATTAAAGTCGCCACCACGCCCTTTACCAAAGCGGAAATCATCGCCAACAATCAAAAACTTCACACCAAGTTTGTTAACTATCAGATTTTGAATGAAGTTTTCAGCTGTCATTGCTGCAAATCGGTGATTAAAATTCACACATAGCAAGCGGTCAACACCCATTGCGCTTAAATGAGTATATTTGTCTCTTAATCTATAAAGTCTGGCAGGTGCATTAGCAGGCGAAAACAACTCTTGTGGTTGAGGTTCAAATACCATTACAGTAAGAGGTAAGTTTAACTTCTTCGCCTCATTTTTAGCATTTTTCAGTACTCTACAATGCCCTTGATGCACGCCATCAAAATTCCCGATCGTTAACACGCAATCACGATGATAAGGCTTAATATTATGAATACCGCGAATTAACTCCATTCCACCACACTTTCAGCTTATTACTAACAATAGAACCGCTACTTTGCAAAAGATTTTCTTTTAAAGTAGCTGACAAAAGATTAAAAAACGGGTGATTATAACTTGTAATGTAGTATTTATCAGCTATCGCCTGAAAAATAGCTGCTTTAAACGCGCATTTAAAATAATTAACACGATAAAATAAATAAACACGGCAAAAACAATGAAGCCGAGCAAAGCCATTATTCGCACGTCTAAAGGTTGTGTTATCCACCAATTCAATGGAAAGTTAAGATAACTTATCGTGCCAATCATAGCCAAAGCTGCGACCACACTTTTTACAACAAAATGAAGCGTCTCTTTAGAGATTTTATACACCCCTAACTTAGATAATCCTCGGTACAGTAATACAGCATTTAATGTGGCCGACATTGCTGTTGCTAACGCTAACCCTACATATCCAAAAAAAGGGGCTAGCATTAAATTAAATACCATATTTGCCACCATCGCGATAATCCCGATACGAACGGGTGTTTTGGTATCTTGTCGAGAAAAATATCCGGGTGCTAAAATTTTAATCATCATATAGCTTAATAAACCACTACTATAAGCAATTAAAGAATATGACACCATCTCAAGATCATGTAAGGTAAATTCGCCGCGGTAATAAAGCACACTAATAATAGGTTGGCCAAATAAGATTAAGCCAAGCATTGCAGGTACACCCAACAATAAAATGAAACGAATCGCCCAATCCATAGTGTCGGCAAATTCATTGCCTTGTTTATTTACATGTAGCGCCGAGAGTTTGGGTAAAATAACAGTGGCAATACCTATCCCGAATAGTCCGAGTGGAAACTCAATCAACCGATCAGAATAGTATAACCAGCTAATCGAGCCTGTTAATAAAAATGAGGCTATTACCGTATCAAGCAATAAGTTTATTTGATTTACCGATACTCCAAACAGCGCAGGGATCATTAGCGTCCTTACTTTTGTTACATATTTATCTCGCCAGCCCCATTTAGGCTTTGACAACATTTGCTGTTTGAATAAAAAAGGAAGTTGAAATAAGAACTGTACCACCCCGCCAATAAACACTCCTAGTGCAAGCGCCATTGCAGGCTCAGAAAATTGATCTCGGAAAAAAAGAAGGCTACTTATAATAGCTATGTTTAAAAATACTGGCGTGAACGCAGCGACTGCAAACTTATTATAAGTATTGAGTATTGCGCCTGAAAGCGCTACAAAAGTAATAAACCATAAATAGGGAAAGGTGAACTTTAACATTAATGATGCTAATTCAAATTTGCTTCCCTCTGCATCCCCCTCTAGCCAACTAACAAACCAACCTGTTCCAAACAGTGCGGCTATCACAGGACTGGCAATTACGCCAAATAAAGTGACTACCGTTACAATCACGCCAAGGGTACCGCTCATTCTGGCAACAAAAAGCCTGACTTCATCATCACCATGCTTTTCTTTTACTTCATTTAAAACTGGTACAAACGCTTGCGCAAACGCACCTTCTGCAAACAAGCGCCGTAAAAAATTAGGAATACGGTTAGCAAAGAAAAACACATCCGCAGCAGCGCCAGCACCAATCAAATTTGCAACCACAAGATCACGTATTAAGCCTAATATACGAGAAATAAAGGTCATAGCACTAACAATTAAGCCAGATTTTAATAATGAGCGAGACACACTACGTTCCTAATAATGAATAGTTATTATTGATTTAAATTAACCACGGTTCAGCTTTTATAAAATACCATCTATGTGGTAATGATGTGATTCTGACGTTGAGATTGCATTATGACCTTAGCCCAAATAGATTGCACTTATTTATTGTAAGCACATGAATTATTAATAAATGATAAAAAGTCATGCTAAAAGAAGATAAATCACTGTGATTATTATTTAACTTTCTGGTAGAATCGCGCCCAGAAAATTTGGTGTATTTCCCTTTGCGTACCTGTTCAACGTTTTATTTTGGCTGTTGGTCTTATGTGCTGTGGGATAAAGCCATTATTTTGAGATAGAAAAAGTCAATCAATTTTTAGCTAAATAGTTTGACTTTTTGATTAAAAAAAGGCATAGTCCACGGCCTTAAAATTTAAGCGATACTGAGAACGGTAGGAGTTTCACTTTGGCTAACATTAAGTCTGCAAAAAAACGTGCTATTCAGTCTGAAAAACGTCGTCAGCACAACGCTAGCCGTCGCTCTATGATGCGTACTTTCTTAAAGAAAGTTAACGCTGCAATTGAAGCAGGCGACAAAGAAGTAGCACAGCAAGCATTTGATAAAGCTGTTCCTGTATTAGACCGCTACGCAACTAAAGGTCTAATCCACAAGAACAAAGCGGCTCGTCATAAGAGTCGTTTAGCTGCTCAAATCAAAGCGCTATAATCAAATTATTGATTAGAAAAAAACCGACGCATGTCGGTTTTTTTTCGCCTTTAATTTAGCTAATGCTTCCAAAATAGCTAAATTTCATCTTACACAATCCATATTTTAGAGCAAAAAGTAAGCAAACATTTCATTTCCCAGATCTCGACATATTTCCTTACACTCAGTAGGGAATTTATTCCACGTATATCATATCTACTCCATGAGGTTCCTCAATATGTACACGGAGAAAGAAAATGAATATTTTAAAAAAACTATTTGTTGTAACTGTTACATCAGCAAGCTTGGCCTCAGTCAGTTTTTCAGCGTCATCGGCCAACGCACCAATGGATCCGTATATCGAGACTGCATTAGTCAATGTTTGTAAATCTGTCATTAAAAACAGTCCAATTAGCCTTAAAAAAACAGTAAGAGGCTATCGTTTGAAAATGGATACCATCACAGAAAAATTAATGTGCAACAATGAAACACCGTATCAATTTGCATTAACTCATAATGCTGATAGAAATGCGCGTCTATTAAAAACAGGTAGTGTGGAAATTAAGGATATTGCAGCGGTTGATGCAGTCGAAAAATATTACGTTTATATTGATTAATATCTACAAACTCGCTAAGAGGCATGCAGTTAGTGCCTCTTTTTATTGTTTTTTATATGGTAAATCGCCGCATCACTTCCATAACGACTCTGACACGTATTGATGGCTTAATGGCTAAACAACTTTCTTAATAATGCTCTCTATTTTCTTTATTGAGAATGGTTTCACAACAAACCCCTCAGCTCCATGAGTAATCGCAGCTTTTACATTATCAATCGAGCTATGTGCTGATACCATGACAACTTTCACATTCTCATCAAGGTTTTTGAGTGACGTTAGTACTTTATGCCCAGTGACGTCTGGTAATTCTATGTCCAAAAATATAATACTATATTTATTCGGCTTGAACTTTTTAAAACACTCAGCACCATTTGCGGCCTCATCAATATCCTCAACGCCTAGCTGTGTTAATGTATGGCGCAGAAGGCTCCTTACTTCGGCCACATCATCAACAACCAAAGCTGTAATTTTCCCCTGTCCAACCATGTCTAAATATTCTCCAACTCAGTAAATTTCTTCCATCCTTAGTAAATATAGTAAATTCAATTGATTACTGCTTTGTTATTTCACTTATTTTCGCTAAAGTAGCTACATTTCCAAACGGCGTATAATAGATCACTATGAAAATACTCAATCGGTTTATCACATCATACCTACTGTTGATAATACTACCTTGGTTTGCAAATGCAAAAATCAATGATGACGCACTTAATCAACTCGTCAAACATGTAAAAGAAAAGCCGCAAGCACTTACACTAGTAAAGTCGTTAACGACTGAAGTTGGCCCAAGAATAGCAGGCAGTCCGGGCGACAAAATGGCCGTTAAGTGGGCGGAAAATAAGTTTAAAACGCTTGGCTTTGACAAAATTTATAAAGAGCCGGTCAGAGTTCGTAATTGGAGCCGCGGTATTGCATCCGCAACAGTTATTGCACCATATAAGCAAAAGCTTGTCGTCACTGCGTTAGGAGGCACAATTGCAACGCCCAAAGACGGATTAACCGCACAAGTGGTACAGTTCGACTCACTTGAATCTTTAATCAAAGCTGATAAAGCTGAAGTAGAAAATAAAATTGTTTTCATCAATAAAAAAATGCGCAGGCATAAACAAGGAAAAGGCTATAGGCCTGTTGTGATAGCGCGTTCAAAAGGAGCTATTGAAGCTGCGAAGCTAGGTGCAAAAGCAATTGTTATTCGCTCGGTTGGCACATCAAATACTCGTTTTGCTCATACCGGGGCAATGAAGTATGACGCAACTGTCGAAAAAATCCCTGCAGGTGCTTTGTCAAATCCCGATGCAGACTTGCTCGCAAGCATGTTTGAAAACAATAGCCCTGTTACTATCAACCTTCAGTTAGACGCAAAGGAACATGGCTGGCAAACTTCTTATAATGTCATTGGTGAAATTACCGGGACTGAGCAACCAGAAAATTATATACTATTGGCCGCTCACCTAGACTCATGGGATGAAGGCACTGGCGCTTTGGATGATGGCGCTGGAGTCGGTGTTGTCATGGCGGCGGCAGCAAATATTAAAAACATTACCGGACAACCTAAGCGCACTATTCGTGTGGTGTTATATGCCAATGAAGAATTTGGCTTGGTTGGCGCCAAGGGGTTCGTCAAGAAGCATAAAGCCTCATTTGATAAGATTATTGTAGCTGCAGAGTCTGACTTTGGAGCAGGCCCAATTTGGCAATTTAGCACAAATTTTGGCAACAATTTTGAGCAAGGCAAAGCGTTACTTGCTAAATACTTCGCGCCATATAATATCGCACATGGCAATAACAAAGCTTATGGTGGGCCAGATATTTCGATGCTGCCAAAATACGGCGTACCGGTTGTAAGTTTATCCCAAGATGGCACGAACTATTTTGACTATCATCACACTCCAAATGATACGTTTGATAAAATTGTACCTGCCGAATTAAACCAAAATGAGCTTATTTGGACTATATTCGGGTATATCACCGCCAATAGCGATATCAGCTTCAGATGACCCTGTAATAATAACGTACTGAGATTTAATAGATGGCTGAGCCGATAAAAAGAAAGAAGTTACTCACTAAAGAAACGGGCAAAAAAAAGCTCAGCCAGCCCAAAGCACAACCTTCACCTCAACAAACTCAGCTAGATAAACAACGAGCTGAATACGAGAAAAAGCAATTAGCAGAAAAGAAAGCGAAAGCCGCAAAAATTAAATTCAGTCTATTAGCTTTGCTCGTGGTTATTTATATAATCATTCCTAAGCCACAAGTGTTGGTATATGAAAAGTTAAATATGGTCAGTGAAAGTATTTACTGGCCAGGCTTTACTAAAGAACAAGCAATTATGCTTGATACTAATCAACAAGTGATTATCGACGAACAGCTAAATATTATTTATTTTTGTTACCGCGGAGAAAATAAACAAAACTGTCAAAAATATACATTAATTGAACGAAAAGGCATGTTCGCTGCAGCAAAGCTATATTTCAGCAATCATTAAAATGTAGTTCTGACGCTATTAATTTAGCTAAATTAATATGATTACTAAAATGTTTAATTGTATTGGTTGAGTACACTACACTTGCTCCTGCGTTAATAAGCTCTTTATAGGTGCTTTCATTAAATAATGCGTGCGTACAAATGCAAATTGGAGCTTTACAAGGTTGTTCTTTAAACTGCTCAACCAAACCCAGCATAGTTTTACCTGACGAAATAATATCATCAAATAAAATAGGTGTAACATGCTCACTTACTTTGCTTAGCGCCGAAATACTCACATCGTAATCACCGCGCCTAATTTTAGATTGAACTTGATAGCCGCAATCTAACGACTTTGCTATCACTTTCACCCACTGCTCACTTTCGCTGTCTGGCCCAATAATATAAGGCTGGCTGACATTCGCTTTAATCCAACTTGCAACCGTTTCTGCCGCGCTGAGCGCAATAGCAGGTATGTTATATATTTCATTTAAATCTAAAATGCGGTGTAAATGGGGATCAACAGTGATCAATTTATCAATGTACTTAGTGATCGCAGAAGCGAAAATCTGGGCAGTATTAATTTCTCCTTGATTAAAAACAGCATCTTGCCTCATATACCCCAAATATGGACTAACTAAGCCCACACGCTTTGCCCCCTGCTGCCGTATCATCTCCGCCATAAATATGATTTTGATGAACTTACTATTAGGTTGATTTAATGAACAAAGTAGCCAAACGTCAGCATCTTCAACATTTGACAGGTTTCTAAAATAATACTCACCATCAGGGAATAAGCGTTGCTCATACTCGCCATAAATAATTTGCCTACTTTCACATATTGCGCGGGCAAGTTCTTGATGCCCGTCTAGGCAGTACATAATTTTCATCGTTAACTCTTTATTATATTTATGACGCTATTCGTCAACCGCTTTATTACTCTGGAGCTTCCAGTCAGCGGTACAGGATTAAACTGTATTATGTTGGTGAGAAATCACTCTCATAAACCAAACATACGCACACTAAAAAAATCACTGCACGTGAGTAAAGCAAGTGAAAACGGGTAATTTTCAACAGAGTAAAACCTAACATTAAATAAACGAAAGGAAGTAACTCATATATTTCGGTTGGTATGTAGCAGTGCTTTTTCCTATAAATATATTTAGGCAGCATAACAACCCCGTACAACATCATCATTTACATCTATGCGGTACTAAATATAAAACAACACTATTCAGATACTTCATTTTTATTACTACCACCGTTCAATATTTGTACATGGAATTTAAAAGTGCAAATTTATTTGCTAATTAATCACGCTTATAAACTATAACTACAGAGCAATAATAATTTTCATTATTCATTCTTGTTCAAAGGAAAATAAACTGAATAAATGAATAACCTAACTAACTAAAACACCTATATAAATGAAGAAAAAATGAATAAAGATATTAATTAGTTTTTCTAATCTAAAATAAAAGTTTTTTTCGTTTGATTGATTAATATTTATTCCTCATAATCCGCGCCAATTCAACATCAACAGACTGAAATTTAGGCAAAAAGAAGTGGAACAAATAGTAGTAGACGTAATTAGCTGGATTGGTTTAGCAATTTGTATTGGTGCGTTTTTTATTAAAGACTTAACCCTATTACGCATAGCCACATTAGTTGGTTGCTCGTTATTATTCGTCTATTACACTTATATATCTGTTCCACAAGGCATTATTTCTAATGTTACTTTAGTGCTGATCAACGCGTTTTATTTATTTCGTGTTGCTACCACCAAAAATACTGAAGCTGTTTGATAACGAAAACTAAATCCCAACCAAAAATTTGCCGTCATATGACGGCATTTTTTTATCCAAGATAAAATCACTCCATTATTCTGACTGGTTAAGATAAAATTAAATAATCGAATAGCTAACTGGTTAAGCAGATGAAAAAAGATGAATTAAGCTTGTTTCTTGAAGAAATGAATGATGTTAAGCCTCTGTCAACTAGCGATAAGCATACATTCAATCACGACTTTGTAGTCACTGAAGCGCAATTAGAAAGACAAAAAGCAGCTCAAAAAGAAATAGAAGATGATATTAATCACCTTTCAAATGAATACGTAGAGTTGGTTGAGCCAGATGAGATACTTTCGTTTAAGCGAGGAGGAGTACAGGAAGGCGTTTTCAAGAACTTACGATTAGGCAAGTACGTAATTGATGCCACATTAAACCTCCAAGGGGTAAACTTACAGCAATCTCGTGTGCAACTTTTTCAATTTATGCAAGACTGCATGAAAAGAAATATACGCGCAATATTAATTTCTCACGGAACGGGTAAGCACAGTAAGCCCCATCCAGCATTATTAAAAAGCTATATCAATAAATGGCTTCAAGAACTCACAGAAGTCCTTGCCTTCCATACCGCATTGAAACACCATGGAAGCTACGGTGCCACGTATGTGCTATTGAAAAAAAGCGAGAAATTAAAACAAGAAAATAGAGAGAAACACGCCAAAAGGTAACCATAAATAACAAAGCCCAGTACAACAATATGCATGTTTTACTGGGCTTGCTAATTTTTTTTGCCACGTCAATTGTAAAGCTTTTCAATCAACTACTACGCAATACTACGTAAAATTATCTATTTATTAAAATGCTTACTTTTTAAAAAATAAAATAGGCTGCATGCGCTTTCGTAAATAGGGTAGACACTCCCATAATGAAAACAAACAAAGCAACAGTTGTTAACCGAAAACCCTTGCTGGAAGACTTAGCCATAGCAGCCCCCAAACAGGTAGATTATTATTTTTATTATGTGAACATAAATGCCACCACAAGTGGCTAGTTCAGTTAGGGAGTGTAATAAAAAACTAACTTGTTAACAAGCCCTTGCTCCACTATTTGCAGAGATAAATGTTCCAAAAACACCTTTTCAGTAAGCACCTTGGTTTACATAATTTACATTTTATTTAACTTTTATTTTTAGAGGAGATACGCTCTTTAAGACGACTAATCATCTCATGAGCGTCCGGTTGCTGCAATGACCACATTTGTTCAGAAAATTCCGCCTCCAACGCGTCCTGTTGACTGGTGTATTTTTGATTTTCTCTTAGCGAGCGCTTTGTTCTTACTAATACCTCTTTCGGTGTATGGGTCAAATTATTAGTAAGCAACTTCACTTCAGGCATAAAATTAGCTTTAGATACACATTTAAGCACTAAGCCGCACTTTTCTGCTTCAGCCCCACTCATCTGATTACTCAGTAATAAAAGGTTTACTGATTGTTGCCAACCAACAGTTTTAGGTAACATCCAAGTATGTCCGCCCCCCGGATGAATGCCTATTTTCATAAAACGCGTATCTAAATAACTATCAGGTGTAGCTAACCTAATATCACAGGCGAGCGCTAAGTTCATTCCTGCCCCAACGGCCACCCCATTTATTCCTGCAATTGTGGGTAAATTACAATACGCCACAGCCATAAATGCATCATAAATAGCCCTTATTCCTTCTCCTTCACCATCATGTGCCGCTATTAAGTCAGATAAGTCAGCACCTGCACAAAACGCACTTCCTTCACCGCTAATGAATATTGCTTTTATTTTCTCGTTTGACTCTAATTGACTGACCGCTTGCTGGAATTCCTCACTCATTTTAGCTGACATTAAATTAGATTTTGCAGGGTTATTAAGCATAATAATCCCAATATGATCTTCAATCCTGATATTTACTAGCGGCACATTTTGCTCCTTTATTATTCTTAGTACCCTTTATCGCGATCAATAGTATTTCGCATAGGACACTCTTGTTCGACTCGTTTGTAGTTATCTACAATTTGTTCAATCACGGTTTTCATGTCTGTCACTGCAGAAACGTGTGGCGTCATTGAAATTTTCTCATGGTGCCAGAACGGGTGTTCACTGGGTAATGGCTCTTGCTGAAAAACATCTAAATAGGCGTGCGCAATTTGTTCATTGTTTAACGCCGAAATTAAGTCGTCATCCTTTACGTGTTTACCTCTTGCCACATTAATTAAGATTGCATCAGGCTTCATTGCTGCAAACGCTTTATCGTTTAATAATTCGTGCGTTTCCTGCGTTAATGGTAATAAACAAATAACGCAATCAGCTTGGCTCAAAGTAAAATTTAAACCACTTTCTCCTGTTGTTGATTCGACATTTTCAATTTGCTTAGCGGATTTACTCCAGCCAATCACGTTGTACTTTAATGAGCGCAAATAAGTGGCAACAGCAGTACCTAATTCACCTAGGCCTAATATTCCCATTGTGTTTAATACCCTTTGTCTTCTCGGTTTCCACGTCATTAATACTTGATTAGCAAAATGAGTAGATAGCCTAAGCTGGTGATGGAGTAAAATACCATGAACGTATTGGCACATTTGCTCTGAAAGGTTATCGTCCACAATTCTAGCTATAGGCACATTTGGCAAGTGAGTATCAGCTAAAATCCCATCAACGCCCGCTCCAAATGAGGAAATCGCTTTGAGATGATTGAAGCGAGTTAATGAACCGTGTTCGTGATGCCACACTAATGCCATTGTTACTTTGTCTGGTTCGTCAACATCAGGCCAAACTTGTACCGTTTCTCTGCCTAATTGCTCGCTTAAACCGTGAACCAGCTTATCAACGTTTCTATTTGGAATATTAATTAATAGTGTCATTTATTCGCGTCGGCTCTAAATTAATGTAATAACTATATATCTATGATGACAAAAAAGCCCGCGTCTTGCGGGCTATGGTATTCAGTCACGAAGAGAAGTAAGTATAATTAGCCCACATTCACTCGCGCATTTCTAAACATTCTCATCCATGGGCTATCCTCTTGCCAGTCTGATGGGTGCCAAGAGTTTGCAACTGTTCTGAATACACGCTCTGGATGAGGCATCATAATCGTGACACGCCCATCACTTGACGTTAACCCAGTTATCCCTTCAGGTGAACCATTTGGATTTGCAGGATACTGTGATGTTACCTTTCCGTAGTTATCTACATATTTCAATGTAACAACATTACTTTGCAGTGCATGCTTAATTGAGTCATCACTAGAAAACTCTGCTCTACCTTCACCATGAGATACAGCAATAGGAATTCTCGAACCTTCCATGCCATTAAAGAAAATCGAATTATTCTTTTGCACTTCTACAGAAGCAAACCTAGCTTCAAATCGCTCAGATTTATTTCGTACAAAGCGTGGCCATAATTCAGTACCAGGGATAAGCTCTTTCAATGTAGAGAGCATTTGACAGCCGTTACACACACCTAATGCGAATGTTGATTGGCGATTAAAGAAAGCTTGGAACTCATCTCTCGCTTTGTCGTTAAATAGAATAGATTTTGCCCAGCCTTCTCCAGCGCCCAACACGTCACCGTATGAAAAACCACCACATGCAGCTAAACCATTAAATTGTGCCAAGGTTACTTTCCCTGACAACACATCACTCATATGAACATCAACAGCTGTGAAGCCTGCACGATCAAACGCAGCTGCCATTTCTAAGTGAGAGTTAACGCCCTGCTCACGTAGAATAGCAATTTTTGGTGATGTACCTTTTAAAATGTACGGTGCTGCTACGTCTTCATTAATATCGAATGTTAACAGCGGGCTAATTCCCGGGTCGTTATTATCCGTTTTAATTTCCAGCTCTTGCTCAACACAATCTGGGTTATCACGCAACATTTGCATATTATGCGTGGTTTCAGCCCATATTTTACGGTAATGATTTCTTGAGTGCTTAAGTACAATGTCGCCCTTATTTTGCACTCTGATTTCATCATCAGTGTTTAATGTACCAATCACATGTGACATGGCAGATAAACCATTTTCGTCAAGCAAATTCATTACCGCATCTAAATCACTGCTTCTAACTTGAACAACAGCTCCTAATTCTTCATTAAATAGTGCATGTAATGGTTGAGTTGATAATTCTGATATATCAATATCAACACCAGTGTGCCCTGCAAACGCCATTTCAACTAAAGTAGTAAACAAGCCACCATCTGAACGGTCATGATAAGCCAATAACAACTCTTCATTATTCAGTTGTTGAATGCTATTAAAAAAGCCTTTTAATAATGAAGGTTCATCTAAATCAGGGGTAACATCACCTAGCTGCTTGTATACCTGCGCAAGACATGAACCACCCATACGGCTTTTCCCACGACCCAAGTCAATTAACACTAATGATGTTTCGCCTTGGTCTGTCATTAACTGCGGTGTCAATGTACGACGTATGTCTTCAACTTTGGCAAATGCTGTAATCACTAAGGAAAGTGGTGAGGTAACCGCTTTCTCTTGGTTACCTTCTTGCCATTTTGTTTTCATTGACATTGAGTCTTTACCAACTGGAATTGTTAAGCCCAACGCAGGACATAACTCTTCACCTATAGCTTTGACCGCTTCATACAAGCCAGCATCTTCACCTGGGTGACCTGCAGCAGCCATCCAGTTAGCAGATAACTTAATACGTTTAAGCTCGCCAATATCGGCGGCGGCAATGTTGGTAATCGACTCAGCTACCGCCATGCGCGCTGACGCACCATAATTAAGTAATGCGATTGGAGTTCGCTCCCCCATTGCCATTGCTTCACCATGGTATGTATCAAAGCTTGCAGCAGTCACCGCGACATCTGCCACCGGAATTTGCCAAGGGCCAACCATTTGCTCCCTAGCCACCAACCCTGTCACACTTCGATCGCCAATCGTAATCAAGAACGTTTTTTCAGCCACTGTGGGTAAACGTAAAATGCGCTCGGCGGCATCATTCACTGAGATACCAGCAAAATCTAACTCACAACCTTCAGCTTGAAGTGTTTCTACTTGTCGATGCATTTTTGGCGCTTTACCAAGTAAAACGTCAAGGGGAAGATCGATTGGCTTATTGTTAAAGTGCTCATCCGTTAACGTTAAGTGACGCGCTTCAGTCGCTTCTCCGATAATGGCATATTCTGCACGCTCACGCTGGCAGATTGCTTCAAAAATGGCTAAGTTTTCCGGTGCAACTGCCAACACATAACGCTCTTGTGACTCATTACACCAAATCTCTAATGGTGACATGCTTGGTTCATCATTAGGCACTTTACGTAACTCAAAGTTACCGCCTCGCTCTCCATCATTGACTAACTCAGGAAATGCATTAGATAATCCTCCCGCTCCCACGTCATGAATAAACGCGATTGGATTATTTTCACCCATCTGCCAACACTTATCGATCACCTCTTGGCATCGGCGTTCCATTTCAGGGTTTTCACGTTGTACAGATGCAAAATCTAAGTCTTCGTGAGACTGACCAGAAGTCATTGATGAGGCAGCACCGCCACCCAAGCCTATGTTCATCGCAGGCCCACCTAATGCAATAAGTTTCGCACCAACTGGAATAGTCCCTTTTTGTGTGTGCTCTGGACGAATATTCCCAAGCCCTCCAGCAAGCATAATTGGTTTATGGTAACCTCTTACTTCGCGTCCATTATGGCTTACAACGTCTTCTTCATAAGTTCTGAAATAGCCTAATAGATTCGGTCTACCAAATTCATTATTAAAGGCTGCGCCGCCTAATGGGCCTTCTAACATAATATCTAACGCAGAAACGATTCTATCTGGCTTACCAAACTCTGTTTCCCATGGCTGTTCATGACCAGGAATTTTCAAGTTAGACACTGAAAAGCCAACTAGACCCGCTTTTGGTTTTGAACCGCGTCCCGTGGCACCTTCGTCACGAATTTCGCCACCCGAGCCTGTGGAAGCACCAGGCCAAGGTGAAATTGCAGTTGGATGGTTGTGCGTTTCAACTTTCATCAAAATATCTATTTGCTCATGATGATAGTCATATTCATTCGAGTGTGTATTTGGAAAAAAGCGCCCAGCTTCTGAACCATGCATAACAGCTGCATTATCTTTATAAGCCGAAGTTACGTAATCTGGCGTCGCTTCAAAGGTGTTCTTAATCATCTTAAATAATGATTTAGGCTGCTCCTTCCCATCAATCGTCCAATCAGCATTAAAAATTTTATGACGACAATGCTCTGAGTTTGCTTGTGCGAACATGTATAGTTCAATATCGTTTGGATTTCGCTCTAGCTTAGTGAAGTTATCAAATAAATAGTCCACTTCATCATCAGCAAGCGCTAACCCCATTTCAACATTGGCGTCATCAAGTGCTTTCTTACCTAACGATAAAATATCAATCTGCTTTAAAGGTCGTGGGGAATCACTTAAAAATAACTGCTGCGCATCGTCTAACGACGCTAGAACCATTTCTGTCATTCGATCATGTATCAACGAAGAAATGGTATTCACCTCTGAATCTGCTAAATTTGAATCAATATAGTAAGCAATACCTCGCTCAACACGCTTTACTTTTGTTAAGCCGCAATTCGTAGCGATGTTAGTTGCTTTTGATGACCAGGGAGAGATTGTGCCTAAGCGGGGAGTGATGAGGAGAAGTTTGCCTTGTGGTTTATGTTCTGTAATCGTGGGACCGTATTTAAGGAGTTTATCTAATTTATTTTTTTCATCTTCCGTTAAAGGTTCCGTAATTTCTGCAAAATGAACATATTCTGCGTATATACTTTTGAGAACAATATTGTTCGTTCGAAAGGAGTTCAAAAGTTTTTGAACACGAAACTCAGAAAGAGCTGGAGCACCACGAAGAATTAACATAGGAGTCTCACCCGTTTAGTGTTAATGGATCTTAAGAATGTGGCTGCAAATTATAAGGGAAATCAATCCAATAATTAAGCACAAAGTGACCTTAGTAGACATATTTGATATAACAGTGACAATTCAAGAAAAATAATTATCTGGTGACCACAATTAATTTAAAAAAAATAAGTCTCTTTTGTTTACTAAGCATGCTAAGTGTTGTTTTATTTTTATCAACACAAGTACACGCTAGTAATGAACTTATCAAAATTCGTGAACGTGGCTCAATAAGAGTTGGGACCTTATATGGCCAAACTTCATATTATCTTGGTCCATCTGGCCCGGTGGGATTTGAGTATGAACTAGCCAACGCATTTGCAAAATTTCTTGGTGTGAAGCTAGAAGTGGTTCCTAGTTATCATATCTCTGAACTTTTCCCGATGCTCGAAAATGGACAAGTAGATATTCTTGCAGGTGGCTTTACCATTACACCAGAACGTAGAAATAAATTTCGCTTCTCTCCAAGTTATACATTAGTCAGCCAAAAGTTAGTATTTAAGCAAGGTAACAAAAGGCCTAGAAAGGTATCTGACTTAAAAGGAGTATTGGTCGTAACATCCGGCAGCAGCCATGCTGAAACATTAAATCTGATGGCTAAGAATAACCCTGATTTAACTTGGGCAGAATCAGCTGAACGAGATGCTGATGAATTACTTCAAGCCGTACTTGATGGTGAGATTGATTATACAATTACAGATTCTAATACACTCGCAATTAATCGTCGTTATTACCCTGATCTAAGCATTGGCTTTACCGTTGCCAATGAAATGCCAAACTCATGGTTACTTAAAAAGTCTGATGACGATAGTTTGTATGCACTAACCATTGAGTTTTTTGGAAATTGGCATAAAAGCGGAAAATTGCTCGCACTCGAAGATAAATACTTTGGGCATGTGAGAAAATTCAATTATGTTGATACACGTCTATTTATTAAAGCCGCCAAAGAGGTGTTGCCAAAATATAAAGCTCTGTTTCAAAAGTATGCAGATGATGTTGATTGGCGCTTACTCGCAGCGCAAAGCTACCAAGAGTCATTATGGGATCCTAAAGCGCGCTCACACACGGGAGTAAGAGGTATCATGATGTTAACCTTACCTACCGCTAAGCAAATGGGAATTAAAAGCAGATTAAATGCTGAACAGAGCATTAAAGGTGGAGCTAAATATTTAAATAATTTAATTAAACGGATCCCAGATCGTATTAAACAACCTGATCGGCTATGGTTTGCAATAGCGGCTTATAATATAGGTTGGGGACATATTGAAGATGCCCGTATTATTACCCAGCGCCACGGTGGAGATCCTGATAAATGGATTGATGTAAAAAAGCGCCTGCCCTTATTAAGGCAGAAAAAATAC
Organism: Flocculibacter collagenilyticus; assembly: GCF_016469335.1. Lineage (NCBI taxonomy): Bacteria > Pseudomonadati > Pseudomonadota > Gammaproteobacteria > Alteromonadales > Pseudoalteromonadaceae > Flocculibacter > Flocculibacter collagenilyticus. Next base: position 2,978,118 of record NZ_CP059888.1, read on the forward strand.
TATAAAAAAACCAAGTATGGGTATGCAAGAGGAAATGAGCCTGTCACTTATGTCTCTAATATTCGTCGCTATTACGACACTTTAGTGTGGCTGGATGAGCAACATAAAGATCAACAGAAAAAGAATGAGCTTAAAAGTGATTTAGCTGAAAAATCAGATGAATAGCTTATATTTATACATAAATAATGCTCCTGTCATCTAAGGGATGTATTATTCACCTAAGGTTTTGCTAAAAAAAATATAAAAATAGTTAAACTACATTTAATTTCATCAGGGAGTATAAGATGTTACGTCGCCGTAAGTTTAAAAAAGTAACTCGCAAAGCATTTGTAAATAGTGCTAGAAGAAGAATAGCTAGAAACAATATTCACTTGAAAATTATAGCCCGTAGAAGAAGATTCGGCTTTGACTTAATGAATGAAGAAGAGACGCAAGAAACCTCTTCTTCATAATTATTGTTACTTGGTAAATTTGCTTTCTTTTTCTAATTTCTTTTCAGCTCTTCTTCTCTTGAAGAAGTCAGATATCATAGAAGAACATTCAGATTGTAATACACCATGCTCTACTTCGATCTGATGATTGAGACTTGGATGTGCAACCAAATTCATAATTGAACCTGCACAACCTGTTTTATAATCACTAGCACCAAATACTAATCGTTTAATTCTACTGTGAACTAGCAAACCTGCGCACATGGGACAAGGTTCAAGTGTGACATATAGCGTACAATCAATCATACGGTAGTTTTCTAGGTACTTTGCCGCTTGCCGTACCGCAATCATTTCCGCATGGGCACTAGGGTCGTGTGTAGTAATAGGTTTATTCCAGCCAGTACCTATCACCTTTTCGTTATGAACTACTATTGCACCTACAGGGATCTCGCTTATCGCACCAGCTTGATTAGCAGCTTTAATCGCCAATCGCATCCAATCTTCGTCAGTCATAAAAAATTTTCTTAACTTTTAATGTGCTAAATTATACATTAACTTTTAGTCAAATTTACTAATTGTTCGCAATGCTAGCTGCATGCGATTGAGAGGCTAATGCAACAGATTGTTTTTATTGATTTTTTATTTTGGTACGATATTTGATAAGATTAAAACAAATAAATTAAAAAGGAAGATAAATTATGGGTGTTTTCGATGTAGCATTTGCAGCAATTATTTGTGGCGCGATAGTGAGTATCTATGAGAGTAAAAGACGCGCACAAAAACAAAAAAATTATTCGCCTGATATTAATAAACATCAACAAGAAATTGAGCAATTGAAAAGCCGCATAGCAGCACTTGAAGCAATCGTAACCGATAGCAACTACCAATTAAAAAAGGAATTTGAAAGGCTATAATATTAACAACTAAAATAAGTTTACTTCATTTCGCCAACGACTAAGTGTTAGTAAAGCACATAGATTGGCGAAATATCCTTATAAACAAATCGTGATATAGTAAACAACTATCTTCAATCAACGACTCTTACCATAGCTTAATAGTAAACTTTAAGCGCTTTACCGTTTGCATATAAAGGTATTACTGCCAGCTCTTCCGTAGGCCTTTAATCATCAACCAACTGCATAAACCAATAATAGATTTATTAAAGCAATAACTTGACACGATAACGGCTTGTATCTGTTTGATAACAATCTCAAGCGAATATATTCAACTTGAAGTAGTTAAAGTATTTGCTAAATCAAATGCTTTCAATGATTAAGTGCCAAATAGATCTCTGGGCTCCCTACCATTCAACGAATGATGTAGGCACTTGGTTGGTAACTGCTAATATTATCGATAGCTAATTATCTTAGATATACACACTACCCCGGCTACCTTGTAGCGTATTGAGCAATTTATTCCTAAATACATACAGCTCAGTACTAGAGCCTAAATACCGAGTCTTTAACGCTGAATGCTAAATGATGCATGCCACTTACTGAATGCTCACTACCAAACCCCACATAGCAAAAAACCCGCTCACAGTGTGAACGGGTTTCTTTAATAGGGAGCCTGGCGATGTGCTACTCTCACATGGGATCTCCCACACTACCATCGCCGCTGTTGCGTTTCACTTCTGAGTTCGAAATGGAGTCAGGTGGTTCCACAACGCTATTGTCACCAGGCAAATTCTTTTATAACAATACAGGAAAAGCAAGGCCTCCATGAATGGAGGTCATACTGGAAATTGTCATAACAATTCCAGTGATAATTAAATCAGTGTCACTCAATTGATGTCTATCAATCAATCTCGTTAGCGCTTCACACAACTTTGGTGTTGTATGGTTAAGCCTCACGGGCAATTAGTACAAGTTAGCTTAACGCCTCACAGCGCTTCCACACCTTGCCTATCAACGTTGTAGTCTTCAACAACCCTTTAGAGAACTTAAAGTTCTAGGGATGACTCATCTCGAGGCTCGCTTCCCGCTTAGATGCTTTCAGCGGTTATCGATTCCGAACATAGCTACCGGGCAATGCCACTGGCGTGACAACCCGAACACCAGAGGTTCGTCCACTCCGGTCCTCTCGTACTAGGAGCAGCCCCTCTCAATCATCCAACGCCCACGGCAGATAGGGACCGAACTGTCTCACGACGTTCTAAACCCAGCTCGCGTACCACTTTAAATGGCGAACAGCCATACCCTTGGGACCGACTTCAGCCCCAGGATGTGATGAGCCGACATCGAGGTGCCAAACACCGCCGTCGATATGAACTCTTGGGCGGTATCAGCCTGTTATCCCCGGAGTACCTTTTATCCGTTGAGCGATGGCCCTTCCATTCAGAACCACCGGATCACTATGACCTACTTTCGTACCTGCTCGACGTGTCTGTCTCGCAGTTAAGCTGGCTTCTACCATTACACTAACCGTACGATGTCCGACCGTACTTAGCCAACCTTCGTGCTCCTCCGTTACTCTTTGGGAGGAGACCGCCCCAGTCAAACTACCCACCAGACACTGTCCACACTCCAGATAATGGAGCAATGTTAGAACATCAAACATACAAGGGTGGTATTTCAAGATTGGCTCCACCATATCTGGCGACATGGTTTCAAAGCCTCCCACCTATCCTACACATGTAGGCTCAATGTTCAGTGTCAAGCTGTAGTAAAGGTTCACGGGGTCTTTCCGTCTAGCCGCGGGTACACTGCATCTTCACAGCGATTTCAATTTCACTGAGTCTCGGGTGGAGACAGCGTGGCCATCATTACACCATTCGTGCAGGTCGGAACTTACCCGACAAGGAATTTCGCTACCTTAGGACCGTTATAGTTACGGCCGCCGTTTACCGGGGCTTCGATCATGAGCTTCGCTTACGCTAACCCAATCAATTAACCTTCCGGCACCGGGCAGGTGTCACACCGTATACGTCATCTTTCGATTTAGCACAGTGCTGTGTTTTTAATAAACAGTTGCAGCCACCAATTTTCTGCGACCGCCGTCAGCTTATGGAGCAAGTCCAATCACCGACAGCGGCGTACCTTCTCCCGAAGTTACGGTACCATTTTGCCTAGTTCCTTCACCCGAGTTCTCTCAAGCGCCTGAGTATTCTCTACCTGACCACCTGTGTCGGTTTGGGGTACGATTCGTTATTATCTGAAGCTTAGAAGCTTTTCCTGGAAGCAGGGCATCAATGACTTCCACTCCGTAGAGTGTCGTCTCGTGTCTCAGCCTAGTGTCAGTCCGGATTTACCTAAACCGACAGCCTACTCACTTTCACGTGGACAACCAACGCCACGCTCACCTAGCCTTCTCCGTCCCTCCGTCGCAATAATAACAAGTACAGGAATATTAACCTGTTTCCCATCGACTACGCCTCTCGGCCTCGCCTTAGGGGTCGACTCACCCTACCCTGATTAACATGGGATAGGAACCCTTGGTCTTCCGGCGTGGGGGTTTTTCACCCCCATTATCGTTACTCATGTCAGCATTCGCACTTCTGATACGTCCAGCAAGCCTTACGACTCACCTTCAACCGCTTACAGAACGCTCCCCTACCACTCACCTAAAAGGTGAATCCGCAGCTTCGGTGGCATGTTTAGCCCCGTTACATCTTCCGCGCAGACCGACTCGACCAGTGAGCTATTACGCTTTCTTTAAAGGATGGCTGCTTCTAAGCCAACCTCCTGGCTGTCTGAGCCTTTCCACATCGTTTCCCACTTAACATACACTTTGGGACCTTAGCTGGCGGTCTGGGTTGTTTCCCTCTTCACGACGGACGTTAGCACCCGCCGTGTGTCTCCCGAGTATCACTTTACGGTATTCGGAGTTTGCATGGGGTTGGTAAGTCGGGATGACCCCCTAGCCCAAACAGTGCTCTACCCCCGTAAGTGTCCGCTCGAGGCACTACCTAAATAGTTTTCGGGGAGAACCAGCTATCTCCCGGTTTGATTAGCCTTTCACTCCTAGCCACAGGTCATCCCCTAACTTTTCAACGTTAGTGGGTTCGGTCCTCCAGTGCATGTTACTGCACCTTCAACCTGCCCATGGCTAGATCACCGGGTTTCGGGTCTATACCTTGCAACTCGACGCCCAGTTAAGACTCGGTTTCCCTACGGCTCCCCTAATCGGTTAACCTTGCTACAAAATATAAGTCGCTGACCCATTATACAAAAGGTACGCAGTCACCGAACAAGTCGGCTCCCACTGCTTGTACGTACACGGTTTCAGGTTCTATTTCACTCCCCTCACAGGGGTTCTTTTCGCCTTTCCCTCACGGTACTGGTTCACTATCGGTCAATTGGGAGTATTTAGCCTTGGAGGATGGTCCCCCCATATTCAGTCAAGATATCACGTGTCCCGACCTACTCGATTTCACAACAAATTCGTCTTCGTGTACGGGGCTATCACCCTGTATCGCTGTGCTTTCCAGCACATTCCACTGACTTGTAAGCTGCTTAAGGGCTAATTCGCGTTCGCTCGCCGCTACTAGCGAAATCTCGGTTGATTTCTTTTCCTCCGGGTACTTAGATGTTTCAGTTCTCCGGGTTTGCCTCTTATAGCTATGTATTCACTATAAGATACCTGCAAGCAGGTGGGTTTCCCCATTCGGAAATCGTGGTCTATAACGGTTTTTATCACCTTAACCACGCTTATCGCAGATTAACACGTCCTTCATCGCCTCCAATTGCCTAGGCATCCACCGTGTACGCTTAGTCACTTAACCATACAACCCAAAATTGTTTGACCAACTTTGTGTTAGTATGCGCTAGTTTTGTCCAAAGATGGACAATGTCGTTATGATTAATAACGACGCTCTATGAGTAATTGATTGATAATCGCAATTGCGACACCACCAAATAGAGTGACATTTACGTCATTAGCGTATGAATCAACAGTTGCCTGTTGCTCAGTTATTCATACGCTGGATTTAATTATCAGCTTTTCCACATTGTTAAAGAGCAGTTTTGAGCAGAAGCTCAAAAGTAAAGATTCTTGGTAAGAACATTTAGTTTTGAGTTATTGGTGGAGCTAAGCAGGATCGAACTGCTGACCTCCTGCGTGCAAGGCAGGCGCTCTCCCAGCTGAGCTATAGCCCCAATATACAAGCACCGTTAGGTGTGTTGTTCTTTGCTCTGACTTTGTAATCTAATCATCTGTGTGAACACTCGACAATAGCGTCGAATCTTTTGGTAAGGAGGTGATCCAGCCCCAGGTTCCCCTAGGGCTACCTTGTTACGACTTCACCCCAGTCATGAATCACTCCGTGGTGATCGCCCTCCCGAAGGTTAGGCTAACCACTTCTGGAGCAACCCACTCCCATGGTGTGACGGGCGGTGTGTACAAGGCCCGGGAACGTATTCACCGTAGCATTCTGATCTACGATTACTAGCGATTCCGACTTCATGGAGTCGAGTTGCAGACTCCAATCCGGACTACGATAGACTTTATGGGATTCGCTCCACCTCGCGGTCTTGCTGCCCTTTGTATCTACCATTGTAGCACGTGTGTAGCCCATCCCGTAAGGGCCATGATGACTTGACGTCGTCCCCACCTTCCTCCGGTTTATCACCGGCAGTCTCCTTAGAGTTCTCAGCATTACCTGCTAGCAACTAAGGATAGGGGTTGCGCTCGTTGCGGGACTTAACCCAACATCTCACAACACGAGCTGACGACAGCCATGCAGCACCTGTCTCAGAGTTCCCGAAGGCACCAAACTATCTCTAGTAAGTTCTCTGGATGTCAAGGGATGGTAAGGTTCTTCGCGTTGCATCGAATTAAACCACATGCTCCACCGCTTGTGCGGGCCCCCGTCAATTCATTTGAGTTTTAACCTTGCGGCCGTACTCCCCAGGCGGTCTACTTAATGCGTTAGCTGCGCAAAACAGTTCTTGACGAACCGAGCTGCTAGTAGACATCGTTTACGGCGTGGACTACCAGGGTATCTAATCCTGTTTGCTCCCCACGCTTTCGCACATGAGCGTCAGTATCGAGCCAGAAAGCTGCCTTCGCCATCGGTATTCCTTCAGATCTCTACGCATTTCACCGCTACACCTGAAATTCTACTTTCCTCTCTCGTACTCTAGTTAACCAGTTTCAAATGCAGTTCCCGGGTTGAGCCCGGGGCTTTCACATCTGACTTAATTAACCGCCTGCGTGCCCTTTACGCCCAGTAATTCCGATTAACGCTCGCACCCTCCGTATTACCGCGGCTGCTGGCACGGAGTTAGCCGGTGCTTCTTCTGCGAGTAACGTCACAGCTGACAGCTATTAACTGACAACCTTTCCTCCTCGCTGAAAGTGCTTTACAACCCGAAGGCCTTCTTCACACACGCGGCATGGCTGGATCAGGCTTGCGCCCATTGTCCAATATTCCCCACTGCTGCCTCCCGTAGGAGTCTGGACCGTGTCTCAGTTCCAGTGTGGCTGATCATCCTCTCAGACCAGCTAGGGATCGTTGCCTTGGTGAGCCATTACCTCACCAACAAGCTAATCCCACTTGGGCTAATCTTAAGGCGTGAGGCCCGAAGGTCCCCCACTTTGGTCCGTAGACATTATGCGGTATTAGCAGTCGTTTCCAACTGTTGTCCCCCACCTTAAGGCATATACCCAAGCATTACTCACCCGTCCGCCGCTCGTCATCTTCTAGCAAGCTAGAAATGTTACCGCTCGACTTGCATGTGTTAGGCCTGCCGCCAGCGTTCAATCTGAGCCATGATCAAACTCTTCAATTAAAAGTTTTGTTGAAACCGAAGTTTCAGCTCAATGAATTCTGTATATATTGACTGTTGAGTCACTCTACAAAACTATTGAGATTTAAATATCGTATTGAGCCGAAGCTCTTAGATTCTAATCTCTATTGTGAGTGCTCACACAGATGATTGATTACAAATTGTTAAAGAACAGTGCTTGGTGCTGGTTGGTAACTTGTTACCGTTTAGCTCGAAGCGGGATGCGCATTCTACGCTTTCCGTTTTCAAAGTCAAGCAGTTAATCTAATTTATTTTTTGAAGTTTTTTTAAAACTTCACTCTTTCAAATTCGATTAACTGGTTAACCTTGACACCTGATTTAACGTCAAACATAGTGCTTGTTAAACCGTTTGGTTTGGCTGATGCTGCTTGCTTCCCCGTTGGTGTGGAGGCGCATTATAGGGAGATTTAAAAACAGCGCAAGTACTTTTTTATCTTTTTTGTTTGTTCGGTTATTTGTTAACCAGAATAGCATTTAAATCATTGATTTCTTGATTCACTTATTAATGTTCAACATGATAATTGAATCTTTAATTGTTGCATTGTCTAAGCAATAGCATTCTTTTAATACAGAACTACCGCTACATTCGTTAAGTTGGTAAAGTTGGTAGCTATAAAACCTAGGACATTTAGTAAAAGCTGAATACGAAACAGAAATATAGGAACTATATGCATCAGACGCAACCGTCATTAAAGATATCTGAAATAACACCTGAGCACTTTGCCGATATAATAAAACTAGGCAATGAAGTTCACGGTGACAATTACTTAACCGATGAATCGCTACAAGAAATCTATCAAAAAGGCTTTAATCACGATATCAACCTCAGTTACGTAGCCCATATGGAAGACAAGCTAATTGGATTTAGGCTTACTTATGCTCCTAATAAATGGAAAATAGATAAATGGTGTACGCCAACACAATGGGGCGTTGATTCAGACAAAGTAGTTTATTTTAAATGTAACACCGTAGATGAAGCATATCGTGGCCACGGAATTGGTGGAAAACTGCTTACAGCTTCAATCGAAAAAGCTAAGTCTGTTGGTGCAGTTGCTGGTGTTGCCCATCTATGGCGACAAAGTCCTGGAAATAGCTCAGTAAAATATTTTACTAAAGCCGGTGGTATATTGGTGAAAGATCACCCCGATAGGTGGAATAAAGCTCACTACGGTGACAATTATATTTGCACGATTTGCGGAGAAGATTGCCACTGTGTTGCAGCTGAAATGATTCTGCATTTTTAACTTTCCATAACGACAAGTAAAATAGCTACTGATTATGTACGACCCATTAAAAGAAAAAATAATTCCAAACAACCAGCCTTATCCCAATTCATACTGGAAAAGCCAAGTTGACCTTGCCCCGCTTCAAACGCAAATGCTGGAAACTGAACAACATACCGACGTTGCCATTATAGGGGCCGGTTATGCCGGACTAAGTTGTGCGCACCATTTAATGAAGCAACACAGTATTTCTCCCGTAGTGCTTGAAGCCAATAATGTTGGTTGGGGCTGTAGTGGCCGAAATGCTGGCTTTATACTTCCTTTAAGTGGAAGACTTGGCTATCAATCATTGGTCAGTCGATTTGGCATGAAAAACACTCAAGAGATTCATCAACAATTCCTTGAAGGTGTCAGTACTGTTCATCAACTTGTGCAAGATGCCGATATTGATGTTGATATGCAAGAGTCAGGCTATTTAAAAATTGCCCATAAGCCAAAATACTATGAACAACTCTGCGAGCAAGCAGATTATATGCAAGAACATTTCGGCTATAGCGTAGAAAGGCTGACACGTGATCAATTATTCAATAATTATTGTAAACACCAAGATGCCCACGGTGCTTTACGGTTTTCCCATGGCAATGGAGTGAATCCATTAAAGGTTGTAACAGCTTATAAAAAGCTTATTGATTCACAAAACGGTAAAATATATACCAATTCACCTGTGATCAATTGGACAAAGTTACTCAATGGTAAACACCAACTTAATACTCCATCTGGATCTATTATTGCTAACAAAGTAGTAGTGGCAAGTAATGGCTATACCCCATCCCATTTAGATAGAGACTTTACCCAGCGGGTTCTTCCTGTACTTAGTAGTGTTATCGTTACACGCCCATTAAATGATATAGAACTTGAGCAGTCTGGCTTGAAAACTAATCAAGTCATGATGGATACTCGAGCATTAAAATACTATTACCGAAAATTACCTGATAACCGAGTTTTGTTTGGCGGGCGAGGGGCTATTTCTGGTGCGGAAGCAGATAACCCGAAATATTATCAACGCCTATTATTAGCATTAAAACAAAGCTTTACTTGCCTTAAAGAAGTATCAATTGATTATCAATGGAGTGGATGGATAAGTGTTTCTTTTGATGATATTCCACACATCTACGAAGCAGACAACAATGTATTCTATGCAGCAGGCTACTGTGGAGCAGGTTTATCGTTTAGCACCTTAGCAGGCAAACGCTTAGCAGATAAAGTTGCCGGTGCATGCCAATACCAACATTTACCGTTTTACTCTTCTGCACTGCCTAAAATTCCATTTACTCAGTTTAAGCGGCTTGGTCAATGGGGTTATTATCAATATGGGCGGGTGAAAGATAAGTGGCTTTAAGAACTTAGTCATAAATTATCAGCTGCTTTCGTAATATGAAAACAGCTGATTCGTTAATAACTACCGCTCCAATTTTCCAGCGCAGGCAAACTAAAACGATTATTACCTTTTTCAAGAATGACCTGTTGCGGTAGAATTTTTAATAGCTGAATATCAGACGTAACCCATTGCCTCTCTTGCAACACTTTGCCGTTAACTTTGACCCAGCTTTGCTGGGCATCTGTTGAGTAAATATGCGCATCAAAAGAAAGAGCCGGAATGGAGTCTTGTACGGAGGCAGGTAATTCACCTAGCATAGGCGCACTTGAGACAGTTGAAGATGAGAAATTAGCATCAATAGCACCACCCGCCCCATCTTGACTATGTTGCTCGGTTTCTCTGACAGCTTGATTAAACTCTTTTAGTAATTGAGGGTCGATATTTGATGCATCAAATGCTGGCTCTTCAGTGCTTACATAACCAGCCTCAACCTTAGGCTGTTCAGCACTATCAGACGATAATGCTGACTCACTGGCTACATTTTTTACCTCACTTTCTTTTGAAAGTTTGTTATCTGTGTAAACATATTCTTCTTCAGCAGTTTTTTCTGTAGCTAATTCATTAGCTTCCTGCTTTTCAGTATTATTTTCTTGCCCGCTTTTTCGAGTATCCGACTCGTTTAATTCCGCTTCATTCTTTGTAGAATCTGTTGTTAGCAAGTCTACGTTCGCGCTTTGCACAGGTTCCAAATTATCAATCACATAACCAGTTTCACTCACCTCGGTAATAGTCGGTACTTTGTGCTCAGCTTGCGTACGCTGATAATTGCCATACACATTACCTAAGCCATAGCCCACTATCATGGCTAAAATTAACCCTAACACAATCGCTAAGCCACGGTAAAACCGTAACGCTGAATCATTATTACTACTTGGTGCTTGCTGATAAGGTTGCATAGGTTGCTCAACTTGGGATTTGGGATCAGTTTTTTTTAGGGCATCTAGTAAATAAGACATATTTTTTCTTAATTTAGTATATTTTGAATATCGTTGTTACAACACATATAAACGCAGTTACAAAAATCACATTCACATTGCAATTGCAAAGCCTGTTGCTAACGCTAACACACAGGCGGCAGAATAACCCACCCAACGCCATGGAATATATTGTTGGGGTTGGCTGTAATTAGGAATGATTTCTATTGCTGCTTGTTTAACAATTGCAGGCGTCACTAATGAACGATGCTCGCTGTACGCGCCCAACAAACATCTATCACATAACAGGTTGACCAACCTCGGAATGCCCTGCGTTACTTTAAATATTTGTTTCACTGCTGCACGCTCGAATAATTGTCTTTCGCATCCAGCTACACTTAATCTAAAACTTATGTATTGTTCAATTTCAGGCAGTGTAAGCGGTAATAAGTGATAACGTGCAGTGATGCGTTGCGCGAGTTGCCTTAATTCTTGACGTTTTAACATTGCCTGTAATTCTGGCTGACCAATTAACACCACTTGTAATAACTTTTTAGTGTTTGTTTCCAAGTTAGTTAATAGTCGTAACTGCTCTAATACTTCCGGTTGAAGGTGCTGGGCTTCATCGATTAATAAAATTGTATTTTTATTATTTTGGTGATTTTTCAATAATCTATTTTTTATCTTATCCGTTAGCAACTTCAAAGTGGCATCAGCTTTACGATAACGAATACGTAACTCATCGCAGATCGTGGCAAGTAACTCTAATTCTGAAAGGGCTGGATTAAGAATAAACGCGACATCATTATCTTCTGGTAAATTCTCTAGCATTGAGCGCGAAACTGTAGTTTTACCCGTTCCCACTTCACCTGTTAATAGAATAAAGCCGCCCGTGTCGCCAAGGCCAAATGACAAATGCGCCAACGCCTCTCTGTGACGATCACTCATAAACAAATATTGTGGGTTTGGCGCAATTGAAAAAGGCTTTTCCTTTAGACCAAAATATCCTGTATACATTTCCAGTTCTTCATAATTAAAAAATTGCTTAGGAAAAAACAATCTTTCATAGCATTCGGTTATAATCTCCGCAATATAACACATCAATTATCAGGAAAGTACTTTGGAAATATATCTAGTGGGTGGCGCAGTTCGCGATAAATTGCTTAACCGTAACGTCTCTGACAAAGACTGGGTGGTAGTCGGTGCAACGATAGAAGAAATGTTAGCACTGGGATATCAACAAGTAGGCAAAGACTTTCCTGTATTTCTTCATCCCAAAACTAAAGAAGAGTATGCCTTAGCTCGCACTGAACGCAAAACGAGCCAAGGATACACAGGGTTTACCTGTTATGCCGAACCTGACGTTACCTTAGAACAAGATTTATTAAGACGCGACCTAACCATCAATGCACTTGCCGAAACTAGTGATGGCCAAATTATCGATCCCTTTGGTGGACAAGCAGATTTAGCGAATAAAGTTATCCGTCATGTATCAGATGCGTTTGTTGAAGATCCCCTGCGCGTGCTTCGTGTTGCGCGTTTTGCTGCACGCTATCATGAATATGGATTTTCCGTTGCAGACGAAACCATGAAGTTAATGCAAACAATCGCCCATTCTGGTGAGCTTAACCATTTAACGCCGGAACGCGTATGGAAGGAAATGGAAAAGGCATTGCAGGAAGTCTCCCCCGCTATCTTTTTTGAAGTTCTTAAAGAATGCGGCGCATTAGCAATCATATTTCCAGAGCTTAATTGCTTATGGGGCATTCCGAACCCTGAAAAATGGCACCCTGAAATTGACACTGGCGTACATACGATGATGGTGTTGCAGCAAGCGGTAAAACTAAGTACTGATCTAGATGTAAGATTTGCAGCACTTTGCCACGATTTGGGTAAAGGTTTAACGCCTGAGCAACTTTGGCCTTCACACCATGGTCATGAAAAAAAGGGGTTGAAACCTATTGCTGAAGTTTGCGAGCGTCTGCGTGTACCTAATCAATGTAAGCAGTTAGCCCTTTTAGTGAGCGAATATCATTGCCATACACACAAAGCGTTCGAGTTAAAACCTGAGACTATTTTAAAAGTATTTAATGCTATTGATGCTTGGCGAAAGCCACAAATGCTTGATAAGTTTCTACTGTGTTGTACTGCCGATATGCGGGGAAGAACTGGCTTCGAAGAATCTGCATACCCACAAGCTTCATTTTTAATGCAGGCTTTTGAAGCATCACTCACCATTAATGTAAAAGATATAATTGCTGAAGGTCACCAAGGCGCAGCAATTAAAGAACAAATTAAACGGCAACGAATCCTAAAAATTAAAGCGCTGAAAGAAGCTATATCTAAATAGCGTATATACCATATGGCGCAAAGTGCTAACGTTTTATAACCGCTTCTTTGCGCCTTTATTTATGCTTGAGCCACCCTAAATAATAAAAAATATTAAGACCGCACCAAGCAGTAGGCGATAAATTACAAATGGCATCATACCCACTCGCTCTACAAAAATTAAGAAATAGTGAATACAGGCAAACGCACTAATAAAAGACAAACCAGTGCCTAGCAATATCGCAGTCCAATCAACTGCTTCAGCAGAAGTCACTAGGCCTAAACCTTGATAGCCCCCCGCAAGTGCAATAATAGGAATGGAAAGTAGAAAAGAAAAACGTGCAGCAGAACCTCGGTCCAGCCCCAACATTAAGCCAGCAGTAATTGTGATCCCAGAGCGAGACGTACCAGGGATGAGTGCAATAGCTTGAGCTAAACCAATAATTAACGCACCTTTCCAGCCAACTTGGTTAATATCTTTGTGTTGACGGGCTTTTACATCAGCCCACCAAAGCAGCAAACCAAAAATAATGGTAGTAGCAGCAATCACTGAAGCAGAGCGAGCATATTCTTCAACATAAGATTTTCCTAAATACGCAATAAGCGCTGCAGGAATAGTCCCAATAATAATCCACCAAGCTAATTGACTGTCTCGGGTTTGTTCACCTTTAAATGATGAAAACCACGCAGTAGTTAACTCAAATACTTCTTTACGAAAATACAGCAGCACCGCTAATAATGTGCCTACATGAACCGCCACATCAAACGCTAAGCCTTGTTCACGCCACCCTAAAATGGCTTGAGGCAAAATTAAATGCGCCGAGCTAGAAATTGGTAAAAACTCTGTTAGCCCTTGTATCAATGCTAACAATATAACTTCTAGGGTAGTCATCGCTTTAATAATCCTTTAAAAATAAAATAGGTAAAATGTAAAAATGATTGGTTTAACTGTTACTTATACTTAGATTAACCTTCCATAACTGCTGTGTATTTTTATCAAATGCTTGCCACAACTCTGAAAAGCTAAGTTTATCGGTAGGATGCAGTTCATTTGGAGCTACTTCTGCTAAAGGAAGTAAAACAAATGCATTTTTAGTGATTTCGTCTCGCGGAATTTGTACAGGCTCATCCGCTATAACATCATCATAGGTTAATAAATCTAAATCCAACGTACGTGGGCTAAATTTCTTAGCGGTTCTTTCTCTACCATTTTGCTGCTCAATTGTTTTTAAAATCGCCGCAACACTTTCTAATGATAAATCAGTATCAGCACCAATCACCATATTATAAAAATTTTCACCTTCAAACCCTACCGCTTCACTTTCATAAACAGACGAGAGTACCAATGGTCCAAAAAACTCCCCTAGGGAAGCAATTGCAGCTTGAATGTATTTATTTTTATTTATGTTTGAACCAACACTTATGTATATCTTTGCCAACTTTTGCTCCTAAATGCCAAAGCAGAATAAAACCAAATCAGAATCACATTGTTGAGCGTGTTATTTCTACACCTACAGATTGAGCATTTTCCACCGCTCCGGGCTTGTCTACTTTAATCGTTACCTGCTGCACATTAAAGCTGGTCAGAATCAATTGTGCTAATTGCTCACATACCGTCTCGATTAGCTCAAAAGCTCTGCTTTCAACATATTTGGTTACTTTTTCAGATACCTCTGCATAGTTAACAGCTGCTTTAATATCATCATTTTTCGCTGCGACTGACGTATCGGTCAACATTTCTATATCGAAATAAAGCGATTGTTTAATTTTTTTTTCCCAATCGTAAACACCTATGGTAGTGTCGGTTTTCAACTGAGTTATAAATACTTTATCCATAGTCTACTTATTACAAATGTAATGATAATCAATGACGTCTGGTCGGATACCTTATAGCTAAAAATATAAGTACCCTGTGCGCCTTATGCTAATGTCGCCTTGCATTTGTATAAACTACGTTTATATAGATCCGTAAGAGGGTGCTCATTACAGTATGCAATCCAGCAGGATAATACACCACATTATTAAGACTAGAAACACCACAGGAAGGTAAATGATTATATTGACAATATTAATGATAGTTGCAGCTTATTTAATAGGCTCTATCAGCTCGGCTGTATTACTGAGTAAACTATTGTCATTTCCCGATCCTCGCGTAAATGGTTCTGGCAATCCCGGCGCCACCAATGTGTATCGCTTAGCAGGTAAAATCCCCGCAATTATGGTGTTAGTATTTGATATTTTAAAAGGAACTATCCCTGTATGGTTAGCCTACTTTTTAAATATAGAACCCGTATTTTTGGGAGTGATCGCTATTGCGGCTTGCCTAGGGCACATCTTTCCATTGTTCTTTGGTTTTAAGGGAGGTAAAGCCGTCGCAACTGCTTTCGGCACTTTATTGCCGATAGGATTAGATTTGGCAGGTTTATTAATCTTAACGTGGCTAATAACGTTATTACTGTTTAGATATTCCTCTTTAGCGGCCATTATTACCGTATCGCTCGCCCCCGTTTTTACTTACTTTATTAAGCCTACTTATACCCTGCCAGTGATTATGTTGGCCACATTAATCGTCATTCGTCATAAAGAAAATATTATACGATTAATAAAAAATGAAGAGGCACGCATTGTTGGTAAGAACTTTTTAAACAGAAAGTAATGAGAATGGCGTTACTTTTTACTATGAAACTAGCTGAGCTTAAATTTCAATCATATTTCAAATCAGCACAGCTAACTCTCGAGTGCCGCGTTACATAGCATAGAAAAGCGCCGTTTGATGTAAGGCTAACTTCCCTTAACATCAACCCCAACACAAACCGCCACTTTTCTATTTATATCAATTAAGTAATCGTTGTAATGATGATTACAGCTGAGAAAGGAAAGCAAGTATTTTTTGGCTCATCATAGAGTGCACTTGCTTACGATCAACACCTTCACGGTCTTCACATAATGAAACGCCTTTTGCTTTATGCTTATGGCTGCAGCTATCAAGAAAAATAAAGTGGCCCTCATCATTATTTAAAGTCATTAACTCTGCGTTCGGCATATATTCTGCGTAATAACCTGCATGATACTTAAACGGTACAAATTCATTATTCTGGGCTCCTATAATAAGTGCCGGTATATTGATGCTTTGAAGACTTTCTTTAGTCGCCGCAGGCCCCACAGCCGGATCTAACATGATCACAGCTTTCACTCTATTATCACGATATGATTGCTTATAACTTGCAATTTTACCTATTTTTTCAGCTTGTTTTCCATTTGCATAGGTACATCCCATATCGCCGTTAGATTTACTTAATTGGCAGTAGTTAGTCATATTAGCCATATCTAAAGTCACCCCAGCCAAAGATGCCGCAGTCTGCCCGCCAGAAGAGTGGCCAACCACCACAACATTATGCCAATTTAAATGATGTTGAAATGGGTTGTTTTTCGAGAAGTGATCCAAAACAAAAGTGGTATCTTCAGCACGCTGCCACAACTTCATTGTGGTTGCTGGATCAATATTTTCACGCCCATAACGCCAAGACTCCCCAAAATGATTTAACCCAACCACAACCCCCCTTGTGCAGCTAAGGTGTACGCTAACCAATTATAATCACTCGCTGCGCCCATCGCACCATGAGACAATATTGCGACTTTATTAGTGTCATTGTTAGCATCTAAACATAACTCGCCAGATTGCTGATTTTCACAGTGGCCTTTTTTGTACCAAAGATTTATCTTTACTGGTCGTTTACTTACTTTGTTATATAGATCGAGCACTTTAGAATCTATGGCAGAAACGCCATGTTGCATTCCCACCGAAGAAGCGATTACGCTGGCACTATTGACGATGCTTAAAATTAAAAATGTAAAGCTTAACAGCAACTTAAAAAGCCTAATAAACATGATAACTCCAACAATTATATAAATATCTCAAGGTTCGTTTAACTATCATGCGCTGAATTAATTATGTAAGCATTGCAGAAAGTGCGCTTTTTCTGTTGTTCGTTTACTCATCGACAATAGGGATGTAAATATGTGTTTTTAATTCATTTGGTGGGGTAGTTGTTACACTGTTTAAATAGTGCTGCACGATTGCGCTGTCTTTCAGTTGCCGATTGTTTGGTATTACCCAGTTAGCATAAATACTTAGTATTGTTTGCCACATGGTATTATACGGGCCGCGATGCTCAAAACGAGCCCAACACCCCGCAGGACAAATATATTCCGTTAAATCTGAGCCTTCAAATACTTCATTTATCAATTCAGTGTCCAGTTGCACGCCTGCAAAAAAGGTACTGTTATCTTGCTCGCCCCGCCAAGGGCTCTCTAATGCCACGCCTATCAGCTTTTGTTGAGAAAAGTCAAAGTCCTCTTTTAAATTCAAAGAAGTGTGTAATTTTTCATACAATATCTGGGCTATTGAAAAGTAACTTTGCCCTTTAAATCCATTCCCATATAGCCCAATTAACCTTCGAGCAGGAAGTTCTAAGATATCAGGTAATAATGAAGGACGCTTTGAGCTTTTTATGAGGCGAGGCAACGTAACTTTTTGAATCTTCCCTCTCTTAACTTCACTCGGTTCGAGTAAATAAAGCTGACTAAAAGCACGTGAAAATGCAGCGACAGATTCATAACCCACACTGAGGGAAGTGTCTAACACCGACATTTTCAACTCTGCGAGTAAATAGTAAGCATATTCCAT
Organism: Flocculibacter collagenilyticus; assembly: GCF_016469335.1. Lineage (NCBI taxonomy): Bacteria > Pseudomonadati > Pseudomonadota > Gammaproteobacteria > Alteromonadales > Pseudoalteromonadaceae > Flocculibacter > Flocculibacter collagenilyticus. Next base: position 2,995,888 of record NZ_CP059888.1, read on the forward strand.
TTTTCTACGCTGAATAAACTCTCCTAACTTAAGACCAGTTCCCGCATAAAACACACGATTTAGGTGATACTTAGATACACCAACATGACTAGACAGTTGCTCAAGTGAGATGGATAACTCTATGTGTTCATGAACAAACTGCCCTATATTTGATTAATAATCTGAGCATACCGAATACTTGTGTGCTGTTTCATTATTTATTGATCCATTCAGTAGATAGACGTTTCAACTGCCTTTAAATGTTTAATATCACAAAAAACTTCATCATGTTCAAACCATTACAATAGGTTCTATGGAGCTTCCAGCTATTATCAGCTGCTATAAAGGGGTTAAGCATGCACATCATCCTAGCCACGAAGAGCAATACACTAAATGTTCTTTAACAATGAGCCGCATAATATTATGCAGAGTCCTCCTACCACAGCAAAGCCTAATACAGTAAGGTATTGCAATATAATCTAAATAACTTATATTGGTATGCAAGAGTAATATTAGGTTGGTGTTTGTATGAAGTACTGTCTAATTGTTTTTGCTGTCATTTTTAGCCATTGCAGCTATGCAGTTTCATTGTGCTATGACGAATCTCCGCCTTATGCGTATTTACGCAACGACACAGATCCCGCGAGCGTTTCTGGACAAAGTCTTGCTATGGTTCAGAACATTTTTAAGCATATCCCTAGCGTAACCGTTAAAGTTACTCTACTCCCTTGGAAACGTTGCCAGCAACTTGCTTCAGAAGGTGTTTATGATGGTATCTTGCAAGCAAGTTTTAATAAACAACGAAACGAACAATTCAAATTCAGTGACCCACTCTTTTACAGTTACGGACGATACTTCGCATTAAAAAGTAAGAAAATAGATAAATACAAACTCCACAATGCCAGCCATCTTTCTGTCGGTTTATTAAGAGGAAATTATTACGGCCCTCATATCACCCCGCTTATCGAAAAAGGGGTTTTTAAACAGACTACTTACTCTACTACTCCTCAACAACTGATGGGGCTACTCGAAAAAGGACGAGTAGATATTGTATTATTTGAAGAAAGCAGTGGCTGGGAAGTTGCCTCACGCCAGAATATAAAAGACAAAATAGAGGTTATCGGCTCGCCTTATATGCTTATCGATTATCGCCTCGTGTTATCACAAAAATCCAAGCACCTAGAATTGTTACCAAAGATAAATGAAGCAATTAAAGAAATTAATAAATAACGCTAAATAATTAATTATCTTTGATTGAAGGCAAGTCTTCAATTGACCAACGAGGCTGTGCTTTTACTGATAAAGGAACAACCTGCCCTGCTTTAAATCGCTGCATGCCAGCATAAGCGATCATTGCACCATTGTCGGTACAAAACTCCGCCTTAGGATAAAACACTTCCCCACCAAGTCCCGTCATCATGGAAGCAAGCTGACTACGCAAATATTTATTAGCACTTACTCCGCCTGCAACAACTAAACGTTTCAGTCCTGTTTGTTTTAATGCGCGCTTACATTTTATCGCTAACGTATCGATAACTGCATGCTGAAACGCATGAGCAATATCCGCTTTTACTTGTGGAGAACAACTTTGCGTTGTGTTATCAATATTATTGCGAATAGTATTTGCCGCTGCCGTTTTTAGGCCACTAAAACTAAAGTCTAATCCAGGCCTATCCGTCATTGGTCTTGGAAATTGATAAATGCCCGCATTACCTTGCTCTGCCATTTTAGCCAGTAAAGGGCCACCTGGATAATCCAATCCTAATAACTTTGCAGTTTTATCAAACGCTTCACCCGCTGCATCGTCAATAGACTCACCTAAAATTTCATACTCCCCTACATTAGCAACTTTCACTAACATGGTATGCCCGCCAGAAACTAGCAGCGCAACAAACGGAAATTCAGGCTTATTTTCTTCTAACATCGGCGCGAGCAAGTGTCCTTCCATGTGATGTACAGCAACTGCAGGTTTATTCCACGCGTACGCCAAACTACGCCCTATCGCACTACCTACCAACAGTGCGCCAACTAAGCCGGGTCCAGCGGTATAAGCAATCGCATCAATGTCATCTTTCTCGCAATTTGCATCTTTCATTGCCTGCTTTATTAATGGCAAGGTTTTTCTAACGTGATCACGCGACGCTAACTCAGGTACAACACCGCCATAATCCGCATGCACTTTAACTTGGCTATATAGTTGATGTGATAACAACCCTTGATGATCATCGTAAATAGCTATTCCTGTTTCATCACAAGAACTTTCGATACCAAGTACACGCATTAATTACCTACCCATTAACCTATAAAACTAAGATAAACCAGACTAAACTTATGTTTGAGGGCGCGGATTTTACCTTGTTGACAATAAATTACCAGTCGAATGATAAATAAGCTTTACATTGGATATCTCTTCAGATTAAAATGCCGCACCAATTTTAGTCGAATCGGTTATATTATAACCAAGCTGAATAGATTCTGAGGTGAATTTTTAAATGCCAGTAATTAAAGTAAGAGAAAACGAGCCGTTTGATGTAGCTCTACGTCGTTTCAAGCGTTCTTGTGAAAAAGCAGGTATCCTTTCTGAAGTACGTCGTCGTGAATTCTACGAAAAACCAACTGCAGAAAAGAAACGCAAAAAAGCGGCTGCTGTTAAGCGTCACTTGAAAAAAGTGAGCCGTGAAAACGCTCGTCGCGTAAAACTTTACTAATTTGAGTCGGTAGTTTACCCATGGCGTTATTAGAACAGCTGAAAGATGCACAGAAAGATGCGATGCGCGCGAAAGACAAAAACCGTCTTGGCACTATTCGTATGGCACTTGCTGCTATTAAACAACGTGAGATTGATGAAAAAATCACGTTAGACGATAGCGAAATTACCGCAGTGCTGACTAAAATGGTTAAGCAACGTCGCGATGCTGCAAAGCAATACGAAGAAGCTGGCCGTCCTGAATTAGCTGCAACAGAAAACGCTGAAATACTTGTTTTAGAAGATTTTCTACCGCGTAAGTTAACTGATGAAGAAATTGCAACGTTAATTGACCAAGCAATTGAATCTACAGGCGCGGCGAATATGCAAGAAATGGGTAAAGTGATGGGCGTATTAAAACCACAACTTCAAGGCCGAGCCGATATGGGCGCGGTAAGTGGACTGATTAGATCTCGCCTATCTTAAAAACCGATATTGAATATTAATAAGCCGCGCTTAATGTTAAGTTAAGCGCGGCTTATTTGTTTTTATAGCATCAATGTCTAATTTAACCGAGTCAGCTCTTCATTGTTGAAAGAGTACTCAATATGAAGCGGTAAATATTTATAGTGTCTGGACGAATCCCACGCCAATTTATCGATGATGTCATCGCTAGAACCGATATAGTAGAAATTATCGATCAGCGAGTGCGTTTAAAAAAGGCTGGTAAAAATTACCAGGCTTGCTGCCCGTTTCATAATGAAAAATCCCCTTCTTTTACCGTAAGCCAAGAAAAGCAGTTCTATCACTGTTTTGGCTGTGGCGCACATGGTAACGCTATTAGTTTTTTAATGGACTATGAAAACCTAGAATTTGTAGATGCCATTGAAGAACTTGCAGACTTTCATCACTTAGAAGTGCCAAGAGAGCAAACAAAAGGTGGCACAAAACAACCTAACCGAGCACAGCAGCAGTCTGATTATGAACTTATGGAAGCTGCAACCCAGCTTTATCGTCAGCAACTAAAATCTCATGCGAATAAAGATAGTGTTATTGAATACTTGAAGGGCCGAAACTTAAGCGGTGAAACCGTTCGCGCATTTCATATCGGCTATGCTCCTCCAGAGTGGGACACCCTATATAAACAGTTTGGCACTAATCAATCACAGCGTGCTCAATTAAACGACTTAAAACTCACTAACCAAAGCGATAACGGACGACAATACGACTTTTTTCGCGATAGGATTATGTTTCCTATCCGAGATAAACGAGGACGTGTCATCGGCTTTGGTGGACGAGTCATGGGTGACGGCTCACCAAAATACCTTAACTCGCCTGAAACACGTATATTTCATAAAGGCCGAGAGTTATATGGCTTGTATGAAGCCAAGCAAGCCAGTGCTAAAATAGAACAAATACTTATTGTTGAAGGCTACATGGATGTTGTTGCTCTAGCACAACATAACATCAACTATGCGGTAGCATCACTGGGCACTTCAACAACACCTGAACATATACAAACACTATTTAGAACAACCACTAAGGTCATTTGCTGTTACGACGGCGACCGTGCTGGACGCGATGCCGCATGGCGCGCACTCGAAAACGCCCTTCCTTATTTAAAAGACGGTGTTGAGCTTAAATTTCTCTTTCTACCAGATGGCGAAGATCCAGATAGTTTAGTAAATAAAGAAGGTAAGGAAGCGTTCGAAAGCCGTTACGTGGATGCCCAAACGTTAACTGACTTCTTTTTTGAAAAGTTGCATCAGCAAGTTGATGCGACCAGTGATGCAGGTAAAGCTGCCTTTGTTGCCAAAGCTAAACCGCTACTAGATAAAATACCAAGTGACTTTTATCGTGAAAGTATTATGAATAAGCTAGCGATGACGGTTAATCGCACCGCAGAAGAGCTGTCACGATATTTTGAAAAGCCACAGCAAACTTTAAAACCTCAAGAATCATTTAAAGTTACACCGATGCGCCGAGCAGTGGGACTATTATTACAGTACCCAACACTTGCCAATGCTATTCCATTTAAGCCTGCACTAAGAAAAGTTGATATTCCTGGTTTTGCTTTACTAATAGACATACAAGAATCAATTTTGCAGCAACCGAACACAACCACTGCAAGTCTGATAGAAAAGTGGCGTGAAAAGCCCGAAGGTAACTATTTAAATCAATTGGCCATTTGGCAGCATAATATTGATGAAGAGATGATCGAAAATGAGTTTGTAGATACATTCCATCACTTAGAAAACATGTACTTACAGAAAACATATGATTCACTATTACTTAAACAGAAAACCCAAGGCCTGAGTAAAGAAGAATATCTTATTGTAAATAGTCTACTGGCAGCCTTGAAATCGAGTAAAAAAGACCCAACATTGACAGATTAGAATCTAGCCAGATTTAATATAGTCTGCTAGAATGCACGGTTCAGTGCGTCCAAATACCATATCATCAAATTTGACTTGGTATAGTTATTAACCCTACCTAGTGTAAAGGTAAGTGGTGAACGCTTAAGATTAGTCCTATACATCGGTGCATACACTAGATGACCACAATGATGCTTAATAGAGTGCTCATTGTGCATGACTAACTTAAAGCTTACAACCCATCTTGTGCATTAGGCGTTCAAAGAGTGGAAGAGAAAATCTCTATGGAGCAAAGTCCTCAGTCGCAATTAAAACTCCTCATTACCAAAGGTAAAGAACAAGGTTACCTCACTTTTGCTGATGTAAACGACCACCTTCCACAAGATATCGTTGACTCGGATCAAATTGAAGATATCATCAGCATGATTAATGACATGGGTATTCAGGTGTGCGAAACAGCACCGGATAACGATGCATTAATGATGGCTGAAACAACCACAGATGAAGATGCTGCTGAAGCAGCAGCTGCCGCACTAGCTTCAGTTGATAAAGAAATCGGCAGAACAACTGATCCTGTACGTATGTACATGCGCGAAATGGGTACAGTAGAACTACTGACTCGCGAAGGCGAAATCGATATCGCTAAGCGTATTGAAGATGGTATTAACCAAGTTCAAATGTCAGTAGCAGAATATCCTGAAGCAATTACTCACCTACTTGATCAGTGGGATAAATATGAAGCAGAAGAAATTCGTCTAAGCGATATTATCTCTGGCTTTATTGATCCTAACGAAGTAGATAACATTGCACCAACAGCTACTCACATTGGCTCTGAAGTTCCTGAAGATCAACTTGATGACGAAGACAAAGACATTGACGATGATTCTGAGGAAGAAGAAGACACAGGTCCAGATCCTGAAGAAGCACGCGAAAACTTTACTGCACTTCGTAATCAATACGAAAAAATGGAAAAAGTAATTGCTGACAAAGGCCGTGCTCACCCAGATGCTCGTGAAGAAATTGTAGCACTTAGTGAAATCTTTAAAACCTTCCGCCTAATTCCTAAGCAGTTTGATTACATGGTTAAAAACATGCGTAGCATGATGGACCGTGTACGTACTCAAGAACGTTTAGTGATTAAGTTATGTGCAGAACATGCAAAAATGCCTAAGCGTGCATTTATGAAGGCGTTCGTAGGTAATGAAACATCTAACGCATGGTTAGATGCTGAGATTAATGCTGGCCATTCATACTCTAAAGGGTTGCTAGAACTTAAAACTGAAATCTCTCGTTGTATCTACAAGCTAGGTGCAGTTGAAGAAGAAACTGGTTTAACCATTGAACAAGTTAAAGACATCAACCGCCGCATGTCTATTGGTGAAGCAAAAGCTCGCCGTGCGAAAAAAGAAATGGTTGAAGCTAACTTACGATTAGTTATCTCTATTGCAAAGAAATATACAAACCGTGGCTTACAATTCTTAGATCTGATCCAAGAAGGTAACATTGGCTTGATGAAGGCAGTGGATAAGTTTGAATACCGTCGTGGTTACAAGTTCTCAACCTATGCAACGTGGTGGATCCGTCAAGCAATAACTCGTTCAATTGCTGACCAAGCTCGTACCATCCGTATTCCGGTGCACATGATTGAGACCATTAATAAACTTAATCGTATTTCTCGTCATATGTTACAAGAAATGGGCCGTGAACCAACGCCTGAAGAGTTATCTGAACGCATGTTAATGCCTGAAGATAAAATCCGTAAGGTATTGAAAATTGCTAAAGAGCCAATTTCAATGGAAACGCCAATCGGTGATGATGAAGATTCACATTTAGGTGACTTTATTGAAGATACCACTATCGACTCGCCAATTGATAATGCGACGATGGAAAGCCTTAAAAACGCAACTGAAGACGTGCTAGCTGGCTTAACAGCAAGAGAAGCAAAGGTACTAAGAATGCGTTTTGGTATCGATATGAATACCGACCATACCCTTGAAGAAGTAGGTAAGCAGTTTGATGTAACACGTGAGCGTATTCGTCAAATTGAAGCGAAAGCATTACGCAAGCTTCGCCACCCTTCTCGTTCAGAGCAGCTTAAAAGCTTCTTAGACGATAAGTAAAAGCTCGGGATCATTTTCCTTTATATAAACGGCGCACACAGCGCCGTTTTTTATTCTTTTTTATCAATAGCCTTTCACTTTATTTCATACAAGATGCACTGCTATTGAAGAGTTAAACCTCAATACTGATTTATCACCCCACAGCGCCTCATTTGCACAATCTAAGAGCTAAAACTAACAACTAAATAATATGTAGATTTATTGTTTCGAACAATTAACAAGCAAACAGCACATCAAGTTTAAAAAATCATTGATAAACAGGTGACAAGCTATTTAAAAATCCTTATACTTCTCCCCGATTTTGATTCCAGATACTATCCAAGTATCCTCAAATTACAAATGCCCCGTTAGCTCAGTTGGTTAGAGCACCCGACTCATAATTAGTGGGCTTAAGTGGTAAGAGTAGAAAAGCAAGTCCAAGCTTTAAAAATGTGGCCCCTTAGCTCAGTTGGTTAGAGCACCCGACTCATAATCGGTAGGTCCCGTGTTCAAGTCACGGAGGGGCCACCATTCCACTAGAGACGTGGGATGGCAGGTAAACAAACACTCACTTCTTCCTGTTTTACTAAATAAGTCCCCAATCCCTACCAAGGTCAACTAGAACCATCTAGATTTTCCCTAAATTTCATTTTAAAAAGTAGCCACGTTTGATTAGGGATCGCCCCTAGTAACGAAATTCGTGTAAATTTCACAACATTCATAATTGCAAATTGATACTCGAATAGATCTGCTTTTTTTCACCTATGCTTTATGCATTGCAACTACAACAACACTTTTACTCGAGTCATAAACCAGAAACGTCCCCTACCTAGGATAATGTTTTTCTATAGCTTTAGTGTTTTAATTGAGAGGTAATTATAAAGTATAAGTATGCTTTGCTTGGAAAGCCCTGTAAATCCAAAGGGTTAGTTTAGGTCATTAAGTAGGTATTAGAGATTCTATTAGCGATAGTTGGTACTTTGACAATATTTACCATACTTAATTGACCACAAACCCCAAATTTGACTATGACGTGAGCTCAATACTTAGCCGAAAAGCACTGAGATATAGTTTCACTTGCAAACGGAAAGCACAGCTACTATTTGAGAAGCAACCGCATGATGAATCATTTGATTATGATGAACATACTAAATTCACGATCATACAAAAAGTAAAATCAAACTCTAGACTCTTTGAGCAACGTTTGAATCGTAGGATCAACGATAGTAGTAAACATAAAATATATTTTGCGAGTTCACATGAGGGACTACCTGACTTTTATCTTAAAGCCGACTCTAATAGTTCATTGATAATACCACTTATTGTTATCCCACATTTCACTGTTAAACCATCTGATAGACAAGAGTTAGCATTAGCAACGTTAAATATTTCAAAAGCGGAGAATCGTTCAGTTAGCACTTTCGGTTTTATCGTTTTTAGTCCTGAACTAAAAGTAACTAAAGTCAATATTTCAGAACAGCTCATTGATAAAACTAGAGCTCATTCAGCCAGACTTCAATTACTAAAAAGCGCTGAGTTGAATCCAGTTTTTATCAAACATGAATGCAATAACTGTCCTTATTTTTCAAAATGTTATACAGAAGCAAAAAGCGCCAAACATTTATCACTATTACCTTACATCTCAGAAAAGCGAATTAGTGAGCTTAAAAACAGGGGAATTTTCACTTGGGAACAGCTTTCTTATACTTATAGAGCAAAAAAGAAAAAATCCCATACTTTAAATCACATCATACCTCTGCGAGCACTGGCAATTCGCAAAGCCAAAGTCTTTGTTAATGAGTACCCAGCAATTCCCTCATGCAAAAACTTAATATTTTTCGATATTGAAGGCTTACCCCACGAAAACTACAAATATCTGATCGGATTAGTTGTAATAAGTAATGCGAACGGCCGTATAACAAATTCCGCTAGTTATTGGGCTGATACACAATTGGAGGAATTGACAATAGTAAAACAATTCTTAGATTTTATTGCTGACTTCAAAGACGTTGTATTTTTTCACTACGGCAATTATGAAATTGATTACCTAAAATCAATAAAAAATAAGCTAGATGATGACTATCAATCCATTTGCAGTCAAGTTATCAGCAATTCCTTCAACACTTTATCTGTTTTAAGGACACATGTGCTTTTTCCAACTTTTAGCAATAGCTTGAAAGATGTAACTGACTATCTTTGTTTCGGTTGGAACTCTCAAATAAAAACAGGCTATGACTCTATTAAAAGCCGTTTAGACTGGCAATCAAACAACTGCAATGAAATTAAAGAATCTCTTATTGAATATAACAGGCTAGATTGCATGGCACTGAGCCAGCTAACGTTGTTTTTAAAAGGGTTAAAGCAAAGCTCTGATATCGTTAAGCCCAACCAACTAGAAAAACAAACGTATAACCTTTTCTGGCGAGATGAATATGCCACTGATGATATGCAAAAATTGTTAGCACATGCTTATTTTGACTATCGAAAAGAAAAGGTTTCTGTATCCAATTCGAGACGAATAACAAAATTTAAAAAACAAACTAATTCTGGATACCAGTTACAACCATATAAACCAAACAAAATAATAGAAATATCACCTAAATGCTGTCCGAAGTGCAAAGCCTCCTTGAATAAATCAAAGGTTATAAGAGAGTTGAGCAAAAAAGTTACAGATTTAAAATTTACAGCCAGTGGAGCCAAGCGTTGGGTGGTCCTATACAAAACCAATAAGTTTAAGTGTGCGTGCGGCTCAGTGTTTCAAGATCCCACATATCCAACTCAGAAACAACATATCGGCTTTAATGTTAAAGCCTATATTGTTTACCAGTACATGTTCAACAGACTAAGTCTTGCTCAAATAAAGAAAAACTTAAGTGAATTATTTCGTTTAAAACTGAGTGGTGCATCGATATTTGGTTACAAAGAAGAAGTCGCTAAATTTTACAGACCTATATACATAAAGCTCTTAAATAAGATCATAGAATCCAATGTAATTTATATAGATGAAACACCATTCAAACTCGAAGAAGGTACTATTTACGGTTGGGTGCTTTCCAACGGGGTTGACGTTGTTACGTTGTATAGAGAAAACAGAAGTTCTGATTTCTTACTCGAATTACTTGAGGACTTTAAAGGTGTTATTGTCAGCGATTTTTATTCGGGATATGACCGACTTAATTGTAAAAAGCAACGCTGCCTGATCCATCTAATCAGGGATATCAACCATTTATTGCTAAGATACCCAGATGATACTGCATTAAAAGTTATTGCAAGCAATTTCACAGAGCTACTAGCTAGTATAGTAAAAGATATCGAAGATAAATCTAAGTCCCGTAAATGGTATTTAAAGAAATTTAAGCCAGAAATTCAATTGTGCCAGAAAACCATTGTTGCTACTGACTGCCATAACATTGATACGAAAAAACTACAGAACAGGTTGATCAAATACTGGCATGAACTGTTTGAGTTTACGAATCACAATGACATTCATTGGAATAATACTGTGGCAGAACATGCTATTAAGCTGATAGCGACTCACAGAAATAAAAACTTGAAATACTTGAGTATTAAAAAGATTGAAGATTACATGACAATCCTGACAATTTACCAAAACTGTGAAATCAAAGAAAAAAGTTTCCTACGGTTTCTATTAAACCAAAAACCTGAAGATATTTTATAGCTAACAATGTGACTCCACGCTATCAATACTTAAGTATTTCGTTGTTCGAGTTTTCAATCGTCTTAAGAGTCGACATATACAAGAATAGAACAATACTCGAGTATTTCACTATCCACGTTAACGATATGTGACTTCATAACCCAATAATTTGTATCCCTTTTCTCGTTTTGAAAACATTCGCTTAAGTGTTGGGAAGGTATCGAGGTAATCATAAACCTGAACCGAATTTTTGTTACTCCACTCTCGCCCAATTCGGCCAGCATATTGAGCTAATATACCCTTCCACGCTATAGGTAGGGTGATGAATAACGTATTCAAGTACGGTAGATCAAATCCTTCACCAACATACTTACCCGTTGCAAGAATTACCTGTTTATCGTTAGTTAGATCTTTGTTTTCTTCGAGCATAGCGATGCGCTCTTGCCGCTGCTTAGCAGATATCCCACCATGCAGCTCCACAACCAGTAGACCTTTTTGCGTTAATAAAGCTGACAGATGTTCGATGTGCTCTTTTCTTTCGGTTAACACCATTACTGAACGTTTGTCATCAATACAACTGAGAATATCGTCGACAATCTTTTGGTTTCTACCATCACTGTTTACTAGATGCTTATAAATTTGTGAGATATGAGGCTTAGTATCAGGCTCTAGCCACTCTTTAGGAAACGTTGTATCTGTTTCATGTGCTATCACTTGCTGATTAAGCATTGAACCTGATTTAACGCCTTTATAAACAATATCTCCTAGTTGAAACATCATTAGCTTTTCTAAGCCATCTTGCCGTTTTGGTGTTGCTGTAAACCCATGAATGAATTTAGCATGACTGGACTTGATCAAGCTTTCATAGTTTGATGCTGGTAAATGGTGGCATTCATCGACAATAATTTGCCCATATTTTTCAATGTATGGCTTTATATCCATGCCGTTTCGACTGACTAAACTTTGATATGTAGCCACATCAACCTGATACGACAGCTTTTCCTTACCACCAAGTAATGAGCCAACTTCAGTACCTTTTAGAAAAACATTAATACGCTCTAACCACTGTTCAGCCAGTTGCCGACTGTGAACTAATATTAATGTATTCACCTTGCGTTTAGCTATAAGTGCTAAAGCGGTGACAGTTTTACCAAAGCCAGTAGAAGCTTCGAGTATGCCAACAGATGATTCTAATAACACATTAACCGCCTTATTTTGCTGACTTTTCAACTTTCCAGTAAACTTTACCTTGGCAACGTTGTCACCTGAAAATCGCTTATCATCAAGGTTCACTTCAATTTTTTGCTCGGTTAGTTTAGCTTCTACAGACGATAAACAACCTCTCGGCAGAATTAAGAAGTGACCTTCAATATGAGCTGCACAGATATACCTAGGAATGCCAATAGTAGATAACCGAAGGCCTTGCCGTTTATAAAACTCTGGGTTAGAAAATACTGCTAAATATTTAAGTCTTGAAGTTAATTTGCCGGGAAGCTTATCGATAGGAATATAAATTTGATCAGCAATAACTAAGGTTATTTCTTCAGGGCAATTGGCGATCACATCATTATCAATAGTAGATAGTTTCTTCCAAGGTTTATCCGCCAACTCATTATTAGCTTTTTCATCGATTAACGTTATTTCGGACAGCAACCCTTCAAGTGCTGTATTATCAACTTTTTGAATGGAAGCCAGCTTAGCCCACTGGTCTTTATAAAGTACTCCAGACGAATCTATGAATACACTATTGCCTTGTTTTCTTGGCTCTAGTTGAAGAGGAAGTGCTATTAAGTTACCAAAGCCACCTCCTGGCATAACATCTTGATTCGGAAACAAACGATCAAAGCAAGTAAATGAGAGAGCAGGATACATTTCCATGGCTTTCGTTAATAAGCCATTACCTAGTTTTCTAGCTTTAGTTGCTTCAACAGCTTGCGAAAAGAAGATCCATACATGTCCACCATTGCCGCTTCTAGAGCGTTCGATAATGTGAGGTACTTTATAAAAATCACAGGCTTCAGAAAAAGCTTTAACGGAGTGAATCCAATCGTCTTTATCAAAATCAACAGCAAGAATGTGGCTTGTATTGTTCTCTAGAAGTGGGTAAATACCAATCGTTTGATTCCCTTTTAGGTGATCAAATATCGCTTGACCATCATAATGCTTGAATTGTTGATTTGAGCATTCCGTGCAACTAATCCGTGGTTTATTACAAACTTTAGGTTTCCATTCATTCCAACACGCTGGCGAATAGCCACTTCGCCCATTTTGTGACTCCCAACGAAACGGGTAAACATCATTTCGACCTTTAAAATAAGAAATGAATAAATCGACTTTAGCTTCCGGTGAAACGTGTTGGTTAAAGTGTTTGGCTAGCTCGACTTCTTGTTGTGCAAGAATACTATTGCGTTCATTTAACAATAACTCTTTTTCTTCAGCGAGCTGCAGAAGCCGATTATCAATTTCTAAGAGCCTATCAGATAACGAACCAGACACATTAATTACTCAAAAGCAGTGTTAAGGTTTTCAGCTCTTAGTATGCGCATTACATCAACACAGTCATTAGAAACGACATAGTAAATAGCATGTTTTCCATACACGCTGCGTCTATATTCCTTACGAATGTGATCAACAGCCTGATAATGCAACGGGTTTTCCGCAATGCTTTGAAACTGAATAATCAACCCATCAACGTATGATTTAGCCTGAGCTAACCCAAAGTTATCAATGCCATATTCAAATAGCTGCTCGAAATCCTGATCGGCAGCACTACTTAATCTATACTTAGCCATTAGTTTGTTTTCTAGCAATCACCGCATTAACAATATCTTCAGGAGAACGAGAGCTAAAACCGCTCTGCTCTGCTTTGATCAGTTCTTGCCTAATAACTTCAACTTGGCTAGTACGCATTTGCTCTTTTCTGATCAAATCTCGTAATAACTCGCTGTCACTAGCATAATTACCAGTTGCAAGTTGAGCTTGCATCCATTGTTCTTGTTGATCAGTTACTGTGATACTTTTCTTTACCATTGCCATAATTTACCTCCAATGAAAGAAATCTCGTAAGGATATAATCCTACTTTATACTACCACAATAAAGTTTAGTTCAGAACTGGTAAGAGTCAATTTGAATTACACCATACAATTCATAGGTGGTAACAATATCGGTAAGTTGGTGGTCATGACCACAAAAAAACACGCACTTATAAAGGCATTATAAGCTTGTCAATGGGGCCTCATAATCGGTAGGTCCGCTGTTCAAGTCAGCGACGGGGCACCATTTTTTAATTAACACCCACTACCTCTATAATCTCTTTCACTTTTCTCAATCAAAGAAATCACCAGTCTATATAAGAACAGTGCTTTCATGCGGTTTGTTATCCAAACTTGCTTAAGCATACGGTAATCAGCCTAATACTTTAAACTGATTACCGTTAATACTACCTAGATTATTGCTTACTCCAAACACACATCTGGCTCTAATACATACACTAGTTTATTAACTAGCGTCGATACATCAGTGCATTTTAAGTTGTCGTTGCCTTTTAAATAGGCACTCATCAGACTTTGATGATTAATCACTTCATCAATATTCGTCATTGGCGGATTACCACTTAAATACAATCGTTCTAGTGCAGGTAAACGATGTAGGCCGAATACGTCTTCAAGATTGTTTCTCATCAAAGAAAGAATGGTCAACTTTTTAAGCTCAGGTAACGTTTGTAGTGAGTTAATTGCGTTGCCATTTAATACTACTGTTTCTACATTTGGAAAAGCACTTAACCCCTCAAAGTTATTAAGCTGGTTATAACCTAGTGTTATTCGTGTTACTGCAGGGTATTGACGAGGAGCGTCTACTTCAGTCAATTGATTGCCATCTAACATCAAATTAGTAACATGCGGAAGTTCAGGTAGCACTGCAAGACTGCTCACTTCACTGTTTACAATTCTAAAATTCGTTAGCTTTTCGAGCTTGGTTAGCGCGGTTAAATCAGCATCACTCGTGGCTTTTAAGCTAAACGACTCTAAATTCACCAGTTTTTCAATGCCTTCAAGCGAGGAAATTGTTTGGGTACAATTCAACGTTTTAAAATCATTATAAGCTTTGTGTCTGGCACTCACGCATTCTAATAACTTTGCATCAGCAAAATCGTCACTTTCACTGGGTGTGCCTATACAAGTATCGGATACAGTAATGATGGCCTGAGGATATGCGGCTTTAAACTGTGTAATATCGCTGCAATTTAATAAAGCGTTATTAACCAGCTTGGCGGAGGTTAACTGAGGAAAATTCAGTATTGGTGTTAGATTTGAAGTGCTTACATTGTCTAACTCTAAACGTACCAAGTTAGTTAAATTGCTTAGCGGTGAGATATCAGTTAAAAAGAACGCCCCCAACTCTATTTCTGTAAGATTCGTTAGACTACTTATACCGCTAATATTATTTAATAACTGCGCGTCTTGGATACTTAAGTGCGTTAAGTTAGTTAATGGCGATATCCAATTAATATTTGAAAACTGGCTGTTAGGTAATTCTAACTCTGTTAGATTTGTTAGTACAGCCAAGTCATCTATTAGTGAACTACCTACATTACTTAATGAAAGGCGCTTTAATTTTGTTAACTTTTCAATTGTTAGCGAGTTAACATTGGTTGAATCAACAAGCATCAATGTTTCAAGCTGAGTAAGATCAGTTAAGAAACTTAAAGACAAATATGTATTACCTGAAAGCTCAATATGCGTAAGGTTAGTTAACGCAGCAATTGCTGACCCATCAATGCTTTCATTTGTTAGCTCACTCATTTTCAGCGTGGTTAAATTTGTGAGTGCTGAAAGTGTTGAAATATCTTGAAGCTGACTAGCACCACTTATATTTAATGATGTTAGATTTACATGCTCCTCCAAAGGTTCAATGCTACTAATGGAAGTATTGTTACTGACATCTAAGCGCGTTAATTTATTTTTCCCTTCTAAAAACGTTAAGTTAGTAATGCCGCTGTTTACTAACGCGAGATCTGTTAAATGATTAGCATCCTGCAGCAAACCTGTATTCTGCACACGAATATTCTGTAAATCGAGCGCAGTTAGACCTTCCACGTTTTGCAGCCAATTAATATTAAAGCTGTTATCACCTGCAACAAGCGGAGCTTCTACACTTAAGCTTAAAGATGTAAACGCTGACATGTTGGAGTAAATATTCGTAATGGCTTCAATCGGGTTGTTAGACGCATTTAACGCTTCTAATTTTTCCAAGCTGCTGAGTGCATTAAGTGATTGAATATTATTATTGGCAATATTGAGTAACTTTAGGTTGGTTAATTGCGCTAAAGGCGTAATATCTTCAACTAGCGCATTGCTTATTGTTAGCTCGGATAGGTTGGCAAAATGCGTTAAGTCATTAATATTCTGAATGGCATAGTGATCACAAACTATGGTTTCTGCGCCTAAGTCAATGGTGCCTTCTTCACCTGCTGTATAATCGGTTAAGCATTGCTCTAACGCCTCATCAACAAATGATACCGTACTTAATTCATCATATGGATTGACAGCAAGTGTGAGTGTTTCATCACTAGAAGCATCATCTTCATCTGTCACCGTTACTTTGAAAGTCAGAGTTTGCGCCTCAGTTAAAGAAGGGAGTATCACTGATAGCGTGTCTGTGTCAGCTGTTACTATATTCGCTGATTGACCACTAGTTTGCTCCCATGAGTACTGAGTGATGGTTCCGTCAGTATCTGATGCGCTTACCTTAACCGTATAGGTACTTCTTTCAAAAGCGGCTGCGTCAGTAAAAGCGGTAATTACCGGCGCTTTATTTTCTGGGGGTTCGGTAATAATGATAACTTCTTCTTTGGTTCCTCCACTGCCACCGCATGCAAATAAGGAAAGTGAAATAGCACCGACTAAAAGCGATTGTTTGAAAGTGTTGTGTGTCATAAATAAATCCATTTTATTTAGGGTTTTTAAGTAATGAATAAATCCAAAGAATAGAC
The DNA here is from genome assembly GCF_016469335.1 of Flocculibacter collagenilyticus. NCBI lineage: Bacteria > Pseudomonadati > Pseudomonadota > Gammaproteobacteria > Alteromonadales > Pseudoalteromonadaceae > Flocculibacter > Flocculibacter collagenilyticus. Next base: position 3,012,678 of record NZ_CP059888.1, read on the forward strand.
GAAGACATGACTGCGAGAATGAGAGGCTTAATGGTAATTTCATCCTCCATAAGTACACCTATGGATGGAGAACATTTTATTTACATTGATGGCTAAGTAAAGAAGGTTGATGATATTAAAGAATAAAATATCTTAAAATATGTAACAGATTATGTACCGGATACAGGTTTTATTTTGAAACGTAAAAAGTTTATACAAAAAAGCGAGCCAAATATTAGCTCGCTTTAACTTCAATGCGGTAACAGCACTACCTAATACTTACATTTTAACGCCAAGTTCGCGTAAACGCTCTTCTAAATAGCTACGAGATGTATAACGATCTGAAAGTACTACTTCATCTCTTGGGTGCAAGAACAATGGTAGTGAGATACGAGACTTTTTAGCTTCTTCACCTGTAGGGTTAACAACACGATGAATTGTCGATGGGAAATATCCACCTGACGCTTCTTGAAGCATGTCACCAATATTGATGATCAGATTACCAAAGTTACAAGGTACGTCTAACCAATTGCCGTCTTTATCTACCACCTGTAAGCCCGGTTCGTTTGCTGCTGGTAAAATTGTTAGTAAATTAATATCACCGTGAGCTGCAGCACGTAATGCGCCTTCTTCTTCATCGCCTTTTAGTGGTGGGTAATGAAGTACACGTAATAATGTATTTGGTGTATCTTTGATCATGTTCGCAAGTTGCTCTGTATACAACTTAGAAACATTATCTGGGCTGTGTTTTTCTACCCAAGTTAGTAATTCTGCAGCCAAAGCTGAAGCTTTGGCGTAATACTCTTTAAGCTGCGCTTCAAGTTCTTCTGGCACCTTACCCCATGGATAATAGTGGTAATATTCTTTTATATCTTTAATGTCGTGCCCTTTTGCTGTTTCAGACACTTCTTCAGCAAAATATCCATCTTGTGTATCTACATTAAATTTAAAGTCATGCTTTTTATCGCTACTAAAAAATGCGTACCAATCTTTATAAATGGACTCTACTAATTCTTGCTCAATAGGGTGGTTTTTTAATACGCCAAACCCTGTTTCATGGAGAGATTGAACAAACTTTTCTGGGGCGTCTGACGCTGTATAGTCGACTACTTGTACATTCATAATCAAATTAACCTAGTTCATTTATTAACGCGTAATTTTAACACTTACTTGAGTAAAAAGTGAGTACCCAAAGTAAAATTTATTTAGCCGAGTGCCGCTTAATTCGGGCTTTCATAAAAAACATAGGCTGTTGAATAGTCACTAAACTCAAAATACACCTTAGCTTCATTATTGTCTTTAATGCCATTTAAGTTTGCATCCAACACACCGTAGCCAAAGCGATATGGCCTTGCATGGCCAGACTCCGTTCCTGTTCCCGTTGTTAATTTATCGATATGAATGAAACGCTTAACTAGCTTGTCACCTGCATAAATTTCTAATACTCCATTTGTACCAGTCCAATTTTGCACTGCACGTCCTATTTTGTTTTGCGTTTCTTGCGTACACCCAACTAGGGCAGCGGCAATACTGGCAGCTAAGATGATTTTTTTCATTATTTGTTCCTAAATTAAAGGTGGATAAACTCGCTAACCTTACGTTATGTAAAGGATACTAGTTTAAATGAATGTTTAATAGTTACTCTTATTGAATAGTTAGATCAAGTACCACAGGGTCGTGATCTGACGCTCTTAAATGAGTAGACGCAGGAAGCCTGTTTTCAGTCGTCAATTTATCGTAACCATATTCCTTTGCCACATCAGCATTTACGTGCCAATAAAACGAGCTATTTACCCAGTTTGCTGCGGTTTTATTTAATAATATATAGTCTAACGTGCCTGTTCTGCTGCGAAATATATAACTATAAGCCGCTAGTTGAGAGGACTTGATATCAACCGCATTTTGATAACCATACTGCCGCAATGTCATTATAGGTTGTTCTTGTTGATACGCATTTAAATCTCCCAAAATGAGCACGCCATGACCATCATAAGTAGGGTGTTGAAGGTGTTTAGCCAATTCATCTGCCGCCTTTACTCGTAACGCATTCCAACACCCTTGCCCATCTTTCAGGTTTCGGTTGGGGTCGCTTTTACTTTTAGGGCATCCGCCTTTAGACTTAAAGTGATTTACAGCTAGCGTGAACTCTTTTCCACTTTTTAGGTGCTTAAATGATTGGATAAGCGGTGCTCTATTTCCACGACTAAATGCAGAATTTATCGGCTTAGATTGATTATCAAGCGAAGGTAACGTAGTGGCTGTACCTACAGTTTCAACTTTGTTAGCGTCATAAATTAATGCCACGCGAATAAGATCACTCCCCAATAAGCCACTTTGATTAATCGATTTTACGGAAACAAATTGATAGTTTTTTGCCCCCTTTCCACTCGGTTTTTTATTTGTTGACGAGTAAGCCGTAAGTGCCTCGACAAGATATCGCTGCGCGCTTTGTTCTTCCTCACCGTCATTTTCAATCTCAATTAGCCCATATATATCTGCGTCTAACATACTTAACTGAGCCACCAGCTTTTGATGTTGAACATGGAATTGCTGCAAGCTTTTAGCGCCGCGCTTCGTTGGGAAACCATTGTATTGCGCTTTCAAGCTACCATTTCCATTAAAATAATTATGAATATTCGCACTCACTATGCGCAGCATCGGCTTGCTCTTAGACGTATTAGGCACGGTATGTGAGTTAGTGTTAAGAGGCACAACGCGACTAAGCGGCTTAACATGCCAGTGAACTGGCTCTGTCGGGATTATCTTAAATTGATTATGGTTAAAATGTATTACGCCATTAATACCACTAACTGTGTCACCGGCCTTGAGCACATTCAAGCCTTGTGCTATTTCGCTAGCCTTGTTAATAATGACGTCGGCATAACCCAGCCGAGGATCACCATTATCCAGCACAATTTGATTTAACTTATTTGCTTTTTCATAATGCTTCGCAGCTGAACCAGAAGATACAATGTCAGTACTTTGCATTAGCCTGCCATAACTTACTAATAGCTCACCATAACCTGTTAACTTTTCTACTCCTGAAACTGTTAATAACTGTGATGATGATATAAGCATGCCTTCAAAAGGCTCCATTGCGAGCTCGTACTCGGTAACGTTACTCACTTTGGTTAGCGCACTTTTTAACGGTAGGCTGAAGTTACTCATGCGTAACGCACTGCCGTTACCGCATACTGTTACTCCTTCAACATCGGTTAGTTGCGTTCGACCAAAATACTCTGCTACTTTTCCTTGTAGAAATACCTTATCACCGTGTTTTAATTCATATAAACGGCTATCGTTGCCACTAGATACAAATAGCCCTTCCGATGTTAAGTCGTCATTGTCAGGTTTCATACTTTGAATAAAAAAACCTTTATATGGCTTACTCACCAGTGTAACAATTCCTACTGTCGACACTTTTTTATCTACATAAGGAGACTGAATCCCCGCACCTTGGATCTGGTTAACAGATAACATGTTTGGATGATCAAGCGCTGAGCAATCAGTCATGTTAAGAATTTGAGAAGTAACTGGCTTAGTTAATTCTCCAGCATCAACATAGCGCTTAAGCGGTTGCCCAATAAACTGAAAAGATATGAAAAGAAGAAAGGTGATTAAAAATATGATGAGTAAACGTTGTGCCATACATTCTACAACTTATGGCTTTTTCACAATATGCGTTAAATAATAAGTTTCAGACACAATGTCTTTGTTATCTTCAACACGATCTAAGTAGCTTAAGCCAATTAAATGATCATATTCATGTAGAAATATCCGCGCTAAAAACCCAGTAAATTCACGCTGAAGTTCAGCTCCATACCGGTCCATAAAAACCACTTTAACATTGGTGGCTCTTGGTACTTTCGCACGTATGCCTGGAATACTTAAACAGCCCTCCCAATCTTTTTCTATTATTTCAGGGTGCCCACTCTTAATAATTTGTGGGTTAATCATGACTAACGGAGTCATTTCTGGTGCGTCGGGATAACGTGCGTTTGGCCGCGAGGCAATAATCATAATTTGTTTAGATACATGCACTTGAGGAGCCGCAATACCCACTCCGTTTGATTCAAGCATTTTTGCCAATAACTGCTCAATAAATGCATCTAAATCTGCACAATTAAACCTTAGCACTGACGAGGCAACTTGGCGTAATACAGGCTCACCTAACTGAGCAATGCTTAACGGTTCGCTTTTACTCTGCATACCTTGCTCCATGTTTGTTAGATACGATGAGTATAGAAAGTTTAACGCTTTATAAATAATAGAATTTAACGAAATGCTGCACCAGTTATTTGCTTAATAACTAGTGCAGTTTTTATCTGTGGCTATTTGTTCGCTAATACACTAGCTACTGAGTCAGCAAAGTAGTCAATGTTAGATAAGCTAATACCAGCAACATTCATACGGCTTGACCCAACCATATAAATTGAGTACTCGGTACGCAATTGCTCAATTTGAGGCTTATCAATACCAAAAAATGAGAACATACCATGCTGGTGCTTAATAAATTCAAAGCTTTGATCAATACCTTTTGCAGAAAGCTTGTCCACAATTAAACTACGTAGCTCGTTAATACGATTACGCATTTCAGCAAGTTCGCTATGCCATAGCTGCGTTAATTCGTTGCTTGATAGGATAGTATTAACTATTGTCGCACCATGCGCTGGCGGCATTGAATAAATACTGCGCACAACACTAAGTAAAACACTATTAGCAACATCAGCTTTTTGCGCGTCTTCTGCAACAATTGAACATGCGCCAATACGCTCGCGGTATAATCCAAAGTTCTTCGAGCATGAACTACAAATAATCGACTCTGGTACGGCATCAACCATTAAACGTAAACCAGCTGCATCTTCGTCAATACCTTCGCCAAAACCTAGGTAAGCAATATCAATCATTGGTGTGAAAGACTTCTCTTTTGCCAACTCTGCCATTTCTTGCCATTGCGCTAAGGTTAAGTCCATCCCACTTGGGTTATGACAACAAGCATGAAATAGCACTACATCACCTTGCTTTACTTGCTCGCCAATTACTTTTTTCATATTGTCGAACTGTAAGCCGCGCGTTTCATAGTCATAATACGGGTATTCTTTAACTGTTAACCCCGCCGCTTCAAACAAGCTCATGTGGTTAGCCCACGTTGGCGCACTTACCCAAATTGTTGCGTCAGGATTACAGCGCTTAACAAATTCTGCAGCTACTCTTAGCGCGCCAGTGCCGCCCGGCGTTTGCGCTGTGCGAACACGGTTTGCAAGAAGCGCATTGTGCTCACCTAACAATAGGTGTTCCATCTTATTAGTAAAATTAAGATCACCAGCCAAACCAATGTATGACTTAGTGGTTTCGTTATTAAGTCGTAGCGCTTCAGCTTGTTTAACACATTTTAATACTGGCGTATCACCATATTCGTCTTTATAGACGCCGACGCCTAAATCAATTTTATTTGGATTAGAGTCTGAATTATACGCGGCCATTAGCCCTAGAATAGGATCGGTAGGTAACGGTTTTAAATGAGAAAACATAGTGGTGATTCGCTCCAAGGAAAAATATTATGCAAAACGAGGCAAAAAAGATTTTAACTAATTCTTAGTGCTTACAAAATACTATACAAAGCTAACATTACCATTATTGGGGCAAGAGCTCTGCAATCACAATATTCGCGGCTAATAAAATTGCTATAACCTTCTCATCAAAGAAGTTTTGATTGAATGCTTCGGTATCCGTAATTCCGAGTATATCACCATTTTCATTAAAAATAGGCAAACACGCCTCAGCTTTTACTTTCGGATCACAGGTATAATATTCGCCACCATTGGCAACAAATTCTTCCACATTGTTTATAATTCTAGACGAGCCAGTTAAGCCCACCTGTACATTAGTACTGAGGTGAGCAAATTCAGCGGTTAAAGGAAATTCAGCACGGCTTTCTACCCCGCTATACGCTAATTTAACCAATACTCGCTCGCCTTTTGCATTCAAGCGAGTTTGATAAATGCCAAACCACTCAGCTTGTGTGCTTTCTATAACGTAATTTACAACGGCACCTAATGCGTATAGCGCCTGATCATTTTCACGCGATTCACCGTTTAATATCGCCGCCAAGTTGTAAGGCTGTTCTTTTAACTGACCAAAAATAGAACACGTGCCCGCTTCACCTTGTTCGGGTTCAAAGTAGGTATAACTGATATTACGATTGCTTACGCTAAGATTGGCTATTGCGTCTTTAATCAGTTGAACTTGAAACTGCACATCCGACTCAACTAACTGCGAATCAAATAAAGCATGAGAAGGATTAATAAATAAATTCAACATAAAGTGCTGCCTGCTAAATATAAAGATGTTTGGACGTCTATAAATCCAGATAATAGCAAATAATCAACGTTCCGCAACCTTTCATTTTTCAACATGGCTACTTTATTAGATCTTTCCCTATGTAATTAAGCTGCTCAGCCACCAATCACACGCATTTATTATACAGTGAGATGTGGGATCTCACTGCCGTATACCTACCGTTGAAAAGCAGAGTTAAATTTTCTTTACTCACTGTTTCAAAAGCCAATTTTAAGTCTTCAGTTGTAACGGGTTGTGGGTGACAATGCATTGCACTCGAATCATGGCAAGATAGTATTAATCCAGCACAAAAATGGTTACCAAATTTTATATTCTCATTTAAGCGTTATAAAGCTAGGCGTTGGCGACAGGGCGATAAGACTGAGTGAGAAAAAATAGAACATCGGCATCATAGAGCAAACGAGCAAGGCAACAGAGATACATTTACACTTTGAAGTGATCAAAAACAATCGCAGAATGGATCCTGAGGAATTTGTAAAAACGTTTAGTGCAGTTTATATGTCATGACAACTTTATTGCCTCCCTCTAAATACTGTAATGACTCCGCTAGCGCGTCAACAAGCTCAAGTCCGCGACCATGCTCTTTCTTCTCTTTTAACGTACAACTTTTTGCCTGCTCGCTCGGGCTTAGTTCGCAATTTTCATGGGGACTATCGTGATTTATTTCGCAAGGATTATGGCTGCCTTGATACCCTTCTCCATTGTGAAATAAACAAAAGCGCACAGATTTTTGCTGGGGAAAGTAGTCAATGGCAAGTGAAATAGTGCCATCCAATAATTGATTAAGCCGCTCTTCTCTTTCCATGTAGTAATCAAAAAAGCCGTTTTTTTGATCCTTAATTTTAGATCTCAATCCCAGTAAGCCATGATCAAGTGCATTATTATAAATCTCTGAGAGCAACATGAATAAAGTTGAACGATGATCTCCTAAGCCTTCAACAGTTGAAACCATTCTTAACAGTTGCAATATAGGGTCGCAACGGCGAATGATATCAGGCGTTAATCGTGTGGTTAAACTAAACGGTAACGCAGACAATCCCAGTTTAGGCATTTCTTCTATATTATTTCGGTTATCAATGCACTTGATAATCGCCAATGATACATCATCAGCCTGCTTTACATCACCAACAAATGCTTTTAGCTGCTGAATGATATCATTAACGGAAATAGTATTTTTTTCTTCAAAAAGCGCGTAAAAACGCTGCTCACCATACATTTCGCCAGCAATATTAGCTGCCTCTGTTACACCGTCTGTATAAAGTACAAGGTGCTCCCCTGCTTCGATCGCAAAGTTCATGGTTGCACTATCAAACTCTTGCTCTAGTAAAATGCCCAACGCCATATGGCGTGATGAAATACGCGCTTTCAGTTTTTGTTGTTTATCTAGCAATAAACCATCAGGTAATCCCCCCGCCCAAATAACGAGACTTCTACCCGACACACTGATCTCTGCAATCGTCGCAGCCAAAAACATATCATCCGGCAATAACACACGTAAGTTTTTATTTATCTCGTAGGCCAAATCGCCAACCGACAATCCTTTTTCTACCATGGCATAAAACACCCGAGAAACAGGTAATGCTCCCGTTGCGGCAGGCAAACCATGCCCGGTAAAGTCTCCCATCATTATGTAGGTACTGCCTAACGGACTTTGAGCCACTAAATATATATCACCATTAAACATGGATGCTGATGAAAGGTGCAAATCCATGTCATTAAAGCTCGTATCACTTTGCTGTAAGGCATTTTGAAAAATATGCTCAACAATCTCATGCTCTCTAGCTATGGACTCTTGATGATAGGAAAGTAGCTTATTTTGCTCGTTAGTTTCACGGCTTAGCTCGCGTATTCTGGCATGTGCTCGGATTTTTGCGCCCAGTACTAACTTCTCTACGGGTTTACTAATAAAGTCATCACCTCCAACAGCCAAACATTTCGCCAAATTTACATCGTCATCCAGCCCCGTTAAAAAGATAATAGGCAAATACAAATTACCCGCTTTTTGTTTTAATAACGGCGCAGCTTCATACCCATCCATCACCGGCATATTAGCGTCTAATAGAATAATATCGGGTTGAAATTCATCAAATTCCGCTAACGCTGTTTGACCATTGTCCGAGACTCTGACTTCATATCCATCTTCGTTTAATAATACTCTTAATAAACCTCTGATTATCTCTTGATCATCAACCACAAGTATTTTCATACAGCAGAGGCCAGCTATTCGATGTCGAATTTTTTATCGAAGCGTGATATTTGCAGAATCTTCTTTATCTGCGGCTTACAATTAACAATACTAATATTGTCAACACGCCCTTTAATTGTTTTCTGCATGTTGAGCAGCATTCCTAATGCAGAGCTATCCATGTAATCAGTCTCTCTGAGATCTACTACTACATTAGGGTTGTTATCGCCAACTTCAGCGTAAGCAGCACGAAAAGCTTGCACCAAATTAAAGTCAAACTTCCCTCTAATTTTTAGTGTAAATAACTTACCGTCATCAGACATGTGTTTTGTTAAACTCATATAACTCCTTAAAGGTTACTTAGGATGTGTAGAACTTTTTCACGAAGATAAAAACACGAATGATCAATACATAATATAGTCTAAACTTACCGTACCTGCTCACTTAGAAGCGGTCTTTTTTGGTCATATTTTCAATATGTTGATTGACACCTTATTAATTATTAAGGTAAATATGCCGCATAGCACTTATTAACCGCTGCTTCTGCAAGAGGTCGAGACAGAACAGTGACTTAGTGCTATGTTTATATATACAGGAAAATTATGAAGCAACATGACAATAACTTAGTTTACAGTACTGAGTCTGGCCGTATTTCAGAGTCTAATAAACCAACTCAATATGAGTCTTTTGCAGATGGTTTTTTACGTGTTCGTAAAGAAACTAAAGGCAGAAAAGGAAAAGGCGTAATTACCATTGCTGGAGTGGAAGGTACTGAAGCAGAATTGAAGAAAGTCGCCGCTACACTGAAAAAGAAGTGCGGCTGTGGTGGTGCAGCAAAAGACGGCATCATTGAAATTCAGGGCGACAATAAAGAAAAAGTGAAATTAGAGTTAGAAAAGTTGGGATATAAAGTGAAGTTTAGCGGCGGCTAAACGTACTATCGCTTTGTTGTTACTTTAATACCCAATTCAACATTTATTTTTAGGTAAACACTATATTATGCAAGAACTCACTCCCAGCGATTTATCAATTTTACTTTTAGAGCCATCCCCCACTCAAAGTAAAATCATTGTCAAACACCTTGCTGAAGAAGGCGTTCATAACGTTGAAGTGGCCGGCAGTATTGCAGCAACGGTTGACATCCTTAACGACCATAAGCCTGATTTAGTCATCAGTTCACTTCATTTTAATGATGGCAATGCATTAGAATTGGTGAGAAAGCTTAAAAGTGACGATGACTTCGCACATATACCATTCATGCTTGTGTCTAGTGAAAGAAGAAAGTCTCAGTTAGAAGAGTTTAAGCAAAGTGGTGTCGTTGCAATTTTACCTAAGCCTTTTTCAAAAGATCACTTAGGGAAAGCGATTAATGCAACGCTAGACATTTTAGCACCATCAGAATTAGAGCTTGAATTATTCGATGTTCACGACTTACGCGTACTTGTCGTCGACGATAGTCGCTTAGCAAGAAATCACATCAAACGCGTGCTAACTAATTTGGGCATGCAGCATTTAATGGAAGCGGTAGATGGCAAACAAGCCATTGGCTTACTGCAAGAGCACATGTTTGATATTGTAGTTACCGACTATAATATGCCCGAAGTTAACGGACGTGAATTAACTGAATTCATTCGTCAAAAAAGTACCCAGTCGCACATTCCAATATTGATGGTGTCATCTGAGGTTAATGACACACACTTAGCGAATATTGCTCAATCAGGTGTTGATGCAATGTGCGATAAGCCATTTGAACCGGAAAACGTAAAGCAAATCTTGTATTCATTACTCAATCAGGATTAATTGATAGTTATTTTCCATCATTAAAATATAAGCAGTTGTAATGAGCCAGTGTGATTATCTAATAATTGGCGGCGGTATCGTTGGTATCGCCACTGCTTATACCCTTCAGCAACGCTTACCTAAAGCTCGTATAACATTAATTGAAAAAGAGTCAGATGTAGCTAAACATCAAACAGGTAGAAATAGTGGCGTTATTCACGCCGGCGTTTACTATAAACCAGGTAGCCTTAAAGCCAATTTGTGCAAACAAGGGCTGATAGATACCCTAGCATTTTGCCAACAACACCAGTTGCCCTATCAGCAATGTGGCAAGTTAATTGTCGCAACCGATACACGTGAAGCTAAACAACTACATACGTTACAACAAAACTGCTACGCGAATGGTATTAATGCAATTGCCATATCCTCAACAGATCTAAAAGCACTAGAACCTAATATTGTTGGCGTTGGCGCATTAAAAATAAAGCAAACTGGCATTGTTGACTATAAACAAGTATGTAGAACCTTATTACGCGAGTTTGAACAATTAGGAGGAACTGTTTATTTTGATCAAAAAGTAAAAGACATTATTGAAACCACTGATCATGTAAGTGTTATCACTCACTTACAAACACACACAACAAAGCACTTAATTTGCTGTGGCGGACTGATGGCAGACAAACTGGTTACCTTGGCAGGCATAAAACCAGATTTTCGAATTATTCCTTTTCGCGGCGAATATTACAAACTCGCGCAACAACACACGCCGTTAATTAACCACCTAATCTATCCTGTACCAAACCCTGATTTTCCTTTTCTTGGCATACACTTAACTCGCATGATAGATGGCAGTGTTACGGTAGGTCCAAACGCAGTATTGGGGCTCAAACGTGAAGGCTACTCGCGGTTAAACTTTAGTTTTGCTGATAGCATTAGCACCCTAAGTTACAAGGGCTTTTGGCAATTTGCGCAAATACATTGGCAAAGTGCATTAGGGGAATACAAAAATGCATTTTTTAAATCTAGTTACCTCAGCGCTGTTCAAAAATATTGCCCCAATCTCACCTTAGAGGACTTACAGCCTCATCCAACAGGAGTACGTGCTCAAGCCATGGCAGAGAATGGGCAACTTATTCATGATTTTCACTTTATGCAAACAAAACGCTCGCTACATGTGTGTAATGCACCATCGCCCGCTGCAACCTCAGCCTTGCCAATAAGCCGCTATATAGCTGATAAACTTAACGTAGCTGAATAACTTAAATAAATGAGCGCGCTACAAATGATTCGCTTTACGATGACTCCCTTCATAGTCGAAGATTTTTTCTTGGATTTTCCAATAATGCTTCGCTTTACGAGCTACAACAAAGTCTGGGTGTGAAAAGTACGTAATTTGGCTAATCACCTCGGATGGGTGATGAAACGTTTTTGGTTCAGCTCCTTGTTTAAAACGCTTTCCAAATAACCTATTAAACACCTGCTTTGAACCATTATGACTAAAATCGAACGTTTCTTTTAGTTCAACTCCATCTTCATCATGGTAAATAAGCACTAGCTTCTCATTATTCTGACCACTTTGCTCAGCACTCATCCCTGCACAACGGATCACTTTGGCATCTTTTAATCGGAGCGCTTTTTTTAATTGCTCATCAGGATCGATAATGTCACTTCCGCATTGATGACACTCGCGCGCAGCAATATCATTTTGGGCATTACATTGATTACATTCTTTAAAACGAAAACGATAATCACAGTCAATTCTATCGTCCTCACTTTCAAATACGCCTTGGCACTTTCTACCATAATGCTCAGTTATATTACCTGCGCCATCGGTCTTGCCCCAAAAGGCATTGGCAAAACCACAAGCAGGACAAAATACTTGTACTAACTCACTATCAGAGCTTGGCTTTTTTTGTCCAACTTCAGGGTAAAAAATATTAATTCCATTGCCTGCATAATCAATCACTAAACAATCTTTTTTCTGAGAAGACAACCGCAAGCCACGGCCAACAATTTGTTGGTATAAACTAACTGACTGGGTGGGGCGTAAAATAGCAATTAAATCGACATGCGGCGCATCAAACCCTGTGGTTAATACGGATACATTCACTAAAAACGTTAACTGCTTTCGCTTGAACTGTGCAATCAGTGTATCGCGATCTTTGGCAGGTGTTTTACCTGTCACTAAAGCCGTACTTTGCTCTGGTAGATAACCCAATATTTCCATAGCGTGCTTAATTGTCGCAGCAAATATCATTACCCCCTGCCGCCCCACTGACAACGTTATAACCTGCTCAATAATGGCTTGCGTTACTCTTGGATATTTAACCAGTAATGCATTAACTTCTTGCTCGTTAAACTCACCACTATTGTTGGATGACAGTGATGAGAAGTCATACTGCGCGACGGGAGCATCAATTAACTTTGGTGGTGTTAAGAAGTTATGCTTTATCATATATGAGAGTGGCAACTCGAATATGCACTTCTCGAATGGCGGTTTATGCTCGCAACGCTTAATACCATGATAGTGATATTGATAAATCCATCCCATACCTAAACGATATGGCGTAGCGGTTAAACCTAAGACCTTTAGCTCAGCATTTTGCTTGGTAAGATGTTGAATAATGCCACCATATTGCCCACTTTCATCACTTGCTACGCGGTGGCATTCATCAATGATTATTAAAGAATAACTATCTTTAAACGCTGCTAAATTACGTGACACCGACTGAACACTGGCAAACGTAATTTGATACTCAATTTGTTTTGACTTCAGGCCAGCTGCATAGATCCCAGCTTCCAGCCCCAAAGACTGATACTTTTCATAGTTTTGAGCAACCAGTTCCTTCACATGTGCCAACACCAAAATTTTTTGCTTGGCTAAGCGGGCCAGCTCAGCGATAACTAAGCTTTTTCCTGCCCCTGTAGGTAAAACAATAACAGCGGGTGCATTGGTTTTACGAAAATGACTTAACGTGGCGTCAACAGCTTCTTGTTGATACGCTCTTAATGCATACATAAAGTAACTAAATAATGATAATTAACGTTTTTTAGATTTTTTTTGTTCAAATACTGCAAGTTGCTCGGGCGTAGCAGGTTTTTGATGTTTTTCTTTCCATTCGCTGTAAGGCATACCGTAAATTATTTCTCTTGCTTGCTCATAATCAACATCAACGCTGCGCGCTTTTGCCTCGGAACTGTACCACTTTGCTAAACAATTTCGACAAAAATCAGCCAAGTTCATTAACTCTATATTCTGCACTTCTTTATGCTCATCTAAATGGGCTAAAAACTTACGTAATACAGCAGCTTCAATCTCAACACGTTGCTCTTCTGCATGGTTATTCATATTTGTTCCTTAATTATTTAACAGCAAAGTGTACCTAAAAACTTACATTTTAACGGTAAATCCAGTATTCACTAAGCCAATTTATTATTAATTTATACTTGTAAACTATTTTCGATCGCCCAGAATTAAGATAGACTGATGAAAATACACATTAACATTAATGTTAAAAATGAGTTAAACCTCGTCATTACTCTAGAAGGTTTACTAGTTTGTTGCAGTCATTTTTTAATACATTTATTCACATAACATTCAAGCAGCTGCTCGCTTGGCTTGTATTACCTTTGTTTATTCTTCTTGTCTTAGCAAATAAGGTTCGGGCGCATCACGACATTACCATTGATAATATCACGCCAGCTAGCACACCACATATTACCGTAGTTACCGAAATTTGGCCTCCTTATAATTATATAGATGAAAATGGCGAGGTTGTGGGCATTGCCACTGATGTGATAAGGCAAACACTTGAGCATGCTAAGCTAGACTATCATATTGAACCCTATCCTTGGGTACGTGCCTACAATATGGCGCAAGAAGAAGAAAATGTACTTATCTATTCCATTATTCGTACGCCAGAACGTAAAGATTTATTTCAATGGATATGCCAAATCACACCGTATGTTAAACATCATTTTTATCGACTGACCAAAAGAACAGATATTCAAGCGCAGAACCTTGAAGACGTTAAAGCCTATAAAGTTGGAGTGGTAAAAAACACTTACCCTCATACCTATTTAAAAGGTGTTGGTTTTGTTGATAATACCAACCTAGAAGTGGTGGTAGATGATGAAGCGAATATAAGAAAATTATTTGCAGGACGCTTAGATTTGTTAATTGAAACACCTGAAACAATGACGATCAGATTGTCAAAAATGGGTCTTAAACTTGATGAGGTGACCCCTTTTCTCACTATTAACAACCAAGAAACCTTTGAAAACTGCATGGCATTCGGCTTAAAAACTGACCCAGCACTAGTTAAGAAAGTACGTGACGCTTTTGAGCAAACTAAACATTTATCGAAATTAAAACGGAAAGGTTCAAGCGATCCATTACTTGAAGAAAAAAAAGGCACTAACTAATTAGTGCCTTTTGCATATTTATTTAACTTGTTGAGATAGCTTATTCCGACGCTTCTGGCTTCATATGTGGGAATAAGATCACGTCTTTAATCGTTGGTGAGTCTGAAAATAACATCACTAGTCGATCGATACCAATACCTTCACCTGCTGTTGGTGGCATACCGTATTCAAGCGCGCGGATATAATCTTCATCAAAATGCATAGCTTCATCATCGCCAGCATCTTTTTCTTCAACTTGTTTACGGAAACGCGCTGCTTGGTCTTCAGCATCATTTAACTCTGAGAAACCGTTTGCGAGTTCTCTTCCACCAACAAAAAATTCAAAGCGATCCGTAATAAACGAATTCTCATCATTGCGGCGTGCCAGTGGCGAAACTTCCCACGGATACGCAGTAATAAATGTTGGCTGATCTAATTGCTCTTCAGCTGTAGCTTCAAATATTTCACATAGGTATTTACCTGGTCCCCAAATACCATCAACTTCTGGCTCTTTAATATGTAAGGCTTTTGCCATTACTTTTAGAGTTTCTAAGTTATCTTCAGGGTCGTTAATTGCCGCGTTAAATTCTGCATTCGCGGTGGCTTCTGGGTAGTACTTTAATACCGCATCAGCCATTGTTAAACGTTCAAATGGCTTACCAAAGTCATATTCTTTCGTTTCAATAACTTCGCCATTTTCATCTTTAACGGTATTAATAACGGTACTGGTGCCAAGTACATCTTGCGCTACTGTGCGAAGCATTTCTTCCGTTAAATCCATCAAGTCATTGTAATCTGCGTATGCTTGATAGAATTCAATCATCGTAAATTCTGGATTATGACGAGTTGATAAACCTTCGTTTCTGAAATTACGGTTAATTTCAAATACGCGTTCGAAACCGCCAACCACTAAACGCTTTAGGTAAAGCTCTGGCGCTATACGCAAGTACATATCAAGGTCTAACGCGTTATGATGCGTAACAAAAGGACGCGCCGTGGCACCACCAGGGATAACCTGTAGCATTGGCGTTTCCACTTCCATAAAGTTGCGGTCAGCTAAAAACTTACGGATACCCGATACAATTTTAGAACGCATTAAGAAGGTTTCGCGCGTTTCTTCGCTTACCATTAAGTCAACATAACGCTGACGATATTTTGTTTCTTGATCAGCTAATCCGTGAAATTTTTCTGGTAATGGACGCAGTGACTTAGTTAATAGCACGTACTCTTCCATATTCACGTACAAATCGCCTTTACCCGATTTATGTAATGCGCCAGATACACCAATAATATCGCCTACATCTAGTACGCCATATTTTTCTTTAATCACTTTTTGTACATCTTTCGCCGCATAAGCCTGAATTCTTCCAGACATGTCTTGTAGGGCCATAAATGGACCACGTTTAGCCATAATACGACCAGCAACACTAACTTTGTGATCTAAACTTTCTAATTCTTCTTTCGTTTTCTCACCGAATTCAGCTTGTAGATCAGCACTAAAGTGTTCACGATTAAAGTCATTTGGATGTGCGTTTGCAGAGCAGTGTTCACGGATCGCGCTTAACTTTGCGCGTCGCTCAGCAATCAACTTATTTTCATCTAATTGTTGGTCTGACATGGGTATTCTCTAATTAATAATAGGTATTTGGTAAATTCTTAACACGGCATAATTGCAGTAGCTGTTGATTACAGCCCTGCTTTTAAGCTCGCTTCAATAAATTTGTCTAAATCGCCGTCTAATACGGCTTGAGTATTACGGTTTTCAACACTAGTACGCAAGTCTTTTATACGTGAATCATCTAATACATAAGAACGTATTTGGCTGCCCCAGCCAATATCCGACTTGGTATCTTCTAACGCTTGTTTTTCAGCATTTTGCTTTTGCATTTCCAACTCATACAACTTCGCTTTTAACTGCTTCATTGCTTGGTCTTTATTCTTATGCTGTGAACGGTCGTTTTGGCATTGCACCACCGTATTAGTTGGTAAGTGTGTAATACGTACCGCTGAATCAGTTCGGTTTACGTGCTGCCCACCAGCGCCAGATGCACGGTAAGTATCAATTCTTAAATCAGCTGGGTTAATCTCAATTTCAATTGAGTCATCAATTTCAGGGTACGCAAAAACTGACGCGAAAGAAGTATGACGACGATTACTTGAATCAAAAGGAGATTTTCTTACTAAACGGTGTACGCCTGTTTCTGTACGCAGCCAGCCAAATGCATATTCACCTGAAAACCGAATAGTGGCACTTTTAATACCTGCAACATCACCATCCGACTCTTCAATTAGTTCTGTTTTAAAGCCTTTGGCCTCCCCCCAACGTAGATACATACGTTGCAACATGCTTGCCCAGTCCTGTGCTTCTGTACCACCTGACCCAGCTTGAATATCGATATAAGCATCATTTGCATCTTGTGAGCCTGAAAACATACGACGAAATTCTAACGTTTCAAGTTTTGCGACTAATTCGTCAGCTTCACCCTGCGCTTCATCAAATGTTTCTTGATCTTCAGCTTCAACCGCCAGTTCCACTAGCCCTTCAACGTCATCGCAGCCACTTTTTAGTTCTTCGATTGTGTTAACAATCAGCTCTAAAGATGACTTTTCTTTACCTAATGCTTGCGCTTTTCCTGGCTCATTCCAAACATCTGGATTTTCCAATTCACGCGATACTTCTTCTAAACGCTCAACTTTGACATCAAAGTCAAAGATACCCCCGAAGTACATCGGTACGGGCACGAATATCTTTTATTAACGTTTGGATAGGGTTCAATTCAAACACGTTGCACAACCTATATATTAGCTTTTATCGAACCGCGCATTGTAACAAAGACAACCGCGACTTTTAATACCATCTTAATGAGTTATTTGGATCTCTTTGACCATTAGCTGTAAATTCAATTTATCGCGAAATTCATTGATATCTAGTGCATAGACGACATGAACCGACTTTATGGTGAGATCTGGCCACACTGCTAGGTCACAATTAAAATGAATAGCGTCGAAGTAATGCCCTGATGCATGCTCTAACACAAGCTTTAAATGTTTTTCACCCACAATGCGTTGCTGAATTACGGTAAAGAAATCGTCAAATATCGGCTCTGGGAATGCTTGCCCCCAAGGGCCCGCGTGTTTAAGTGTATTAGCCACATCCAGCGTCATTAAATTGGGTGGTAAAGCACCATCAGTTAAAATACTGCCTGTGCGTTGTTCATCACTCATGTGCTCGCTAATCACTTGTTCAAATGCATGAGTAAATTCAGCAAGTTTATCTTTTTGAATTGACAATCCTGCTGCCGCAGCATGACCGCCAAACTTAATAATGAGGTTAGGAAAGCGTGTATTAACTTCATCGAGCATATCTCGAATATGAATACCGGTAATTGAACGCGCAGAACCTTTTAGCTCAGTATCCATTGCTTGGTTCTCATTATCACTGCAAGCAAAAGCTATAACGGGACGGTGATACTTTTCTTTTATTCGTCCAGCCACTATACCAATCACTCCCTGATGCCAGTCATCTTGAAATAACGTGATTGCGTCGGGCACAATGCCTTCCTGTAATGGCAGCTTCGCAATTACTTTTTCAGCTTCAGCTTGCATGCCTTGCTCTATTTCACGGCGAGTTTTATTAAGCGTATCTAATTCGTCTGCAATTCTTCTGGCTTGGCTCATATCATCAGTAATTAAACATGTAATACCTAATGACATATCATCCAAGCGACCCGCTGCGTTTAACCTTGGGCCAAGCGCAAAACCAAAATCGCTTTCATGTAATTTTGTATGGTGACGGTTAGCAATATCTATTAGCGCCTTAATGCCTACACAGCATTGCCCCTTACGAATTCGTTGCAACCCTTGATACACCAAAATTCGGTTATTTCCATCAAGCTCAACTACATCGGCAACGGTACCCAGCGCAACTAAATCAAGTAAATTAGCAATGTTGGGCTCAGCGACATTTTGTTGATTGAAAAAGTCCATGCTTCGCAATTTTGCGCGCAAAGCAACCAGCACATAAAAGGCAACACCAACACCGGCTAAGTTTTTACTCGCAAACTTACAGTTGGGTTGATTAGGGTTAACTATCGCGTCAGCATCTGGCAATGTTGCGCCCGGCAAATGGTGATCCGTAATTAATACCTTAACACCTGCAGATTTTGCTAGTGCCACACCTTGGTGGCACGAAATACCATTATCAACCGTGATCAATAAATCAGCGCCAGCGTTAACTACTTGCTCTGCCATTTCTGGGCTTAAACCATAGCCAAAATCAAAGCGGTTAGGCACCATAAAATCGACATTAGTTAGACCAAACATCGGTAAACCGCGCATTAATAATGCCGTACTGGTTGCACCATCAGCATCAAAGTCGCCAACAATCACTACTTTATGTTGTTTTTCCAGCGCTTCGATTAAGAGAGCTGTAGCCTCGTCTAATCCATGCATATCCTGAAAATTGGCAAGGTATTTGGCACCGTTTTCAAGTTCTTGAGGCTCAGTAATTCCACGAGCAGCATAAATTTGCTGTAAAAAGTCGGGAATATCCTTAGGTAAATTATGCTGATTAACGGCAGGTCTGCGCTTTATCTGAATTGGCATACTATTCTTTTATTTTTGGTGATTAAGCAAACACGGGTGCTTGTTGCAGTTTAAAATATACTCTAACAACAAACAGAAAACGGCAGCTAAAAGCTGCCGTATCTAACTAATTAAATTGCTTAGCAATTACATTGCTTTAAGCACTTCAATTAAACGTTCAGGTGGTTGATATCCAGGGATCATATTGCCATCGCTTAATACAATAGCAGGTGTTCCTGTTACGCCAAACTGCGCACCTAAATCATAATGTGCCGCTACTGGCGAACTACACTTAGCACGTTGTACCGAGTTACCCGCTTTAGCATCAGTCATTGCTTTTTGCTTATCGTCTGCACACCA
Organism: Flocculibacter collagenilyticus; assembly: GCF_016469335.1. Lineage (NCBI taxonomy): Bacteria > Pseudomonadati > Pseudomonadota > Gammaproteobacteria > Alteromonadales > Pseudoalteromonadaceae > Flocculibacter > Flocculibacter collagenilyticus. Next base: position 3,032,329 of record NZ_CP059888.1, read on the forward strand.
TACTGACTCTAAATCTTCAAACGAGGGGCTGTTTAATCCACCTCGTGGAAATGCTAAATAACGCACACTAATACCCAAGTCATTATAGGCACTCATTTGATTGTGTAATTTACGGCAATATCCACAGGTGATATCAGTGAAAATAGTAATCTGATACTTCTCGTCTTTTGCTTTAAAGTCGATAGTAGTGCCCGCTGTTTCTTTAATTTGATCTAAACGGATGCCTGCCATCGCTTGTTCCGTTAAGTTAGCAACGCCGTTATCAAGATCAAACATTTTACCGTGTACTAAATATTTTCCATTTTGTGAGCTATAAAAAATACCACGGTCAGTAACTACCTGCATCAACCCTTTAATTGGACTTGGAGAAATTGCTTTTACATTTAAACCCAATTTTAAAAATTGCTGCTTAATGGCACCATCTTTTTCCACTTCAACAGCAAATGTTGAACTGGCATAAACCAGTGATAACAGTCCAAATAATTTTAATAAGTTGTTCATAAATCTCGCTTAATCGTAATTGTTAGTTTAAAACTACGCGTCAAAAATAGCTATTGAGCTAATACTTGCCTAGCTAGTACTTGCTATCTATTAGACCCAAACTGTTGCCCACAAATTTCATTAACAGTTCAGTAGAAATCCTAATCGAGATGCAATACTACAAAAGGATGTAGCAACAAGCCAGCTTTCTGATTAATTATGTCGCTTGCTCAGCCACCCTTTAAGAGAATATTAAGCATGAACAGGTTTTTATCTTTCTTTAGTAACATGAGTTTCAACTTGTGTTGGAAAGGTCTTAGTACACTGAAATTATGCAATGGGTCAACATGAACTCAGCTAAATTATCTCTTAATTAATATGGCTACAACTAGCGACAAGCCGAGAGAGATAAATTAGCCGCAGGTTAAATTTTCTATAAAGGCCAGTTATCCAAAAACAGAATGATCACTAGGTGTGATAAGAGCTATTTAAGCACTTTAACATCTGCTAAAATCCGGCACTATTGAAATCATCATCCGTAGGTATTTTATTAGATGAAAATAGGTCTTTTTTACGGCTCAACCACCTGTTATACGGAAATGGCAGCTGAAAAACTTCAAGCAGCAATTAACCAGTTTTTAGAGCAAGATGTCGTTTCATTACACAACATAAAAGATGAACCATTAAAAAACTGCGAAGAATATGACCTAGTTATTTTCGGTATTTCGACTTGGGATTTTGGTGAGCTTCAAGAAGATTGGGAGTCAAAGTGGGAAGACATTAACACTTTGCAATTATCTAATAAAATTGTTGCGTTATACGGCATGGGCGACCAAGAAGGATATAGTGAATGGTTTCAAGATGCACTCGGTATGCTGCACGATGCTGTAACTGAAGTCGGCGCTAAAGTCATTGGGTATTGGCCAAATGAAGGCTACGAATTTGAAGCCTCAAAAGCCTTAACGAATGATAACACTCACTTTGTTGGCTTAGCGCTAGACGACGAATGTCAGTACGACTTATCAGAGCAACGTATCGCACAATGGAGCGAGCAAGTGTTAATAGAGTGGCAAGCACTTTTATAAGCATAAGCACTTGCTACATTTTTAAATAAAACGCCTGCGTTAAAGCCGTATACTCGGCTGAGTATTCATTATTCTCATTGTAAATCGATAGATTATCTTCTGGAATGGATTGCTGTTGAATTTGTGACTGTGCAATATGGCTATTCGATTTACTAAATAACATTAGATAACGATGAAATGCTTTATTTGGTCGAGCGCTTACTTTTGTAAGCTTTATACATGTCAGCCCCGCTTCATAGCACTTTTTTAATAATACTTCGGCTTCAGCTACCGGCAAAATAATCGCTAAGAAGCCATCCACTCTTAACAACTGGGCAGCTACTTTCAGTAACGCTAAATGATCGAACTCCACGTTATGGCGTGCTAATGCCCTGCTTTCATCAGGACTAATTAATGAGTCATTAAAAAATGGTGGATTTGAAATAATTAAATCGAAATTATGCTTATTGGCATACTCGGCATCAAAAGAATGTAATTCATGCTCCTGCTGCTCTTTAGCCCATTCAAAAAAGTTACATTGAATCACTTTGATAGACTGAGACCACTGGCTAAGTGCAACGTTTTCCGCGGTTTGCATTACCGCATTATCATCAATATCAATTGCTGTAATATTACAAACGCCCGCTTTAGCCGCGGTACCCTGCTGATAATAACGCTGCGCTAACATCAAGCTAATTAACCCACTACCACAGCCTATATCTAACATGTTGTGCATATTAACAATGGGAGCCCATGCGCCAAGTAAAATACCGTCAGTGCCCACTTTCATCGCGCAGCGTTCGTGATTGACAACAAACTCTTTAAATGTAAAACCTTTATTCATTATTTTTGCACCGTATCAATGACTTTTCTGACCAATTTATACATGCCACTTTAGCTTAGCTAACTTATTTTACCTAAAACTTTCAATAGATTAGGCTATTTTCACCTTATATCACTAACACCACCGCAATAATAACCCGCAACCTACAGAGATTATTACCGTTTATCACTGACGCTATCTTCACATCTAAGGTATAATTGACCAATTATTGTTTGATTTTCCCGTATTACGACATTGGTATTATGACATTCGACGAACTCGACCTCGCTCCTGAATTGCTAAAAGCAGTTAAAAATATTGGCTATAAAAAGCCAACTACGATTCAACAAGAAACCATTCCCGCAGCGTTAGAAGGTAATGACATTCTCGCTTGCTCGCCTACTGGTACAGGTAAAACAGTTGCATTCTTATTACCTGCACTACAACACTTACTCGACTTTCCAAGAAGAAATCCAGGCTTTGCGCGTGTATTAATTATGGCACCTACTCGTGAATTAGCGTATCAAATTCATGAACAAGCAACGTTATTAGCAGCGAATACGCATTTAAAGCTAGGCGTTATTACTGGCGGAATTAATTACGGTAGTCATAAAGAAATTTTCGAAAAAAATAATGACTTATTAGTCGCGACTCCTGGTCGACTGATGGAGTATTTAGAAACCGAAAATTTTCATGCTGAAGATGTAGAAATATTAGTTATCGACGAAGCCGATCGTATGCTAGACATGGGCTTTAGAGGCGAAATGCAACGCATTACAGACGAAGCCAGAAATCGTCGCCATGCCATGTTATTTTCTGCCACGCTTGAAAGTAATGCGGTTGAAAAATTTGCTGACCAAGTACTTAACGATCCAATTGGTATTATGGCCGAACCGCCAAAAAGCGAAACGGGTAAAATTACCCAGTGGATCCATTTAGCAGACGACGCTCATCATAAATTTGCGCTACTGGTTAATATTCTTAAACAAGAAGAAACTCACAAAGCCATTGTATTTGTGAAAACGCGTGAACGGTTACAAACGCTGATTGGCCAGTTACAAAGTGAAGACGTTCGTTGTAATTGGCTTCAAGGCGAAATGCCTCAAGACAAGCGCTTAAAGGCGATTGAAAAGTTTCAGAACGGCTGGGTAAAAGTATTAGTCGCAACGGACGTAGCGGCACGCGGTATTGATATTGATGATATCACTCACGTTATTAATTACGACATGCCACGCTCAGCTGATGTGTACGTGCACCGAATTGGTCGTACTGCTCGTGCTGGAAAGAAAGGCACTGCAATTTCACTGATTGAAGCGCATGACGTACGCATGGTAGCGAAAGTTGAACGCTTTACTGATCAGAAATTAAAACGCCGCGTTATTGAAGGGCTTAAGCCAAGATATAAAGAAGCAAGAATTGTTAAGAAGAAAAAAGTAAAAGGCAAAGCAGCTAAAAAAGTTAAGCTGAAAAAGAAAAAGTAATCAATTCAAATAATTCAGGCTGGAGTAACGCGTTAGTCTTGCGCTACCCAGCCTTATTTTAAGCTTTCAATAAGAAGCCACTACTATAATTTAACGTCGTAGCCCGCGTCTTTAATTTCAAGCTGTTTTACCTTGCCGTATTTTGTAAGTGTTTCAGCTATTTCTTCAGCTTTTCCAACCACAACGAACTGTAAATTATCTTTTGGAAAATATTTATTAATCAACGTCTTCGCTTTTGCAGTGGTTAATGAATTTACTTGCTGCTCAAACGTGTTAATGAACTGCTCATCAAAGCCATAACCAAACATATTTGCTAATAAGTCTGCTAACTGTGTTGAGGTTTCGTAACGTGTAGGAAATTGACCTTTAACGTACGCCTTTGCTGACGCTAGCGTTTTTTCATCAATACCTTTATTCCACAAACGCTGGTAGGTTTGCAATGCTAAATCCATCGCTTCCTCAGTGGTTGAAGACTTTGTAAAAGTAGAAATTGCGAATGTGCCTGCTTGGCTGTACGAACGGAACGCACTGCGAGCACCGTAGGTTAATCCTGAATTAACACGTAGTTCGTCATTTAACCAAGACGTAAAACGACCACCTAATATAGTATTAATGACACGAATGCCAATATAATCAGGGTTGCTACGAGCTACGCCCTTTCCGCCAATCATAAATGTTGACTCTATTGCGTCAGCCTTATTTACCAATACTACATTCGCATTTTTAAAGTCTTTAACGCCTGTTATTTCAGTGCGCTTAGGCGTTTTGGTGTTTTCCCACTCTCCAAATAATGCTTTAACCTGCTTTAGCATTGCTTGCGTTTCAAAATCACCCACAACAATGATGGCACTTTGGCTTGGCTGATACCATGTTTGATGGTATTGCTTAATGTCATCAATCGTAATAGCAGTCACACTTTCCGTGTCGCCTTGCTCAACGGAGCCGTAACCACTTCCACCAAATAATGTTTTATTAAAGTAATTGTTAATCACCGACTTTGGACTTTCTTTCAGTTGTTGTAACTGAAGTAAGTAACGCGATTTATGTTTTTCAAATTCAGCCTTATCAAACGCAGGCTCGGCCACCATATCTTTTAAAATTGGCAGTACTTTATTTAGATCTTTCTTAGCTAATGAGGCTGAAATTTGAGAAAACTCTAGCGATGAATCGGCAACAACTTCTGCACCAATAAAATCGAGTGTTTCATCCATTTTATCTTTTGTTAGCGACTTTGTGCCAAGCTTCAAGTTTTCTGCGGTTAAATAGCTTAATCCAGCTAACTTGCCATCTTCAACTGCTCCCGCTTTTACCACTACATTAACATCAATGAGTGGTACTTCATGCTGTTCTAGCAGATAAACTGTAAGCCCGTTATTTAATTCAGTTTTCGTGTACTCAGGTAGGCTGTAGGCAGCATTTACCGTTGTTGTAACAATGGCACTTAAGGTAACACTTACCAGTGTTAACGCACGCTTATAAGTCTTCTTCATGAGTGTCCTCCTGCGAAGATAGTATTCCTACAGTGCGATTTGCTTTACGTAAGTATTTGCTTGCAACTTGCTTAATATCTTCTGGTGTTACTTTATTAAAATCTTCTGGTGCACTAAATAGTTTGGTGTAATCGCCAAAGAACAATTCATAAGTACCAATTGTATTAGCTTTACCATTGATGGTAGACATAGTGCGGTAAAAGTCGACTAGCTTTCTGTTTTTTACTTTTTCTAATTCTTTCGCTGTTACGCCATTTTTAACGATGCTGTTAACTTCGGCGATAATTGCTTTTTCAAGCTTTTCTGCTGGCACATCTTTAGCTGCAACGGCGTAGATGTAGAATAAGTTAGGATCAATACTTTCAGGGAAGTAAGTAAAAACACTGCTTGCTAGTTGTTGGTCGCTAACCAATGACTTATGCAAACGCGAGCTATTACCTGAGCTTAAAATTTCACTTAGCATATTTAATGCGTAGTAATCTTTATGCTGGGTATTAGGCACATGATAGCCAATCATAATATTTGGCGTAGTTACTGAAGCCTTGTGCGCATAAACTCTTCGCTCACCTTTTTGCTCTGGCTCAACCGTATGTACTTCACGCGGCTCAGCTTGTGCTGGAATTGGCTCAAAGTATTTTTTTGCTAGTGCTTTTACTTTTTCGACGGTTACATCACCTGCAATAACAACCACAGCATTATTCGGCGCATAATAGGTTTTATGATACTCTTTTAGATCTTCTAAGCTCCAGTTTTCTATATCTGAAGCATGACCAATTACAGGCCAGCTATAAGGATGGGCACGAAAAGCAGCACCTTTTACTTCTTGCCAAATCGATCTAAAGTTTGAGTTTTCTAGTCCTGTTGTACGCTCAGAACTTACCACGCCACGTTCACTTTCTACCATGCTTTTTTCAATAGCTAGGTGCTGAATGCGGTCAGCCTCTAGGTCAAACATGGTTTCCATTGAGTCTGCAGGAAACCAGTTGGTATAAACAGTTAAATTTTCAGTGGTATAGGCATTATTACTGCCGCCAGCAGCTTCCATGGTGCGGTCAAACATTTTTGGGCCATATTTCTTAGCACCATTGAACATCATATGTTCGAAGAAATGTGATAATCCTGTAATGCCCGGATATTCATTACGCGAACCAACCTTCCAAAAGATATACATATTGGCATTAGGAATAGAATGATCTTCTAACACCATAATTTGCATGCCGTTTTTAAGCTTAAATTGTTTTACATCAGACGCTTCGGTAATCGCATAGCTTGATAATGACACTAACGCTACTGCTAGAACTGAACAACGTGTAATGAGTTTTTTTATTGCCACCATGGCTAACTCCATTAAAAAGTGAAGACGGCATTGTAATCAATTTCTTATAAATAAAAAGTAGTTATGTGTGACAAACTGTTAATCAAGGCAACATTTTAGGAACAAATGGAGTGCCGACGATAAAATATGGATGGAATGTGAGTGAATAAGGTGAAATGAATAAAAACAAAAACGCGGCACCTATTTAATAAGCACCGCGTTTATTTTCAATATTGCTAATTATGATTAACTAGCAAAAATCATGATGCTTAAAGCAGTATAGCTTTTAGCATTAAGAAGAAGATTATCGCTAAACCAGCACCTACAGGTAGCGTTACTACCCACGACACTACGATGTTACGCACAACACCTAAATTTAGTGCAGCAATACCACGCGCTAAACCTACACCTAATACAGCCCCTACTAACGTTTGCGTAGTAGAGATTGGTAGGCCAGCACCCGACGCAATAACAACGGTTGATGCAGCCGCTAATTCAGCAGCAAAACCACGGCTTGGCGTAAGGTGTGTAATCCCCTTACCAATTGTTGCCATAACACGGTGGCCGAACAAGGCTAAACCAGCAACAATACCTAAACCACCAAGTGGTAAAATCCACCATGCTAATTCAGCTTTCTTAGCAATTTCACCGTCGTTTTGAATAACATTTACTACCGCAGCTAGTGGACCGATAGCATTCGCTACGTCGTTTGAACCATGAGCAAACGCCATACAACACGCTGTTACTACCATTAAAATAGCAAAGATTTTTTCTACGTTGTTGTAATGCATTTCTTTGTCAGCAGCAGGGTCAATCTTAACGCGGCTGATAAAAAACTTACCAATTAATGCAATTACAACAGCAACTAGTGCAGCATAAATATAAGCTTCAGTATTAGAAATGCTTAAGTCGCCTGACTTAACAACATGCTTTAAGCCTTTTTTAATTGTAACCAATGATAAGATAAAGCCCGCTAATCCCATATATACAGGAACATAACGCTTTGCATTTTTCAGCGGCTCATCGGTATCAAAAATCAGTTTTTGCGCACTGACAAATATAAAGTATGCCAGAATACCTGATAGTGCAGGCGTTACTATCCAGCTACCAACAATGCCACCCACTTTGCCCCAGCTAACTGCTTCAACACCAATTGCAACCACTGCGAAACCAATAATGGCACCAACAATTGAATGAGTGGTTGATACTGGCCAACCTAAATAAGACGCTACAGCTAACCAAGTACCTGCTGCCATTAACGCTGAAATCATACCAAGTACAAGATATTCAGGAAGCGGCACAAATGGCGCTGTATCAATTATTCCCTTACGAATCGTTGACGTTACTTCGCCACCCGCAAGATACGCACCTGCGAACTCAAAAATCATTGCAATAATGATTGCTTGTTTAATGGTTAGTGCTTTTGAACCTACAGATGTGCCCATTGCGTTAGCAACATCGTTAGCACCAATACCCCATGCCATAAAGAAACCGACAACAGCGGCAAAAACAATGAGCATGAAGCCGTACGTTTGCAATAAATCCATGAAAATGAACCTTTGTTTTTTTTAAAAATTTTGTTTAACTAACGAGCTAACATTAGCTCTAAACGTGCACCAACGCGCTCAGCTTCATCAGCTAAGCCCCCAACCCAATTGATAATGTCGTAAATAAACATCACATCGATAGGGTTTAAGTCTTTTTCGAAGGTTTGTAGTGATTTACGCAATTCAATTTGCATGCTATCTGTATCGTCTTCGATTGCATCTAACTCGCTAATCATTTTTTCAACGATGTCTATTTCTCTGCCTGAGAAACTTGTTTCTAGCAGTTCATCAAATTCGTTAATTGCTTTTCTTGACTGTTCAACGGCATCAATACAGCGTTGAACATATAATTTGAAATCAACTTGGATTTGAGCTGGAATTTCTAAACGACGACCATACACACGGCCAGAGATATCTTTTGCTTTATTAGCAATTTTATCTTGCTGTGTGATTAACTCTAATAGGTCAGTACGTTCAACCGGCATGAAGATACCACTTGGTAACTGTAAACGGATATCGCGTTTTAGCACGTCCGCTTCTTTTTCAATTTCTGAGATTTCTTTATGCAGTTTTTCTGCTAAATCCCAGTCATTGTTATACACGGCAGCAAAGAAAGGGAGTAAACGCTCACTTGCTTGATGCACTGTATTTATGTGTTCTTCAATCGGTTTTATAGGTGATTTTGCAAACACACCTAATATTGAATTGCCAGGCATATAATTACCTTTTTATTGCTTTAAAATTCGCTGCGGATTCTACCCTAATAGAAAACCAATTTGTAACCTTAATGTCATTTTCTGCGGGTAAAATCAGCAAAATAATACTTTTGTCTTGATAATAAAGACAAAAAAACAAAATGAGCCATCGTAATGAGTGGCTCATTTTGCGAATTCTTTGTCTAAATTATTTTCTGTTAATCATTCAATTTAGTTGAACAATTAAAAAGCTGCTAGTTTCCTAACACATCCTTTTCAATTTCTTCACGACTAATGTGACGAATGTCTTTTCCTTTTACAAAGAAAATGACGTATTCACTGATATTCTGACAACGATCACCTATACGTTCTAGTGAACGGGCTGACCATAACACGTTCATAATTTGTGGTATTGAACGTGGATCTTCCATCATATAGGTCATTAATTGACGAGTAACAGCCTCATACTCTTTATCTACTTTTTTATCTTCCTTGTGCACTTCAAACGCACTATCAACATCCATGCGAGCAAATGCATCCAGTACATCATGCAGCATCTTAACTACATGGCGTCCCATGTTGTCTAACTGCGTAAGCAACTCTTGCTGAGACTTGGTAAAAGACTCTAGAGCAACTTTTGCAATACGTTCTGCCTCATCACCGATTCGCTCTAGGTCAGCAATCGTTTTTGCTATTGCCAACACTAAGCGTAAATCGCTTGCTGCTGGCTGGCGCTTAGCAATTATTCGGGTACATTCTTCATCTATTTGTACTTCCATTGCGTTTATTTTGTAATCGCTTGTTAGTACTTGTTTGGCAAGCTCTGGATCGCTATCATTCACTGCATTTAATGCATTGGTTAGTTGTTGTTCAACCAGACCGCCCATTGTTAAAACATGATTTCTAACTGCCTCTAGTTCGTCATTAAACTGACCAGAAATATGTTTATTTACATTAAGTTCCATCATAATTTCCTATAACTTTTATATGTGCATGGCTAACAGTAAAGTGTCACTTATTTGATGTGAGTAACTTTTCTATTACCCATATCGGCCAGTAATATAATCTTCAGTTTTCTTTTTTCTTGGCGTGGTAAACAAGGTATTAGTATCGCTGTATTCTATTAATTCGCCCATGTGCATAAATGCAGTTTGGTCAGATACTCGCGCTGCTTGTTGCATGTTATGCGTTACTATCACCACAGTGAATTTATTCTTTAAGTCATTCACTAGCTCTTCAATGGTGAGTGTTGAAATTGGATCAAGTGCTGAAGTTGGCTCATCTAGCAATAGTACTTCTGGCTCAATGGCAATTGAGCGCGCAATCACTAAACGCTGCTGCTGACCGCCTGACAAACCAAATGCGCTGTCGTGTAAGCGATCTTTCACTTCATCCCAAAGTGCAGCACCACGTAACGACTTTTCAACCACTTCATCTAATTCACGCTTGTTACTCATCCCCTGCAAACGCAAACCATAAACAACGTTTTCATAAATAGACTTAGGAAAAGGATTAGGACGCTGGAACACCATTCCTACATTTCGACGTAATGCAGCAACATCTACATCCTTGTCATAAATATTTTTACCATGCAGATTTATTTCACCAGTTATGCGGCAAATATCTACTAAGTCGTTCATACGGTTAATACAACGCAATAGCGTTGATTTACCACAACCTGAAGGGCCGATAAATGCTGTTACCTGCCCTTTTGGAATTTTCATATTAACGCCATGGAGTGCTTGTTTGTCACCATAAAACAATTCAAGATCTTTTATTTCTAGTGCTGTTTGTTCTGCACTTAGGTTATTTAAATCTAGTTTATTGCTTTCATTTGCAATCACTTGTGGTTTAACTGAAATCATTCTTTTTCACCTAACTTAAAATTCTATTCTTCGAGAGTGTTGGTTAATAACGCTATGCAGATTAATGCTCTAGCGATCTAAATTTCTCTCGTAAATGATTTCGTATTCCAATCGCGGTGATATTTAACGCGACAATAACCGAAACCAATAAAAATGCGGTGGCATAAACCAGCGGTCGTGCCGCTTCTACATTCGGGCTTTGGAAACCAACATCATAAATATGGAAACCTAAGTGCATAAATTTTCTATCAACATGAATAAACGGGAAATTGCCATCTAAAGGTAATGTTGGTGCCATTTTTACTACACCCACCAACATTAATGGCGCAACTTCACCGGCAGCACGCGCAACAGCAAGAATCAATCCAGTCATAATTGCTGGGCTTGCCATTGGAATAACGATACGCCATAACGTTTCTGCTTTAGTCGCCCCTAACGCTAATGACCCTTCACGTACGGCACTAGGTATACGTGACAACCCTTCTTCTGTAGAAACAATAACCACAGGTAAGGTTAATATTGCTAGCGTTAATGCTGACCATAATACACCTGGAGTACCAAATGTTGGGCCGGGTAAAGCTTCTGGATAAAATAATTTATCTATTGAACCACCCAACATATAAACAAAGAAACCTAAGCCAAATACACCGTAAACGATAGAAGGTACACCTGCTAAGTTAATTACTGCAATGCGGATAATTTTAGTGACCGAGTTTTGCGCAGCATATTCATGTAGATAAATGGCAGCGATTACTCCAAACGGCGTCACAATAACAGCCATCAGCATCACCATAAATACTGTACCAAATATGGCAGGAAACACACCGCCTTCCGTATTTGCTTCACGCGGGTCGTCAGTAATAAACTTTGCTAATTGCTTAAAGTAAGTGCCTACTTTACTGATAAAAGACATGTCATTAGGCATGGTGTAATCTAAGATCATTGCAATCGGAATGCTGACTTCTTTATTACGCATATCCTTTACAATAACGGTATCACGGTCAGCCTTAGCGCGAAGTGCAAAAAGTTGCTTTTCGTACGCTAAAAACTCTGCACGCAGCTCTGCTTTTTGCTGATTAATGTCGGCAAGCTTTGTTGCAGTAAGTTCATTATCAAGCTCAAGCGCACGTTGCTTTAAACGCAACTTTTCTAATTTATAGTTAATACTACCAATCGGGCCATTTTGCAGATCAAGGGCTTGCTCGTTTAATGAAACAGCACGCTCAATCATCGCATCAAGGTTTGCAATCTTATCGCCAGCCATTGGCTGACCATCTTGCAGTATTTCTACTATATATCCATAGAAGTTGCCGTTCTTAGTACGTTCAAATTTGGCGATACCTTCAGGCGTTGTTCGGCTAGTAATATTGGTTTCAAGCAACCAACGGAAATCTAGCTCAACGTATTCGCGGTTACCTGTTTTAATGAGGTAACGTTCTACAAACTCTTTGTTGTAACCTTCTAAAGCTAGACCTTTACCACGCAAACGTGCAGTAGGAACTTGCTCTTTGTCATACAGCTCACCAATAATCGTTTGCTGTGTTCCATCAGGCTGAACTAAATCATACTGATATATATCAGACGGCCAAAAGTAACTTAAACCACGCCAACCAATTAATAGTAATAATCCGATGACTGAAATTAAGCTGATACTTACTGCACCCGCTGTCATCCAAATCCAAGGCGCACCTGACTTAAACCAATTATTCATGTGTGACTTCCTTATAATGAACTGTATTTTTCACGCAGGCGCTGTCTTACAAACTCCGCCACAGTGTTAAAAATGAATGTGAAAATAAACAGCACAAACGCTGCAAGGAATAAAATTCGATAATGTGAACTGCCTACCTCTGACTCTGGCATTTCAACAGCAATGTTTGCAGACAGTGTTCGCATACCTTGGAAAATACTCCAATCCATAATTGGGGTATTACCCGTTGCCATTAATACGATCATTGTTTCGCCAACAGCACGACCTAACCCCATCATAATTGCTGAGAAAATCCCTGGACTGGCGGTTAGTAGAACAACACGAGTCAGTGTTTGCCACTGAGTTGCCCCTAACGCCAATGAACCATTAGACAAGTGTTTAGGCACTGAGAACACCGCATCTTCTGCAATAGAGAAAATAGTTGGGATAACAGCAAAGCCCATAGCAATACCAACAACGAGTGAGTTACGTTGATCAAAATCGATGCCTAAGTCGTTTGTAATAAACGCGCGAATATCCCCGCCAAACATTAACTCTTCAACTGCTGGACTCACGGCAAAACAGAAGTATGAAACAATGATTACAATAGGTACCAAGATCATTGGCTCCCATCCTTCAGGCACTATTTGTTTCGCTTTGCTAGATAGATTGTGCCAAGCAAACGCGGTAAGTATTATTGCGACAGGAAGTAAAATGAGGATTAATACCACCGCGGGTAAATATTCTTCCATTAATGGCGCTAACCATAAACCTGCTAAGAAACCTAAAATAACAGTAGGTAAGGCTTCCATAATCTCAATGGTAGGTTTTACCGTTTTACGCATGCTTGGTGACATAAAGTAAGCGGTATAAATAGCTGCCGATAAGCCTATTGGCACTGCAAATAGCATGGCATACATTGCAGCTTTAATCGTACCAAAAGAAATAGGCACTAAGCTGAATTTAGACTCAAAATCATCTGATGCAGAGGTAGACTGCCAAATATAATCAGGCTCTGGGTAGCCTTCATACCAAACTTCTGACCACAGTGCAGACCAGGTAACTTCTGGGTGTTCATTTTCAATTTCGAATACTTTTAATGTGTTATCAGACACGATTAAAACGGCGTTAGAGCGCGGAGCAACAGCAAGCGCGTCAATCGGGCCGTTAAAAATAGACTGTTGTAATAGCGTTGCTTCACTCGTAGTGTAATAAACGCCAAGTGAGCCATCGTCACCCGTTGCAAAAAACGTTTTACGGTAATATTCAGGATATAATTTATTTACTTTGTCTGAACTGCCGACAAATTGACGTATTTCTTTGAAGGCCCTACCGTTTTCTGAATTAACCTCAAACCACTGCGAAATAACTCCATTACTATTAGTAATCATTAATGAGTTAGCCCCTGCTAGTAACATTGCATCTACCACATTGGCATTTTGAGCATTCGCGCTAAATGTTTGAATCACTTCTACGTCTTCAGGATCGCGTGTATCAACAATAAAAATATTATTCTCTGCACGTACAATCGCACGTGATAAATCGGGAGTTAACAATACTTGCGATGGCTTAGTTGACGGGATCTCAATCGTGGAGAATGTTGGCGTCCACTCAATTTCTTCCGTCATCATATTTTCTTCAGCAAGCCAATGAGAAAAAATGACCGCGTTATCTTCAGTAATCGCAATAAATCCAGCCGTTTCTTCATCTACTGAAAACGCAAACTGCTTAAGGGCACGGCCTTCTTCGTCAATTTGTAATGGTTCCTGACCAAATGGATAAGCAATATCAGGCGAGATCTTTCGTTTATTATCTGGGAAGGTAACAAGAAATCTAGGACGAACAACAGTTACAGAACCATCGTCATAAGCATAAGCGTATTGACCAATATGTGGGGCAGTTTGAGCGAATGCACTGATATTTGCTTGTTCAGTAACAGAAACAGATTTAATTGTTGTACCTGAAGTTGGTTTTTTTAACGTAAAAAACTCAACTATACCCGTACTTGTAAATCGATAACCAATTTCTGTTTGCTCTTCTAAGCCAACCGCTAATGTATTGCCAATGTCATTATTTTTATTTAACTCAATGGTAGTACGCTCTTCTATTTCAACTGAATGGAAAATAGGTTCAACCACGTACAATAAGTAAAAAAAGATCAACAACAATGCCACTAAAACCATTACGCCACCAAAGGTAACGCCGTATTTAGCGAATTTATCTTTATATAATCGAAAGCTTTCAGTTGTCAAAGCCATCGAACTTTGTTGTGACATACTTGCCTCTACCCTAAAAATTTGAGCCGGATTATATTTCACTTATATGACACTAATGTTACAGCAGCAAAAAAATGCCATTTTTAGCTCTAACTAGGCGGGGAAAACAGCTAGCAACTAGTAAGCAGCTGATAAAGAAGAAGATTAGCAACTTGTTATACACTTATTAAATTTATAAGACTAAAATACTAGACATCTTCGATAAAATATGGCATTAAAGTTAGACTTATCTTCCCTTTCAAGACTAGTGGTATCTGCCAATGAAACAACTTGTATTAACTGTTATTGGTCCTGACAAACCAGGATTAGTAGACTCTCTTTCCAAAACAGTACTTGAAAACCATGGTAATTGGTTAGCAAGTAATTTATCTCACTTAGCGGGTCATTTTGCTGGCATAGTACAAGTAGAAGTTG
This sequence comes from Flocculibacter collagenilyticus, assembly GCF_016469335.1. Taxonomy (NCBI): domain Bacteria; kingdom Pseudomonadati; phylum Pseudomonadota; class Gammaproteobacteria; order Alteromonadales; family Pseudoalteromonadaceae; genus Flocculibacter; species Flocculibacter collagenilyticus. The sequence continues at coordinate 3,047,469 of NZ_CP059888.1, forward strand.
ATGAAACGCATTTACAAACATTGCAAGATGCACTTGCATCCCTTGAAGACTTATCAGTAAAAGTTGAACTTGGTGCACAAGCGCTTATCTCTGATGTAGAAAAACTAACCTTAGTGATCACAGGTAATGACAGACCCGGCATTGTGCAAGAACTGTCAAGTGTTATCCAGCATAAAGGCGCTAATATTTTACACTTTACTAGTAAACAGCAAAGCGCACCTAATTGGGGCTCACCTATCTTTAACGCACAAGCTACTGTTACGTTACCTAAGGGTATGGATGCTGATGAGGTCATTTCTGCACTTGAGTCCATTGCTAACGATATTTTTGTTGAAGCAGAAGTCGATGAAAGTGATTCACACGCTTATCAACCAAGTGAAGCATCAGCATAATACACACTCGCTTGACTAGACTGTCCGCGATTAACTCTCTCAGTCACATCATCAATTAGCTATGATGTGACTTACTGTACACATCGCACATACCGTACATACTAAACCTACTATACTCACCCTACTTTGCTTCTTTTTCCATTTACATATTTTCGACAGCCTAGCTTAAACGCATAAACCGTCTAAAATTTATTACATTACGCTTCCAAAACAAATAATCGCTTATAAACCGCTCTAATAATAACGAGGCTAATTGTATGCCAAACGATAGCCAACAACCATTTTCAGCACAATCTGTTACCTCTCAGCAGCGCTATTTTCCAAAAGAGTTAAGCTGGTTATCTTTTAATGAACGTGTATTACAGGAAGCTGAAGATCCTGTTAATCCGGTAATTGAACGCGTTCGATTTTTAGGTATTTTTTCCAGTAACTTAGATGAGTTTTTTCGTGTTCGCGTATCACAAGTTAAACGGAAGATTTTACTGGGTAATCTGCGCCAAAGTGAATTCGACTTTAATCAAGAAGTGCTACTTAATGATATTCAAAAGAAAGTATTAGTGTTACACCAGAAATTTAATCAAATTTTTGAAGATGTCATGAAAGAGCTAACAGCCAACTTTATAGAAATTGTTAGCGCTGATTCACTCTCTAACGAACAAAGTAAATGGCTAGCACAATTTTTTAAAGATAAGGTACTACGGTTTATATCCCCAATTATCGTTACCGATGCCTTAGATTTAATTAGCTGCCTTGAAGACCATTTAACGTACTTTTTTGTTGAAATGGACAACGAAAGTAAGCAAACGTACGCCGTGATTGAAATCCCAAGTGAAGATATGAATCGCTTTGTGCAATTGCCTACATCATCAAAAATGAGCACTAAACAATTTATTCTATTAGATGACGTAGTTTGCCACTTTCTACATGCTATTTTTAAGGGCTTATTTCAGTTTGAACGAATTAGCGCTTATTCATTTAAAGTGACAAGAGATGCAGCTTACGATATCAAGGATGAGGTTGACGAAGGCATATTAGGTAAAATATCTAAAAGCTTGAAGCAGCGCTTAACAGCAGAGCCAGTGCGAGCAGTATATGAGCAAAGTATGCCTGAACGAATGCTTAAAATGCTTAAAAAAAAGCTCAAGCTAACATCTTACGATTCGCTTACCGCAGGTGGACATTATCGTAATTTTAAAGACTTTATTAATTTTCCCAATATCGGCAAAAACCATTTAGAATTTCCAAAGCTACCCGCTATCGAAAGTAAAGCGTTCACTCGCCACAGCACAGTATTTGAGGCGATTAGTCAAAGCGACATCCTGCTCTATTACCCATATCATAAGTTTAAACATTTCACCGAATTCATTCGCCAAGCCTCATTCGATCCTAAGGTCACTCATATTCGACTAAATATTTATCGCGTAGCCAAAAAATCACGCATTATTGGCTCATTAAAAGACGCGGTGCGCAACGGCAAACAAGTCACTGTGGTGGTTGAACTGCGCGCACGCTTTGACGAAGAAGCCAATATTCAATGGGCAAGAGTCATGCAAGAAGCTGGCGTGACTGTTTTGTTTGGTATCCCTTCATTAAAAGTACATTGCAAGCTCTGTTTAGTTACCCGTAAAGAAAAAAAGCAATTAGTAAACTATGCGCATATCGGCACAGGGAACTTTCATGAAAAAAACGCCAAAATATATACCGACTTCAGCCTGTTTACCAAAGATCCATTCATTACTCAGGAAGTAGATAGTGTTTTTAAATTTATTTCTCATAGCTTTAAGCGCTTTGAATTTAAACACCTGCTCTTATCACCACTAAACGCACGAGATGGATTAAATACATTAATTGATAATGAAATTAGCCAAGCAAAACAAGGCAAACCGAGCGGTATTAAATTAAAAGTAAACAACCTTGTAGATAAGCAATTAATCGATAAATTGTATGAGGCAAGCTCAGCAGGTGTCCCTATAAAGTTATTAGTGCGTGGCATGGTTTCACTGGTACCAAATATTCCTAATGTAAGTGAAAACATCACTGTTATGAGTATTGTTGACCGATTTTTAGAACACCCTAGAGTGATGGTGTTTGAAAATAATGGGTCACCTAAAGTATTTATTTCTTCGGCTGACTGGATGCGTAGAAACATAGATGAGCGTGTTGAAGTGGCAGTACCAATTTACAATGAGAAATTGAAAACACGCATTCTTGACCTATTAGATATTCAATTTAACGATACCGTTAAAGCAAGAGTGATCGATTCACAGCAACAAAATTGCTATTTGTCAGCAGTCGAAATGCCTGAAAGGCAAGCATTTCAGTCACCTAAAAAAGCGATACGTTCCCAAGTAGAAATTTACAATTATATAAAGCGATTAGAGTCATAGCGTTGTATCTTATAAAAATACAAGTGATTGCTACTAAACAGTTATATAAAAAACTGCTAAAGTGCGGCGATATATATTCCACTAACTGTATAACGAATGACAAGTAAACCATTACGCCACGAGCGCGATATTAATACAGTTGCCGCTGTAGATTTAGGCTCTAACAGCTTCCATTTAGTGCTCGCTCGCTTTATCGATCAAGACGTACAAATTCTTCACCGTGAAAAGCAAAAAGTAAAACTTGCATCTGGCCTTGATGAGAATAACGTACTCGACGAAGAAGCAATGCAACGTGGTTTAAAAGCACTAAGCTATTTTGCAGATACATTACAAGGCTTTCCCCTTCAAAATGTAAGAGTAGTAGCTACCTATTCTTTACGTACCGCCATTAATGCCAATACTTTTATTAGCCGTGCAGCTGACATTTTCCCTTACCCTATTGAAGTTATTTCAGGACAAGAAGAGGCACGCTTAATTTATCAAGGTGTTGCTAACTCGGTGCATTCTCTTGGGCAAAGATTAGTTATCGATATAGGTGGTGGCAGCACCGAGCTAGTTATCGGTGAGGCCTTTACGCCAATAGCACAAAGCAGCCGAAATGTAGGTTGTGTTAGCTTAACGGATAAATATTTTGCTGACGGCGCTATTACTGCAGAAGCATTCCAACAAGCCATACTACTTGCCCAGCAAGAGCTAGAACCCATTCTTGAAAAATATCAATCTCTTGGTTGGCAACACTGTTTTGGTACTTCTGGTGCGGTAAAGTCAATCTGTGATATTCACGAAGCTGAAGGTATGTCAGATGGCAGCTTAACCCTCTCGTCCCTCAAGGCATTGCAACAAAGAGTTCAAACGGTTGATCACATTGATCAGGTTAATCTTAACGGGTTAGCAGAAGACCGACGCTCTATTTTATGTGGCGGTTTAGCTATATTGCTCGCCGCATTTGACATGTTTAATATTAAACGAATGCGCTTTGCCGATAAGGCGCTACGTGAAGGTGTACTTTACCAAATGGTAGAGCATGATGAGCAAGGTGATATTCGTGAGCGTGCGGTAAACAGCTTAGCAACGCGCTTTGATACTGACACTGCTCACGCCAGCAGAGTGGAACAAACAGCCATGTCCTTGTTTGATCAAGTCAAAACAAGTTGGCAACTGAATGGCTCTCCAGAGCTTAAACTATTATTAAAGTGGGCCTGCCAATTACACGAAGTCGGTTTACATATTAATGCATCTAGCGTGCATCGCCACTCAGCTTACATCATCGCTAACTCTCCACTTTCTGGCTTTAACGTTGAGCAACAGAATATATTGGCAGCATTGGTAAGAATGTATCGTAAAAAGGTAAAGCTGCATTTGCTACCGCAACTTACCAATTACAAAGCACCGCAGGTTCATCGCTTACTTGCCATTTTTCGTCTAGCGTCGTTACTTAGCCAAAAACGTCAGGATCAGTATTTGCCGCAGTACAGCTTTAGTGCAAAAGACAACGCATGTAAACTCACACTGCCTCAGCAGTGGTTAACTAAGCAAGCGCTATTAAAAGCAGATTTAGAAAATGAAATAATACAGTTACAAAAATTAGGAATTGAATTAAGCGTTAACTAGCTCAGGCTTTTCAAATTAAAAATGCCCCAGCAAGCTGGGGCAACAGGTTGGTACTAGTTTTAGCTAGTATTTATACAGTCCTTGTATTTTTACATTAAACAACGTGCTTACAACAAGTTAGGCTAAAGTAAGCCTAACTTTTTCATTTCTTTTTGCGCTACCTTAGCAGGCAAAGGAATGTATCCGTCTTTTTCAACAATTTTTTGACCGTCTTTAGACAAAATCATTTTTAAGAATTCTTGTTCCATTGGTGAAAGCGGTTTATTAGGATGCTTGTTCACATAAACATATAGGAAGCGTGATAACGGATACTTGCCCGAAACCGCATTATTCATTGTTGCATCAACATATTCACCGCCTTTTTTCGCAAGCGCAACAGCACGAACGCCTGACGTTTTATAGCCAATTCCTGAATACCCAATTGCATTCAATGATGCTGATACTGATTGCACAACAGACGCAGAGCCAGGCTGTTCATTTACCGTATTTTTAAAGTCGCCTTTACAAAGGGCTTTTTTCTTAAAGTATCCGTATGTGCCAGAAACAGAGTTACGACCAAATAACTGAACGTCTTTGTTTGTCCACTCACCATTTAAGCCCAAGTCACCCCAGCGCGTTACTTTGTTGCCCGAGCCACACTTTAGTGTAGAAGAGAATACTGCATCTACGTCGTTAATTGATAAACCTTGAATTGGGTTATCTTTATGAACAAATACTGCCAATGCATCAATTGCAACGCGAACAGGTGTTGGTTTATAGCCATGGCGTTTTTCAAATGCTTCTTTTTCTTTTGACTTCATCTTGCGGCTCATTGGACCAAACTGAGAAGTACCTTCAGTTAGTGCTGGTGGCGCTGTAGATGAGCCCGCAGCTTGAATTTGCACATTTACATTAGGGTATGAACGCTTATACTCTTCAGCCCAAAATGTCATCATGTTTGCTAACGTGTCTGAACCAACCGATGATAAGTTGCCCGAAATACCACTGGTTTTTTCATATTCTGGTAAGTTTGCATCAACGGCCATCGCTTGGCTTGAGATCATCGTTGCAGCAGCAAAACCTAATGCACTGACTAAAGTTTTAAGTTTCATTATAAGCTCCATACATTGGAAGATTAATTGAGCCACTTCAGGATATTTGAAGTAGCAAGCAAGTTTATGCGCTCAAGTGTAGATACTATTTATGACATAAATGTGACAAATGAAACTTTGATGAAATATTCTTTAATTCTTAATTGTTTGCTGAAGCTCAATGTCACATAGTTGCGTGTAAATATAATCAATACACAGCTTAACTTTTGTAATCTGATACTTAGATTTCAAAAACAACATAAACACGCCCACATCACCACCGGGGCTAACTGATACTGGGAACTCTGTAGGCACATTCACTAACTCCCCTGAAGCCAAATAGTTAGCAACGCTCCACTTAGGCACGCATGCAATACCACGACCATTAATCAACGCTTGCTCAAATACACTGCCATTATTACTAATTAAACTGGGTGCTAAGGGCAATTTCTGCCAATCTAACTCATTCATATACCAGTCTATAATGCCCGAAGGTGCACGATACTGAAGTGTGTTAACTTGCAATAGTTGCGCTTTAGATAAGGGTAACGCATCAGTACCTAAGGTAGCCAAATACTGTGGAGAACTAACTAATATAAATTCATTGTTAGATAGCCGCTTTGCGATTAAATGTTCATCAGGTGCAAATCCGCCGCGAATCGCAATATCAACAGGATCTTGCCCTAGCGAAATAAGTTCATCGCTGTAGTGCAAATCGAAAATAATTTTAGGATAAAGTTTATTAAACTCTAACAAAATGGGGGTTAATCGCTTTTCACCATATGTCGGCATGCAACTTATTGAAATAACTCCAGCAGGTGCCTCTAGCTGCTGACTGATCATGACATCGGCTTCATCTAAACGCTGAATGCCTTCACATATCATAGAGTAGTAACGTTGCCCAAGTTCAGTAAGATGCACTTGGCGAGTACTACGCTGCAATAATTCAACACCAATTAGTGTTTCTAAGTCCCTTACCCGCCTTGAAATTGACGATGCAGGTACATCAAATTCATTAGCAGCTAATGTAAAACTTCCTAGTTCAGCCACGCGTTTAAAATATTTAAGCCCTCGTAATTTATCCATTCTTTTTCCATTAAAAAATCAGCTTTATTGCCTTTTAAGCAAAAGTGTATATCAAAAGTGCCTATTTTTCTTAAGCCTTTTGCCTCTTAACATATCGCTCAACTTATCAAATTATTTGTTTACAGTATTAGGAACACACATCATGCAAGCATTACAGTTAACTCAATATGGTGATATTGACGCAAGTTTATCGTTTAACACTATTGCCAAACCAACAATTACAAGCTCACAAGTATTGGTTAAGGTAAATGCGTCTAGTATTAATCCAGTAGATTATAAGGTGGTCAATGGTAACTTTAAGGCTCTGATTAAACTTGAACTACCTAGTGGCTTAGGTTTTGATTTAAGTGGTGAAGTCGTTGACGTTGGCTCAGCAGTATCTAACTTTAACATTGGCGACCAAGTGTTTGCCCGAGTCAGTGAAGAACAAATAGGCACCTTAGCTGAATATGCAGTAGTTGAACATGAACACCTAGCACTAAAACCTGTTGCTTTATCACATACTGAAGCTGCCAGCATACCATTGGTTGGCTTAACGTCCTTACAGGCTATGATTAACATTGGTAAGCTTAAAAAAGGCGACAAAGTATTGATTCATGCAGGTTCAGGTGGCATTGGCTCAATGGCTATTCAATTGGCTAAAGCACACGGCGCTTATGTCGCTACTACCACCAGCACCAACAATGTTGAATGGGTAAAACAACTCGGCGCAGACCGCGTGATCGATTACAAAAAGCAAAACTATATCGAGTTAATTAATGAGTTTGACTTAGTGTATGACACGCTCGGTGGAGAATATACTAAAGACGCCTTTCGAGTTATTAAACAAGGTGGGCGAGTTGTCTCGATTGTAGGTGATTTAGATCCTCAAACCATAGATGAGTTTGGTGTGAACTGGTTCATTAGCACCCTATTGAAGTTTAAGTCTCGTAAAATTATGAAACTGGCTAAAAATAAGTCTGCACTATATCGTATGGTAATTATGCGACCTAACGGTGAGCAACTAACTAAACTTGGCGAATTATACCAAGATCAAATTATCAAACCGATTATTGATAAAGTTTACTCTTTTAGTGAAAGCAAAAAAGCGCTGAGTTATTTAGCGACGGGGCGCGCAAAGGGAAAGGTTGTGGTAAACATTGATTAGTTCTGAGTGATTGCACAATGCATTGGGTTCCTACTCAATGCATTCAAGTTTATTAAATAGCTATTACAGGCAATAGAAAAATGCCAGCAACTTTTTATTTAACATTGCGGTTTTATCTGTAATTGAACTATAACTTATTAAATAGCGATAACTTATTTAGCGGTCTAGCTGAAATGACGGAATGCACATTAATTAATGATGTGTAAAATTTCATAATAGGTAACAACTACAATTTGTTTTGCGTTTTTAACGCTAACCACCCCAATTAACAAATACCATCTCATATCAGGAGAAAATATAATGAAGAACCGTGGTAGTTTACTTTACTTGCCTGTGATTATTTTTGGCATGACGCAGACCAATTCTTCAGTTGCTATTGAACCGCTGACACAAAAAGAATTATATGGTTTATGTAAAAATTTTCAGGTAGATAGTGAAAGCAGCGAGAGCCAGCAATGCATTCGTTATATAAAAGGCTTTATCGATGGAGCTGTAGCTATTGATTCTGGGATAACTTCCGATCCTCAAGCTGATAAACGTTTGACCTTTTCTGAACGTGCGTTCAAAACTCGTATAAATAACCGCTTAAATAGGTATGCTGCACCTGTAAGTAATGACTTTTGCCTAGGGAAACCTGTCCCAATTAAAGAAGTTATAAATAAAGTAGCCTACAACCTTTTGAGCAAATCTGACTCTGATGAGTTAGCGTTATTTGTGGTTTACACTACTTTGCGCCAAGAATATCCGTGCAAGTAAACATGCTAAATTGTAAATTTAATTAGATATCGACATAGCTAGTTTATATTACCAACGCCGGAATTTAGTACAAAAAACATAGTATGTAAATCTCTATATTGTAAGTAGTAGGCTAACTCTGAAGCACAGCACTCTTGAAGAGATAGCCCTCTATGGAGGAGGTTGACAGTGAACGAAAAACCGGATTAAGAAGTCTAGGCGTTCTCGTTCAAAACTACTTAATCCGTATAAATTTACTTCATCAATTGACGAATATATTTTACTGGCGCACTACCATAACTTAAAAATTGCTCGTGGAATGCTTTTAGGTCGAAGTCACTGCCCAATTTTTGCTTTTGCGCTTCACGAAAGTCGTATATTTCACGGTAACCGCTGTAATAACTGGTAAGTTGAACTTGGCTTAGTGTTGCTCTTCGCCACTTGCCTTCGGCTTCTGCTCGCTCTTGAAACGCGCCGTTCATGAGTAAATCTAACCCTTCTTCTTGGGTCATATTATTTACGTGAATACCGTAATCCAAAATGGTGTTACAAATCACTCGTAAGTTCCATTTGTAATACATTAACCACATTTCTGGCTCAAAATTGCCGTAGCCCTCTTCAAGCATCATGCGCTCAGCGTAAACAGCCCAACCTTCTATCATTGCGCCGTTACCAAATACGCTTTTAATTAATGATGGTGATTCGTTAGCATAAACCAGTTGCACATAGTGCCCAGGAATGGCTTCATGAATATTTAAAATTTGTAATATCCAGTGGTTATATTCTCTTAAGTATGACTCGGCTTGCTCTTCATCCATATTGTCTAGCGGCGTTACATTGTAATACGTATTTTCTTTTTTATCGTAAGGTCCCGGAGAACTAATTGATGCACCTGCGAAACCTCGCATATATTCTGGCGTTTCGCGCACCACTAATGGCTTGTCAGGATCCAGCGTTACTAAATTATTTTTACGAACAAACGTTTCAAGCTCAGGAATTTGACGCTTAATTTCAGATATAAAATTGTCTTTAGCAACATGTTTAACTGATAAGTGTTTGATGAGCCTTGCAATAGCTTCGTTGTCAGACGCGGGCTTTGCTGTATTAGGGAAATACTTTGGCCATAATTGCTCGGTAAGCTTAACCATTTCAGCGGTTACTCGAGCCTTATCTGCCAAGGCTTTTTGATTCATTTGTTTTGCGGTGTAACCAGACTGGATATTAAGCGCAAATTTTTCTTCATAAAGTGCTTCGCCAATTCTAAATGAACGTGCATCTCCATTTTTAGCTAATGTTTGCTCGAGTGCTGTTAAAAATGAGATATAGTTTTTTATGGCTTCGACTGCTTGACTATAGCGCCCCATAAAGAGTTTTTGGTCGTCTGACGAAAGATTAGATTGCTCCACTTTCTTTAGTAATTCATCATTCAGTATGCTGAAAGCACCTTGGTTTTGCTGAATAGCCAGCTGAGTATATTCTAATGTTGGATTATTAATGTTTTGCTGTGCTGCATTGTAGTAATCTGGTACATACTGTAACCGTTTTAACACAAGTGATAGTTTCTCATCATCGGTCTTAAATCGGCTATTAAGTATTTGTGCAAAACCTCCGGCTACATTGTAATTAGATGGATTCCACTGCCAGTCTTTAAACGTTTTGGTATACCAAGCTTCACTTTGTAACGCATTTTCTATTAAGTAATAATCAATTTTTTGTTTAGGTGCTAATTTAGTTAGGTCAAAAGCACGAAGCTGCGCTAGTTTAGACTCAACAAACGCCATATTGCTTACCATTGATTCCGCATTCGGAATAGTAATTATGTGGTCGTATTTACCATATCCAGCCCATGTAGAGGACTCAGGAAACTGTCTCCAATAATCTTCGATAAACTGATCGGAAAACTGCGTGAAACGCTCGCTTACACTTTGCTCGGAAGCTACCGCACTTTCATAACTTGCCGAGTTAGATTGTTGTGCACTGTTACAACCTGCCAAACCTATAGCCGCAATTAGCGCTAAGCTTAATGCTGATCTTTTCATTTCACTTTCCCCGTTTAATATTCTTCATTTAAAGTCATAGCCAACTAAAGATAATGCTGGCTGTATTTTTTATTATGATAATTAGACGTTACATTAATGATTTAGCGTAGCCAACATATATTGTGCAGATAGGGGGGATTTATTGAAGTTAAATGTTATTAGAGCGTGTTTTAGAAATACATAAAACCAATGGTGATATTAGTAGCCTAATGCTAATAATCTGATGTAATTAGTAATCTGATGTGATGAGATCCTCCCTGATACGCTATTTACGTGCCATGATTGCAATGATTAAACGTAATCAAAACGAGAGAAAACCAATATAAACATTACCACAGTCAGGTTATTTACATTGGCTTTATAGAGAGATTTGGCGTTATTTTTCAGGTGGCTTATAACCTTCTACCACAATATCTTCACCTTCAAATAAAAACTTCACCATGCTTTCTTCTAGCTGCGCGCGATGCTGTTCATCCATCATGTTTAATTTGTGCTCATTGATAAGCATGGTTTGCTTTTTTTGCCACAACGCCCAAGCTTCTTTAGAAATGTGATTATAAATTTTGGTACCTAACTCGCCCGGATAAAGCTGAAAATCTAAACCATCAGCATCTTTTTTTAAATATTCACAATACACTGTACGCGACATTTCTAATTCCTTAATTCATTCAAAAATCTTTACTAGGGCTTACCCTATTCATAGTTTATATTACTGACCAAAATAGCCAATACAATTTTATTTGTAGCTATATTACCTTCCAACACGCACGCTAGATAATCATCTCTAAAATTTTTTGAGTAGCGGCAGCTGTCCCTACTTTTTGTGTTACATTTAAATTGTACCAAAGCTGCAATTCATGCTCAGCCACTTTGGTTATAGAATAATTATCACTATGTTCAACTTGTATGAGTATTGGCTTAATATCTAAATGATAGTGACTAAAAGTATGCCTAAACGAACTTAACTCATGCTGTGATAGCGCAACTAAACCCAAACTTGATAATGTTTCTGCAATATTTTGCTCTTCTTCAACTTCGTAGAAACAATATAACCCACCCCAAATCCCCGTCGGCGGACGCTTTTTAACCAGCACTTTATCGTCTTGTTTAATCACCAGCATTATTGTGCTTTTTGTAGGAATTTGTTTCTTCGGTTTAGACGTTGGAAATTGAGTTGGTTTACCCGTTTGATAACCTGCACAGCGATCAATTAACGGGCAAATATCGCACTTAGGTTTTGAGCGTGTACAGGTTGTGGCACCTAAGTCCATCATCGCCTGATTATAGGCTGGAACTTCTTGCTTTGGGGTGTAAAGGGTTGCAGCTTGCCACAATTTATTCTCGATATCTTTTTTACCCGGCCAACCTTCTAAGGCCATAAAGCGAGTAAGTACGCGTTTTACATTACCATCTAAAATTGGGTGTGACTGCCCAAGCGATAGCGATAAAACAGCACCAGCAGTACTTCTGCCAATTCCCGGCAATGCAATTACATCTTCAATGTTACTAGGAAACACTCCATCATGGATATCAACCACTTGCTGAGCAGCTTTATGTAAGTTTCTTGCTCGCGCGTAATAGCCAAGCCCTGTCCAATGGTTTAACACTTCGTCCTGAGGTGCTTCTGCTAAACTTTCAATATTTGGAAAGCGTTCCATAAAACGTTGATAATAAGGAATAACTGTTGCCACTTGAGTTTGCTGTAACATGATTTCCGATACCCAAACTCGGTAAGGTGTTTTGTTCAGTTGCCATGGCAAATTTTTTCGCCCTTTAGCGTGATACCAGTTAACAACCTGATCGGCAAACCAAGTATCGTCATATAAAATAAATTCAGCGTTAGTCACGTATTTTGCCACTCAAACAACATCTATCTTCTTAAAATTGCGGCACAGTCTAGGCTTTCGTTAGCAAAAAACAAGGATAAACTTGTTAAGCCTATTAATACGGGCGATAATTAGCACCTTTAAAACTAACGCACATCAAACAAGTCACCATGCAAAAAGACCAAAAAACACTGGAACAAGCAAAAGCCGAAGGCAAATACATTCGCGAAATCAAAAGCTTTGTAAAAAGAGAAGGCCGTTTAACTAAAGGGCAAGCTAGTGCACTGGAAAAGTACTGGCCAACTATGGGATTAACGCATAATGATCAGCAACTCAATTTTGCAGATGTGTTTGGCCGTACGAGTGACGTTGTATTAGAAATCGGTTTTGGCATGGGCAAGTCGTTAGTTGAAATGGCAAAAAATGCACCAGAAAAAGATTTTATCGGTATAGAAGTACACCGTCCGGGCGTAGGCGCTTGCTTGAGTGAAGCCGCTGAGCACGATGTTAAAAACTTACGTGTTTATGAGCACGATGCAGTAGAAGTACTAAGAGATAATATTCCGAACAACTCTTTAGCCACTGTGCAGTTGTTCTTCCCTGATCCATGGCATAAAAAACGCCACCACAAACGTCGTATTGTGCAAACTGAATTTGTTTCAAAACTTCAAGAAAAACTAAAAATAGGCGGTGTTTTTCATATGGCAACCGATTGGGAAAATTACGCCGAACACATGATAGAAGTCATGAACCAAATGGAAGGCTTTGAAAACTTAGCAACAGATGGCGATTATATGCCACGTCCAGATCATCGCCCATTGACTAAATTCGAAAATCGTGGCCAAAAACTTGGTCATGGTGTTTGGGATATTATGTTTAAGCGTGTGAAGTAATCTGCAACTGAATGCTCAATCACTTTCTTTACGCAACGCGTAACTAAAAAACGGATTGAGCATTTTCTCTTTACACTTTGCCATCTTCATCAACATTATCATTTGTACGAAATAATTTAGTCAGAGATTAGCTATGTCACCACTTTCAAACCCAAGCCAGCTTATTGTTAGAAATATTGATTTATTAGAGGTGGAGCAGCTACTCATATTTAATGCGTTTACAGATAACCTACTGACTACCGTTTGCCAACACGCGAAATGTATTACGGCTTTCACGTCGAATTTTGCCTCTTATCAAAATGCACAAAAAGTCTGTGCTACAACCTCTAACCATACCGTAAACCATCATATTGGCCCTTGGTATAACGAAGCTCAAACATTCGATGCTGCGTTACTTTTTTTTCCAAAATCTAAAAAAGAATTTCTTTTCAACATTGAAAATATTTTTGCACAATTAAAAAGTGATGGGGTTGTGTATGTGGTTGGCGACAATAAAGGTGGCGTAAAATCACTACCCAAATTATTGAAAGAATACACCGTAAGCGTTGATAAAATTGACTCAGCCAGACATTGCTCACTATTTGCTATTTCGGCACCTAAAGAAAAGCAGGCATTTGAACCTGAAGACTGGTTTAGCAAATACTCATTCAACGTGGCTAATACTGAATTGGATATATATGCCCTGCCTGGCGTGTTCAGCCAAACAGAGTTAGATGAAGGAACTAAACTACTGCTTGAAACATTAGCAACTGAGCACAAAACGCCATTGAGTGGAAAAATATTAGACTTTGGTTGTGGCGCGGGTGTTATTTCAGCATGGCTTGCCAAAAATAATCCTAAAGCTCAAGTGACCGCGGTTGATGTAAGCGCACTTGCTGTAGCATCAACACAAAAAACATTAATGGAACAAGGGTTAGACGGCGAAGTATTTTTATCTGATGGTCTTTCAGAAATTACTCAAAACTATCACTACATAGTATCTAACCCGCCTTTTCATGACGGTGTCAAAACTCGGTACGACATGACAGAGCAATTTTTAAGGGATGCAAAGTCACATTTAAACAGTCGTACAAACAAATCCCACGGCCTCTACATTGTTGCTAACTCATTTCTTAAATACCCGCCTATTATTGAAAAAACGTTTGGCCAATGCTTGTGTATCACCAAAACCAAAAAGTTTAGCATTTACCAAGCTTAAGTTGATTTTTTGAGCACCTTATAAATAGCTAGGTGTGCTAATGTTGGTGGCGAGATTTACAAATAATTAGTTGTTAAAAAAGCAGTTTATGCTTAACTATAATTAAGCCTATCTAATTTATGTAACTCATAATTGACTGACTTTAAAACCAAAATTTCTATTAAAAATGCGTTAATTTGGGGGATCATGTCCATCTGCGCGTTGTCATTAATGGTGCAAGTTATCGCCATGACTACGCTCGAAATAAAATCCCAAAAAGAAGAGCTAATTAATCAAGTAACGTCTACCGCTGCTTTAATCGCCTTTAACGCAAGTACAAGTATTATTTTTAATGACCCAGATACTGAAAAAACACGCTTAGCATCATTTCAAGCTATCAACACAATAGAAAATATACATATTTATAAAAAAGATGAAATTACTGAGGAAGCTCACTTTTTTACCAGCTACAACAAATTGGGGGTGCCGACTGTTATTTCAAAAATAACTCAAATAGAGCAACTGCAAACCCCGACGTTTACTGCCGACTACCTTGAGTATATTGAACCAATTGAATACGAAGGCCTTACCTATGGCTATGTGTATATTCGTGCCTCGCTAGACAAGCTAAAAGAAAATCAGCTTGAACGTTTAACTATGTCTGGCGTGCTATTAGCCACGTTATTGATAATTGCACTACTGCTTGCATTAGCTATTAAGCGGCGCATAAACCGCCCAATACAAAGCTTTGTTAGAACAGTACAGAAAATATCAAAAGAAAAAGACTACTCAGTAAGAATGGAGAGAATACCAGTTGCTGAATTAGATACGTTAGCTAAAACCTTCAACATTATGCTTCAGCGTATCGAGCAAACCATGCATAAGCGTGATAAGGCAGAACAAGAAAACCTAACTTTAAATCAAAACTTAGAAGAAAAAGTCAATCAGCGCACTATCGCATTAAAAGAGTCAAACGCCGAGCTACTGGCAACATTAGAAAAAATGCACCAATATCAGCAGCAAATTGTTGAAACAGAGAAAATGTCTTCACTTGGGCAAATGGTTGCGGGCGTCGCACACGAGGTAAATACCCCTATTGGGCTCGGTGTTACCGCGTCGACACTTATGTTAGATAAATTACGCAAGATTCAAGAAGCGTTTGAAAATGAAAAACTAAGTGCAAATCAACTCAAACGCTTTTTAAAAGAAGGCGAAGATAACCTTAATATTATTTACCGCAACCTCGACCGTGCAGCAGAACTTATTTCAAGTTTCAAACAGGTTGCAGTTGACCAATCTCATGAAGAAACACGCACATTTAGTTGTCATAAATTATTACAAGAAGTATTAGTAACACTTCGTCCACATCTGAAAAAAGTTGATCACAAAATTACCATTGACTGTGACAAACAACTGCTTGTTACATCAAAGCCTGGCCCTCTTACTCAAATTATTATTAACCTGATGATGAACTCGCTAATTCATGCTTTTGATGAAAACCATAGCGGAAATATAAACATTAACGTTGAATTATTAAACCAACAAAACGAAATTAAAATAACCTATTCGGATGATGGTAAAGGCGTCGCGCCTGAAATACAGAATAAGATTTTCGACCCTTTTGTTACAACATCCAGAGGCACAGGAGGAAGTGGTTTAGGCATGCATTTAGTGTATAACCTTGTAACACAAGCTCTACAAGGTCGCATTACCATGCAAACAAAGCCCAATAAAGGCGCTACCTTTGAAATTGTGTTTCCTGTTATTGTGCAGCATACATCATGAATAGAAATATTGCTTTTCAACATCGCACAATAGCATGCTTATGCGTTCTGCTATTGCTGCTTATCAATAATGCTGCAGCTAACGCACAAGCAGTATCGGTTGAGGCTGTACGTGCTGCTTTTATATTTAAAATGACGCGCTTTGTGCAATGGCAAGGAGTATCGCAAAATGAACTAATCTTCTGTTTCTCCGACACATCACCTGAATCACCATCAAGCGTCTTACAACAAAAAGACACGTTGAAAACAGATAAATACAATATAACTATACGCAAACTTGCCTTACCTTTGGACGACGAAAGCAACAAAAGCTGCCAACTCGTATATATTTCAAAGCATGACATCGAATATATTACTGAAGCAAGCCTAAAGTTATTGTCTAAAACGCAGTTAACTGTAGGCGATAGCCAAGAATTTTTGGCTAATGGTGGTTTAATCTCACTGGTTTATGAACAGCAAAAAATCAAATTTTATGTTAACCGTAAAGAACTTAAGCAAAGCAGCTTACGTATTAATGCTAAGTTATTAGCTTTAGCGAAATTCTACCCACAAAAATAGCATCTTGAGTCTTTGCTGTATTCAACTTATAATCCGTGGGTTTGTTTGAATATAATGTATTGCACAGAGGGTATTTGGTCTAAATAACCAATACTACTTTTATGGTGCAATCTTAACTAAAGGTCCTAAATACAATGGAAACACCTGTCATCCTAATCGTTGAAGACGAAGATGTAACTCGCCTCAATTTAGTCAGCCTGTTTGAAGCAGAAGGCTATAATGTATTAGAAGCGACTGACGGTGAGCAAATGCACGAACAGTTGTCTACTCACACCGTAAATCTAGTTATTATGGATATTAACTTGCCTGGCAAGAACGGCTTAATTCTAGCAAGAGAGTTAAGACAAACTGGGGATATGGCTCTCATTTTCCTTACTGGTCGCGATAATGACGTTGACAGAATTTTAGGACTAGAAATTGGTGCTGATGACTACGTTACTAAGCCATTCAATCCTAGAGAGTTAACTATCAGAGCACGTAACTTGTTACAACGTGCACTAGGTGGCCCAGCAGAAGATCCTATCAGTAACGACGGTATTATTAAGTTCAATGGCTGGATACTAGACGAAAATAGTCGCTGTTTAACGTCACCATCAGGTGAATCAAGAAGACTGCCTAAAGGTGAATACCGCGCATTGAGACTAATGCTAGACTCGCCGGGTAAAATTTTCTCTCGTCAAATGCTGATCAAGCACATGACAGGCCGCGAGCTTAGAGAGAACGACAGAACTGTTGACGTAACTGTTAGACGTATTCGTAAGCACTTTGAAAGTGAAGATGAAAGCGTAGAGCTAATTAGCACGATTCACGGTGAAGGATATCGCTTTATCGGTAAAATCGAAAAGCAAAACGCTCAATAAACTTACCTCAATAAACTTACGTTGTTAAGTTGACGATTAAAGCAGTGTTATTTAATAAGTAACACTGCTTTTTTATTACCTTAAACATCTTATTAAACCAATACAAAATTTCGCTCTGCATCACCTTAAGAAGCTTACCAGCGACGTTAGCTGTCGTTAGCTGTAACAGTATCTACCTTAAGCTTACAACGCTTTAGGCTAAATCCTAGCGATGCCTCTCACAATATTCAAATACAGTTAATAAGTCGTACTCTACGTGCTTTCTTAATTGTTCAATATCTTCAGGTAATTTCTGCCAGTCGTATTGTTGTGTGTTTTCTATCTCTTTAGCAATAGATTGTATTCTACGAAGACCAATCGACCCCGCCGCACCTTTAAGCTTATGAGCTGAAGAAGTAAGACTTTCTGCATTTTGCTGCTCTAGCGCATTCTCTATTTCTTTGAGGTAAGCAGGATATAAGGTTTTAAATAAATTAATACTACGTGTGAAAGCTTCCTTTCCTAACGCCACCAAGAAGTCATCAATTGCTGATTCGTCTAACAGCGATAATTCCGTTTTTGTATCCTCAGCTAAAGTCGTTGCATCAAGGGCTTCAACGTGATGACCTTGATAGACAGAGACTGGCTCCTCCACGTTTTCAATATCACTTGAGTTAACCACAATTAATTCATGATTATCACTGCTGCCAAATAGATTTGCTAATACGTTATCCAATTTAGCCGTGTTCAATGGCTTGGCTAACGAGCCCTGCATATCAATGCCTTTCAGCTCTTCGTCAGCTTTTCTCACATTTGCGGTTAGTGCAACCATAGCTACACTATCAAAGCGCGACTCTTGCCTGATAATCTTTGCCACTTCACTGCCATTCATATCGGGTAATTGCATATCTAGCAATATTAAATCGAAGTCATCTTCAGTTTCTAAAAATGCCAGTGCATCTTCTCCCGTTTCAGCCCACACCACTTCATGATGGCGCTGCTCTAATAAGGCAATCGCAATTTGCGCATTAAGCGGCACGTCTTCAACCAACAGGATGTGTAACGGCTTACCATCATACAATGCAGGCATTTCTTTTTGAGCAAATTGCACCGGAAGGCTAATACTGAAGCAACTTCCCTCACCTTTTCTACTTTGAACACTAATTGTGCCATCCATTTTTTCAATTAGTGTTCTAGAAACTGCTAAACCAATACCCGAGCCAAGCGCATTATTTTGCCCTTTTGCACTTACCTTATAATAAAGCTCAAAAATATTATCTAGCTCGTGTTCAGGAATGCCAATACCAGTGTCAGAGATCTCAATATCTAGCATTGGCAAGTCACCAAGCTGAATAAGCCTTGCTGTTAACACTATTTCACCCTGTTTGGTAAATTTCACCGCATTATTAATTAAGTTCCATAATACTTGTCGCAAGCGAGTTGGATCGAGGTAAACAAACTTTTCCAACGGCCCTTCACGATGAATTTTAAAGTCTAAGTTTTTTTGCTGTGCGACTAAACAGCCAAAGTTGAAAACATCATTAATAAAGTCTGTTAAACAAACCGATTCGTAAGAAATATCGAGTTCACTTCTATCTAACTTATCTAAGTCAATAATATCATTAAATATATTACCTAATGTTTCAGCGCTGCTGAAAATTGTATTAACCCAACTACGTTGTTCTTGATTCATTTCAGATTCGAGCAGCATTCTTGCTAAACCTACAATACCATTAAGCGGAGTTCTTAATTCGTGGCTTAATGTTGCAATAAACCGCCCTTTTTCTAAATATGCTCGTTCGAGTTTAGTTTCCGTTAGTTTACGTTCCGTAATATCACGCCCAAACCCCAGCAATCCAATGTATTTGCCTTGGCCATCATAAAACGGCACTTTTCTCATTTCGAACCAACATGAGCCGTTTTCTGTAAAAAACTCGACATCCATGGTTAATTCAACATGATGAGAAAAAACTTCATGATCGTTAACAATTGCTTCAATCGCAGGATTATCAGCAAACACTTCTGAAGGACGTTTACCTAAAATCTCTGATGCTGATTTTTCGATGATCTTTTCAAACATGCGATTGCATGATGCGAATAAACCATTTTCATCGCGGTAATAGAATAAGTCAGGTGAACTATCAACAATCGAACGCAGCAGTAAACTTTGCTCCTGCAACTCTTGCTGCATTTTCTTACGCTCGGTAACCTCTTTTCGAAGCTCATCAACTGCTCTACGTTTTGCTTGGAATGCGTTCTTACGCTCTTCAATTTCATAATTCAAACGGTAGATATTGTCTTGAAGATTTTGATTTAAAAGGTGCTCTTGTCGACTTGAATCATTTATATAGTCAACGGTATGAATAAACTTTTTAATTAAGTTTAAGTAACCAAAAATAAAAAATGGAATTACTAATGCGAGAAAGAAAAGGTTTATCGCGATTTGATTGATATTAATATAACCAAAAGCAATATATAGATAGATCAGTTGGACAATGGAGGCAACAAACAAGGTAGCCAAGTACAGGCCAATACCTAAGCGTTTGCTGCCAAATTTTTGATAAATTTCAATTAAATATTTAGAGTTTGCCGTTAACTCAAATTGTGACATTTAATTATATCTTCAATTAACTAAATGCTGATTATAGCAAAGGACTAATATCTACCTGGAAATTACGGTAAGAACATAGTTTCATTTCAACACCCATGTGAGTAGTAACTCCCATACGAGTTAGCGTAGAACGTGACTTCTTAATATCTAACTGGAATCCACGTTCGTTACGTTGCTGTCGACCTTGGGCACTTTTAGCCTGCGTCATACACATTAATTGAGATATTTTCTTGTAATTTTGGCCACTAAAAATAGTGCCGCTGACTAATAAAGGTGTTTGATGATTGTTAACGCTGTATTTCCAAGGAGCAAACGTCACTTTTAACTCCCCCTGACGATACAACATTGTGTCGCCTGTCGTGATGTAATGCGTCGAAACATTATTTAACTTAGATACGTCACCTTTAAACTTGTTCTCTGTTGTTTCATTATCAATAACATAGACACCGCCTTGACCCACAACACTAAAGTTCACTTGTTTCTTATCTTTTCTTTCCCAACCAACTAATAAAGCTGTTTTCTCATCAATACCAAAGCCGAATCGTGTGTCAGTATCTGCACTTAGTTTAATTAAACGCGCTTGCCTGCCTTTTTCCGAAAAGTGTGTATCCAAAATCCCCCAGCGGAACAATCCTAATCCGCCTTTACTTTGGTACGTTAAATCATTTTCATCTAGTCCAGATTGGCAGCTACCTTCTTTAGCGCAGCCAAGTTTAGGAGCCGTAGTATTGTGGCTGCCATTAAGTAACGCATTTAAACTACGACCACTTGTGATCATCGGTGTTGTTGAAGCCATAAACTGACCTCCACTTAGTGCAGCTGTACCGGCATTGGATGCACCAACAATTAAGCTTCCTTTTTCTACCAGTTCTTTTATCAGTTTAAGCTCTTCAGTGTCATAGCCTTGACTCGATTTAAATGCTTTAAAGATTAAGGTTTGATCATCACCACCAATAAAAATAGCGTCTGCACTTTTAATTTCTGCAATGGTTAAGCGAGGTTTTTTACAAAATTGAGTCTGCTTTTCAGACCAGTAAGGATAAACTGCATCACGGTTCCATGCGCCTTGGATATTAGCTCGATAAGTTGCTAATTTTTCACATGTTTCACTATTTTTAGCCACTTGGTATGCTGGATCAATAGGCAACCAAAGCGTTTCTGCTCCAGCTGATGCAAAGGTATTCACGTATAAATCTGCAGCTGCGAAGCTATCTCGCTCACCCGCGGTTACAACGAGTACTTTAGGTTTTTTGCCGCCAGCCACCTTACTTGCAAGATCAACAAATTCTCGATAAATAGCTGTGCTGATTGAATCTTTACTATGTTCAATACTCACTCTTTCTTGTGCGCGTTCTTTCTTTTTATCGCCAACTTTAACTTCTACTTCTAAGTTATCTAACACGTAAGCTAGCTCTCGTTTTGATAAAGCGTAGAATGCATCTTTACCTGACACCCATACGCCATCAATTTCAAGTTCAGACTCTTTCCAGGACTTTTCAAACTCTTTTCTTGTGAGTGTTTCTGTGCCTAAACGCGCCAGTAAATAATCTAACACTCGGTGTGTTTGTTGCTGAATATCAGAACGAGACGGAGACCAAAATTCAGTATCGTTAATACGCTTAACTTTACTTTCGCTCATAGCAAATAACTGCGTAGTTTTGGCCTTGTCAAAAATGTCGTCATCAGTGCGTGTACAATTTCTTGGAGACATTGACGAACAAGCTTTTAATCCACCGCCAATCATCATGAGAGAGTATTGTGGAATTTCAACCACTTTTTCTTTTTTGGCTTTTGCAGACTTTTTCTTTTTCTGTTGCTCTTTAAAATAATCGCCAACACTCATTGCTGATAATTGAGCTGAAAATAATGAAAGGAAAACTGAAGCTAATGTTATTTTTATTAAATTTTTAGACATACTAATCATTTTCGACGAAAGGTCTGAACTCAAACTTATATTTAGAAACTACTAAGACGCGCTAGCTTACCTTGTATTGACATTTTTGCCAAATACGACTACTAAAAAATGTGCATTAATTAATAGTTTTTTTTATTTCTAATACTTTTCTTGTAGTTACAAAAATCACTTTTCTGTTTTTCCCTCTCGACTTTTTCAATTCAGCTTTCAACTATTAAGAAATACTAAATATTCATAAAATGAATATTCATACATAAAAATACATCGCATACACGTCTATCCTTTGTATATTCAAGGTATTTGTCTACTCTGTAAATCGTATACATGCCCTTTTAGTGGCAGAATCCAGCCTTAGATTAGAGTTTAAACTCTATTTGTAATTGCTTTTAATTCTTAGCAAGCGTATGTTCAAAAAGACGACAAATTCATAAATACTGAATTTTTATTCAACACATACACTCCAATACTTAGGTGTACATGTGGTTAAGTTGAAATTAGATGCTCAAATGCTTCTGCTTAATTTTTGGTGAATAATTCGGGCTGTGGGAGAACATAATGCGCCTTCATAATAATGATAAAGTTAAAGACAACTGTGGATTTGGGTTAATCACCCATATTGAAGGTGAAGCCAGCCATAAAATAATACGCACCGCAATTAGCTCACTAGACCGCATGCAACATCGTGGTGGTATATCCGCAGACGGAAAAACAGGTGATGGTTGTGGTTTGCTCATGCAAAAGCCCGACTCTTTCTTTCGTACTATCGCTGAAGAGAACAATTGGCGATTAGGTAAAAAGTACGGCGTTGGTACCATCTTTCTTTCTCAAGATGAAGATAAAGCCAATGCCGCCAAACAAATTATCGAACAAGAGCTTAATCAAGAAACCTTATCTATTGTTGGGTGGCGAACGGTTCCCGTAAACATAGAAGTTTTAGGACCAATAGCGAAAAAACAACTGCCTCAAATTGTTCAAATATTTGTCAATGCCCAACCGGGGTGGCGCAAAAAAGATTTGGAGCGTCGTCTTTATATGGCTCGACGACGAATTGAAAAGCGAATTAAAGAGGACCAAGACTTCTACATTAGCTGCTTATCTTGCCTAGTCACTGTTTATAAAGGGCTGGTGATGCCAGCTGACTTACCGCACTTTTATCAAGACCTTGCTGATATTCGACTACAATCAGCTATTTGCATCTTCCATCAGCGCTTCTCAACAAATACCACGCCACAATGGCGGTTAGCCCAGCCCTTTCGTTTCTTGGCTCACAATGGTGAAATAAATACTATTAACGGTAATCGCCAGTGGGCAAAAGCACGAGAATATAAATTCAACTCTCCCTTAATTCCAGATTTACAACAAGCAGCGCCGTTTGTTGCCAGCTCAGGTTCAGATTCCTCTTCTTTAGATAATATGCTTGAAGTGTTCTTAGCCGGAGGAATGGACTTATTCCGTGCTATGCGTTTATTAGTACCACCAGCTTGGCAAAATAACGCCAATATGGATGATGAACTGCGAGCGTTTTATGAATTTAATTCAATGCATATGGAGCCATGGGACGGCCCAGCAGGCATTGTGATGACAAATGGCCGTCACGTTGCTTGTAACCTTGACCGTAATGGCTTACGTCCAGCTCGGTATGTTATTACGTCCGATGGCTTAATGACTCTCGCGTCTGAGGTCGGTATTTGGGACTATGCGCCTGACGAAGTGGTAGAAAAAGGCCGTGTGGGGCCTGGTGAAATGCTCGCAATAGATACTTACACAGGTAAAATTTATCACTCTGACGAAATTGACGAAGATTTAAAAACACGTCACCCATATAAAGAGTGGTTAGAAAGTAATATTCAGCGTTTAACTCCGTTCGAACAGGTTGACGCTGAGTTGCTCGGTCAGCGTTTATATACTGATGAACAAATGGACTGCTATCACAAGCTATTTAATTATAGTTACGAAGAAATCGACCAAGTGATTCGTGTTTTAGCAAAAGATGGCCAAGAAGCGGTAGGTTCGATGGGAGACGATACGCCCATGGCTGTTTTATCTAGAAAACACCGCACAATCTACGACTATTTCCGCCAACAGTTTGCTCAAGTCACCAATCCGCCTATCGATCCGCTGCGCGAAGCGCATGTCATGTCACTTGAAACGTGTATTGGCCGAGAACAGAACGTATTTAACGAAACTTCAGGCTATGCACATCGTGTGATGTTTGAATCCCCCATACTGATGTACACCGATTTAAAACAGCTAAGAGAGTTCGATAAAGAACATTATCGCACCGACACCATCAAGATAGATTACGATGCAACGGAACAGTTACAACAAGCTATTCATCGCATTTGCGATCACGTTGTAGACACCATAAAAAGTAACAACAGTGTTATAGTCATTCTTTCTGATCGAGATTTAGCGAAAGGCCGATTAGCAATTCCTGCGGCAATGGCATTAGGCGCTGTTCAGCAACGACTAATTGATGCCCAATTACGCTGTGACTCCAATATTATCGTAGAAACAGCAAGCGCTCGTGATCCACATCACTTTGCCGTTTTATTGGGACTAGGTGCTACCGCCGTTTATCCTTTTTTAGCATACGAAACCATTGAACAATTGTGTGAACGAGGCAGTATTGCCTTACCAGTAAGAGAGGCGGTATCTAATTTTAGAAAAGGGATTAACAAAGGCCTGCTGAAAATCATGTCTAAAATGGGCATTTCCACTATTGCTAGTTACCGTGGTGCACAACTATTTGAGGCAGTGGGGATCAGCCAAACTGTCATAAATCTATGCTTCAAGGGTATGATTAGCCGCATTGAAGGCGCATGCTTTAACGACTTCCACCAAGAAAATATTCAACTAGAAAAGTTAGCATGGCTAAAACGTAAAACGATGAATTACGGTGGCCTACTAAAATATACTGCCACAGGTGAATACCACACCTACAACCCTGATGTCGTAACCTTGCTACAAAAGGCGGTATATTCAGGTAAATATGCTGATTATCAAGTATACGCAGAACAAGTGAACCAGCGTCCAGTTGCACATTTGCGCGACTTATTAGCATTAACACCGCGCGAAAAACCTATCAATATTAACGAAGTTGAGCCTGCCCAATCATTATTTGCTCGCTTTGATACCGCAGCAATGTCAGTGGGTGCACTAAGTCCTGAAGCTCATCAAGCGTTAGCCGTTGCGATGAATCGGATTGGCGGCTCATCTAATTCAGGCGAAGGCGGAGAAGATCCTAAGCGATTTGGCACAGAGCGAAATTCAAGAATTAAACAAATTGCATCTGGCCGATTTGGCGTTACACCACATTACTTAATCAATGCAGATGTCATCCAAATAAAAGTTGCGCAGGGTGCCAAGCCAGGCGAAGGCGGCCAACTTCCGGGTGATAAAGTCACCGCAGAAATTGCTCAGTTACGATACTCTGTTCCTGGCGTCACGCTTATTTCTCCCCCACCTCATCACGATATTTATTCGATTGAAGATTTAGCCCAACTTATTTTCGACTTGAAGCAAATAAACCCTACGGCATTAGTGTCGGTGAAACTCGTTTCCGAACCCGGCGTTGGCACCATCGCAACTGGCGTAGCAAAAGCCTACGCAGATTTGATCACAATATCTGGTTATGACGGCGGTACAGGTGCTAGCCCACTGACTTCAGTAAAATATGCTGGCAGTCCGTGGGAGCTTGGTGTAGCTGAAACTCATCAAGCGTTAGTTGAAAATAACTTAAGACATAAAGTACGGCTGCAAGTTGATGGTGGACTAAAAACAGGATTAGACATTATTAAAGCCGCCATCTTAGGAGCGGAAAGCTTTGGCTTTGGCACGGGGCCTATGGTTGCGCTTGGCTGTAAATACCTACGTATATGCCACCTCAATAATTGTGCAACAGGCGTTGCAACACAAGACGAGCAATTACGCCAACACCACTTTTCAGGTTTACCCGAGCGTGTCATTAACTATTTTGAATTTATTGCCGCTGAAACGCGTACCTTAATGGCCGAACTCGGAGTCACGCAATTAATTGATTTAATTGGCCGTACAGACTTGTTAACTATTAAAGCAGGTGTCACTGAAAAACAAAACAATTTGGCACTCGGCAACATTTTGGACTCAAGCGGTATTTCATCTAACCAACCACTTAGTTGCCAAACTAAAAATATGCCATTTGATTCAGGAGAGTTAAATCGCAAGCTTATTAACGAATGCACTAAGGCAGTCAAAAAGCGTACTGGCGGAAATTTTTATTATGAAATAAAAAATACCGATCGCTCAGTTGGTGCTGCTTTATCTGGCCTGATTGCCAGTAAACATGGTAATCAGGGTATGGCGGTAAAACCAATTACACTTAACTTTACTGGCACCGCCGGACAAAGCTTTGGGGTATGGAATGCGGGCGGGCTTAATTTACATTTAATTGGTGATGCTAATGATTATGTAGGGAAAGGCATGGCAGGTGGCGCGATTATAATGCACCCACCTAAAGGCGTTAAATACTTAGCGCATCAAACTACTATAATGGGCAACACCTGCCTTTACGGTGCAACCGGAGGTAAGTTATTTGCTGCCGGTTTGGCTGGAGAGCGTTTTGCCGTGCGTAATTCTGGCGCAACAGCGGTTGTTGAAGGAATAGGCGACAATGGGTGTGAATATATGACAGGCGGCATTGTTGTGGTGCTAGGCAGAGTCGGTGTTAATTTTGGTGCAGGTATGACAGGCGGCTTTGCCTACGTTATGAATGAACAAAATGATCTGCATCTCAATCTAAATCATCAGTTGGTTGAAAGCATTGAGCTAACAACCCCCATTATGCAAGAGCATTTACGAGGTTTAATAAATCAACACGTTGAACAAACAGACAGCGATCGCGCCCATGAAATCTTAGCCAACTTTTCCTCTTATTTAAGTCAATTTAGATTAATTAAACCGAAAACTACTGCTTTAAATAGCTTATTTGGCCACCGAAGCCGCTCTACTGCTGAGCTGCGTGTTGAGGTTAATTAGGAGTATTGTATGAGCCAAAATATCTATCAATTTGTTGACGTAAAGCGCATTGAGCCACCTAAAAAACCGATTAATCAGCGTAAAATTGAGTTCGTTGAAATTTATCAACCGCTGACCGACTCACAAGCACAAGGGCAGGCAGACCGCTGTTTAGATTGTGGCAATCCTTATTGTGGTTGGAAATGTCCTGTGCATAATTACATCCCACAATGGCTGTCACTTGCTAACGAAGGAAAAATAATAGAAGCCGCAGAGCTATCACATCAAACCAATAGTTTGCCCGAAGTATGTGGCCGAGTATGCCCGCAAGACCGCTTATGTGAAGGTGCATGCACCTTGAATGATGATTTTGAAGCCGTCACCATAGGTAACATAGAAAAATACATAACCGATAAAGCCATTGAAATGGGGTGGCGGCCAGACCTTAGTCATGTGATAGATTCTGGTAAAAAAGTAGCGGTCATTGGTGCAGGCCCTGCTGGGCTTGCATGTGCTGACGTACTTAAACGAAATGGTGTACACCCTGTTGTGTTTGATCGTCACCCAGAGATTGGAGGCCTACTTACCTTTGGCATCCCTTCATTTAAATTAGATAAGTCGGTAATCCAAACACGCCGTAAAATTTTTGAAGAAATGGGCATTGAGTTTCAACTTTCTACCGAAATTGGCACTGATATTAAATTTGAGGACTTGCTCGAACAATACGACGCTGTATTCTTAGCTCTAGGAACGTATCAGTCAATTAGTGCCAATTTACCCAACCAAACCGCCAAAGGCGTATACGATGCACTGCCATATTTAATCGCCAATACTCGTCATACCATGCAGCTAGCTGAAAACGAACATCCGTACGTAAATTTAAAAAATAAAAGCGTAGTGGTGTTAGGCGGCGGTGATACTGCGATGGATTGCGTAAGAACAGCCATTAGACAACAAGCAAAATCGGTAACTTGTGCTTACCGCCGCGACCAAATAAATATGCCCGGCTCAAAACGTGAAGTACAAAACGCGCAAGAAGAAGGGGTTAAGTTTAATTGGAATGTACAACCTATTGGTATTGAAGTAGATGCTAATCAAAACGTAACCGCAGTTAAAATGGTCAAAACTCAATTAGGTGTACCCGATGAGAATGGTCGCCGTCGGCCGGAAATCATTCCTGATTCTGAACACTTAATAAAAGCTGACGCGGTGATTACTGCATTTGGCTTCCTACCTCACCAGCTAGATTGGTTGGATAACTTTGGCATTAATCGCACCGAGTGGGGAACAATCGACATTAAGGAAGATAATGAATTAGCAATGCAAACATCTAACCCAAAAGTATTTGCTGGCGGCGACATGGTGCGCGGTTCAGATCTCGTGGTCACAGCTATTGCTGAAGGTCGCAGTGCCGCCGAGGGCATATTAGATTATTTGGCAGTATAGAACACTCTCTATACCGCCTGGCGCTTTTTTTTCACTTCATGCAATATTTGCTGGTGTTGCGCAGATAACGGCATAGGCTTGAATGCGCTCACATCAGCACCTCCCGTATTGCCTTCGGGCAATAATCCAAACACCGTTTTCGTAGCGGCTCCTATTAACCGTATAATTTGGCCGAATACTTCTTGCCAGTCACGGGTTAACCAGCCATGCCTGAACATGTGTAAGTGAACTTTTACATGATAATACGTACAACGTTGTCCTAATACATGTGCATTTTCTAAGTGGCTAAATGCACGTTTTAAGTCACCTTGCTGTTCAGCTTGTTCTGCTAAGGTTAATTCTGCTTCAACATAAGGTTTAATAAGTTGCTTAAATGTCGCCATTATTCACCTCGTTTATACGCTATATCGTTATTATCATATTTAAATGGGTACTTTTAATAATTAAAAAAGTGCTAGAGTTAGATTGTATTTCCTATTAATTCGTGTACAAATTAGAGTATTAACTCAATAACTAAAAAATCGAGTATTTATGTCACGTGCTAACCCTATTGCCGTTGTTATTTTAAATGGATTTAAAAAACACTTTGAATTATTTCAAGAAATTACTGCAAAAGCACAAGCAAGATTTGAACAAGCTGATTGGACCGCCGTACAAACCGCCTCTTCCGCTCGTATTAATTATTATGACCAACGGGTTAAAGAAACCATTGAAACACTTCGTACCGAATTTGAGTTTAGTTTATTTGATCACACCTTGTGGTTTGAAGTTAAACAATATTACTTAGAATTATTACAATTTCACCCTCAAGCTGAACTGGCTGAAACCTTCTACAACTCCGTTTTTTGTCAGTTATTCGACCGAAAGTACTTCAACAATGATCATATTTTTGTTGAAACTACCATTGCCGATAACCCACCTGTACCTAAAGAGTTTGTGTACCGTAGTTACTTTCCAGCCGTAGATGGAATGAATACCACTATTGAAGAAATTATTGCAGCTTATAACTTTTCTTTACCGTTTGAGAACATGGAGCGAGATATAAAGTTAATGATGCGTACGTTTATTGGGCAGTCAAAACTAGGAAAGTTTCCTGCTCATCAAGTACGCTTAGACATGCTAAAACCCATATTTTTCAGAAATAAAGCTGCGTATATTGTTGGGCGTGTAGTGTCGCCGCAGGGTAACCAACCGTTTATTATCCCCGTTTTAAACAACGAAAAAGGCCAGCTATATGTTGATACATTAGTCACTAATAGCGATATCATGACCATTATTTTCGGTTTTTCAAGAGCTTACTTTTTTGTAAAAGCCACTGCGCCTTCCGCGCTGGTTAACTTTTTATACGACTTGCTGCCACACAAAACCTTAGCAGAAATTTACTCATCACTAGGTTTTCATAAACAAGGTAAAACCGAGTTTTACCGTGAATTTTTACACCATCTTGATAAGAGCCAAGATGAGTTTGTTATCGCACCCGGCGTAAAAGGCATGGTAATGGCCGTATTTACCCTACCTTCTTTTCCTTATGTGTTTAAAGTGATTAAAGATAAGTTTTCCCCTACCAAAGAGTTTACTCGTAGCACGGTCTTAAAGCGTTACCAATTGGTGAAACAACACGACCGTGTAGGCCGCATGGCTGATACCATTGAATATTCCGACGTTGCTTTCCCACGCTCACGATTTAGTGATGAATTGCTTGCACATTTAAAAGACGTTATACCCTCTTCGTTACATTGTGAAGGCGAGTTTATTGTGATTAAGCATTTGTATATTGAGCGCAGAATGACACCGCTCAACTTATATTTAGAAACCGCTAACGAAAAAGAAACCCACCATGCAATACAAGATTACGGCATGGCACTAAAAGAAATGATTGCAGCCAATATCTTTCCGGGCGACATGTTATTGAAAAACTTTGGGGTTACACGCCATAAACGCGTGGTGTTTTATGACTATGACGAAGTGCAATATTTATTGGATATGAACTTCAGAGCCATCCCTCAAGCTAAAAACTTTGAAGATGAAATGTCTGATGAGCCATGGTACTCCATTTCACCCGGTGATGTGTTCCCAGAACAAATTGCAACATTTGTTACCGCACAACCAAAAATCAAAGCCCTGTTTACCGAACTGCATTCCGAACTACTTGATGCCAATTACTGGCAAGCAAAACAAAAAAATATTAAACACGGTAAAGTAGAAGATATTTTTCCTTATCCCGACAAATCACGTTTTATTTTAAAGTATCCGCAACAATATAGATAAACCACTATCTTTATTGAATATTTAAAAATATACATTAGGCTTTAGACTATGTATTTTTTTAATCATATCGACTTAATTTACTATTACATTTGTTGCAATAAAATGTGCCTAAATTAATGAAAAAAAATAGCAACACAGTTCCCCTCTCTTTTTTAGCGCCTATTCATTATGCTAACTGGTTACGCACGTTTGGTTATTACGTCTTTTTTATACTACTTCTGCTGACTACAATATTTAGTACTGCACAGGCACATTCGTATGATGATGAGCTAGTCGTAAAACTATACTCTGTAGAAATGGGACTATCTCAAAGTGTCGTGAGTACTGTTATGCAAGACAGCCACGGCTTTGTATGGATAGGTACGGAAGCAGGTGTTAACCGATTTGATGGAAATAAGTTTACCCACTTTTTAAAGTCAAATAGTAACGGGTTCAGCATTGTGGATGATCAAGTTACACATGTATCAGAAGATCATCAAAATAATATTTGGATTGCTACATCCAATGGCATTTCTATATACGATCCCCACTCAGGGGAAATTGAACACTTCTCACCACAGCTAACGCCTCAAATAGGATTTAGGTCTTTTTTCATTACCTCTATTATTCATGATAACGACAATAATACTTGGGTCGCTACACTTGAAGGTGGCTTGTACAAATATGATATGGCCAATCGCCGATTCGAAGAAATCGCTTTAAATACACCTAACCTAGAAGAAAATGACTTTATTGCTATCAGTACCATGCTTTTGCTCACAGATGGAAGGCTGCTTATTGGTACATTCGAAAATGGAGTGCTTACCTATCACCCATCCAGCAACCGCACAGATGTCTTCTTTTATGAAAAAGAAGGTATCTTTGAAAATAGTAACCGAATACTCAGCCTTTTTCAGGATGATAATGACACGATATGGTTAGGTTCCCATGATGGACTCGTTTGGATAAATCCCAAAACTAACACAATTAATAAGTCATATCACGATAGCTCACTGAAAGATGTTTTTGAAGATGAGTCGGTAGATGCAATTACCCAAGATCGACAAGGGAATATTTGGGCAGCTGTTTACAACAAAGGAATATTTCTTCTATCACCTACCGGTAAATTACTGAAGCATTATTACTCCACCCAATTAAGTAAATACGGCCTACCTAATAATACCATTAAATCTTTAACCACCGATGTAGCAGGAAGGGTATGGTTAGGCACTGACGGTTACGGCGTTGCTTTGTGGAGTCCAACCACGTTTTCTTTTCATCGCTATATTTCTACACCAAATAAGCATGACTCCATTATTAACCACACTGTATGGGAAGTAATTAAAGATCAGAAAAATAACTTATGGGTAACCACAGATAATGGTATTACCAAGATCTCTGAACAAGAACAGTTTTCACACATAGAGTATCAGGAAGGCAAAACAAACAGTTTAACCGATCCTATTATTTATTCTGCAACCATAAACCCACTTGATAACACACTTTGGGCCTCTGCTTTTAAGTATGTAGATGTTTTTAATTTAGACACTCGGAAAAAAATCAAAACGATAGATGTTATAAGCCAGTCTACAAAAAAAGAGGACGTAGAAAACTTTATTTTAAAATTAAAGTATTACAAAGGGCATATTTGGTTTGGCACGACTAATGGCTTATTTCGCTACAATCTAAAAGACGAGTCATTTTCCCATTACTATCATGATGAAAATGATCCTAAGTCCTTAACAGATGCTCAAGTTTACAATGGTTTTTATACCGATCATCAAGGAAGGTTATGGATAATGTCAGATAATGGGTTAAATCTTTATAATGAAAAAGAAGATAATTTTCAGCGTTTTCTAGATAGCGCCGACAAAAATATAGATTTAGATCCATATACTATTACTGGCATTACAGAAACAAAGCCAAACTATTTTTGGATAAGCTATATGGGCTCTGGACTGAAGCTATTCGACATTAATGAGTCTATTACTAACCCGAGGGTCCTTAGTTTCACGATTAAAGATGGCCTTTCAACAAATGCTATCTACTCGCTTATATCTGACTCAAAAGAAAGGCTTTGGTTAGGCACCATGCGAGGCCTTCAAATGGTAGATCCAGTTGCCCGAACAACACGATTATTCACAATTTATGATGGATTGTCTGGAGAAGAGTTTAATGAAGGTGCAGCGTTCAAAGATAATAAAGGTCGACTATATTTTGGTACAACAAACGGAGTAACTTCGATAGATCCAGATGAAATTGACTCTCGCTCAGGAAAAAATTTAACCTTTGTTGAGTCAATTGTACACACTGAAAAAGAGTCTATTGTGACACCCATTCTAGAAAAAAAGCGCATAGTCACCAGCATTGACAGCTATGCGATTGATATTATTTTTTCAGATTTCGACTTTTCAAGCCCATTCGCTACCAAATACTTGTATCAACTTGAGGGACTACATAAAAGTTGGATATCACTAGGGCTAGGTAAAAAGATTTCACTTGGTAACTTACCACCAGGGGAGTATAAGCTGAAGTTAAAAAGCACTCATGGTATTGACTCCGCCACATTAGAAATTATTATTCCAGCGCCGTTTTCACAAACCCCGTTAGCCTACTTTCTTTATGTTGTGTTTGCAGCAATATTGTTGATGAGCCTTTACTATTTACGTCGACATTTAACAGCAAATCAACGAGCCGTACAAAAGCAATTAGACCTATTTGCAGAAGCAGTAAAAAATACAACCGAAGGCGTGGTGATTTTTACCCGCGATCGCCATATCGTTGCAATCAATGAGGCTGCAGCCAGAATCACTGGTTATGGCGAAAGTGATGTCATTAACATGGATATTGCTCGTTTTACTAGTGCAGCAAACAGCCCTCAAGCACGCGACAAGTTATGGCATAAACTTAATACCACGGGCAATTGGAACGGTGAAACTACCATTATTCACGCTGATGGCGAAGTTATTCCTATCGAAGCAACGGTGAGTGAAGTGAAGTATGAAAAAGGTGAGCAAAACTATTTTGTTGCTGTTTTTTCAGATATTACCGAGCGGCTCAAGCATCAACATGAACTACAACAACTGGCCAATTTCGACACCTTAACAGGCTTACCCAATCGCACGCTATTAAATGACCGACTCCAGCATAGTATCGCTCATGCTCATCGTGAGTCTTTACAACTTGCTGTGATGTTTCTTGATTTAGATCGCTTTAAACAAGTTAATGATACATTGGGGCACGACGTGGGCGACCTTTTATTAATTGGTGTTGCTGAGCGGATAAGTAAAGAAATACGGGAAGATGATACCTTTGCTCGCTTAGGTGGTGATGAGTTTATATTGGTCATCGAGGAATTTCATGAACTTAGCCAGGTAGTCAATGTTGCCCAGCGCATTAATACCACGGTTTCAGAGCTATTTCACCTTCGGGGTTATGACGTTAGTACGTCAACCAGTATTGGCATTGCAGTTTACCCTGAGGATGGCAAAGACATTTCTGAACTATTGAAAAACGCAGATATTGCGATGTATCACGCAAAAGCTCAGGGTAAAAATAATTTTCAATTCTTTAGCAATACATTAAATGAAGAAGCGCTAGAGCGGCTCGAATTAGAAAATATTTTACGTAAAGCTATTGAACATAATTACTTTCATTTAGTTTATCAGCCTAGAGTAGACTCAAAAACAGGTGAAGTGCAATCATTGGAAGTATTATTACGGCTCATTCACCCTGATTTAGGCTTTATTTCTCCCGCCAAATTCATTCCAATTGCTGAAGAATCTGGGATCATCGTTGCAATCAGCGAATGGGTATTTCAGCAAAGTTGTAAACAGCTCAATCTCTGGCGACAAGATGGCCTAACATCAATAGGCTTATCGATTAATTTATCAGCAAGACTGTTTCAATCATACGATTTAGTTAAGTTAATCATAAATTGCCTGAATGATCATGATTTAGATGCAAAACATGTTGAGTTAGAAATAACTGAAAGTTTACTCATGGCCAATATGGAAGAAACAGTCACCACACTCAGTTATTTACAAGCATTAGGCTGTAAAGTTTCTGTTGATGATTTTGGCACAGGCTATTCCTCGCTAAGTTACCTACACAAGCTGCCTGTAAACACATTAAAGATTGACCGTAGCTTCGTTTCTGAAATAAATAATCAGCCAGATATAAATGCGATTGTTGATATTATTATCAATCTTGCGAAAAGCTTGCGTTTAGAAATTGTTGCTGAGGGTGTTGAAACTCAAGAGCAATTTAACTACTTGAAAAATAAAGGGTGCGAGCAAATACAAGGCTATTACTTCGCAAGGCCACTCCCCGTTGAGGAAGTTAAAAACGCAGTAGTAAAAGGGTATGACGTTTAATTTTCCCCACCCAGTACACGCCCTAGCACTGTCCTTGACAACATTCACAAAACTAATACCGAAAATAATATTTATAAACTGAAAATATATCACTTCCTGTAATAGTCTTAATTGCAAGCCAGCAAAGTACATCAGCTTAAGTACTCAATACTATGACTGTTTACTGTAATTTGCCTTAACCAAAATGTTTTTAAGATCAGAGGATCTCATCATGTCTAACTATCGTTCTGAACTCGACAATTTCGCAAATCTAATTAACCAACAAGGCGCAAGCTGGAGCAACTTAAACCCTGACTACGCTGCACGCATGAAGCTACAAAACCAATTTAAAACAGGCTTAGATATCGCAAAATACACAGCAGATATTATGCGTAAAGACATGGCAGACTATGATGCTGACTCAGCGCAATATACTCAGTCTTTAGGCTGCTGGCATGGCTTTATTGGCCAACAAAAAATGCTAGCAATTAAAAAACACCATGGCACAACAGACAAGCGTTACCTATATCTTTCAGGCTGGATGGTAGCTGCACTTCGCTCAGAGTTTGGTCCGTTACCTGACCAATCAATGCATGAAAAAACATCTGTACCAGCGCTAATTGAAGAGCTTTATACTTTCCTTCGTCAAGCAGATGCACGTGAACTTGGTCACCTATTTAAAGAGCTAGAGCAAGCTCGTAATAACAACGAAGATACTGCCGCTATCCAAGACAAGATTGATAATTTTGAAACTCACATTGTGCCAATCGTTGCGGATATTGACGCAGGCTTTGGTAACGAAGAAGCGACTTACCTACTTGCGAAAAAAATGATTGAAGCAGGGGCGTGTTGTATTCAAATTGAAAACCAAGTATCAGACGCAAAGCAATGTGGCCACCAAGACGGTAAAGTAACCGTTCCACATGAAGAGTTTTTAGCTAAAATTCGTGCAGTAAGATATGCGTTCTTAGAGTTAGGTGTAGATAACGGTGTAATTGTTGCGCGTACCGATTCATTAGGTGCTGGCCTTACTCAAAAAATTGCGGTTAGCCAGCAACCGGGTGACTTAGCAGACCAATATAATGCATTTATTGACGGCGAAGAAATCACTAACATTGCAGACATTAACAATGGCGATGTGCTAATTAAACAAAACGATCAACTATTAAAACCAGCACGCCTACCAAATGGTTTATTTAAATTTAAAGCAGGCACAGGTGAAGACCGCGTCGTATTAGATTGTATTACTTCACTACAAAATGGGGCTGATTTACTGTGGATTGAAACTGAAAAACCACATGTTGGCCAAATCGCAAGCATGGTAAACCGTATTCGTGAAGTGGTACCAAACGCAAAACTTGTTTATAACAACTCACCATCATTTAACTGGACTCTTAACTTCCGTCAGCAAGTGTTTGATGCATGGGAGCAGGAAGGTAAAGACCTATCTTCTTATAACCGTAACGAACTGATGAATGTAGAATATGACAGTACTGAACTAGCAAAAGCGGCGGATGAAAAAATTCAAAGCTTCCAAAAAGATGCAGCACGTGAAGCAGGTATTTTCCATCACTTAATTACTCTGCCAACTTACCACACCGCAGCACTGTCAACTGATAACTTAGCAAAAGGTTATTTTGGTGAAGAAGGCATGCTGGCATACGTTGCAGGTGTTCAGCGTCAAGAAATCAGACAAGGTTTAGCGTGTGTAAAACACCAAGACATGGCTGGTTCTAACATTGGCGATGACCACAAAGAGTTTTTCTCTGGTGAACAAGCGCTAAAAGCGTCAGGTAAAGATAACACCATGAACCAGTTCTAAACGAAGCTAAATCCGAGTATTTGAAGATTAACCTTCTAACTTAATCGGAAATAACAAAATGAACCATGCATACATTGAGGCTCCCAACCATCAATGTATGCATGCTAAATTACAACCGAATAACTACCTACAGACTGCTAACAAACTGCCAACTTTCATTGCCTTACAAATAAATATCAACCAATACATAGACAAAAATATTGGCTTTGTTATGATTCACTCTGTTTATAAAAAACAAAGGCTGCATTCCCTACATGAATATAAACAAGATCGATCTTAACCTACTCGTTTATTTAGACGTATTATTGCGCGAACAAAATGTGACACGCGCGGCCAATCAACTTAGCATTACTCAGCCCGCGATGAGCAACGGGTTAAAACGCCTCAGAGAGCTGCTTAATGACCCTGTACTAGTGCGAACAAGTGAAGGCATGGTACCCACAGAACGGGCAAAAGAATTACAACCTACTGTACGTGGCATACTCTTAACTCTTGAAGAAACCCTACAACCTGATAAAGAATTTGAACCTGAACTGAGCCACCGCGTGTTTCGCATTATGGCCAGTGACTACGCCGCCTCAACGTTAATCCCTCCTCTGTTAAAAAAATTACGCGAAGAAGCACCACATACCTCCATTGATATCATGACACCCAGTGATGTTACGTTTCATGATGTTGAAAACGGTAAAGTAGACATGGCGATTAACCGCTTTGATGAATTACCTCAGTCGTTTCATCAAAAAACAGTCTGGCGCGACAGCTTCTCATGCTTAGTAAATAAAAATAACCCCATCATCAATGGATTTAATTTAGACTCTTATTTAAAAGCGCAGCATATTTGGGTCAGCAAAACAGGGTTTGGTGTTGGCGTAGGCATGGATCCACAAGACGTACAAAAGCTAGGTTGGGTAGACGAAGCATTGTCGAATATTGGTAAAAAAAGGGCCATCTCGGTGTTTACTCGTAATTACCATGTCGCAATGCATTTAGCAAAAGAACAAGACTTAGTAGTAACACTGCCAACCCGAGCGGCAGAGCTGTACCGTAATAATGAAAATATGGAAATATTAGATCCGCCATTTCCAATTCCTGCATTAGAACTGAAAATGATATGGAGCCCATTATTACATCGTGACACCAGCCACAACTGGTTAAGACAAACCATCACGGAAATTGCACACCAGCTCGCTTAACTCTCTTAAGTACTGAAACAATAAGGGCGTACCAATTGGTACGCCCTTTTCAATTACTCTTTATAACAATTAAAGCAACTTACGCTTGTGCTTTTTTCTGTAATCTACGTTGATGTAATAGCGGTTCGGTATATCCACTAGGCTGCACTTCTCCCTTGAACACTAAGTCACATGCCGCTTGAAATGCAATGCTGTTTTCAAAATCAGCAGACATCGGCTGATAGCTCGAATCACCACTATTTTGCTGATCAACAACCTCAGCCATCCGTTTCATCGACGCCATTACCTGTGCTTCACTGCACACTCCATGTAACAACCAATTGGCCAAATACTGGCTAGAAATACGCAGCGTTGCTCTGTCTTCCATCAATCCAACGTTGTCAATGTCAGGCACTTTTGAGCAACCCACACCTTGATCAATCCAACGTACTACATACCCTAAAATGCCTTGAGCGTTATTATCGATTTCTTTTTGAATCTCTTGCTCGTCTAATGTTTCTTTCGCATTAGCTTGCAATGGAATAGTTAACAAGTCATCTAACCGTTGCTCACGTTGTTCGTTAGCTAATTCAGCCTTAATTTGCTGTTGCTGCTCCGCTACATTAATTTCATGGTAATGAGTAACATGTAAAGTCGCAGCAGTTGGCGACGGCACCCACGCACAGTTAGCGCCCGCTTTAGGATGTGCCACCTTGGTTTCCATCATTTCGGCTAACTCATCAGGTTTTGGCCACATACCTTTACCTATTTGCGCCTTGCCTTGTAGGCCACACATTAACCCTGTTTCAACATTCCATTGTTCGTATGCTTTTATCCACGCTTGATTTTTCATCTGTGCTTTTGGCACAAAAACACCTGCGTGCATACTGGTGTGTATTTCGTCGCCGGTGCGATCTAAAAATCCGGTATTAATGAAGATAACGCGAGACTGAGCAGCACGAATACATGCTTTTAAATTAAGCGTGGTGCGTCGTTCTTCATCCATAATTCCTATTTTTAACGTATTTTTAGGAATGTTAAGCGCTTGCTCAACTTCGGTGAACAAGTCACATGCAAATGCTACTTCTTCAGGGCCGTGCATTTTAGGCTTTACAATGTAAACGCTATTTTGCGCGCTGTTTTGCAATTTTGATTTACCTGTAATGTCGTGTAATGCAATGGTGCTGGTTACCATTGCATCTAAAATACCTTCTGGTATTTCTTGTAGTTCGCCTTGCTCATTATTAAACAGCACCGCTGAGTTAGTCATTAAATGCCCTACGTTACGCACTAACATTAAGCTTCTGCCTGAGAGCACTAATTCTGTATCATCTGGTGCTAAGTAAGTACGGTCCGTATTTAAACTGCGCGTGATGGTTTTACCTTGTTTATCAAACGACTCGCTAAGGTTGCCATTCATTAAACCTAACCAGTTACGGTACACTTGCGTTTTATCTTCTGCATCAACCGCAGCAACAGAGTCTTCACAGTCTTGAATCGTCGTGATTGCTGACTCTAACAGTACATCTTTAATATTCGCAGCATCGTCTTTACCAATTGGGTGGCTTTTATCAAGTTGTATTTCAATATGCAGCCCATTATTTTTCAATAATATTGCACTAGGTGCATTTTTCTCACCTTTATAGCCAACAAACGCCGTTTTATCTTGCAGGGTTGTTTTGGTGAGATCGCCAGTTTCCTTTTCTACATACACTTCTAATTTATTGTATTCAACGTTAAAACTAACAACGTTGCTATATTTCCCTTCTTTAAGCGGAACGGCCTTATCAAGAAACTCTTTAGCGTAATTAACCACTTGCTGACCACGAATCGGATTATAGCCACCAATTTTTTCAGCACCGTTGGCTTCACTGATCACATTACTGCCATACAGTGCGTCATATAAACTCCCCCATCTCGCGTTAGCAGCATTTAACGCAAAACGTGCATTTTTTACTGGCACCACCAATTGTGGTCCAGCAATGGTAGCTATTTCTGCATCCACCTGTTTGGTTGTTACTTCAAAGTCATCGCCTTCTGGCAATAAATAATTAATGTCTAATAAAAACTGTTTATATTGAGCAAGGTTAAAATCAGCTTGGTGATCTTTATGCCACTGATCAATTTGTTGCTGTAGCTTTTCTCGCTTTTCCAATAAGGCGTGATTGATGGGGGTTAATCGCATAGCGATGTCTGCAAATTTCTGCCAAAAGTCATCACTTGAAATACCAAGACCTGGCAATGCTTCTTGCTCCATAAATTGATACAAGGTATTTGCAACTTGTAATTGACCAACCGACGTGTAACTTGATGAATTATATTGAATTGGAGATGTTGAATTGTCTAAACGACTCATACCTGATCCTATTTGCATTTATGCCGAATCCTGATGAAGTTGAAGCATGTGTTTCAACTAAGGAAGATATATTAAACGTATATAGGTAACTATATGCGTTTTTTAGCTCATCCTAGCATTTACAACATTTATACCAACCATAACCTTCATTCATTTTATTAATCCACTATTTTTATTCTTCTGGCATACATTCTGCTTGATAGAACTGAAAATGTTGATTAAACCCAAAATCGTCAAACTTTTGTGTTGGAGTAGTAAATGGAACTCATCTTATTGTTATTAGTTGTACTGGTCGTGGTTGTTGCCGTCATATCTAGTCGCTTTATGGATAATAACAACCCCTATCCATTTACCAAAAAGCCGACGTTGTTTACGCAAGTTGAAAGGTCGTTTTTAACGCTGATGGAACGCGCTGTAGGCAATGAATATAAAATCATGAACCGGGTTAAGTTAACTGATATCGTGATAGTTAAACCTGGTGTAGCTAGTCGTGCAAAGCGAGCGGCAATGCTTGCTGCAACCAGTAAAACAATAGATTATGTATTAGTAGATAAAGACACCTTATCTATTGTGGCTGCGGTAGATTTGGTTAATAACCAACGCCCTAGCGGTCATAAAGCAAAACGCGACTGGTTTGTAACAGGCGCTTTAGAGTCTGCCGGTATTCCACATGTACGAATAAAAGTGAAACCCGGTTACAAAGCAAAAGACATTAGAGATTGCATTGACTTTAAAATTGGGAAGAAGGCTCGCTTAACCCCACGGATTAAAGGCAATATACCGCGCCAGCCTGTAGCGGCGTTATCTCTGTCGCAAGTTAAAGCACAAAAGAATACAAATACACCGGCTTCCCAGCAATTAATCCCTCAACTGTAGCGGGATATTTAGCACAATAGCTACCTCCGTTGATGTGCCTTTTATGGACGAAAGGCACGTCTACTTTCACACTTTCGTTATTTGTCATTTGATCCTCTTTTTATAACGCTTATAATTCAAATAAATTCAATAGACTGGAACAACACATGAAGATTGGCATTATTGGCGCAATGGAGCCTGAAGTTGCAATATTAAAAGCAGCACTTACTAACAAAACTGAACACACCATTGGCGGCTATACTTTTTTTGAAGGTAACTTATCTGGTAAAGACGTAGTATTAGTGCAGTCTGGTATTGGCAAAGTAGCGGCAACTATTGCAACTACACTGTTAATTAATCACTTTACACCTGCTTGTGTAGTGAATACTGGCTCAGCTGGTGGTTTTGATAAAGAATTAAGCATCGGCGATATTGTTATTTCGTCTGAAGTTAAACACCATGATGTGGATGTTACCGCATTTGGTTACGCGATTGGACAAGTACCCAATATGCCTGCGTCATTTAAGCCTAATATGGCACTCGTTGAAGCCGCGCAGCAGAGCATTCAAGAGCTAGGACAGTGTAAAACCAAACTGGGACTTATCACCACGGGTGACAGCTTTATTTGCCAACCTGAACGTATTGAAGAAATGCGTAACAACTTTCCAGATATGCTTGCTGTTGAAATGGAAGGTGCAGCTATTGCTCAAACTTGCCACCAACTGGATATGCCATTTGTGGTTATTCGCTCGCTTTCAGACATTGCAGGAAAAGAGTCGCCAGACTCATTCGAAGCTTATTTAGAACAAGCTTCAAAACATTCTTCAGAAATGGTGACGGCACTAATCAAAAAGCTGGATGTAAATGCACTTTAATTTGAAGTGTTATTTATTGCGTCCTATTACACTGGATACGTTATGTCATCATAACGTATCCAGCTAACATGCTATGTTCACTGATATTCTTCTTCAATTACCTGCAGAGTTTGGATTACTGCTCATTGTTCTACTTGTAGATCGCTTCCTACCTGTTTCCCCTGCTTACCATCCATTAAGTTTATTTAAACATGTTGCCATGGTGGTGGGTAAAAAAGTGAATAATCCTGATAAACACTCTATTGCCCATCAACGCTTTGCGGGAAAGTTAGCAATTCCAATCTTGTTAACCCCTATTATTACCATTGTTTATGCGTTAATTTTTTTTGCTGAATATCCGCTTCTAATTGAGGCTGTTTTGCTTTGGCTATCACTCAGCTGGGCATCTACCCGGTCAGCGATAAAAAAAACGCAACGCGCTTTATTAAAAAATCAAAAGTCGCTAGCAAAAGAAACATTAAAACGGCTCGTTCTGCGCGACACTAAAACCTTAAGTCAAATGGGCATTTGTAAGGCAGGCATTGAAGCTACGCTACTTCGCGCCCAAAAAGAGTTATTTGTAGTGATGTTCTTTTATTTAATAGGTGGAGGCATTGCTGCTTTTAGCTGCCGGTTGCTTATTGAAATGCAACAGGTATGGAATGCTAAACTTTATCGTTACCGCTACTTTGGCCAAGCTATTGCGCGATTAACGCAGTGGCTAAACTGGTTCCCCACCCGATTATTCGCCTTTACGCTAGCCTTAACAGGGCGTTTTTCTCAAAGCATCAAAAACCTAAAATCAATCCACTCTCAATGGCCAAATAAAAATGCAGCATGGGTTATTGCAGCGGGAGCAGCAGCCATCAATACACAGTTAGGCGGCCCACTAATATATGATAACGAAAAGCATCGACGAACTCGGATACTTTGTGGTGTAGAACCAACCCCTTCCATGCTAGGGGAGGCAATAAAGTTAGTCGAAATCAATTTAATAATTTGGCTATTAGGTGCATTATTAATTCAATTACTCGTCATTGCATACCATACTGTTAGTTAAACTGTAATGGCCTATTTTCGAGGAAAAAATGAATACGCTACGCACAATCAACATGTTTTTAGCAATACTAATTATTGTGTGCATAAGTACTGCTGCTTATGCGGGATATACGGGTAAGCAACCGTTAATTCAACCAGAAGTACTGCACCAAAAAATTATTGATAATAAACTGGATGACATCGTTATTTTAGATGTTCGTACAGCGAAGGAGTTTGCCGAAGGCCACGTCCCTAATGCAATTAATATTTCACACGATGAGCTACCACTAAACCTATCGCAATTAAAAACACTGCAAGATAAAACTATT
The DNA here is from genome assembly GCF_016469335.1 of Flocculibacter collagenilyticus. Lineage (NCBI taxonomy): Bacteria > Pseudomonadati > Pseudomonadota > Gammaproteobacteria > Alteromonadales > Pseudoalteromonadaceae > Flocculibacter > Flocculibacter collagenilyticus. Next base: position 3,091,008 of record NZ_CP059888.1, read on the forward strand.
GTGGTGTATTGCCGCTCTGGCCGCCGAGCAGGTATCGCAGAAGATATCTTATCTGAACAAGGATTTAATCATATTCAGCACCTTGCTGGTGACATGAAAGGCTGGCGAGCTGCTAAACTACCCATTGAAAAACCTGCAAACGAATCAAAGTAATCAAAATTAATTTATTCGCTTGATGAAATATTTTCAGGGTAAAATTGAAAAATAGCGCTGAGATACACTCTCAGCGCCCTCAGCGCCGCCGAGCTCGACCGGGATAAGCATATCTTGCAGCTAAGAAGAGTTAAGCCCTTATATTAACCCCTTATATTCAGCCATTAGCCCGCTACTTTTTCTTGTTTGCTTACCGTTAAGTTATTAGGAAGTGTAAAATAGAATGTACTACCCTTACCCACTTCACTATTAATTTCTAAATGACTGTTGTGTCGGCTAAGTGCATGTTTCACAATAGAAAGGCCTAGCCCTGAACCACCTGTTTTGCGTGACCTTGCTCTATCTAATCGATAAAATCGTTCTGTAATTCTTGGCAAATGCTCTGCAGGAATCCCTTCACCATTATCATTAACTGCAAAGTAAGCACTATTGTTTTTTAATGCCCATGTAATTTCAATTAATCCACTCGCTGGTGTGTACTGCACGGCATTAAAAATAAGGTTAGACATCGCGCTACGCAACTCATCTTTCATGCCATACACTATCAATGATGCATCAATATTGAAACTCAACGTATGAGCCTTATCGGCGTTAAGGGTTGCCGCCTCAGTCTTAATCAGATTTAACATAGCTGGAACATCAACAACTTCTTCAAATTCTTGCTGTGAGCTGGCTTCAATTCTCGATAAGCTAAGTAATTGAGTCACTAAGCTATCCATGCGATGCGTTTGTTCTGTCATCATTTGATGCGCTTTACCCCACATAGGCTGCTCAGGTATGAGGCTTTCGTCAAACATTTCCAAATAACCTTGTAATACTGTTAATGGCGTACGAAGCTCATGCGAAACGTTTGCGACAAAGTCTTTGCGCATTTGCTCTAACTGTTTTACTTGCGTGATATCGCGGGCAATCAACATCAATTGCTGCGCACCATAAGGCATTACGCGATATTCTAAGATCACCTCATCATTAAGTGGCGACGCTTGTTCTAAAGGGTTATTAAAATCGTTTGAGTGTATGTATCGAACAAAGTCTGGATGCCTCAGTAAATTATCTATCCGCTGACCTTTGTCATGAGGCCAGCGTAAACCTAAAAATAACTGTGATAATTTATTACACCACAGTATATTTAAGTTGTTATCCATGACTATTGCAGCGTCCGGTAACGCTTCTGCCCCTTCTCGAAAGCGTCGAATGAGTTCTTTTAATTCATTACGCTTTTTTCGGTTATTTAACTGTATACGATACACGCCATCAAAAATAGACGCCCAACTTCCCTGCCCTTGAGGGGGTATGAAGCTTTTTCTGTGCCACAGCCATTCATTCATTTTTAACACTTGCCGATAATGCCACCCTAGCAATCCAAGCGCACAGATAAACAACACAGCGAAGGGAAAGCCAATCAAAAAGCCGAATACGCCCGCAAGGGAAAAATATATTGCTAATGTTGTTAGCAAATCAGAAATAGACGTGGATTTGTGCATGTTATGGTTCGTTATAGTTTACTGGAAAAACGGTAGCCAGCACCGCGCACTGTTTGTACCAAACGGTCGTGTTCATATGCAGCAAGGGCTTTACGCAACCTTCTTATGTGCACATCTACCGTTCTGTCTTCAACATAAACATTAGTGCCCCACACTTGGTCAAGCAATTGTTCACGGCTATATACTCGCTCTGGGTGCGTCATAAAAAAGTGCAGCAGTTTAAACTCGGTTGGTCCCATGTCTAAATCAGCTTCATTCGAGGTAACACGGTGTGATACTGGATCTAAACGCAGTCCTTGTACTTCAATGGAGTCATCTAAGCTAGTTGGAGAAACGCGACGGATAACCGCTTTAATTCTAGCCATCAGCTCTTTAGGTGAGAATGGTTTAGTGATGTAGTCATCAGCACCAACTTCAAGCCCTTTAACTTTATCTTCCTCTTCACCACGAGCTGTCAGCATAATAATAGGAATGTTTCTAGCTAGTTCATTTTGCTTAATTTTTTTAGCAACCTGAATACCGCTGCCACCAGGTAGCATCCAATCTAATAAGATTAGATCGGGATAAGGCTCTATAATCGCTTCTAATGCAGAGTGGTAGTCATCTGCCTCAATCGCTTGATAGCCATTTTGTTCCAATACAAACGCCAACATTTCTCTAATTGGTGCTTCATCCTCAACTACTAAAATTTTCCTAGCCATGTTTCTTTCCTGTACTCATTTTTAGATTGGATGAATTATTCTCAATAAGTATGACAGTTTTATTAAAAAATCTATCCCATACTGAGATATTTGACACTTTTATAACATTTATATGCGATTTGGTCATATGAAACTGTATTTTACTCATAGTTTCGCTAATAGACGTGTTCATAAAAAAAGCCGCTACAGCGGCTTTTTAGCGATATTGATAAGATTAAAACTTGTGTTCTACACCAACCGCGAAATAGTCTTTATCTTCTTTAAATTCAAGGTTCATTGTTGAATACCAACTAAACACTTTCGTTTTCTTGCCTAACGAGTAATCTACACCTACCGAGCTCGCATCATCATCTTCAAGTGTTTGATACTGCCCCTTCAATGTTGCTTTACCGACTTTATAAGCAGCACTTAGCAAGTAACCGTCCATATCTTCACCACCTTCAGATGGCTCTTGCGTATGATAAATTGCACCTAATTTAAAGTCGCCCATTTTGCCTTGGATATTGGCACGCACAGTATCATACCCTTTCACATCATTATCCATTGCAATTGAAGCAAATATCTTACTCTTTTTAAGCTTAGCGTCACCATACATTAAAGCTAAAGAAACTCCATCGTCGCCTTCTGGATCATCTTCTGTAATATAAGTTACACCGATCTGAAAATGATTAAATTTTGGCGACTTATAGGTGAGTGAATCACCCATACGATTTTCGCCTTTCCACAGCACTTTAACATCAGCCTCATAGTCGCCAAACAGGTCTATCTTACCTTGAGACTGTTTAAGTACCGTATCGTTACGGCCTAATAAGATTTCACCAAAATTACCTTTTAATCCTACATACTGGTTACGTGACTTTAGATTGTCTTCGTTAGCTTCATCTGACAAATCAACCTGCAATTCATACTTATAAACCGCTTCTAAGCTATCAGATAATTTATAACTGCCTTTAACACCTAAACGTGATGCGTTACTTTTAATTTCAGTAAACGAGCCTTCACCCTCGTCAGAAGATTGAAAAGATACATTCGCTTTTCCGTACACTTGCACTTCTTGAGCCATCACTGGCGCAGCAAACAAACTAGCTAAAGTGATAGCTATTATAGATTTTCTTGTTTTCATCTCTGTCCCCTTGCGGATATTTGTAGGCAGTCAAACTGAATTGGCAGGCAGTTTGCCACCCATTTATGACAGTTATATGACAGTCATAATTTTTTCTTAAATATGAAACAGAAAACGCATTAAAATGACATAAGAGTATGCGCCTAAACATATTTTTTGATTAATGCACGGATTAATTTTAGCAGGATTTTGTAATTCTTCCTGTTTCCTACCGATGTGGATTTTTTAATTACAAATGACGTAAAGTCATTTAAACTGATGCACGAATTAACGGCCTTAATGAGGAATATTTGATGGCGACTTTAGTCACTGGCGGTGCAGGCTATATTGGCAGCCATACAGTTGTTGAACTACAGCAAATCAATCAGGATGTAGTTATCCTTGATAACTTAAGTAATTCATCTAAAGCAGTGTTAAAGCGAATTGAAAGTATTACCAATAAAGCAGTTACCTTTGTTGAAGGCGACATTCTTGATACCGAGTTACTTCATTCCTTATTTAAACAATATCAATTCGACAGCGTGATTCATTTTGCAGGTTTAAAAGCGGTTGGTGAATCTAACGAAATACCACTTCATTATTACAAAAATAATGTTTATGGCACGCTTAATTTGTGTGAAGTAATGGCGCAACACAGTGTTAAAAACTTAGTGTTTAGCTCGTCGGCCACCGTATATGGTGACCCAGAAACCGTTCCAATAAAAGAATCTTTTCCTACTAGTGCTACCAATCCTTATGGTCGTTCCAAATTAATGGTTGAAGAAATGCTAGCAGACTTATATCGCTCAGATCCTAGCTGGAATATCGCATTATTACGTTACTTTAACCCCATTGGCGCGCATGAATCCGGCACCATTGGTGAAGCACCAAATGGCATCCCTAATAATCTCATGCCTTATATTACTCAAGTTGCAGTAGGTAAGTTAAAACAATTAAGCGTTTTCGGAAATGATTACAATACGATTGATGGAACGGGTGTGCGCGACTATATCCATGTTGTTGACCTAGCTCATGGCCATTTAAAAGCGTTAGAGAAACTGAACAGTCAGCCTGGCTTGGTAACGTATAATTTGGGAACAGGACAAGGCTACAGCGTTTTACAGATGATAAATTCATTTGAAAAAGCCACCGGACAAGCGATTCCATATCAAATTAGCGCCAGACGCGCTGGAGACATTGCAGAGTGTTATGCTGATCCACAATTCGCGAACCAAGAGTTAAATTGGACAGCCACAAAATCATTAGTTGAAATGATGGAAGACAGTTGGCGCTGGCAGCAAAATAACCCCAATGGTTATCAATAGCATTAAAAAATTACGCTTATACTTTAACCATACTTGAACTATCTTTATAGGGCGTGTGTAACGTAATTCATTACCAATGTTGTTGCACGTTCCTATTGTACGTACATCAATAAGATAAAATGACCAATAAAGATGAAGGGTTACAATTACAGCAGCGCGCTGATCATGATTTTGTAAAACGCTCTATTCCGGGCGTTATCATTTTTATTATTGCTTGGCCAATTATTGCCGGAAGCACAGGCTTTTATAAAACAGCTCCGGTACTTAGCTTTTATTTTGCACTATTGCTCATCATTCCAGGAATACTTCGCTTAGTTCACTTATTTACTACTCGTTTTTGGTACCCTAAAAATCCTGACTCATGGCGACTCACACTCGCAATACTTGCACTTGGTCATTCTGCAATTTGGGGTATCATTTTTTATATTACCCTTACCGATGCACGATTTGAGTCTATACAACAAGCAATGCTTATTCTGTTAATTGCAATAAGTTGCGGTGCTACTTCCAGCTTAATTCCAAAGCCGCGCCTTACTCTTGCCTACATCACAATTCTCATGCTCCCTTCATTTATTGCTGGCTTTTATGACTCAACAGATGCATTTCTAAGCCCAATGTTATTTGGTATATGGTGTTACTTATTAATCATTGGCCATCGTTATAGTGAAGAATATAGACGGGCATTTTATACCGAATACCAATTACAACAGCGACAGGAAGAACTTGAAAAACTAACCATCACAGACGCCCTTACTCAGCTCTACAATCGCAGCCATTTTGATACAACATTAGCACTACAGTGGCAATATGGGATCAGGCACCAAACCGACTTATCCTTACTGTTAATCGACTTAGATCATTTTAAGCGAGTTAACGACCAATACGGTCATTTGGTGGGCGACCGATGCCTTCGCCATGCCGCAGATATCATAAAGCAGACCGCCAAAAGAAGTACCGACACTATCGCGCGCTATGGCGGTGAAGAGTTTGCCATTATTCTACCTAATTGCAGTGAACAAAACGCATATGCGTTAGCTGAATCGATCAGAGAAGAGTTAGCGCGAGCCCCATTTACAGTAGATGGCGTCGAGCTTAATTTAACAACAAGTATTGGCGTTGCCTGCATTGTGCCAAACCAAACCATCAGTTCAGACAAGTTAATTAAAAATGCCGACATTGCGCTTTATAAAGCGAAGGATACTGGCAGAAATAACGTACAACTTTACCAACCGTCTCTTGATAACCTAAAACGCAATACTGTTTAATCCTGCTACACTTAAGCTATCGCGTACTGGTAACTGTGTTTGTTATTTATCAGCTGTAGTTATTAATACTTATTAATTGGAGATGGAGTATGTTACGACATTTCTATATTACTGAGGACTTGGATGACCTTGCTACAGTTGAACAGGAACTAAAACAGAAAGGTTTTTCACCTTTTCAAATTCATGTGCTCAGTGAAAAAGACAGTGAAGTAGAAAAACATCAATTAAACGAAGTCGAAGCTGTACTAAAAAAAGATGTTGTGCACTCTACAGAAATTGGCGCTGCAATCGGAGTGGTATTCGCCGCATTAGTATTAACAGTGGCATACTTGCTCGGATGGACAAGTTCAGCAGCAGGTTGGCTTCCCTTTATTTTTTTATCTATTGTTATCCTTGGATTTTGCACTTGGGAAGGCGGGTTGTTTGGCATTCAAGAACCCAATTATCAATTTAAACAATTTCAAGACAAATTAAAAAAAGGAATGCATGTATTTTTTGTAGATGTAGATCCAGAGCAAGAGCCAGTGCTAGCTAACGTTGTTGGCCATCATCCTAAACTACAAATGGCAGGCGTTGGTGAGGCTAGGCCACGATGGTTTGTTCGTAGCCAAGATACGTTTAGGCGATTTATGAAATCGATGCCATAACCAAGAATCATATATTCCGCTCTCTGATTTATTAACTGGGTAGAAGCCGTTATCTACCCTTATTTTTTTGTGAATTATGGATGAAAATCAATTGGGTTGTCGCTGTTTAATAATGACAATCTACATTTACCAACTAGTATTATACCCAAGTTTCTAAAAGATTTTACTAAGTGTAATAGCGTTAAAGTAGCGCGACGAGTGATCAACGCGCTGGCAATTTATGATCAAATACTTGGGGTACCTTTTGTATGGTAGGTGATACTGGATTTTCGAATAAACATACCACGTTATTTCATTTTATCGGACTGGTTCCCTCCGCAGGTTATGCGTTATATCACTTATTAGAAGGAAATATCTGGCTGGGTGTTTGCCTTACCGCAATATGCTTAGCCATCTTACTTTCAACCTATAAAGTCATGCAAGAGCTAGATAACACGTACTATCGATACGGCATCCTAGCTTCCGTTTGCCTCACTGTCATTGTCGCTACCTACTTTTTAGGCATACGAGGCATTATCTTCGCCTTCCCAGCCATTACTGGCATATTTTTCACATTTACGTCCTTCCGCTTTTCAATGGTTGTAACAACCAGCATGCTAATACTTTGTCTATTAGCCGCGCTAAACTCCTTGCATTGGCAAATGATATTACGCTTTTCAGTACCGTTGATGATGACTATGTTATTGTCAGCAGCTTACTCTTACCTTATTTCCAAACACCAAATCGCCCTCGAAACACAGGCCAGCGTTGATCACCTAACAGGCATTATGAATCGCCGCAGATTTAATGATTGGCTACAACGACTAGTACACAGAACACTTCGCGAAAAGCAGATTGCAGCCGTGTACTTTATTGATCTAGACGACTTTAAACGAGTTAACGACACCTATGGCCACGAAACGGGTGATCTTCTACTTAAGCACGTCAGTAAAAGCTTATTGTCGTGTATCCGCGTGGGCGATGCGCTGTCGTTATTAAATGAAGAAGGGGTCGCCAGACTTGCTGGCGACGAATTCGCCTTAGTCACCACCAATCTGAAAAGTAAAAATAATGCTGATGTCATTGCTAACAGGCTGATTGCTGCGCTAAACAGAGACTTTGATATTGATGGCCTAACTATAAGAGTTAATGCCAGTATTGGCATCGCGTTCATTGACGAAGACACCAGAACTGCTGACGAAGTGTTACACAATGCAGATGCGGCAATGTTTAGAGCGAAACAAGAAGGAAAAAATCGCTATCAATTCTTTAATTCAAGCATTGCAAATGATATTGGTTTACGTAAAAACGTTTCGCTTGGAATTAAATCAGCCTTAGAAAACAATGAATTTACCCTTGTCTTTATGCCTATTTTTCATCCCGACGGTGTGGTTGTCGCAGGAGCAGAAACATTAATTCGCTGCCACTCTGACGAATTAAAAGGTATTGGGCCTGATCAATACATTCCAATTGCGGAAGAGTATGGCCTCATTAAAGATATTGACTATTATGTGATAGATCACACCTTTGAAAAAATTAGAGAATTACTCAATCATAACCCTGACTGCAATTTGCGCTTTGCCATTAATATTTCAGCCATTGAACTACAAAATTTAGAATTTCCCGACAAGTTAAAAGAGTTAATGAAAAAGCACAATGTCCCCCCTCAAATGGTTGAACTTGAACTTACTGAAACCAGCCTTGTGTCGCATGACGAACAAAGTATCGATATGCTCACTATTCTAAAACAAATGAACTTCCGGCTGTCGCTTGACGATTTTGGCACAGGTTATACCGCATTTAGCCAACTGCAACTTTACCCTGTTGATACACTGAAAATTGATCGCTCATTTGTAGACAGTATTGGCGACGAGACCAACAGTAAAAGCTCGATGGTTGATGTCATCCTCACAATCGCAAAGTTGTACGATTTAGAGCTTGTGGCAGAAGGGGTAGAAAACCAATATCAATTTGAATATTTACAGCAAGCCAAATGCGATTACATGCAAGGTTATTACTTATCGAAACCCATTCCTTGGCAGGAATTTATTGACACTTATCATTTAGTTTCATAACGTGCTGGAACATCAATCACGTGATAAGAAAAAATATGCTTGATAATCAAAGAATAAAAACAAAAACTCCCCCTACATTTGCGCTGTTAGCGTTTTCTACTTTGTTTGCTATCCCTGCAATGGCAGGTAACCAAGTGGCAAATACCGTTTCAATTTCAAATCATGATGCGTTTTTTAATAGTATTAAACAGCACTGTGGCAAAGCATATTCAGGCAAAGTTACCGTTGATAACGCCAAGAGTGATGGCTTCAGTAATAAACCATTAATTATGCACGTGCGTAAGTGTGAAGAAAATCAACTGCAAATCCCTTTTCATGTAGGCGATGACGCTTCTCGCACTTGGTTAATCACCAAAACAGGCTCAGGGTTATCATTAAAACATGATCATCGCCATAAAGATGGTAGTTCAGACATCTCAACCATGTACGGCGGTCATACTGTTGATGCTGGCTGGGCACAAGTACAATCATTTCCAGCAGATCAATACTCTAAAGAACTATTTGTTCAACAAGGTATTCCGCAATCTATTGGTAATACGTGGCAAATGTTTATTTATCCAAAGCAATTTACCTATCGCTTAATCCGACAAGGTAGAGAATTTAGAGTAGATTTTGATTTAACGACACCTATAACACCACCCGCCGCACCGTGGGGTTATGAGCAAAAGTAGCTAATTTTTAAGTGTTAAATGTTCAGTGTTAAATAAAAAAGAGTTAACCCAATACAGGCTAACTCTTTTTATCATCATCTCACACTATGTTTGATTTACGTTTTACAGTTGCGATTCAATCCAACGATCAATCTTTTGCTCTAAAATCGGCATTGGTAATGCGCCATCAATGAGAATTTGAGTATGAAACGCTTTAATATCAAATTTATCGCCTAACTGATCCGCCGCTTTTTCACGCATTTTTCTAATCGCTCGCTCTCCTAGCTTATAGGCTAAGGCTTGACCTGGTATAGAAATATAACGCTCGACTTCTGACACAATATCACTGTGTGCCATTGAAGAGTTGTCCGCCATAAATCGAATCGCTTCTTCACGTGTCCAACCAAATGCGTGCAATCCTGTATCTACAACTAAGCGCATTGCACGAAGTTGTTCATCTACTAATCTGCCGTACCACATATATGGGTCGGTAAATAATCCCATTTCTTTACCTAAGCTTTCAGCATATAACGCCCAACCTTCGGCAAATACAGTATAGCCACCAAATTTACGGAATTCTGGTAAGCCTTCAACTTCTTGCTGAATACTAATCTGGAAGTGATGTCCTGGAGCAGCCTCGTGAATACTTAGCGTTTCAACTAAAAACTTAGGCTGTGCTTTTAAGTTATGTGTATTGATATAAAAAATACCCGGACGCGATCCGTCTGGTGCAGGTGATTGGTAGCTTGCACCAGCTGATGACGCAGCACGATAAGCTTCAACCGCTCTTACTTCATAATCAGCTTTTGGGAACACATTAAATAATTGCGGCACGCGTTCATTAATACGCTGTTTAACCTCGTTATAAGCGTCAATCACCGCTTGCTCTGAATCAAAGTAAAACTTTGGATGGTTTTGCAAATGCGCAAAAAATTCTGGCAAGGTTCCATCAAACTTCACGATACGTTTAACTTGCTGCATTTCAGTTAGAATGCGTGCAACTTCTTTTTTACCGTATTGATGAATTTCTTCAGCACTTAATGGCAGCGTTGTATTTTCTTTAATTTTATATTCATACCACGCCTTACCATTTGGCAACGCAGACAACCCTACACTACTTCTCGCGTGTTGCGCATATTCATCTTTTACAAAGTCATGGGACTTTTTATACGTTGGAATAATGACTTGCTTAATCATTTCAATGTAATCGCGCTTTAGTGTTGCTTTGTCAGCTTCACTAATTTGCGTATTACTGTCTAGCTGTTTTACAGGGCCATAAAATACACTAGTGGTCACATCTTCTACGACATGGGCAGCAAGTTGAGGGATCACTTTTTCCACAATAGGCTTGGGTAACACTATGTTAATGCTTACCCCTTTTCGCATAGCCACAATAGTGCTATCCATAAACGTAGCAAAGCCTGCTGCACGCTTGATAAAGTCTCTGTAGTCTTTGGCTGTATTAAATGGTTGGGCACTGCTACCCGAGCCGAGCATCGCAAAGATATTATGAACGCCATACATTTGGTTATACGGCACTAGGTATGAAGGATGTTCAAAGCCTTCTATCGCTAACTCACGATCGCGCTTAAAAATTTGGTAAGTTAGTAAATCTTGCCCACTTAATGAGCTCGCATCAATTGCATTAATGGCTTTTAAATATTTTTGCTCAAACGCTTTAGCGTCATCAATATTTAGCTGATTAATTGGTACATTGAATTGGTCGTTATAATCATTAACGCCCACAAACGTTGCGTACACTGGGTCACGCTTTAAACTTTCTTCAAAGTATTTAGTAACTAGTTGCTCTAGTTTTCTTGCTTCGTTATTCTGCCCAGCCACTTCTTTATTAGAAGTGGCACTGGTATTTTGATAGGCGTTGGGGTTGGTGCTTTGGCAGCCAGTGGCTAAGATAGCGCTCAGCGCTACAGTAAGAATTGTTTTTTTCATGTTTTAGCATAATCTGTAACAAAATTGGAATGGAGCAAGTCTGCCGAGGCTATCAAGAACAATCAAGTAGCTGATCACACTTTATTGCTATTTTTACGCTTAAAATTGTAACAAAGTGAAGGAAACGCTATTTTATAAGCCATCTAACGCTGTTATATAGGCTGAACTGCGCGTGAGAGCGTGTTCACTTCCTCATGAGATAGCCGTCGTATTTCTCCTAGCGGCAGCGCGTTTAGCTTTATCGTTACCATTCTAATTCTTTGCAAATCAATCACGCGGTATCCCAGCTGTTTACACATTTTTCTAATTTGCCTATTCCAGCCCTGAGTTAGAGTTAATTTAAATTGATTGTCTGAAACTGGAAGCAAACTGCACGGACGCGTAATGCCTTGGGGGATGCTAACACCCTGCTGCATAGCAGAAACAAAGCTGGCATCAAAAGGCCGATCAACCGCCACTAAGTATTCTTTTTCATGATAAAAGTCAGGATGGAGTAATTGCTGGCACAGTTCACCGTCATTCGTCAGTAACATTAGGCCGTGTGAGTCTTTATCTAACCGCCCAACCGGAAAGACCCGCTCATCACCAGCAATAATATGAACAATGCTGTCAGGGTTGGTAGGATCGCAGTTACAATCTACTCCTACAGGTTTATTGAGTGCCAAAACTAATTGCTGCGCTTTAGGTGCAAGTACTTCGCCATCTACACATATTTTGTCATTATCGGTCACATGATCTATATGGTTAGCAAGCCGATGATTAACCGTTACTCGATGTGCATCAATTAACCTGCTGGCAGCGCGCCTTGAACATAAACCTGATTGAGCGATGTATTTTGCCAGTCTTGTTGTCAAACTTCTTTGTTACCTTTGTTACAAAAATAAACGTTTTTAAAGCACGCATTAAGCGAGCATTCTACCATTAAAAAAGTGACTGCCTAATCACTTTAAAAGACAGCCACCCTTATCATATTGCGGGTTAATTTAGGCGCAATATTACGCTTGTTTAAAAGCTTCTTTAAACATAGCCACTTCTACTTGCAATTGTTTAGCAACAAACTCTAACTCAAATAACTGCTTTTTAAACTTCACTACTAACGGCCACTTGTTTTCATCAAGATTAAAGTCAGCATGTTGTAAATTAAATAAGTTTGTTGCAATTGCTAGCTCGCCAACCGACAGGTCATTACCCACTATCCAAGTTTGATCAGCAGGCTTTTTCTCCAATAACTGTTCAACATAATCTAGCACCGCAGGAATGAGCTCATCAGTCAATTCTGCAACACGTTCAGGGTCGGTTTTGTGCTCAAAAAACATTGGACCAATAATTCTTTGGTAATACAAGCCTGCGGTTGCTTCCATCATTTTGGTATCACCAAATTCTTCTAACCATAGCGCGAAGGCATAGTCGTTAACATCTGACGGGTAAAGCGGCTTGTGTTGATTAGTTTTTTCAAGATAAGCAATAATCACCGACGAGTCAGAAAACGCAAAACCATCATCCGTTTTATATCCCGGAATCTTGCCAAATGGACTGGCCGCTTTAAAGTCAGCATCATCAGTGTGGGGCACTGTCATTTTCAACTCATATTCCGCCTCTTTGTACTGATGTGCCAACAGTGTTTTACGTACATAGGGTGATGCTTCAACGCCATAAATAATAGCCATGTTTTTCTCCTTTAATTTCCATTATCTCTGTTTAACAGAGGACTAAATATCCCAAGCCATACCACAAAATACAAAGCCGAGAAGGTAATTCAATTTTTACATCGAATTACGTTAATACTGTGGATTACGTTCCAACAGATCCTTTTCAATTGATAGACCAAGTGGTCTATTTTTAGTTAAAATTTTTTACTTTCAGCCACACATCAACTTAACTGGGCTTTAGTAATCGTTTAATAAAACTTAACCAATTGTGAAGCGGTTCAGCAGAGCGTTGTGCTTTCATTCGCAATACAGCCCCTTCCCAGCTGTCTACAATAAAATTCGCACAATCTTCTGCATCAAGGTCATTACTGAAAACGTTTTCCTGTTTACCTTGCTCAATAACACCGGCAAAGCACCTTGCCATTCCGTTTAACGAGGCGCCAACTTTTATAGCAACACTCTCAGATGAATCAGCCAATTCTTGGCAAAAGTTTCCAATTGGACAGCCTGCTTTAAAGTTCATCTCAGTAAAAGCTGTAACGGTATAATGATTAAACGCGTCTAGCTTTTGTTCAGCGCTTAATTCAGGGTTAAGTAAATGCTGTGCGACCCTTTGTTTAAAAACACCCGCAAAGTAATCAATAATTGCTAATGCAAATGCTTCTTTATCATTAAAATGAAAATAGAATGAACCTTTAGCTACGCCCGCTTCTTTTAAAATTTGCTGCAAGCCCGTACTACTATAGCCTTGCAGATGAAAAAGATGTGCGCCAACTTCAATTAAATGCTGTCTTGTTTGTTCACCTTTTGATTGATTCATTGCTATTACTAATGACCACGTTTGCTATTACTTCAGTTGATAAATTAAAAATAGACCAATCGGTCTATAAATGCAACACTTAATTTAACGTTTAAAAATAGAACTACTTAGAAAAAGAAGTGAAGAGAAGAAAATAAGAGAGAAACAAAAAAGCACGGCTACCCATGGCAATACCGTGCTTTTTCAGACCAGAAAGTAAACTTATAAAGAATTAAAGAACACTAACCCAATACAAAGTGGACAAACTAACTTGGTGTACCAAGGCCAAATTTTCCAGAACAACGAGTGCTCAACGCCTTCATAACCAGACTGTAACTCTGACAATAAGTTATTTCTGTGCCAAATCCAACCAACAAAAATACAACACAACATCCCTATAATTGGCTGGCCATACTCTGTTGATAATGTAGCAACAAAGTCTAATAAAGTGCCTAAATTAAACACAATAATACAGCTAAGCATAAGAATGAAAATACCAATCAACGTAGTCGCTTTTTTACGCTCTACTCCATGGTTTTCAACCACGTAGGATACAGGTCCTTCTAACATTGAAATTGAAGACGTTAACGCAGCTACACTCATTAATACAAAAAATGCAAAACTAAATAATACGCCCATGCTCCCCATGCCATCAAACAAGGCAGGTAATACCGAAAATACTAAGCCCGGCCCTGACACTAAGCTGCCATCTTCACCAAAAATCGTTACTCCGCTTGCCTGTGCAACATACATTGCAGGAATAATTAATAAGCCTGCTAAAAAGGCAATGCTGACATCTATCAACGTAACCTGAGCACCTAATGTGACTAGATTTTCTTTTCGTGAGATATAAGAACCGTAAATGATCATAACGCTGGTGCCCAGCGATAAGGAGAAAAATGCTTGTCCTAATGCACTTACCAATAAATTAGGATCTAATACTCTGCTGAAGTCAGGGAGTAAATAGGCTTGAAGCCCTTCTGAAGCGCCTTCTAGGGTCATCACATACCCAATTAATGAAAGCAAGATGATGATCAGTGCTGGCATTAAGCGCTTCGACCATTTTTCAATCCCTTGCTCTACCCCAAAGCGAATAATCGACACCGTCATAAACATGAAAATACTGACAAATAAGAGATTTCTTGCTAACGATTGCGAAATTACCCAATCCCCTACGGCTGTTAATCCTACGACTCTGGTAACAGGTTCTACCGCGTAAGACATCATCCAACCTGCAATAATGCCATAAAAGCTTAGTATTAACGCAGCACACACAATACCGCCGAAGCCGACAATAAAGGCAAAAATACGCTGAGTACTGTTGTTAGAAATTTTTCTTAAAGAAGTAACCGCGTTAGCTTGACCATGACGACCAATGACTAACTCTGCCATAAATGCAGGATAAGCTAGAAAAAATGCCAAAATTAAATAAACAAGCACAAATGCTGCGCCGCCGTTCCCTGCTGTTTGTGTAGGAAACCCCCAAATATTACCTAAGCCAACCGCTGATCCCGCAGCCGCTAAGATAAAACCAAATCGTGAAGTAAATTCACCCCTAGATGCACTCATATACGTCTTCTTTCTTTATTTTTTAGTTATTCAGATAGGTTCTGACTTCATGGTCGCTTTCACAAAAAAACGAAATTGTTCGAATGTTTCCTTGTGTTTACTTTTAAAAAAGCACAAAACTAACCAATTAGCGGGTTAATCTACTCAAAATCCTGCAAAAAGGATAGCCCTTAATATCACTGGTCTGACAAATAGGGTAAACTTTCGCCAAATATAGCCAAGTTCTAAACGTATGAATGCCGTAATATGAAAGAGCAAAACATTTCTAAAAACATGATGAAGCCGAAACGGCCAGAATCCAATGAATGCTGCGGCAGTGGCAGTTGCTGCCCGTGTGTCTGGGATGACTACCGAGAAAAACTGAAGGCATGGCGATTAGCCAATAATATTGCAGACGATGTTGAAAATGAGCAACTTGCTAATAACCAAGAACAAAACAAGCCAAAACCAGACGATAAAGGTCGAGTTTGGCCTGTTTTTCGTTAATCACAGAAAATAGCACTGTAAGAGTTATGCAAATACCGTTACGCATTGACGGCTAATCGCGATTAACTCACCTTGTTCGTCCCACAGGTTAGCTTCAGTGTGCGCATAGCCACCAGCAGCTTGTCGCGTTTTTGCTTCATAAGCAATCCAATTATCAGCAGTAATTTCTGAGTGTGGATGAATAAATTCTAAATTCCACGTTAAGGTGCTCGCTGGCGCTGGCTTTTTCGCCATTTGTAATACACACGGTGGCCATGCATCTGCCAACGCAATAAGATGTGCATCTGTAAAAACATCTGGTGCACTCGCAAACCGCATCCATCCTGACAATTCTGAACTCTCACTACCAGAAAACGGCATACTTCCTTTACTTACATTTAAGTCAACATGTTGAAAAAAAGCAGGCATCATATTTTCAACATATTTAATGCTAGCTTTTGGGTTTGGCGCTTGCATCTGATGACGAGTATTTGAAGCAACATTTATTTCAGATTCACGAGAAGTACCTAAGCTTGCTTGTGTTAATACACAAACTTCACCATTTTGAATCGCTTTTGCTTGTACTACTGAAGTATTTTTTCCTTCTCGTAATACTTCCACCTCAATTGAAAATGGAGTTTCAGCCAATAACGGACCAATAAAGCTGGTATTTAAAGCACGTAACACTCGATCAGAAGAAACACGTTGACGAATAGCAACATATAACATTGATGCAGATAAACCGCCAAATGCGGTACGTCCCTGACACCAGTTGGCGGGAAAACTCAATGTGGTATCGCTATCTGCTACCTTAACTTGATTAAATAACTCATCAATATGCATAAATCACCTTTTAATACTGGCTTTGGACTAATTCAAATACTGTTTTCTGCGACATTTAAACACTTAAACTGGTCTGATGTCATTATATTTTCCCTGAAATAGCACCATGATTATCGACTTAAAAAACCAACATGGTAGATTTAGTCGCGGTCTGGAAAGTATGATTTTAATAACTACAACTTTCTTTTTACTTCAATATTTGAATCTAAATAAGCTTTATTTATCAGATACAAATAAATTAGCAAAATGATGGGGATAAGATGTACATACCTAAAAATATGGAGATTAAAAGTAAATCTGACATTCACGCTTTTATTGAACAATTTAGTTTTGGCATTGTTGTTTCAGATGATCTCACTGCTACACACTTACCATTTCTTTTAAAAAAAGATGAAGGAGAATATGGTACGCTTTATGGCCATTTCGCTAGCGCTAATTCACATTACAAAACCCTTTCTGATCAAGCTGCACTCATCATCTTTAATGGGCCACATGCTTACATCTCACCAACTTGGTATGCAACTGCCCCCGCAGTACCCACATGGAATTATTCTGCGGTACATGCTTATGGCGTGCTAACTTTAACCAGCGATGATGAAACATTGTCTATTATTAATGACACTGTAACGAAATACGAACCCAACCTTCATAACGACACCACAACTTTAAGTGATGAATTCAAAAGTAAATTATTAAAAGGCATCGTCGGGTTTAAAGTTGAACTGAGTAAGCTAGAAGGCAAGCATAAGTTAGGTCAGCACCGTAAAGTTGAAGACCAACAAGGTGTCTATCACGCCCTTAATCAATCGTCACGCCCAGACGATCAAGCACTCGCAAGTTATATGCAGCAGTTAACATTAGGAATAGGTGAATAGGAATAACTACTTTCTTGATGAGGAGAAATTAAGAGCCTAGACCAAGCTTAGGCTCTTAATATAAGTTAATTAACTTCTAAGGTTGCATGAAGAATAGCGCCTTTCGCAGCATTAACGACTCCGTTACCACTACTTAGCCTTTGCGCTCGAGTAAAGCCGCCACCATAGCTTTCACCAAAACCGAAAATCCCCCACACAGGCACATAGGTATCTAGTTGACCTTCAGGATCTGTGGCAAAAATTAAGTCTGGGGCACAAAACTCTTGAACAATCCAGCCCGCCTCTTTGCTAACCCGCTCAATAGTTTGCTGCCAATGAGCAATAGTTACATCCTTCCCAATTACTACATCTTTACCTTGCATCGAGTTAGACTTCTTTAATACTAACCGTGCTTTTTGTTCAACCAGCAGATCAGATAATGCGTAATCTTTCCCTTCATAATTCACATGCTCGCTTTCTAGTTTGGCCGTCCAAGGTATATGACGCTTTACCCAAGCCTGCTCTTCTTCAGTAAATTTTGATAGTGTTTTCTTTTCATGCATCAAAGCCATAAGCACTTTATTTCCAAACAATCGATGTGTATCACTGTCTGGAAATAATAGGTTTCCAGCTTGGTAACTCACTTTTAGCTTATTCATTGTTGTATTAGAGAAATTAAAATCGAGCAGCAATACCGCGTCCATTTGATGGTTTTGATAATGAATTTGGTTGTTGGATGACAGTTCTAACTCATCAGGATGGCAACTTAAGAATACCTTTCCTTGTTTATATTCCTTACATTGCTGAAAAATAGACTGTATAAAAAGCTGTAACTGAGGAAGCGTGGCTTGGTTGGTTTTATCTGTTATGAATAAAATATTGCCTGTTTTTATTTTTTTACTCAGCTTATCTAAATTAATACACAGTCTACTCATAAGAGTGTGTAATACATTACGATGCGTTAGTTTAGACCATGACTGACTAGGAATTTTGCTTGCAGCAAAAAGTGGCCCTGCATGTAATAAATCTAACTCCCAACCACCAAGATCACTACCCGCATTTACCTCTAATAACTTTAACTGATTATCAGAAAAGCAAAGATCATGACGCATCAATAATTCATTTAAATTAAATTGGTTATTACAGACCTGAGCATAACAAGCTGGATCTTCATTCAAGTATGCCGAAAACGCATTAGCATCACCCTCAAAGTAGCTATTTAGCGCTTTAACTATGAGTGTGGGTAAACGCTGATTAAAGTCTTTAAATTGATTTACCATCTGCGTGTTAATTACTACTGGCCAAGCCCCCATTTTAAAGCTGACAGTAAGCATATTTGCTGGCACATGCTGTTTAGCCGCACGCGCTATTTGCTCGGCATACTCTTTATTAGACTCGATAAATGAAACAAGCTCAGAGTACTCTGCTGAATATTGCTCGGTATTACGTCCTACTTCATCGCGACATATTTCAGTGACTTTTTTGTCATTCTGTAACATAACTTCCTTCCCTTACTACGATTACAACTTGGGCTACCACTTTTAATATGACATGGCTTAAACCCCAGAATCCAACATCCATAATATTTATTAAATATGTTATTAACAACCGTTAATTTATGTACTACTTTATTTGTGCTGTAAATAAATATAAAAATAAAATCAGAAGGTTACCTATGAAGAAAAATAAAAGTCTACTTTCGGCTACACGGCTGATAAAAAGTGCCTTACTGCTATTTATCACCGTTGGGCCTACGACTACATTGGCGGGTGAATGGTTAATTGGCAGTGCGAAATACGATATTACAGGGCCGGCTGCCGATGCGGGTATGGTAGGTTATGGCGAAGTAAGTCAAACCACCCAAGGCATTCATACACGATTATGGTCGCGCGCCTTTGTCATTGCAGATAAAACTAACAGTAAAAGAGTAGTGTTTGTGTCTGCTGACTTACAAAGCATTACACAAGGCGTAAAGCAGGGCGTTATCAAAAAATTACAGGCGCAATTTGGTAGCCGCTATAACGACGAAAATGTAATGTTAACTGCTACCCATACACATGTAGGCCCGGGCGGCTATGATCATTACGTGATGCTCAATATGAGTGCACTTGGCTACGACAGCAAAAATTATCAAGCGATTGTAGATGGCATTTACGACTCTATTGTGGCAGCGGATAGCAAACTTGCACCAGGCAATATATTAATCGAAAACGGTTTGCTCACTGACGCAAGCATCAACCGCAACCCTGTGCCTTATGGGCAAAATCCAGAGGCTACTGATTACCTCCACAAAACTAATAAAAATATGACAGTATTAAAATTAGTGACTGATAATAATCAAGAAATTGGCATGATTAACTGGTTTGCTGTGCATAATGTCTCTTTTGGCATGTCTCAACGCCAATTAAGCAGTGATAACAAAGGCATTGCCAGCCAATTGTTTGAGAAGTGGACGAAATCAAGAAACTCCGCTTCTAACGATTTTGTCGGCGCTTTTGCTAACAGTAACCTAGGAGATGCCTCACCGAATGTGTGCGGCCCATCAGATGGTTGCGGCGCAAATAATGAAGAAAGTGCACTGTTATCTGCGACTAAACAATTTAATAAAGCAAAGTCATTATACGAAGCCGCTTCTGCACCGTTAAATGGTTCGTTAGACTATCGTCATCAATACGTGTACATGCCGGACTACCAAGTTAATGCTAATTTTACTGGTGGTATTCAGCAAGGAGTATGTGAAGGAGCCATAGGTTGGTCAATGACTGCAGGTTCAACCTGGGATGGGCCAACAAATATTCCCGGCATTTTTGAAGGGATGACCACCATCAATGAAGGACAAAGCTGGGATCGTAGTCAAAATCTATTCGACTCGGTTATCAGCGGCTACCCTATTTTCGGCCTAATGAATGCGTTTTCTTCCATTAGTCTATTCAACGAAGCTCAAGACGATCCTTGCCAGCACCCAAAACCAACGTTTTTAAATAGAAAAACACTCGGCATAGAACTCTATACAGCCCATCTACCGTTTCAAATGTTTAGAATTGGCTCGCTTTTAATCGTATCAAGTGCGGGTGAAATGACGACAATGTCTGGCCGACGTCTTATTAATACACTTACCACTAAGTTTGCAGAACACGGGATTGATCAAGTAGTGATTGCAGGGCTAGCTAACGCTTATCATGGCTACGTAACTACACCAGAAGAATTCCAAATGCAGTATTATGAAGGTGGCCATACTATTTATGGTCCAAATACGCTTCCTGCATATCAACAAATATATTCAAATATGGCAGACGCCATGCTCCAAAACCAATCAGTACCAAGTGGGCCTACGCCGCCAGACTTGTCTGACGACCAAATTATTCCCGTGCTTGGTGTGGTATATGATGACAAGCGCTTGTGGGAGTCATTTGGCCAAGTTACAAAGAATGCAAGAAACCAATATACTATCGGTGAGGAAGTTAAAGTTACCTTCCGCTCTGGCCATCCTCGTAACAATTTGCAAATTGGTGGCAGCTTTATTGACGTACAACGTAAAGTGAATGGCAATTGGGTTACATGGTTAACCGATGATGATATTGATACAAAATTTATTTGGCGAAGAGATACAGCCGTAGATTGCTTAGCCTGTTCATTTGCAGATGGAGTCTGGCGCCCAAGTGCATCTACACCTGAAGGAACCTATCGTATTGTACATCGTGGTCATTGGAAAAGTGGCTGGGATAGAAGAATACGCAGTTATACTGGTAAATCAAAGGCGTTTACTGTGGTTAAACCATAACGCTTCATCCTGATGCTGACAGGGGGAAGTTAACTTCCCCCTTACTTATAAAACTCTAATAGCAGAATACAGCTTGCTCAACTATTACAGTAAGCGCTATTACAAATAGCAGCTTTACAAAGGCACTTATTGCAAGGCTAGCTCCATTTTAAAATACGCTACGTCAGATTTGTAAAAACGTTCGCTGCTTTTATGCATGCCAAAACGACTATAAAACCCGCTTGCGGTTTCTCTAGCATCGCACCAAAAATATGCTAAACCACTTGCTTTAAGCGACTGAATAATATGATTTAGCATCTTTGAGCCGATACCTTGTTGCTGATAGCGAACATCGGTCGCAAACTTTCGTAAACGTGCTTTATTTTGATGTACATAAACAGACGCCACGCACACCAATACTTCATCAATAAAAGCACCGAAATGCAGCCCCTCTTCGTCTCCCTCTACATAGCAAAACTCAGGTGTTTTACTTGGCCATAGAACACGATGCCGAAGTGGGATGGCTTGCTCCCAAGAAATCGTTTTAATTTCCATACTGATTAACTTCCCATTAATTTCCATTAAGTGACTGATGTGTTGAACATTCAAGCGACATTGCTACTTTTTCAATACCGTGTGAAGGAGTCCATCGTTTATATTCTACAAATCCATGCTTTTGATATAAAACGATTGCGGGCATATTCGCCACAGCAGTCTCAACTTTAGCTTGGCGATAATTAGTAACGCTTAATACATGCTTTATTAATTTGTTGGCAATGCCTTTTCTAAAATGCGCTGGGTCAACCGTTAAACTATCAATCTCTAATATCTTATCCTCTAGCGCAATTTCAATAACGGCAGCAAGGCAGTTATCTTCAAAAAAGCCAAAAAATAACGTGTCAGCACTTTGTATATCATCCACACTTCTCGACAAAGGCGGGAAGTCACTCACACCAATTAATTGTGCCTCAACTTGATATGAGCGTTGGAACACAGTGTAAATTTGCTGTGCAACTACTTGATTGTAATGCGCAAGTTTCTTAATCATATTATCCGTGTTGTAATTTACTTTGCTTAATCACTATTAACTGCGGTCTGTATTAAGCACAAAAAAAGGGGGATATCCCCCTTTAAAAACTGAAATA
The DNA here is from genome assembly GCF_016469335.1 of Flocculibacter collagenilyticus. NCBI lineage: Bacteria > Pseudomonadati > Pseudomonadota > Gammaproteobacteria > Alteromonadales > Pseudoalteromonadaceae > Flocculibacter > Flocculibacter collagenilyticus. The sequence goes on from NZ_CP059888.1 coordinate 3,113,423, forward strand.
AAGTAGCGGCTAATTATTGTCTAATACGTCTGCGGGAACCCGAACATGGCCCTCCATCAGTACGCGTGCACTTCTGCTCATCACTGCCTTGTCGACTTGCCACTGTCCATCAACGAATGACGCCTGCGCGCCTACCTTTAATGTTCCCGAGGGATGACCAAAACGAACTTCATTTCGCTCTCCACCACCTGCGGCTACATTAACTAAAGTGCCGGGAATTGCGGCGGCTGTACCTATCGCGACCGCAGCGGTTCCCATCATTGCATGGTGTAGCTTGCCCATAGAAAGTGCACGAACGAGCAAGTCGATTTGCTCAGCGTCTACCGTTTTACCACTTGAAGAAACATAGCCAGTTGGCGGAGCTACAAACGCAATTTTAGGGGTATGCTGGCGTGCTTTTGCTTCTGCTAAATCACTGATTAATCGCATTTTGATTGCGCCATGAGCACGCAGTGTTTCAAACATGGTTAATGCATTTTCATCACCATTAATCGCTTCTTGTAACTCGGTACCGTTGTAACCAATATCCGCGGCATTTACAAAAATTGTTGGAATACCGGCGTTTATCATAGTTGCATTCAACGTGCCTATGCCCGGCACTTCAAGTTGATCGACTAAGTTCCCTGTTGGAAACATAGCGCCTTCACCGTCGGCGGGTGCTAAAAACTCAACTTGTACTTCAGCAGCAGGAAATGTAACACCATCTAACTCAAAATCGCCAAGTTCTTGTACTTCACCATTAATCATTGGCACGTTGGCAATAATGGTTTTACCAATATTAGCCTGCCAAATACGAATCTTAGCAACACCATTGTCTGGTAGACGTTCCGCATCAACTAAACCGTTAGAAATAGCAAACGAGCCAACCGCAGCAGTTAAATTGCCGCAATTACCGCTCCAATCAATAAACGGCTTATCGATGGCCACTTGACCAAATAAGTAATCTACGTCGTGATCAGGCTTTGTGCTTTTTGATAAGATCACTGTTTTACTTGTGCTAGAAGTAGCGCCGCCCATGCCATCGGTATGTTTACCGTAAGGATCAGGACTCCCAATAACCCTTAGCAATAAGTCGTCGCGAACCTTTCCGGCTTGCTGCGCAGCTTCAAGTAAGTCTTGCAAACGAAAAAATACACCTTTACTCGTCCCACCCCGCATATACGTCGCGGGGATTTTTATTTGAGGTTTATATGTCATTTCTGTGGCAACCTATTAACTTGTTGCATTTGATTCTAGAAAGTCTTGTGCAAAGCGTTGTAATACACCACCTGCGTCGTAAATAGATACTTCTTCTTGTGTATCTAAGCGGCATTTAACAGAAACTTCATCACGCTCGCCATTTTTGCGGTTAATAATTAAAGTAAGCATTGCTCCCGGCGTGCGCTCGCCAATAACATCATAAGTTTCCGTGCCATCAATGTTTAATGTATGACGCGTCACACCCGCTTCAAATTCTAGCGGCAACACGCCCATTCCAATTAAGTTGGTACGGTGAATGCGTTCGAAACCTTCAGCAACAATCACTTCAACGCCTGCAAGTCGAACCCCTTTTGCAGCCCAGTCGCGTGACGAGCCTTGGCCGTAATCTGCACCAGCAATAATAATGAGCGGCTGTTTACGTTCCATGTAAGTTTCTATTGCTTCCCACATGCGTGTCACTTTGCCTTCTGGCTCAATTCGTGCCAGTGAACCTTGTTTAACTTTGCCGTTTTCTTTAACCATTTCATTAAACAGTTTAGGGTTAGCAAAGGTTGCGCGTTGTGCGGTTAAGTGATCGCCACGATGGGTCGCGTAAGAGTTAAAGTCTTCTTCTGGTAATCCCATTTTATGCAAGTATTCGCCTGCTGCACTGTCCATCATAATGGCATTTGATGGCGATAAGTGATCAGTCGTAATGTTGTCACCGAGTACAGCTAATGGACGCAGCCCTTTCATTGTGCGCTCACCCGCCAATGCGCCTTCCCAGTAAGGAGGACGACGAATATAGGTACTTTGCGGACGCCAGTCGTACAACGGGTTATTATGTTCGCCATAGTCCACCGAAATATCAAACATGGGGTTATATACTTTACGGAACTGTTCTGGCTTAACGCTTTTAGCGATGACGGCATCAATTTCTTCATCACTAGGCCAAATATCCATTAAGGTAATTGGCTTACCGTTTTCATCAAGCCCAAGTACGTCGCGCTCAATATCAAAACGAATGGTTCCTGCAATCGCATAAGCAACAACCAATGGTGGCGAGGCTAAAAATGCTTGATTTGCATGTGGATGAATACGTCCATCAAAGTTACGGTTCCCCGATAACACTGCAGTGGTGTAAAGATCTCGTGCTTTAACTTCTTGTTCAATTTTCGGATCAAGCGCGCCACTCATGCCGTTACATGATGTACAAGCAAATGCCACCACCCCAAAGCCTAAATCTTCTAGCTCAGGTAATAAATTCGCTTCTTCTAAATACAACTGTACCGCTTTAGAGCCAGGCGCAAGGGACGTTTTAACCCAAGGCTTACGCATTAAACCTTTAGCATTAGCATTACGCGCCAATAAGCCTGCTGCAATCATGTTGCGCGGGTTACTGGTATTGGTACAGCTGGTAATTGCTGCAATAATCACGGCACCGTCTGGCATTTGATCTGGGTTATTTTCAACAACACCACTAATACCGCGCTGCGCTAATTCTGATGTGGGTACGCGATTATGCGGATTAGAAGGGCCTGCAATATTACGAACCACGGTTGATAAGTCAAAACGTAAAACGCGCTCATACTCAGCCGAAGTTAGACTATCAGCCCATAAGCCCGTTTCTTTCGCATATGTTTCTACCAGCTTAACTTGCTCGTCTTCTCGGCCAGTTAGTTTAAGGTAATCAATTGTTTGCTCATCAATGTAAAACATTGCAGCCGTTGCGCCGTACTCCGGCGTCATATTCGAAATTGTTGCACGGTCGCCTAACGTAAGGTGCTTAGTGCCTTCACCATAAAACTCTAAATAGCTTGAAACAACTTTCTCGGCACGTAAGAACTCAGTCAGTGCAAGTACGGTATCTGTTGCGGTAATGCCAGGTTGCGGCTTACCTACTAATTCAACGCCTATAATGTCTGGCAAACGCATATAAGACGCTCTGCCCAGCATCACGCTTTCAGCTTCTAAACCACCTACGCCCACTGCGATAACCCCTAATGCATCAACCATTGGCGTGTGGCTGTCTGTTCCTACTAGTGTGTCAGGAAAGGCCACGCCGTCACGCGCTTGAATAACAGGCGACATACGCTCTAAGTTAATTTGATGCAGAATGCCGTTACCTGGTGGAATTACATCAACATTTTTAAATGCAGTTTTGGTCCAATTAATAAAATGAAAACGATCTTCATTACGACGCTCTTCGACTGCGCGATTTTTTTCAAAGGCATTTTCTTCAAAGCCAGCATGTTCTACCGCCAAAGAATGATCCACAATTAATTGTGTAGGCACCACTGGGTTTACTTTCGCAGGATCGCCGCCTTTTTCTGCAATTGCATCGCGCAAACCAGCCAAGTCCACAAGCGCGGTTTGCCCTAAAATATCATGGCATACCACACGTGCAGGAAACCACGGAAAGTCTAAATCGCGCTTGCGCTCGATAATTTGTTTTAAAGAGTCTTCTAATACCGCAGGATCGCAGCGGCGTACTAGGTTTTCAGCCAGTACTCTGGAGGTATAGGGCAATGTTGCATAAGCGCCGGGCTTAATTGCGTCAACAGCCTCGCGCGTATCATAAAAATCTAAGTGAGAATGAGGTAACGGTTTGCGGTATAAGGTATTCATAATGTATCCAATGAATCTTTGAAAAAGCAGTGCGGCTTACTACATCACTGCTCTAAAACTATGAAGGGAAAATATTTATTTTCCCTTTAAGTACTGATTTGCTGAAATAAGCGTAAAATTAACGCTCAGAAATTGGTGGCACAGGACGGAATTCTTCACCCGTATATTCAGCTGACGGACGAATAATTCGGTTATCTGCACGCTGCTCCATTACATGTGCCGCCCAACCTGTTAAACGCGACATTACAAAAATCGGCGTAAATAATTTAGTAGGTATATTCATGAAGTTATACGCTGATGCATGGAAGAAATCCGCATTGCAGAACAATCCTTTCTCACGTTTCATTACTTCTTCACAGCGTACTGAAACAGGGTAAAGCACTGTGTCACCTACATCCGCCGCTAGCTTTTCTGACCATTGCTTAATAATTTCGTTACGCGGATCTGACTCAGAGTAAATCGCATGACCGAAGCCCATGATCTTTTCTTTACGAGCCAATTTACCCATCATTTCTTCTTCGGCATGCTCAGCAGATGTAAAGCCTTCAATCATTTCCATTGCTGCTTCGTTCGCGCCGCCATGAAGTGGACCACGAAGTGAGCCAATCGCACCAGTAATACATGAATGCATGTCTGATAACGTTGATGCACAAACACGAGCAGTAAAGGTAGATGCATTAAACTCATGCTCAGCATATAAAATTAATGATACATGCATTACTTTTTCATGAAGCTCACTTGGCTTAGCACCATGTAGCATATGTAAGAAATGCGCGCCGATTGAATCATCATCTGTTTCTACGTCTACACGCACCCCGTCATGAGAAAAGCGATACCAATAACAAATAATGCTTGGGAAACACGCCAACATGCGATCTGTTACTTGATCTTGTTGCTCAAAGTCGCCTTCCATCTCTAAGTTACCTAGCATTGAACAACCCGTGCGCAATACATCCATAGGATGAGCATTGGCAGGGATGCGTTCTAACACTTCTTTCAACGCAGTAGGTAAACCACGCATTGACTTTAATTGTGCTTTGTAGTCGTTAAGCTCGGTTTGCGTTGGCAACTTTCCTTTAAGAATAAGGTAAGCGACTTCTTCAAACTCGCAGCTTTCTGCTAAATCTTTAACGTCGTAACCACGGTAAGTTAAACCAGAACCTGATTTACCTACTGTTGATAATGCTGTTTTTCCTGCAACTTGACCACGTAAGCCAGCGCCACTTAGTACTTTAGCCATAATAATGTTCCCTGATATTTATTTTAGTTATTTTTATTCAATTATTTATTTTTACCATCTGCAAATAATGCATCAAGCTTTTCTTCGTATTCGTGATAGCCAAGATAATCATATAAATCCATACGCGTTTGCATCGTATCAATTACTGCTTTTTGATCGCCGTTATCTAGAATAGATTGATAAACATTTTCTGCCGCTTTATTCATTGCTCTGAACGCACTTAATGGATATAACACCATATCTACGCCCCACTCACCAAGCTCTTTTTTGTTCCATAATTCCGTTTTACCAAATTCAGTAATATTCGCTAAAATTGGAACATCTAGCGCTTCAGCAAAAGCACGATAGTGCGCTTCTGTTTGTACTGCTTCGGCAAAAATACCATCAGCACCGGCAGCAACATAAGCTTTCGCGCGCTCAATCGCAGCATCTAGCCCTTCTTGCGCAAAGGCGTCGGTGCGCGCCATAATAAAGAAATCAGGATCAGTTCTCGCATCGACTGCAGCTTTAATACGATCAACCATTTCTTCAGTCGACACAATCTCTTTGTTTGGGCGATGGCCACAACGCTTTTGTGCTACCTGATCTTCCATGTGCACTGCTGCTGCGCCTGCCTTTTCCATATCACGAATCGTTTTGGCAATATTAAACGCACCACCCCAGCCAGTATCAATATCAACCATTAACGGCAAGTCGCTTGCCGCTGTAATACGCTGCACATCAGCAATTACATCGTTTAGTGATGTCATGCCTAAATCTGGTAAACCATAAGATGCATTCGCAACCCCACCGCCCGACAAATATATCGCTTGATGACCAATTTGCTTTGCCATAATGGCTGTGTACGCATTAATAGTACCTACAATTTGTAACGGTTTGTTGTCAGCTAACGCTTGACGAAATTTTTTACCTGCACTCATGCTGATTCTCTCTTTCGCTTAATTTGGATTAGATAATTTAGATTCAATATTATTTTTGGAGTATAAAATGTGACGACGCATTAGCAGCTCTGCTAATTCAGCATCTCGATTAGAAATCGCTTGTACAATATGCTTATGTTCATCAAATGCAGTGGTGACTCTAGGCCCCGCCATGCCTAATTGCACACGGTACATTCGCACCAAATGATAAAGCCCTTCAGTTAATACCGTAATAAGATGATTATTTTTACTTCCCAGAATAATACGGTAATGAAAGTCAACGTCTCCAGCTTCTTGGTAGTAAGAGTCGCCCTGCTTCACTTTTTGCGAGTGGGAGTGCAACAGTGTATTAAGGTTGTTAATCTCTTCGTCCGTCATGTTTTGTGCAGCGAGCCTTGCTGCCATACCTTCTAGCGATTCACGCACCTGATAAAGTTCCACCAGCCCTTCTGGACTAAGCGCAACTACGCGCGCGCCGACATTGGCTTTGCGCTCAACTAAATGGCAAGACTCTAATCGATTAATCGCTTCACGAATAACAGCACGACTGACCGCATATTTTGTCGACATTTCGGTTTCACTTAGCTTCGAGCCAGCCTTAATATCACCTTCTACAATCTCTTTGCGGAGTTGAAAAAAGGTTTTATCAGCTGACGTAACGGGTTTTTCAGAGGGAATTGCCATGCAGCCTTAACAATAAGCCATATATAATATGTCGACAATATAGCCATCATCAGTGGATGCGTCAAACAAAAGGTGCAATATTGTCGACAAAACAGATGTAAGTTTGGGTTTACGGGGGAGTATTAACTTGGAACGTAAAGCTTAGCGAGAATTGACATCCAACAACCCACTATACTTCACCAACATGCCAATATAAGGTAACGAAAACGAAACATGAAAACGATAAAAAGGCTTATCTTGAACATATTCAACATTTTTATAAGCCGAGGTCACTGGCAATAGCCAGCGAGGAACAAAAATTCCCATCAATTGAATACGCGTACAACGCCAATGCCAGCCACCGTTAATAATATCTACCGTTAATCGCATGCGTAGTGGTCCAGTTTCTTCAATCCAGTAACCAGTATTTACTGTGCCTACAGGTTTAAAAACAGACTCCACAACCTGCTGCGAATTAAAGCACCTTCCCCAGTGCAATCCATCTTCTTGATGTGAAATATAAACAGATAAATTGTGCTGCCCTGAAGAGGGTAAATTCATCTTTTTGGCAATGCGACGGCCAATAACACCCGCTAAGCCACTGCCATATTCAATATTAACCCGCCCAGATAAACACCCACCGATTAAATGTAGTTGCTGTAATAATGGATGCAATAACGTGAACTGATTGCCAAACCAGCTCTTCACAAGGTTAGGCATTGTTGATAACAAGATCATTTCTATACATTAACTTTAGCCTTAACGTCTGTGTATCGAAAAAAGATTAACGCTTAAATAGGTGTTAAAAAATCATCCAACTATCCAAATCAACACCGATAACGGTTCTATTTAATCTAAATCAAAAGGTTAATTCAATTTTTATCAGAAACTTAATTTACGGCTGCTCACGTTGTTGCTTTCATTTATTGCGGTCTCTGTCTCACTTGTGATCAATGAGGTGTAAGAACTTAAAATAAGCCCTTACACATACTATAATTACTTGTTTTGCAAAAACGTTTTTAATACAGTTTGAATCACACCATCAACTCTAGTCTCACATGCCTCAAATCCACCATAATTAAACAGCAGGGTTAAGCTGGTATCGCTTTGTGGAATGTATATGTTAGCTGAGCTGTACCCCGGCTCTTCTCCACCATGATGATAAACCATTGTGCCGTCTATGTTTTGTTTAAAAACGCCTAAGCCATAACTTAATTGTGCATTTACATTGTACATACTAGGCTTTTCAAGCATTAGCGCTCTTATCTTTTCAGAAACGTGCATACCATTCACAATCTCTTTTAGTAGCAACACCATATCATGGGCATCGGTCACAAGCGGTGCATCTGCAACGCCAATATTCTGCAAAATGACTGAGTGTTGATAAGCGTTGGTTCATCTAATTGCAGGTAGCCCGATGTAATATCACTCATTGCCTTTTCAACTCCACCGAAGGTGCTATTCACCATGCCAAAGGATTAAAAAATAAGCTCTCGGGCATATTTAGAATGATGTTCACCCAAGACTTCATCTAAAATCAGTCCAGCTAAAATATAACCACCATTTAAGTAATCCCACCCTTCTCCGAGCGGAAATGATGCAGATTTATCCAGCATGAATTGTACAGTAAAGGCATCGGCTTTTATTACTGAGGCTCAGCAATAACTGCATCTAAAGAATCGCCTTATGATATTCACCACCCCATATAATCAAAATCAAATTGTGTCGCGTTTGGCAATATCGTAAACATAGCATACAAAAATGAGACAATAACCATACTAAATGGAAACAAAAACATCGGGGCCACGGTCTTTTTATTTATCACATAATCATATAACCACGCACCAATACTTAATGGGATAAATATGATTAAACCAGCATAAATTAATCGATTGTTACCGTCGAGTTGTTCAGACTTAGTTCGCATGAGATTAACCAAAACAGTTATTCTATATATATACAGAAATACGGCACCAGTCATACCAATAACAGTAAGTATTCTCCACGTCTCCAAATCCATTCCCATCAAACTATTCATAAATCACTCCTTTTTCTTGAAAATAAAACGCCGCATTAAGCCCGGTTCACAGCTAGTTAAAATTAGTTATCAAAAAACAAAAGCTAACAGCTGGCTCTTGTTTAATGTCGTTACGCGTCTATCTCTGTTGAACTATCAACCTTAATGAGTGCAATACGGTATCCTTTAAATGTTTTATTTAATACTTTCTTCATCACCTTTATTGAAAAATAAATACCTATAGCACCGCCAAACATTTGAATAAGATAAATATTATCGTACATGCTGAGATCTAACACATTAAACATAACTCCTACAATCACACCTATGATAAATGAGACCGGTAATACCCAAACCATGGTCCTCCAAAACCAACTCCACCAAACTTGCATTGCGTGAATCCATTTAACTTCTATTTCTTCCATTTTTAACTCCGTAAATTGTTATCACTCTTGATGCCTCCCCCATTAGAACTAGAGCTTACTAAACTTGAGCAAAGTAAGCTTCTGTGCCAGTCCAAAGAGTTAAACTCCCACGTATAATACCTACCTTAAACTAAGATTTGTGTGGCTTAATAAGTTAGACAATGCATAAATAATAAAAAGGCCGCAAAAAGCTGCCTCTCAACTTAGTGTTCACTTAACTTACTGTATTCGCTATTGTTAACCTGCAAATTTTTGGGTGTAAGTTCCATTTTCCAATTGGTATCCCATACCACCCTATTATCACTTGAAAATGCCTGCAGCCAAGTAGGCATTTTATGAGCAGTGCGAATAACAGTTAGCTAGCATGCATAGCAGTACCAAGCCAGCTTTTACGAGTCACTCTGTAGGGTTTGGCTAGATATACGATTATTAGCGTGGTTAGAAACACTCCCTACCGTTTCAGTTATCTTAGCAATAACCACCTCAGGTGAATCGCCCGGTATGTTATGAGTGGCTCCCTTTACAATAATATGCTCAGCGTTATCTGACAGCGCTACGATGCTTTTTTGCATTTCAGCCCAGTCGTCAACCACGCTGTAAAAACGAGGGCTTTTAGCATAAGCTTCTTTGTCATGGCTCAACACTAGCATTCTTAATTTACCGAAATCGTAGTTAAAATCTTCCAAGGGCGTGTAAAAGCCTTTCTCGTTTCGGTATGTTGATAGTACATGTGCGTATCTAAAGCTAGAATAATACTGGTCTAAGCGTTTGGCTATTTCAGAGTCATACTGCTTAAAGATATTTTTAATATCAGAGATGCCTAACACCGGATCTACATAATGCCAAACTTTCACATGCTCAGGAATTGGATCGAATTTACCACGCAATACGGTATGCTGATTTTCGTGCGCTGAATCTAAAAGTATTAGTGCCGCTAGGTTAATTTGAGCTCTTGCCGCAGTTCGTCTAGCAATGATCCCACCGTAAGAGTGCGCAACCAGAATTACTGGACTTTCACCTGCGATATGTTTTACAAGAGATTCTTGAAGCTGAGATTTTTCGTCAGTTGTGAAAGTTCGTGATACATCGTCACTTCCTCCATGGCCTAACCTGTCGTAATAGCACGCCGTAAAACTTTCAGGTAGCTGTTCAACAATTGAAGACCAAGTTCTCTCTGAATCTGAGCCAAAACCAGTTTCAAAAAACACATAAGGTTCACCCTGCCCCTTACACACATATCTCACTTGCTTTTCATTAAAAGTAAAATAGCTGCCAGAAAGCGCAACTGGCTGATGTTGAAAAAACGCAATGACACGCAGTATTAAATAACTGCATAGTATTAATAGAACTGTGAAGGCTAGCTTGTTGGAGGAGATGCGTTGATATGTAGAAAACATATTAATCCCTTAATTTATACATGCACTACTGCAAGTAGTATTTATAACGAGCCTGTAGAACACTCGTTTAATTCACTTTTTAATCGTTTTTAACTGCCAAACACTAACTAACTTTATGATTTGCTTCAAGCTAATAATTTGATGAGTAACGTATTTCGAATACATTTATTAATTGATGATCTAATTGTATAAGGTGGCGTTTTGTATTGTGCAATCCCAACATTACATTAACTCAACATCCGCCCTTCTTTTGGAAATATAGCAAAATCCTTCATGTTTAACCCTGATAGCTAACGACTTGTTAAGCAGCCCAAAAGGTGACGCTTAGCAGTGTAATACTCAGTACAGTAATACTCAGCACAGTAATACACTGACAAGCGATCCGTTTGGGTCACGCTGGAACAAATCGCTATATGGTTTTTTGCTTAGCTCTAAGAGCTTCAATAATGTCGGCACTTACCCAAAAAATATCTACGGTAGGTTCACCATTTGCAGATTTTTCCCGTCGATCAAAGAATAGAGCTTTTCCATCAGATGATACGCTCGGATAATTTTCGGCACTGGCGGTATTTATCTTGTCCCCCATGTTGATGGCTGGGCCCCATAAGCCATCCTTCTGTCTAAAGCTGATGTAAAGATCAGATGATCCATAACCACTTTCTCTTCTGCTATCCCAGATAATGTAAGATTCATCGGGCGCGATAAATGGGTGTGCATTATAACTGCCTTTCGCAAATTGTTGGCCTAACGACTTCGGCTGTTCATATTTACCGTCAATCAAGCGTGAATAACGCAAAGGACTATCCAAATTTTTGGTAAAAGTATCAAAATAATATGTGCCGTTAGAAGACACTGAAAGTCGCATAATGGCGATATTATCAAAAGGCGCACCTAGGCTTGTTAAGTTAGACCAACCATCATTAGTGCGCTCCATATATTCCTTTTGAAAGTAGAAAGTCATCCCATCCGGAGAAATCGATGGTTCACTTACGCCACGCTTAACAACCGACTCTTGCCATTGGCCATTGATATATTCAGTAACAGTCAGAGCATTAGCCTTGGATTGCTCACCCAGCGGCCTGCGGATGAAATAAAAGGCGTTCATATCCGGCGCGAACATGCCTTCAACTTCACGATTCTCTTTTGTGTTAACAATCCCAGGGGCAAATACTTCTGGCGTTGAGCCTGGCAAAGCTTGTCCAAGATAGGGGGCTTTAATAGCAGATAATCCGTCTTTACTATGTGCGGTGCTACTTATCGCAAGCATAGAAAGTGTCAAAATAGTTGAAGTGCAAATATGTTTCATAATTTATCCTTATTGTGAAATAAGCGAATTATTTAACTGCCAGATTGAAATCCGCGTATTAATTTAACGCCTTACTATTTGGCGCGAAAATGTTTGACTAAAATTAGCGACGAAAGAGCACAAGCCAAGCGTTTTGCGTCCTTTCGAGTAACTTAACAGTTGCCAAACCAACTTATCGCTAATTTTTTCATGCTCTTGAATAAAGTTATTCTTCAATGACATATATAGAAAGCTATCATTATTACATTCTTGGGCTGCGTGCCTTTTAATACTGTCATATTCAATTAAAGCTTCCGGATGAGCAATTAGATATTCTTTAAAGGCTCTGTGACGGACTAAATTTTCATCCTCAGATAGAAATGCATGAACATGATGAGTTCGCATATTCCCACCTTTCTGAAAGTATCGCCTTCCTTCTATACCATTCTCGCCTTTTGCTTCGTATCCAATGGTTTTAAGGCTTTTATTTCTTTCATCTAAAGCTTTAAGGCAGGAAACTTCGATTAAGATATCGATTATAGGTTTTGCACTTAGACCGATAATAGCAGTACTGCCAATATGCTCAATCTTTAGAGCTGCATTACCAATAGCTGCATTTAATAGCACTTTTTCTTCAATAAATTTAGCTGCCCATCGAGGATCGTAATTTATAACTTCAATTTTTCGCAGACTCACAATACTTCCTTTGGCTACTAACTTCCAAGTATGGGCAAAAACACAATACAATAATCACGAAGCAGCATTGTGTTTTGTCCCTGTGCGCACGCCATTATTTGCTTGCTATACACAATTTGGATTAATGAGAGACGTTAAAATGTGATCTTCCCACGCACCCGCTATTTTTAGGTACTTTAGCGCAAGACCTTCCTTTCTGAAGCCTAAGCACTGTAGCAGCATATCTGAACGATGGTTTGATGGCATGTAATTAGCCATTATTCGATGTAGCTTTAGTTTGGAAAAAGCATACTCTATGGCATATGAACAAAGCTCGCGAGCGACACCTTTACCTTCAAACTCTTTTGATACGCCATAGCCCATGTAACAAGCCATATACAATTTTGCTTAATTCACAATGGCCTATGATTTTGTGGTCTGATACAAAAACAAATAAAGTTGATGATGTTGTATTTAAAATTTTATAGATGCGCTCAAAACAGCACTTTTCCGAATAAAAGGCAGGTTCCCTTATTGGTTCCCACGGCTCAAAATGTGTTTTATTGGCTGTAAGGTATTGGGAGAGGCCAAGAGCATCTGTTAATTCTATAGTTCTTATCATGTTTACTCATTTTTGTTTAACGCATGGCTCAGCCAGAATTTCCGTTGAAGACGCTTGTACATCGCTTTTATTTACACTTGCACACGTAATTCTGAACTTTCTTATAACACAGTTTTCTTTCCAGTCATCGCACTCAAAATAGATATCCGAATCATCGGCATAATAAATCTCCACTCTTTGTTACATAATAACCTAATATGAAACACTTTCTTTGTGGCTTATCATTTTCTACCTGCATATGCTGTCATGACAGAAGAGTAAAAGGAATGCCAGATGTTTGTCAGCTTATTTGTTAAGAGTGAGAAGTTTGATGGAATAAGACCAATCAATATTTATTTCATGAGATTGATATACGTATTGATGTTCTTTGTGCTTGGAATGGATGTCTGGGGGCATTTGTTATCCAACGCTAATCCGTGGGGCGAAGAAGAAGCGGTTGCATGGAGCGTTTGGGGAGCATTTTCATTATTAGCTTTTGTAGGTTTGTTTAGAACAGTTGAGATGATTCCAATATTACTTTTAGAAATTCTCTACAAAGTGATATGGCTTACTATTTTTGCATTTCCTCTAATGCAAAAGGGCACTTTGGAAGGATCTGGTAGCGAAGAAACAGTATTTGCATTTCTTTTGGTTGTGTTACCGATTCTGGCGATGCCATGGGGGTATGTGTACAAAAAATATATCTTGGGCAAAAAGTCGTATAGTGCCCAGCAACCAAAAACCACCTAACACCTTGATAATTAGAAAAATTTTAGCTGCTTACAGCATACTAATTTTTAGGAGTGAATTCCATTAACCAATTAGTTTCCCAAGTCTCTCCGTTATCCTTGGAAAACGCCTGTTCCCATGTGGGTTTTGTAGGGTTAGTTGAATTCCAAAGAAATCTTACTTTAATTGGAGTGCCATTGTAGACTTCATCCGCGTAGAATTGTCCAATCCCTTTGGAGAATTTCCCAACAACTGGCGTATCTAGTGCATTAGGGTTTCGACCATCTAGCCACCAGATAGACCACTCACCTGTTTCAGAGTTATATGAACGAATCGCTTTTGCTCTTACTGACGAATCTGGGAAATTAAGTTGGACATCTTCGATGTTTCCATAACCACCAAGAGTATTAACTGTTGAAGATAGCCCATTAAACTCAATCCACTCTTCACCGCCGTTTAGTATATCTTTTAAGCGGCGATGCTTTACATTCCAATCACCTATTATGAAGTCAAAATCTTGCGGCGCATTCGGTTCTAAATCCAGTAACATATTACTACCTTGTTTATTGTCTTAATTTTAAAACACAATAACACATAAACTGTATATTTATACAGTTATATTTTATTAATTGCGTATTTTTAGGTGATTAACTATGGCTTAAACGATACAAACACTTAGGCGATAATAGCGAAGCGTCCCTCGGCTTGTGTCCGCAACGAGAGTAGCGAGACGTTTAAAACTGTTGTTATGTTTCATTTGACGAGCGATTCTCAGCGAACTTACCAGAAATTGTTTGCCCCTGTAATTTGTTAGCATACCAGTAGTAAAATGGAAAACCTAAGGTCCCACTAATAAGCCCACCTACAGCAGAAAAAATTGGAGCCAACAACAGCCCAAGAACCCCTTGGATTAACTGACCAAATTGAACCCCAGAAAAAAGCATAAAAATAGACATAAAAATGCCACCGCCAAATCCAAGCGTAGCTGAAATTTTTAAAATTGATACAAAGTCTAGTTGAGTTCTAAAAGTCCTTTTCATTACTGGCCCTTGAAATATAGACATAATGACTCCCCACGAAAGTGCTGTTCTCCAATTCATCGTGAATTAGCTGAAAGCCAGATCCATAATGAATAAGCTATTTCGACTTGATTAGACACCCCATAGGTGCGCAATAATTTAAGCAATGAATTGAATCGTTTACACCTTAAATGAGCCTTTAACTAACTGGGTTCATGAGCCATCACCTTGACTAGCACCAGATTAAGGGTAACCGATGAATGTCTAGTGGCCCTAAACAATTGCTGTATTAACCGATTTAGGCAGCGATGAGCTCGCAATAAGAGAGCCTCAATATGTGTTTGCCGTAAACGATTTTAACAGCTACCCGACATAGCGAAGTTGAATAGATTTAAAAGATTGCTAAAACAAATTAGCTGCTTAAAAGCAGCTAAAAAGAATCGTTATGCTTACTTGACCCGAGAAGGTTCATATGTGTTATATTTTATTTTTTTCGTTGAACTAAGCTAAACCAGTTGCCAGAGTTGTCTATGCCCATAGCTTCGACGCCATAAAGCTGGTTCGTAGGTGGCTGGATAAATTCCACTCCTTTAGCCACAAGCTCTTCGTACGTTTTTTGGCAATTTTCAGTTTCGAAAACGCCCGCTCCAAATGCGCCTTCTTCGATTAAACTTCGTATTTTTTCGGCAGAGTCTTTGGTGAACATCGGTCCCTCTTTTGGCTCTGCCAATACCAGCTGAAGCTGTGATTTAGATTTCGGATATACAGTTAGCCATCGAAAACCTCCTTCCACTTTCATGTCATCACCGACCTCGAAACCGAGCTTGTTTTTATAAAAGTCAAGAGCTTCGTCCTGATCAAGTACGTATATTGTTGAATGCGCTATGGATGTGATCATCTATATATTCCCAGTTGTTAATTCCATCTTTATTTTATAGGAATAATCAAAGTGATATTTCTCCAATATTGCTCAATTGGCCAATTTTCCCAAAAAATGGTAGGCATAACATGCCGGTATAGCCTGCGAGGGAAAACGGTACGCTTCAGTAGACAAAGCCCAAAGCCTACGACGATATAAAGTAGGTGCCACACCAACTTGTTTTAAAAACAATGAAGAAAAGCTACCAAGGCTTGTGTAACCCACTTTCTCGCAAATTTCTGAGACACTAAAATTTTCCGTAATAAGCATTTTCTTAGCTTGTTCAACTCTAAGCCTAATCAAGAATTCGTTCGGCGTTTCTCCATAAATATCCTTGAAAACACGCAAAAAGTGATAAGGAGACATATTGGAGTACTTTGCTATATCGGATAGGCTGAGCGGTGCTTGATAATTATCAGCAATATAATCCCTGCCAGCATTCAACCTTTTAAATTTATAGTTCGTAGCCATAAAAAATATTTCTTGATCCAAGTAAAGTATAGACATAGTGACTCCCCACGAGAGTGCTGCTCTCCAATTCATCGTGGATTAGCTGAAAGCCAGAGCCATAATTAGTTTGTTAAAGACTAAAAAAGGAGATCAACATAAATAAACATAACATACTTTTTATTGGTTTGGATACGCATAAAGAATTGTAGAAGTTACGTACATAGAAGACCAACGAGGCGCTAAACCTGTTCATTTTGGGCGAATATCTTCAGCAAAATCAGCAATTAAAAAGTTAGCTCGTCAGTTTGAATCTAAATACCCGAGCACTACTTTACATTTCGTTTATGAAGCGGGCCCTTGCGGCTATTGGGTTTATTGGGTTTATTGTTTACTAACGAGTTTAGGGCATTGCTGTTATGTCGTTGCACCGCCACTTATCCCCAAAACGCCAAGAAGAGTTACCCAAAGAGATAGTGGATATTGCTTGGCAAGCGTAATTAAGGCTTTGTCGCAGATACCAAAGATTCATGCAGAAAGGTAAACATTACAATGTCGCGGTGACCGCTATCGCCAGAGAAATGATTGCGTACATTTGGGCAATATCGAGAGAAATTGTATTAAGCCCTGTAAACCTCAAACTACGTATTGCAAGGTTTCCAGTATAAGATGAACACTGTTTTTGAGTTAACGCATTTAGGTCAAGCATCGGGTGTGACACAACCACCGAGGGCGTTAGGATGGCATTGATTAGAAATAATCTCTGAACCACGAACATAGACTGAAGATAGGTGTCACGACGGAATAAGTAAGGTAGGCGCTGCTTATTGAAAGATGAGTAATCCACGGATACCAGCATGATAACCGACGAAATTTCTTGCTTCATCTAATGTGTTAACTCAACTTAAATTGAGAGCAAATCGACTAATTAGGCTTATAAAAAAATAAGAGGGAACGGTGTTTTTTACTTGACGTGGAGAGTCATACCAACGCCACGCTCTGCGGTAAGTTTGAAGCGCAGCGGAAAACTTGTTCGACAGCAGCGCCTTGTTAACTTCACCTCGGTGTGTGGTAGAGCATAACCGCCAGCTTCACCACTCTATTTCTATCACCATCAAGATGGAACTCGTAGTTAAACCAAGTTTCATCTTTTTCATCAACGTACTTGAGGAAATTAGAGTGCTTTGGAGAAGCCTCTTTAGCTGTATCGACCACGCTGCTGAAATCTTTGTTTGGTACAAACATAATCACAGCTGCCTTTGAATCTCTCCACGTCAGATAACCTAAAAGCTGATCTATTGTGGACAAGAAGCTTTTCTCACCTTTCCAAAACTTGCACTCACCAATAAACACATTGGAGCCTTCATGCCTCAGTAAAATATCGGTTTTACCAGTTTTGTTGAATGTTTCCCCAGTAGCAGAGCCTTCAAAATTTGGCTCCAATATCATTAAAAAGTGATCTCGAAGATGCTCTTCTTCTTTGCCAGCGTATAAACTAGGCAGCCGCTCAAATTCTTTACCGACGTCGTGGATTAATTTCAATATATCGACATATGTAGACTGATCAAGGCTTGGCTCTGGCGTAAAGCCAGCTTCCTTTACACTTGGCTTATTTAAAATTGGTTTTTTTCGTTTCTGAGGAGTAGGAACAGAAAATGTTTCCGGTGGTGCAGCCGATTTCTTTATTGGAACGCCTAATGACGCTAGCACTCCAGAGCTTTTTTGAATTCTCTGCTTTCGTGAGTTAAATGCATTGCGAACATGCTGCTCTAAGCTAGAATTAGCACGTTCTACTTCAATTCTCACATTTTCATATTGTTGCAGGATACTTCTTATGTTGTCGTCCTTTCTGCGAACAATTTCATCCGCATTGTCTCTGAAGTTGATTATTTCAAAACAAAATTCATTTCGATCAATCTCTATCTCCATAGACCACATTATTCTGGAACTAGGAATACAATGAAGTAACTGAATATTGCCACTTATTGGAACATGAAACTTAATTACATCCTTTTTATAGGACTTTCCTGAATAAACATGGAAATCCCGATGGAAATGCTCGGCTGGTATCATTTTCTCGCTTGAAGAAGCGTAAATATCGTCAACGTGAATTTCTAGATTTTCGACGGTCGCTTCTGATACCTTATGAGCGACATAATCGTCTTCATTGACGTTTAGAATGTAATCATCCTTTTCGGATTCGATAGAGTGAGATACATTAACTTTACTTTCCTCAAGAAAACCCCTTAGCTCTCTTTCCCCGAATACTCTACTTCTTCTCATATTTCCCTAATTCTCCAAGAAAGCTAACGCCTCGTTAAGAGGCAAAAAATTGTTGGCTAAAATTAGCGACGAAGAAGCAAAAGCCAACTGTTTTTTGTCCTTTTAAACGACTGTTATGCGGCAGTCCAGCTAATCTCATTAGTCAATTTGCACGAGTCACTTGTCGACAAAAAACTATGCCAATTTTTGTCATCACCAAAAACATATATATCAACTAAACGCTGAAGGCTTACTTCAATATCTTTAGCTTGGAACTGTTCTATTTTTAACAACGATGCAAAATCTGGAAAACTTATAGCTTTCCATTTTTGACCGAAAGGCTGTTCAATAAAATACGTATCAATTGATTCGTTATTTTTACCTATAACTCTAGCTTGAAGTTTTGTTGCTGGCTTATCACCAACAGCTTTTGATATTTCTAGTTTAAACATTTTCACATCCTTGATATTTGAAGATTGATTTGACGCATAACGTCCTCAATAAACGGTACAAACTTGTTGGCTATAATTGCGAGGCACGAGCCTTAGCCAGCAAGTTTGTGTCCGGTTGATTGGATTGATACTTATTGAACCTTCTCCCCGAAGTTTAGCGAACAGCTAAACTTCAAGGCGACCAAACCAAAAGGAGAAAGCTCAATGAAATTCTATACTACTTTCAACAAATATTATTGTGGAATTGACCTTCATGCACGCATTTTATACGTTTGCATTCTTGATGAGCGTGGCAGTAAGCTTGTTCATCAGAAAATAAAAGCCGATAAACATGAATTACTTAAACTGATTTTACCTTATCTTGAAGATATTGTTGTTGGTGTTGAATGCATGCATTGCTGGTATTGGGTCAGTGATTTATGTGCCGAGCATAATATCGATTTTGTACTTGGTCATGCGCTGTACATGAAAGCCATTCACGGTGGTAAAGCCAAAAACGATAAGATTGATTCTTATAAAATTGCTAGCCTATTGCGTGGAGGCAACTATCCGCCTCTTGAACTGCATATGAAAAACAAATGTGTTCGCCAAGAGTTTCAAACGCGTTTTGACGACCAAGCTGTTCAACGCAATGTCAATTTTGATTTAGCCATCCTCGATGCCTACGCCGAGGAACTTAAAAAGCTTGAATACTATTTAGAGAGTAAAGCTAAAAAACATCAACCAAACTATTACGCACAGCTACGTACTATACCCGGCATTGGTCTCATTCTAGCGATGACTATCTTGTATGAAATTGGTGACATTAATCGATTTGAGTCTGTACAAAAGTTTTCGTCTTATTGTCGGCTTGTAAAGTGTAAAGCGGAATCTGCTGGCAAAACTTATGGCACTAGCGGCAACAAGATTGGCAATGGTCACTTAAAATGGGCGTTCAGTGAAGCCGCAGTGCTTTATTTACGTGGAAACGACAAAGCAAGGCGTTATTTAAACAAGCTACAAAAACGTATGAGTAAAGCCAAAGCATTATCTGTGCTTGCTCATAAGCTTGGTCGTTGTGTTTATTTTATGTTGAAAAACAAAACGGTATTTGATGGTGAACGATTTTTAAAAAGTTAAGTCGCACAATGGGATGAGCTCTATACCTAACTAGATAGCCATGAACAACCATGTACTATTTGTGTTTAAGTCAGCAAAAGCTGAACGTTACAGGTAAGTATTGTCGAAGTAATAAGCTATTTGGCCTTGATTAGACACCCCATTGGTGCGCATTAATTTAAGCAATGCATTAAATCGTTTACACCTTAGCTGAGCCTTTAACTAACTGGACGAAAGAGCCATCCCCTTGAGTAGTGCCAGACTAAGGTTAACCGATAAATGTCTAGTGCCCCTAAACGACAGCTGTATCGACTGATTTAGGCAGCGATGAGCTCGCAATAAGAGAGCCTCAATATGTGTTTGCCGTAAACGATTTTAACGGCTACCCGACATAGCGAAGTTGAATAGATTTAAAACATTGCTAAAACAAATTAGCTGCTTAAAAGCAGCTAAAAAGAATCGTTATGCTTACTTGACCCGAGAAGGTTCATATGTGTTAATTACTCTTACACACCAACAACTTCACTTCGTCTTTCCATAAGCACAACGTCTCGCCAAATACCTTTCATTTTTCCAAGTTTGTCGCGAGTACCCAGTTGGCGAAATCCATTTTTTTCATGTAGAGCAATACTGCTATGATTTTCAGGGAAAATTCCAGCTTGTAACATCCAAATATTTTGAGCTTCTGACTCTGAAATTAATTGTGCCAATAGCTTTTGACCAAGGCCTTTACCTTGAGCCTGTTCTGCAACATATACACTAACCTCAGCTACACCCGAGTATACTTGGCGACTTGAAATAGGAGAAAGACCAGCCCAACCCACAACTTGTGTGTTTTCGACTGCAACAAGGCGACAAATATCCAACATTGAACTATTCCACTCCTCCCACGTTTTTGCTTGCTCTTGAAAAGTGGCGTTACCTGTATCAATCCCTTGTTGATAAATATGTTGAACTGTGGAGAAATCTTTTTCATCAAAATTTCGAATAATCACCAAACCTCCATGGGAAACTAAACATAATGACTCCCACACGGTGCTAGCCTCCGCATCGTCGTGGATTAGCTTAAAGCCAGAGCCATAATTAGTTTATCAAATAACTAAACAGCAGAGGCTAATATGACTAAACATAACATACTTTTCATTGGATTAGATACTCATAAAGCGTTTGTTGAAGTGGCTTACATTGAAGATAATTGTGGTGCGCAACCCATCCACTTTGGTCGCATCTCTTCTGCCAAGATAGCCATAAAAAAGCTCATCAGGAAATTTGAATCTAAATATCCTCATGCAACGCTTCATTTTGTCTATGAAACGGGGCCTTGTGGCTACTGGATTTACCGACTCATAACCTCGCTTGGACATTGCTGTTACGTTGTAGCGCCCTCTTTAATCCCGAAAAAGCCAGGTGAACGTATTAAAACTGATAAACGAGATGCACTTAAACTAGCTAAATTGCTCAAGTCTGAGGATTTAACCCCTATTTATGTACCTGAGCCTGAAGACGAAGCCATTCGTGATTTATCACGTGCTCGGGAAGTCGCGATGAAAGACTTAAAAGATGCTAAGTACCAACTAAAAGCACTGTTGCTTCGCAATAATATTAATTATACAGGTACTGCTAATTGGTCATTTAAACATTTACGCTGGTTGACGGAGATAGTCTTGCCCCATCCAGCGCAGCAAATCGTACTACAGGAATATCTTCAAACCATAAACGAACGACTGGCTCGACTTAAAAGGTTAGACAATGAACTCGAACACCATGTTAAATCTTGGCGCTACTATCCTGTTGTAAAAGCGATCCAAGCCATGAGAGGTGTGAGGCTACTTGTTGCTGCAGGAGTGATAGCAGAGCTAGGTGATTTAACACGCTTTGACCACCCTAGAAAATTAATGAGCTACTTAGGCTTGGTTCCGTCAGAGCACTCCAGCGGTGGAAAGCGAAATATTGGCGCTATCACCAAATGCGGGAATGGCCGAGCCCGAAGACTATTAGTCGAAGGCGCTCATTCATACCGATACCAAGCGGTCATCACAACGGCATTGCAAAAACGCCAAGAAGGGTTACCCAAAGACATTGTCGATATAGCTTGGCAAGCGCAATTAAGGCTCTGTCGTCGATACCAACAATTATTACACAAAGGTAAACATTACAATGTCGCGGTGACCGCTATCGCCAGAGAAATGATTGCGTACATTTGGGCAATATCACGCGAAGTTGTATTAAGCCCTGTAAACCCCAAACTACGCATTGCAAGGGTTCCAGCATAAAATGAACACTGTTTTTGAGTTAACGCATTTAGGTCAAGCATCGGGTGTGACACAACCACCGAGGGCGTTAGGATGGCATTGATTAGCAATAATCTCTGAACCACGAACATAGACTGAAGATAGGTGTCACGACGGAATAAGTAAGGTAGGCGCTGCTTATTGAAAGATGAGTAATCCACGGATACCAGCATGATAACCGACGAAATTACTTGCTTCATCTAATGTGTTAACTCAACTTAAATTGAGAGCAAACCGACTAATTAGGCTTATAAAAAAATAAGAGGGAACGGTGTTTTTTACTTGACGTGGAGAGTCATACCAACGCTAAGCTAACGGGCAGTGACGTGGCGGCATAATCGCGAAGCGCCGCTGCGTTACTGTCCCAGTGAACGAAGTGAACGTGTTAAGCGCCTTGTTATGTGCCATCGATGCTTGATAAATACTGAGATGCTTTTTTATGGTTCTGTAGTTTTGCTAAATCTAGTGCCGTAAGTCCTTTAGCCCAAGGAAGTTTACATTTAGCCTTAATATCTGCTCCGGCTTCGACTAGAATTTTTAATGCTGAAATATGGTTGTTTCTGGCAGCAAGCATCAAAGCAGTTTGCTCAGAATTTTGTGGTCCATCGATATCGGCACCAGCTTGAATGAGAGCTTCGATTACTTCTGGTTTGCAGTCACCAACAGCAAACTTTAACGCTGTCATTTCATCATCCTCTCGAACATAATTAACATTAGCTCCATGCTCTATAAGCTTTAAAGCAACTCTAGAACCTTTAACTTTACCACTACTGCATGCTGTCATTAGGGGCGTCATATCCAAGCCATCTGTCTTATCGATGTCAACGCCGATACTGAGTAAATAATCAACGCACTTTGTAAGCCCAAGATATGCTGAACTTGATAGAGCTGTTTTATTAAAATTTGGCTCAGTATGATTAATATTTACCGAATTCTCTTTAATGAGTAACTTAGCAGTTTTTAAATCGTTGTTTACGATTGCAGTATAAAATTCTTGATCAACTGACATTTAATTTATTCTTCCTATGAAATACTTTGCTGCTGGCACATAACGCTTAACATATGGGGATTTTAGGAGCGCTTTTGGCCGAAGGCCAGCGAGTAAAATTCCCACCATGATGTTTTTGTTAGGCATACGGTTTCAACTTTTTGAGTTTTGCAACCTGCCACGAAAGTACGACCATTAGTAACGAAGTTATTAGCCATGCACCAATTGTTGGACTACCAAGTATTGTTTTTAAAATAGGAAGTAGAACTGCGCTAAAAAGCCCAATAGTTACAACCCAACTCTGTTTAGTGTAAAGACCAATTAAGCACATAAGAGCCAACAATGAAGTAATTAACTCTGGTGCAAAGTATTGAAAAGAACCGATGAGATCAATATTAATTGCTGCTGCAAAGTTAAACACCCAAAGGTACGGTATAGCAACACACCAAATAAGTACGATTAAAGTTAATATTTTCAACGAAACTGGATGCTTCAATTTAGTATGCCTAACGCCCGCCTCAGCGCGCACGCAAGTTGGAGCGGATTTGTGTAGAATGCAGCGCAGCGGAATGGACACAAAGCCGCGGAAGCTTGCGTGTCCGCTGGAGGCGCTTGTTAGGCAACACTTTCTGGTCCACCAACTTTGCCACTTGAATCAAAACCACTCTCAAATATGCCAATGACATTTTGTACTGCTTCGTCAAGTCGATCCTGATTACACCAATATTCAGTGATTGTACCGTATGATTGATAGACAGATAAATTGAAACCATCCTCTATGTCGTTATACCAAAGTACCTGATTTCCAAATATAGCGACTACCCAAAAACCACCACCTAATTCACCATAACTTGGCTCTTGCCACTTTGCAGGATCAACTTTGATGATTTCCCAGTATTTTCTCTGCTTTAATGTCATACGATCCCATGCATAATTTATGAGATCCCATAGCTCTAGCTCAGACAGCGGTTTCCAACTCATGTGTTTTCACTTCTTTTTGCCTAACGCTTCGAATATGCGGCGCGCGCTGTTTGCGCGTCGGCCATGATTTGTTTGTTAGCTGTGATTTTAAAAGTCATTATTTGACAAGTCTTCAGAATTGTATGTATTAAGGTTAGTCAAATTTACCTTTTTGAGTACTCTTAAGAGCGCTAGTACTGCAAACAATAAAGCGAATACAAAGTAGAAAATGGTAATAAGCTCAAAGCCTTGGAAATCTACACAAACTTCTGGACCACCCTTGCTAATAGGATAGCATCCATTTCGCGGTAAACTTACATAGGTGCCATATGTAAAAAACAAACTTATTCCAAGGTAAATTATTGATAAAAACATTTCAAATACCTTCTAGCAGCTAACTTTTACTTAACGGGCAATAACATGGGGCTATAATCGCGAAGCGGCCCCATGTTATTGTCCCAGCCCGCACCTGCGGGCGTGTTTAAGTTGTTGTTAAGTGCCATTACTCCCACTCAATTTCACCTTTCTTCCACTCCGCTTTTTCAGCTTTTCTGTATGCTTCCCAGCCACGCGGAAGAGTTGAGAATTGACCAATAAATGGAAACTTTTTGTATAAACAACCTAAGCAAACAACCATACCATCATCTGGATCATTAGTGGTGTCGCACAACACTTGCCAATCACCTTCATCATCATGAAGGATTGCTAATATAGGTTTAGACTGCTCCATTACAAACTTGGTCGTTATAGCTAACTGATTTTGACTGCACTGAAATGGCCAGCAATCTATGTCATGGTTGTGGTCAGATGTTTCCATTGGCACTTAACGCCCGCGTAATAGGCGCGAGCTTGCGAGCGTCCTGATTGACGCGTTTGTTATGTTCATTTGACCTGCAAATCCTTCCTAGCTAGCTCTATCATGGATGTAAGGCATTTACTTGTGGCATCAAGATCTTCTTGTAGATAAAGCACCCAAGAGTTGTCTTGGCCGGCCTCAGAGGATTCTTTTTTATAAAGTTTAAGGCAGTCAATAGCCTCCGGTGACAGATAAAAAGCGCCCACATCCATCGCTCTATAAATTTCCGCTTCAGCCGCACGCGATTTTGCTCTTAGCTCTTTATCCTCTTCATCAGATAGTTCTCGACCGCGGCACGTTGCCTCCAAATTCTCCTCCGCGAAAGCTTTGGCATCATGAATTACACCAAGTAGATTCGAATATGCCTGCGCTTTCTTTTCCCACCACTTTTCAGTTCGAAATCTCTTCAGAGATAAATGCACCGTAATCCATGAGCTTAATCCGGCAATAGCCACACCAGACAAGATTTTTAGAAATATTTCCATTTATAGTGATCTCTAACTATAGAACATAACAATTTATTGGATCCCATTTTGGGGTGATTAAACACCCCAAAATGGGAAATAATATTCATGTGTGTTTTTACCACGGCTACAACCTATATGCAATAAGCTCTCTAGAGCTGTATGTTTTTTAGATGTTGCAAAAGGACATTTTGTCGTATATCTGCTGTTATTTGACATTATCACTACAACTGTATATAAAGCCAGTGTCAAATCAACAGGGAATGTTATTAATGAAATCACCATTTTTGCAATATATTTCAGAATATATGTACGGAAGAAAATACGCTAAACGAACAATTGAAAGTTACACAAGAGTCATTGCCTCTTACATTCGTTTCCATAATATGCAGCATCCTTCAGCTATGGGAGACAATGAAGTTTAAGCATATTTAAGCTACTTAATCCATAAGAAGGGTGTTGCCGCCCAAACTCAAGCCCTAGCACTAAATGCCTTAAGTTTTTTATATCGAGATATTTCCATATCACTGTTAAGGCGGTCAAATCCATATATCTGTTTCAGCCGTTAACTCGCTACTTGCATCTCCTGTATTAATAACCCCTTTGGGTTCAATAATCATTATTTTGCATGCTTGTTCGGCAATAGGCTTATGCTCAACACCCTTAGGTATAACGTACATTTCACCTGCTACTAATGTTACTTTGCCATCTCTAAAATGAATATCTAATGTACCTTCAAGTACCATAAACACTTCGTCGGTATCTTCATGTTGATGCCATACAAATTCCCCTTCAACTTTTACCAATTTAAATTGGTAGTCGTTCATGGCTGCTATCACTTTTGGTGACCACGTTTCATTAAATTTAGTAAACTTTTCTTCAAAATTGATTGGTTGGTAGTTCATAACTTTTCTTTTTAAGAAGGTATAAAAAAGGCCACTTAAGTAGTGGCCATAAAGTTGTTAATTAGGTTTTATATATTGATGCGTTTTATCCACGTTCAATTTTAAATAGCGGTCTCGTAACTTGGTTTGACGAGAGCTCATTTCAATGGCTTTGCCGTTAATAATTACGTGCTCAGCAGCTTCCATGACTTCTAGCGGGTCACCTGACCACACTACCAAATTAGCGCGTTTGCCACTTTCAATTGTGCCAACCTCGTTATCAATACCATAAATTTTTGCAGGCACTGTTGTTAGTGATGCTAGTGCACCATGCCACGATAAGCCGTTAGCAACGGCATTGGCTGCACTTTGTGGTGCTAAGCGAATGTTATGAGTGTCGATGCCGATTGCAACCGCAACGCCCGCTTTTTCTAACCTGCCAGCGGTGGCCTGAGTCGCACCTAGTGACTCAAAGCTATACGGTAGGTTAGATTCAGGGCTTAAAATCACTGATATGCTAGCTGCCGCTAATTCTTCTGCTACACGCCATGCTTCATCAGCACCTACTAGTGTGATGTTTAAATTCTTAAACTGTTTTTTTAGCGCTAGTATTTGACGTATATCACTGGCGCGATCAGCTTTAACGAGCAGTGGCATTTTACCTGTTACTACTGGTGCTAATGCGTTTAAGTCTGCTTTGCTCCACTCTCCGTGCCATTCTGCACTGGGTGCTAGCATTTGGTTTTTCATATTATCGGTAACATAGCTAGCTTCGGTTAGTGCACTAACTAACTTCACCCATAGCGCTGCACGGCTTCCGCCATTCGCATCTGCTCCGTTATTTGTTACATCCAGTGCCATAAATGCTTTAGCTTTGGTCACTAAGTTGGCTTCATCACCTAACGAAATAACCGCACCTTGTCCGTAAAATAGTTTAGCGCCGTACTGCATTGCGGTAGCTGCATGGGTAAAACCTTCAATGCGCGTAATATCAATTAAGCTAGAATCAGGGTTTACTGCATACGATACATCTAACGCTGCGCTGTAGTTTGCGTCTTTTACTGAAGCATCTACTGTGCCCGCAGATAGGTCTACTTCTACTAATCCTAATGCTGTGTACGCCCCCATAAAGCCAGGCGTAACAACTTTACCGTTAGCATTTATAACGCGGTAGCTATCAGGAATGTCTAGTTGCTGGCCTACCGCGGTAATTTTGTCGTTATTAATTAAGACCGTGGTATTTTTCATTGCCGTTTGGCTTGTCATGGTATAAACCGTGCCGCCCACAATCGCTATTTTCTCGGCCCCTGCTTGATAAGATGCTGACGCTAATGCCGTAACGATACTGGCTAATAATATGTTTCTCATTTTATGTCTCCTTCACCAGTTTGCCCTACTTCAAAATCGCTAACAGGCCAAGTATCTTTATTATTACGATCGAACACTAATGCGCCATCAACATATACTTTTTCAGCTTGGGTGTAGCTAGAAAATGGATCGTTATTCCACAGTACTACATCGGCATTTTTGCCGACTTCTAATGAACCCGTTTGGTCGAATATGCCCAGCGATTTTGCCGGATTAGCAGAAAGCCATTGCCACGCATCTGCTTTGCTAATATCGATACCTGCACGGCGGCCATCAGAAAGTGCTTTTGCGGCTTCTTGGTTTAAGCGTTGAATGCCAATGTCACTGTCAGAATGCACAATGGCACACGCGCCAGCTTGATGCACCATTGGAATATTTTCTCTTACGCCGTCATACGCTTCCATTTTAAAGCCCCACCAATCTGCCCACATTGACGAGCACACGCCTTCTTGTGCTAATTTGTCAGCAATTTTGTATGACTCTACTGCATGGTGAAAGCTACCAATTTGGTAGTTAAACTCTTTCATCACATCTAACATGGTGCCCATATCATCGGCACGGTAACAATGCATATGCACAATAATGTCACCAGCCAACACACCTGCTAATGTTTCAAGCTCTAGGTTACGCTTGGGTGGTTTTGCATTTTTGTCTTTTTTCGCGTCGTTATAATACTTATCCCAACTACGTTGATAGTCTTGTGCGTCTGCCCATGCTTGTCGATAACCAGCAACATTACCCATTCGTGTTGATGGGCCTGATTTTTTACCATAAACGCGTTTTGGGTTTTCACCGCACGCCATTTTTAAACCGTAAGGTGCGCCTGGAAACTTCATGTCTTGTACCACTCTGCCGGGTACATTTTTTACCGTAACTGAACGCCCACCAACTAAGTTAGCTGAGCCCGGTAAGATTTGCATTGCGGTTACGCCACCAGCAACTGCACGTCTAAAACCGGGATCTTGTGGCCAAATAGAATGCTCTGCCCACACTGCCGCCGTTACGGGTTTTGTCATCTCGTTGCCGTCAGCATGAGAATGCGCATCTGGCGTGGCATAAACGCCTAAATGACTGTGCACATCAATAATACCGGGTGTTACCCACTTACCTGCACCATTGATTGTTTGTACTTTTTCACCCGCCTTTAATTGCGTAATTTCGTCGTTCATATCAGCAATCGCGACCACTTTTCCGTCGCGCATTAATAATTGACCGCGCTCTATTTTGCCGCCTATACCATCTAAAATAGTCACATTCGTAATTAACGTAGGTTGGCTAGGTAACGACTTATATTGACTTGGGAAGGGATCAGGATTTACCTGTACTAGCTCGATTTTATTGGCTTGTTGAGCACTGTTATTTGCAGTACATGCGATTAACGAACTAGCCGCTATCATCGCCAAGCCTGCTGTCGCTAATTTGGACGGACGGAACCTAAACATAACACCTCTTATTTTAATCATTTATTGGTACCCATTAACTCAGGTAACTGTCTTATAATCGAAAAAAAACCTGAACAATATCTTACATTGTTCAGGTTTCTGTGAAAACGTTACACTTAAAGTTATTCAAGTGTTTATATGCTATAGCAATTAAGGCGGGCGCATCACCCTTTATTGCTGAAACAACGACTCTATATTTAGCCCTTCATGCGTCACAATATCTTTAAGGCGGCGCAATGCTTCTACCTGAATTTGTCGTACACGTTCGCGTGTTAAACCAATTTCTTTACCAACATCTTCAAGGGTAGATTGTTCGTAGCCTAATAAGCCAAAGCGTCTAGCTAGCACTTCTCGTTGCTTAGGGTTTAGCTCTTCTAGCCAATGCACAATACTATGTTTAATATCGTCATCTTGTAGCTTAAGCTCTGGTCCCATGCCTTTTTCGTCTGCAATCACATCAAGTAGCGCTTTGTCTGAATCCCCCCCAATCGGCATATCCACCGATGAAATTTTTTCATTAAGACGAAGCATTTTGCTAACTTCTTCTACGGGGCGATCTAATTTTTCAGCGATTTCTTCAGCAGTGGGCTCGTGATCAAGTTGCTGTGCAAGTTCGCGGGCTGTGCGTAAGTATACATTTAGCTCTTTTACCACATGAATCGGCAAGCGAATGGTGCGTGTTTGATTCATGATCGCACGCTCAATAGTTTGCCTAATCCACCATGTTGCATATGTGGAGAAGCGGAAACCGCGTTCTGGATCAAATTTTTCAACCGCGCGAATTAAGCCTAAATTGCCTTCTTCAATTAAATCTAGCAATGCTAAACCACGGTTGTTATAACGGCGGGCAATTTTAACAACCAATCTTAGGTTGCTTTCAATCATACGTTTGCGGGAAGCTTCATCGCCTTTTAAGGCTTTGCGAGCATAAAATACTTCTTCTTCAGCAGAAAGTAAGGGAGAAAAGCCTATTTCGCCTAGATAAAGCTGGGTGGCGTCGAGGGTCTTCTGTACGTCTTCTTTTTTGAATACGTCATCCTCAGTGTCGGCGCTACTTTCTGCCGTTTTGTTGATGGTAGGAGGGTCATTCTCATCTAAGTCAATGAGTGGCTCAATCTTATCATCAGTCGAATACTCTACCATGTTCTCTGGATTTTGTACCTGTACCATAGTTTTTCTCCCAATAACCAAAACGACAACAATTTGTCTTTAATTAATACTTTCCTGAGTAACTACATCCTATTGATCTAAATAACTAACGTTTCGGCAAATACTTCAAAGGATTGACGGATTTGCCTCGGTATCTAATTTCAAAATGCAACCTTGTACTGGCTGCATCGGTACTTCCCATATCTGCGATATGTTGTCCTGCTTTAATTTGCGCTTTTTCACCAACCAATAATTTAGCGTTATGTGCGTAGGCGCTTAAATAATCATCATTATGTTTAATAATGATTAAGTTACCATAACCTCTTAATGCGCTTCCTGCGTATACTACTTTTCCATCGGCAGCGGCCAAAATTTGTTGACCTTTTCTTCCTGAAATATCGATTCCTTTATTACCACTTTCACTATTAGAAAATGGCGATATCACCTTGCCTTTAGTTGGCCAAATCCAACTTCTAATCTTGTTTGACTTTGATTTAGTTGGCTTTTTATCTGGTACTGAATTTACAGGCTTACTATGACCATACTCCCCTCTTTTTGTATCCGCAAGTTTTTTTTGATTATTTTTTGAGCTAACATTTGTACTCCCACTTGGGGCAGTAGCTTTTTTATTTACGCTTGGTCTTTGAGTATGGATTTGTTTTTTTTGATTTTTTTTCTGGGCGTATTGTGCTGCACTTTTGGTGGTTAAGTTCAGTACTTGCCCGGGATAAATTCGGTAAGGTTTATTGATGCGATTAATCGCCGCTAAGTGTCGAAAGTCAACACCTGCCCGCCACGCAATTGAAAAGAGTGTTTCACCTTTTTTTACTACATATTTATCGCTGCGAATCGAATTTTTCTTTCGAGTAATATTCGCTTCAGAACCTGACGAAACAGCAACCACTGGCGCAGGAGTATGGCGTTGCGAGCATGACGCTAACAGTATGACTAACACAATAAGTATGCTGTAGTGTTTTATCACGCTATGCAAACTCCCAAACAATGACTTCTACTCATCAGGTTCTATCGTTTTTTCTTTACGATATTTCACCAACTTAAAGTTAGGCTATCGGTAAATCAAAAAGGCGACTACCGCCAATATAATTACACTCCAACCAATCACATCAACGTAACGTCTTAACTTATGTTCCATTTCAGCTCCGCCCCAACGCATTAAACCTGCCACTAAAAAGAAGCGTAAACCGCGGCTCACAAACGATGCAACAATAAACGGAATAAACAACATATTCAGCAAGCCTGCGCTTACTGTAAATAATTTATACGGAATAGGTGTAAAACCTGCTAAAAACACCACCCAAATTCCCCACTCGGTAAACCAAGCAAGAATGGTGTCGAACTTATCAGTGTAACCAAAGCTTTCTATCATCGGTGCGACAACTGGCTCGAATAAGGCATATCCCAACAAATAGCCTACTGCGCCACCCAGCACAGAAGCAACGGTGGTTAATAGTGCATAGTGCCAAGCGCGATGCGGCTTAGCGAGCGACATAGGAGCCAGCATCACATCGGGTGGAATGGGAAAGAAAACAGACTCCGCAAATGTTAGGCCTGATAAGTAAGCAGGGGCATGTCTATGCTTTGCCCAACGTAACGCTAAATCATACAAATAGGTGAACAACTTCACTTTAATTCTCCTGGTACTAACGGCACAAACCTAACTGATTCTACCTGTGTACTTTTAAATTTATTGCCTTCGCGTGTAATCACTTCAAGCACCTGAACATCAGCCCCAACGGGGATCACTAACCTGCCACCTTCCGCCAATTGTTGTAATAATGCCTCAGGCACGGTAGGTGGAGCGGCGGTAACAATGATGGCATCAAATGGCGCTTTTGACTCCCACCCCTGCCAGCCATCGCCATATTTAGTTGAAATGTTATATAAATCGAGCTGCTTTAATCTACGCTTTGCCTGAAACTGCAATGTTTGAATGCGCTCGATACTGCAAACGTGTTCAACTAGTTGCGCTAATATAGCGGTTTGATAGCCTGATCCCGTGCCCACTTCAAGCACGTTCTTTTTCGGCCCATCTTCAAGTAACAGTTCAGTCATTCTTGCTACAATGTAGGGTTGTGACAGTGTTTGCCCTTGTCCTATTGGCAATGCCGTATTCTCATACGCTTTATGCGTGAGCGTTTGCGGTAAAAATATGTGCCTAGGCGTATTAGCGATAGCGCGTAATACGTGACGGTTTTTTATACCTTCTCGTTCCAGCAGTTGGGCAAGCTGCTCAGGACTCCTAGGGGAGTTATTATTCATGGGCGAATTCCATTTTTATTCAATCGCAAGGTTAGCTAACCGAGCCCCCTTACTGTGTATTACTGAAATCTACTTCGCTCATCCAGTTTGCTAAACTTTCAATGCTATTGTAAGCCGTCATATCAACGGTTAATGGTGTGATAGAAGCATAACCTTGGCTAACTGCTTCAAAATCAGTGCCTTCTCCTGCGTCTAGCTCCGAACCTAGCGAACCATACCAATAAATTGCACGACCCCAAGGGTCAACCTGTGCAGTCATTGTTTCTGCTTTATGTCGCTGTCCTAATCGCGTGACTTTAACACCTTTAATCTCATTTAGCGGCACATCGGGCACATTTATATTTAAAATTTGATCAGCAGGTAACGGATGTGTTCGTAAACGTTGAATCACTTTAACGGTGACTGCCGCGGCGGTTTCATAATGCTTTTCTTCTTTACCAACTAGCGACACAGCAATAGCTGGTAACCCCATATGACGCCCTTCTGTCGCGGCGGCTACCGTGCCTGAATACAGTACATCATCGCCTAAATTAGCACCGTGATTAATACCCGCCACGACTAAATCTGGCTGACCGTCATATAACTGGTTAATGGCCAAATGTACACAATCTGTGGGGGTACCATTAATCGATGCAAAACCATTTTCAAGCATATGCACGCGCAATGGGTTTAATAATGTTAAAGAATTACTGGCACCGCTACAGTTTCTATCTGGGGCAACCACTTTTACATCGGCAATGGTAACAAGCGCATCGTATAACTTTTTTATTCCCGGAGCATGCGCCCCATCATCATTACTTAATAAAATTCGCATAAGGTTAGCTCTTATTATATTGAGATCTTAATACATCACTGTAATCGCTGTAATTTATCGCTTCTCTTAATAAGCTGGTTGCAAAACAGCCAGACGGTAAGGTAAATGATAAAACAATGCTGCTATCGTCTATTTTTTCATAGGTAAATGTCAACGGCTTCAATATGACACGTCTTCTGTCATTACCCGCTCGTAACGCATCTAGCCCAGCGATCCACGCTTGATAATCAGTAACGGCTGATTGCTCTATGGCGCCAGCATCATCTTTAGCAAAGGCTAACTCGTTACCTACTAACGGAGCTGACAAACAAATCTCTTGTTTAGCGAGGCGTTGTAACGTTGGTTCATCAAGCGGTGCAGCAAAATATGAATTAACATCGGGGAACATAAACAAATCGCCTTCTAACGGCGAAGTCAGCACATTTTGCTCGGCGCGCTTACTTACAATTAAATTAAATAACCAAGAACGTGCCGCTGAAATCACTAATCCGCGCAGCTTTTTATCACGAATTGCTTCACCTGCGAACATCCGCTCTGCTAGTTGTAAATTATTACCTTCAATACCAAAGCGTTGCTCACCAAAATAATTAGGCACTCCGAGTGACTCTATCAGCCCTAGGCGGCGAACCAAGGCTGTATAATTTTCAATGTCGCGTATGACTAATGTGAACTTATTACCCGACAAACACCCAGTGCGAAGCTTCTTTTGATGCCTTGTGTGCTCAATCACTTTAATCGTATCAGTAGAAAAAGCGTCCCAATCTAATTCTTTCTTAATCGGTACTGGCACACTAAACCACTGACGCGTTATTGCATTCCTGTCTTTTAATCCTGCGTAGCTCACATCACGAATTTTCACGCCAGCAAATTTTGCTAACTTTTTAGCGACAAATTGCGTGTTTTCACCGATTTTTTCAATATATAAGCAAACATGTTCGCCTTCGCCAGTTAGCTCAAAGTCGAGCTGTTCTTCAACCCGAAAATCGTCAGGATGACGTCGAATAACACCTGTAGCTTCAGGTGTACCATGTAAGTAAGCTAATTGATTAAATTGTTTTTTAAAATCGAAGTCACTGTCGTCGCTGTTATGAGGTTGCTGCGAGTTAGCCATGGAAATTGCCTTAAATATATTTCAAAATTATAGTGTTGTAACTAGCACAACAGCATGCGCTGCAATACCTTCTTTACGACCTGCAAAACCGAGCTTTTCGGTTGTTGTTGCTTTCACATTGACTTGATCAATCGCAACATTTAAACACGTTGCGATTTGTTCACGCATCGCCACAATATGCGGTGCCATTTTAGGTGTTTGGGCAACAATCGTTAAATCTACATTACCTACTTGGTAGCCTTTCTCTTTGACCGACTCGACCACCTTTTGCAACAAAATGCGGCTGTCTATATTTTCAAACTCTGCATCGGTGTCAGGAAAATGCTTACCAATATCACCTAATGCGACTGAACCTAGCAGTGCATCGCATAAAGCGTGCAGTGCCACATCACCGTCTGAATGGGCAAGCAACCCTTCATGATGCGGTATTTTTACACCACCAATCGTGATGGGACCACTACCACCAAATTTATGCACGTCGTAACCATGGCCAATTCTAATCATTGGATATTGTTCCTTTATTCATCTTGCATTAAAAATGCAGCCAGCTTTAAGTCGACTGGTCGGGTAATTTTAATATTTTCAGCGCTACCTTCAACAAGTGCCACTTTCTCCCCAATATATTCAATGGCTGATGCTTCGTCGGTAACGGCAATGTTATGTTTCATTGCTTGCTCAATTGCATTACATAATAGTTCGCAGGGAAAAAGCTGGGGTGTAAGGGCATGCCATAACTCTGAACGATCAATCGTTTTATTAATGGTAACGCTACCATTCACCGTTGTTGCCTGTTTCATCGTATCTTTTACAGGAGCCGCTAAAATACCACCATATTGATTATGTAAGCATGTTTGAATTAACAGCGAGATATCTTGATTATTCACCAATGGCCTTGCGGCATCATGCACCAATGCCCAAGTATTTTGCTCGGTTTTTGAATAGTTAGGAGAGTTAAGAATAGTGTTAAGTGCCGATAATACCGAGTCTGCTCGCTCTTTACCGCCAGACGCAACATGAACGCGTGGGTGATTGGCAATAGCGAGATCTGCGTAGTAGGCATCACCGTCAGAAATAGCAATTACAATATGATCAACTTCAGGCTGATTAAGTAACTTTTCTACCGTATGCTCTAAAATTGTTTTGTTTTGCAGCATCAAATACTGTTTAGGTATATCAGCCTGCATTCTTGCCCCAACGCCAGCAGCTGGAATAACGGCAATAATCTGTGTTTTTTTCATTATGATCGTTATAAATTGAAAGTGAAAAAGTAAATGGGTGGGTCGTATAAGTGACTAATCGTTAATAACGCCCCTCTGGCGGAATAATTCTAAAAAAAGTTTCACCTTCTTTAATTAGCCCAAGTTCATTACGGGCACGCTCTTCTATTCCTTCCGTGCCAATTGTTAAATCGGCGACATCTGCCGCAAGCAACTCATTGCGTTTTTGTAATTCTTGATTGCTTTCAACTAGCTTATTTACATCGCCTTGGTACTTTTGATAGTCCTTAACGCCGTTATGACCAAACCATAACCGATAGGCCGAGAACAATAAAATAACCAGCAACACAATATTGAACAAGCGCATTGGTTAGGCCATCCCCATAAGCAATTATTATTAGATAGGTAAATAGTAACGTGGATAGAAAAATATACAAAGCGGAAAAACACTAGCGGCAGTACTTAAAGGCGATTTCCACTGCCGCGTTTCATGACGATTTATTCAAGTTTTAAAATAAAAGCACTTTGCGAATATCATTGATGTATGTATTGTTAGCAATATAACGATCACTCGCTAACAAGTTAAGAAACACTATGCTTTCATTCGTGTTCATCGTTAAGTTAATACCGTAGCCACTTTTATCATTTTCACTATATTTAACCACAACGGTGATAACCTGCTCATTTCCTTTGGAAACTACTACAATAAACGGCTTGATTATTTGCCTATTGTTTAAGTACGTTAATGCTTCAAAGGCTAAGTTAATACGCTCATTTTCAGTGCTTAATGAGCTCAAAAGCTGTCTGAATTTACGTGCAATCTTAGAGGCATCTTGTCTTGTACGAGATACATCTTTAGCATTATGGTTTTGCAGGATTTCAAACCGGCAACTTTGTGGTCTAAGATTTTGCTTAATCTCTTGAATACATGCTGTAATATCAGCTTTCTGCGTAACCAAACTTTTAGCATGTAAGTTGAACGATGCGATGGCTAACATGCTCGTTAACAGAATTGAAAAGCGCATGGTTAATTTCTTCCTTATTAGAGTTTCCACTTATTGAGTAGCTAGCTGTAAAACAAATTCATATTTGTTGTGAAAGAGTACTTCTGAATTATATTAGTCACTATAGTCCCACATAAGTACATATTTCTTTGATTTAGTGCGTAGAAGGAATTCACCACACCAATCATCATATGCGGGATGTTGTAGTGCAAGAACACTTTCAATTTCTGCAGTATTGATCAGATTAAATATCGGAGTCTTTCGAAAATGAGTAGAATATAGATTAATGAACTTCGCCACCGGAAATTCATAAAGAGTAAAATTTCGGATAAATTCTTCTACCCCTAGTTTTTCGCAAAAAAAGCATCGTGGCATTTCCTCAAAAATGGAATATGCCAGCAAAATATCGTCTGCCACATCGCCATTACTTTCTATTAAAAAAACATTATTTGCATATTCAATGTGTCTATGTATCGAAACGGAAAGTCGTTTTAAAGAGTCTGTATATAGCCCGTGTAACTGGTATTCCTCAAATAAGTTTTTGAGTCCTTTGTTATCCATAGATAATCCAACTTTTATATAAGAAGTGTCATACTTCAGCTCTGTCATTGCTCATTAGTTAATGTAATGATATTTAACCGCATTACATTAAGCCTGAATCGCGGGCGATTTTTCTATAACATTTGAACTCTATTATCTCTTCACCTACCTTGCTGTCTCACTTACTGCGTCCATTGCCATATAATTAGACTTAAGCGCTATGGTGTTGTTCAATGCAGTGGCGTTTTCAAGCTTGTTTAGTATTTCACTATCAGGCAAGCATTCATTATCTAAGAATTTCACAAATTCTAAAATGGGATCACAAAATAATATATCTAATGATAATCGGTTCATGCCATATATTCCTCGGTGGATCATATTTGCGCTAAATACCAATAAGTCGCCTGCCTGTAAGCTAACTTTCACTCCAGCAGGTAAACTTTCGTAATTTTTACGTCCACATTGCTCTAAGCGAACATTCAACTCTTCACGAGTGTCCCAACGCTTGTGGGTTTCGGGTATTAGTTCTATGCCTGGCTCATCCATTAGGGGGATCCTAAAATGAAGCACATTAGCGCCTGAAAGCGCTGATTTTTGCTCCTCTACAGACAGGTGATATTGCGGATCCCTATGCCAGTAATTCCTTTGATCAAGATTTACAGGATCAAAAAATAGCTGCGTATTCATAAAAGCAGGACAAGTCCCCATAATCTCAGTAACCCTGTCCATCAGCTTATTGGAGCCAATAAACTTGAATAACCGCTCTCTTGCAGGCTTCTCAAGATGTTTTTTAGCTGTTAAATAAGCCGAGTTTACTGCTTTTTCCTTATAGAATTTGGCATTTTCCTGCTTCCATGATCGATGGAACTGCATAATCACTTCACGAAGATTATGGAGCTCTTGTGAGGTAAAAACTTGCTTGAAAACTACATATCCCTTCTCTTCATAATCACTATCCATAAAACATCTCTGCCTTTTATATCTAAAACAATTAAAGAGGCTGCTAGGCGATAAACAACTTAATCGCCCTGAATTTAGATAAGTTAAATATCACTCATTAAATTGGCTTAAGCGCCTTAATTACTTGTGCGTCGACCCAATAAATATCAGCTTTATTTCCGCCATATGAGCGAAGAAAGAAAAAATACTTCCCATCGGGCGAGACACTGCCATAGGCATCTTCAAATTCTGAGTTGATTTTATCACCCAAATTGATGGCTGCTCCCCATGAGCCATCATCTTTACGAAATGAAATATATAAGTCACTACTTCCATACCCTCCCTCGCCTTGGTCATCCCATATCAAGTACGACTCATCAGGCGCAATAAAAGGATGAGCATTCCAATCTCCCATTTTAATATCTATTGCCTTGGGAGCTTCACGCTTGCCATCTATAAACCGCGAGTAACGAATTGGTCCCGACTTACTCGCTTCATCAAAATAGTAAGTGCCAGAAGACGAAGCAGTAA
The DNA here is from genome assembly GCF_016469335.1 of Flocculibacter collagenilyticus. Classification (NCBI taxonomy): domain Bacteria; kingdom Pseudomonadati; phylum Pseudomonadota; class Gammaproteobacteria; order Alteromonadales; family Pseudoalteromonadaceae; genus Flocculibacter; species Flocculibacter collagenilyticus. The sequence continues at coordinate 3,152,217 of NZ_CP059888.1, forward strand.
GCCGCATAATTCTATAATCTTCAAATGGCGCCCCTAAACTTTTCACATCAGACCAACCTGTATCAGTTCGCTCTCTATACTTTTTACCTAAATGCATAACCTTACCGTCAGGAGAAATAAATGGTTCTCCCGATTTAGGAGATATAACAGACTCAATCCATTGATTACTCTTATATTGAACAACAACTAACGTATTACTTTTATGTTCTCCGCCTCTTCTGCGTATATAAAACTCATCTAATTGAGGAGGAATAGCGTAAGCACCTTCTCTATATTCTGTTTGAATAATATCTGGAGCAAATAATTCAGGAGTTGAACCAGGTGGCTTTTGCCCTAAGTAAGGACCTTCAGGTACGGACGATACTCTTTGGCTATAAACCCCACACCCTAATACCACTAATGAAAATAAAAAAACAATAGAAATACGCTTCATGATTTTCCTTATAAGTTTAACTAGTCACATTTATATCTACCCTCTCAAGCCTAATTAACCAGTTTTAGCGGCTTTGAAGGGGTTTTCCAGTTTATGCGTGTAGTAAGAAGCAGCTCGCGCAACGTTAATGCGCGAGGTGACGTTTTTAATTGATTGTTCCATCTATGACCACAACACGCAGCGGTTAAAATGGCTTTTACGGGTTTTAATAATCTTACTTGCGTACTGTTTATTTGAGCATCGCTTGTTTCATCGATTAACGGCTTTGCTAAGCAATTATCCGTCTTGAACCAGCCATACTGATTTAAATGAATACGTGTACCGTCTTTGGCGATTTGATCTACAGAGTCTAGCGCAATAGTTTCTGTACCATGATCAACCACACTCAGTGGCACTATCATGGCCAGTACGGCATGATGTTGATAAAACTGGCTGACGACATCCGATGTTTGTTTTGTTGAAGGGCAATGCTTGGATTGTTTGGCAAACCATGACGCGTTTTCAGAATCTAGCTGTAACGGTGTTTCAATATTTAGTAATGTTTCTGCCGCACGCTTTACGTAATGCGGTAAGCTAGCACAGCGTTTTTTTAAAGAAAGGTGGTTTAAGTTTGGGTCATTGATTAATGAGAAAAGTTCTCTTTGGTACAGCGCATTGCACAGCTGAGCATATCTGAGTTGCTCGTATTTATCGTGCCATAAGTGCTGTTGTTGTCCGTAGAGATCGTGTTGTACCAAAACTTATCCAACGAGTGTTTAAATTATCAGCTATCTCTAAAGTAATATATTTTAAGCAAAAAGAGTATAAAAAATAGCAATAAAGCCGCAAAAGCGGCTTTATTCATTAAGGCTTACCCAAAAAACTCTGGGTGAACTAAGTATTACTGACCTTTAATTTCAGTGCGGCCACGGTATACCGCTTTGTCTGCTAACATTTCTTCAATTCTTAATAATTGATTATATTTAGCAACACGGTCAGAGCGACAAAGTGAACCTGTTTTAATTTGTCCTGCTGCAGTGGCGACTGCTAAGTCAGCAATAGTGGCATCTTCTGTTTCGCCCGATCGATGAGAGATAACAACAGTGAAACCTGCATCTTTCGCCATACGAATCGCTTCTAACGTTTCTGTTAATGAACCGATTTGGTTAAATTTAATTAAAATCGAGTTACCAATACCATTATCAATACCACGTTTAAGAATTTTCGTGTTGGTTACGAATAAATCATCTCCCACTAACTGCACTTTATCACCAATTTTATTGGTTAAGCTTGCCCAGCCATCCCAATCAGATTCATCTAAACCATCTTCAATCGATACAATTGGGTACTTTTGAGTAAGTGCTGCTAGGTAGTCACCAAAACCTTCTGAGTCGAATACTTTGCCTTCGCCTTTTAGGTCGTATTTACCATCTACATAAAATTCAGATGCCGCACAGTCTAACGCTAGTGTAATGTCTTCATTCATTTTATAGCCAGCACGTGCAACGGCATCCGTGATCACAGCTAACGCTTCTTCATTAGAGGCTAGGTTTGGTGCAAAACCACCTTCGTCACCTACCGCGGTACTTAAGCCTTTTTCAGTAAGTACTTTTTTCAGCTGATGAAAAATTTCTGCCCCCATACGTAGCGCTTCGCGGAAGTTTTTAGCGCCAACTGGCTGAACCATAAACTCTTGAATATCTACGTTGTTATCAGCGTGCTCGCCACCGTTTAAAATATTCATCATTGGCACAGGCATTGAATATTCACCAGCTGTACCGTTTAGCTCGGCAATATGTTCGAACAGTTGCACACCTTTATCTTGTGCAGCGGCTTTTGCTGTAGCAAGAGATACCGCTAAAATTGCATTTGCGCCTAATTTGTCTTTATTTTCAGTGCCGTCTACTTCAATCATCGCCGCGTCTATCGCTTTTTGATCATACGCATTCATGCCAATTAGTGTATTAGCAATTAGATTGTTAACATTGTCGACTGCTTTTAATACACCCTTACCTAAATAGCGTGCTTTATCGCCATCACGTAGTTCTAGTGCTTCACGTGAACCTGTAGAAGCACCTGAAGGTGCACATGCTCTGCCCCAAGCTCCGCCTTCTAAATATACTTCTGCTTCCACAGTTGGGTTGCCGCGTGAATCCATAATTTCACGGCCTAGCACTTTTACAATCTTCGACATCTTATATTCCTCTGTATCTTGTAGGGTAGGTATTTTTATCTATACCCGTGCCACTTGAAGGTGCTGCGTTATTGGCTGTACGCCTTAATACCCATCACTTAGTTTATCTAAGTTCATGATAATTCAGTTGCTTGTCGCCTACCTGCCTCTTCATTGCTTGGGGTATATTAAAAAAGCCGTGTCGAGAAGTACACGGCTTTTAATTTAATTATTGCTATGAGTTAAAAAGTTCTTTTTGCGCTTGCCCGGCGGCGGCAACAAACCCTTCAAATAATGGGTGTCCGTCTCGTGGCGTAGAGGTGAACTCTGGATGGAATTGCGCAGCCACAAACCAAGGATGATTTGGGTTTTCAATTATTTCAACTAGGTTTTTATCTTCAGACAAACCTGTGAATTTTAACCCCGCCTTTTCTAATTGTTCTACGTAGTTGTTATTCACTTCAAAGCGATGACGATGGCGCTCAAAAATCTCTTCAGATCCATAATGTTCATGTGCTTTGCTGCCTTTAATAAGATGACACTTTTGCGAACCTAAGCGCATGGTGCCACCTAAATCAGACTGTTCATCACGCACTTCTACTTGGCCGTCTTTGCCTAGCCACTCAGTAATTAAGCCAACAACAGGGAAAGGCGAAGCTTTATCAAATTCAGTTGAATTTGCACCTTCCATATTTGCTACATTACGCGCGAACTCGATAAGCGCAACTTGCATTCCCAAACAAATACCTAAATATGGTACATTGTTTTCACGAGCGTATTTCGCCGCTAAAATTTTGCCCTCAACACCGCGCTCACCAAATCCACCTGGCACAAGAATAGCGTCTAAATCTTTTAAGCGTTCAACTCCTTTGCTTTCTAAGTCTTGCGAATCAACATAACGAATGTTCACTGTTAAACGATTTTTTAATCCCGCATGTTTAAGGGCCTCGTTTACTGATTTATAAGCGTCAGCAAGTTCAACATATTTACCCACCATACCAATGGTTACTTCGCCGTTAGGGTTAGATTCTTGGTACAGTACTTGTTCCCACTCAGCCAAATCCGCTTCTGGTGCGTCAATATGAAAACGGCGACAAATTAAATTATCTAAGCCTTGGCTTTTTAATAATGCAGGGATCTGATAAATGCTTGGTACATCTTTTAATGACACAACAGCTTTTTCTTCTACATTCGTAAATAAAGCAATTTTTGAGCGCTCATTAGATGGGATAGCGCGATCAGAACGACACACTAAAATATCTGGCTGAATACCAATTGAGCGCAGTTCTTTTACTGAATGTTGAGTAGGTTTCGTTTTAACCTCACCAGACGTGCCTAAGAAAGGCACTAATGTTAAGTGCATATACATCGCGCGTTCGCGGCCTAACTCAGTGCCTAATTGTCTGATTGCTTCTAAAAATGGTTGCGACTCTATATCACCTACTGTGCCGCCAATTTCCACAAGAGCAATATCGCACCCTTCAGCACCTTCCAGTACACGACGTTTAATATCATTTGTAATGTGTGGGATAACCTGAATGGTAGCGCCTAAGTAATCACCACGGCGTTCGCGACGAAGCACATCTTCAAATACTCGGCCTTGAGTAAAGTTATTCTTTTTGGTCATTTTGGTGCGAATAAAGCGCTCATAGTGACCTAAGTCTAAGTCAGTTTCGGCACCGTCTTCAGTCACAAACACTTCACCATGTTGAATCGGACTCATCGTACCGGGATCCACATTAATGTATGGATCAAGTTTTAACATAGTTACTTTCAGGCCGCGCGCTTCCAGTATTGCTGCCAAAGAGGCTGCTGCAATACCTTTACCCAAAGAAGAAACAACACCGCCTGTAACGAAAATATATCTAGTAGTCATGTGAGCCCTAAGATGTCAGGAAATTAATGGAACTTATTCGAAATTAAACAAAAATAACGGCCTATTACACATTATAAATAATGTATAGAAATGCGTTAAAAAATTTAAATTGGAATAAGAAACAAGACGGGAAAATAGTATAGCAAAGAGTGATTTTTTACTCAACGAGCAATTTTGCATCAATCATCATTTATTTTACGTACATTGTAAGTAATTGGAGAGCAAATACGCTCTCCAACTTAATGGTTAGTAACTGCGGGATGCTTAGCTTAAATGTTTAGTTTAGATATTTAGCTTAGCTGTTTGGCTAAGCATCATAGGTCAATGCTTTGTGATTATGTACCAAGTTATAGTCAGCCAATACCGCGTATGCGCATGGGATCACGAATAAAACCAATAACGTAGAGGTAAATATACCAAACACAATAGAGATGACTAAAGGCTGTACCACCTGTGCTTGTAAGCTGGTTTCTAGCAACAGGGGAAGTAATCCCGCTGCCGTGGTGAGCGAGGTTAAGAAAACCGCCCTAAACCGTTCACGGCTTGCGCTAATCACCGCTTCTTGCACTTCGTCTCCTTCATCTACGTGATGGCGAATATACTGCACGAGTAAAATAGAATCGTTAACCACAATACCGGCTAAAGAAATAAAGCCCATGATACTTGGCATAGATAAATTAAAACCTAAAAGAAGATGCCCAAAAATAACGCCGATTAACGCCATAGGAATTGCTAACATCACAACGAAGGGCTCTATGTAACTGCGAAACTGAAAACTTAAAATGGCAAACAAGCCAAATAAACCGATAAGAAATCCGGCGACAAATGAGCTGCCTGTTTTACTCGACTCTTCAGCAGAACCTGCTAGTACAATGCGTAGTGAAGGATAATCTTTTTGTAATTTAGACTGTAATTCACTGGAAAATTTGGCAAGAATTTCGCCGCTATTAGTGACGTTATTGTCAACATCGCCAATTACGGTTACGGTTCTAATCCCGTCGACACGCTGCACTCGAACAAAAGAGCGCTGATAGTCTAAATTGGCAATCGCACTCAAAGGTATTTGCTGGCCACTAGGTAACATAATAGGAAAGTTAATTAATTTGGTTAAATTGTCAGCCTCGTTTTTATTAAGCCTTACTTCAATCTCTATGCTTTCTGCGCCCACTTGGATTTGATCCGCTGTTTGCCCTAATAATGCACTACGCAGTTGTTGAGCAATCATTGATCCATCAATCCCGTAAGACTGGGCGCTATCGGCTAAACTAATTTTAATTTCTTGCTTGCCCGGTCGCATATCATCTATTACACCAGTAACACCGTTAAACTGTGTTAAATAACGCTGCAACTCAACTGATGCGCTTTTTAGTGTATCTAAATCACGATGTTGTAGCTGTATCTCTAGGTCTCGTCCAGCTGGCCCTAATGCGGGTTGTTTAAATACCATTGAAATAGGATCCGCTTTTTCTTCAACACTGTGACGCCACTGTTGAATAAAGTGTTCAATGGATGTATTTCTTTGCTCTGCAGAGAATAAATCTAAACGAACCGTTGCAACATGTGCACCTTTTTCCCCCGCATCCGCATTAAAATTAAATTGGGCGGTAATGTCTTTGATTAGCGGTTCAGGCTCGTCATTTTCAGCGGTTAATGCCTCACCCACTTGTTTTGCCTGTTTAACAACCAGTTCAACGATTGCCTGTGTATCTGCCAGCGCAGTGCCCGGAGGCATAATAATGCGCGCTTCAGCAATATCACCGTCAAGCTCAGGAAATGGCACCATCTTTAATACTCCGCCCGCTATCATCGAAATCGCCAATAAAAATAATGCAAAAGTGCCGCCAATCGTTGCATAACGCCACTTCACTAGTAATGTGACTGTGTTTACTAGCTGCGTATTTTTAACGTCTTCGAACTTTTTAAGAAATGCGGCTTTGAAACCCGTTGCTGCTTTTTCTTTTTGGTGCTTTGTTAAAGAGTGGTGTAGGTGGTTTGGTAGAATTAAAAATGCTTCGATTAAGCTAATAATCAACACAAGAATTAATACCATGGGTACAACGGCTAGCACCGATCCAATTTGTCCTTCAAGACCGAGTAAACTGCCAAAAATACACACGGTAGTGAAGAAGGATGAAAAGACACCTGGCGCTACTTTTTTAACTCCCTCGATGACTGCTTTATCTACGTTGTAACCACGTTCGCGATGGGAAGCGATAGATTCTGCAATCACGATAGCGTCGTCCATCATTATGCCAATGGCCATTAATAGTGCCACTAACGACATCATATTGATGGACAGACCAAACAAGCTCATTAGGTAAAGACCGCCCATAAAGGCAACGGGTAAACCTGCTGACACCCAGAATGAATAACGCAGTGAAAAAAACAGCCACATTGATAGAAAAACTAAAATGATCCCTTGCCATGCATTGCTTACCATCATGGCAATACGGTCGCCTACTAATGTAGACATGTCGTTGGTTAAACTAATTGAAACCCCGTCAGGCGCAATTTTCTTTTCTGCTTCAATAAATTCATCAACGCGTTGCTTTATTCTTAGCACATCATCGGCTTTATTCTTTTCTACTTTTAATATGGCGGCTGGCTTACCGTTAAATTCGATATACTCTTCGTCTAATTCGAACCGATTAGTGATAGTAGCAATATCGCCCAACGTAACGTTGCCTCCATTCGAGTTTGAGGCCACCACTAACGATGATAGTTGCTGTGCGGTAACTCTACGCTCATCAACACGTACTAATATGCTTTTATCGGGCAAGTCAATTGTTCCTGCGGGCATTCTTATATTTTGTCGACCCACTTTATCCGCAACCTCTGCCGCAGTAAGCCCTAATCGGCGCATATCAGCTTGGTTCAGCTCAATTCGAAGTTGATGATCAGAAAAACCAGCAATGCGTACAAGACTAATACCTGCATCAATTTTTAATCGGCGTTTCACGTCTTCAGCGTAGTCTTTCAAATGTGCCATGTCTGTATCTGCATATATGGCAATATCAACCACAGGATCAGCCCAATTAATTTCTTGAACTATTGGCGATTCTATTTCTTGCGGAAAGTCATCAATTGCATTTATTTGCGTTTGCACATCCACTAACATGCGCCCAAGATCTGCCTTATCATCTAGCTTTAAGGTTAATTTCGCCAAGCTTTCTTGCGCGTCACACTTTACCTCTTCAATATTAGCAAGGCCGTCTACAGCATCTTCCATTCGTAAACATACACTTTCTTCTACTTCAATGGGCGATGCGCCGGGATAAACAATGCTCACGGTGATCACCGATAGCTGAAACTCGGGAAACGTCTCGCGCTTAAGATCACTAACGCTGCTGATGCCTAATACAATTAATGCCAACATCAATAAATTGGCAATGGTTGGATGCCTCGCAAAAAATTTAATCATTGCTTAAACGCTCCGCACCCGTTATTGACTTCTCACCACGCTTGTTTTCATTCTCTGCAATACGCAGTTTCATACCTTCAATGGCAGGAATTAAATCGTTTTGTACAATGCGATCTCCTGCTTGTACATCGCCGCTGATTGCAACAAGCCCATTATTTCTAAAAAGTATGGATACAGGCAGCATGCGCAGTGTGTCTTCTTCAGTCATCACATACACTTTATCGCCATGAAGGGCTTTTTCTTTCACGATTAAGTGTGGTTTTGCAGCGCCCGTAATAGTAGCGCTAACAAACATGCCTTTACCTAATGGCGGTTTGTTGGGTAAATCAAGTGCCTTAAAGTCTTGCTCAACTTCCAAAAACACGCCTATGGTAGCGCTATTCGCATCGATTTCTTGTGCAATTCGGGTAACCCTTGCAGGCCAATGAAAGCTTTGGTTATTGAGCGTAAGCGTAATATCCCCTGTAAAATTGGCTTTTTCAATTGACGGAAACAATTGCTCGGTTGGAATAATATCTAAACTCGCCACGACTGTTCTTAAATCGTGAACCGCAAGTTCAGCTTTAACTTGAACACTTCCTAATTTATGCGCTACCAGCATGGTTTCCCCTAGCGCCACCACTTGGTCTTGCTCAATATTGACTTCAGCGATTCTGGCATTAAACGGCAATGTTAATTTGGTTTTAGCGAGTTTTCGCTGTGCATCAAGTAACTTATACTCGTCCACCTTTAACTGCGCCTCTGTTACTTTTGTATCATCGGGTAACAGCTTTACTCTACTTTGAATGTCCTCTACCACCTTTAATTGTGCGTAGTAGCTTTGTTCTTGTTGTTCTAAATTGGACGCAGAAATAAGCCCTTGCTTGTTGATATTCGTTTTTCTGTCAAGCTCTTGCTTAGCAAGGGTGAGTCTTTGTTGTTCTATTGCCAAACTCACTTTAAGGTTTTTCTCTTCCTGTAACATTCTTGCCAGTTTGACTTGTGAGGCATTTTTGTTGGCTTGCGCTTGTGCAACCATTAATTGATATTCAACCGGATCTATTTCCAATAGCAGGGTGTTTGCTGGCACCATACGCCCTGACTCAAGTACCGGATTACGGTAAATAACACGCCCACTTACTTCTGCAACGCCGCGCCACACATGCTTTGGCATAACACGTCCAAACCCGGTTACCTGAGGTGCTATCACTTGCTGTTTTAGCTTACTTACCGTTACTAATTTAGCGCGTTGAATATTATCTTTCACCTCAGGTTGTTGTTTCAAGAGCACAGAAACAATAACAAAAAGCACGCCTGCAATTAATCCAACAAATAATAATGCTTTAGTATTTTTAATCATTGGACTCTTCCTGTGATTTCATCAACCCCTGACTAAGCAGTTGCATGTTTTGCTGTGCGAGTATTGTTAAAAATTCTGGGGTAATTTCTAAGTCGAGCTTCGATTTCATCAGTTCAGGAATAATAAATGGGAAAATAACTAGGCTCATAAAACTAAGTTTTGCGCACTTTACATCTACGCCTTCTTTTAATAATCCATTATTTTTGAGTTGATCAAAAAATTGCATATCTTCCGGTCTGATTAACTCGTCAACAATATTAAAAATATCGCTATTTTTAGGTGTTAATTTCATATTTGCTAGGCGATAGATCAGCCGAGGAAAGCTAGGGTATTGCGCCATTACCTGATAGTAAGTATTCATTAATACGGCGGGGTTGCGTACATCGGCCGATTTGTTTAGCTCTTTCACCTTTTGTACAACAGGCGCTATGGTTTCTTGGATTACTGCTATGAAGAGGTTAAGTTTAGAGCCGAAATAATACCGAATTAAAGCCGGATCTTTACCTGCCACTTTCGCTATTGCTCTAATTGAAACCAGCTCATAATCTTGCTCGATAAAGAGCTGTCGGGCTGCACAAATTAACGTTTCTCTATGTTGCCCTTTGCTTTTGGGGCGTCCTACTTTTGCTGTACTCATGGCATTCACTTTTATTCCTCAATTGAAGAATATAATAGTGAATCACCAATTCATCTACTATCTAATAAATTCCTCAAAAACATGCTATTTGAAGAATTTTACTTAAAAATAGAAAACCGTTAGGCATTTTGTAGCAGTTACAAAATAAGAAATGAGAAGTAAGAAATGAGAGCGCAAGAAGGAAGAAGAGAAGAAGGTTTGAACTTGAAATTAAGATGGTGCGGTGTGCTAATACTAAGCCGTAATACTAAGCCTTAAGACTAAGCGGCAGCGCAATACACTGCGCGCCACTCTAGTGGTTCAATATAATAGCGTTATATTGAATTGATCATTAGCCTTTAACGCGACTAACACCAAAAAATGCAATAAGGCCCAGCATAAATATTACTAATACTGATGGCTCTGGTACTGCCGCCGCACGTTGTTCCACTGAAACTAAAACACCTTCTAAGCTTGAGCCTGCAAATAAGTTATCGTCAAAATATGTGTACTCAAAATCAATATCACTTAATGCAACTGGTGCATTTGCCCAATTGGTTGGCAACGCACCATTATCATAACTTTGGCTATAGTCTAAGAAACCAAATCCAATATACTCCCAGATAAGACCTTGAGAAAATTCGCCATAAATATCAACAATGTCTCTAGTACCCTGATGAACTACCGATAACTCAATCTCCAATGGGTTTAATGTTAAACCTTCAATAGTGAACAAGCCATTAGCAGCTTCATATGTATCAGAGTAGCTTCTCATTGGGCTAGTATCTGTCAAGCCATCGTCATATGAAAAACTACCTTTCAGTAATGAGCCAACCACAACTGAGTCATCAATCACGTTTGCATCATCATAAATATCGTCAATTTCTACAGTAAAATCCCAAATTAGTATGGTTGCGTTAACTGAAGCGGTGAATAAAGTAAGCGTTGCTAATACAACAGAACTTAAGCGGCGCAGGGTAGACATCTTATTTCCTATTTATGTTTATTAAAATAAAGTTTAAATCGACTAGTTTTTAAAGAATACTTTTTAGAGTTACTATTCTATAAAAATCGCCGATACATGCACATTTAATGCCTTTATTGTATGTGATTAATATTAAAGATTTATTTCCATACAACTAGTACAAAGTTATTATTTTTGTAAAATTAACTGACACATTCCCCCCCCAGCATCCCTGCTATGAACTAACCATATTACGCCGCCTTTTCCGTTCGCTCGCTCTCACCAGAGGTACTTTCTGTGTTCATATTTTCTTTACTCGTATTTCGCTTGTTGAATGTTCTACCTTTAGTCGGTTGTATCAAATTGTGCATAAAGCCGAGTAGAAAAATAGCCATTATCCAATACCAGTAAGCACTTATCTCTTCCTCAGTAACCTCTGCTTTAACTTGCTCTTCTAACTTTTGCCCCGTTACTTGCTCCATGTTAGGTTGGCTAGCACTAGCGTTGGCTTTAACTTGTGCATTTGCTAACGCTTGCGTCAATGGCGTTAGGCCAAATCCAAGTGCAGCATTGTCAACGTATTCAACAAACTTCTCGTTATCAGTGGCCACATCAAATTCAGCAGCAAGGTCGGTATAGGTTTCAACCATTTTCTGTATAGTTGCATCATCAGCTTGCCAGTACCCTTTACGAACGGCCTCTAACATACGTTCGATAATTTGCGCTAAACTTTCCGCGTTGTGCTCTTCAAAAAATGCTCGCATATCCATTTGGTATTTATCGTTAACATAGACATCAAAAAATTCTTGCCATTGATCATCGCGAATAGCCTCAGGCGTCATCACTTCCCAGCCCCACATATTGTTCATGCGGTCTAACATTGCGGTGGCGCCTGCATAGCCAGCATCTTGCATGGCTTTAATCCATCGGGGGTGAAAATAACGACTACGCATTTCTTGGTTTACAAATTCAGCGAGTGTTTGCGTTTTTAGCTGATCTTTTTTGCGTAAATTAGACACATACATTTCGGGTGTTTTGCCGTCTAAATGACGTACGGCCAGCCCTATACCACCAAAGTATTGAAATGGATCATCATTGGTCATTAGTGCATAAAGGTTAGTGGAACGAGAAAAAATCACGCCATCGGTGCCTGACAGCACCTTGTTGTAAAGTCCGGTTCCATCGCCAAATGTGTCTCCTACATTTTCACTCCAACGCGTTTCGTCGTATCCAAATGCATATCCCATACGATCAAGATACAAGTCTGCAAGTTTACTGTCCTTCTCCCACGTATCAGACGCTAATGAACTTGCGGCTAATCCTGTCCCATAGTTTCCGGTTTCGTTTGAAAAAATACGAATTGATGATAGGTAATCAGCGTCTTCTTCAGACTTGCCCGTTGCCAATAATTCAGTTTTAAGTGCATTGGCATGGCGATATACAAAGTTATTGTCTTCTTTCATTTTGGCGACTTTATCAATGGCCTTTGCAAGCCAAAGCATCACATTAGGAAATGCGTCACGATATAATCCTGTTGCGGAAATAACCACATCAATACGCGGCCGTTCTAACTCACCGTATGGGATAACGTCAGTGCCAATCACATTGCCTTGGTGATTCCATTTCGGTTTTAAGCCTAAGGCATGCAGTATTTGTGCTTCTAACGCGCCATGGTGTCGCATTGTTTCTAATGACCATAATGAAAACGCTAATTTTTCAGGATATTTTCCGTGCTTTTTAACATAGGCATCAATGGTTTGATTCATTAATGTAACCCCAGCTTGATACGCTTCTTTAGAAGGTACTTTGGCTGGGTTGAACCCAATTAAATTTCGCCCAGTGGGCACTGCTTGCGGATTACGAATCGGATCGCCGCCATAACTTACAGGAATATAATCAGCTTCCATTGCAGCCAACAGATTAGAAATTTCAGCTATGTTTTGAAAATTGTCCCAGTAGCTTTTCGCTATTAATAAATCTGACTGTAATTTATCACCAAGATTGTTAAGCGACTGTGGCGCTGCAATAAATTTGCTTAATAACTGATAGCCATCAAGGGCAGCTAAATGCTTTACATTACGGCTATCAAGCTGTTCGCTTTTGTTAATACTAAGCTGATGCTGTTGCTCATATTTTGCAGCTCGCGCGACAAAGTCATCGCCCAACATTTCTAGCATAGTGCTGAATAAGTGCGCCTCTTTAGGTAGTTGACCAAATTGATGAATACCTAATGGTTGGCTCATTTGTGCGAGTGCATTTAGGTGATCTTGAATGTTAGCTATAAACCGCTCAAAATCAGCCATCATGTCAGCTTTATCTATAGATAAGTCGTTCAGTATGTTCAGCTTTTCCGCCATCGCGACAATTTCTGCTTGCGTATTTGCTTGAGTTTGACCGTCCGATAACAACATGTAATTTGTTATTTTGTCGTTTAACTCCGACACTTCTGCATACAAACCAGCTTTAGCAAAACCAGGCGTCAAATGACTTATCATGGTGGCACGACCGCGACGCTTGGCTTGCATGGCTTCGCCCACGTTATCAATAATATAAGGATAAAATACGGGTAAATTACCTAGCGCTAAACTTGGCGCATCATATACTGACAACCCGCGCTCTTTGCCCGTTAACCACTCTTGTGAACCGTGCGTACCTAGGTGTATGTAAGCATCTGCCCCAAATGTTTCACGCGCGAATAAATAAATAGCTAAATAATTATGGTTTATCGGCGTCTTGGTGCTGTGATATAAGCTTGAATGTTCTTTGGCATCATTGCCTCTTACACCTTGCGGCAACACAATCAAATTACCTAAGTTCATGCGAGGAATAACAAATGCACTTAGCTGTTGGCCGTCAATGGTGGCATTTCGTAACATATTACTTTCTTGTGGTGTACCCCATCGCTCGATAATCGGTTGAGTTACACTCTCTGGTAATTGATTAAACCAAGTTAAATATGTGGAAAGTGGCATGTATTCCGCTAAGTCCTGCTCAATCAATTTTTCGGCATCTTCTCCACGATAATATGGTCGTAACAATTTACCTGCCGACTCAATTAGTGCTTCTGTAGAGGTTGTATTAATTTGATAGCCTTTCGCTTTCATGGCCAGTGAAATGTGTTGAATAGAGCTAGGCACATCTAAAAAGGCAGCGCCTATATTTTTTTCGCCCGGAGGATAATTCCAAATAAAGGTAGCAATACGCTTTTCACTATTTTCAATATGCGCAAGATTAGCATGATTAAAAGCCCGTTCTACCAGCGCATTTAACTGATAAGGAATAGCTTTTTTCTCACCCGCTTCGTTAGCTGCAATAATGGTTGGGTCGGCACTGCCAGTATCTTCTGGCATCACTAAAAAGAACGGTGTTAAAGAAGCTGACACACCTGCATGATCTTGTTCAAACTCGGCTTGGCTGCCTTCGGTATAATTTAACGCGTGTAACACTGGTACGCCTAGCTTCTCAAATTCAGTTCTGCGCTTGGCAACGTAATGCAGCGAACGATAGTTTATGATTAAATCGACTCGTGAATGATTTCCCTCGGCGGTCTCTTCTGTCAGTAAGTCGGTATAGTTTAGATCTTTATCTTCACCTTCAAAAAAATAACCAAATGCTTTAGCACCTTTCGCTTCTAATCCTTTAATCAGAGAATCTACAATTTGTTGTTGCTCATAATCAATCACACTTCTGTGCATACCAATCGCGATGACTGGCTGCTTATTCTTTACATTCAGGAAATTAAAAAATGCGGTTTCGTCCGCAGTGATCTGCCCGTTAAAGTGGTAGTGATATAACCCAGTGCTAGGCTTAACAATAGGGGCTTTAGCGACGTGGGCTGATAAGCCTAATAAATCATTGGCCAAGTAATACATCATGTTCTGATAATTTTCGCGGCCTGCGCCTTGGTAATATGCACCAATACGTTTGTTCTGCTCGGTTGATAACCCTTGGTTCATCTTCTTGTTCGCTAAGTCACCCAAAGAGATAACCGGCACAGATGGAAACTGAGATAATTTACTTTGAAACTTAGCAAACATAAATTTAGATAACGCAGGATTAATTCCATCTAGCATGATCAATCTAGCACCAGACCAAGCACTATTAATCTGTTCGTCAGACTTTCCTTTTGTTGAAAAAATCACAAGTTCGAATGGCTGATTTTTCGCTAAACCTTTTAGTAATTCACCTTTAGGTTTTGAAGCATGAGACGACATCATCAACAATATTTGCGGTTTTTCACTGGCAGCTGCACTTGGCAATATAAAGAGGGATAATAGTATCAATAAGAGGTATTTTTTAAACATGATTGCTCGCTCAGTTAGCGTTAACAGAAGAAGGTGTAGAAGAAGCTGCTTCATTTTCAGGCACATAAACAAAGCTACCATCCGCCATTTTATAGGCGACTCCAGCACGAGCGCCCTCACCTGAGCCAATGTCTCCTGTAGACTTATATTGTTTAATTTCTTTTCCTTTTTTTACGATGACTTCCATGTTTGGTTTACCTGCGTTTTTTACGACAGTGACATCATCACTATTAAAAACAGTTAATGGATTTTGCGCCAAGGCAATTAATAAAGCGGCGATAATAACTAAAAACACGTCCACTAAATTTACCGCACTCACAATGGGGTTTAGCTCTTCGTCATCATCAAGGAACCGCATTACGCTGTTCCTTTAATTTTGCGAATATTAATCAGCTCATCAGCGCACCAACGCTTTTTTACTGATGCAGGCCAGAAGGTTAAAGACGAAATGACTAATCCCCATATAACCGCCGCAAACGCAATAATAAGATTTTCACTAATCCCCTGAATATTTCCATCAGCAAGCGCTTGCAACGCAGGTCCCATTGGGATCATGGTGGCTATAAGGCCTAGCATGGGCGCGATACGTGTAACAATACGTAAGTTTTCTAATTGTTTAAGAGCAACCACCTCAAGCTCATCATCGCTAGCGTAGGGATTGTCAATAAAGTAGTTATGAATTGGATAACCAGCATGTGTTGATATGGTTTGTGTACCAGAGCCTGTTATTTGCTGTATATACACAAGTTTATTTTTCTTTCGCACCAACCATTGAGACGTAAAACGCCCTAATTCATAAATGGCATACACAACGAGTGCGCAAATTAAAACAATAACGGGCGCCATTAATAGTTCAGACGCTTTAGCCATTGTGAGTTCTAACAGCTGAATATTCACTTTTATTACTACCTTAATTAATTTAAACGGCCATATTCTATGTCGCAACCAAACTTAATGCAAATGATAATAATTACCATTTGCATTATTTTTTATTATTTATTACGCTATAAAAATGAAACGTGAACAGCTAATGATGTCAGCCCGATTTCATTAATAATTAGGCGTGTTAAACAAATACCTCTGATCATCAGAAAATAAACTCTCAAATAGGATTCAATCATGTTTAAGCAAAAGCGCAGTATGTTAGCCAGCGCCATTTCCATTGCCCTTATGACTTCGCCAGTTACCTTTGCCAACCTTATCGCCGACGATTCTGACAGTACTGACTTTGAAGTGGTTGTGATCAGTGGTACGAAAACTGAGAAGCAACTAAAAGATGTTTCTGGCAGCATTTCTGTAATGACGCAGGAAGATTTAGAGAAGCAAGCCATTACTGACATGAGCCAATTGTTCAAATATGATCCAAGCATTCAAGTCAGTGGCAGTACAGGTAACGCACAAAACATCATTGTTCGTGGTATGGGCGGTGATAGAGTGTTAATGATAAAAGATGGCATGCGCATGAATGAAGGTTACGGTGCAAATGGTCTTAACGACATTGTTGGCCGGGGCTTTATTGATACTGATACATTAAAACAAGTAGAAGTTGCTAAAGGAGCCGCCTCATCGCTATATGGTTCAGACGCATTGGGCGGTATCGCGGTGTTTACCACCAAAGACGCATCTGATTATCTGGCTAATGGCGAAACCTTCTCGGGCAAAGTGAAAGCCGGTTATCTGTCATCGGGTGAACAACAGAATATAAGCACGACACTTGCTTTAAAAACAGGACAATTCGAACACCTATTAAATGCAGGGGTTCGAGATGGCCATGAAACACAAAACTTTGATGAAACCAAGCCTGAATTAGATATCGAATCAACGAGCTTACTTTACAAAGCCAAATACAACCTAAATGAACAAGACTTTGTCGCTTTTACCGCTGATATTTGGGAGCAAGAGGTAACAGGTAATATTGCACATGGTTTATTGCAACACTTTAGAGATCTTAATGGGTATACAATCTTAACTGAAAACAGCAACAGCGAGAAAACGAACCACGCCTTTCAACTACGCTACCATACAGAAGCTAATACCGCTGTTTACGACCTATTAAATGTGTCTATTTATTCAAACGACACTGAACAAAAAGACATAGAATATGGCCAACTAGACATTAATGCTAACTTTGGTTTCCCCATTATTGAAATTAGAGACATGCAAAAAACGGCTGTTTTTAAACAAAGTACGCAAGGCTTTTTATCAAATGCGACTTTAACGTTAAACGACATGCACACACTCGGTTATGGTTTAGACATAGAGCAATCTGAAGCAGAACGCACAGAGTCAAAATTGTATAGTGTGGCTGGCGTTGCAAAAAATGGCTACCCACAAGTCAGTGATAAGTTTCCTAACACTGAAGTATTTCGTGCAGGCGCATTTTTCAATGACGAAATAACGTTACTCGATGGTGCTTTAATTACCACATTGGGTGCACGCTTTGACACTTATAAAATGGAAGCTAACACCACATCAAACGTAAATACTTACCGCGAATATGATGAAAATCACACTTCTTTAAACATAGGTTCGCTTTACCATCTTACCGACACCGTTGCAGTATTTGCTCAGTACGGTCAAGGCTTCAAAGTGCCTGCGTACGACTTAGCTTATATCAATCACGACAACTCACTATATGGCTATAAGGTTATATCTAGTGACGACTTATCACCGGAAGAAAGTGATACATACGAGCTTGGTATACGTGGCCATATCAACAACGTTTATTTCTCAAGTGCAGTTTACTATTCTCAGTATGATGAGTTTCTAGCAACTGAATTAACAGGTTTCGACACCATTACCAACCCGTATACTCAGCAAGCATCGCAAGTATCAATCTTTCAATACCAAAATATTGACTCTGTAACCATTAAAGGTATTGAAGCTGCTGTCCGCTATGACATTAATGACGAGCTGTCGGTCTTTACCAATGCGTCTTATCAAGATGGTAAGAACGACAATACTGACGAATACTTAAGCAGTATTGCACCACTATCAGGTGCTACAGGCCTTAGTTTTGAGCAGGACGCCCTGTCTGCGGAATTAATAGTAAACTGGGCTAAACGTATGCATAAAGTAAACGATGACAATATTGAAATTGCAGGCTACGGCACAATAGATCTTCTTACCAGCTACGATATTAATGACCAATTTAAGCTTAACCTAGCTATTACTAATCTAACCGATAAAGAATACGTACGCGCTATTAACGGTGCAGGACACACAAAAGCAGAAACCTTAAATAATTTGACTGAAGCAGGCAGAACCTTCTCTGCTAATATCCATTACCGTTTTTAACCCCTTTCATATCACGTGCTATCCCTAAACAGATAGCACGCAGACACTAGAAAAGAAGCAAGTTATAAGCTTATGCTGTGCTTGAATCATTTCAATAATGATATTAATTTAACAGCCGATAAAAGCTCAATAACCATTCAATAAGCCATTCGATAGCGTTTGGTAGTGATTCAAATATTCCTATTACCAAACAGCACATCTCAAATCAATATTCAGTTTCATTATCAATCAGGAAATTTCAAGTATATTTTTCAACGCGGATTCAATTTTATCCTGTTCACCACTTTCTGTAGTAGATAATCGCAGTAATGGGAGAGATATTTTGGCTAAAATATTGTTTTTGTAATTATCTCTAATTTTTTGCTGTTTGTTTAGCTCGTGAAAGCTGTAACCGTCGACTTCTATTGCTAATATTGGCTGCATATCTAACTTATTAAATAATAAAAAATCTATATGGCTATTAGGGTGACTCGCAAACCTTCTCTCTTCTATATCAAGCATTGATAAATCGCCAATTAATAAGGCTAATGCATAGTTTTTCTGATATGAAAAAGAGCTAAATGGATCTTTACTTAAAATATCATCTAATAAGGTAGACATTAGATCTTCAGATAGATAATCAGAGGTTCTTTTTACTCTTTTCATAAATGAAGTTAAAGCATCTGAATATTCTTTATATAAGCAGTCAAAAATGGAAACAGTTTTACTCTGAAAGATGCAAGGTGATAAGGATTGATACTCGATGTGCCGCAGTAAGTCACCGATGTTAGAACCTTGTTTTTTTAGTACGTTTTGAGAAGTAACTAAGGTAAATCGTTTTTTAGCTCTAGAAACAGCTACATTTAGAAGATTTGGTTTATCCATATACTTGGTTAATGTGTTTGCTGTGGCGCTAAATATTATGCTTTCTTTCTCTCTACCTTGAAATTTATGTACCGTATCTGCTGCGATATTGTTTACTGCAAGACGTGACGCAGCTTGGTCTGCCTGTGCTCTATAAGGAGAAATAAAACCTATTTCATTAACTTCTGACAATTCTAACTCGTCACTTAAAACTTCATTATTAATTACATCTAATTCTCTAATATTAATGAAGCCGCTACCAGAAGGAGGCTTTCTAGCGTGGTTGCCTTTTTCTGTTTTGATAACTCTAAAAGGGTCGGTTGAAGAAGATGTCATTGCAATCAACTTACCGTCGTAATACTTTTGATTACAAAAATCGATGATTCTCGGGTGGCAACGATAGTGCTCTTTTAAAAGTGTCTTTGGTACTGAAGGAAACAATTTATCTAGCGAAGACAATAGACTTTCATGAAAGTAACTATAACCATTTATTACACTGAATTGTCGGTCTATATCATCATGTAATGAATCATCAGGAATATGTGGAAGTTGTTGCAAATCACCAACAACAACAATATTTTTAGCACACGACAGTGATAAAAAACCCGTTAATAAGTCTACCTGCGATGCCTCGTCAACAATTAAATAATCAAATAGTTCATTTTCACTTTTGTTGTTAATAATGGAATCTGTCGTACTAAGCACTACAGGATATTGATTTAAAAAACATTCATATGCATCTCGGTTTCTTTTATAAGAATTTTCATTAAAACTAGTATCTTCGATAGATTGATATTTTTGTGCGATAAACGATTTAAATAAGCTATTAGATAATTCAGATTGCCTTTTTAGAAGGCTTTCAAAACTCTCATTGGCAAGAAGCTGTTCTAAGATATTTATTTCTTCAGATAGCTCTGTTGTTTTGCGATGATAGTATTCGCTAATAATGCTTTTAAAGATATTTTCGTTTAGTAATTTTAAATCGCCAAACCTGTAGATTTTATATCGATAAAGCCACTTAAATTTTGTTAACCAGTTTAATTTTTCAAATTGAGAGTGATACTTAAAATCAGCCAAAAAATTTAAAAGATTAGGGGTGTTCCACTTAGTAAAGAATGAAAAACGTTTGATATTTAAAGGTCGAATATCAAAATGTTTATCAAAATATTGTTTTTCTATATTAAGTCGAACAAGGTTTTCTTTGAGAGTTGCGAGCATGTTATTAGCCTCAAGCAACTCAGTTATTTTACTGCTAATTTGGTTTAATTGCTCTTTTAGGTGATAAACAGTGCTACTTTCCATTGACCAAGCTTTAAGCTCAGGTAACTCCCAGCGAGTGGTAAAGAATTGCTGTTGTGAGTCCTTATTACCTAATCTTGCAGCGATAAAGCTTATTTGTTCTTTCTCTAATTTTTCAAAAACATTGTCAATGGCGGAATTATTACCTGCTACCACTGCGACATTTTTTCCTTGCATTACTATGTTAGTAATTATATTGAGAATAGTTTGCGTTTTACCTGTGCCAGGAGGACCTTGTATTAGGCTAATTTGACTTTCTAAAGCATTAATAACTGCTTTTTGTTGCGAAAGGTTTATGCCAAAAGGAAATATAGGATAAGTTGTAAGTTTTTCATGTTTTGGTGCCGCTAGCGTAACAAAGTTATTAATAGCGCACTCAGGTTGGATAGTACCTAATTTTTTTTCGTAATATATATTTAAATGCGGCGTTTTATTTTCTAGTGACTTAGCTAAAAAGTAGTAATATTCAATTAATCTTTTTGTATCTTCATATTCTGCAATATTAGGAACTAATTCAATGTTTTCAGTTAGTTCTATTCTTTTCTCTTTATCATTAAATAGACACACATAATTTTTAAAAGAAAGCGCAAAATTCCACTTAGAGGTTCCTTTATTCTTAAAACGGACGAGGTTTTTATTGAGTTCTATTGCGATGGGTTGATCAAAATACTGTACTTTACCCTTACCATAAGCGTACATTTTATCGCTTCTACCGAAATAAACTTCGTATCTACTTCCATTTTCTACAATGGAAGAAATTTCTTTGGTTTTATCTAACCAACTGCCCGATTGGAATACTAAAATTAAAAATTTGCTCTCATCCATGATTAGTTAAAATAGTTACCTAAAGTTTAAACCTGATCGTGAGTTAATATTAAAGGCCATCGATACACCATCATCATTACCTGTCGCAGTGACAGTAATGCTTGTATCTTTATTTTCGCCCAGATTGTTGCTTGTGCCGTATATAGCAGGTTTTTTGTTAAACTCTTCGTAATTGAGTTGCTGTGGGGATGCTAAACGAACAATAGTATAGTTGGCAGATAATTTTGAACACTTCGCTTTTACTCCATGCTTATCAGCAATTATGATTTCATTTTCAAAGCTCCATTCTTGGTGATGCTTTGAACCATTTTCAGTTTTTTCACCATCAATTAATCTACTTTCTTTGATATTTTTAGTTGAACCGGAAGAAATTAAATCATAAACGAAATTTGAAATTAATACGTTGTCGTTTGTGTCTGCCAAAACTGTACTTTCCAGTGAGTACTCTACCTTATCAGCACTTTCTAAAAAGGTTACATTGAAGCCTATATCGTCAATTGTTGTTGAGTGGAGTATTAATTGAACATTTTTAACTTTATTTAGAAAGGAGGGCCATGATTGGCTTAGTGCTTGGCCAAAAGATATTGCATCGATTTGATTCTTCTTTGCAAATTTTTGTGCGGATACAGCAAACCCTGACTTCGACACAATGACAGTCTTATGTATTCCAACATTTTTATGCTTATTAATTAGCTGCTCCATTACTGGAACACCTATTGACCTTGATTTAGCTGTGCATTCAATACCTACTTTAAAGCTATAAGGGCCAGAGGTATCTTCGATCAATATATCAATTTCCCTATCTTGATCAGATACCGGGTCGTATAACATCGCTGACTCTGTAATTTTGACGTTAGAAGATGCTAGAAGCTGATTGATAGCCAATACAAGCTTCTGGTATTCGTTAGTTCTTTTAGGCACGTTACGATAGCTCTTATTAAATTCCCAAAATTAATTTCCATGGTAAGTACCAAAGAAGGTGTCATCCAGACACTTTGCAAACCCGTTAACAATAACCGTTTTAAAACACTAAATTCAAGACATAAAAAAACCTCAACAAATGTTGAGGTTTTTTTATTTCAATTAAGAAATGGTGCCGGCTGCCGGAGTCGAACTGGCGACCTACTGATTACAAGTCAGTTGCTCTACCAACTGAGCTAAGCCGGCACACTAAGCAGTTCACACTTTACTTAGTGTGCAATATTTTGTTCAGTTACAAGAAGCACAACAAAATATTTAATGATGGTGCCCAGAGACAGAATCGAACTGCCGACACGAGGATTTTCAATCCTCTGCTCTACCGACTGAGCTATCTGGGCAAATTAGTTAACAGAAAAAATGGTGCCGGCTGCCGGAGTCGAACTGGCGACCTACTGATTACAAGTCAGTTGCTCTACCAACTGAGCTAAGCCGGCACACTATTCTGTTTTATTAAAAGTGCGAGCACTCTTAACTAATAAATCGGTTTTAAATAAATGGTGCCCAGAGACAGAATCGAACTGCCGACACGAGGATTTTCAATCCTCTGCTCTACCGACTGAGCTATCTGGGCATTGTTTACTTAGCAGCTTCTCTCGTTGCTGCGGGCACGTATTAAACGGATTTTGAGGTTTTAAGTCAACTCTTTTTTTAACTTTTTATATATTTTTGTGCTTAATGCTGTTTTATTGCGCTTTTTGTTCTAATTTCAATCAATATTTACATCAAACATCAATTCCACAAGTAAGGGCGAGAATAATAAAAGCCTTGAACCGTATTTACGCCTAATTGTTTTAAGGTATTTAATTCAGCAACCGTTTCTACGCCTTCAGCCACTGTTGTCATATTTAAGCTTTTCGCCATATCAATCGTATTTTTAATCAACGCTTGGTTGTGCGGGCTAGTCTCACAACGTGAAATATAGGCGCGATCAATCTTTAATTCCTGAAAAGGAAAATCACTTAATTGCTTCATGGTGGAATAACCCGCACCATAGTCGTCAATAGATAAGTGAACGCCAAGCAAACGTAAGCGCATTAAGCTCTCTTGCGTATTTAGTATGTCATCCGCAATACAGCTTTCAATAATTTCTACTACAACTTGGTTTGGATCTATATCGTACTGTTGAATATAACTAGAAAGTAAGCCCACAATATCTTGTTCGGCTAAACTATTTACAGACAAGTTTATCGAAATGCGCTTGTCTCTATAGTTAGTAAAGCGCTTAAATACCCTTTGAAATAACACCTCATTAAACTCAGCCATTCTGTTGCTTTGCTCAAAAGCAGGAATGAATTGGTCTGGCATAATAATTGTTTCGTCCTCTAAGGACAGCCGAGACAATACTTCATACCCTACAATCGCTTCATCTTGAATAGACACCTGAGGCTGCACCATTGTAATTAAGTTGGCTTCAGTAAGTGTAAATTGACTTATATCGAACGGTACAACAGACCGTTCATGAATGGCCACATCTTCATTGTGAATATTTTTATCAACTTCAAGTAATAACGATTGTAACTGCGCTGAAGTAAATGGCTTATGCAATTGCCCCACTACACTTAAATGATATTGCTTGGCTATTTGTTCAGCCATGTTTAATATTTTCTTTTCAAAGCCACTCATAATAATAATTTGGCCTTGAAATTGTCGCTCGCCCAGCAACTTTAACAACTGAATACCATCTATTTGTGGCATTTGAAGATCAATAAACAATAAATCATTTTTGTTAGATGAGTGGGTAAGCTTAGGCAATGCGATAGTGGGGTCTAAAAATGTCTGTACGTGCACAATGCCTAACGCTTGCAGTTTATCGTTAATAAACTTCATAAAGAAAGGATCATCGTCTACGACTATTATATTTTTAAGATTTGTATATAGGTGTTTCACAATATTTATACAGCCATTTCTGCTCTTAATTGTACTCTTATCTATTTTTGGTTGTAGATTGTTTTAATTGCTTTAGAATCTAACCAAATTCTATCATCAGTGCTAACAGCGGTAGATAATAACGCAACAAGCATTAACAAAAAAACAATTAATGTTACTTATATATGCCTAATACTTATTCTCGACGTAGTGTCTTTATTAAATATCTCCTTATCGTGTCATTTTTTGCGCTAGCCATATTTGCTGTATCCAATGTAGAACGCATTGTTTTGCTTACGGTTAAAGAAACTCAGGTTCCGCAACAAAAAGCCTCTCAGCTACAAAAATTGCTGCCTGAGTTACTGCTAAAAAAAGATGAAAAAAAAGTTCAGTCTTTACTGCAATTAAGTAAGGATACCGAACATCCAACTGCTGCTTATGTGTACCAAACCACTGACGATGGCAAATTAAAGCTGTGGGTGAACACGTCAAATCTTGATGGCTACTTTCCTAGCCCACTAAAGCGTGATACCACAAAAAGTACGGATGAGTGGTTTGTCATTAATAAAACCATTCTAAATAACGCTAAAGACGTTATCGGCGTAGTTGTTTACGCACAAGCCAGGCCCAAACTAGCGCTATTACCTATTGTTATTCAACTGGGCGTGATTTGTATTTTATGCTTAATTTTGGCGCGCTCTATCTATAAAACGTTATCACGATTTGCAGATAATAAGATTGAACCTATTTTAGCGGACACACGTCGTATCTTCCGCGGAAAAAAATACAACCAGCTAATTAATTATAAAGAAGAAAGTGCCACTGGTGAGCTGGTTAGTTACATTAACCAAACCTTTAAGGAATCAGCCCAATATCGCGAGCAACTTGATGAATTACAGTCTCAAGTAGATAACCTACAACAGGATGCTGAAAGAAAAGTACTGGAGCGTACTGAGGCATTAGAAACGGCCAAATTAGCAGCAGAAAAAGCGAACGACGCCAAGTCAACCTTCCTTGCTACCATGAGCCATGAAATACGCACACCTATGAATGGCATCATTGGTACTATCGACATCTTGCGTAAAACCAAACTGTCTGACTCACAATTCAATATGACTGACACGATACGGGAATCTTCTTTCTCACTGCTGCATATTCTTGATGACATTTTGGATTTCTCTAAGATAGAAGCTGGAAAGCTAGATATTGAGTCTATTCCTACATCGGTGCATGAAATCGTTGAAGCCGTTGGCAGAACCCTGATGCCTGTTGCGCACCAACGCCAAATAGACTTAAAAGTCTATGTTGATCCGCGCATTCCATTCGAAGTAATGGCCGATCCTGTGCGTATTCGACAAATACTCTTTAACTTAGCAGGCAACGCGCTTAAGTTTACTGAAACAACCAGAGATAAAACGGGCTCAGTACTTATTTCAGCGCATATGAAAGAGCAAACGTTAGAGTTTTATACCATCGAGTTTAAAGTGCGTGATAACGGCAAAGGCATGACCGAGCGCCAAATGAATCATATCTTTAACCCGTTTAATCAAGCTGAAGGATCAATTACTCGCAAATATGGCGGTACTGGCCTTGGCCTTTCCATTTGTAACCGACTGTGTGAATTAATGTACGGCAGCATTAAAGTGAGCAGCACGGTGGATGTTGGCACTACATTTACCGTATCTTTACCGCTCACTCGAACACTGAATACCACGACTATCAGCAAAGAGCTATTAAACGGTACTACCACATATATTTATACAAAAGATGAGCAAAATCGCATTAATATTGAGTCTTATCTAAATCATTGCGGTAGCCATCATATTTCATTTGGTAATGTAGAAAAATTAGATAACTTCATCAGTGATAACGTGGTCACTCATAGTACAACTAAGCATGTATGGGTAATAGATGGCACTTATTATCAAAGAGAAAGCGAACATTTAGTTAGACGTTTACTGACTATCGACAAACTTTCCCAACATAAGTTTTTAGTACTCACAAATATTGTTGACGTTATCGAAGTGGCAGACAACCGAGTGCATTACTTACATTCCACTCCAATTTGCCGTACCTCATTTATTGAAAGCATCCAAATTTGTGCAGGGTTATTAGAGCAATCGGCAAGTAGCTTAGGCAAAAACAGTCAAGTGAAATTAGCATCTAACTTTCAAACTGTTGAACAAGCTAAAGCGTCAAACAGCTTAATATTACTGGCTGAAGATAATGTCATGAACCAAAAAGTGATTGTTGAACAACTTCACATGCTTGGGTATGCCGTTGAAGTGGCTAATGACGGGCGCGAGGCATTAAAAAAATGGCGCGAATACCAATATCCGCTCATTTTAACCGACATTCACATGCCTCACATGAGCGGGTACGATTTAGCTAAAGCCATTCGTACCGAAAGCATGCACATGCCAGAAGATACCCAGTTTACTCGTATTCTTGCCATCACGGCGAATGCACTAAAAGGTGAAAAGCAAAAGTGCTTAAGTATTGGTATGGACGGCTACACAACCAAACCACTTGAATTAGAAGCATTGCAAGCAGAATTAGAAAAGTGGATTACGTTACCCAATGCCCCTAAAACCAAAAAGAGTAAAATTTTGAAAGACTCATCAAGCGTCCCAATAGATTTAGATACCATCACACGCTTTTTAGGCGATAACAAATTAAAGCACAAAGAGTATTTAGAGTACTTTGTCAATCAAGCTAAAGACTTAGTTGAGCAACTGACACATAATTTTGCAGCACAAGACAGAGATCGGATTAAATCACTTGCGCATCAATTAAAATCGATGGCAAAAAGTGTAGGTGCATTAAGCTGTGTAGACTTTGCAGTAAAATTAGAAAAAGATGCCCATACCGCAGTGTTAGATAACTTGCACCGAACATTAGAGTTACTAACCAGTGAAGTGCTTAATATTGAAGAGTATGTAGCTGATGAGTTTGCCATGAGCGAAGCTTAACACGCTAAACATTTGTATTGGTGGCAAGATGCGAGCTTCATATAAAGCCGCTCGCATCAACCTGCTTATTTACTGGTTTCGGCTTTAGCGGGTTTAAGTTGCTTCACCCCCAATACCATTAACAGTATAAGCGTACCAACCAGAATGCCTCCCACTAAATTAAATAGAAGTGGCGTTAGCCAGCTCGCATAAAAGTCCCCACCAGGGAACGTTGCAACAAGCTCTATTAATGCTTCCGACCAATGATGTGCAAAGGCTAAACCATGCGTGAGAATACCGCCGCCAACTAAAAACATGGCCGCAGTGCCTACTACTGAAAGTGTTTTCATTAAGATTGGAGCAAAGCCAAGCAACCCTCTACCCACTATCTTTTTGAATTGGCTAAAGCGGCTTGTTTGTTCAGCACTTTTGACTAAATATAGTCCCGCATCATCGAGCTTTACGATGCCTGCCACTAAACTATAAACCCCAATGGTCATCAGAATGGCAATAGTTGATATTACCGAGGCCTGCATAGCAAGAGACGTATTAGCAACCGTACTTAAAGCAATCACAATAATCTCAGCAGATAAAATAAAGTCAGTACGTATTGCGCCTTTAATTTTTTCTTTTTCCAGCTCTACTAAATCAACGCTGTCATCGGCAAGGGCATTTAGCATTTCTTCATGTTCTTTTTCAGCTTCCTCTTTATCAGCAAAAAAACTATGATGGAGCTTCTCTACACCTTCGTAACATAAATATGCGCCACCTAACATCAGCAATGGCATGGTTAGCCAATTGGCAAAATAACTAATCAGTAAAGCCGCTGGCACTAAAATAAGCTTATTTAAAAAAGAACCCTTTGCAACCGCCCACACGACGGGCAATTCACGCTCTGCTTTTACACCCGACACTTGTTGTGCATTTAGTGCTAAATCGTCGCCAAGCACCCCTGCCGTCTTTTTTGCAGCTACTTTTGACAGTATCGCCACATCATCAAGCACCGTCGCAATATCATCAATTAATGCAAGTAAACTGGTTGCTGCCATGAATTTTTCCTTGTAGTTGTACTAATTTTTTCGTTCGCACTAAATTTTATACTAAGTAAACCCGCTGTATTAAATGTTATTTTTTTCTGCGTCTATATAGCCATTCTTCTTAGGTGACTGACATAAAAAAGGCTTGCCTTTGTCAGCACCATGAAAGAAGAATGAGAGTTGCTTCGCTTTTAATTCAATTAAATAGCCATCCACCAGTACTTGTGCATACATACGGTCAGGCAGTGGACAACCCAAGCTGCGGTCACGCCACACCACCGACTTTACACTAACCAGCTCAATATCTTGTTCTGATATATTTAACTGCTCGCTTAATTGTTGTTTTGCACTGGTAATATTTTCATCCATTCGGCTTTTCCTATTTTTTAGCGCGGCATGTTTATCGTGTTTGTTATGTTGCGGTTCATCAGGAATAAGTACCGTTTCTTGTTGATAAACAACCTCAGTTCCTGATGACGTGGTACCTGATGAAGTGGTATTAGCTGAACAACCAGCTAACAGCATGATTAATATACTGAATCCTAGCAAGACAACAGTATCAACATCGTATTTTTTTATATGATCAGTCAGTAAGCGCAACATTATCCCTCTCTTAATATTATATGAAGTCATTGAGTAGATTAGCTTTCTTGATGTGTATTGCTACAAGTTAGCATATTTTCATCTTTCTACAATCGATAGCACGCCGTTAAGTACGCTGCTTAATCGTGAAAAAAGTCATCAATTACTATACACTTAGCCCGCTAAACATACTTTTAATAAGTATTGCTACAAGTACCATCGCTAACAGCTGACAGAAGGACTCAATCATGAGCACTATTTTTAGTGTAAACCTAAATAAAATTGCATTGCTAAGAAATTCACGCGGACGCGACTATCCTAGCGTCGTCAACTTTGCAGAACGTGCTCTACAATATGGCTGTAAAGGGTTAACGCTGCATCCTAGGCCTGATCAACGCCATGCTCGACCTCAAGACTGTTACAATTTAGCTAAGTTATTAGAGAAGTATCCTGATGCTGAGCTTAACCTTGAAGGTTACCCAACAGACGATTTTATTGATTTAGTTATAAACTCAGGCGCTCATCAATGCACTTTAGTACCAGACGCACCCGATCAGTTAACGTCTGATCATGGTTGGGATATGCATAGCCAAGTGGAACTTCTGCTGCCCGTTATTGCAAAACTAAAGGCGGCAAATATCCGCACCAGTATATTTATTGATCCTGACGCACAGCAATGCGCGCTCGCACACCTAACAGGAACAGATAGAGTTGAACTGTATACAGAAGGTTATGCTCAGGCTTTCGGCACAGATAAACAACATGCCATGTTGACGCAATATGCTGCTGCTTCGCAAGCGGCTCTAGACACAGGCATCGCTGTCAATGCAGGCCATGACTTAAACCTTGATAACTTAGCCGTATTCCTAAGCCATGTGCCTAGTGTTAGTGAAGTATCGATTGGTCATGCCGTCATCGTTGAGGCATTACAGTTTGGATGGCAACAGGTCATTGAGCGCTACGTAGCTATTTGTGAGTAACCCTTGTTTATACTTGCAGTGTTTTATAGTTTAGCTCTGCAAGTAAACCGGCAAAAATTGATAAACCTACACTAAAAATAGTAAGCAAAACAGTTAACCCGCTTCTAGATTACTTACAATCAAGAAGCTCCTGCACCTGCAAAGCTACGACTCGAGTATGACCACTGCGGTGGCGTAATGCTGTTCATCGCTAATTGAGATATGAGTCGCGGTTATTCCACATTCTTTAGCGCGTTGTTCAGCATTACCAGATAACACAAGCAGTGGCCTGCCCGACTCATCATGGCTAATTTCAAAATGCTGAAACGAGATCCCTCGGCCTATTCCTGTTCCCATGGCTTTTGCGGCCGCTTCTTTTGCTGCAAATCGCTTAGCTAGAAATCGGGCAGGCTGGTTATGCGCCTCAAAATCCACAAGTTCACGCTCAGTCAGTACTCTTTTTGCTAAACGACTACCACGCTCAAGCTGTGTTTCCACCCGCTGAATCTCAATAATATCTGTGCCTATTCCCATTATTGGCATGGCATTTCCTTAGTACTTATTTTAAAAATAAATCTCGGCTCTTTAACGGCTTTGCGCCTAGATATGGCGAAAGTGCTTGTCGCATTAATCGTTTGGCATCACTTAACACTGTTGACGAATCAAATTGAAAAGCATCTATTTTAATTAAGCTAGCACCATGAAAACGAGCGAGTTGGTTATCCGTTTCTCGTAAACTAAAGCCGTATTGCGGAACATAACTGTAATATTCATCAGCTTTGATCGCTTGTTCACTATCAAAACAACAATCAAAATCGATAGAGTATCCGAGATAATTGAGCAATTTAATTTCAAAAATACGCAGGTGAGGCTCAATTACGTCGGTCGTTACTAAGTTGTTTAGGATGGTTTTATATACAGAAAATAACTCGGTAGATTCTAAATTTTGCGGCCACAACCGTTGAGTGAGCTCATTTAGGTAAAAGCCACTAAATAATGCGTTGCCTTTTAATGCAACGGGTAAAGCAAGCTCCTCACAGCGTGTTAATAGCTTTAATTCAGCATTACCTTGATATTGAACCAGAATCGGTCTGAAGGGTTGTAATAAGGCGGAAAACGTAGACTTTTTATTTCCTACACGAGCAATTACAGTAACTCGCCCTACTCGATTAGTAATAATATCAACTAATGCACGACTATCACTAAAGGGTCTACGATGAAGAACAAAAGCAGGCTCAAGGCTTGACTGTTCTTCCCGTCGTGCACTATTCAATTATCGATTACTCCTAACTAAGCCAATAACGATAGCGAGTAAAATATTGTATTTAGTCTTCACCATAACCTAACGAGCGAAGTGCACGGTCGTCATCTGCCCAACCACTTTTCACTTTCACCCAAAGCTCTAAATACACTTTGTTATCAAGCATTTCTTCAAGATCTTTACGGGCTTCACTGCCAATCACTTTTAGCTTTTCGCCTTTGTTACCAATAACCATGCGTTTTTGGCTTTCTCGTTCAACTAAAATCAAGGCGTTAATATTACATACACCGCGCTCATCCCATTTGAAACGCTCTATTTCAACCGTTACAGAGTAAGGTAATTCTTCCCCCATAAAACGCATTAATTTTTCACGCACAATCTCAGACGCCATAAAGCGCATAGAACGGTCTGTTATATAATCTTCCGGAAAATAGTACTCTGATTCAGGCAGGTTCGCTTTAACGATGTCTACGATTTTGTCGACATTGTTTCCCTTTTCAGCAGAAATGGGCACGATGTCTTTAAAGTCGTGCTTTTCTGATAACCACTGTAGATGTGGCATCACGTCGTCTTTTTCTTTTACGTTATCAATTTTATTAATTGCTAACACAATTGGACGGCGCGCCTGAATAAGTTTGTTTAATACCATTTCATCATCAGGGGTCCACTTCGTGCCTTCCACCACAAAAATGCTCAGCTCAACATCGCCAATCGAGCTTGCCGCAGCACGGTTCATTAAACGGTTGATGGCTCGCTTTTCTTCTTGGTGTAAGCCTGGAGTATCAACGTAGACTGTTTGATAAGGCGCTTCTGTGTGAATACCCATGATGCGGTGACGCGTAGTTTGCGGCTTACGTGAGGTAATGCTAACTTTTTGTCCCAGTATCTTATTTAATAAGGTCGACTTACCTACATTTGGACGACCTACAATTGCAACCATACCACAATAAGTTACATCCGGCGCATTACTATCGCTATCATCCCCTTGGGTAAGGTTCTGAGCTATCATCTCTTCTAGTGGGCTATTTTGCTTTGTCATTTCTTTAATTTCTCCATGGCGCTTTCAGCGGCAGCTTGTTCAGCTTTTTTTCTGCTGGTTCCTTTGGCAGAAATAGGTCGCATCCCATCAATTTCACATTCAACAGTAAATTCTTGGTTATGCGCTTGTCCTGTGGTTTTAATCACAGTATAGACGGGTAAAGGAAGCTTACGCCCTTGAAGATATTCTTGTAGTTGAGTTTTATGATCTTTTTGGCTGGAACCCGGCTGGATGGTGTCAAGCCTTTGGCCATACCAGCTGAGCACTAAGTTCTTACAAGTTTCAATGTCCGAATCCAAAAATACAGCACCAATTATCGCTTCTACTGCATCGGCTAAAATTGACGCTCTGCGGAATCCACCGCTTTTCAACTCGCCGGGGCCTAAGCGTAAATATTCGCCTAAGCCAAATGACAATGCAATTTCTGATAGTGTGGTTCCACGCACTAAAGTAGCGCGCATGCGGCTTAAGTCGCCTTCATCGTGTTTTGGAAAACGCTTGTAAAGTTCATGAGCAATGGCAAAACTCAAGATTGAATCGCCTAGATACTCTAAACGCTCATTATGCTCGCCTTTACAGCTTCTATGGGTCATAGCTAGTTCTAATAAACTAACATCTTTAAATTCATACCCAATTTTTTTAAACAGTGGCTTAACGGCCTTATTCATTCAGTTAACTCTACTATGTGGCGGAAAAACGCATCCCTGATAAAACCGCCATTTCATTAAAATATATGCTATTTAATCGGGCCTAAACGCTCAGCGCGATAACCCACAGGGATAAAGCTCGGCAAAGCGCTTTCGCCACTACTATCAAACTCGAAGCTGTTCCAAATAAATACAGCTTTGCCTACTAATAACTCATCAGATACAAAGCCCCAGTAGCGGCTGTCCATACTGTTATCGCGATTGTCACCCATGGCAAAATAATGCCCTTCTGGTACTACCCATTCATCTTCACGGGTACCACTTTGTTTGAAGTAACGGCTTTTAAATTCAGGGTAAACAGGGTTAATTAATACGTTGTGCTTTAAACCCAATAAATCTTCTTCCAGTTCAATTAAAGGCACATTATCCAGTTTAAACTCACCTTCATTGAGTTTATTCATGTCAATTTTGTGATATTTATCACAATGTTTTTTGTCATTTTCACAGGCAGGCTTGATATACAGATTCTTATTGCGATACACAATACGATCACCCGGCAAACCAATAATACGCTTAATGTAATCAATCCTAGGCTCTAAGGGATATTTAAAAACAGCGATATCACCACGTTCTGGTGAGCCTGTATCAACCAGCTTGGTACGCCAAACAGGGTCTTTAACACCGTAGCTATATTTTTCCACCAAGATAAAGTCGCCAACCAATAACGTTGGCATCATAGAACCTGATGGTATTTGGAATGGTTCATATAAAAATGAACGTAAAATGGTAATGCCGAGGATCCAAGGGAATATAGATTGAGCGGTATCTGCCAACCAAGGTTTTGGCGCTACTTTTTCAGCCGTATCAGCATCAAACTGAATACCTGCTGTTGTTTGCGCCTGAAGCACTTTTTCTTTGCGTTTTGGTGCAAATACTGTGGCATCAATTAACCATATTAGTCCGCTTCCTAGCGTTAATAAGACTAAAAAAATTGAGAAATAAACCGCCATATCTAATGAAACCCTTATAGTTAGCTCTTATTGTTGAGCCTTTATTTTCCGATTTTAAGAATCGCTAAAAACGCATCTTGCGGTAGCTCTACGTTACCAATCTGTTTCATACGCTTTTTACCTTCCTTCTGTTTCTGAAGGAGCTTTTTCTTACGACTCACGTCACCGCCATAACATTTTGCAATTACGTTTTTACGTAACTGTTTTACCGTGGTACGAGCAATAACATGGTTACCAATAACCGCTTGAATGGCGATATCAAACATTTGACGAGGAATTAACTCGCGTAGCTTATCTGCTAACTCACGACCACGCCCTTGTGAAAAGTCACGGTGCACAATCATGGCTAGTGCATCTACTCGGTCGCCATTAATTAGAATATCAACACGTACCATGTCTGCCGCATCATAACGCTTAAAGTTATAGTCTAATGATGCAAAGCCACGGCTGGTTGACTTCAGTCGGTCGAAGAAATCCATTACCACTTCTACCATCGGCAACTCGTACGTCAATGCAACCTGATTACCGTGATATGACATATTCGTTTGCACGCCGCGTTTTTCAACACATAAAGTAATAACGTTACCTAGGTATTCTTGTGGCACAAGGATATGTGCTTCAACAATTGGCTCACGAATTTGCTCAATATTATTAAGCGGTGGTAAATCTGATGGGTTATCAATCGTAACCTCTTCACCACTGGTTAATGCTATTTGATAATTTACCGTTGGTGCAGTGGTGATTAAGTCTAGATCATATTCACGCTCTAAACGCTCTTGGATGATCTCCATGTGAAGCATACCCAAGAAGCCACAGCGGAAACCAAGACCTAGAGCTGTTGAGCTTTCTGGCTCATAAAACAATGACGCATCGTTCAGACTTAGTTTTGCTAAGGCGTCACGGAAGTTTTCATAATCGTCAGAGCTAACAGGGAATAAACCAGCATAAACTTGTGGCTTAATACGTTGGAAGCCTGGTAGTGGTGCTTCAGCGGGTGCGCGCTGTAATGTTAAAGTGTCACCTACTGGTGCCCCTTTAATTTCTTTAATGCCCGCAATAACAAAACCTACTTCGCCCGTACTTAATATGCCAGTGTCAGTTTGTTTTGGTGTAAAAATACCTACTTTATCAACTAAGTGTGATTGCCCAGTCGACATCACCTTAATTTTTTCGCCCACTTTAAGCTGGCCATGTTTAATACGAACTAATGATACAACCCCTTGGTATGGGTCAAACCATGAATCGATGATTAACGCTTGCAGTGGCTGTTCGGGTTCACCAACCGGTGGCGGTACTTGTTTAACGATTGTTTCTAGTACGTCATGGATACCGATACCTGTTTTAGCGCTACATTGCACCGCATCGGTTGCATCAATCCCAACAATATCTTCAATTTCTTCAGATACACGATCAGGATCAGCCTGTGGTAAGTCTATTTTATTTAGGATAGGAATTACTTCCATGTCCATTTCAATGGCGGTGTAACAATTCGCTACGGTTTGCGCTTCAACACCTTGCCCTGCATCTACTACTAGTAATGCACCTTCACACGCGGACAGTGAGCGCGATACTTCATAAGTAAAGTCTACGTGTCCCGGCGTATCGATAAAGTTGAGCTGATAGGTTTCGCCGTCTTGAGCGGTATAATTTAGGGTTACACTTTGCGATTTAATGGTGATCCCACGCTCACGCTCAATATCCATAGAATCAAGCACCTGAGATTGCATTTCTCGCTCTGAAAGGCCACCGCATTCTTGGATAAGACGATCAGATAAGGTGGATTTACCGTGATCAATGTGTGCAATTATTGAAAAGTTGCGTATGTTTTTCATAGGAAATGATTCTTAACTACTGTTCTAAACGAAAGTTGCTTTAAACGTACAAGCGATAAGCTAAACGTGTAAAGGGCATTTAATCGCGCAATTTTACTAGACTTTGCGATCAATACCAAACTGAATCCGCAATCAATTGAAATTAACTTAACATTGTTCCCGTTTTGCTGGGGAAAGATAGAGTGTGTGGGCGCTTAATATCAGTGTTTCTATCACACTTCTTTAATAGGAATATGTTCAGGTAAGATTTGCAACAACGTGACTTGATAGTCACTCGCATTTGTACCGTTTTTTATCCACCAGCGAGCAAACGCAAACCCCATTGTCCCTCCAGCGAATAACCCTAAAATGGTTAGCCATTCAGCATCAATAAGCAAACGCTGAGCAGTAAAATCAACTACAACCGCTGCTAAAATAGCTAATACTAACGGCAACATATAGACCATTAACGAGCCAGTAACGATCGTATTTTCAGGAATACCTATTTTCACTTGTTGACCAACGTTAGCCTGTTTGACAGAAGCTACACTTACCACATTTTTTCGCTTACTAAACGCTTTAGCCACCGTGCTAGTACCACAATTTTCTTCTACATGGCAGGCGCTGCAAGTCGTTTTAATTTGGGTTTCAACCCAAAAAATATAGTTCGCGTCAGAACCTTTATCGGCTAAAGGCTCTACAGCAACAATAACACCTTGCTCTTCAATCATAATTTTCCAGTTAAATGAGTATCGTTTATTTGTGTGAAACTGACTGGGCAATCAACTGAGCAGTTTTGGCAGGAATACGACCAACTACAGACACATCATATACTTGGTTTCGATGATTATATAGCGTGATTGCACCTTTAGTTAATACTGAATTTGACGATCCTGACAAGGGGCGCTGTATAAACACTGAAAAATCTATCAGTCCATCGCTAAACATATAATAATCTGATGCTTCCCGGGTGAGTGAAAGCTGGTGCTTATCTGACTTAATCACTTTAAACCCTGAAGGTAGCCAACCAAAACGCCAATTGTTAATCTTAATCTCGCTATTTTTCACCACATCAACATCTAGCGATGTTGACGCCTGTTGGCTTGTAGCTGAAACAGGTGGAGTGATCACCTCAGGCAAAGTTGCGGCACTTAACTTGATAAGTTCAGGGTGTGGTTGCTCAGTTACTGTAATATGGGTAAGCTGAATTTGCTCTAATTCTTCACCACTATCATTCACATAAGCGGCTTTGAGTAACATGCCTGAACGTACGTCTAACCACAATTTAAAGTTATATAGATGTTTATCGTTAGCAATAATTCGGATTAATTGCGCTTCTCTTCCAGCAATACGTTTTTTGCCTGCTAAAACAAAACTATAGTGTTGTTTTAAATTGCTAATATCCGTAAATAAAATTTCTGGAATAGGACCGCGAATAACACCAGAATTGATTGAGTAAGGAGGCTGTTGAGGATCAAAGTAAGTAACCACCTTATCACGCCTAACAATATCTTGCCCCGCACCATTTAATAAACTTAAGTGCTCTAGCTCTACCCCTTGATGAATACCATGCAACCAACGATAAGGCTCACCTTTTTTGTTAAAAATAACAATAAATGAGGCATCAAAATTTAAATTGTGCAAAGCATAATTCAATTTTTGCAAAAGTTGTTCCGCGGTAACAGGCTCCGATGCAGATTGGCTGGCATCGTTAATAGTGATCACACTAGAGGAAGAAGGAGGCTGGTGAGTGGCGTCAATGCTATCCTGCCCGATGCTTGGACAAGATAGCAACAAGATGAACAATACTACTAAACTTCTCATTAGTTATTTACTTGGTTATCCCCGTTACGAAGACTGTCATCGTCTTGGCTTTGATTGCTCGATGCGTCTTCAACCGAAGTTGACACTGGCTTTAATCGAATTTGACGTTGGTGATCTAATATTAATGCATTGATACGCTGTTGATCAGCCGATATTGTGTTGCGCTGTTGGTTCGACGTAGTCGATAAACTAACAGGAGAAGCAAAACCATCTAACGGCTTTGTCACAAACACCGGTAACGGGCTTGTATCATCAACGCCATTATCAGAATATTGTTGAACACCAATAACAGAAACCATTGCTACTGTTGCAGCAATCGCTAGCTGTGAACTATAACGAAAAGCAGGAATGCTTAGTAAACCACTTAGGCTTGCTCCACCTGCTTTTTGCTTAATCTTGTTAACCCACTGAGTAACTCTTGAAGGCGACGTTTCAACTTCTGTAGCTACAGGCTGATGAGGAGCTTCAAACTCTAAAGCAGCTTCAATGCGTTCTGCCAGCCCCAGATCAATGTTGCTAGCCACTTCCTTGCGTAACACATCACTTGCTAAATGATAACGAGCCCATGTGGCGCGCTTTTCTTCACTGAATTCATTAGCTGCATGCGAATTATCTGGAGAATGACTATCAAGAAAAGTGCTAATTTCCTGTTCAGTCGCTTCATTATCCATCACAACAGAAGTTAATTCATGTTGTTTCATAACCATACTCAATTCCTACCGTATTTACATATACTTGATATATGTTTGTAAAACTGTTGCTAATTACTTAATTAAGCTTTTAGTTAATCTGCATTATGTTTGCTTTTATTTACTAAATACCTAATTACTTATTAGAGGCTTAATGTTGTTATCAATTGCTTCACGCGCTCTAAAAATACGAGAGCGAACCGTGCCTACGGGGCAACCTACTACTTCAGCAATTTCATCGTAACTTAATCCATCTATCTCCCTTAACGTAATCGCAGAGCGCAAATCATCAGGCAAAGACTCAATGGTGGAAAATACCACTCGTTTAATTTCATCCGTCAAAACCAAACTTTCTGGTGAAGCGTTTTCGCGTAACGCGCTTGCACCATCATAAACTTCAGCCTCGTCTGCATCTATATCACTTGAAGGCGGCTTCCGCCCTTGAGCAACAAGATAATTTTTTGCGCTGTTAACCGCTATGCGATATAACCACGTGTAAAAAGCGCTTTCTCCACGAAAGTTGGGTAAGGCTCTATATGCCTTAATAAACGCTTCTTGCACTACATCTGCAACATCTCCATGGCTAGAAACATAACGTGACACTAAACTCGCCACTTTATGTTGGTATTTTCTAACCAATAAATTAAACGCGTTTTTATCACCCTGCTGGACGCGTTTTATAATTTCAAAATCAATTTCTTGCTCGCTCATTCGAGCCTGAACTCCCAAATATCCGTTATACTTCTCGAATAGTGACTCTGTTTCCAGATTAAAAAAGAAAAGTACCCTAACAAAAATGCGTTACTACATACTGAAAAATAAAAACCTGATAGTAACCGTGTTCTCTTTTGCTCAATCTGGATTGGGCAAGCGTACAATCTCAGACTAGCAAATTTGTAAAAAGTTCTTACAAATTACAAAATAAATACAAATTAATTAAAATAGTGTGTTTTAACAGTCTAAATCAGAAAGTAAAAAATGCTATTATTTAGACTTATCTTCCTGAATTGCGAATGATTATATCGATGAATGAGCATATTGAACACTTT
This sequence comes from Flocculibacter collagenilyticus, assembly GCF_016469335.1. Taxonomy (NCBI): domain Bacteria; kingdom Pseudomonadati; phylum Pseudomonadota; class Gammaproteobacteria; order Alteromonadales; family Pseudoalteromonadaceae; genus Flocculibacter; species Flocculibacter collagenilyticus. The sequence goes on from NZ_CP059888.1 coordinate 3,191,292, forward strand.
TGTGATGTATTAATAATAGGCAGCGGTGCAGCAGGCTTAACCCTTGCATTACAGATTGCCGAGCAAGCAAAAGTTGCGGTTTTAAGTAAAGGCCCGTTAAAAGAAGGGTCAACATTGTACGCCCAAGGTGGTATTGCTGCGGTTTTTGATGAAAACGATAGCATCGAGTCACATGTTAAAGACACATTGCAGGCAGGTGCAGGATTATGTGATAACGCAGCGGTCACGTTTACTGCCAAACAAGCGAAGTCGTCGATGGAATGGCTTATTGAACAAGGTGTACCATTCGACCAATTTGAAGATAAAAAAGGCAATAAAAAGTACCACCTTACTCGCGAAGGTGGCCATAGCCATCGTCGTATTTTGCATGCTGCCGATGCAACAGGTAAAGCAGTACAAACATCACTAGTAGAACAAGTTAAAAAACACCCTAATATCACGTTGTTCGAACGTTATAATGCTATTGATCTAATCACCTCTAAAAAACTCAAAACGATAGATGCAAATGCCGCTATTCCTAACGGAAATAAAGTACATGGCGCCTATGTATGGAACCGCAACCGAGAAATGGTTGAAGTAATACGAGCCAAAAGTGTGGCTTTAGCGACAGGTGGCGCAAGTAAAGTGTACTTATACACCAGCAATCCAGACGTGGCCAGCGGTGACGGCATTGCTATGGCGTGGCGTGCAGGTTGCCGTGTAGCAAATATGGAATTTAACCAATTTCACCCAACATCACTTTATCATCCCGATGCCCCCAACTTTTTGATCACCGAGGCAATGCGAGGTGAAGGCGCTTTTTTAAAGCGCCCTGATGGCACGCGCTTTATGAGTGAGTTTGACGAACGCGCTGAATTAGCACCGCGAGACATTGTTGCTCGAGCAATCGATTATGAGATGAAACGGTTAGGCGTGCAGTGCGTGTATTTAGACATTAGTCACAAACCAAAAGACTTTATAATTGAGCACTTTCCAACTATTTATGCTAAATGCTTGAGTGTAGGAATAGATATCACAAAAGAAGCAATTCCCGTTGTACCCGCTGCTCATTATACCTGTGGCGGTGTGATGACCGACAACCACGGTAAAACCGACATCGATAACTTATATGCCATTGGCGAAGTTGCTTACACTGGACTACACGGTGCTAACCGTATGGCCAGTAACTCATTGCTTGAATGTGTGGTATATGCACGCTCAGCAGCTGAACATATTACACAGCACCTAACGTCTCATACCGCCAATGTATCTATTCCTGCATGGGATGAAAGCCAAGTGACCAATTCAGATGAAGAAGTTGTTATCACCCATAACTGGCACGAACTAAGAATGTTTATGTGGGACTATGTTGGCATTGTAAGAACAACAAAACGGTTAGAACGCGCTTATCGCCGTATCGAGCTACTAACTCAAGAAATTGAAGAATATTATAGCCACTTCCATGTCAGTAATAACTTGCTGGAACTCAGAAACCTAGTGCAAGTGGCTGAGTTGATTGTTCGCTGCGCGATGGCAAGAAAAGAAAGTCGTGGTTTACATTACAACTTAGATTACCCTAATACATTGCCTAACAGTCAGCCTACCGTACTGATCCCCGCTAATGAATTAAGTAATAATAAGCTAAGTACTAATTAACCATCAATATCTTAGCCTCATCAGCACAGTACAGATAATCTAGTGCAGATAATCAGTCCCATGCATTGTCACTTACTGTGCTGATGGCGCCGAGAAAGAATTAGTCGACACAGTTTACGGTAGTGCTGCTCGTCTATCGAGTCTTGGAAAACCAACCAGTGGCGGGTGTAAATAATCACCCCAAAACGTCTTTTCCAGTAACTTAAAAAGTGATGATATATAGTTGAAAAACGGCTTCCTGTTGCATGCGCTATTGAATGCTCATGTAATGCATCTGCGTTTTGATATCTCAATAAACAAAATACATCACTCACCACACAGTTTCGGTTTAACTGCCCTATCTCTATATCATCACCACGTATCAGCTTAATTTGTCCATCTTGTGATAGAGCAATTTTATTGACTGTACTCGTCTGATTAATCACCTTGCACTCTAAAAAAGCGAGTATCAATATACAAAGGGTAATACACAGCATGAGCGAAATATTGTAGACAACACCTAAAGTAAGCAAACTTAGTACACATAAATAACAATAAATACGTGTAAACCAACGCTGATAATTAGAAGGCTTAAGAATTAATGTAAAACGTTCCATGTTTTATATTGCGTTATTGAAAAAGAAAGCATGTTCCGACTAAACACGCTTTCACTTTCTGCACACTCTACACTTTCACTCGTTTAAGAATTAACGAAACCATATATTGGTGTTCCGCATTATCGCTTTTACCATGGCCCATAAACCATGCAAATAAGTCAGGATCATCACACTCTAATAAGTTTTGAAATTTTACTTTATCTTGCTCAGATAAATCATCATAGGCTTCATCAACAAATGGCATAAACAGTACATCTAACTCTAACATACCTCGTCTGCATGCCCATTTTAATCGTGACTTATTCGTTAACTCGCTCATTAATTTTGCTACCTAAAAGTACCGCTATCACACTAATAATAAATTTAGTATGCAGCATAAGGTTGGATAGAAGTTTTATGGCAGCTATACTAGCATGAACCTTGAGGTTTCTGAAATCGTCCCCACTTGAATTAAATTCACTAAAAAACCGATAAAGTTTATGTCTACTTCACAGCCAACAACTCATTGCTTAACCACTCAATCGATTACTCAAGACAATCTTACCCAAGCACAACAGCTTGCGATAATGCCATTAAATGACTACGGCATAATAAGCTTAATTGGCGAAGACAATAAATCATACCTGCAAGGACAAGTTACCTGCGACTTAACAGAGTTAACGGAACAGAATGCCATTCGCGGTGCGCATTGCGACGCAAAAGGAAAAATGTGGTCTACCTTTCATTTATTTCAGCGCAATGAGGAAGTATTGCTACTTTCGCATCAGGACGAACACGCCAGTACCCTGCCAGAATTAAAAAAATTCGGTGTCTTTTCAAAATCAACCATCGAAAATGCAACGGCACATTTTGCTATTTTTGGGATTTCAGGCACAGACGCAGGTAATTGGCTAAAACAGACGACGCAAATCGATCTATCGGCACAAAATAGCGCGACTAATAACGAAAGCAATATAACTGCGATTAAACTATCTGAAGAGCGATTCATATTGCTACTAGCGCAAGCAGAAGCTGAAGAGTTCATGACTGAGCACCAATCTTTTTTATACTCGCCGGAATATTGGCAGTATTTAAGTATTATGGACGGTGAACCGCACTTAACTGCCCCACTTATTAATGAATACGTTCCGCAAGCGTTAAACCAGCAAGCGTTAAACGCCATTAGCTTTACCAAAGGGTGCTACATTGGGCAAGAAATGGTAGCCCGTATGAAGTTTTTGGGTAAAAACAAACGCGCAACCTATATACTTAAAGGAAGTTCTGATATTTTGCCAGTATCAGGTGACTCTATAGAGTATCAATTGGGTGAAAACTGGCGTCGCGCAGGCGTCATTGTAAACGCAGTCAGTTTTCTTGATAACCTTTATTTATTGGCTGTGCTTCCCAACGATGTGGAAGTAAGCACCGTATTTAGATTAAAAGAACAACCAGAAACACAACTTTCACTTATCCCTCTTCCTTATTCTCTTGCTGAATAACGACGTGGTTAACTAACAGGAAAAAGAATGAACATTAGTAAAGATAAAGTCGTCACAATGCACTACTCGGTAATGGACAAAGAAGAAAACGTTATCGACAGTTCTCATGATCATGAGCCACTAGCCTTCATCCAAGGGCAACAGTTTTTAATTCCAGGCTTAGAGAATGCGTTAGAAGGTCATAAAGCAGGTGACACATTTAGCGTTAATGTTGATGCAAAAGAAGCGTATGGCGAACGCCACGACGGGTTTGTACAAACAGTTGATAAAAACATGTTTGGTGAAAACGAAATCGAAGTAGGCATGCAATTTAGAGCTACTACTGACGACGGCGAACAAACCGTTATCGTTGTTGACGTGCAAGACGATAAAATTACGGTTGATGGCAATCACCCACTAGCTGGCGTTGACTTAGTATTTGACGTAGAAATTATCGATGTACGCGATGCAACGGCTGAAGAACTACAGCACGGTCATGTACACGGTGAAGGCGGTTGTGGACACCACCACTAACGCTGGATAGCTTTTAAAGTTCATCGGGATGAGTATAACGCCCGTTGAACTTTTTAAGTGTGTTTACGCAATCTAATTGATTGAAAAATATATTGATGTAAGTTTGCAATCTAGACATATTCATATAACTTAAAGTAAGCCGTCGAATTTTTTTGATAGGACTCTCTGAGTTTATGAAGCATTTTTTTAGTGCACTAAGTCTAAAATGGAAGCTGCAAATTGGGTTTATGGCCATTGCCATGATCACCACAATATACAATCGGTGGATTGCCTCTAATGAGTTGCAACAAATGATTGCAACAGCGAAACAATCCAACCTCCCAACTGCATTCATCCAAACGCTCGAACAGCAATACACTCACTTTGTACAATATGCTGTGTTCGACGCCTTAATTCAATTTACCCTCCAATTTATCGTGATTGCCGTTATCGCACGGTTATTTGTCGAACCAATTATCGAGTTAATAGAGTCCTTAAAAGCTGTTGAAGCAGGCGACCTCACCCAAGGGGTAAAAGTGCATTCCAAAGACGAGTTTGGCGAGCTTGAAAGCCATTTCAATGTAATGCTTAATCAGCTTAGTCGTATATTATCCAGTGTTGAAAAAAGCTCTATTCACATGAGTCAGTCAGCCTTTCAAATTGCAGAAGTCTCCCACGAAATAGAAAATATTAGCCAATCGGAACAAGCAAAATCTAATGAGGTGATTAGCGCTACCTCGCAACTGCATGAAAGCGCACAAAGCGTATTAAGCTATGCCGAACAAACCGCAGAAAAAGCAAAAGAAACCGTGGATAAGTCACAACAGGGCAAAGAAAGTTTGTCGCAAAGTATTGCGCAAATGGATCAAATCTCCAGCAATATTCAGCTAACATCAGGACAAATCAATGAGCTTGTTGAATCTACCGCAACCATTAACGAAATATTAAGTGCCATTAAACAAATTGCCGAACAAACTAACTTACTCGCGCTAAACGCCGCTATTGAGGCTGCAAGAGCCGGCGATCAAGGCAGAGGTTTTGCTGTAGTGGCAGACGAAGTAAGGCAGCTTTCTATACGCACACATCAGTCAGCCGAGCAAGTATCTGACATCGTATCTAGCCTCACAACCAAAGTGGATGGCGCAGAAAAGTCGATGAACGCGCTAGTTGAACAAGTTTCAAATAGTCGCACGCAAATTTATCACACAGAAGATATCATCAATACCATGCAACATGATGTAAGCCAAACCGCATCACTTAATGAACAAATAACAGGTGCGTGCGACGACCAAATGAGCACATTTGCCACTTTGCAACAATCGCATACCTCACTATTCAACACGCTAAAAGAAAATAGCGCTAAAGTTGCCAATACAGCAAGCATCAGCGATTCCTTATTCGAGCTGACTGAAAATCTTAAAAATCAAATGGCGGGTTTAAAGTTTATTAATCAAGAAGAAGACGAAGATAAAGACTTTGAAGATACCAATCAGCGCCGCGCCAAACGCGTAAAAAGCCATAAGCTTGTTACCGTGGAGGTTAATGGGAATAAGTACGAAGGGCTAAGCCAAGACTTAAGCGACTCTGGCATTCGTATTCTAGTGCAAGGACATGTGCCAGAAAATGCTGAAGTAATCATTGGTATTAAACCGCCTAGCAATAATTTGCAAGAATACCGAAAACAACAAGCACTACAAATCAAAGCCCGTGCTGCATGGCAAAATGAAACAGATGACAATAAAACCCTAGCTGGATTTATGTTTTTAGATTTAACGGAAGCTCAGAAAAAAGGACTAGCCGACTGCATCGCATTCTTTAGCGCACAATCCTAAGCTGCTTAATGGAACATGTTAGTAGCAAAACACTAAAGCTCTGCTACTAAGAGATTAAAGCTTATTGAATTAAAGCTTGTATCGTTACGTTTTCAACTTACTGCGCATCTTGTTTAGAATATGAATCCCAAGACCAAGGACTTAATTCAAATACCTTATCTGAATACACTCGCCCTTTATTACACACGTTATCATGGCCAACAATGCGTAATGGCAGCTTATTTGAGTAAGACTTCTCAATCAGCTCGTATTGATATTTAACAACTGGAGAGTCTAAATCCAAATGCCAAATTAAACTGTCTTCATCAATCACACAGTTTTCAAAACTTGAATTATCTTTCATTACATCCATTCTGAAGTAAATAGACGTATCACCGTTATCACCCGATCTAGTGATTATCTGACTAACCGTACCATACACATCATTTGCTGCATTTCCTTGATAAGGAAGTATCGCGCTAGCCAGTATTAACAAAGCCCCTGTTAGTTTCATTTTCTCTATTCCTTTTAATGAGAGAATTAATATGCTTCCATTTAGTAGTGATACTACGACTCAAAACAGAAAGTAAAACAGCGTTGTTTTTATCACCTTTATAAAAAATAAACAATAACTTAGTTAAGCTAACCATCATTAATATGCGGTGCACTCATAGTTGCGGTAAGAAAGAGAAATTCCTTAATCAAAACAAAGCGACCGTATAGATATATGAAAAATACACCACCTTGTTGGTTACTCAAACAGCTTAACCACTTAAAAGTAGCTAAAAGCATTGTTATGGTTATTTGATTAGGGAAGGTATATTTAGGTTTTATCTGCACTAAGTAGCTCAATCAAAAAGCTAATTTCACGCTCAAGAAAAGCTTCCGAACTTTCAGCACAGGAATAGGCCTCCAAAACACAGTTGGTTGCCTGTAAAAATACTTCTGTTTTGAGCGACTGTTCATTCATAACAATATTTAACGCTTCGGAGATATAGTTTAAACTCAGAAAATACTCATACATACCAATATGAATCAATTCTTTTATCCGAGGTTCGTCATCAACGAGGCTATCATCACCTTCAACAAGTAATATTTCTAAATAAGAAAACACTTCCTCTAAAATTTCGTACTGATACTTTTCTTGACAGCCACTAATGAACTTAAAAAGCACTAGCTTTCGTTGATCATCATTTAGACTTTCAATCAACGCTTTTAATTCAGATGTTTTACCTGCACTTAAAACCCAATTATTCATAGTTCAATTGTAAAATTTAGCGTTTAAGAATTATTTAAAATATTTGCTACGTACAAATACAAACTAGCTGTTTTATGCTCACACTATAGTGCATAGTTAAATTAGTTATATAGAAAAATATATAACACCGTCAATTATAGCAGCATCGGCACTTTGTTTTTTGTGCATACCATTATTTAGCTTGATAAAACCTTTGGCAGATACAGGTAATCCATGTTTTTTGCCTGTTAATAGCCCATTACTTATTTTTGAATAACTTACATACTCATTTGAAAATGTACTACCTGCTCTCGGCGCTGGATCATGTAAAATTAGCTGTTCACTTGTTGAGCCTACTAAACTCACCCAATGACCGCCAATTCGCATATACTCATTTCTTTTTCCGTTATATTTATACCAACCTACATTTATCCAAGCAGCTGACTTATTTGTAATAAATGATTGGATTTTATCTATGTTGGGTTGCTTTATCCCAAGAGAATATTTTTTAGGGTGTTTACGCCAACCCTCATATTCCAGTTTTTTATATCCACCAAACAACTCATTTGATATTTTGGCTACTCCCTTCAAAACACCTGATGTGCCAGTTCCATTTTTCAAACTTGTATTCATATAAGCTTTAGATGCTAGCTTATGAATTAAAGCTTCCTGTTTATCTTTAGCACCCTTTAACCATACGAGCGAATTTGAAACAGATACAGGTGCACAGTATTGCTGGCCATTGCCACTATGCCCTCCAATTATATTGGTTTGCGTAAAGTCAGGTATTTCATTGATGTATAAGGTATTTGCAAAACAAATACTTTGAATAAAACAGCCTGCAATTAATAATAATTTTTTCATTGATACCACTCAAACTAGGCATTCACCTAACATCCCACTTATGCTTTAGAAAAACGCATCTAGGGCACGACTCTACAAAGCAGCACGCCACTGAAGGTTAATAACGAATGTTGGATTATATTACTGAATACCAACACCACCGAATTTAATGATTTAGTTGTTACATGAAAAGCCATAACAAAGCATGCAAAGTACTACTACATTTAATGGCTTATCCATTTCCGTTGTATGCAATGTTATTGCACCGCACTACAAATTGTAGCTTTGTCTTTAACACTTTTTGTTAATCTATGATCACATGCACGCGTAAGATTGCTCTTTGCTGTAGTTGATTCGTTAAACCTATCACTAATAAAGGCAAACAAGTGTAGTGATTTATCAGCAAGACCAGACCATAGTAACTCATAAGCTATTGCCGTCATTTTCTGCTCATCTAAATCATAGTTGTCTGTTTTTAACTCCCTCAATACTTTTTCGAAATTTCCCGAGTTGATGCTGTTCGTTAGTGCCAGTGACACATCTCGTTTTCGGTTTGGAACAGTCCGATTAAATAAAGCAGAGGCAACATCCAACATTAACTGTTGTTTAAGTGAATAGCTCATGCCAGTATTGCTCAATAAGATAATGCTGTGCTTTGCGTCAATAAATCGCATCATCATGGAACTGTAGCCATCTATTTTACCGTCATACATGTGGACGTTAGCCTGAATAGATTGATTAATTGGCACAACACCCACTCGCCAACTATAAGGCGATTCGGGATTGAATAACTGCTTTTTACTTTCTTTGTTTATTAGTTTGTTGCCATATAACGCCATGTCAAAACGATAAAGATCTTCAGCATTACTAAAAATCGCAGCACCTGCACCGAACAATGTCATATTTTTATCTGCAAGTACCTCATAGCCACCATCACCACTCCATTGATACGCCTTCACTACGTCAGCACTTTGCTGGCTGCCTACTGCCACGCCAGAATGTGTCATATTCAAAGGTTCAAAAATACTCTTGCGAACATTTTCTGAAAAAGGAACCCCCGTCACTTTTTCAATGATTTTCCCCAGTAAAAAATACCCTGGATTGGAGTAAAGGTAGTCAGCTCCCGGTTCAAACGTGATAGGTAACTTAGCAATGATTTCAATAAACTGTTGCTCTGTCGTTGAGCTGTGAAAATCGCTATTAAACCATCCGTCAATGGTAAAATGGTTCGGTATCCCAGAGGTATGACTAAGTAAGTGATGTATGGTTATTTGCTTGCCTGTCGTGTTGTTAAATTCTGGAAAATAATCTGCCAAGGTATGACTCAACGATAACTTTTCCTGCTCTTTAAGCATAAGAATCATTGTGGCGGTAATTGGTTTACTTAGCGAAGCAAGTTGAAAAGCGCTACTATTGGTAATTGGTTTACGCTCTGCTCGGTTTGCAAAGCCGTAGGCTTTTTCAAATATTTTCCGACCAGACTTAGACACTAATATTACCCCTTCAAAAGCGCCATTAGATACATAGTTATCTACAATCTGTTCTACTATTTGAGTGTCTGTCTTAGCTGGTTTAACTGAGTTCGATATTGCCTCTTTTGCAAACAACTCCGAAGATGCTAGAAAACATAGTATTAAAATTCCTATTCTTATGTTTTTCAAAACTTAGCTCTCCTGTCTGTATTTAATGGTATAACAACTGAAATGGCCTATCTCCGTTAGCGGTATCAATTTAGCCAAACTTATTTTTAGTATTCATGGTGTTGCTGAGCATTGCAAGTGTAACATTGGAGTGAAAGCCTACGCTGGCTTTCATTCTTAAGAGAAACACTATGCAGCTAGGTCATATAATTAATCGCAATGCGGGAGCAAAACCAACGGTAAGTTTTTCTGCTTGAGTGTCCCTTCTTGAATAAACTACCTTGAATAAACTGCCTTGATTGAACTGAATTGTTATAGCGGGCATGGCTACATAAGAAATACAACTAAATCCCATTAATTAGAAACAAAAATAGCGCCTGGGCATTCCTTTACGGTTAACACCTCAAACTTTACCAAGCCCGCATGTTCACTTGCTAACCTTTTGCAGAAAAAGATTCATGGTAAGTAACTATACCTCGAGGCCAGCTCCCTTGAATTAACAAAGCTTGAAAGTATTCTGGTGGCACATCGGGAAGCACCAAACTCTCTCTAGGATTGAAACCAAAACGACGGTAGTAGTGAGAATCGCCAAGCAATACACAACCGCTGGCGTTAATGTTATTTAACTCTTGAATAGCTGCATTCATCAGCTTTGAGCCAATACCTTTATTCTGATCACAAGGAAGAACTGAGATTGGCCCCAAGCCATACCAGCTATCAGCGCCATCTGAAATAGTAACGGGCGAAAGCGCCACATGACCAAGGATATTGCCCTCGTCTTCGGCCACTAGAGAAATGGATAACGCACCTGATTCACGAAGCGCCTTTACAATGAACTGCTCCGTATGTTAGGTGTGTGGCGCTTCAAGAAACGCAGCAATAATAAGCTCATGGATGTGTTGAACATCATTTTGCTGTTCTCTACGGATACTAATATTCAATTAAATATTTCCTTAAAGGTCGTCACGGTAAAGCGCATTAATAGCACAGCTCGGGCTTTACCACGCTAGCCAAGCATATTTGGCGTACATAAAACGTTTGACAGTGAAAGGTTATAAAAAGTGTATTTACTACATTTACTGAGAAGTTATTAGATAGTACCCACTTTTTAAAATGATATAGCAGATAAAACATACTAAATAAAGCGAGTAGTAGATAGATGCTCTAGTGCGATAACCTAAAATTTATTAGGAGTGTGGTTAATCCTGTGCAATCAATACAGCACTGTCACTTTTATGATTTTTTAACAATTAACTATTAATAAAATGACGTTATAAAAAGAGCTAAATACTCGTATTTAGCTCTTTAAGGTAAGGTTGTAGCAGGTGCGTTTAATAACCTAAATTATTTATTAGGTCTAAGTACTTTTTCGCGCTTGGTTGCCGTCATGCGTGCTTCAATCCGGCGATTAGCACGGTGCGCTGCTTCTGTATTACCCTCTTTAAGCAGTTGCGTTTCGCCATACCCTTTCCATGTTACTCGCGAAGCATCAATTTGATAATCTTCAATCAAAATTTGTGCTACGTTCTTGGCACGGCGTTCAGATAGATTTTGGTTATAGTCTTCTTTTCCAGGGGCTGATGCATGCCCTTCAATTTCCACTTTTTCTTCAGGAAATTTCTTCATAAATGCTGCAACTTCTGCAACTTCATCTCGAAATTGCGGACGTACTACATCACTTTCAGTTTCAAATAATACTTTTACTTTAAAACGTACTGGTACATCTTGATAAACCGTACAGCCTTTACCATCTACTAACTCAGTTTTCGGTGTGTCTGGACATTGATCGTCCTGATCTGCCACGCCGTCTCTATCTGTATCTAACGGCTGATTAGCAGCGCCTCTTAATTTACAACCAAATGAGTTTACTGTTTCGCCCCACGGAGTGTCTGGACACTTATCGTTTTCGTCTAACACACCATCGCGATCCGAATCCGCTTTCTTTACTATTTCGTTACGGTGATCAGGCTTAGTTGGCCTTATGATTGGTTTTTTAGCGTTACCACCAAAGTGATAAAGTACGCTGGCAACTAGCTGCACATCACTACTGCCGCCACCAATTTCTTTTAGTAGACCCGCTTCTAATTGATATGAAAAATGATCATTTAATTTTGCGCGCATTCCCGCACCAAGTTTTGCCGCCGTGTCGCTTACATTTCTTGTTGCGTAATCAACATCTATATGATGTAGGCCACCAACTAAATAGAGAGGGCCGTTATTTAAAAATCGTAATGCATCAATGCCATACATTCCGGCATCTTGAGCGTTGTCAGTGCCTTTAACATCTAACTCCATGTCTTGAATTGAAAAGCGCACTTCCCAAGGCTGAGAGTAACGATACCCCGTTGAAAGCTGCCATAGATTTCCGCTTTCAAATCCAACATCTGGTTGTGCAAAAGTGCGGTCATCATCAGGATTAAATAGACCAAAGCCTAACCCTACATTCCATTGATTAGCTATTTGTTTTGATAAATCTACTGGTGCAGCGTGTAGCGTTGCAGAAGATAAAGTGGCTAGCATTAACCCCGTTATTATTTTTCGTTGCTTCATGTCATCCCCTTTTTATTTATTAATTTATACTCAAAGCTATTGAAGATGTAGCTAGGTAGATACAGTATAAAGGAATATAATCAAATTACGATTTAACTTATTAAAAATGTTACATATTTAGATTGGGTGCTAACCATTTCTCAGCGTCTTGCTGTGACCAATGTTTACGTTTTGCATAATCGAGCATTTGGTCATGCTTTATTTTTGCCACTGCAAAATATTTTGCATCTGGGTGTGAAAAGTACCAACCAGACACGGCCGCACCTGGCCACATGGCGTAGCTTTCCGTGAGTGCAAGCCCAATATTTTTTTCTACCTCAAGTAGCTGCCACAATGTCGCTTTTTCCGTGTGCTCTGGGCATGCTGGATAACCAGGAGCGGGACGAATACCTTGATATTGCTCTTTAATTAATGCTTCGTTATCCAGCATTTCATTTTCAGCATAGCCCCAGTATTCTTTGCGAATTTGAGCATGAAGATATTCTGCAAGTGCTTCGGCTAACCTATCAGCAACTGCTTTTACTAAAATATTTTGATAGTCGTCATGCTCATCTGCATACTGCTGAGCTAGCTCTTCAGCACCAAACCCTGCGCATACGGCAAACGCGCCTATATAGTCGGATATGTGCGTATCCACAGGCGCAATATAGTCTGCTAAGCAGCGATTAAACTGCCCGTCTTTTTTCTTAGCTTGCTGTCTTAGATGATGTAAAGTAGCAATAGGAGTGTGTCTGGCCTCGTCTTGATAAACTTCAATATCGTCATGGTTGGTGGTATTAGCTGCAAATAAACCAAACACTGCATGCGCTTGGATCAAGTTTTCTGCAATAATTTTGTCAATTAAAGCGTTTGCATCAGCAAACAGTTTCTTCGCCTCTTCCCCAATTAATTCATGCTGTAAAATTGCTGGATATTTACCCGATAATTGCCACGTTAAAAAGAAAGGTGTCCAGTCGATATATTGCCTAACCGTAGTTAAATCAACGTTTCGTAAAACTTGTACTCCCAATTTTTTAGGTATAGGTGGTGTGTATGAGTGCCACTCAATCGCCAGTTTATTTTCCCGCGCAGTAGCAAGATCAATCAATTGCTGCTGGCTGTATTTGCGTTCATGTTGAGTGATTACACGCTCATAATCTTTATCCAGCTGCGCAACAAAATCTTGTTTATGTTGCTCACTAAGTAATTGGCTCGCGACTGAAACACTACGAGATGCATTTGCGACATACACCACAGGCTGTTGATAGTGCTCATTAATTTTCACTGCTGTATGCGCCTTTGAAGTGGTTGCACCACCAATTAACAACGGAATAGAGAATTGCTGGCGTTCCATTTCTTGCGCAATGTATACCATTTCATCCAATGACGGAGTAATTAAGCCTGACAGACCTATCATGTCTACATTATGTTGCTTGGCTTCCTGTAGAATGGTTTCACACGGAACCATTACGCCTAAATCAATAACTTCGTAATTGTTACATTGCAGTACCACGCCCACAATATTCTTGCCTATGTCGTGCACATCGCCTTTTACAGTGGCCATTAATATTTTGCCGTTGGTTTCACCTTGTGCTTTGTCTGCTTCTAAATAGGGTTGTAAATAAGCAACTGCTTTTTTCATTACCCTTGCTGATTTAACGACTTGCGGTAGAAACATTTTGCCATCGCCAAATAGATCTCCAACCACGTTCATGCCGTCCATCAACGGACCTTCAATAACATGCAGCGGCCGCGCTACTTGCTGCCTTACTTCCTCTGTATCTTGCTCAATATACTCGGTAATGCCTTTTACTAATGCATGCTCTAATCGTTTGGCTACAGGCCAAGTGCGCCACTCCAAATCTTCGGTCACATCTGACGTGCCACCTTTATTATATTTTGGTGCAATCGCTAACAGTTTATCAGTAGCATTGGGGTGGCGATTTAGCACTACATCCTCAACCGCTTCTTTTAATTCTTCGGGAATATCGTCATAAACAGTTAACTGTCCCGCATTCACAATTCCCATATCCATGCCGGCGTCTACCGCATGATAAAGAAATACAGAGTGAATAGCTTCACGTACTGGATTATTACCGCGAAACGAGAATGATACGTTAGATACACCGCCCGACACTTTAGCGTAAGGCAGCTGTTGCTTAATTTGCCGAGTCGCTTCTATAAAATCGACCGCATAATTATTGTGTTCTTCTATACCTGTGCCAATCGCAAAAATATTTGGATCAAAAATAATGTCTTGCGGTGGCAGCTTCACTTTTTCAACTAAAATTTGATATGAACGCTGGCATATTTCAAACTTTCTTTGCTGCGTATCGGCTTGCCCTTCTTCATCAAATGCCATCACGACGACGGCTGCACCATAACGTTTAACCTTAGTCGCATGTTCTATAAAAGCCGCTTCACCTTCTTTTAGAGAAATAGAATTAACAATGGGCTTACCTTGAATGCATTTTAAGCCTGCTTCAATAACTTCCCATTTGGACGAGTCAATCATAATAGGCACGCGCGAAATATCGGGTTCAGCGGCAACTAAATTTAAAAACTTAACCATAGCAGCTTTAGAGTCCAACATGGCTTCATCCATGTTGATATCTATAATTTGTGCACCATTCTCAACTTGTTGCCGGGCAACCTCTAACGCAGGTTCATATTCTCCAGCTAAAATAAGACGCTTAAATTTTGCTGATCCCGTTACATTGGTTCTTTCACCAACGTTAATAAACACTGCCTGTTTAGTGCGTAACTGATTATGCATGCTCCGCTCCTGCTTTATTAGCATCAGCTTGAACTGTAAATGCTTCAAGTCCAGAGAGTCGAAAAGCATGGTTTGATTCAGGTAATGTTCTAGGCTTAATGTCTTTGACTGCATGCGCAATAGCAGAAATATGATCAGGACGAGTACCGCAACAGCCGCCAAGAATATTTACAAAACCAGACTCAGCCCACTCTTTTAATTGTTCGGCCATTTGTTGCGGAGACAGGTCATATTCACCAAACTCATTCGGCAGCCCCGCATTGGGATGAACCGATATATAACTTTCACTGATACGAGACAATTCTTGTACATACTGGCGGAGCATGTCTGGCCCTAACGCGCAGTTTAACCCCACTGCTAACGGCGACGCATGGCTGAGCGAATTATAAAATGCTTCCGTTGTTTGTCCTGTAAGCGTTCTACCAGAGGCATCGGTTATCGTGCCTGAAATCATAATCGGCAACTCTATTTGCCACTTTTCAAAGACTTCAAACACTGCAAATACTGCCGCTTTTGCGTTTAATGTATCAAAGACCGTTTCAATCATAATGATATCTGCGCCGCCTTTTATTAACGCTTCAGTCGATTCAACATAGGCATTAACTAACTCATCAAAGCCAATATTTCTAAAGCCGGGATCATTCACATCCGGCGAAATTGAACAAGTGCGATTTGTCGGCCCCAACACCCCAGCAACAAACCGTGGCTTGCTTGGGTTACTTGCTGTCATTCTGTCTGCAGCATCGCGCGCCAACCGTGCTGACGCGTAATTAATCTCGGCAGAAAGCTCTGCCATTTCATAATCAGCCATGGCAACCGCCGTAGAATTAAAGGTATTTGTTTCAATAATATCTGCGCCGGCATCTAAATACGCTAAGTGAATATCAGTAATGATGCTGGGCTGAGTAAGTGACAATAGGTCATTATTGCCTTTTAATAAGCAGGGCCATTTTGCAAAACGCTTGCCACGAAAACCATTCTCATCCAGCTTTCTTGCTTGGATCATTGTTCCCATGGCTCCATCAAGAATTAAAATATCTGTTGCTAAACGCGCTTTAAGTGCTGTGATACGGTGATATAAAGGTGTAACGTCTAGTTCAATTGAGCTGATATCTAATGGTGTTATTTGATTACTCACAATGCAGCTCCGTTTTGCTGAGTAGAATGTTGAATAGATTGAATAGGTTGAATAGGTTGAATGGATTCAATGCTGTGTGTTCTAACTTTAGTTAAATCGTACGGCGTTGTTTGATAGACACAATAATTTAGCCAATTATTAAATAATAAATGACCATGACTTTGCCATTTATTACGCGGCTTATTTAACGACTTACTATGTGCTAGCCCGCTGGCCTGTGTTGAAAACTCACTTAACTCACTGCACTCACTTAACTCACTACACTCACAATCAAGTAAGCTCGCTTCAGTTACATTAACGTGTTCAGGATAATAATTTTCAGGTGCTGTTAATTCATCATTTTTTTCACGATTTTTTTCATTATTAGCAAGATCGCGTACATATTCTTGGTGAAGCGTTAATGCATCATATTCTGGATGACCCGTTACAAAAACAAACGGCTGTTTAATACTTTTTATTAAATACGCTCCCACCTCTTCTGAACCCGCTAAAATGTCTAGTGCATGACACTGCATTATCTGCTCGACTGGCGCTTGTACATAGCGTGAGTGTGGCACCCAGAATTCGTCATCAAAACCCTGCATAATTGGTTCATGCTGACAATATTGTTGATGTAAATATATCCCGCTGAGCTTTTTTTCTCGTAAACAGCGCTCTATACCATAAAAATAATACAGCGCCGCATGCGCAGCCCAGCATAAAAATAAACTGCTGGTTACATTCTTTTCAGCCCAACGAAACACTTCCTGTAACTGATCCCAATAGGTGACCTCTGTATACGATACTAAACCTAGCGGAGCACCTGTAATGATTAAGCCGTCATAACAAGTCGACTTTATCGCAGAAAAATATTGATAGAAGCTATCTAAATGCTGATGACTGGTATGTTTACTTTTATGCTGATCTAAACGAATAAAGTCTACTTCTACTTGTAACGCCGAGTTTGCAAGCAACCTTAATAACTGTATTTCTGTTACTTCTTTATTAGGCATCAAATTTAATATCGCTAACTTTATAGGCCGAATGTCTTGCTGGGATGCACGGCTATTAGGCATAACAAATACATTTTCGCGCTGTAATGCATTAATAGCGGGCAAGTCATCTTGTACTCGTATCGGCATAATTCACATCTCACTCTATATCTTTAATCAAGTGCGTTTTTATAAAAGCAGGCTGATCACTCAACATGTCTCTTTGAGTTGATATAAACAGTGTTGAATTATTTTTTAGACATGTCAACATCTGGATGGCTAAAAGTAAAAAATAACGGTTTAGCTAATATACCGACTAATGATTTATTTGTGCTTAGAAAAGATAGTTGGGCATTATGTAGAGAGTTAACGGCAATATTGCACAAAAAAAATGGCCGCTAATGCGACCATCTTTTTTAATGCTTAATGGAATAAACTATCGAATAAGGTTTACTCTCCTAATACAACTTCCTCGCCTTCTTCAGGCTTAATCGTTGCTTTAAGTAGCAGCATGTCGCGTAATTTCGTTTCAATTTCATTCGCAATATGCGTATTTTCTTGTAAAAACTTAATGCTGTTCGCTTTACCTTGGCCTACTTTCTCACCATTGTACGCGTACCAAGCACCCGACTTATCAACAACATCGTGCTTAACACCTAAATCTAGTAACTCGCCTTCTTTCGAGATACCTTTACCGTACATAATAATAAACTCTGCTTGTTTAAATGGCGGTGCTACTTTGTTCTTCACCACTTTAACGCGAGTCTCGTTACCAATGACTTCATCACCCTCTTTTACTGAACCTGTACGACGAATATCTAAACGTACCGATGCGTAAAATTTAAGTGCGTTACCACCTGTCGTTGTTTCAGGGTTACCGAACATTACACCAATTTTCATACGAATTTGGTTAATGAAAATACATAGCGTATTTGAACGCTTAATGTTACCTGTTAATTTACGTAATGCTTGCGACATTAAACGCGCTTGCAAGCCAACATGAGTGTCACCCATATCGCCTTCAATTTCGGCTTTTGGTGTTAGTGCAGCTACTGAGTCAACAACAATCATGTCAACCGCGTTTGAACGTACTAGCATGTCGGCAATCTCTAACGCTTGCTCACCTGTATCAGGTTGAGATACCAGTAACTCAGCCACGTTTACGCCTAGGTTTTCTGCATAAACAGGATCTAATGCATGCTCAGCATCAATAAACGCACAAGTTTTGCCTTTCTTCTGTGCTTCAGCGATGGTTTGTAACGTAAGGGTTGTTTTACCTGATGACTCTGGACCATAAATTTCAATAATACGACCCGTTGGTAAACCGCCTATACCTAAGGCAATGTCTAGTCCAAGTGAGCCAGTAGATACAGACTCAATATCTAACGCTTGTGAGTCACCTAAACGCATAATTGAACCTTTACCGAATTGGCGTTCAATTTGTGAAAGTGCTGCGCCTAACGCTTTTTCTTTATTGTTGTCCATTTTATACCCCAACTGATCTAATGATCGTATTATTTGTATTCAATTTAATGCCAAGAAGTATACTGTATACTCGTACAGTATCAACCCCTGTATAATAAAATTTTAAAATTTTTTCTTAATAGCGATGCTATCTTATTGTTTTAAAAACTATCTGCTAGTTCATAAGCACAGGCTAATGCTTTATAAATAGTTTGCTGTCTTACAGTACTGCGATCGCCGTCAAACACATGCCTTTCTGTCTTAACTACGAGTCGACCTGCTAACGTATGCGCCCAAGCAAACCATACTGTTCCAACGGGTTTTTCGTCACTACCACCATCTGGCCCCGCAACACCACTAACAGCAATGGCAATATTTGCATTAGCAGCAGTTAGCGCGCCTTGCGCCATTTCACTTACCGTCAGTTCACTTACTGCCCCATATTTGATTAATGTACTTTCTTGCACATTAACCAATGTTTGTTTAGCGTGATTGCTATAAGTAACAAAACTCTGATCTAAATAAGCAGAGCTACCTGCAATTTCTGTAAGCGCATAGGCAATCCCACCACCTGTACATGATTCAGCAGTGGTGATTTTTAACTTTTTAGTTGATAATAGCTGGCCTAAATCAGCTGACATTTTTACAATGTTTTCGCTTAAATCCATGGCGTTTATAGCGCTCATAAAATGTATACCCAATAAATAACACTAGATTAAAAATTATGCCTTCAGACGTTTCATCAGAGCAACAATTTCAAAATCATACCCCTATGATGCAGCAGTATCTACGATTAAAGTCGCAACATCCCGACATTTTGCTTTTTTATCGTATGGGCGATTTTTATGAGTTATTTTATGATGACGCGAAACGTGCAGCCGCCTTGCTTGATATTTCATTAACTAAACGAGGCAGTTCTGCGGGTTCCCCTATCCCTATGGCGGGTGTGCCATATCACGCACTGGAAAATTACCTTTCTAAGCTAGTTAATTTAGGCGAATCGGTGGCGATATGCGAACAAGTAGGCGATCCTGCAACCAGTAAAGGACCTGTAGAGCGCAAAGTAGTACGTATTGTTACGCCTGGCACGGTCAGCGATGAAGCACTGCTTAATGAACGGCAAGACAACCTGCTGGCTGCTGTCTATATGACAGCCAAACAATCTTTTGGCTATGCTTATTTAGATATAAATTCAGGGCGATTTTTTATTTGCGAGCCTGAAAACGCTGAAGACTTACAAGCGGTATTACAACGCACTAACCCTGCTGAGTTACTCTATTCAGAAGGGATGGCTCTGCTCGATATTATTGAAGACAGAAAAGGCTTACGCCGCCGTCCCGAATGGGAGTTTGAATTAGATACTGCACAGCGCTTGCTAACGCAGCAGTTTGAAGTAAAAGATTTAATCGGCTTTGGTGTGCATCAAGCTAATAACGGCATTGTGGCTGCGGGTTGTTTAATGCAATACGTTAAAGACACACAGCGCACAGCATTACCGCATATTAAAAGCATTGCCTTAGAGCAAAACGATGCGTCGGTAATTATGGACGCAGCAACGCGCAAAAACTTAGAGCTAACGCAGAATCTAGCTGGCGGTTTTGAAAATACCTTAGCCGCAGTACTTGATCAAACCGCTACCGCAATGGGTAGTCGTTTATTAAAACGCTGGATACATTCCCCGCTGACAGATCAAACCGTACTTAATCAACGTTTAGATGCCGTTACTGAAATACAACAATTAGCTTATGGTCTTGATATCCAAGACACATTAAAGCAAATTGGCGATATAGAACGCATTATTGCGCGACTAGCATTGCGCACTGCAAGACCACGCGATTTAGCGCGATTACGCAATGCATTTGCTCAGTTACCTGAATTGCATAATATTTTAAGCGACTTTAAAACCCGTAAACTTAATCAAATTAAAGAACACGCCCCTACTTTTCCAGAACTACAATCGCTATTAACGCAAGCAATTATTGATAATCCACCTGTACTTATTCGCGACGGCGGCGTCATTGCACCAGGATATAATGCAGAGTTAGATGAATGGCGAGAACTTAGTACAGGTGCAACTAACACGCTTGAAGCTCTTGAATTGCGTGAACGCGAACGCACTAATATTCCAACTTTAAAAATTGGGTATAACAAAGTGCATGGTTACTATATTGAAGTTAGCCGTGCCTACTCTGACAAAGTGCCTGTTGAATATGTTAGGCGTCAAACGCTTAAAAATAACGAGCGCTTTATTATTCCAGAACTAAAAGAACATGAAGACAAAGTATTAGGCAGCCAAAGCAAGGCGCTCGCGCTAGAAAAGCGTTTATACGAAGAGTTATTCGATGCTATTCTGCCTTACTTATCGCAATTACAATCGGCTTCTGTGGCATTATCCGAGTTAGACGTATTAACTAATTTCGCAGAGCGCGCAGACACCCTTAATTACTGTAAACCAACTCTAGCCGCACGCTCTGGCATTCATATTGATGCAGGGCGTCATCCTGTCGTCGAGCAGGTAATGAAAGAACCATTTATCGCGAACCCAATACAACTAAATAGCTCAAGAAAAATGCTCATTATCACTGGGCCAAATATGGGCGGTAAATCTACCTATATGCGTCAAACCGCGCTAATTACCTTAATGGCGCATATTGGCTGCTTTGTGCCAGCTGAATCGGCCACGATAGGCATTGTAGATCGTATTTTTACCCGAATTGGCGCATCTGATGATTTAGCGTCTGGCCGCTCAACCTTTATGGTTGAAATGACTGAAACAGCAAATATTTTAAATAACGCAACAGAGCACAGCTTAGTGCTGATGGATGAAATAGGCCGAGGCACCAGCACCTACGACGGTATGAGTTTAGCGTGGGCGTGCGCCGAATATTTAGCGTTAAAATTAAATGCCTATACGCTTTTTGCAACCCACTACTTTGAGCTTACTCAATTAGCTGAGCAATTACCGAGCGTGGCTAATGTTCACTTAGATGCGATAGAACACGACGACACCATTGCCTTTATGCATGCGGTTCAAGAAGGCGCGGCTAGCAAAAGCTTTGGCTTGCAAGTAGCGCAATTGGCTGGCGTTCCTAAAAACGTGATCAAAAAAGCAAAAAATAAATTATCGCTACTGGAACAACAAGGGCAAGCGGCTACAACAGAGCCTCAAAACACAGAGCATCCAGCCAGTACCACTGCTTTTGCTACACAGCAGCTTAATTTAATTGAGCCTGAAAACCCACTGGCTGATGAACTAGAGCGTATTGATCCCGACAGCTTAACGCCACGGGATGCCTTAGCGTTAATATACAAGTTAAAGGCATTAGCATAATGACCAAGTCCGCTATCAAAAAAATTGCCGTATTTGGCTCGGCATTTAATCCGCCAACACGTGGACATGCCGACGTCATTACACAATTACAGCAACATGCAATACGCTTTGATGAAATTTTGTTGATACCAAGTTATCAACATGCTTTTGGTAAAAAAATGGCTGACTATCAAACGCGCTGCGAGTTATTACAGTTATTTATTGAAGATATTACTCAAGCCCCTTCGGCATTAACACCTACAAAAGTAACCCCTTGCTTTGTTGAACACCTTATTGAAAAAGAGCAAGGTGCAGCGATCTATACTTATGACGTGCTCACTTTTTTAGAGCAGCGCTATCAAGCATTGAATGATCATCAACAATACGAGATGCACTTTATTATTGGCCCAGACAATTTAGCTAATTGGGATAAATTTTATAAAGCGCAAGAAATCAAGCAGCGTTGGCAACTTGTCGCAGTACCACAACAACAAGATATACGCTCCACTTACGCACGCGAAGCACTAGAAAATAGCCTAGATAATGATAGGGAAGCGCTGTTGGTCAAGTTACAACAGTACCTAACACCCAGCGTTGCGGAATATTTAATAACGCACAACGTTTATTCGCAAATTAAAAAAGACTAGCTATTCAGGCTAGCAGAGATAAGGACAGAATATGCAAGCTAGCCCAACGCCTACCACAGTAATTCATAACACCGTGCCTTCTGAACTGCGCGCGACTGTCAGCCAACTGAATATCTATCCTGTTAAATCACTACAGGGTATTTCGTTGCCAAGCGTAGAAGTAACACCACAAGGGTTACGCTGGGATCGTCACTGGATGATTGTAAATGAAGATGGCATGTTTGCTACTCAGCGCCATTTACCTAATTTGGCAAGAATTAGCACCGACATTACTGAAGAGCACTTAATACTCAGCGCCGAAGGGATCGCGCCTTTAGCAATTCCGCTCAAGCTTAAAAGCAATAGCGTAACCAAACGCTCCGTTAAGGTGTGGAAAAGTGATTGCGAAGCTATTGAAGAACGACATAGTTCTGAATGGCTAACAAACGTCATTGGTAAGTGGCGCAATCAATCACTTAGCCTTGTAAGAATGGCGCCTAACTTTAATCGTGCGGTTAGTGAAAAGCATTTAAAAGGAAAACAGGCAACAACCTACTTTGCTGATGGCTATCCATTTTTAATAACAAATACTGCATCGCTAATCTCACTTAATCAACAGTTAATTAGTCGCAATGAAAGCCCGGTGCCGATGTCACGCTTTCGCAGCAACATTGTCTTAGACAGCCAATTCGCCTTTTGTGAGCATAGCCATACCAATATGCGTATTAACCGCGTTAGCGATAACACAGAGCTATTACACTTTGATTTATGCAAACCTTGCGAACGCTGTAAAGTAACTTCAATAGATCAACTAACAGGTATCTCACCTGCACCGCAACAGCCATTAAAAACACTATTGGCGATGGATCATATTGACAAAAAAGGCGCTTTTTTTGGTCAAAACGCCATTTTAACTACCCATTTAAATGACACAAGCAAGCGACAAAATAACCGCATTCGAATAGGCGATACCGTTATATTATCCAGCCAAAATAATATTACCCAGACAACATAATTAAGCGCTGTTATCGTCTGCTTATTCGTCTAACAAGTTACTTTTTTCAAATGCCAAAGGCAGTAATTCAGCCAAATTAATGGATTGAATTTCGCCTTTTGCCGTTGCCATATGAATAATGGTATTACTGTCACCAAATTCGCGAAGCTTCTGGCG
This sequence comes from Flocculibacter collagenilyticus, assembly GCF_016469335.1. Taxonomy (NCBI): domain Bacteria; kingdom Pseudomonadati; phylum Pseudomonadota; class Gammaproteobacteria; order Alteromonadales; family Pseudoalteromonadaceae; genus Flocculibacter; species Flocculibacter collagenilyticus. The sequence goes on from NZ_CP059888.1 coordinate 3,215,009, forward strand.
ACAACCACCACAAGGCGGACAAATATCATCGTTCGGGCTAATAACCAACACTTCATCAATATGTGTAGTACCTGCGGCAATCATGGCAGCAATTGCACCAGCTTCAGCGCATTGACCTAAGGGATAAGATGCATTTTCAATATTACAGCCTGTATAGACTTGGTTGTCATTGGCTAAAATGGCAGCCCCTACTTTAAATTTTGAATAGGGTGCGTAGGCGTTTTGTTGGATTTTTTGTGCAGCATCAAGTAACTGCGTTGTACTGTTTTTCATACTATATTTTTTATAGTTCTATGGACGAAGAATACTATAGATACTTAGCTTGCCGCGCAACTCTTATTGAAAAAAATAATCCTGCCAACTTCCACAGCATTAGCCTTTTAACGCTCACTGTACGAGCCATCTTTTCGCTAGGTACAATAAGATAATTGACAAAACTTCAGCATCGTTAGAAGCTTGGTTCAATAAAAACAAACGGTTAAAAGCATGAATACGAGAGTCAAACTTAACATCAACCAAGGCGTTGCGACGGTAACCTTAACAAGGCCAGAAGCAAAAAATGCGTTAGACATGGCAATGTTTACTGAAATTGACCGCACCATTAAGCAATTAAAAACAGACCGCAGCTTACGAGCGGTTATTTTATGCGCTGAAGGAGAGGATTTCTCAACAGGAATAGATGTTAAGTCTATTATGGGCAGTGCAAAAAATGCCATTAAACTGCTTTATAAATGGTTACCTTGGCAAGCCAATTTAGCGCAACGTGTATGTGTAGGTTGGCGTGACATTCCTGTACCAGTCATCGCATTAATACAAGGACGATGTTGGGGAGGCGCTTTGCAAATTGCGTTAGGTGCAGATTTCAGAATAGCGACACCAAACGCACAACTTGCCATTTTAGAAACGCGCTGGGGACTTATTCCTGATATGGGTGGAAACTTAGTATTACGGGAATTATTAACTAAAGATCAGGCAATGAAGTTGGCTATGACCGGCCAAGAGGTCACCGCAGCACAAGCGCTTGAAATGCAGTTAATCAGTCAGGTAAGTGATAATCCACTCCAAGATGCCGAGCAGTTAATCGCACAAATTAGCAGCCGCTCACCCGATGCCATCGCGGCAATTAAAAAGCTTTATCATTCAACGTGGTCAAAGCCTGATAAGCACTTTTTATCAAAAGAAACGCTTTATCAAATCAAAGTATTGATGGGCAAAAATCAACGCCAAGCCGTTTCAAAGCAAACTAAAAAGCCCGATCTTCAGTACAGTGAACGTCAACGGTGGTGATCTTTCTGGTGAGCATTGTGGTAACCCTCAAGGTAGCGACATAGCTTAAGGGTTACGTCATGTACCAAATTCCGTTTGTCATTTGGCAATCAATCGAGTCTAAGATCATGTGAATGATTAAACCCGTCCCCATCAAACGAATAAGATTAAATTTTGGAATAAAGCGCGGCGCTATGCTCATGACTGCGTAAAGTAGAATAAATGGCCATTGATGCAATGGATGAAAGCCAATACTACAACGCAGCGGATCATAAATAGGTGTTGCAAGTAAATGATCTACATCTACCACCATGGTTAAGATCATAATGATAAACGCATAACGCCATTGCTTTCTAAAGATAATAAGTGCAACTAGCAACGGCACCACAAAATGCAAAACTAAATGGATAAATGCCTCCCACAAAGATAACAGTTAGAATATTTAAAAAGGCTTCGTGATAAATATCACTAAAATCATTAAAGTCATCAACCAAATGACAATGTACTTGAACATGCCTTTATTTGATTCCGCCTTTTTGCGCCAACCAACAGGCCTGATGCCCTTAGCAAAAAACACCAGTTTGCAGGATAAGTTTACGCACACAATATTAATTGCTAATAAGAGTGCTGCACCAAGTGCTAAATCGAACTGAGACTGACCAAGCATGATGCCAATTGTTGCTGCCGGTGGTAATAACGCTACAGCCACCATCACTCCAACCAAAACACTTGATAAGCCTGTGGTTAAAGACAGCGCCGCCGCAGCACCAGAAGCAAGCGCAAGCACCACAGAGTCCATACCAACTTGAGTACGAGCAATTAGTTCAGGACTAGACAGGTCGATGTTTGCAAACACCCCGACCCCAATCGACATAATTACAACAAGTAACATTCCAACAAATAAGGTGATGATAGCTTTTCTCATCAACACTAAATCGGCTAATGCCGTACCCAGTCCGAACGCCAAATTAGGCCCTAAAAATGGCGCTATTACCATGGCACCAATCACAACTGCAACATTGCTTTCTATTAAACCTATTGCTGCCACTATGGTTGACAGAATCACTAAGGTTAAGAAGTTAATATCTAATCTTGTACTTTTTTCTACACTATCAAACAGCGCTTCGCGTGCAGACATCGCAGAGTCTTCAACCGCTCTGTCCTTAGCTGACGCAGTGGGTAATGCGACCTCAACAGGCAATACCGTTAATCGTGTGCCATATTCTTGCTTAATAATAGGCTGAAGCGTATCTATAACAGGTTGAAGCTTATCATCAGCAACTAATAACCGAGCCATTTGCAATTGCTGCTCTAACTCACTATCTGACACTATGAGTAAACGGATATCTGTTAAATCATGCTGCTGAGCAGTAGTAATTAACTCAGCAACATCAGATTTACGCAGCAGTACTTCAATATACTTCATTGAGCTTTAAATACTTACTCTACGGTATTCGCGATATTCTGGTTGCCAGAATATTTTTTCAATACGCTGATGTAACACTTCATCAGAAATCTCTAAGGCTAGCCCTTGCTGCTGCGCAACCTTGGCAACTCTAAATGCAATTTTCTTACTTAATTTCGCAATATCAGTCAGTGGAGGCAGTAACTCACCTTGCCCAGTTGCGGCAAGTGGCGACTCTTCAGCAAGTGCGTCACTGGTTGCTAATAGCATTGCATCTGAAATTAAACTCGCTTTCACGGCAAGTACCCCTAAACCAATACCAGGGAATATATAGCTGTTATTACATTGTGTGATTGGAAATACAGAGCCATTATATTCAACAGGGCTAAATGGACTACCAGTTGCAACAATGGCTTGTCCTTCGGTCCATTTAATAACGTTTTCAGGTAGCGCTTCAACTTGTCTAATTGGGTTACTCAGTGGGAACACTATTGGGCGCGCGCACCCTTTATACATGCTGGTAATCACCTGCTCTGTAAATAAGCCTGCTTGACCAGACACCCCTATTAATACCGTAGGGTTAATTGAATGGATAACATCTAATAAACTGGCGTATTCACCACTATAAGTCCATTCACTAAGCGCAGATTGAGGCTGAGCTAGCTTTTGCTGGAAGTCCATTAACCCTTCCATGCCTTCAGTCACCAAACCATAACGGTCAACCATATAAATTTGGCTACGCGCTTGCTCTTCAGAAATGCCCTCTGCCACCATTTGACTAATGACTTGTTCGGCAATACCACAGCCTGCTGAACCCGCACCTACAAAAACAACTCGCTGTTGTGATAACACTTCTTGTTTTGTTTTACATGCAGCTAATAGCGTACCGACGGTGACCGCAGCAGTACCTTGAATGTCATCATTAAAACAACAGACTTTCTCACGGTAACGCTCTAGAATCGGCATTGCATTGGGCTGTGCGAAATCTTCAAATTGCACCATTGCATCAGGCCAGCGACGTTTCACTGCATGCATAAATAAGTCTACAAACTCGTCATACTCCGCTTGTCCAATTCGCTTATGGCGAGATCCCATATACATAGGGTCGTTTAATAACTTCTCATTGTTAGTTCCTACATCAAGCATAATAGGCATGGTGTAAGCTGGGCTAATACCACCACACACGGTATATAACGCTAGCTTACCAATTGGAATACCCATTCCGCCTATACCTTGGTCACCTAAACCTAAAATGCGCTCTCCGTCTGTCACCACAATAATTTTTACTTTTTGTTTGGTTGCATTACGCAGTAAATCATCAATATTGTGACGGTCTTCATAAGAAATAAATAGCCCGCGAGAACTGCGGTAAATATCTGAGAACTGTTCGCAGGCATCACCAACGGTTGGCGTGTATATAATAGGCATCATTTCTTCAATGTGCTGCTTAACCAATCGGTAATACAGTGTTTCATTGGTATCTTGAATTGAGCGCAAGTAAATGTGCTTATTGATTGGATGCTGAAAGCTTGAGTACTGCATATAGGCGCGCTCAACTTGCTCTTCAATAGTTTCATAGCGCGGTGGTAATAAGCCGGTAAGGTTAAATGCTGCACGTTCTTCAGCGGTAAATGCACACCCTTTATTTAATAATGGCGTTTCTAGTAGCGATGGGCCAGCGTATGGAATGTATAACGGGCTACGTGATTTGTTCGATGTCATTATTTTAGTGTCCTACCTGCAGTTTTTTCATGTACTTTAACGTGTGCATGAGCACCTAATTAAGCACTGAATTTTTATTTATGTAATAAGGCGTGTTGATTTTTTGATGTTAAATGTTGTTCAATCTCAAAAGATCAACAAACCCTAATCTATTAATCTAGTGGAATAAGGGTGAAATCTCAAAAATTCGGTATTTTTCTTGGATCTTAGATCCCTAATTTTATAAGAATAAATGAATTGAATGTACTTAAGAAATTAATAGCCGCTTTGAATAAAAGCGGCTATTAGGCATGCATTAATATATGCAAAAAGTAACGGTTTGCTTAGAAGCTTTCTAGAATTAACGGGATCTCCGCCAGTGCACTATCACCCACTTGGTAAGAGCCAACTAAGCGCTGCGACGCAACAATTAAGCTTTCTTCACTGTTAGCGTGCACCATCGCGATTGGTTGGCCTGCTTCTACTTTTGTGCCAACTGGTAACATTTCAGTAATACCAACACGGTAATCTAGTGCATCTTCAGGGTGACGACGACCACCACCTAATGCAACCACAGACATGCCTACTTCACGCGCATCAATTGCTTGTACAATACCTGTGTGCGTTGCCAGTACTGGCTTAATAATAGGTGCCGGTGCAAAGATGCTAGTGTAATGCTCTAATAAGTCAGCTGGGCCACCCATGCTCGCTACCATTTTTGCGAACTTCTCGGCAGCTTTGCCTGAACTTAATAACTCTGTAGATAAGGTATAAGCATCATCTAAAGACATATCTTTAGCAATTGAAATCATACTAGCGGCTTGTTGTAAAATAAGCTCAATTAAACGAGTATCTGTCGATTTACCCGTTAATATTTTAATCGTTTCAATCATTTCTAGCGCGTTACCCGCACTGTTAGACAATGGCTGACTCATATCAGTAAGTAATACGCGCGTATTAACGCCCGCTAAGTTCGCCACTCTAGCAATTGATTGCGCTAACGCCTTAGATTGATCAAAAGTCGGCATGATTGCACCACTGCCCACTTTTACATCCATGACTAAGCCGTCTAATCCTTCTGCTAACTTCTTAGAAAGAATTGAAGCAGTAACCAAAGGAATGGATTCTACCGTTGCACTAATATCACGAACGCTGTAAACACGACGGTCAGCAGGAGCGAACTCGCTAGTTTGACCGATGATCGCAATACCTAAATCTTTAACTACTTTTCTAAATTCAGCTTCGTCAGGGTATGTATTGTATCCTGGAATTGAATGCAGTTTGTCGATAGTGCCACCTGTGTGACCTAACCCTTTTCCTGCAATCATAGGCACATAAACGTCTGCCGCAGCGACCAATGGACCAAGCACTAAGCTTACTAAGTCACCAACGCCACCAGTAGAATGCTTATCTACCACGTAGCCGTCTAACTCTGGCCAACTTAATACTTTACCTGAATTTTTCATGGCATTAGTTAGGTATACGATTTCATCATCGCTCATACCGTTTAAAAAGGTCGCCATTGTGAATGCTGCGATTTGCGCATCGCTTACGGAGTTGTCGGTAATACCACCAACAAAAGCTTGAATATCCGCCTCTAATAGCGGTTTTTTGTCTCTAATTGTACGAATAATTTCTTGAGGTATTAACACTGTGATTTCTCTTTCTTGTTAATTGGAGTATTTGACGATAAATAGGATTAATTCTCAAGTGCTATCTGCAATTTTGCGATAAATTTCGTTGCTGGTCGCACCACAATTGTACAAAAGTTAGCCCCAACAAAATGAAACAAGAGCATCAACATAAATGTCGTGCTCTATGCAAAATACACTCAGACCTTGCTTAAACTTTCCAGCTACAAGATTCTCTGTTTATAACTGCGTCTATTAAGTAATCCTAGTATGCTTAATATCATCAACATGATGATGCTCGGCTCTGAAACGACAACAGCTGGTCGCTGTACCGCAATACCTCTTAAGCCGCCAAAACTTCCGCTATAAAGCGTATTAATTGTACCTAACCCATCTGCGCTGGCTTTTTGCACGCTATCGTTTGTTGTCGAACCCGGACCGTCAAATGTAATCCAAAATAACTCGTTGGTCGTTACATCGATATCAATGCTTCTTACAAAGTTAAAAGGGTCATAAAGAGTCGTGCTCACGCCAGTGCCATCTAAATTTAATCGGCCAACAATATCGTTGTTTACAAAATAAATGGCACCATTGCTAAAGTCGATAGTGATATCACGAATGCCGTTTAAGCCAGAGTGTAGCGTTTCTTTTGCAGAACCATCAGGCTTAACTCTATTTACTTCGCCGCCAATATCACTGTAATAAATAAAGTCGCTGGCGCTGTCGTAAGTGATAGAGGTAATTTTAGAAAACACATCATTAGTAACCAACATTGGCACGCCAGAACCATCCATCGCGGCCATGTATATGCCATCTTCGGCATCGGTAAAAAAATAACGGTTATTGGCAATATCAATTGCCACATCATGACGTTCATCTACATCAAATGGTGAATTTGGCGGCGTAGGTCCACTATTTGCCAACACTACAGGCGTACCAGAGCCATCAGCTTTGCCTTTCCGTACTTCCTCGTTATTACCTGTTCCCCAAAATAACTCACCATTTGCTTCGGCAATACCAATTGGTCCGCTTGGTCCACTTGAAGCGTCGCTGCCTAAATACAGCATGCTCATAGGCATCGCCCCATCGGCGTCCCCCTTCCAAATCGCGGGAGATTGTGTTCCAGTAAAATATATTTCTGTGGCAAAAGTTTGGAGTGTGCCTAACAGCGCAACAGCAACACCCAATACACGTATTAGTATTTTCATAATCGACGTCCTTCTCATCAATCAAGTACAACAGTTAGTATTTGTGCTAGTTACATTTCACTTACTGCTAGCGCTCTGCACATCAGCGCCCTACAACGCCACTAGCAAATGCTCGCTACCATTTAGTTAAAAATAAGCGCGAGCTTTATATTTCTAATCTTTTCAACTTGATATAAAGCAAGTAATAAGCCATCACCTATACATTTGATATAAAAGAATATATTTGAAGTAACATTGGGGTAAGTAAAAAAAACTGACAATCGATACAAAAATTTTACACTAAATAAATATTCGGTGTTAGAAGGCGCTACTTTACCGCATGAGTGAAAGTAGCTCTTACTTGTTTGAGTTGCTAGCTGTTCGCTTTTTTTAACGATGCGCGATAAGCAGAAAAAGTGCATAAACCAACATTTTCACCAGCAATGGTAGCTTGCGGCACACTGGTAAATACTTGCGGTAGCTTTTTATTAATTACCTTGTCTACGCAATAATCCATATATTGCTCAACTGTTTTTTCGCAATCACTCGGGATTCCCTGATAACTCGCTAAAAACCCCGCATTTGGGTTTGAACAAAAGTCAGGAATTGCACCAACCTTAAAATTATGAAACCAATCTTCACGCTTCATATACAATTTACCATTTTTAAAGTCAGGATCGACTAACTGCCTTTTAGCAGGTGGAATATATTCAGACTGCGCTACCGTTGAACTTGTAGTTGATGCGCACGCTGAAACCAAAATAGAGCCAAACAACATCAATAACTTCATTAAGCTTCTCCGTTAAATTTATTAAAACCGTCTACATTTTTTACATAATGTTAATCATATATTTAATATTAAAAAAATAACAATAAAAATCATCATGTTAAATTAATGGTACTAATTATGCTTATCGCCATTATTAAATCCCTATTTTATGGACACATTAACAATACCGATAATAAGAAGGAAGGTGAACTTATGAATAAGAAAATAACATCCCAACTAAGCAGTATACCCAAACTTATAGTCAGCTTAATTATCCTACTAACAGGCAATGTAAATTTAGCATATGCTGGGCTAATTCATTTTGATATTAACCGTAGTATTACCCTTGGCGAAGAAGGTAATACAACTCATATTGGCGCTAATTGCCATCCAGGCCATATTGGCGCTGTGATTGATGGTGAAAGTTTAATACTCGACCCAGGATGCAGCAAAATTGCACTCGATGTGCAACTTACACAAGGAGAGTTTTGGATCATCCCAGGATCTGACAACTCACTTAACGTACTTAATTATAACGACACCATTGACGCCACTCACTTTTTCTCTGGCGGACGTAATGCTTACAACTACGCAATGATATTTAATAAAACAACGCCGCATTTCAGGCAGTCATTCAGTTCAAAATACCTTGGATTTTTAACGCGTTCTGGAAAATATGGTTACATAGAAGTAAGCTGGAGCTATAAAGATCAAAATGATGTAGGCACACTTTCATTTATCAAAGGTGCCTATCAAGATACCGTCGGTGCAAGCATAAAAGCTGGTAACCCGATTCCTGAGCCAGCAACGTGGGCATTGATAATATTTGGATTATTAGGCCTGATAATTACTCGCACCAAGCCCTGATAGTAAACACATCAAAGCGTTGCATGCGGGCCAAATACTTCATAATGAATACGCTCGTTTGCCACGCCTAATGCAAGCAATGCATTTTTAGTATATTGCATAAATGCCACCGGGCCGCAAACATAAAAGTCTCCGTTATCAATCGGTAATTCAATCTGACTAAAGTTAATCAAGCCATGGTGAGTTGATGATAATGGTGTAGCCAATTTTTCAGTCCGATACCATACATGGTGTTGCCACTTGTGCGCCTCGCATAATGACTGTGTACGATCAGCAAATGAATGTTGGTTAGCCCTTTCACAAGCATGAACAAAATGCACAGCTTGGTTATACTGCTTCTCGGCTAGGGCTTCCAACATTGCTTGCATTGGCGTTATACCTACGCCAGCTGAGATCAATACAACGGGGGCTTGTCGATCAACAAAATAAAAATCACCTGCAGGAGCATGCAAGTCGACCATATCGCCCACGGCTAAGTAATCGTGCAAATAGTTCGATACCATTCCTGCTGCGTTACCATCAATAGTACTTGGCTCTCGTTTGACTGAAATGCGATAACTAGTACCATTTGGCTTTTGAGATAACGAGTATTGACGAATTTCAGTATTTTCAAACTGCTCCGTTGTTAGCTCAATACCAATGTATTGACCTACGTGATAATCCATGACGGGCTGTCTATCTAGCGGCTCAAATATAAAACTGGTGACTAACTCAGATTCCACTCTCTTTTCAACCAAGCTAAAGGCTCGTTTGCCACGCCAGCCTCCCTCACTCTCTTCCTTAGTTGTATATAGCTCTTCTTCTCTGCCAATCAAAATTTGTGCTAACGCGCTATAGGCTTTTGTCCATGCGGCTTCAACTTCAGGCGTGAATTGCTCAGGCAATAACTCGCGTAATGTTTCAATTAAATGATCACCTACATACTGATAATGAAACGGTTGAATATGAAAGCTTGTGTGTTTTTGTGCGATTCGTTCAACGGCATGTTTTAACACGGCCAAGTTATCGATATTTTTTGCATACGCTAATATGGCTTCAAATAGCGCAATTCGCTGGCTATCAGTATGCTGATTACTCATATTAAAAATGTTTTTTAATTCTGGGTGATGTTTAAACAAGCGTTGATAAAAGTGACGCGTAATTGCTACACCGCCCGCTTCCAGTAATGGCACAGTGCTTTTTACAATTTTTATGTCGTGAGTAGTTAACATATTGACTCCAGTAGATAGTTGTTCGCGATTAAGTTGTCTACTGCATTGCAAAACTATGACCAACAATGAAAATTAATTTAAACTTATAATTATCAATCAGTTACACTTAAACCAAATCCACTTTCATAATTAAGGAGTCATTTCGACACATAGCAAAATCAAGTCATATTGACTACAATGATACTTTTACACAACACCACTTTAACTATGAATGCGATCACTGCGACTACCCTCATTGAACTGTCTTTAAAGCTGGCTCAAAGCCTAACCAAAAACGATCGCTTTGATCGTCTATTATCTACCATACGCCAAACCATTAACTGTGACGCAGTTGCATTATTATCATTTAAAGATGATCACCTTATTCCACTAGCGTGCCAAGGATTGAGCAAAGATACATTGGGGCGGCGATTTGCTATTGCAGAACACCCTCGTTTTACCGAAATTTGTCAGTCGTCCAACGCCGTTCGCTTTACTAGCGATAGCACATTACCGGATCCCTATGATGGCATGTTAATTAATAGCGAAGAAGCCTTACCCGTACACGCATGTATGGGACTACCGCTGTACTTTGATCATCAATTGCTAGGCATATTAACGTTAGATAGTTTATCGCCCGGCACATTTGACGAGATCCCCGAGCGAACACTGGAAGTGATTGCTGCAATGGCGTCGGTTAGCTTACACACCGCAATGACCCTTGAGTTATTAGAAAATAATATACAACATTCGCAGCAAGTGGTGTCTGCCCTTAGTCAGCCCAATGCGGTTGTTGAGCAGAATGAGTTAATTGGCCATAGCAGTGCAATGCAAAAATTAAAGCAAGAAATTGCACTGGTGGGGGCCTCACATTTTAACGTACTCATTGAAGGTGAAAGTGGCGCTGGCAAAGAGCTTATTGCTCATGCTATTCACCAGCATTCAGCAAGACGTCTAACTCCCATGGTTTACGTAAACTGCGCCGCATTACCCGATAACTTAATTGAAAGTGAGTTATTTGGACACGTTAAAGGTGCCTTTACTGGTGCCGATTCAACCCGCTTAGGTAAGTTTGTCATTGCCGATGGCAGTACTTTATTTTTAGATGAAGTAGGCGAATTACCGTTAACAGCACAAAGTAAATTGCTGCGTGCGATTCAAAGCAATGAAATTCAAGCAGTTGGACAAGATAAAACAACCCATGTTGACGTGCGCATTATTGCAGCAACTAACCGACAACTTGAACAGGAAGTAGAAGCTGGCCGTTTTAGAGCAGATTTATTTCATCGATTACATGTTTACCCGATAACTGTTCCACCATTACGAGAGCGACATGGAGATATAGAGCTACTTTGTGGTTTTTTTGTAGAAAAAATCAAACGCAAGCTTGGCTTTTCGCAACTTACCCTAGCACCTGATGTATTACCTTACTTAACCCAATATGACTGGCCGGGTAATGTGCGTGAATTAGAGCATTTTATTAATCGAGCGGCGTTAAAAGCAGGTGCAAACAGCACGATGCAACCCACTAAAGTGCAACGCCCACATAGCATTAATCCCGTGCGCATTACCCTTGCTGATTGCGATAAGCTAACACCTACAGCGGCTTCAACCAAGCTACCTGAAGATTCGTTAACAACGCAACAAACTACCCCGTTACAAACTACACTGCTTTCCACTCGAACGAAGCAAATAAACTTAAGAACGGAAGTCGATAACTACCAACGCGAACTCATCAGCCATATTCTCAATGACGAAAAAGGTAACTGGAGCGTCACCGCTAAACGCCTATCCACCGACCGTGCAAACCTTACAAGGCTGGCTAAAAGGTTAGGGATTTATATAGAAAAACAGGTAAAAGCTATTAAGACCGATTGAAATAGGCAATATAAAGTTGTGGCTGCATGGACTTACACTTTTAAAGTAGATTGGTAGAGCTTTTCAAGCAACTTGCACAGTGCTTGTTTTGCCGTAATAAAATCGCCATGTTTCATTTGCTGTTCAGTTTGTACAAACGGTAAGTTGGGATTTCTCGGTAAATTTTCCAGCAAACTGTCAATAATATCAGGCGTCCATTCCATGTGGCATTGCAGCCCTACAATTTGTGGCTTGCCTTGTTGAGGGAATACAAACCCCTGATTCAAACACGCGGCAGATGAAGCAACGTGCATGGCATTTTCTGGAGTGGCAAATGTATCACCGTGCCACTGCAGCACATTTATCTTTTTGCCAAAATGTGAGAATAACGGATGTTGTTGCGCACTCTCATTAAAGTTTATATCAAACCAACCCACTTCTTCATGAGGGTTTTCGGTAACGTTAGCCCCAAGTACAACAGCAGCAAGTTGCGCCCCTAAGCAAATACCAAAAATTATTTTATCCTGCTCGATTGAGTGTTTAATTAATTGCTTAACCGATATTAACCAAGGATATTCCTCTTCTTGATACACATTCATAGGTCCACCTAACAGAATTAACCAATCAAAGTTGGCGTGTTTAGGTGGAGCTTCACCGTTATAAAGTCGAGTAACACTGACTGTTGCTTGTTGTTGTGCTAACCAGCTTTCTATGTGACCTAACCCACTCTTTTTTACTGGCTGAATAACATGAACATGTAAAGACTGCATTTAATGCCTAACTTGATAAATTCTAAACGGTAGAAATAGTGTAGACATATTTTCTGAGATAAATGCAAAGAGCAGTAAAAAGCGAGTAAATACTCGCTTAAGGATAGAACCAAAATGGCGCGGTAAGAGGCTGGTCAAGATAAGGCACACGAAACATTAACTGATGCTCACCCCGCGCTAACGAAGGCAAATCAATATAAGCACTCAACCCTTTAGTGGCATATTTGGTATTAGTTTCAGGGTGCCAAGTTAAAGATTGAAGCTCACCATCAACACTCACCTGAATAAACTGGCTAAAACACGCAATGTTTTTTTCATTACTGTCTGTCATATCACACGCTTGGTCTAAGTGATGTAATAACGTTGCAGTTAAAGGCACGAATACTTTTACAGGCAATTTACGGTACACACGCTTGTCTAACATAATGTCATTCAAGTAGCCTTTCTTTACATAGTCAGATAGGTAATTTATTTTCAAACCGTGAACACCAGCCTTACTAGATGCCCAATTTGTAAATGCAAAGTACTCACCTCGCTCATCCTGTGCTCCACGAAAAACACTGCCGACCAAGCACACCAACAAAGTAATATTAATTGCTTTAGTTAACCCAGCTTGACGACCACTTAAAGCAACTTTTTCATATAAAAAATAACCTGATAACATTCTAAACACGCGGTAAATATAATAATTAATCGGCTGTAGTCGGGAGTGACAACCTCGACTAATCGCCCCTCCACTGTATATATCGAACAAAAACCAAATCATCGCGACAAAATATAGCCACTCCAGCCAGCTAGTTATCATGTTTACAATACTATTTTCAGTCAAACTTGCCAAAGCCGCATTAAATAGAGACACCCATAAAAATAATGCGGTAGCGCTGAAAATATAAAACACAAATACCAAGGCAATTGAAAATAGTTGGCTACCTATGTGGTCTACAGTATTAATGTGTTGGCTGGCTTGCCTAAAATGCACTACTTGCTGAATATTTTGTTTGCGATAACGGCTAAATGAAACGCTTCCATGACTTTTATCTATGCTCGACATTAAGCCAATCAACGCTACCCAATAGGCCCTAAATGCTAAATTCATTACTAAAAAAGCCGTTAAAATAAAACAACTCATCACGAAAAGTGCAACAACAAACATACTTAAAAAAGTGGCAATGCTGCCGTTATCAGCAATGTGATATCTGGTCCATGAACTTAAGTAATTAAAGCTGTTAAAAGATTGAAGAAGAAAAACAAGTACGAAACCAGAAATAAGTAACTCCATTTCCCAGCTTCGCTCATATAAAGACTGAATCCATGCTCGATTGCGCTTAGGCATATTGTTCCTTGCTATTTTACAAATGGTATCTGTTTGAATGAATATTATTTCAGAATAGTCTCCATAAAAGAAGGGAGTCTTGAGGGTAATCACCGTCTATGCTCTGTCGTATATCACTGACTTTGATGACAATATGTCGTGACAAGTGCCATGTTAAATACGCTAAGCAGCATTAATTCTGATATTCACTAAACTCAAAGGCTATACCCTGCATAATATACTGAGCACTATCCCCCTCAAACAAAAAACTAAATTTTAACTTTTCAAACCATTAGATTTACATACGCTTAAAATTTTGTATAATCCTGCCTCCCGCGCAAGACAGTGCGTTAAGCATGAGCAATAAGCATGGATTGCGTTATATAAACTATAAGGAATAAAAAATGAAAAACATGTTAAAAGCACTTTTAGTAACAGCTATGGCGGCCACTACATTAACAGCTTGTAACTCTACTGCACTTAAGAAAAATGACGCATACGAATTCCCTATTCAAGTATCAGCAGCCAACCCTGCACTTATCTTCCCTGTGTCTTTACATGGCGTGCCAGGTAACTCGGCAGAAGTAGGTTTATCAATTACCGCTGGCGCAGTAGCGCAAAATGGCGCTTCTGTTATTTCTGCACAACAGATGTATAGCATGGTTGGTAATATGTCTTGGACGCTAGGTGAAAACATGCGTCGTCAAGCAAATAAAGGCGAATTTAAGTTAAGCGGTTCGGCTGAAGAGTTAGCAGAATCAATGGGTAAGCTAACTAACGCGCTGAAAAGTGCAGGTGTCGTAAAAGATAAATCGTTCAACTTTAAGCATGTGATCGTATTACACGTTGACTCGTCAGGCGGTATTCAAGTTCCAGGCGTTAGAAGTGTGACTGCGTTTGGTGGCATCATTGATGTAGAAACATCAGAAATTGTTTCTTATATTGAACAAGACATGATTTTAGCAAACGACCACCAAGCTATTTTAGGCCAAATGCCAGTAGAAATGGGCAATATTATTGACCAGTTACTTGGCAAAAAAAGCGCTTAATTAAACGCTAACGTAATATTTTAAGCATGTAAAGATGCAGTTAGTGAATATAGCTGCATCTTGAAATTCATTACAAGCCCCTTGTTATAAGCCAGCGCCCTTACCAAAAGCACACGATAATTCGATTACTAATAAGCACCCGCCGCATAAGTTAACTCATAGCTATGACTATATATCTCTAAAATATTTCCGAAAGGGTCTTCCATATAAATCATTCGGTACGGCTTTTCACCCGGATAATAGTAACGCGGCTGCTCCATCCTTTTTTTGCCGCCCGCCGCCACAACCTTTTCCACCAATTCTTCAAGGTTTGGATCTTGAACACAAAAATGAAAAATGCCTGTTTTCCAATATTCAAAATTATCTTCTGGGTTCGTTTGATTCTTAAATTGAAAAATCTCCACGCCAATTCGATCACCCGTTGATAAATGGGCAATCTTAAACTTTTCCCAATTTGCTCCAAACACATCTGAACACATTTTTCCTATGGGACTGTCATCTTCCAAAATCTCTGTCGGTTTCATGATTTCATACCAACCTAATACTTCGGTATAAAACTTTACTGCGGCTTCCACATTAGGCACCGAAATACCAATGTGGGAAAAGGTTCGAGGGTAAGGTTTACTCATTATGTTTGCCTTATTGTTATGCACTCAACTATTCATACACTAGGTAATTTGTTCATCAAGTATAGACACCGAGTATTAAACAGGGGTTTTTTCTCATTCATCTTATGATTGTTATTTAATGAACCTTTTGACATTATTCTCTTTGAAGTTAACAAAAATAAGAAATTAGGTTTAATATGAAGGTTAAATATTTACACTTTTTTGCCATATTGCTACTGCTTGCAGGATGCCAGGCAACAAATAAACCACAAAACCCCCAAACTTTGTCCGCAACTCATGGCTATATCTTTGTTCACTTTCCGAGACTCCACCCCAACCTAACACTGCAATTAGAAAATAGTGAACAACATTTCTTATTAAAGAAAAACAGTCAAAACAATACGTCTGGATTATGGTTACCTGCTGGAGAATATGAATTAAAAAGTGCGAGTTATTACGTAGATCCTGTCAGTGCCAAAAGTATTAAACTATCTGGATACCCTACATTAAAGGTTCAAGCTGGCGAGTTAACCAATTTAGGATCGTTAATTAACTTTACTATTGGAGACGGTAAAGAAGTATGGCTACCAAAGCACACTGAAACGTCATCCAACCTATTAATAGAAAAACAAAGTCAATACGCAACTTATTTAAAGACAACTAACGTCAATCGCTGGGAGCCAAAAAGTATCCCTAATATTAATCAGGTTAAACGAGCTGGCTCTGGCCTTGGAGCTATTGCAGATTTAGGCATGCACTATACCGATAGCCTAAAGCAAGGATCACTAAAAAAGCAGTTATCAGAAGTGTCAGATATTAACGCTTTTTATAGCTCAATCATCGAAACAATCCCACCCAGTAAAACGCAAACGCCTAGTTCAGACGATAAAGGAAATTTATATTTTTCTGCTGATTTAGGACAAGTTAAAAAAAGAACTGCAAACGGAACTTGGACAACGCTTGATACAGGCACTGTTAGCAAAATAACTAAGGTACTTTGGTTTAAAGGCTATTTATACGCAGCTACCGCTGATAATAATATTTTAATAAGTAATGATTCTGGAGCTAACTGGAAAGCATATCTTCAATTGCCTAAAAACGAATTAATATACGACATGGATGGTGTAAATAATGAGCTTTTGATACTGTCAGCTAAAAAAACACCACCTAAAAAAATGTGGTTCGTTGGTCATGATTTTCATTTATCCGTTTATCTTTCTAAGCTAAATAACAGCACTAGTTTGAAGCTTATAAAAAGCTTTCAGCACAAAGGTGACGCGCAAACGCTCCCAAAAGCCGCAATAGCTAACCAGCATTATTACGTTGGCTTGATGCCTAATATTTTTAGTGTATTAGATATCAAAAATATGACATGGCTTGATGCGAAATTGCCTCAAGACTTTTCCAGTTTCAATGTATCCGAAAACGGAGTAGTTACCTTAATTAATGCGCAGGGAGCATTTTCAGATGTGTTTATTTCAAAAAATGCAGGCAAAACGTGGAAAGAAGTTAAAGCGCCTTCTTACACTATTGTTGACGTGAACTTTGAAGATGAGTCAAACGCATATGCATATCGACTGGAACAAAATACCTTCTCAGTCAATCATGTTATACAAACATACAATACAGCCAAAAATAGCTGGCAAAATCTAACGCAAGCGCCTGACAAGTGTCAGTACTTAATAAATGATCAACTTCATGTACCAAGGTTTTGCGTAACCTCATCTGATGAAATCATGCACTTTTCAAATAATAAATGGACAACTGAGAGCTTACATTAACTAGCCTTTCATCTATTTAAGCTGGGGTAGCGCATTGCTGCCCCAGACAAGGTCGATCTATTATCTTTAAGCACCATGGAGGTTGTATTGAAAACGTCTAAAGATACCGTATTAACTCTGTCTACTTTCTTCTTTTTCGTAACCGTATTTTACTTACTTGGATATTGGCTGATCTATCGCATGGGCCAAGCTACCCCATTAATGTTGTCTGTGGGGGCCGCAACCATTGCCACCTGTATCGTTCGAAAGCGCAGCTTGGCAAGCCTTGGCTGGCACTGGGGAGAGTGGAAGTATCAGTGGATGAGCTACTTAATCCCTTGCTTCATCGCCTTAATAGCGTATTTGTTCATTTGGCTACTAGGATTTGGCGATTTTTACAATACAGAGTTCTTACTGGATCAAAAAGAAAAATACCGTTTAAACGATTGGAGCAATTTCAGCACCTTTCTATTTCATATTGCTTTAGTAGCTAGTGTTAGCTTTGTTGTGTCCTTGCCTTCAATCTTAGGAGAAGAAATCGGATGGCGTGGTCTTTTAGTTTCAGAACTATCAAAACTGATGTCATTTGCTGGTATTGCTCTTATCAGTGGCATTATCTGGTCTATTTGGCACTGGCCGTTGATTATTAAAGGGCTGTACGGTAACAATGTTACACCACTGTATTATCAGTTATGCTTTTTTACCCTCTTCATTCTCGCGAACAGCGTTATTATGACCTATCTTCGCTTAAAAACGGGCAGTTTGTGGACCGCTGTTATTTACCACGCAAGCGCGAATATTTTTATTCAAAAAGTATTTACGCCAATTACCATACGAAATGAGCAATCAGTTTGGTATCTGGATGAATTTGGTGCAGCGTTATCAATTGTAGCTGGTTGTGTGGCCATCTATTTTTGGCGAAAAGGCGTTACTGAATTTGGTGCATTTACACCTCTGCCGCAGCTGAGTAACAAAGACCACGCCATAAATACCTGATTAGGGCTCACTGTCACCTCTATTAACGCCTCGTTATTTTGCCAATGTATAATAACGAGGTTCCTTATCAATATGCAGGCATCTCCGACATATTTGGCTATTACATATGAGTAAGAATAGAAGTTTGATCTTTCTTTGGCATTTTGTTCACCACCAGCATAAATGACGCATCTATTAAACGAAAGATTTCGCCGCTTGGGACATTACACTGATAATTCACGTTCTTATTATCATCTTCATGAGTTTCAGTAAATGTGATGGTGATCCAATGCTTTTTATTCATATGGTAGCCAGGCGTAATAGAAGAATAAATATCGCGTAAAGCATTAGCTTCATCGGGATCGCACTTTAAGTTCATGCTCATTTCATTTTCGCCAAAGCCAATTAAACCAAACATTTTATTCTTAACTTTAAACACCGATACATCGTCTCCGAACGGAAAGTCTAATGTCGATTCTGGCTTAGATAAAAAGTACGCTTTAAGATGATTATAATTATTCATGTCTTCCTCTGGCAGCAATTGCGAAACATGTTGATAAAAGTGATAATTCTTTTTTAATCGATTCATCTGGTTTATAAGGAATTATATGCGATACATTCTACTTTTTATGACTTTATCCATTTCTCTAGCCGTTTCTCTTAATGCTCACGCGACTTCAACTTCAACTTCAACTTCAAATGTAGATATTCTGATTTTAAGATCAAGTGACAACATTTGGACACTTGATTACAAACTACATCAGCCTGCTAAGCAGTTAGAGTTTATTAGAAATCCAGATAATTCAAGGGTTAAACGATGGACACCTGTTTCTGATAACTTCAAAATTATTTATCAGAATAACAAAGAGTATGTTGTTACAAAGGATGGCTCGGCTTTTACACACGCAGCGTTTACATTAACCCCAACGTACAAGCACTTACCCAAAGATTACGCACCTTTTTCACCTTTTTCTGACGGCGGAATGTTATTTCATAGTGGCCGCTTGTTTGCGTGCATTAATAGCTGTGATGACTCGGTAAATCAATGGCATTTAACCTTAACCATTCCTGATAATGAACATGCTATTGTGAACGGTGAACTCGTTACCAAAGCAGTAAGCTGGACTGATAGTAACAACGGTATGAATATTTATGTTGGTAAGCAGCAGCCTATAGTGACTGATAGTTTTATTGCTTTAATTGATAGTGGTTTACCTGAAAAAATAACGACATCACTTAATTCAGACATCCCCACATTCATGAATTACTTTGAAAAGCATTTAGGGAAGCTGCAATCTAACAGTAAGCCAACCCTTTTTGCTTCTTACGCCAATGCTAAAGGCGGCTCATCTGAAGGCGGTACATTGCCTAATCAGATTTTTATGCACTGGAATATGAGTAACCTCGAGAAAAAGGTTTCCGACGACCACTTTCTGCATAAAACATTATGGTTTTTTGCACATGAAGCAGCACACTTATTTCAGCACGTTCATCCCGCTGATGACAGTCAATCATGGATCCACGAAGGCCATGCAGATATGTTGGCAGCACATGCCCTCACCCACTTATTCCCTGACACCACAAACTATGTAACCAAAAAAATTGAGAATATGAAAAATCACTGTGCTGAAGGTATTGAGCAGTTTCCTCTATCTAAAGCTGCTGATAATGGAAAATTTCGATATTACTACACCTGCGGAATAACGATTTATCACGCCATCGAGTTATTAAGCCAAAAGCCGCAAAGTCTATTTAGTTTATGGAATCGTTTTCAAAAGGCTGTAGAAAGTGGTGAAGAGGCTAATCAAACGACATTATTAAAAATCGCAGATCAGCTCACTAATCATAAGGTTGCTGACAAAATGGCTCACTTTATTAACAACAAGCACCAAAACGGACAAGCAGCCATTAACCATCTAACAAAAACATAAGTAGCTAATTTAATGCACTTAAGGGGAGCTTCTGCTCCCCTCAATGATAATGATTAAAACACATTAATTAAAACTGACTACGAATACCCAGTACAATCCCTCTGCTAGGCAGCACGACTTCATCTTTTAAAAATGAGCTATGCACACGGCCCACTTGGTCAAATAAGTTATTCACTTTAATATAAGTGCTAAAGTATTGTTTAGCATAATCAAAATGATAGCTTAGGATTGCATTAGTCATGGTGTAGTTATCTGTTTCTGTTTCATTAGCTGCAATACGGCTTTGTTCAAAGTGATGCATTGCGTCTAACTGTAAGCTCCAATTACCGATTTCATAGTTAGCCATTAAGCCTAACCTTGCTGGTGGAATACGTGGTAAGTATTCGCCAGACGCTAATTTGCCACGAATTGTGTCTGCTTGCAGTGTAAACTTTAAGGCTGGTGTGTATTGCCACATCAGTTGTGCTTCCAGTCCATAAAACTCAGCGTCTCGTACTTGGTAGTTAAAGATAGGTAAGCCTGCCTCATCCTCATGCGCAGCATGCTCTTCTTCTGTTTCTTCGTGGTCATGATGCTCAGCACTAAAAGTGAGCCCAGTATCAGCTTGGAAGTAATAGTCATCTATTTGGTTATAAAAAACGTTTGCGACAAACCCTACATCACCTTCAAATTTTCTAAAACTTAACTCTATGTTATTAGACTTTTCTAGCTTAGCGGTGTTATTAGTGGCAATAAATTCATCGGCATGGTCGGCCTCTGCATCTAACTGATAAAGTGCGCCTACTTCAAATGTATTGGTGCCTATGTGTGGCCCAAATGAAAATAATTCAGATGCAGATGGAGCACGTTCTGCGTGTGTGTAGGATAACGCGATGTTGTAGCCTGGGGTGAAGTCCCAAACAATTCCTGCTGAAATACTCTTTGGTGTAAACGTTTGTGCAGGAAAGCTTGATGTATTTAACTCTAGTTCATCATGATGCTCGTCTTCTTCATGCTCTTCATCATCATGGTGTTCAGCGACATCTGTAGTTAGCTTAACCCGCTCAATTCTAGCGCCCAACTGAACCAGTACATCACCAAAGTGCTTTTCTTCCAGCCATGCAAGCGCGTAAGAGCGAGTTGTTGAAGGTGGTGAAAATGCTTCTGCGCCGACTACGTTAAAGTCGTTGTTTTTGTAGTCAAACGTGACTGCGCCGTGCCAGCCCGCATGTTCTTTTAATATTAAATCACTGCGTAGTTGCCATGCTTCAGTATTAAACACTGTGCCAACAATACCGTTTTCTACTTCTGCATGTTGGTAATCTGTGTAACCGACTTTAGTGTTTATAGCTGTTAGTACATTACTATCCAATGCTTTTTCGCTTAACAGTTGCCACCTATTCTGCTGCATTTGACCTTCAACAGACTCTTCATGCGCTTCATGCGCTTCATGCGCTTCATGTTCTTCATGTTCTTCATGTTCTTCGTGTTCTTCGTGAGCATGAAAAGGAATACCGTAATTACGTTCAAGCCGACCAAATGAAAATCCTACAAAGCCATCATCCATTAAATAACTTACGCCGACAGTACCGCCTAACGCTTTGGCATTGCTATTTTCAAGCTTATCCGTTGCTGTATCATGGTGCTCTTCATCATGTTCATGCGCTTCTTCGTCGTGATCATCATGCATTTCTGACTGGATGGGAATGTTATAGTCATCACCTTTGCGCCAAAAACCATCAAGATGTACCGCAACGTCGTCCTTGCCAGTACCAAACATAAACGCAGCTTCATTTTCATTCGCAACCGTATTATGGCTAGCTTGCCATTCAGCAATAGTGTCAGTATTTGTTGGTACTCGGTTATCAACAATGTTCACAACACCACCAATGGCTCCGCTGCCATAGAATAATGTTGCAGGCCCTCTTAATACTTCAACTTGTGTCACTGTTGCGGTTTCAGTGGCAACAACGTGATCTGGGCTGCCACGTGAAACGTCACTCACGTCTAAACCATTTTGCGCGATCATTACGCGCGGGCCATCTAACCCACGAATGATAGGGCTACTACTGACTGGCCCAAAATAAGAAGAATGCACACCAAGTTCTGTTTTTAATGTGTCGCCTAACGTTGAAGCATGTTTGTTTTTTAAGGAGTCACCTGCCAACACGCTAACTGGCGCAGACGATTCTAAAGTAGAGGCATGAAATGGGGTTGCGTACACATCGTAATGCTCCATAACCGATGGAGACAGCGTTATTTGATGCACCCCATCTTGGTGCATGATCTTAACCGTTTTAAAACCAAAGCCATCTGCTTTCACATGCAATTCATCAGCATGTTGATTAAGTGCAGCCTTGTTGGTTTTTTTCAACGGAGGAAGTGTTAATTCAAACTGTCCGTTTTCATCCGTTTGAGTCGTCAGTCTTGTGCCATGAAGATCAACTTGTGCGGACGAAATCGGTTTACCCGTAGGGTCAATTATTGTGCCCTTGATTAAGTGCCCTGTTGCAGCGTTATCAGCATAAGCAGACACAGAAGCCGCGGCTAAACCCAAAAGTATTGTATTTAATTGTGTTTTCATTTTGTTCATTCACTTGTAAAGCACTGCACCGCCAACAATACACCTATAGAAAATAAGTATTAGCTAGCCATACAGCATCAAATTTTATTAACTATAGCTACTGGTTAACATCGCATCAAAAAACACCAGCAAGTGTAGCCAGTATTAGTATGGAAAAATAAAAGTGCGATGTTATCGTTTCACTATGACAAATATAGGTAACACGCTATATCAACTGCATTTGAAGCATAGTTGGCAAAGATCACATGAATAAATATGACGAACATATGCCCTTCATAAACATCAAAAATAGTGAATAGCGTTATAAAGCCTTACGGCTTATAAGAATGAACGAGGTGGGCCGCGAAGGTAGTAAAGCGTGATTAATAGCGATGGAAAGTCAGTATCGAGCCGATTATTCAGCACGTCACTCATTTGGCTTATTTCAAAATTGAATAAACCGACACTGTTAATTCCAGTGTCCAAAAGATGAGAATACAAACACAGTAAGCAGTCTGCATAGGATATTGGCGTTGACTCTTCATTACCAATGTCAGTTGCGTGAACGGCTTGCTTTACCTTTTCAGTGCCTTCTACATCTGTAATGGCACTAGCTACTATGCTATTACCAGTTGAGTGAAGGCCATGCTGGGTTTGTATTACCGAGTGGTTAAAGGAAGTAAGCGAATAATGCGTGAGATCATGGTTAACGAAAGCAATGATCGCAAGCATTAAAGTGCAAGATAACCAATGGTTAAATTTACTGCTGCGCTTGTGCATTGTAAGGGTCTGTTGACCTTTCATTTTCGTCTCTATTATTTGCTCATTTTTTTACAACTGCAATCATATAAAAAAAAAGCCAGAGAAGTAAATAGCCTCTCTGGCAAACCAGCACATTTAAGACCCGTGGAGGGACTCTGAAAGTTAAACCACACCTATATTAAAAGACAAATACAGCAGCAACTTATCGACCGTTAAACAATAAGTTAAAAAATAATTTTTAACTAAGTGTAAGCAACTTTCGAAATCTATTATGCATGAACAAAACCCATTTGCAAATGATAATTATTACTATTTGAGAAATATTTGCATTCTTTCTTTACATAATAAAATACTACTGTATATTTAAACAGTAAACTATACATCGTTGTATCAAAGTAAAAGATAAATGATTAGGGGCAAGTTATGGCTGTTGAAACTCGTTACGTAATAATTAGAACTGTAAACAATAAAGGAAAAGAAGTGATGACCTTTACTGATAAAAAATCTGCTGATGAATACGATCGTATGTTAGACATGGCAGAGCATTTAACAGTATTGTTAGATGAGGCACCACTCGCCCTTGATGAAGCAATGAAAGAAGAATTAAGCGTATTTTTAGCAAAGAACAGAGAAGACGTGCTTATCGCCCTGCAAGCTAAGAAAAAAGCAGCTGAAAAGTCGTCAAAAAAAGCAGACACTAAGTCTAATAAATCTACCGAGGCAACTAGCAGTGATGAAGACGCTGACACAAAAAACGTTCTGCAAGCCGATATAACAACCTTACCAGATACAGATACTGCAAATGCCGACACCGAGCTTGAGAAAAATAACGACTTTATTATTGAAAAAGAAGACGCCGCATAAGTTGCGGCCAATAAAAAATAGTGTCACTAATTTTTAAGTACGGATTTTTAAGTACGGATTTTTAAGCACTGGTTGTAAGCATTAACTTATAAACAGTGCCTTCTAAATACGCCCTACTAAACACAGCCCAGTAGCGCCCGATTACGGGCGTTTGTTATGATTCAGGCTCAACTTTATGCTTATTTTTTTCTTCAATCCATTGAGACATGTATTGAGTACTTTTCAATGAGTGGTGGCGAAGCATAGCACCTGTAAAATTATTTAATCTATGCTGACCAAGGTGTTGTAACACATTATTGATTCTGTCAATAAGCGCCTTACCGATCACTTCAGCATCATAAATTTGATTAATTATCTGAAAACCATTTTGCTGCGCCTGTTGCCAAGCAGTTGAGTCTGAATACAGCGCAACCGCCTGCTCTACAAATGAATCAACATCATCTTCAATATAACCAGACCATGGTAAAGTGTTCTTAGCTTCATCTGTAAGAGTTGCTTCGCCCCCATCAACACTAACACGTGATTCAGAGGAATATTCAAGCCTTGGTATACAACTCATTGCCTCAACGCCAATAGTTGATGTGACATTAGGCGTACCAGCCTGCATCGCATCAATTAACTTACCTTTAAGGCCTGCCCCAAAACGCAGTGGTGCTAAACACACCCTTGCTTGTTGCATTTCATGTTGTGCATCTTCAACCCACCCTTTCACATAAAACCCAATTTTCGGATTATGTAACTGCGTTGCTTTTTTAGGAGGGTATGAACCGCAAACCCGAATACTTGCTTGCGGTAAACGCTTTCTAATTTTTGGCCAAATTTCTTTATAAAGCCACAATACGGCATCCCAATTCGGCTCATGACGAAAACTGCCAATTGAAATGAAATCCGTACGTTGCTCAAACGTCGGCAGCGTGTCAATTTCATTTGATGAAATATTTTCAACCATGAATGGCGCATGCTGTAACAATGCAGGATCAATGTTAAATTGCTCTTGTAACAACTTCATTTCAGCACTCGAAATAATGAAAGTAAGATCACAACGCAAAATTGCTGCAATCTCTCTTTTCGCATAATCTGAATGCCAATCTTCTTGTTGAATATCTCGATGCTGTTTTAATGCTTTGTGTCGAGCTTGGCGTAAGAAGTGTAAATCTTCGCTTTGTAAGATCCTAAGTGCCGAAGGACAGTTTTTCTCAACCCGCCATGCAAACTGCTCTTCCATCATGTAGCGGTCAAACACCACAATATCTGGTGCTAATTCAGAAATATATTGATCAAAGCTACTGTCGTTCAGTGCAATACTTTGCGTTGGCACATTCAACATAGCCAAGTCTGCCATGTGCATACTTAACTCAGCAGGGCTGGCGAAGGTTACTTGCCAATCTTGTTGACGAAATAACTTTATCAAAGAAAGCATATTACTGCCCGCAGCTGATGACTTCGGCTCTGGCCACACATAGCCAATTATCAATACGTTCATGGTCATATTATTCACTACTTGTTTCTTATCGCCACACTGGGCGCATGTTGCCAGACATAAAAAAACGCACCTTACAATAAGGTGCGTTTTTATTAAAGTGTATTGTTAAAACGGTGTGTTAAAACAATTTATTCCTCAGCATTAAACCGCTTGTTGAATAATCACTGTTTCCGCTTTTTTAGTGTAATGCGGCATCTTATGGAAATTTAAGTAACGGAATGTATCCGCTGCTGTCGCATCGATTTGCTTCGCATATTCCATGTATTCTTCAACCGTTGGTAAACGACCAACAATTGCACCTACCGCCGCTAATTCAGCTGACGTTAGATATACATTCGCACCATTACCTAAACGGTTAGGGAAGTTACGCGTAGAGGTAGACAATACCGTTGCTTTGTCTGCAACACGTGCTTGGTTACCCATACATAGTGAACAGCCCGGTGTTTCAATACGCACACCTGCGCGGCCGTATATGCCGTAATACCCTTCTTCCGTTAATTGATCACGATCCATTTTAGTTGGCGGTGCAATCCATAAACGTGTCGGTAATTCGCCTTTGTGCTTATCTAGTAATTTACCAGCAGCACGGAAGTGACCGATGTTCGTCATACATGAGCCGATAAATACTTCATCAAGCTTCTCGCCCGCTACTTCTGATAATACTTTTGCATCATCAGGGTCGTTTGGACAACATACAATTGGCTCTTTAATGTCAGCAAGATCAATTTCGATTACATGCTTATATTCAGCATCTTTATCTGCTTCCATTAACTCAGGATTAGCTAACCAGCTTTCCATCGCTTGAATACGACGCTCAATAGTACGAACATCACCGTAACCTTCAGCGATCATCCACTTAAGCATTACAATGTTAGATTCTAAGTACTCTTTAACTGACTCTTCAGAAAGCTTAATCGTACAACCTGCTGCACTACGCTCTGCTGATGCATCTGAAAGTTCGAATGCTTGCTCAACAGTTAAGTTTTCAAGCCCTTCAATCTCTAGTACACGACCTGAGAATTCGTTGATTTTACCTGCTTTCTCTACAGTTAATAGGCCATTTTTAATGCCATATAACGGAATTGCGTGCACTAAATCACGTAATGTAATACCCGGTTGCATTTCGCCTTTAAAGCGAACTAATACAGACTCTGGCATATCAAGCGGCATTACACCTGTCGCTGCTGCGAATGCAACAAGACCAGAACCAGCTGGGAATGAAATACCCATTGGGAAACGTGTATGCGAGTCACCACCAGTACCAACTGTATCTGGTAACAACATGCGGTTTAACCACGAGTGGATAATACCGTCACCAGGACGTAGAGAAACACCGCCACGATTCATAATGAAGTCTGGTAATGTGTGATGCGTTTCAACATCAACTGGCTTCGGATACGCTGAAGTGTGACAGAATGATTGCATTGTTAAGTCAGCTGTGAAGCCTAAACATGCTAAATCTTTTAGTTCGTCACGCGTCATAGGACCTGTAGTGTCTTGCGAACCAACCGTTGTCATTTTCGGTTCACAGTATTGACCAGGACGAATACCAGCAACACCACACGCTTTACCAACCATTTTCTGTGCTAGCGTGAAGCCTTTGCCAGAATCTATTGGATCAACAGGCTTTTTGAAGATATCAGTAGAGCCTAAACCTAGTGCTTCACGAGCACGGTCTGTTAGACCACGACCAATGATAAGTGGAATACGACCACCAGCACGTACTTCGTCAAGTAATACGTTTGAGCTTAGCTCAAACTCAGAAATTACTTCATCAGTACCTGAACGCTTAACAACGCCTTCGTATGGGAAAATATCAATAACATCGCCCATATTCATTTTTTGTACATCAAGCTCTATTGGTAATGCGCCTGAA
The DNA here is from genome assembly GCF_016469335.1 of Flocculibacter collagenilyticus. Taxonomy (NCBI): domain Bacteria; kingdom Pseudomonadati; phylum Pseudomonadota; class Gammaproteobacteria; order Alteromonadales; family Pseudoalteromonadaceae; genus Flocculibacter; species Flocculibacter collagenilyticus. The sequence continues at coordinate 3,242,814 of NZ_CP059888.1, forward strand.
TCTTCCATTGTGTTGAAGAAGATAGGAGCGATTTTACCGCCTAAACATACACCGCCGCTGCGCTTGTTTGGAACATGAGGGATATCATGACCCATAAACCACAGTACCGAGTTAGTTGCTGATTTACGAGACGAGCCCGTACCAACTACATCACCAACATACGCTAATGGAATATTATCTTCTTGAAGTGCTTTAATTTGCTTAATTGGGCCAATTGAGCCCGGCTCGTCAGGGTTAATACCATCACGTTCCATTTTTAGCATCGCTAACGCGTGTAATGGAATATCTGGACGAGACCATGCATCTGGTGCAGGTGACAAGTCATCAGTGTTGGTTTCACCAGTGACTTTAAATACTTTAACAGTAATTTTTTCAGGTACTGCCGGCTTGTTTAAGAACCACTCTGCATTTGCCCATGATTCCATTACTTGCTTAGCATATTTATTGCCAGCGTCTGCTTTTTCTTTAACATCAAAGAAAGCATCAAACATCAATAATGTTTTACTTAAGCCTTCAACGGCAATTGGCGCAAGCTGGTCGTTATCAAGTAACTCAATCATTGGCTGAATGTTATAACCACCTAACATAGTGCCCAATAATTTCGTTGCTTGTTCAGCGTCCAAAATTGGTGATGTTGCTTCGCCTTTTGCGATAGCAGCTAAAAAGCCAGCTTTAACATACGCTGCATCATCTACCCCAGGAGGTACGCGATCAGATAATAGTTCTAGTAAAAAGGTTTCTTCACCAGCAGGTGGATTTTTAATTAGTTCTACAAGTTCTGCTGTTTGCTTGGCATTTAACGGCTTAGGTACAATGCCTTCTGCTGCACGCTCTTCTACGTGTTTACGATATTCTTGAAGCACGACTGTGTCCTCTTTATCTTAAATGTGCGTGGTTAGTTGACTGCTTAGTTTACACTCACGAACGTTGAGTTTTTGTCATTCGACAATAACCACATCCTATAACGGGTTTAGAAAGTGTAGTACATCTGTCACTACCCACTTTAAATCTTTGATTGATATGGTTTACGTGGACGTAAAGTATAATAGGAATAAGGGGAAATTAAAATTGGATAACTATAAATAAAAAATATAGTTAGCATAATAGTGATTTATATCAAGCCAGCAAAAAATTGCTGGCTTGTTCATAACAGGAATTAATTACCAAATTTTTACGCGATCTTCAGGCGCAATATACATTGCATCACCTTCCTTCACGTCAAATGCTTGATAAAACTCAGGCATGCTTGCCACAATACCAATTACACGGTATTGGCTTGGTGAGTGCGGATCTGTCATTAGACGACGACGTAACTCTTCATCACGATATTTACGACGCCATACTTGCGACCAACCAATGAAGAAGCGTTGTGTACCTGTGAAGCCATCCATTACTGGTGCTTTTTTGCCATCTAGTGATAATTCATAAGCTTTAAGTGCAACCGTTAAGCCACCAAGATCACCAATGTTCTCACCTAGTGTTAGCTCACCATTTACTGATGCATCTTCAAATGGTGCATAAGCAGCATATTGGCTAGCTAATTTAGCGCCACGAGTTTGAAACTCTTTTAAATCTTGCTCGGTCCACCAGTTAACTAGGTTCCCGTCACCATTATATTTTGCGCCTTGGTCGTCAAAGCCATGGCCTAATTCGTGACCGATAACGGCACCAATACCACCATAGTTTACCGCGTCATCCGCTTCTAGGTTAAAGAAAGGTGGTTGTAAAATTGCCGCAGGGAATACGATTTCGTTATTAACTGGGTTGAAGTATGCATTCACCGTTTGCGGTGTCATATGCCACTCTGAACGGTCAACTGGCTTGCCAATTTTGCTTGCCATGTCTTGATATGTCCACTCGCTAAAGCGGGTAAAATTGCCTACTAAATCGTCTGCTTTAATGTCAAGATCTGAATAGTCTTTCCACTTATCAGGATAACCAATTTTAGGTGTGAACTTACTTAACTTAACTTTAGCGGCTTTCTTCGTTTCTTCAGACATCCACTCCAACTCATCAATCGCAATACCGTATGCTTTAATCAGGTTATCCACCATCTCTTCCATACGTTCTTTTGCTTCAGGCTTGAAGTACTCTTTCACATACAACTGACCTAAGATTTCACCAATCACGCCATTGGCACTATCTACCGCTTTTTTCCAGCGCGGCTTTTGCTCTGCCACACCACTTAACACTGTGCTATGGAATGCAAAATGACGGTCTACTAGTTCTTTATGTAATAGGCTAGCTGCACCATCAATAGTATGGAACATCATATAGTCTTTAAGTGTTTGAATATCTGTGTTCGCGAATAGCTCACCAAATGCTTCAAAGTAAGAAGGCTGGCTAACAATAATAGACTCAGCTGATGCTAAACCAACTTGTTCAGCGTATTTGTCCCAAGGAAACTCGCCCATGGCTTTGTTCAAATCAGCCGCACTGTATTTGTTGTAACGCTTAGTTGCATCACGCGACTGCACACGCGTCCAGTGATTTTCAGCCAGTTTCTTTTCAAATTCAAACACACTCTGAGCCGCTTTTTCGGCATGTTCGTGACCCGCTGCTTTTAGCATATCTGTCACGTATATGATGTATTCTTTGCGAATTTTTTCAAATTTTTCTGCGTTTTCTAAGTAGTAATCGCGGTCTGGTAAGGCTGTACCACTTTGATAAGTGTATACCGCGTATTCTTTAGAATTCTTAGCATCATTGTTTACGTACCAGCCAAACGGAGTGGTAACGCCTTTTTTCTGTAAATATGCCATTGCCGCAACGTAATCGTCACGCGTATTAATTGACTTAATCAGTGTAAGATCAGGCTTAATTGGTGCAAGCTTTAATTCTTCAGCAAGCTCTGTGTCCATGTAAGCCTTATAAAAGTCGCCTAACTTCTGCTCGTTAGAGCCTGGCGTTGCATTTTTATTTGCTGCAGCTTCTTCAATCAGCTTTTTCATCGCATTTTGCGAATCATCGTATAGCTTACTAAAAGAGCCATAGTTTGAACGATCAGCAGGAATTTCTGTTCTTTCAAGCCACTTACCATTTACGTAAGTATAAAAGTCGTCAGCTGGATTAACTGACTTATCAAAATTTTCTAATTCAACACCTGAGATAAGTTGTTGTTTTGACTCTGCCACTTCGCTTTTTGTGCTACTCGCAGTTTCTGAGTTTTGCGGTGAGCATGCAGCTAAGCCTAACGCTAGCGCAACACCAGCAGCAATTGCTGTTACTTTTTTCATGAAAGTTCCCGTAATTATTATCAGTAGCGCAAGTGTGAAATTTTTTCCTTGCACAATGTAGTTATTATTATGTTATTCGACGACCGATATTACCTGTTTAACTACAACTTTTCAAAATCGCCAAAATGATTGGTTTTATTTGCCATGTAGCGTTTTCTAAAGGCAATAAAATGTGCTTCTAATGCATCAGCCGCTGATTGCGCTTTTATTAACTCTAGCGTCATTACCGCCACCTCTGCCGTACAGATATGGTGATCATGGTAGCTGCTACGCATTTGATAATTTGATACTGTTTCAGGCGCAAAACTTAATACAGGAAACTGATTAAGCCATGGGCTTTTGCGAAACATTTTTTTGGCTTCACGCCATGTCCCATCTAAAAGAATAAATAAAGGGCGCTTCGTTGTATCGGTTAAGCTTACCTGCTGAGTCACACGCTCTGGTGCGACACCTTCTTCAGGAAAAATCACATATGGTTGCCACTGCGGATCATTTAATAGTGCCAGCATTTCTTCGCTTGGTTCGGTTCTAGACCACAGAAACGCAAAGGTATCTGCAACAACATCCGCAATTAACTTACCTGTATTAGACGGCTTTAATGGCTCAGTTTTATACATAATTAAGCAAAACGCAGCATCTAGCTTCACCTGTTTAACATCTGCACATATACACATCGTATGTTGCAATAAGCATTCTTCACAACGTACGGTTTTAGAGCCTCGCGCATTAAATGGTTTTGTTGAATTTGCTTTAAGCACTTGTCTTAATTGACTGACAGCATTTATTGGCATGAGCTTAACTTTAAAAATTGATGGGAGGCCAATGGATGAGCACTCTTGTTCTGCTAAACAAAAAGCCGCTTTCTAATAATAGATAGCGGCTTTAGTATTACTCTTATTTAGGCCATTAGGACGTATTAGCCTAATAAAACCTATTTTTTCTTTTTCGCTTTTGCGTTTGGTAAGTCGGTAATTGTACCTTCGTAAATTTCCGCCGCTAAGCCAATAGACTCATTTAGTGTAGGGTGAGCATGAATGGTTAATGCGATATCTTCCGCATCTGCGCCCATTTCAATGGCTAAGCCAATTTCACCTAACATTTCACCGGCGTTAATACCTACAATTGCACCACCCACTACGCGATGGGTATCTTTGTCGAAGATTAGCTTAGTGAAACCTTCTGTTCTTGCCGATGCAATTGCACGGCCTGACGCTGCCCAAGGGAACGTTGCTGATTCAACATTCATACCTTGTTCTTTTGCTTCTTTTTCCGTAACCCCTACCCAAGCCATTTCTGGATCAGTGTAAGCAATTGAAGGAATACATTTTGGTTCAAAGAAGTGCTTTTGACCCGCAATTACTTCAGCCGCTACGTGTGCTTCATGAACAGCTTTATGCGCTAACATTGGTTGACCAACAACATCACCAATTGCAAAAATATGGTTCACATTCGTGCGTAATTGGTTATCAACATTAATAAAGCCACGCTCATCAACATTAACACCTGCTTTAGCAGCATCCATTAAGTTACCATTTGGACGACGGCCCACAGCAACTAAAATCGAATCATAACGCACTGGCTCTGCAGGCGCTTTTTTGCCTTCAAATGTTACATATAAACCGTCATCTTTCGCGTCTACTGCTACAACCTTAGTTGACAACATAACGTTGAAACGGTCTTTATTATATTTGGTATACGTTTTTACTACGTCTTTATCCGCCGCAGGAACTAGTTGGTCAGCAAATTCAACAACACTGACTTTTGAACCTAGCGCGCTGTATACCGTACCCATTTCAAGACCGATAATACCGCCACCCAGTACCAGCATTTCTTCAGGAATATTTTTAAGCTCAAGTGCACCGGTTGAATCAATAACACGATCATCTTCAGGAATGAACGGCAACGCTACTGGCTCTGAGCCCGCAGCAATGATTGCATTGTCGAATGTGATAGTAGTGCTACCGTCTTTACCTTCAACCTTAAGCGTATTTGAGCCGGTGAATTTACCGTAGCCGTTTACTACTTTCACTTTACGCATTTTAGACATGCCGTCTAAGCCTTTAGTAAGTTGGCTTACTACGCTGTCTTTCCAGTCGCGAATTTTATCAAGATCAATTTGTGGCTCACCAAATGTAACACCATGAGATGCCATATCTTTTGCATCATCAATCACTTTAGCCACGTGTAATAACGCTTTTGAAGGAATACAGCCAACATTCAAACATACGCCACCTAAGGTGTCGCGCGCTTCAACTAATGTTACATCTAAACCTAAATCGGCTGCACGAAATGCTGCTGAATAACCGCCAGGACCTGCACCAATAACGACTACTTGCGTTTTGATATCGTTGCTCATTGCTAACCTCTGTTGTTCTTAATGCGAGATGCCCATAGCAAATTTCTAACATCTCTTTGAATTATTTTATTAACCATCATGTCTTATGCGACAAAGCGATGGCAAGTTTATCATTGTGTTGTTGGTATGTCGCCCAATCTAACCAATTAATAACGGTAAACATTTGGTTTACCGTTATCGAATTTAAATTAAAGGACTAACTTACGAATATCTGACAAAACACTGCTCACGTGCACTGCAAACCTTGCCGCTACAGCACCATCAATAACCCGATGGTCGTAAGACAAGGAAAGTGGCAACATCAGTCTTGGCACAAATTCAGCACCATCCCATTTAGGTTTCATTTCTGATTTAGAAACACCTAAAATCGCGACATCTGGCGCATTCACAATAGGTGTAAATGCAGTTCCACCAATACCACCTAAGCTTGAAATGGTAAAACAGCTACCTTGCATATCGGCTGCTTTTAGTTTTCCATCACGTGCTTTTTTCGAAATTTCCATGAGTTCTTTTGAAATTTCATTAACGCCTTTCTTGTCTACATCACGCACCACTGGCACAACCAAGCCATTTGGAGTGTCTACTGCAATACCAATGTGAACGTATTTTTTCATAATTAAGTGTTCACCATCTTCATCCAGTGAAGAGTTAAACACAGGATAAGTCAGTAGCGCATTTGCACAGGCTTTCATAATGAAAACAAGTGGCGTAATTTTTAAGTCGGCTTTTTGTTTGGCCAGTAACGCATTTTGCTCTTTACGGAATGCTTCAACATCTGTGATATCTGCTTCATCAAATTGCGTTACATGTGGGATAGTAACCCAGTTGCGATGTAAGTTAGGACCAGATATTTTCTGAATGCGCGTTAATGCAACCTTTTCAACTTCACCAAACTTTGCAAAATCGACTTTTGGCTGAGCAATAACCTGAAGGCCACCGCCACTTGCGCTGACATTTGACGCAGCCGTTGCTTTAGGTCTTGATAATTCGTACTTAACATAAGCTTGCACGTCTTCCTTAAGAATACGTCCTTTGCGGCCTGTGCCTTTAACTTTAGTAAGATCTACCCCGAATTCGCGGGCAATTCTGCGTACTGATGGTGTAGCATTCACTAAGCCACCCGCTTGACGCTCGCCCGCTGAAGGGTGATGCGGAACAGGTGGCGCTTTTTGTGCTGACGGTTGCGCTTTTGATGCTTGCGGCTGGCTGCTAGCTTGCTCGGTGCTTTTTCCTGTGCTTTGCTCAGCATTTTGCTGACTTGCTTTAGCTCCACCACTTTGGCTTGCAGATTCAATCATTACGATAACATCGCCCATGGCAACTTTACCGCCTGTAGAAACCTTAACCTCCGTTACTTTTCCAGCAAACGGAGACGGCACGTCCATAGTCGCTTTATCGGTTTCAAGGGTAATTAACCCTTGCTCAGCTTCAACCGTATCACCCACAGCGACTAAAACGTCAATAATATCAACTTCGCCTTCTGTACCAATGTCTGGTACTTCTACCGCTTGTACTTGCGCTTCACCACTGGGTTCTTGGTCAACTTGCTCTTGACCGCTTGTTGACGATTCTTGTTGACCATTTGTTGCAGCCGCAGACTGAGAAGATTCAGCAGATTGTTCGCCTACACCACCTTCAGTCGCCAAAATAAGTACTAATGAGCCTTGGCTTACTTTATCACCTGCTGCCACTTTTAATGATTTAACCACGCCACTTTCAGGGCAAGGCACATCCATTGTTGCTTTGTCGGTTTCTAATGTGATTAGGCCGTCTTCTTTATTAACGCTATCGCCTTCGCTTACCAGTACGTCAATCACATCAACTTCACCGTCGGTGCCTATGTCTGGCACTGTTACTTCAATTGTGGTGCTTGTGTTCGACGAAGATTGAGTCGATGAAGTGTTTGCCGATTCAGCAGCTGCTTGATTGCTAGCCTGAGCCTCTTTCGCACTGTCACTCTCGGTTGCCGACTTTTCACTAGCAGAGTCATCAGCAGACGCCTCAAGCATCACAATTAGCGATCCTTCAGACACTTTATCGCCAACCGCGACTTTAATTTCTTTTACTGTTCCCGCCTGTGGAGCAGGAATGTCCATTGACGCTTTATCGCTTTCAACCGTAATTAACGAGTCTTCCGCTGCGACTTTATCCCCAACATTCACACAAAGCTCAATGACTTCAACTTCATCGCCGCCTACGTCAGGAACTAAAATTTCATTTAAATTTGCCATTTTTGCTCCTATTACGCGTACAGTGGGTTTAGCTTGTCAGGGTCAATCGAAAACGCGTCTATTGCTTGCGTTACTACTTTAGCGTCTACTTCACCACGTTTTGCTAATTCGCTAAGGGCTGCAACCACAATGTACTTGTGATCAACTTCAAAATGGTGACGTAAATTACTGCGGCTGTCAGAGCGGCCGAAACCGTCAGTACCTAACACTTTATAATCGGTAGGTACCCAAGCACGAATTTGATCAGCATATGACTTAATGTAGTCTGTCGCTGCAATCGCAGGGCCTTTAGTACCATTCAGTACTTCAGTCACGTACGCTTCTTTGCGATCTTGCTCTGGATTAAGCATATTGTGGCGGTCTACATCATAACCATCGCGCATTAATTCATTAAACGAGGTTACGCTGTATACATTAGATGAAACGTTATAGTCTTCTGCTAGTATTCGAGCCGCTTCTCTAACTTGTAATAAGATAGTGCCAGAGCCCATTAACTGCACTTCTGCTTTCGCTTTTTTCGCTTTCACAGTATCTAACAAGTACATACCACGTAAAATACCTTCTTCAACACCTTCTGGCATAGCAGGCTGTACGTAGTTTTCGTTCATAATAGTTAGGTAGTAGAAGATATTCTCTTGATCGCCATACATACGGCGCAAACCATCTTGCACAATCACTGCCACTTCATAGCCGTAAGTAGGATCGTAAGTTAAGCAATTTGGTACTGTGCCAAAATGAGAATGGCTGTGGCCATCCTGATGCTGCAATCCTTCACCATTTAGTGTCGTTCTACCAGCAGTACCACCAATTAAGAAACCTCTTGCTTGGCTATCACCAGCAGCCCATACCAAATCACCCACACGTTGGAAGCCAAACATTGAGTAATAAATGTAGAATGGGATCATCGGCTGGTTAGTATTTGAGTATGACGTTGCCGCTGCTACCCAATCAGCCATTGCGCCTAACTCATTGATACCTTCTTGTAATACTTGCCCCGTTTTATCTTCACGGTAGTAAGCTACTTGGTCGGCATCTTGTGGTGTGTATTTTTGCCCTTCATGTGCATAAATACCAACTTGACGGAATAAGCCTTCTAAACCAAAAGTACGCGCTTCATCAGGAATAATTGGCACAATGCGTTTGCCAATTTGCTTGTCTTTAATCAAAGCGGTTAATACACGACCAAATGCCATGGTGGTTGATATTTCACGCTCGCCCGACCCTTTCGTTACGGCTTCCAATGCTTTTAAGCTTGGAATGTCTAGCTCAATATCTGTGTTGCGGCGTCGCTTAGGTAAATAACCACCTAATTCGTTACGGCGCGCATGCATGTATTTTGCTTCTTCGCTGTCTTCAGGGAACTGGTAATAAGGCATATCCGCCAAATCTTCATCTTTAATTGGAATATTAAAGCGGTCGCGGAAGTGTTTAATGGCATCAATGTCCATTTTCTTAACTTGGTGCGCAATGTTCTTACCTTCACCTGCTGCGCCCATGCCATAGCCTTTTACCGTTTTAGCTAAAATAACTTGTGGGCGGCCTTTTGTTTTACAGGCTTTATCGTATGCTGCGTATACTTTTACAGGGTCGTGACCACCACGATTTAAGCGCCAAATGTCTTCATCAGACATGTTTGCAACCATGGCTTTAGTTTCTGGATACTTCGCAAAGAAGTTATCACGCGTAAACTTACCGCCTTTGGCTTTATAATTTTGGTATTCACCGTCTACGGTTTCTTCCATTACTTGTAGCAACTTGCCTGAAGTATCACGAGCAATTAACGGATCCCAGTATGAACCCCAAATAACTTTAATAACTTCCCAACCAGCACCACGGAATGTGCCTTCTAACTCCTGAATGATTTTGCCGTTACCACGCACAGGACCGTCTAAACGTTGTAAATTACAGTTAATCACAAAGGTTAAATTATCTAGGCCTTCACGTGCCGCTAAGCCAATTGCACCTAATGATTCTGGTTCATCACATTCACCATCGCCCATGAAGCAATAAACACGTTGCTCTGAACAGTCTTTAATACCACGGTCTGTTAAGTACTTTAAAAAACGTGCTTGGTAAATGGCTTTAATTGGACCTAAGCCCATTGAAACGGTAGGAAACTGCCAGAAATCAGGCATCAGTTTAGGGTGCGGATAAGATGATAGTCCATCTCCGTTCGCTTCTTGACGGAAGCTGTCTAACTGCTCTTCCGATAAACGTCCTTCTAAGAAGGCACGAGAGTAAATCCCCGGAGAAACATGCCCTTGAATATACAAGTAGTCGCCATCAAAGTCGCCGTTAGCCGCTTTGAAGAAGTGGTTGAAACCTACATCGTACAGCATGGCAGACGATGCGAACGATGAAATATGACCACCTAACTCTAAGTCTTTTTTAGAGCCACGAATAACCATGGCTAATGCATTCCAACGAATAGCCGCACGAATTTTTGCTTCGATTGACTGATCGCCCGGCATTGGTGGTTCTTGCCCAGCAGGAATAGTGTTCAAGTAAGCGGTGGTGGCTTTATATGGCAAATGCGCACCACTGCGGCGCGCTTTATCAATTAACGCTTCCAATACATAATGACCGCGCTCTTTTCCATCTTCTTCAATAATCGCTTCTAACGCATCGAGCCAGTCTTGCGTTTCTTGCGGATCGATGTCGTTTGAAAAATTATCTGACATGTGATCTACCTTTTCTATGTTTTAGTATTCTTGCTCTGCCGTGTTAAACCATAGTCAACAAGTGTATAAACTTCTAATAATTCACTAGGTTAATAAGTATTATTTGCCGTAACGCAGGATTAAAGTAAGTTATCCTTTTCTTACTCTTCTTAACGAGCGTTCAATACGGCTATTTTCACGACCTATATTTAGTAATGTTTCTTCAATAAATGCTAAGTGCTCATTGCAGGCATGTCGGGCAAGCTCAGGCTCACCTGCCACAATGGCATCTAATAGTGTTTTTCTGTGTTGATTTACTTGTGCGCTGATCCCCTGCTTTTGACGCAAGGCCGCTAAATTTTGTTCGATGTTTTTCTCTAACAATCCTGTCATACCGCGTACTAAGTGCAAAAGAACCACGTTATGAGAAGCCTCAGCAATGGCTAAATAAAATGAAAAAACACGCTGCGATTCAGTTGCTACATCCGCATTAGCGGGCAACTGCTCAATGGCTTGGTAACGCTGCTGAATAACATTAAAGTCTGATTCGGTGCCTCTTAAGGCTGCATAATAAGCAGAAATACCTTCAAGCGCATGACGAAACTCTAATAAATCAAATTGAGACTCGGGATGCTTGCTAATAAGCTCAAACAAGGGATCGGTAAGGCCACCTTCTAACTGCTCGCTGACATATGTGCCACCGCCTTGTTTGCGCGTGACTAAACCTTTTGCTTCTAGCTTTTGTATTGCTTCACGTAATGAGGGGCGCGACACTTCAAACTGCTTTGCCAATTCACGCTCAGCGGGCAGCTTTTGCCCCGGCGAAAACGTACCTTCAAGGATCATATTTTCTAACTGCTGCAATATAATGTCAGACAATTTTGGCGTTTTAATTTTTAATGACGTCATTTAATCAGCTAGTCTCGTTATACACGTTAACAGTGTGGAAAATGATTTAAAGTATAAACTTTAGACCAAAAAGGTAAATTGGTAATACCATTTTTAAAATTCGCCCGATAAACTATCAAAATCCCTGTTTACAGTAAACCAATATTAAGTAATAGATGAATAATCCGCCAAAAATAAATAGAATAATTACTCTATTTATTCGTAAGTAAACCAAAAACATCACACAGGTAAGTTAGTGGTCATACCAATTAACGAGGCAACTCTAATTTCCAAACTAAAGTATTGAGAAAGTTGAGCTGAAGAGAGTTGCACTGAAGAGAGTTAAAGTTGAGCTGAATATGCAAAGATAATTCGAATGAAACACCTAAAGCATATCGTTAATTGCAACGACATAAGCTTGTGAGCAAAGCTTCAATACATTTAGGCTTGTCTTGGGCTGTGCTAAAACTGTCTTAACACAGCCTTCCAACTATATTAAAAGATGACTGACTAATGTAGTGCCTAACTTAATTCACCGAATAGCGTGGCTAATGCCACTACCGCTAAAAAGAACAATAAATTGCGTTTTACTAACTTCACCATACATACAGGCTCTAAGGTACAGTGTATTTGCTCTGCTTCTACTTTTTCAGCTTCTATTGCAATATCTGCCACTACGGTTCTTGCCGATACCTTCATGTCTAATGCAATATCAAGCCAACGCCCCGTACCACGACTAAAGTTGCCAATAATCAGGTATCCAAAGCTAAATAAGCGGGCAGGAAGCCAATCAAGAATATGAATAAACATCCCTAATTTAGCAGTGTAAGGGGAAAGAAAGTTGTAACATAAATAGGCCTTGGGCGACTTTTCAATGTGCTCTAACGCCTCATCGTCAATATCATCCAATGCAGCCTGCCGGTCTAGCTTATGTTTATCGCTTAGCGATGCGCAGGCAATCACCTCTTCAGAGTTGGCTTTGCTCATATCATGTGCTTCGCGCACCATCACATATAATACCGCCCCTGGCGCGCCCAGCACTACAAACCAAAACATAACACCGCAATAGTATTTAAAGTTTAGCCAAACTAATGTTTGGCCTAGGGTTTCAGTGGCTTCGCCTTCTGCATTTGTGCGCTGCCCCAATGCTGCCGCGTAACGTAAGCAGGCTTGCATATCGTTTCTGTTCGCCGCATTTAAATATTCTTTATACACTTTTCTTAAATTGCGACAGCCCACACAAATTGCCAACACAAAAAATGCAATCAATGCTTCTAGTAACTGGCTGTCGAATAACATCATGGCGCATGCCAGCAAAATAACGGGGGTAAACAGCCACAGTAAAACACCCCACAAACTAAATTGGTGTCCGCTATAGCGCTTCGTTAAATTTACATATCGGGTAAAGTATCGATGCGCCTGCCACGCTCGGCCGCGCAGCGCAAGCCGCTCAATAGTTAGAATAATGATGAGGGATATTAGAGTCATTAAAACACCTTTGCGTTGTTACTCACATTGTGAATCAAAACATGAGTAAAGTCAGCTTGTTACTAAATAAATAACAACACATCAGACCATGATTAATCGCGCACTAATTCTTTTCTCAATTTCTAGCCGTAATTGACGATATCGCTTCATGGTATACAATAACTTCCCTACTCGTATCGATAAACTCACTCATAACGTTAAAGGCACGCACTCAGCAGCGCCATATCTTCACGTGTAATGGGTCATAATGTTCTAGCCTTCTATACTTAATAGCTTTTATAATCTACATCAAGCCGCCTGTTTGAATAACGAGTAAGAAACAGGCTCTCATCATTTATATTCAAGGACATACTCATGATCCACAGCATGACCGCCTACGCACGCCACGAAGTTAAAAATGATTGGGGCAACGCAATTTGGGAAATTCGCAGCGTTAACCAACGTTATTTAGAAACCTTTATTCGCCTACCTGAACAATTTCGCGCCATTGAAACCGTTATCCGTGAACGCCTTCGTAAACAACTGCAACGCGGTAAAGTAGAAGTATTCTTAAAATATAACGCCAACCCCGCCGCTGTTGGTCAGCTACAAATCAACGAAACTTTAGCAAAACAATTAATTGAAAAAGCAAACTGGATAAGAACTCACGGCGCAGAAAGCAACATTAATCCTATTGAGATTATGCGCTGGCCGGGCGTAATGGAAGTAGAAGAAGCCGACATCGATACCATTCAAACCGACATTTTAAATGGTTTTGACAAAGTACTAAGCGACTTTAAAGACGCACGCGGAAGCGAAGGCGAAAACTTAAAAGAAATGATTGAGCAACGCCTTACTGGCGTACTAGAGCAAAAAGCCATTATTGAACAACACCTACCAGAAATTATGGCATGGCAAAAAGAGCGCATCGTCAACCGCTTTGAAGAAATAAACCTTGAGCTAGATGAAGGCCGCTTAGAACAAGAGATGATCTACCTAGCACAAAAAACCGACGTAGCCGAAGAGCTAGACCGCCTAACCTCACACGTAAACGAAACACAAAAAATCATGAAAAAAGGCGGCGCCTGCGGCCGACGTTTAGATTTTATGATGCAAGAATTCAACCGCGAGTCCAACACCCTAGCCTCTAAATCCATCAACGCCGACATCACCAAAGCAGCAGTAGAGCTAAAAGTGTTAATAGAGCAAATGAGGGAGCAGATCCAGAATATTGAATAGAATTTCAATGCTATTCAATTTCAACTAAGCCCTTTGAAGATAAAGGGCTATTTAATATTGTAACGGTATGATTTAACTAGAGACTTTGTTAGAGGTAAAATTTAACAAACTAACGAGGTTAAAATGCCAAAGAAAACATTAACAGTAGAATTTAAACGTGAGTGTGCAGAGTTAGTCATTGTTCACGGCTATAAACATAAAGATGCAGCCATAGCGATGAATGTTCAATAGATGAACTAAATAAGCAAACTATGACATTCGACAGCTTTTCTTTGCTTAATTTTGGCTAATCAATGCATAAGATTTACTTAAAAACGTAAGTATCGTCTCAGTGTTTGATTACAAAGATTTTGAAAAAAGACACTTAGCTGATGTGTTAAGCAGAAGCGTATTATAAGATGAAATATTTCGCTTTCGAGCATTTCAGCAAATTGTCACCTCCAAAATAGTTAATAAAAAACTTAAAAGCGAGCAATGTGAGGTAATTACGCATAGTGGCAGTTGTTACGTTATTGAGCATAATCCAGAGTTTTTCGAATTAACACTTGCTAAATTTGCTGTGATGAGAAAGGGAGCCTCCACGCCACAGCGTATTATTGAGATGAGAGACATATAAAAGCAGCCCAACAAAAATCTATATTGAAACATATTGCCACAGTGGTGACTGTATGTTGACCAGACAAATAATCATCATTATCGGTTATTTATTTAGAGCACTTTTTACGAGAGAAGTATAATCACCTTTATCGGTGAATATATTTGAATGTTACTCAAATCCATCTATAATCACTAAAATTGGTGATTAATTTTAATAAGGTGCGATTAATGGCTAAGAAAGTAACTGCTTCAAAAATGCCTAGCTCCGCACATATAGAGAGTGCAGAAGTTTTAGGCCAACTTATCAAGGCAAAGAGAACGGAACTCGGCATAAAATTAGCAGATTGTGCCGCGCTATGCGGGATCGGCATCAATACTTTGTCACGTATAGAAAACGGAAATTCAAACTGCACTTTATCAGCGGTATTTTCTGTTTTAAACGGATTAGGTATTAAGCTAACCTCTAAAGAATTAACCCCTTTAGAAAAGGTATCATCACCTCACGATGAGTGGGTTTAGATATGATAAAAGCTGACGCATACAGGCTAGACATAAAATACGCTGATCAAGTGATCGGAAATTTATCTTTAGATAGTACGACCAACTTATTAAAACTTAGTTATTCACCGCAGTGGCAAAACGAAGGTTTTGCTATCTCACCCCATTTATCACTGGATAATCAACACTCGCCAGAAGTCGCATATAACTTTCTGGATAATGCCTTACCTGAGGGTGAAGCGAGAAAGTTATTAGCTGAAAATCTGGGAGTCTCGGAGAAAAATGTTTATTCACAAGTCCGTGCCATTGGAAATGACTTAGCCGGGGCTATGACATTTTTACCGTCATCAGAAGAAGATCAAAACCAGCCATCTTTTAGAATACTTGAAGAAGAAGAGTTAATTACAAGGCTCGACAATAAAGAACAGTTTGGCCTACTCACATGGGACGATAAGCCACGTCTCAGCGTGGCCGGAGTTCAAGATAAATTAAATGTCTTTATTAATGAACAAGGAAATATCGGCTTTGGTGATGGCTCTCTCTGCTCTACCCATATTTTAAAATTTGAAAAGAAAAACTGCCCTAACCTCGTCTTGAACGAATTCTTTTGTATGAAGCTCTCTAGTGCGATTGGATTGCCAACTGCTGATGTTGAGTATAGACAATTTGGACCACATCCATCGCTCATCGTAAAACGATTTGATCGCAAATATGTTGCCGACTCCAACAAAGTAATGAGACGCCATGTTATCGATGGCTGCCAAGCGTTGAATTTACCAAGGGACTATAAATACGAGAGAAACTTAGGTGACGGAAGAGATGTTCAACATATTAGAGATGGAGCTAGCTTAGTAAAGCTATTTGAATTCACTGAACATATGTCTTCGCCAATTGAAAGTAAGCAATGGCTTATAAACTGGCAACTCTTTAATTTAATGATCAGCAATTATGACAGCCACGGCAAAAACGTTTCACTATTCTTTGATAGAATTAACGCACGATTCACTCCCGCCTATGATTTAGTAAACATCGCCATGTTCCCTCAATTTAAGCATGTACTAGCGATGGCTATGGGAGATGAGTTTGAACCCAATGATATTCACGCTTATCAACTAGCTGATTTCGCAGAAACCTGTGGCATAGATAAAAAACTATTATCTAGGTTGTTAACTGACATGGCAAATATAGTGATAAAACAACTTTCAACAGGAGCCTTGATTGAAAGTTTGAAAACTCAATCTCGCTTTTCTGATGCCGATGTTGGTCATTTTAAGCAACTGAATGACAACATATTAACAAGAACTGAGCACTTAAAAGCTCAAGCAGTTGAATTACCTTATATAGAAATATAGATACAAAATTAATTAATCATTTCACTTAGGGCGTGTTGACCTTTCGAGGTCGAATTTTGTTCAATCTAAACGTTTTTTGATCGCGGCGTGACAAGTGTAGCTTGGTTATTCCAAGTGAGCGCGTCACAACAAAGAGCAAGAAACGTTTAGATGAACCCAAAGGCAGCGCTTGTTTGTCATTTATACTGCGTTATCGCATGTGCGTGTGGAATAACCACACTTTACATGCTCTGCCTTGTCTTAATGACAAACAAACTGCTGCAAAAGTGAACTCGAAAGGTCAACACACCCTAATTAAATCGGTTTTTACGGTTTACTCAGTCCACACTGTGGAATCTGTTCTTGGCGATTTAATGGAATGAAATTACTTCTTGATAAAGTATAAAGACAAATAAATATTGAATATAGATAAGATATTGATTGTCTATAGGTCATAGTTTACACAATATTAGCTGGTTTAAGAATTTAGCTACTTTCACTCTACGAAAGAGTGAACTTTTGACAGACTTTGAAAATTACATTAACAGTAATGTAGCTTTTACCGACAAACGTCTTTTTGATTTATTTCTGCTTATCAATGAGCAAGCAGACGTAATTTATAAGAAGCTGGGGATTGATTTTCCGGTTTCATGTTCGCCGACCGTGTTATCTCTGTCAGTAAAGGAAAATAGTACAGTAACTGACATCGCCAAAGCGTTGGGGTTATCCCACCAGCTCATTGCTCAGCGCCTAAAGAGTTTGTTGAAGCTTAAGCTAATTGAAAAGCAACCTTCGAATCAGGATAAACGAAAAATACTATACCGTCTTTCACAAAAAGGACTAGAGCAAGCATTAAAGCTCGATAAATATTGTGAGGGTGCGGAAAAAGCGTTCATTGATTTATTAAAAGAAGTCGGCGTTGACTTGCAGGGAACCGTCAATACAACCATTTCCGCGTTAAAGCATATACCTTTTCATGAGCGCTACGAACACGATGAATAGTCGCCGTTGTAATAGGTCAAGATTTCCACGAGCTCTTGAAATTAAGGTTATTCGATAAGCTCAATATGAATGTAACAGGCTTTCAACCTGAAAATGGAACGCCTACAAATTTAACGACAGGCTTCATGCGCATCGGTAAAATTATCCTGCAATGCTCGCGTCATTATATCCGCCTTGCTTGCAATACCAGTGTTTGCCACGACAAGTGCTCTCTTCCCAATTTATCTGGCTTAAACGGCGTCTCATGTATGCAATTTAGGCCCATACTATTTGCTAACTTTTTAAGCTCGTTAGCGCATACGGTATGCATGCCGCGTTTAGTTAAGTCTTCTTCTGTTTGGCCGTGACGTAGTGAAATTACTAATATGCCACCATCGTTAAGAAGGTGAGAAAGTGTATTAATTGCATGTAAACGCTCTTCGGGCGGAAGGTGCATCCATACTGCGCTAAGCAAAATCAAGTCAAACTTTGTATCCAACTCAGATATTTTATTAAGTGTTGGCAAAGCGTCGTTTAGCCATGTAACGCTTAAATTTTTTGTCTTTTTTTGGCCTATGTCTAATAATTTTTGCGCTGGTTCTACAGCTAATATTTGAACATTATTATTAACACTGTGTGTTTTAGCTGCTAGCTTGGCCAAAAATTTTGAATCTCGACCTGCGCCTGCGCCAATATCAAGAATGTGGGCATCAGGCTTTTCTAGGATGACGGCTAAGAATTGAAACCAGTCTTGGTGTACTTCTTCAAAAGACAGGGCAAGGTATTGCTCTGCTAATGTACTGGCATTGCTATTATAAAAATGATTATTATAAAAGCTGATTGTCATGTTTTTCCTAAAAGTACGATGCTAAGCTGCTGAACACTTTACTCTAATTTACTTTAAAAGACTTTATTTATGGCAAGCTTATTTAGAAGGAATAAACATGGCAGATTGCTTTACAGGTTCTGATTTAATGCCGTTCAATCAAGCATTAACAAAGTTATTAAATGCTGTTCCTAGAATAACGGATACCGAATTAATTACCGTTGAAGAAGCAGATAAGCGGGTATTATCAGATGCAATTTACTCGCCCATTAATGTACCTGCTTTTAATAATGCAAGTATGGACGGGTACGCACTTCGCGATGACCACTTACATTCTAACGAACGGCAATTGACTGATTTTAAGCTAGCAGGCGTGGCTTTAGCGGGTCAACCATTTACAGGCGAATTAAAGCACGGAGAGTGTATTCGTATTATGACTGGCGCCGTAGTACCAGAAACGGCAAATACCGTAGTAATGCAAGAAAACGTAGCCAACATAAGTAATACGATTGGCTCAACCATTACGCTTACTCACGCCGCTAAGCTAAATAATAACATTCGCTTTGCAGGGGAAAATATTAAACGTAATCAGGTGGTGTTTGAACAAGGCCACCAATTAAAAGCGGTTGATATTGGTTTATTGGCTTCATTGGGTTTAGCCCACGTAACGGTTTATCGAAAAGTGAAAGTTGCTGTATTTTCTACTGGTGACGAGTTAAGGCTAGCTGGCGAACCACTACAACAAGGTGATATTTACGAAAGTAATAGCCAAGTGATTATGGCAATGCTAACCCGTATGGGAGCTGACGTAATCCCTATGGGAATAATTGCCGACGATAAAACAGCGATTAAAAACGCCTTTTTAACCGCAAATGAACAAGCCGACGTAGTAATCAGTTCGGGTGGTGTGTCAGTTGGCGATGCTGATTACATTAAAGACGTGTTAAGCGAGTTAGGCAATATTAACTTTTGGAAAGTCGCCATGAAACCGGGCAACCCCTTTGCATTTGGCGAACTACCAAATAGTGTATTTTTTGGTTTACCGGGCAATCCTGTGTCTGCGGCGGTTACCTTGCATCAACTTGCTATTCCAGCCATTCACGCCATGTCGGGCACTGCTCAACCAGTAAAAATAACGATCAGCGCCATTACGTTAGATAAAATTAAAAAAAGACCAGGCAGGATGGACTTTCAGCGCGGTATTGCGTCGGTAAATAGCCAAGGTCAGCTACAAGTTACGCCGCTCGCAGGACAAGGTTCGGGAATATTATCATCACTGTCATACGCCAACTGTTACATTGTGTTAGCACAAGAAAATGCAGGACATGAAAAAGGCGATGTAGTACAGGTTCAATTATTTGATCATATTATCGGTTAAACATTGCAGGGTCGGAAACAAGCGGAATTATTCCCACTTTAATTCAGCTTGTTTGTCTTTAGCTTCTGCGTCTACCCAGCGCTCGCCATGGCTGGTTAATTCTTTTTTCCAAAATGGCGCCCTATTTTTAAGGTAGTCCATAATAAATTGATTTGCTTCAAACGCTGACTCACGATGCTGGCTCGTCACACCCACAAATACTATTTGTTCACCTAGTGCTAATTCGCCAAAACGATGAATTACCTTTACTTTACCCAACGACCACTTTTTTTTAGCGGTTAATACAATTTCAGATAACGCTTTTTCTGTCATTGCGGGGTAATGCTCTATCAGCAAGCTTTCTACTCTATTTCCTTGATTAAAATCTCTTACCAAGCCAACAAAACACACTACCGCGCCGTCAGTTGTATTGTTTTGCATTAGCTTGTGATATTCGTCAGAAAAATTAAAGTCTTGCTGCTGTACTGAAATCATATTTACCTATTCCTTCTCAGCGCTTGCTGCTAAATACCAACTCTTTAAATTACACAGAATGACGCCAGTGGCCTGTTTTTCCACCGGTTTTTTCAATTACGCGGATGCCATGAATGCACATTTCTGGATCAGAAGCTTTACACATGTCAAATAAGGTAAGTAGTGCAACGCTTACTGCGGTAAGGGCTTCCATTTCTACCCCAGTTTTGCCTGCTAACTTACATAGTGCTTGTACTCTTATTTGCTGAGCATTTGGCTGAACATCAAAGTCCACATCCACTTTAGACAATGCTAAGGGATGGCACAACGGTATTAAGTCGGCACATTTTTTTGCCGCTTGAATACCAGCAATTTTCGCAGTGGTGATCACATCACCTTTCTTATTTTTATGGTTAATCACTTCTTCAATGGTTGCGGGCGACATTGAAATATAACCTTCTGCGATTGCGGTTCTAATTGTCACTGCTTTGTCTGTTACATCGACCATATTGGCTGCGCCAGATTGATCAACGTGCGTTAATGTTGTCATTAAATTAACCTTTTATGCCTCGTTACTGGTGTCTATTTTTAAGTGGGGAACAAAGTTACAAGGACGATGAGACGAGTCAATTTGCGATTCAATAATGGACCATGCCGTTTTACAGGCACCTGTAGAACCAGGCATACAAAAAATAATCGTGCCATTGGCTAATCCTGCAAGCGCTCTTGACTGAACGGTAGACGCACCAATTTCAGTGTAAGAAATATGCCTAAATAATTCGCCAAAGCCGTCTACTTTTCTATCTAACAACGGAGTGATGGCTTCAGGCGTAATATCGCGCTGAGTAAACCCCGTTCCGCCTGTGATCAAAACAGCATGTATATTTTTAGAGGCAATCCAATTAGATACCACCGCGCGCATTTGATAAAGATCATCTTTTATAATCAGCTTTTCAGCCAAGACGTGGCCTGCCTGCTCAACCGCTTTCACTAAAAATGCCCCCGATGTGTCAGTTGCTTCATCCCGCGTGTCTGACACTGTTAAAACCGCTACGTGTAACGAGGTAAACGATTGCGTGTGGGTGTGCGCCATAATACCTACCTACTGTTTAGTTAATATCGTATTTTCAAATCAATTTATTTTTATTATTCAAGATAATAAAGTGCTTAGCGCTAACCTGCTAGTCTTTCGTACTTAATTAGCGTTTTTAAGCAAACAAACACTTAGTTAGAAAAAAGATTCGAAAATAATTACTGTTAGCGGATGATGGCGTATTAAGATAACTTTACGAATCGCATTCTTATGTGAGTAACTGGTTAACCCAAATGACAACAGCAAAAGCAGAAAAAAAAGCACTAACCGATGCCCAATTAATGCGCTATAGCCGCCACATTATGATGCCAAGTATCGATATTGATGGCCAAGAGGCGTTATGGAATAGCAATATATTAATTATTGGTATGGGTGGCCTAGGCTGTGCAGCTGCACAATATCTTGCCGCTTCAGGTGTCGGCAAACTAACGTTAGTTGATGACGATGAAGTTGAGCATAGCAATTTACAACGACAAGTTTTACACGTTGAGCAGAGTGTCGGCTTAAGTAAAACCGAGTCGGCAAAATTAACGCTGGCTACAATTAACAGCGAGGTTTCTATTCACTGCATCAACAAACGCTTAAACGATACAGAGCTTGAAAAAGCCATTAAAGCACACACACTGGTGTTAGACTGCACCGATAATCTCACCTCTCGTAACCAAATCAACCGCCTTTGCCATCAAACAAACGTGCCGTTAGTTTCAGGTGCCGCCATTCGTATGGAAGGGCAAGTAGCCACCTTTACCATGCAACATAATCACCCCTGCTACCACTGCTTAAGCCATCTGTTTGGCGAACAAACGCTTACTTGTTCAGAAGCTGGCATACTGTCTCCGGTTGTTGGCTTGGTTGGCTGCATACAAGCGACTGAAGCGATTAAGTTCATTACACAGATCGGCGATACACTCAGCGGTAAAATACTTGTGATCGATGCCGCAACAATGCAATTTAATCAATTTGCCATTACAAAGCATCCTGCTTGCAATGTTTGCAGCTAAACCGGCGTGTTAGACATGAAAGACGAGTATTAGGAAGATAAATCACGCCATTTAAGCCCAAATTTACCTAAGTATTTCTGTAGTCTGCTTGAGTCATTAGGTTGCGACTTCATCGTTCTACTCACATTGAATAGCTCCCTGCCCGCCGATGCCATACTGTTATGGTGTTCACATACCCCGAGTACAAAACTAAGCTGGTTCGCGTCAAAGTGATCTAACTGAGCAATCGCTTCTGGCGATAGGTAGTTAGCTAAGCTCGTTGCTGTTGATGGCTGCTCTGTGTCAAACCAAGCTACATTCAGCCGCTCAATTTCATCTGTTACATCAACCGCTGTAATTCTAGAAGAGTCAGCCAGGGTGCAAAGGCGCGTAATGGCTGAACTTAAATCACGAAAATTACTGGTCCATAACGCCTTATTAGACGTTGCAAAATCTACAAAGGCTAGCTTTGCTTCTTTGTTAAATTGCACTCGCTGCCCTGTGATTTGGGCATAACGATCCAGCTCATAATCAATGTTGGCAGGAATATCTTCTTTTCTGTCTTTTAGTGCTGGTAAGTCATACGCCCATAAATTTATTCTGGCGAGTAAGTCTTCCCGAAAGGCGCCCTTCTTAACTTCTTGTTTTAAATTACGATTCGTACCTGCAATTAACTGAAAATTGCTCTTTACTGGTGTATCACTGCCAACGGGATGAAATGTTTTATTTTCAATAGCATGCAGAAGCATCGCTTGCTCTTCCAAACCTAGCTCACCAATTTCATCTAGAAATAACACGCCATTATTCGCGGTGAGTAAAAAGCCTTCTCGCGCACTTTGAGCGCCAGTAAAGGCACCTTTAGTGTGACCAAATAATGCCGCCATCGCATTTTCGCCCTTTAACGTGGCGCAGTTTACCGACACCAAATCGCCTTTAAGCATTGCACGCTTTTTCTTAAGTTGAAAAATACGCGTAGCAAGTTGGCTTTTTCCAGCTCCTGTAGGCCCTGTTAGTAACATAGGATCATGAGAGCGAATAGCCACTTTTTCTATTTGAGTAATTAAACGATTAAACGCTACATTCTTGGTTTTAATCCCACCTTTTAAAAACGCTTTGCCTTCAAGATGCTCCCGATCAAACCGGGTGGCGAGCTGATCATATTTAGACAAATCCAAATCAATAATTTGAATACGGCCAATTGACTTATTTTTACTATCTTTGTCGGGCGACGTTTGAATGAGTCGCCCCGGAAAATGGCGGCTTTCAGTGAGTAGATAACTACATATTTGAACAACATGAGTACCTGTGGTGATATGAAACAAATAATCATATTTATCTGTATCAAACGTTTGCTGCTGACACCAATCAAATAGCTTGGCGTATACTTCCTCAAAATCCCATGGATCATTAAAGTTAACCAAATGAAGTACTACGTTAGTTTCAGGAGATACCGATTCAATATCTACGGCAACATTGTTCGCAAGGCGGTTGCTGTGATTGTCATGCAGCATGTGAAGTTGATCGATAATTAAATCTTCCTGACTACATAAACTGACATTGGGCCGCCACCTCGCCCATCTATCCACTCTTTTCCCAACATAATCTAATTGTGTTCCAATTAAACTGACAGCAACCGTTTTCTTTTTCAAATTCAATATCCAAATAGATACATTTAATATCCAAAATAATATATACGTTAGTTACACATTACAACACGGCCTGCACTAAAAACAGCACAAATAAAAATATAAATCAATAAAACAATTAGTTATGAATTATTTTTAACTACTTAAACACCTTTGGCACGTGACTTGTAATTACATAGGTACTTGATTATTTAGCTGTGATTAAAATATCACGCTGGTGCACTAAGCAATGCGAATGTGTATGCCTAATCAAGTAACCATTTAAGTAGCTCAATTGGCAGAGCATCGAACTTTCATTCGATTGTTGTGGGTTCAAGTCCCACCTTAATAAATGAACAATATATGCCCAACACTAGTGAAAGTCCGCTAAGCGACAAGCAACTGACTTCCATGCACTTAGATAAACTAAGTAGCTGGGGGAAGCGCGCAGTCAACAACGCGGCACCTTGATTTAGTGAAATAGGCATGCTGTTGGTAAGCAGTAAGTACCAATGCTTAATATACGCGAAAGCAAGCTTTGTAGTGGCAAGCAGGACGCTCCCCACTGCAATACACCTTTCCGCCTTTTTTAAGTATGTGCCTGCTCCTTACTAACCTACTCTCCCAAAAAAATATTTGCGGAGTAAAAAGGAAATTAAAGATGTTTAAAAAATTAGTATTTAGAAAAGTAATCACAGTAGCAGAAAATCAAAGAGTTTTAGTATTTAAAAACGAACAATTGGCGCGTGTGCTAATTCCGGGTAAACACAAAATTTGGGACTTTAAAGGCGAACTGACGTTTGTTTCTTACGATATCAACAACCTGTATTTTTCAGAAAAAAATGCAAAGCGGCTATACAAGAATAATCCAACGCTGAGTGAGCATATTGCACACTGGAAGCTAGCAAATAACGAAGTAGGCTTATTGAATGTGAATGATTTACTAACAGGTATCGTAGCACCTAGCGAGCACTTGTATCTGTGGAAAGATGCTGGCGACATTCGACTCGAAAGAATATCCATAGAAGAACATATTGAAGTCGATAGTAAAACATTATCCTTAATAAATCGCGCAGGAGCCAACTCAGCAACACGCTTAATAAAAAGTGAACGCACAATAGCAGTGAAGCCAATCGCGAATGTAAATGTTGAAAAAGATCATGTGGGTTTGCTGTATCTAAATGGTCAATTATTCAAAAAGTTAGCCGCTGGGCAGCATGGCTTTTGGCAGTTTAATCACACAATTGAGCTAAAGTCTTATGATTGCAGAGCACAAATGTTAGAGGTCTCAGGACAAGAGATTTTAAGTAAAGACCGAGTAAGCCTTCGCATCAACCTAAGTGCCAGTATCAAAGTGCACAATGCGGAACTAGCGGCCAGTAGCGTGGATAACGTGAACGATTACGTTTACAAAGCATTGCAATTAGCGTTGCGCGAAGCGGTTGGTACCAAAACATTAGACGATATTTTACTAGATAAGCTATATGTCAATGAGACCGTAAAAGGCCTAGTAACCGCACAGCTGTCTGACATGGGGATCACACTGTTAAGTGTGGGTGTAAAAGATATTATCTTGCCAGGAGAGATGAAAGCCATACTTAACCAAGTAGTAGAGGCACAAAAAGCAGCGGAAGCGAATGTTATCAAAAGAAGAGAAGAAACATCTGCAACTAGAAGCTTGCACAATACCGCAAAAGTCATGGAAAACAATCCTACACTAATGCGGCTTAAAGAGCTTGAAGCCCTAGAAAAAGTGGCAGATAAAATTGACAGTTTAACCGTTTACGGTGGTTTGGAAGGCTTAATGAATGGCGTAGTGAAAATAACTTAGCCACCAAAAAGTATACACCCAAAGCAATTGGAGGTGCAGCTAGGCGAGGTGAAAACACGCAGCCAACAACACTGCAAGCTCAAGTGGAACGGGTATAAATATGAATATGAAAACAAGGTGCAATGTCATCTTGCTTACAAACGAACAGAGAAATAAGTAAAACAACATGTGTAAAAATTATAACGTTATAGAAAATGAAGGACGAGCAACCATTAAAGCGTGGACCAAAGGCGTGCCTTTTGAAGAAGAAGCGCAACAACAGCTAAAAAACATTGCTCAAATGCCATTGGTTCATTCGCATATTGCCGTCATGCCCGACGTACATTTAGGAAAAGGCGCAACCATTGGCAGCGTGATCCCGTCGGTTGACGCGGTAATCCCTGCGGCTGTTGGAGTAGACATTGGCTGCGGCATGGTAGCCACAAAAACAACATTAACTGCTAGCCAATTACCAGATAACCTTTCTGCAATAAGGCACGCGTTCGAAGCGGCTGTGCCGCATGGTAGAACGGGTGGTAAACGAGGGCGAAGAGATAGAGGTGCTTGGCATAACATTCCTGATGTAGTAGCCACAGAGTGGAAAAAGCTTGAAGCGCGATTTGATGCAATTTGCCATAAGCACCCAGCGATTAGTAAAAGTAATCACGTAAATCACTTGGGAACAATGGGAACAGGCAATCACTTTTTAGAGCTGTGTTTAGACGAAAATAATACGGTTTGGATAATGTTGCACTCTGGCAGCCGAGGCGTAGGGAATAGAATTGGCAATTACTTTATTGAATTAGCTAAAAAAGAAATGCAGCAACATCAAGTTAATTTACCCGATATGGATTTGGCTTACCTAGAAGAAGGAAGCAAATACTTTAATGACTACGTTGAAGCCGTTGAATGGGCACAAGACTTTGCGGCAAAAAATCGCGAGATAATGATGTTCAATGCTATCGCAGCCCTAAAAAAGCAGTTACCCGTTGACTTTTCAACTGCTGAGTTAGCCGTTAATTGTCATCATAACTACATCTCAAGAGAGCGACATTTTGGTAAATACTGCTTTGTAACCCGTAAAGGGGCGGTTCGCGCTGAAAAAGGCGAAATGGGGATCATTCCTGGCAGCATGGGCGCACGTTCGTTCATTGTAAGAGGGCTTGGTAACCCTGAAAGCTTTAACAGCTGTAGCCATGGTGCAGGGCGTGTCATGTCTCGAACAAAGGCGAAAAAGATTTACAGCGTGCAAGATCAAATTGATGCAACACAAGGGGTTGAGTGCCGTAAAGATGCATCTGTCATTGATGAAATTCCACACGCATATAAAGACATTGAAAAAGTCATGGAAGCGCAAAAAGATCTTGTTGAAGTGGTTTATACCCTAAAACAAATAGTGTGTGTAAAAGGTTAAAGGAGCAGTATGTCTTATTTAGTTATTGACGGTGCACAAGGAGAAGGTGGTGGACAGGTGTTACGCACAGCGCTAACTCTATCTATGCTAACCAAACAGCCAATAGAACTAATAAATATTCGAGCGAATAGAAATAAGCCCGGTTTATTACGCCAGCATTTAACTTGCGTACTGGCAGCACAACAAATATGTGATGCCAGTGTAGCTGGTGTTGAACTTGGTGCAAGCCGTATTCGTTTTGCACCCAACAAAGTAAAAGCTGGAGATTACCACTTTTCAATTGGCACAGCGGGTAGCACAGTATTAGTATGCCAAACAATTTTACCCGTATTAGGGTTAGCACAAACCGCGTCAAACATAACATTTGAAGGTGGCACTCATAATGGTATGTCGCCCTCTCTTTGCTTTCTAAAGCAGTCATACTTGCCTATTTTGCAAAGTATGGGGATACACTGTGAGATTAATACCGAACGGCTTGGCTTTTATCCGGCTGGTGGCGGCAAGTGGCAACTTAACATTAAGCCAACAGAAAGCCTAACGCCTATAAATTTGTTAAATGCAGGTAGTGAAGCAGCCTCAAATATTCAGAACTGTAAACTAAATGCATTTGTCAGCCTACTTCCCAAAAGCATTGGTCAGCGCGAGATCGCAACTGCTAAACAACTTCTTGAATGGAAGGATGCAGCTGCAACCGTTTCAAAAGTAACAACCGCAGGAACAGGCAATAGCTTTCAATTGCATATTAACAGCAATACACATACTCACGTGTTTGAAACAATTGGCGAGCATGGCGTATCGGCTGAAAACGTAGCGAAACGCTGCGCTAATCGAGTTAAAAAGTTCATCAGTGCGAATGCTGCTGTTGAAGAGTACTTAGCAGATCAACTGTTATTGCCATTTGCATTGGCTGGGCATGGTAGCTTCACCACCACCAAACCAAGTTTGCATACAACCACTAATATTAACGTAATTCAGTGCTTTCTAAACCTAGAAATCACTACTCAACAAGAGTCTGATCAACTTTGGCAAATAGATATTAGGACGAGTAGGCCATTCAATACCGAACCTTGTTCAATCTAAACGTTTAGATGAACTAGAAGCAGTAAGAGGAAAATATGAGTAATACATTTAATAAGGAGGTTATCGCTCCTGAAGTAAAAAAAGAAATACTACACAGGATCAACGCTGCTGAACAAGAGCACAATGTTAAAGTGATTTACGCAATAGAATCTGGCAGTCGCGCTTGGGGCTTTGCGAGTGCAAACAGTGATTACGACGTACGTTTTATTTACGCACACCCAAAAGACTGGTATTTAGCCGTCGATCTTGAAGATAAGCGTGACGTTATCGAATACCCTATTGTTGATGAAATCGACATAAACGGCTGGGACGTTAGAAAAGCACTTAAGCTGTTCAAAAAATCAAATCCTGCGTTCATCGAATGGTTACAGTCCCCCATCGTATATGTAGATGATAATCACTTTGCGACAAAAGCACGTGACCTATTGCCGACTATCGCTTCATCGCATAGGGGGATTTACCACTATTTGCACATGGCAAAAGGCAACTTTCGCGAATACCTTAAAAAAGACCGTGTGCCACTAAAAAAATACTTTTATGTACTAAGGCCGCTGTTAGCAATTCGATGGTTAGAAAAGTATGACGAACCAGCACCAATAGCGTTTGAAGTTTTGCGAACATTAATAGCAGATAATCTGCCACTTAATGATGCAATATCAGAGCTACTAGTGCGAAAGCGTGCAAGCCAAGAAAAAGAATACGGCGTAGCTGTGCCGATAATAAATCAATTTATTGAAGATGAATTAACTCGCCTTGAAAACTACACCGCCAAGGCAACAAAGAAAGATAGTGACTTTGCCTCGCTTAATCAGCTATTTAAGTCGGTTTTGGAAAGGGGTAATTGTTAGCCAAGGGAACTTGGCTAACTTACTAATAGATAACAGGAACATAGCTATGGTTGAACAAAATAAGTTTGAATACCAGATATCTGCTGCAATAAGTGAATTTGTCGCCTCAAAAAAGCCAACGAGTAAAATAGTGGCTGACTTATCTCCAGTCATTGAGGCAACATCTGAATTACCTTTGTCCAATTTAGAATACTGGGAAACATTTATTCGAGATCAATATGATCAAGCCTTATCTTCAGAGAGCACTAATAAGTGGAAGTTTTGGGAAGACAACTCTCCCCGGATCACACTGCTTGATTTATGTAGTTGGGATGGCTACCGAAGAGAAAAAGCACTAAGAACCATCAACGACAAACTTCCTAACAGGCTATTCCTCGCGCTTGTAGTTAGAAGACTTAACGATTGGGTTCCACAGGTAAGAAAAGCAGCACAAGACATACTTGCTAATGTACTCATTAACTCAGAGCCACCTTATGTAGCCGACGTTATTTGCTTTACACTGAGCCACTGGTCTTCATGGAAAAGAATCGCCCCCTTAAATAGGATGGCCTTACTTAATACATTATCGAATAAAGAAATAGCTAAACATATAAAGTTGAAATTAATACACTCATCAGCTGGACCTTTAGCATCAATCTTGTCAGAGATAGGTCAAATTGATGTTTTGGATAATAGCTTAGAGGAAATTGCAGCCAATGCAGTTCAGCCAGCTTTGCGCGCTAAGGCATATAGAAGCCTACTTGAAGGTAAAGTAAGTTGGTTTGCTGGACGAGAATGGGAATGGACAGATAAGCGATACAACGAAGGCAGAATGAAAACACTGGTCGCTGAGCGCCCTTTGGCAACAAAAGTACCGCTTTTGCCCACACTGCATTTAGCAGCGAATGATCGCTCCTCTCAAGCTCGAAGGGTAGCAGCAGAAATTCTAATCAAGGAGCTAAACAACCTTGGAAGTGAATCACTGGTTCTAGCTGAAAAGTTTGCTCAAGATAGCTCCTCAGCTGTTGCTGAACGAGGAAAGTTTGCTTTAAAAAAATTAGCCGGCGATACAACATTTTAAATAAAAGTTACCTAAACCCTGCTAGGTAACTTTTATTTTCAACGGCGTGAATAAAGCTGTAAAAGTTCAGCTACTAGTCAAAATCACCGTATTTATAAAGCTCCTTGCCCTTTTCTCCAATAATCAGCATTCGATGTGCTTCAGTAACCCAAGGCCATTCTAACTTGTTAATCTGATCAGAAATAACTGAGTCACTTACCGCAAATTTGCGATGTTGATTATTGGCTCTAAGGTATTTCTCGGTTAGCTGAAAAGCAACTATAGTGATTAATGCACCATAGTTTTCGCCTAATTGGCAAATAACACTTCTAAAATCTTTACGGATATTCGTCGCATCCCAAACTACATTCCGTTTATTTGCTAATGCACTTTTTAACCGAGATTTAGCGAGTTGTAATACTTGTCCGCGATTTTTTTGGCACTCACGTTTACCATTTAACGCCTTACGAATTTCATCTAACGAAATAACTTCAAAACCGTCGAGGTTATTCTCAATCCAAGTCGATTTCCCGCTACCGCTAATACCGCACATAATGAACAGATGGCAGTAATGCTGACTGAGTTCATAGTTTTTAGCTGTCGCCTCTTCAATGGTACTGATTTGGCCACTTGCCAGTTGCTTAATGGCATAACCATTTAAGAATGTTTGCTCATAATGAGAGGGCTTAACTTGAATTCTCTTCAATTGGCTTTCAGTTGGATCGTTAACTTGCCAAAGATCATAATCTTCAGCAAACAGCTTAAACTGCGCGAGTAAATCAAGCTGGGCATCCAAGTCATCGCAATATCGTCCTTTCATATCAGCCATTTCTAGCCAATACAACAGCGCTAGATCCGCATTTAAAGACAAATTAAAGTAGTCGTTATAATCCTTATTTCTTACCACTAAAAGCTTAGGTACTTGATGAAAGCCAACCAGCCCTATGATAGTTATTATTGATTTATGCGCCAATGGCAGTGCAATTAATCGTGTTGCTAAATAGCCAGCCCCCACTTCTTCATGCTTTGGTGCCACTACTCGCTCGATACCTGAAATGTCTTTCCGTCGGGTGGTTATCGGCTTTGCAATATCATGCAGTAAGGCAGCCAAAATTAATATTTGCCGTTGCACACCTTGGATATGACTAGCTTCCGAGCTTAATAACTTATACAGCTCACCTAAAACCATGTTGGTATGAATAGCTACATTTCCTTCAGCATGCCATACCTTATCTTGCTCAGTGCCTTCAAATTCGTGTAATAGTGGGAAGTAACTCCCTAAAAAAGAGACACATTCATCAAAATCGGGGGTGTGATCTAAAGCTAAGCTGTCTAACCATGATGTTAGCTTATTCATCTTCTTCTCCCTTATTTTTTAACGGTATATTGCTCGCTAAGCGATTCGGTACAACTTCAGCATGCATCCAGTGCTTATCGGTAACCACGTGATTGGTTCTTACCCATTTTGAAACGTTTTGAGCAAAGTTTTTAAAGTGAAAACCTTCAGCCACTCGCACAACGTAACCTTCCTGATGCTTGGTATCTAACACCATATTTTTAATTGTTTTTTCACACCATAAACCGATATATAGCTCTTTTGGTGTAACTAAACCAAGCTGATTAAAAAACGCTTTACTGTAATCCCAGCTTAAACATTCATTGCGCTCATTCCATACTGAAAAAGCCATGAAATAACTGCTCAAAGCGCGGTATTCAATAGAATGTTTGGCGTACAGGTTTTCACCACAAATTCGCCAGCCTTGAGGGATTTTATAACCAATTTTCGCTTGTAGCGCCTTAACCCAAGCTCGTGATGGATGAAAGCGACTATCTAGCGAGCGGGCATGCACATAGTTAGGATATATGGTGGTGTTTTCACCATCCATTTTCTCAGTTACAACAACTTGCTTGCCAGTAAAATAACTTAAATTACCTTGGTGGATATCGTCGCTTGTAGCACCCGGTGACCAAGGTAAATGCGGGGTGCGCGGATATTTAAATCTCATCATATAACTCCATTTTTACTTCGTTAAGTGTCGAGCAATCGCTCGACTTTTAAATAAAAAAGCACAGCAAAACGTTCCCGTGAAATAGTATTACGAGATGTCTGCATTGCTGTGCTGAGATGGAATTACATGGTTCTGTCCTCTGTACTTGTTACTTTGTTTTTTGTGCTTTATTTGATGTACTTTATTTGATGTATTGTGTACTCGCTACGTTAACCTTAAATAGCTACTCACAGTTTGTTTGATAATTGAGACTAACTCTTCATCCATGTATTGATACTCATCTGGAATATCAAGTACTTGTAAATCTTTATAATCTAGAAGCCGAGTAAACTGTGCTTTTAGCCTACTTTTGTGTTTTTCTTCCATAACGAAAATCACATCTGCCCACTCAATGTCTTTTACATTTACCGTGCGTTTGGCTTTTGGGCTTGTTCCAGCCGATCTTGCTGCAACCTCTGGATGATTTTTCCAGACTTGCTCGCCCGTTGGGCTACGCCACTGGTTTCTACTACATATAAATAAAAGGTTTTTCACTTATTCATCCTTAATAGGCATTTCATCATCTAATGTTTGCCTAAGTGTCTTTCTTGGGTACTCGATACCCAGCTGTTTGGCTCTATGCAACTTCTCTGAACGACGATACGTTAACTTCCAGTTTTTCTCTGGAGTATGTCTTTTCTCTGTGAGTAGTGCTGCTTTATTTTTCTTTTGCTTTGACCGTCTCCAAAGCTTGTTTCTAGTACTGAACATATTAAATACTCTATTAATTATCGGATTTTGCAGCCGCGATAATACGAAGAGTTTAAATACCCTTGGGTACCTATCTCGCCCTAGTCAACTAGAGCGAATTTTTCGTCTTTAAATGTTTTTACTGGGTTGCCGCGCTCCAACTCCCAATGTTGTTGCCAGCGTGCTTTTTCTTGCAACGACAATTGTGCATGCTTGGTCGCTTCTAGTTTTTGAAATAATAATGCCCTAGCTAAACGCTTATTAGCATGCTGACTTCTTTCACTTTCAACTCTTACTGCCACTCCCGTCTCGGTGTGTACAGCCCTAACCGCAGAGTCCGTTTTATTAACGTGTTGTCCGCCAGCTCCCGACGCCCTACACGTTTGAAAAGTAATGCTTCGATCAAACTGAATATCATTTATTTCGTACATGTGTCCGCTAAAAAACCAGTTTTTACGCTTATGCTTTGATCTAAACTGACTTTGGCATACCCATAACATGGTTCCCTGCCAAGATGCAGCTAACCGCTTGGCATCTGGTGTTTTGCCAGAATCAAGCTGCATTAATACAGATTTAAAACAAGCCGGCGTGCTCATTTCAATGGCTTCAATAGTTTCTAGTTTTATACCTTGTGCTTTACATTGTTTTTCAATTGCTTTTAGCGCTAACCCTACTGCGTTTCCACATTCAACAGGCCCTTGGCCTGCGGATAATTGAAGTAATATCATGATGAACAATTTCCATTTGTTTTAAAGGTTAAAACCGGGCGCAATTTTGCCACCACGTCAATAAGACCAGCATCAACCATATCGCTAATCACTGTTTCACATTTTTTATAGGCTTGTGGTGCTTCATCGTATAAAAGCGCTTTATTACCACATACCACCCGGCTACCCAACGCCGTTCGATATAAGTCTTCACGCTTGTACTTATGACCTAACCGACTATGGCACTCACCACGCTTCCATTTCCTTCCTGCACCGTGTGCTAAAGAAAATAAACTTGTCGACATGTTTTCATGCTTATTGATCAATGGCTTTACCAAATAGCTATAGTCACCGCGCGAACCAGGAATCACTACATAGCCGTTGTCACTTGGTGTTGCACCTTTTCTATGTAACCAGCCGGCTTGTTCATCAATTACTTTAGGTGAAACCAAATTGTGATTTACATCTAGAGTGCAGTAACCATTAGTTCTTATCGCTTCTAAAAAACGTTTGGCAATTAATTCGCGATTAAGCTCTGCCCAACGAACAGCTTCATTATGCTTATTCATGTAATCAAGAAAGTCTTCGTCCATCTCGGTTAAACCGTCATGATTATGCGCCGTAATATGATTAACCAAAATTGATTGCCCCAAGCCTCTAGAGCCAGAGTGTACTAGCAACTGTAAATGTTTTTCATTTAAGCCGAGCTCCGTTAGAGCGGTTTGATCATAAACATGTTCAATGGCCTGAAACTCGGCAAAATGATTCCCTCCACCAATAGTGCCTAAAGCATGATCAAAGGCATTGATGGTTATGCCTTTCTCAGCTTTGCGCGTATTAATAATCGGTGACCAGCTTTCATCTAAAGGGTGTTCTATATGCTCAAACTTTTTAGCTAATTTATCTATATTTACCTTGGACACAGCCTTTGAGGTTTGCCATAACGCCATACCACAGCCAATATCATTACCTACCAAAGCAGGATAGATCTTATTCGTTGTGAAAAATGCCGCTCCAATTGGATAGCCTCTTCCTGGATGCAGATCTGGCATGCCGGCAACACGGTGCATACCAGTTAATGTTGATGTTTTTATCAATTGTTGAATTGCTAGCCCTTCAATCCACGTATTTGCAGATGCAATTAGGCTAACGTTTTCAGTAATTTTTTGGACGGATTTGCCCATAATACCAATTCCTTTTTCTTGTTAGAAAATGAGGATTTAAAACGTAATACGTATTGGCAGGTCTTTTTACACGCGTGGTGACCAGGGCGTAGCTTTACTAGAAAGCTAAAGATTATTGATAGCTTTCTGCTACTTAGCGGACAAGACCTGCAAAGGATTTTGATGTATATGTCATGATTTTTACTCCTTTACAGTTAGTTGATGGTTAATTAAGCGGGCGCATGATAATCAGTTTAATGAGATAAAGCAAATAGTTGATATTAAATTTTACGTGTTTTTATTAATATACAAGCCAATGAAGCTCACCAAGAAGAACATTCACATGGAAGAAAGATCGTTATCTCAAGCAGATGCGCAACGCCGCGTTGATCAAATTCATGCCTTTCAGCAAGAAATGACAACACTTGAAAATGAAGGGGTGCTAACCATTTCCACCGAGCAAACAAACAAGGTTCAAGGTTATCACGCTCGGTTATTACAAACGCTATCAGCTAACTACGACGTTGATACGAATGCTAAGTCCAAACAACTAACCTTAGGGATGAAGATTGCCTCTTTATTTGGCGCATTGGCAATGGCCGCCAGCATCTTTTTCTTGTTTTACCAATTTTGGGGTTACCTAAATACTCCTGTTCAAGTTACTATTTTGGTGCTTGCACCTGTCTTATTATTTGTTTTATCTTTTTATCTTGCACAAAAACAGCATAGCGCCTACTTCTCAAAAATAGCCGCATTGGTAAGCTTGTCTTGCTTTGTGTTAAACCTTTCCATGTTAGGGCAAGTATTCAACATAACTCCATCACCCAATGCTTTTGCAGTGTGGGCTGCTTTTGGATTCTTACTTGCTTATGCGTGTAATGCACGGTTATTACTCTTTTTTGCCATTGCCTGCATAAGTAGCTTTATTGCAATGAAAATTGGCACATGGAGCGGTATTTATTGGATAAGCTTTGGTGAAAAGCCTGAACACTTTTTTATACCAGGTCTTATCATCTTCTTATTACCTCAATTTATTAATCATAAGCGTTTTACTGGTTTTGACGTTATTTATCGAGTAACAGCAATGATAATGCTATTCCTACCGATCTTGATACTCGCTAATTGGGGCAAAATAAGTTACTTAAGTTGGCCTACGCACATGATTGAGGGCGCTTACCAAGTTATTGGTTTTGCTCTTTCTGCCTCTGCCATTTGGCTAGGAATAAAGCGCCACTGGAACGAGGTGGTTAACACTGGCAATGTTTTTTTCGTTCTGTTTCTTTACACAAAACTCTTTGACTGGTGGTGGGAATGGATGCCTAAATACATTTTCTTTTTCCTCTTAGGCTTATCTGCACTGTTAGCCTTAACCATCTTTAAACGCATTCGCCAAAGCAATGTCAGCGAGGGAGTCGCACAATGAAAAAGTATTTATTCATTGGTTTAACCATTCTTATTGGCACCAATTTAGCGGTGCTAAGCGGTGTTGCCTATAATCGAATGGATGAACCAACAGCACAATTAACACTAACTGAACGAGAGCTAGCTTTACCTTATAACATTGGCAGCCAAAAAGAGAATTCAGGTTTGTCTCTCTCTATTCATTGGCGAGCGCCTAGTAAAACGAGTCAGTATGACGGTCATAACCCTTATTACACTTACAACTCAAGAGATATAAAGATATCGAAAGATGTACTACTAGCGCTGGGGTTCACCCCTGAAGACGTGCTCAACAATAACTGGATTGAATCAAAGGAACTATATTGGGCTTTTGAGTTTGATGGTGCGTTACATCAAGCTGAAATAAAAAAAGCTGAAGCAAGCTATCAACGTGCTTTGAGCAACTACGAAAAACTACCAAATAAAGAAAATAACAACCAAAAGCAACGTTCACGCAAAGCATTAAATAATGAAAAAACAATGAATAGTCGGCTATTTTTTATTGAAGCCGCGGCACATTATGAGGCGCTATCTTCCAAGTACGCTAATAAAAACAATATAGTCATCGTAAAAGGCTTAGCTCAACCTCACTTTGATGAAAGAGATAAACACTATCAGTTACAACTCAAACACTTATCAGTAAGAAAAATTATGGTGCCATCAAAATTTGCTAGCCACTTTGATCGCCTTAAAAGTAAACATAGCACCAATAGCACGGCTCCCCGCTATACCGCCGATGTTCACTGGGGCAAGCGTTTAGAGCCATGGATTGTTGATGTAAAAAGGCTTACACCTTGAGGCTGTTCATTCCGTTGGTATAAAATTGGGCAGGCTGGCTATTATTCAATAATCAAACCACCTGCCCTGCTGCCCAGCCGCTGCTCCAGGCCCATTGAAAATTGAAGCCTCCTAGCCAACCGGTTACATCTACTACTTCACCAATAAAGTACAAGCCTTTAGCTTGTTTGGCTTCCATGGTTTTTGACGAGAGTTGATCGGTATTAACGCCGCCAATGGTTACTTCCGCCGTTCGGTACCCTTCCGTTCCGTTTGGCTTTAATTGCCACTGATGCAGCTGTTCAGCGATGGTTGATAATTGCTTTTCGTTTAACACTTTTAGCGGCGCGTTTGGTATTTGTTGATATGCAAGAAATGTTTCTACAAATCGTTTTGGAAAACGCTTTGCCAAGCAAGTTTTTAGTTCTTGTTCGGGGTGCTTCTCTCTTACTTGGGTCAATAAGGCTAATACGTCTTGCTCTGGACTTAAGTTGATGGTTAAGTCGTCGCCGGGTTGCCAATAGCTAGAAATCTGGAGGATTGCAGGGCCGCTGATGCCGCGGTGGGTAAATAACATGGCTTCTTTAAAGCTGGTGTCGTTTGCTTCTGCGGTGATGTCTACAGCGATGCCAGATAATGCGGCTAATTGCTCTTTGTCTTTATCGTGCAACGTTAATGGCACCAGTGCGGCGCGTGTTGGCAGTACTTCAAGACCAAACTGTTGTGCGACTTTATAACCAAATGGTGACGCGCCAATTTTTGGCATTGAAAGGCCACCGGTTGCGATCACTAAACTTTCGCATTCGTAATCGTGGTTATCTGTTTTTACTAGGTAACGCGCCCCGTCTTGCTCAGTTTGTTCTATTGAAATAACCTCTGTGCGCAACGTGATGGTGGCGCCTGCTTGTTCGCATTCACTGACTAATAAGTTAACAATGTCTTTAGCGGAATCGTCGCAAAATAACTGGCCAAGTGTTTTTTCGTGGTAAGGAATTTGATATTTGTCGACCAGTGCAATAAAGTCCCACTGTGTATAGCGGCTTAGGGCAGATTTACAAAAATGCGGATTATTTGATAAGAAGTTTTCTGGGCCTGCGTACATATTGGTGAAGTTACAACGACCGCCACCAGACATCAGTATTTTACGCCCTACTTTTTTGGCATGGTCGATAACTTCAACTTGGCGGCCTCTTGCAGCTGCTACAGCACCACACATTAACCCTGCTGCGCCAGCGCCAATTACTAATACATCCACTTTTTTGTTTGCCATGCGCTTATTACCTAAATCTATGCATTTATTTAATCAAATAATCAGCCTGTGCTCAGGCTAAACTGGCGGCATTGTACACGCTTTTATAGGTCGAGTGAAAAGCGTTACCATGTATTAGTGATTAGTTGGATAAGGCGAGAAGCAGCTAAAAATGGCTAGGCTGATTTTAAGTCTATGAATCAATCATTTAAAAAATGAGCCGCTTTTACGCGACTCATCTTTATACTAGGTTGGAAGATAGGGATTAGTTAATTAACCTATTTGCTTGAGCATAGTCTCAGCATCGCTTACTTCAAATTGCTTAGGCTCTTCAATATTTAACTCTTTAACAATGCCATCATCAACTAGCATAGAGTAGCGGCGAGAGCGAATGCCACCAAAACTGCCGGTGTCTGCGTCTAACCCTAATGCTTTTGCAAAGTCTGCAGCACCATCAGCTATCATCATTATATGCTCTGCGTTTAACGCTTTTCCCCACGCGTCTAACACAAACGCGTCGTTAACTGATGTACATATAATTTCATCAATGCCTTTTTCTTTAATTTTATCTGCGCTTGCTACAAAGCCAGGTAAGTGAGACTCAGAGCACGTTGGTGTGAATGCGCCCGGAACAGCAAATAACACTACTTTTTTACCTGCAAATACATCCTCAGTGGTTAGGTTATTCATGTCGCTGCCGTTTTTATGCTGAAAGGTTACGCTTGGAAGTTTGTCGCCTTTATATATCATGATGTTCCCTTGGTTAGAGTGTTTATTACATATTAGTCTGTCATTGCCGCATTAACATATACGTCAAAACGGTTTTTCTTGGTTTCAATCGCCATTGTTGGCTTTTGATTATCTAGCCAGTCTGCATAGTCTGGCCGTTTTACTACTACACGCTTTTTCGCTAATTTTAACGCTGGCGCTAACAATGCGTCAGCGTCTAAATCCGAACCAACCAGTGATTGAAATACGCGCATTTCTTTTTTGATTAACGCCGATTTAACTGCACTTTTTTTGTTGGCTTTTTCAGGATGCGGATACATAGGGTCGAGGTACACTACATCAGGCTGCTCATGTATTTCCTGTAATAACTCAATGCTAGATGCGGATATTAGCGTCATATTCTGCTGCATCCACTCACCAATTTCTGCATCCATATAGGCTCTATTTAAACCATCATCTAGTAGCGCTGCAACTATCGGATTTCGTTCAATCATGGTAACTTTGCAACCTAAACTGGCAAATACAAATGCGTCTCTTCCTAAGCCTGCGGTGCCATCTAAAATACTTGGGGTAACCCCTTTATTTAATCCTACTGCTTTTGCAATGGCTTGGCCTTTACCGCCACCATATTTGCGGCGATGCGCCGCTGCACCAGTAACAAAGTCAACATATACAGGACCAAGTTTGGGCTCATCTGTCTTTAATAACTGTAAGCCTTGTTCCCCTAAATACAACTCAAATGGCCCCACTTCTAACTCATCCAGCCCCCACTTTTTTATAATCAGTGCAGCTTGAGTTTGCAATTCAGGAAATGCAGTACGAATTTTAAGGGGCATTATTAAAGCCTATTGTTAAAAACTGAGTGAGTTGAAAAAAGTGTGGTCAAAAGCTTACTGTATCCCAACCACATTATCACCAAAGCTATAGGCAATGAGTCTGTTTAATGCTTGGTAACTCCAGCCGCTTTCTGCCTGAAGTCGGTCGTAATAGGCTTGGATGGCTTGAAGACTTTTTTTCGAAGTTAACCCACCATCAATCACTTGTTGTGCGCGCATGTAACCTTCAATATCTCTGGTAAGCAAAAAGGTATCTACACCTAATGCGCGAAGTGCGTATGGGCCTGTGTTTCCACCTAACCTTGCGCCATGCTTTTTTAAATATTGCCATAGCGTTATTACATTTTCATTGGCGAGCGCTTCAACTAATTGCGCAAAACCACCATGAGTTTGTTTTGCGCTATTGATCATTAATGCGTTTTCTTGAATGGTTTGTACTTTTTTATAGTTACGAATAATACGTTCGTCTTGCGCTTTACGCTCAACCATATCGGGTGGCATGAGCAATACTTTTTCAATATCAAAGTCAAAAAATACTTCTCGGAAGCCGTCCCATTTTTGTTCCACCACTCGCCACACAAAGCCTGATTGAAATACTTTTTTAGTAAACTCTTCTAAAAACTGACTATCAGTTTTATTTAAATAGCTTTTTTGATCTTTAGTTGGGCCGATAAGCGTCATCAACATTTTATCAGAGCCCTTTCGCTCTAAAGCACGATGATAAATTGCGTCAAAGGATTCTGTTTTCATTCTGGTTTAGCCGTAAACTTTATTGAGTTTTAGTTTATTAAACTTGAGCTTATATACGAAGCAAGTGTAAATGCAGATTCAGTTACTTAAGCCTGTTTTTCATCTTTAATGGCATATATCAAAGTAAGCACACTTACCCATCTACCCTATTTAAGATGTAAAACTGAAAGTCGCTAATTAATAGCGACTTTCATTAATGCCTATTAACTTTAACGTTACGCGGCTTCAATCCCACTATGGCGTAACAGCGCATCAATTTGCGGTTCACGACCCCTAAATGCAGTGAATAGTTCCATTGGCTCGTAGGCACCGCCTTTTTCTAAAATGTTGTGTAAAAAAGCTCTGCCCGTTTCTTTATTAAAGATACCGTCTTCTTCAAACTTAGAGTATGCGTCTGCTGATAACACTTCCGCCCACTTGTAGCTGTAATAACCTGCGCTATAACCACCAGCAAAAATATGGCCAAAGCTATGCTGAAAACGATTAAAGTCAGGCACTTTTATCACTGCTACGTCAGCCCTAACATCATCAAGCGTGGCTTGAATGTCTATGCCTTTTTCTGCGTTGTATTCACGATGAATTCTAAAATCAAAAATAGAGAATTCTAACTGTCTCAACATGCCCATTGCTGCTTGAAAGTTTTTCGCCGCCAACATTTTATTGAGCATTTCTTCTGGTAGTGGTTCGTTGGTTTCATAATGGCCTGAAATAAAAGCAAGTGCTTCAGGTTCCCAGCACCAATTTTCTAAGAATTGACTTGGTAACTCTACCGCGTCCCACGGTACACCATTAATCCCAGATACAGCCCCCGCTTCAACTTTAGTTAGCATGTGATGAATACCATGACCAAACTCGTGAAATAGCGTGATCACTTCATCGTGGGTGAATAACGCAGGTTTGCCACCAATTGGCTTATTAAAGTTACAGGTTAAAAATGCGACGGGCTTTTGTAAATCGCCATGTAAGTTACGACGACGGCTCACACAGTCGTCCATCCATGCACCACCGCGTTTGTTTTCACGCGCATATAAGTCAAAATAAAAGCTACCGCGCAATTCGTTTGACTCGTCAAAAATATCGTAAAAACGCACTGACTCATGCCAAACATCTACGCCGCTTCTTTGCTTAATGGTAATACCAAATAAGCGTTGTACCGTTTCAAATAAGCCACTTATTACTCGTTGCTCTGGAAAATAAGGGCGTAACTCTTCATCTGAAATAGCGTATTTATCTTGCTTTAGTTTTTCAGCGTAATAACCTAAATCCCACGCTTTTAAGTCGCTCATATCATGATTTTGTTTAGCAAAATCGTGAATTTCTTTTAATTCCGCTTCACCTTGTGCTTTAGATTTTGTTGCTAAGTCATTCAAAAACTGAAGTACTTGTTCTGGTGATTCAGCCATTTTCGTTGCCAGCGACTGTTCGCTGTAGTCACTGAAGCCCAATAAATTAGCAAGCTCGTGACGCAGCGCCATGGTTTCTTGCATAATCGCGCTGTTGTCCCACTTACCCGCGTTAGGCCCTTGATCAGAAGCACGCGTACAAAACGCGCGGTACATTTCTTCACGTAGTTCACGGTTGTCACTGTAGCTCATCACTGGCAAATAGCTTGGAAACTCCAGCGTAAATAACCAGCCATCTAATTCTTTTGCTTCTGCTGCGTGCTTTGCTGCGGCAATAGCGGAATCAGGTAAACCAGATAACGCAGCTTCGTCAGTAATATGCTTTGTCCAACCTAAGGTTGCATCTAGCACATTGTTACTGAAGGTTGAGCCAAGCTCAGACAACTTCATTACAATTTCGCCATAGCGCTGTTTTTTGTCATCAGGTAAATCAATACCCGATAAACGAAAATCACGCAATGCATCATCAATTACTTTCTTTTGCTCGTCTGCAAGCGTTGTATATTCCGCGCTGTCTTTTAATTGCTGGTATGCGTTACATAACCCTTCATGTTGACCAACAAAGGTACCATATTCAGAGATTAGCGGCAGGCACGACTCATACGCATCACGTAACTCTTGGCTGTTCATAACCGAGTTTAAATGCGATACCGGTGCCCATAATCGCTCTAGCTCATCATCTTTTTCTTCTAATGCAAGCACAAGATTTTGCCACGTAAACTGTGTATTACTCGTCAGTATGTGCTTGATGGTGTCTTTACATCCTTGAATTGCGCTTTCTACCGCCGGTTTTACGTGCGCGGGTTGAATGTTTGAAAAGTCGGGAAGTGCATGAGGATCAGCGGCCAAAGCCAATAAAGGATTATTCATTGCGTTATTTACTCATTATTTTTGCAAGTTTAAAGGTTAGATAAGGGTCATTATTAGCAGAATCAATAGAAGGACGTTAATCTTTTTAACGCAAGTACCATGTTAACCTTTAATTTAGGGCGTACTGCCCTTACCTATTTACCAATATATTGAATCTAAGTGTTTGGCGAAGTTACCGCTAAAACATGGCCGATGATTAAACCAACTATTCGTTGCAGGAGCTTTTAATGACAACACATTACGATTACATCGCCATTGGTGGAGGAAGCGGAGGAATTGCCTCTGCAAATCGCGCAAGCCGCTATGGCAAAAAATGCGCTATTGTTGAAGCTCGCCATT
Organism: Flocculibacter collagenilyticus; assembly: GCF_016469335.1. Taxonomy (NCBI): domain Bacteria; kingdom Pseudomonadati; phylum Pseudomonadota; class Gammaproteobacteria; order Alteromonadales; family Pseudoalteromonadaceae; genus Flocculibacter; species Flocculibacter collagenilyticus. Next base: position 3,285,845 of record NZ_CP059888.1, read on the forward strand.
TAGGTGGCACCTGCGTAAACGTTGGTTGCGTGCCTAAAAAGGCCATGTGGTTTGCAGGGCAAATAGCCGACGCGGTGAAATATGCGCCTGATTATGGCTTTGACTTAACCCAAAACAACTTTAACTGGCGGACTTTAGTAGAAAGCCGTGAAGCATACATTGATCGAATTCATAAATCCTACGACAATGTATTAGATAAAAACGGCGTCGATGTCATTAACGGTTTCGCCAAATTTATTGATAAAAACACCATTGATGTTGATGGTAAGACCTACACAGCGGATCACATTTTAATTGCAACCGGTGGCAGGCCTATTATCCCCAACATTCCAGGCGCGGAACATGGTATCGATTCAGACGGCTTTTTTGAATTAGAAGAGCAGCCGAAACGTACAGCGGTGATTGGCGCAGGCTATATTGCGGTTGAACTTGCGGGAGTATTTCATGCCCTAGGCACAGAAACCCATCTCGCGGTGCGCAAACACAAGCCATTACGCGGCTTTGATGACATGCTGTCTGACACCTTAGTTGAAGTTATGGAGCAAGACGGCCCTACACTTCATACACACAGCACACCACAATCACTTGAAAAACATCCAGACGGTTCAATTACTATTCACCTTGAAGAAGGTAAAAGCATTGGCCCGGTAGACTGCGTAGTATGGGCAATAGGCCGCGAACCAGCCACCGACAATCTTCAACTAGAAAATGTAGGCATTAAATTAGATGACGATGGCTACATTCCTACCGATAAGTACCAAAACACCCGCGTGGATAATGTTTACGCAGTTGGCGACAACACAGGCCGTGCACAACTTACTCCTGTAGCTGTAGCAGCTGGCCGCAGATTATCAGAACGATTATTTAATAATAAACCTGATGAGCATTTAGACTATAACAACATTGCTACCGTGGTATTCAGCCACCCGCCTATTGGCACAGTGGGTTTAACTGAAGAAGAAGCCAAGCAGGAATACGGCGAAGAAAACGTAAAAGTCTACAAGTCGCAATTTACTGCTATGTACCAAGCCATGACTCAACACCGCCAACCAACCCGAATGAAGTTAGTTTGCATTGGAGAAGAAGAAAAAGTTGTGGGTATTCACGGCATCGGTTTTACCATGGACGAGATTATTCAAGGATTTTCAGTAGCACTAAAAATGGGAGCGACAAAAGCAGACTTAGATAGCACCGTTGCGATCCATCCTACGTCAGCAGAAGAGTTTGTTACGATGTAATTATTCTCCAAACTACTACTCTCAAAAATATGAGCCATTCAGTTAATGGCTCATATATCATTCTAAGTTACCTACATTAATTCTGATAAGGCGTGTTCTCAGCAAAATATTCGTGGCTATCTGCGTTTTGAACTGCTTGGTTAGGGTTTGAGTTCGCTAAATTTTGCGCTCCTGTTTGACCGTAAACAATATCATCCGTACCCGCAACTACGTTAAAGTGGCTGAGCTCGTGAATAATAGTGCCTGCCTTTGAGTCTGTGCCCGTGGTTGGCGCATTCCAAAATGCACGACAAAGGTACACTTTGTACGGCTGGCTAGGATAAACGTATGCGTAGTAGCTTTGATTACAGCTGCAATCAAATGTTTTAGGTTTATTGTCTAACGCGTCTTTAACCGCATCAAAATTACTTGCTACTGTGTTCCAGCGTGATGATGAGTAGCTGCCAAACCAAGTATCATAACGTGGTCCTGCCGAACCATTTAAATAACTAACCGAATCGTTCGCCATCGTTTTCGCGCTAGAAAGTGCGCTCATAATTGAGTTTTGCTCAGAGTTACTACATGCACCAGTAAACGATACATCATCTGTACCGCCACCACCGCTACAATCTTCTTTTCTAGGGTTGCAACGTTTTGCAGTGCGCATTTTATCAACATAAATTGTTACCGCACTATTTGATTTTAGCTGTGTAAATGCAGTGTTTGAATCAGCTTTTTGAATAGCCATAGAAGGCGAAAACAAGTTATAGCTGCGTACATTTAATACCACTTCGTACTGCCCTTGCTCAGTAAAATCATACACGCCTGAAAGCTCCACACGGTAATGGCGCATTTCATTCTTTTTGAAGATCACATAATCACCATCAGTAGGCGCTGGGCGCTTATAATGACGACCAAGATAATCAACAGGCTTGCCATTTAAAGTCACTTTGAATAAGTCATCTTCAATTTCGCCCATGTCATCCGGCAAAAACCATTTAAGTACTTTTACGCTGCCGCCTGTACGGTTTTTAACTTTCACATCAACATAGATATTTTGATCATTGCCTAATGTTTGATGGTGTGGTTTAAGCGTAACTTCAATACCTGAATGAACTTTAGCAAACACGCTTGTAGATAATAGAAGTGATACTGCAACCCCAAACAGGGCGAGTGTTTTTATTATTTTCATCGAACTTCCTTCGCTTCATTTATTTTATTGTTATGTTTTTTGGTTTTGTTTTTTGTATGAAATTAGTGACATAAATTTCCCTGCCTGTTGTCACGTACAACATGCACACCAATTGAGCAACAAATGAATTCAAACTATGACAAACTTATGACACGAAAATAAGCGTGGTATATAAAGTTTATTTGCGCAAGAAATATACAAAACATTTCAGAGAGTTACCTAATATTAGGTACAGCATTTTAATTTTCATAACTAGGGGATTATTACGACATTAAGATAGATTATGAGTGGAAGCCCCACGGCTTCTCCCTAAACCGCATACAAATATCGATGCAGTTAGGGGAAGTGACACACCACTCAACAAATCAATCGGTCTACAGCCTTACAGTGATGTGTTAAATAAATGTCGAGGGAACATTTTCACAGGTTGGCTTAAAGTTTTTATCTAAAAACTCAATAACTTGTGCGTGATAGTCGCTTTGAGGCTGAAAGTGATTACCATTTGGCACTATTATGTGTTGATAAGGATGTTGAAACTCTTTATTTTTAAGTCGACGCGTTACTTCATTAGACATTTCAGCAGAAGGCCAAACATGATCTTTTTCGCCAGAAATGAGTAATATCGGACCATTAATATTTTCTACCGCTATTTCAGCTGCTTTTAACGCCTTCTTATCTTCCATTGCTATTTCAAATCCTTTTCTAAAATTACCAGTGAAGAAATGAGGCAGCGCCTTATAAGGAATGGTGATAAACGGAATGGGTGAATCATTATATTGAAAAGAGGCCGTTCTGCCGTCAGAGGCAATCGAAATAGCATTAAATGAAACATGACTTCCAGCTAAAGATACTACTGCATTAATGTCTGAATATTTAGATGCAAGCACAAGTGCTAGCTCGGCACCTTTAGAGCCACCAATTACCGCCACACAACTAGCATCAATACTATCATCGTTTTGTGCACGTTTTATTTCGTCATGAATTGCGTTAAGCGAAATCCTATCTAAGTCTTTAGGGATACCTTTCATTCCAAAATAGCCGATTGCAAGCATTGCATATCCACTGTTAATGTATTGTTCCCGCTCGGCAATATTATGCTCTTTAGTCATACTGTTACCGCCCTCACTCCCACCAAAGTAAACCAATAAAGGTTGCTTTTTACCTTTTTCAGTAAAAAGCTCAGCATGCACTTTACCGTAATGCTCGGGCACAATATCTGGATCAAACATTTTCTGAGAAACAAGTACGTAGAAAATGATTAACAAGATGGATGTAACAGCTAATAAAAATAAATATTTTAAAACGTTGATAAGCACTTAACTCTCCTTGTTTATACCTAATATAAATTTAATATTTTTTTGTTGAACACAAAAGGTAGCTACTATTATGCGGTTTAACATGATGAAGTGAAGAGCTAAAGATTAGTATTTTGTTAAATTTTTTTGATAATATTTCAGGCGTTTACAAATTCCCATAATAATCGCTCATTTTTCTGTACCTTCTGTAGTGGCGTAAGTCTGTTAAGTGAAGCGCCACCCGGCAAATTAATCCGATGTACGGCCGTGAGAAACAAGTACGTAGAAAATGATCAACAAGATGGATGTAACAGCTAATAAAAATAAATATTTTAAAACGCTGATAAGCACTTAACTCTCCTTGTTTATACCTAATATAAATTTAATATTTTTTGTTAAACACAAAAGGTAGCTACTATTATGCGGTTTAACATGATGAAGTGAAGAGCTAAAGAGTCGTATTTTGTTAAATTTTTTTGTTAATATTTCAGGCGTTTACAAATTCCCGTACTAATCGCTCATTTTTCTGTACTTTCTGTAGTGGCGTAGGTCGGTTAAGCGAAGCGCCACCCGACAAATTAATCCGACTTATGATCGTAGTTATTGAATTTCTCAGGGTGATGTTTAATAAACTTTTGAGCTGGTAGATAATTTAGATTTGCTGCCTCCCTAATTAGGGGAGCCCCTTTCTGCCAATTATCTTCAAATCTAACATGATACGCACCCAATGAATATAGGCAATCGGGGTCGCCTAATTCAGCACATAAAGCAAGCCATTTATTTCTCTCTTGAATATCATTTTTCCAAAATTCATAGTACATTCTGAGCTTTTTGATAGATTCTACATTTCCTTCATTAGCCTTTGTATAGCTCGACCAATATTGAAAAGTGTTGAGGTAGCTTCTAGAACTACCTACACCAATATGGCCATAAAAGAGCCCCTTTCCTAAATCAAAAATTAAGAATAAAAGCGAGATACTAATTAGTAAGAGCACGTGTTTTTTGTTCATTTCTTTAATTACCTGTTGGTGTATTAGCGCTGTAAGTCAGTTAAACGAAGCATTACCCGACATTAATCCGAATCCAACAGCTGAGCTTCAATTCCCCAAAGTTAAACATAAAAAACGCCTCACCGAAGTGAAGCGTTTAAAATCAGAGTTTTATTTGTTCAACCCAAATTGCTTAACTGCCCGTAACCTTAACGTCGGAAGGCGCCTGCTGCTTTTCCAACCTACAACCACTTTTGCGCAGTTCGGTTAAGCGCAGCGTCACCCGATAAGTCAACCTAACGTATGGCTGTGACTGTACTTTACCTAAAGCATTCTCAGTCTTCTTAGATAATTGTAAAATAAAATAACTGGTGTAATAACCAATATGGATATAACCAAATAATTAGACTCAACATATAGCTCAAAAGCCACTATTGCCATACTGATACTGGAATACAAAGCTATATATTTAAATCTTTTCGGAAGTAAGATAGCTGTGTATAAATATAAAAACATTGATAATAGTAAAGCGCCATTCAAAAATCTCCCTTTACTACTTCTTTCCTCGATCATTTTACGTATTTTTCTATCCAGTTGAGCACTAGTTCGAGTACTCATTTCTTCCATTTCCTTGATACTCAAAACATCTGGCATAGCTTCAAAGTGAACAGAGTGAACCTGATGTACATTTTCTCCGATACTATTTGTAATGAACCAAAATCTATTTCCAATAATATTGAATACTAGATAACTTATTAAGAAAATAATAAAAACTGCCTTTAATCTCATATTGTTAACATCCAAATTTAACGTACGAGGATTTTAAAAAAATACTTACCCCTATGTTTATTACTAATGAAATTTTAGAGTCAATTTTTTCATATCACACTGGTAAAGTGAATGCGTCCATAATCACTCACTTCTTTAAGGACTCTCTCCAGCCAGCAAAACTGGCTCGAATAAAGCATCGTCATCCGACAAATCAATCCGATGAAAAGCAACTAAAACCCAACCTAAGCTGACTGACCCATCGACTTTTATTTTAATATGCTATTTAACCTAGCACTGTAAGTCAGTTAAACGAAGCACTACCCGACATTAATCCGAATACAACAGTTGGATTTCAATCCCTCAATGTTAAACACAAAAACGCCTCACCTAAGTGAAGCGTTTAAAATCATAGCTTGGTTCGCATAAACCAAATTGGTTAACTGCCCGTAATCTTAACGTCGAAAGGCGCCTACGGCTTTTCCAACCTACAACAGATTTAAAGTTAGGTGTAGGCCGGACAAGCGCAGCGCCGTCCTACGCTTTAATTACCAAGTACCCGCGTTCCAACTTTAAACCCCACCCATACAGATATATTTAATATCGACATATTCATCAATACCGTATTTAGAGCCTTCGCGGCCTAGGCCTGACTCTTTTACGCCGCCAAACGGAATCAACTCGCTGGTAATTGAAACTTCATTAACGCCGACCATGCCGTATTCAATGGCTTCGCTCACGCGCCATGCTCTGCCTAAGTTTTGGGTGTAAATATATGCGGCAAGGCCGTAGTTGGTATCGTTTGCCATTTCGATTGCTTCTTCTTCTGTTGAAAACTTTACGACGGGGGATACAGGACCAAATATTTCTTCACTTAAAATGTTCATGTTTTTAGTTACGTTTCCTAGCACTGTAGGTTGAAAGTAACATTCTCCTTGATTTGAGCGCTCACCTCCCGCTAACACTTGCGCCCCCTCTTCAACAGCTTCATTAACCAGTTTTTCTACTTTTAGTACGGCATCGATGTTTATTAGCGGGCCGATATCAACATTATCTGCAAAGCCATTATCTACCTTCATGCTGGCGACTTTTTCAGTTAGTTTTTTAGTAAATTCATCATAAATTTCGTCTTGTACCAGCATGCGGTTTACGCAAATGCAGGTTTGTCCTGCATTGCGATAGCGTGAGGCAACTGCGCCCTCTACTGCACTATCTAGATCAGCATCCGCAAATACAACCAGTGGTGCATTACCGCCTAACTCCATCGATGCTTTTTTGACCGTGTCAGCCGACTGTTTTAGTAGGGTTTTACCTATTGCAGTTGAGCCCGTAAAGGTGATTTTTTTAACTCGGGTGTCTGAAGTAAACACGTCACCGATGGTTTTTGAGTCGTCACTAATAATTAAATTAAGTACGCCTTTAGGTATGCCTGCGCGTTCAGCCAGTACAGCAAGGGCAATGGCCGACAGTGGCGTTTCTGACGCTGGCTTCATAACAAAGGTACAACCGGCAGCTAACGCAGGGCCTGCTTTTCTAGTTAGCATGGCTGAAGGAAAATTCCACGGCGTTATGGCAGCCACTACCCCAACAGCTTGCTTGATGGTGACTAGGCGATGGGATGGGCTATTGGTGGGAGTAATGTCGCCATAAACACGCTTTCCCTCTTCGGCAAACCACTCTATAAAACTTGCCCCATATGCAATTTCTCCTCGTGCCTCTTCCAAGGGCTTGCCCTGCTCCGCGGTCATAATACGCGCTAAGTCTTCTTGGTTTTCCATAATTAATTCAAACCATTTTCGTAATATACTGCTTCGCTCTTTTGCCGTTTTATGTTGCCATGCTGGTAATGCGTCAGTTGCCGCGGCGATGGCCTGTTTAGCGTGTTCTTCACCGGCATTGGCAACGGTTGCAATAACATCGCCTGTTGCTGGATTCAGTACGTTGAATGGCGTTAACGACGTATTTTGCCACTCACCATTGATATACAACTTATCGTTTAACAAAGAATTATCAGACAAATTTAACGACATGACGCGCTCCTAGATCGTTGAAAGGAAATTAGCATTTGATACGCACCAAAGTGCAATTAGTATCACAAGCGTAGCAGACTTATTTCTTCCTATGCTGATGCATTGAAGAAAAGGCCATTAAGAATGTTAGCTTCTGATTTTATGGGGAAATATTATACTTTACTACGTTAGTGGTAATTAAAAAGTCATCAAATTGCGCTATTTTGAATTTCAAGCAGGTTTATTAGCACTAAAGTGTACAAAGCGATGTGCAGCACATATACTTGTTCGTTGCAGCTTTATATTGAAAACGTTATTTAATTGGGGAAAACGATGGAATACAACACGTCTGAACTTTGTGATTTATATGCCGATTCTGTCGACGTCGTCGAGCCTATGTTTTTAAACTTTGGTGGACGTAATTCATTTGGTGGTAGCATTCATACAATCAAATGCTTTGAAGATTGTGGATTAATTAAGCAGCACTTAGCCAACTCTGGTGTTGGTAAAGTATTACTTATTGACGGTGGTGGCTCAACCAGACGTGCATTAATTGATGCAGAAACAGCTGAGCTGGCAGCAGAGAATGGCTGGGAAGGCATTATTTGTTATGGCAGCGTACGCGATGTAGATGCGCTTGAAGATATTGAATTAGGGATTCAAGCGATGGCTTCTATTCCGGTAGGCGCTGATGAAGCGGGCACAGGCGAAGCTGATATTCCTGTTAATTTTGGTGGCGTTACTTTCTTACCAGAAGATCACATTTATGCCGACAGCACCGGCGTGATTTTATCACCAGAAGCGTTAGATTTTGAATAGATAGTGCGTTTTTCAACTTATCATTTTTTATAAAAAATTAAAGTTTACAGCTGGCGATATAGTTAAGGCTTCCTGCTGACGCCACTGTAAATTTTAATCACCTATAATAACAACAAAAATAGCCGCCTGACTTTACCTAAATTTTCACACTTGCGTCATTATAATATTTAACGCGTCTAATCAATTATATGGCATCAATATCATGACTCTTAAACTTATTAGCTACACTCCTTCTGTTACCCATTGTTACGTTAATCAACGCCCGCATGAAGTACACTTAGGTGAAGTTATGCAACACCTTCCACTTGATACAACGCCTAACAACATAGCCAACGAATTACACAGCGCTAACAGCCTTTCACTGCCAGATGCATTAAACGAAGCCAAGCTGTTATCTCAAGCACTCGACGCATCAACGTTACTCAGCGGTTTACAACAATGCGCGCAACAAGGTGCAAAGTATGCGTTATTAGGTATTCCAGAAGATATTGGCCCTAAAGCAAACTTGGGGCGTGGCGGTGCGCACCAAGCATGGCCAGCTTTTCTATCGCGGTTTCTAAATTTACAAAGCAATGAGTTTTTAAGAGGCGATGACATCGTTTTACTGGGAGAAGTTGACTGCCACGCACTCACAGCAAAAGCGAATGCATTATCAAATGATAATGTTGATGATATTGAAGGATTACGCAATTTATGTGCTGCACTTGATGGTTACGTTCACCCCATTATTGAGCAAATTGTTAAGGCTGGCTTAGAGCCTATCGTTATTGGTGGCGGACACAATAATGCCTATCCAATTTTGAAAGGGGCATCACAGGCATTAGATACGCCACTAGCCGCCGCCAATTTAGATCCGCATTCAGACTTCAGGCCTTTAGAGGGTCGCCACAGCGGAAATGGCTTTCACTATGCGCAGCAACAAGGCTATCTCAGTGCTTACTATGTATTAGGATTACATGAATTAAAAAATTCTCAAGCATGTTTTTCGGCACTTAAAGATAAAGGGTTTAAATACGACAGCTACCAATCACTTTGGCTGCGCCAAGAAAAAACCTTTACCCAAGCTATCGACGAGGCAACAGACTATCTTTTAAAAGATATTCTGCCATTGGGGATTGAAGTAGACATCGACAGCATTGCATTTATGCCCGTAAGCGCTTACTCAAACTGTGGTGTTACTATTGCGCACGCTGAGCAATATGTGTACTCGCTAGCATGTCTTCCAGAAGCCACTTATTTACATTTATGCGAAGGGGCTCCAGCGCAGCATCCTTCAGGCATAGAGCAAGGTAACAGTGACGTTGGACAAGGGTTATCAGCGTTAGTTAACGCTTACCTTCAAGGCAGAATACATTACCAATTAAACGAAGCGCAAAAGAGTTAAGCATACCTTAGTGCCAGCATAAGCGTGGCTAATTAACGCTTATGCTGAAAGAGATTTAAGAATAAATAAAAAGGAATTAATTGTTTTCCGATGGGGTAACGGTAGGACGAGTTAAACGAGTGGTTTCTTTAACGCGATAAACAGGGTCAACCTGCTCTATGCCTTTTATGGTTACATTTAAGTCGTTTAGTTTTCCGTTTCTAATTGAATATATTAAACCGTGTATCGACACTTTTTGGCCACGCTGCCAAGCCAGTTGCAACACTTTCGTTTTAGCCAAATTTTGCACTTGCTCCATCACGTTAAGCTCACACATTCGGTTTACTTTTTCTTCCGGCGTTGGCATGGCGTCAACTTCACTTTGATTAGCATGATAAGTATCTTTGATTTGGCGTAACCAATTATCCACCAGCCCGTGCTCATCATTGCCAATTGCGGCTTGCACGCCACCACAGCCATAATGGCCGCACACAATAATGTGCTCTACTTTGAGCACTTCAACAGCGTATTGTAAAACCGATAAGCAGTTAAAATCTGTTTGTTGAACCATGTTGGCAATATTTCGGTGAACAAAAAGCTCGCCTGGCTCTAAACCCACAATGGTGTTAGCGGGTACACGAGAATCTGAACACCCAATCCATAAGTAATCTGGGTTTTGCTGTCCAGCTAAACGTTTAAAAAAGTCGGGGTCGTCGTGTGTGCATTTATCTATCCATTTTTCATTATTTTGAATAAGTTGATCTAATTCACACATATAACATCTCCAGAATGCACGCTATAGCAGCGTTTAATATAATAACTTTAAAAATATATACCTGCTTAATTGAACACTGATATTCAACTAAGCGGGATATACTTGCGCACTCCTTCGCATATTTACCTAAATATAACAATCGTTTGCTGGCTTTGCTACACTATTGCTAGTCTATATTTCAACACAAAGCTGGCGGCATTCTAACTAGATTAAAATGCGAGTGACACCCGACCAGTCTAATGCAACAGTTACAGGATATTTTCTTGCCGCGTTTTTTGTCTTTACTTTTGAAAGTGATATTACTTACAGTCACAGTAATACTGTTACTGGTAACCGTTAGCATTACTAGCCTCTATTATTATCCGCAGCTATTAAACATGGCGCTTAAGCAATATGGCGTCAACGTAGACTGCTTGAAATGGCACGCGCCCTCTATTCAGCAACTTAATATCACACACCTGTGCTTTAATGCTGACACGGTAAACGTTGAAGTACATCATTTGACTCTGCATTATAACTGGCACACCCATACGCTTAGCCAATTAACAGCAGAAGATGTTCATTTAAGCTTAGCCTTAAATACTGACAGTAATAACGCCAACAGCAATAATGATTTACAAAGCAGCGCGAACACTCCTGCACAATTAATTGACATTATTACTAATTTACAAAAACTCGTGACTATTTCTCCAAATACAGTACTTAATCAGGTTACGATAAAAACCGATAACCTACCTTCGCCTTATACGCCACTGCATTTTTCTTTATCTGTTAGTGAAAATAAAAGTCGGGTTAACGAGAGTACGTTGTTAGGTAGCGAACAATTCGACATAGCAATAACCAATATTGGATTTTCCGATACTTCGTTACAGCCTTTGCAAAGTAACAATAACAAAGATGAAAACGATGCATTTGAACCAAGTGAGCATTCCGGTGCTGAGTCCATTCACCTAGTGATGGATAAGTGGCAGCCGCGAACGTTACACCAAGAACAAGTGCCTGTATCGCAAGAAATACTCTCGGTCGGTCTTAATTGGCAAGTGTCACTGAATAATTTGCAACGGTTAATCAATTTTGTTGGTCATATTACTTCAGCTTCACGCTTACCGCTGTTACGTAGTCAATTTAATCCAGCAGATAGGTGGCAAGGCCATGCGAATGTACAAGTGCCACTTAATAAATCAACCTATGTAGATTTGTATAATGAGCTTGCACTCACAAGTAAGCACCACATTAAACTCAATAACAGTAGTGTTTTTAGTGCATTACCGTCGGTGCAATTGTCTACAGACATACAGGCTCAATTAAACAAGCAGCAAGCGCTATGGTTGCTTAATACGCATGGTGAAGAGCTCAAGATTGATGGCATCAATAAAGCCTTAAGCAACCCCACTTTTCAGACAGCACTAACTCAAGTACTGAAAGGAAAAATAGCCGATGACACGCTTAACACTCTCCTAAGTCAACTCGCCAATAAGAAACTGGCTCACTCAATCCAAAAAAACGTTCACATTGAAACAGACTTGAATGAATTAACCAGCATTAACGTAACGCTACCTGAACAAATTACCTATCAAACGAAACAACAAACCTTAACCGTTAGTGACACCATTACGCTGCGCAGCCCCTCTGTTAGTATTAGCGTGTCTGATTTACACTTACCCCTGAATGCGCAAAATGACGCTAACGCCTCATTGATGGTGAATTTAATACCATCAACGTGGTTGACGTTGTCAACGTTCAATCTAAATAACCAGTTGCTTAGTAAAGTAACGCCGCAAATATTTTTAAACGCTAAGGTGAGCTACTCTTCAACTTCAGGTATAAGCGCGGATATTAACAATGCAGTGTTGGCACTGGATAGTATTGCATACCAACAAGCCGACTTAATGCCATTCAACAGCAAACCGAAAAGTGTTACACCTAGTCCTGCGCAACCTTTCTCTGTTAAGTTACAAAAGCTAAAAGTACAAACATCTGGCACTTTCGCATATCAACAGCAAAATACGTTACCCGACCTCGATTTAAACCTTAAATCGACCATCGACTCTGTTACTGTATTAGGCGTTGACTTAGGTGCGTTCGCCAGTGATACAACACTGCGTAATGCTTCTACAGAAAATAAGGGAAATAACAGGGCGAATATTAACGTAAAAGCTAACGAACCGACTCTTTATGAGCTCTCCGGTAACTCGCAACTTGGCGATTTACCCATTGCGCACACCTTACATATCAGCAACATTGTCGATGCTCCATCTCGCTTTAAGTTCGACATGACGTTTCCCAAGCAAGATATAAAGCATATTACCCCCACATTAAATTTAGTAACGGCATTATTAAAACCCAAACAGGCCATTACGTTAAAAGCAGGCACACATTCAACTAAGTTAACCGGAACTTATCATCCACACACTTGGACAATAAAACTAGTCAGCGATATTCAAAATCTAGCAATGAAGATAGGAAACATTGATATTAGCGGCTTTAACACGCATGTTTCAGCAGAGTTCATGCCCACAACTTTATTGGTAACGCCAAGTCATTTCACCATAGATCAGTTAAATTTAGGGGTTAACTTGCAGGATATTCAAGGGGCAATAGATATTAAGGGCCCATTAGCTGCGCCAACATTCACAATTTCACAGTTAAACGGTAGCGTTTTACATGGCCAGTTTTCAGTAGCACCAACTCAAATTAACTTAAATCCACCAGCCGAAGTTGCAGAAGCTGAAGCACAAACAATAGTACTTCACTTACAGCAGCTGTCGTTAGAAGAGTTACTCGCGTTACATCCACAAGAAGGCGTAACGGTAACAGGACTGATGAGTGGCCGTGTGCCGGTATTATTCAGGGAAGGTTCAGCCAGCATCAGCCATGCTACACTCAATAATGTATCTAACGGTCAAATTATTATTAAAGACAACCCAACGTTTAATGCCATTAAGCAACAACAAGCGAGTTTACAGCCAGTTTTAGAGTTGCTTCAGGAACTGCATTATAACGACTTTAATGCCAATATTAATATGGACGAACAAGGCAATATGGACATAAAAATAAACATTCAAGGGATTAATCCTGAACAAGAGCAACCCGTCGATTTTAATTATCGACACGAAGAAAACTTATATATGTTACTAAAAGCATTACAATTGGGTGACTCACTCAGTCAGTCCATTGAGCAGAAACTAAACCAGTAGGCGTAATTATTGTGAAACATTATTCATTACTATTCATCATATGCAGCACAATATTGCTTTGTGCATGCAGCCACCGAGTTGAAGTGGCAGCTAAAGAACCGATTACCATTAACCTTAACGTTAAAATTGATCATGAAATTCGTGTAAAAGTGGACAAAGAGCTTGATGAGCTTTTTAGCGAAGACAGCGAAATTTTTTAACTTTTCTTTTTAAGGACCTTTTTTATGAAAACAATGACGACTCTTTTCTTTTCTTGCATCTTCATGTTATCGGTAAGTATTAACGCATACGCTTTAACACTGAGTGAAGCCAAAGCGAAAGGCTTAGTAGGCGAACAAACAAACGGTTATTTAGCAGCGGTAACGAACACCCCTGCCGCCAAATTAATAGTAGAAAAAGTTAATATTAAACGCCGTGAAAAGTACCAAGAATTAGCGGCAAAAAATAATCTAACACTTGATGTGGTTGCAAAGCTGGCAGGTAAAAAAGCGATTGAGAAAACAAAATCGGGCAACTATATAAAATCTCTAGATGGGAAGTGGATAAAGAAACCATAACCACTATAATTTAAATAGTAAAAGTACCAGTCACTTTAATTTGATTTAAGTGCGTCTAGGCCGCAATATATGCGGCTTGTTTTCATTGCGCGAGCCTTCGTAATTGTACGCGTTGTTGTCAATGTAATAAATCAAAGTAACTTCATAGTTATCGATTAATGTTTTACTGTAGCCATTAGAAGCGACATAAAACAAAGGAGAAAATACATGCCTAGTTTGGCTATTCGTTCCATTTTTATTGCCACCCTTGCCGCCTCTTCCCTAATAGGTTGCAGCGAAAGAACCCCCGAAGAGCATATTCAGCTTGCCAAAGAGCACTTAGCGAAACAGCAAACCCATGCAGCTATTATTGAATTAAAAAACGTGGTAGCAAAACAGCCACAAAATACTGAAGCGCGTTTGTTATTGGGCCAAGCGCATTTAGAAAATGGCGCATCGGCATTCGCCATAAAAGAATTTACCAAAGCGCAAAAGAATGGCTTAACCCACGCCAAAGTTGCCCGCTTTATGACAGAAGCACTATTTCAAAGTCAAGACTACCAAAGTACCATTGACTACTTGGAAGAGCTGCCAGACAAAATTAAACGCAGTACGCCACTCTTTACGTTTTATGAAGCATGGAGCTATTACCACCTCAATGATAGAGAGCACACAAAAGCCTTATTAGTAACACACACGCCCGACCATGTGTCACCGTATGCACATGCAGGAATATTACTGCGCACAGCCGTATCAGATGATACTGAAGCCTATGACCAAGCAAAAAAGCAGCTCTTGAGTAACCCTTCATTATTTGCTGACGCCCATTTATTAATCGGCCAACTCAGTTACGTAAAAGCCGATTACGATAGTGCAATAGAACACCTAAAGCTTTACGAAGCTAAACGCCCGCAGCATTTGTCGACACATTTCGCATTAGCTAAAACGCTCATGAATGCCAATGAAACCGAGCAAGCTGAAGTATATATTAATAAACTTATCGCCAATGTACCTGAAAGCCCACAAGCAAATGAGCTAGCAGCAGGTATTGAGTTTGAAAAAGAAAATTACGAGAAAGCCAGTCAGTTTATTGAGAAAGCAATTCAAAATGGCGCTGATACACCTCAAAACCACTTGCTTGCCGGACTTTCGGCCTACAAGAACAAAAATTTTGAAAAAGCGTATTACCACCTTGAGCCATTAAGCAATATGTTAAAGCCCAATCATGTTGCCAAACGTGTGTTATTAGCAACCCAAGTGATCCTTAATAAACATGATGAAGCGTTTGATAATCTCGTTAATTTAGAAGAAATGTCAGAAGAGGATATTTCATTAATTAATGCAACCAGTTACGCCTTAATCAACAGTGGCGAAAATGAAAAAGCTGCGCAATTGCTAGATCACACCCAAGGCCAACAACTTGATACGCAGCAACTGCATCAACAAGGTATTTTGAAGCTGTCTATCGACGACGAGTCGGGTATCGAATTATTAAAACAAGCGCTTAAAAAAGATCCTAATCACGCGCCGAGTAAATTAACCTATGCGGCGGCGTTATATCGCGCGAATAATATAAAGGAAGCAAAAGTATTCACAGAGGAACTTATCGAAGCTGAGCAGCTACTTGAACAGTCTCGTAATTTGCATGCTGCTATTTTATTAAAAGAAAACAATATTGACAAAGCAGAATCCAACCTTAAACAAGTACTAGCAATAAACAAAAGCAATGCGACTGCTAATTTATACTTCGCGAAACAAGCACTCAAGCGTAAACAAGCTAATGAAGCGCTGCCTTACCTTACTAACTTGCTTAACGAGCAACCAGATCACTTTACCGCGTTGCTATATTACCGTGAAGCTCAGCAACAATTAGGGCAACCAGAATTAGCACTGGATAAAGTCCGTGAAGGCTTCTCTTTTGACGATAATCAACGCAAAGCAAACAGTAAGAAGCAAAACCCACTGATTCAAGATAGAGTCAGTTTACGTTTAGCATTATTTAATGCCGAACTTGAGCTTAACAATAACGAAGCTGAAAAAGCCTTAACCATTTTAAATAAAGTAGACAAGCAAGACAGCACATTGCCCCCTCAATATTGGCAGCTTCTTATACGAGCCTTAGCCGTGACTAAAGAAACAGATAAGTTTGAAAACGCACTAATGATGTGGGAACGACACACCTCAGTGGCTGAACCTTATACGCGACTAGCGAACTTATATGAAAAACAAAATAACTTGGCAAAAGCCTATCAAACAGTGCAAGATGGCCTAGCGCGCTTTCCAGAAGACAGTGCGCTGCGCCTAATGAATGCGCATATTTTAATCGAGCAAAAGTCTTACAGTAAAGCACAGCAAGCTCTTGATAAATTAAAGAATCAAGATATTGACCAAGTCATTGTTGAAGGTTTAGAAGGGCGATTATTGGCCTTTAAAGGGGATCATGTTTTAGCGTTGCCAAAAGTGGAAGCGCACTACAATAAAATTCCCTCTGCTAGAACCGCGGGATTACTCTATACCTTATATCAAAAACAAGAAAAACCTGAAAAAGCCAAGGCTTTTATTGAGCAGCACTTAGAGCAATTCCCGCAAGATAATCCTCTTCGGTTGATTTTAGCGAATCAGTATCTGCATGAGAATAAAGAACAGGCTCATAAATTGTATTTAGCCTCATTAGCGTATTCACCAAATAATTTAATTGCCTTAAACAACACGGCATGGCTGTATTATGAAAAAGGTGAATTAGATCAAGCGGAAAAATACGCCAGTAAAGCACTTGATGTTGCACCTGAAAATAGTGCAGTGCTTGACACCAACGGCTTAATTTTACTGCGCAAAGAAGAATTTAGAAGAGCACGTAAATTACTCGCTAAAGCGTACAAGCTTTCGCCGAAAAATCACGATATTGCGGTGCACTATGCGGAAGCACTCATTGAAAATAATGATATTTATCAAGCAGAGCGAGTGCTTGAGAAAATTAAACAACCCAATGATGAAACGAAGAAAGAAATAAATCGCGTCAAAGAAAAGATAAAAAAATAGTCTTGCTGAAGCATGTAACCGTTAGAGGTTAAACACCACCATCAACTCACTGTAAAAAGGGCGCTCAAAGTAGCGCTCTATTTCATGATTAACTAAAAAACAAGCCATAGCTGATTTTGAACTATACTCACAGTAAGGATCCTTTTAAATACGTGTCCTGAACGTAAGATGTAGGCAGTGACTATGCAGCTAGTAGTAAAAAAGAATAACACTAAACTCAACAGGCTATTAGCGGTGATGGGTGCCTGCGTGCATTTCTACCTAGTGCTAATCGCACTAACCCAACCAACCTATGCACAGGCAATCACCCAGACAAGTCCTCAAGAAAATACCCAAGCAAACAAACAAGCAAACACTAACTCGTTAAAGATCACATGGATGATTAGTGACTCTCCGCCTTTTCATATTACTCAGCCAAAGCCGCCTTTTAGCCATGGCATTTGCGATCTCTTAGTTGAAAAGTTGATTGCTGCCAGCCCCTACCTTAAGCATAAACGCGTTGTATTACCTCAGAATCGTATTCACAAAAAATTAGCCAGTGGCGAACCTGTGTGCTTTCCCTGCATGATTCATCGTAAAAAAGCGACTGCGGTAGCTGATTACTCTATTCCTACTACGTTATATCCAGCTTTTAGCGTGATAGTAGCTAAAGATCGCTTGGCAGCATTTACACAGCGGTATGGCGCAAGCATTTCTATTGCTAAATTACTTAATGACCGAAGATTTACTCTAGGACGCTCTTCAGCACGACGCTATGGCCCAATCTTACAGCCAATTCTTGACGATAGCTGGGCATACAATCATGGCGTAGTGACCTATAGTTTTGAAAAATCAACATTAACAACGTTAAATTTACTTTCTAAGCGACGTGCTGATTACGTTATTGATTACCCCACTTCACATAAATATCACGAAGCAGAATTCAATTATAAAATGCAGGTTTTACCCATAAAAGAACTAGAAAATACGTACACGCTAGGCGCGGTAGGTTGCTCTACAACGGCACCGAATAACTTTGCTAACGATGCGCTTGCTAATATTAATCAGGCGCTAGAAGAGCACGTATTAAACGATCCAGAGTATATTATGCATTTAAATTTTTGGATGAGTGATTACATCAAGAACTATACTCAACAGTATATTGAAAAGGTAGTTAATTATGAGGACTCTACGCCAAGGAAAGATAACTAATAAAAGAAGCTTGCTGAGCAGACACATAAGCCGGGTTTTGTTCTCGCATTACCAGTAAACTAGTAAATAAAGCGACAATCATTCGTCTAGGGCTAACGTCGCCGTTAGCCTCAAGCAACCTACCCGGTTCCAACGCGAGCCACGCCAATGGAACCCTATTTGGTCTTGCTCCGGGTGGAGTTTACCGTGCCACGAATTGTTACCAATCGCGCGGTGCGCTCTTACCGCACCCTTTCACCCTTACCTGTGCTAATTGCTTAGCCATCGGCGGTATACTCTCTGCTGCACTTGTCGTCGGCTTGCGCCGCCCAGGCGTTACCTGGCACCCCGCTCTATGGAGCCCGGACTTTCCTCCCCTCCACCCGTTTACTTTTCTTACGAAAAATACAACAGTGAAGCAGCGATTGTCTGGTCTGCTCAGCGCGAGCGATTATACAGACAAACCCGTCACGCAACAACACACAACAACAAATGACTCGTGCAATTTATGCTTGCTCGGCTAAGCCAGCCTTGTATAAGTCATTTTTCTTTAAATCAAAGTGCTTTGCCGTAATGGCCGCAGCTTTTTTAAGTGGCAACTCTTCTTGTAGCAAGGTCATTAATGTCATGGCTTCTTCAGGGATGGCTGTTGCAGCTTTTTCTTTGCCTTTAATAATTAAAACAATTTCCCCTTTCTGGCGATTTTCATCCTCGACTAACCATTCCTTCAACTGGATGGCTGTGCCGTAAAAAAAAGTTTCATACGTTTTAGTCAACTCTTTTGCCATAACAATTTGTTGTTGTTCGCCCATGATCACAATTAAGTCTTCAATACTGGCCAACAATCGGCGCGGACTTTCGTAACACACCATGGTTTCAGACAGTCCAGCTAATTTTTGATAAAACGCTTGTCGTGCGTGAGACTTAGGTGGCGTAAAGCCACGAAAAGAAAATTCATTGGTAGGCAGGCCTGCACAGCACAATGCCGCAATGGTTGCACTTGGTCCTGGTATCGGCATAACAGTCACCCCCGCTTCGCGACACGCGTTCACCAACGCATATCCAGGGTCGCTAATAAGTGGTGTTCCCGCATCTGATACTAGCGCAATAGTTTGGCCTTGCTGTAAGCGTTCAACCACTTTAGCTGCAATTTGTTTTTCATTATGATCATGAAGTGCCATCGTTTTGGTTGAAATTTGATAATGATTAAGCAACTTCATGGTATGACGGGTATCTTCTGCTGCTATCACGTTAACCTCTTTAAGTACATCTAGGGCACGTAACGTAATATCGGCTAAATTTCCAATGGGTGTGGCGACTATATATAGAATTCCCGACATTTTAACTCCAGTTGCATTGTGCTTATTGTTCGGCAGCAGTAATATAATAAAACTTTGGTTATTCTAATGAGTTTACGTGGAAGTTTACAGATATATAACAGTCGCCTTTGCTTTTATCCTTGCACTTGTGTTGGCAAGTTGCGGTAGCGCACCTAAAAAAGTAAAAACAGAGCCTGTCGCAACACCCATTGTTGAACCTGTTACTCAGCAACCTAATACAGTAAAAGAGTGGGTAGCGTTGGCTGAAGCAACTAACGTCCCTCAACAACGATGGGCTCATTACATTCATGCTGCACGCACTGCACTGGCAAACGAGCAGTACATGCAAAGTAAAGTCATCGTATTGCAGCTACTTACCTTTGCCAATTTATCTGAGACACAAACAGCACAGTTACACATACTACAAAGCCAGCAATTACTTGCCGAGCAGCAGCCTAGCCAAGCTAGCATGATGTTAAAGTCAATTAACCGAAGTGTAATTAGTGCCCTATCAAGTGAAGAGCAGCTCCAATTTTATCAAGCTTTAGAGCAAGCCTACTTTGAGCAGCAGCAATTTGTAAACGCATTAGAAATTGAATTACACATTGAAAGCGCATTTCAAAATACGATTAGCGATGAAGAAACCCAGTTATTGCACCAGCGGATCTGGCACTCATTAAGCCAGCTACCTGAATATGCACTGACAACGTTTGGTAAAAATCAGTTTAATTTAAGCCAATCAAGTCAAGGATGGGTTGATTTATCACTAACAGTTAGGCGTCACCTTGGTAATCCAACCGCGCTTCATCAAGCGTTGCAATTGTGGCAACAACGCTATTCAAATCACCCATCAATTAACCAGTTACCAGACGCGTTTCAGCAAGTGCTTGAAGTTTCACCATACAACAAAGGCACAATCGTGCTTCTGTTACAATTCTCAGGCCGCTTTAAGCAAGAAGCGTTAGCCGTTAGAGATGGCCTACTCACTGCCATCGAACATACTGACACACAGTTACACATTGTTGACAGCAACCAGCCCCAAGAAGCGATAGTTGCAACCATAACAGAACTAAACCCCGACTTTATTATCGGCCCATTATTAAAAAGTAATGTCGATAAATTCATAGCTACCGAGTTGTACCAAACTGTTCCTACCTTGTTATTAAATAGTCCTAGCCAACCTATTAATGACGCAGCACCACACCTGTACAACCTGACTCTCTCACGTAGTGATGAATTAAAACAAGCTGCAACAGACTTAATAAAACTCAACTTCAAGCATCCTGTTATTGTGGCGGAAAATAATAGCAGTGGGCAGCGCGAAGCCGAATTTTTAGCGCGAAATTGGCAAGAACAAGCGGCCAAAATAGAAAAAAATGCCGCAATTGATATCATTTACTTTAATGGCACTCATGATATGAGCAAAGCGATTAGCAGCACCCTTGACGTGGATGAGAGTAAAAAACGCATTAGCCGTATTAAGCGCTTTACTAATAAACGCATTAAGAGTGATACACGCAACCGTAGAGACATTGACGCGTTTTACATCATCGCCAATCCAATTCAAACCCACCTTTTAAAACCGTTTATAGATGTGAGCATCAGCCCTTTTGCCACGGCAGTACCTGTTTTTGCCTCTTCTAAAAGCTATGGCAACTATAAAACAGCCAAAAAAGAGTTAACTAATATCAAATTTACCGACATGCCATGGATTATTGGCTCTCAAAGCAAAATAAAATCATTACGCTCGCAAAGCCAGCAACTTTGGCCGGAGCGCAATATTCAGCAACTTCGTTTATTTGCTTTAGGATATGACAGCTACCAACTTATCAATCAACTTGCTCAAATGCGAGTACTACCTGGGCAAAGCATTTCAGGCTTAACAGGGCAACTCTCTGTTACTCACACAGGTAATGTTGAAAGGAAACTGATGTGGGCAAGATTCAATAAAGGAAAGGTGACACGGATTGAAACCCCTTACTAAACTGTTTAGCGCATCAACTAAGCATAAAGGTGATTACTATGAAAGCCTTGCACTTAATCACCTAAAAAAGCATGGCTATCGACTCATTGAAGCAAATTACAATACGCGCTTCGGAGAAATCGATCTTATTGTAAAAAACGACGATAGCCTCGTATTTGTTGAAGTGAGATATCGTAAAAATGATCACCACGGCTCAGCAGCTGAATCGGTCACACCAAGCAAACAAAAGAAAATAATCAAAACTGCACAACATTTTCTTACTCAATTTAATCTCACTGATACTGCATGTCGATTTGATGTTATCGCGTTTTCAGGTGACAATAGCCAACCATTGCAATGGCACCAAAATGCATTCTAATTATTTAAGAAAAATATATGCAAGATAAAGTAAGACAATTATTTACAGAGAGTATACAAACTCAAATTGCTGCAGGCGACACGCTTGCGGGTGTATTAGAACAATCTGCATTGATGATCGTACAAACACTCCTAACGGGTAACAAAGTAATTTGTTGTGGTTATCAAAGCTGTTTCACTTTATCCACGCACTTTGCCAACCTTCTCATCAACCACTTTGAAACTGAACGCCCTTGTTTGCCCGCCATCACACTAAACAGTGATTTAAATTCGATGTCGACGGTAGCAAGAGACGTGAACCATGCAGAGCACTTTTCACGTCAAGTTAGAGCATTAGCGAACCCAGGAGACTTACTCTTAGCCTTCTCATTAACAGGTAATGAAGCGCCCGTTGTTGCCGCGATAGAGTCGGCCCTGACAAAAGATTTGGCTATTATTGCGTTTAATGGTGAAGAAGGGCATGACATATCAGGACTGCTTGGTAATAATGATATTGAAGTTAAGGTGCCTTCTAAGCGTCCTGCACGCATTATGGAAGGACATTTATTCCATATTCATTTACTGGCTGAGCTTATTGACGAAACATTATTCCCGCAACAGGAAGCATAATTATGAGAAAATTTTCCTTACCCCTTTTATTAGCCTCTGTTCTTATTCTTGAAGGTTGTGCGGTGGCTGTTGTTGCAGGTGCAGCGGGCGCAGCATCTGCTGCAAATGATCGCAGAAGTATTGGCGCTCAAATTGACGATAACAATATTGAAGTAAAAGCAGAACTGCTTTTTTCTGAACACGCTAGCTTGCGAGAACATAGCAACATTAGCATTGTGTCGTTCAATGGCGTTGTTTTATTGGTAGGTCAAGCACCTAATGATCAGCTAAGAGATCTTGCAGCGAAAACCGTTGCCGATATTATTGGTGTGAAAAAAATCCATAACCAGATCCGTATTGGTAGTAGCACGTCTATCACAACTAAAACTAACGACGCATGGCTTACGTCTAAAGTAAAAACCCAACTATTAAGTGACGAACAAGTCGCAGGATTAAACATTAAAGTCGTAACAGAAAATGCAGAAGTATTTTTGATGGGGCTAGCAACCATGCACGAAGCTGATAAAGCAGTGGATATTGCGCGTAATATTAGCGGTGTAGGCAAAGTAGTAAAAGTATTTGAATATTTATAACTGGCCTAGTTAACGGCTTCTTTAGCCATTTTATTACTCAACTACTCATCAGTAAAAAGCCCACAACTTGTGGGCTTTTATCGTAATGCTTACTTAACGTAAAAGTAAAAGCGTAATAACATCAACAATATTACTTAATTACTTTCAAATGAGAGCGAGACTTTGATTTTTTTTCTGTAGCCTTACTGTCACTTTCACTGCTTGTATCTGACTCTTCCACTTTTGGCGTAGCTTGTAATTTAGGCTCGAAGTGTAACTCGTCTTCTTGCTGTACTTCCTCTTCTTCAGGAAATACTGTACCTGCACCATTTTCTTTAGCGTAGATAGCTAACACGGCATTAATTGGCACCATTACATTCATTGGCTTACCACCAAATCTGGCATCAAAAGCAACACAATCGTTATTCATTAACAGATTGCCTACCGCAGCAGGGTTGACGTTTAATACAATTTGGCCGTCTTTAACAAACTGCATGGGCACTTTCGCAGCCGGATGCATCGCGTTCACCACAATATACGGTGTCAGCTGATTATCAACGATCCAATCGTAAAATGCCCTTAATAAATAAGGGCGATTTGAAGTCATCATTCGACGATTAACCTAAACGGTTATTGCGAATTTCTCGCTCTTCATCTGTCAATGATGCTTGAAATGATTCACGTTCAAATACTTTAATCATATAAGCTTTGATCTCTTTAGAACCTGTGCCATCAAGCTCAATACCAAGTAATGGTAAGCGCCATAACAACGGTGCTAAGTAACAATCGATCAAACTAAATTCTTCACTCATGAAAAACGGTGTTTCACCAAAAATAGGCGCTAAGCTCAACAAGCTTTCTTTAAGTTGTTGACGTGAAGCTTCAACATCTTTTTCGTTTAAAATGTTTTCAGCTAACGTGTACCAGTCCGATTCAATGCGGTGCATCATTAAACGGCTGCGACCACGAGCTACAGGGTATACAGGCATTAATGGAGGGTGAGGAAAACGCTCATCAAGGTATTCCATTATGATTTTTGCAACGAACAAGCCTAACTCACGGTCAACTAAGGTTGGTACAGTTCCATAAGGGTTCACTTCGTATAGATCTTCAGGCAGGTTATCCATTTCAACTTTATGGATGTCTACGCTTACGCCTTTTTCCGCTAGTACAATGCGAACTTGGTGGCTATATATATCATTACTGTTTGAAAAAAGTGTCATGACTGGACGCTTATTTGCAGTAACTGCCATGGATTCCTCCGGTTATGTTGATAAAACAGCTATGGGGGCAATTGCCCCCATAGTAAATTTTATGTATTAAAATCTAGTAGTTAGTCTACGTCTTTCCAAAATTCTTTCTTCAGTAAGACTGCTAAAATAAAGAAAACGAGACAGTATAGCAAAACCTTCCAGCCCATGCTCTTTCTTTCAAGCTGCATTGGTTCACCAACGTAGGCTAGGAAGTTGGTCAAGTCGCGTGCTACTTGATCATATTCTTCTTCACTTAATTCACCACTACCGTCTACCTTAAAGACTTCGTCTTCTACTACTTCGCCGTCAACTAAGCGTGACTCTTTAGCTTTATAACGAACGCCTTGTAGCTCTTGTAGTACATGTGGCATACCTACCTGTGGAAACACAGTGTTATTTACACCAAACGGTCTACTTGGATCAGCGTAAAAAGACTTAAGATACGTGTAAATCCAATCTGGTGTACGTAAACGGCTTTCAAGCGTTAAGTCTGGTGGCGCAGCACCAAACCACTTTTTAGCATCTTCAGCAGGCATACCATTTTTAATATGCTCACCCACTTTCGCACCAGTAAAGATTAGGTTTTCTTTACCTAACTCTACTGGAATACCGATGTCGTTAAACGTTCTTTCATAACGCTGATACTGCATTTGGTGACAACCAAGACAGTAGTTCATAAACAATTTAGCGCCACGTTGCAACGACGCTTGATCAGTTAAGTCGATATTCGCAGACTCTAATGGAACATTACTTCCACCAGCTGCACTTACCAAAGATGGTACTAATAATGTTAAGGCAATTAATATCTTTTTCATTACTTTGTTACCCTATTTGGTAGTGGTTTAGTTTTCTCATTGCCACTGTACAGCCATAAGAACCCAAAAAATGCGAAATAAAGTAGCGTACAAATTGGCGCTAAAATTTCTGTTAGTGATGTAGCAGGTGTACCACCAGCATAACCAAGAATAATAAACACTACTGCAAACATCGCTAAGTTTAACTTGTGGAAACCACAACGGTAACGTATCGAACGAACCTTACCACGATCAATCCACGGTAATAACGCTAACATAATTATCGCTGCAAACATCGCAATAACACCACCCAACTTATGCGGTACAGCTTTCAAGATGGCGTAGAAAGGCGTGAAGTACCATACAGGGAAAATATGCTCAGGCGTTTTTAACGGGTTCGCAGGCTCAAAGTTTGGCGCTTCTAAGAAGTAACCACCCATAGCTGGATTAAAGAAAATAACATACGAACACAGCGCCAAGAACACTGCAAACGCCATTAAGTCTTTTAAAACCATATGCGGGAAAAATGGTACAACATCATTAATAATGTCTTTTTTAGACGTGTAGTACTCGTGAATGTCCCATTTTGTTTTTTCTTCTTCTGAAAGCGAGCCTTTCTTACGTTTAACTTCTATACCATCAGGGTTGTTAGAACCTACCTCATGTAACGCCACAATGTGTAAGAATACAAGAATAACAATAACAAGAGGCAATGCTATTACATGTAATGCAAAGAAGCGGTTTAGCGTTGCACCTGAGATGACGTAGTCACCACGGATCCATAAGGTTAAGTCGTCACCGATAACTGGAATAGCACCGAATAACGAGATAATAACCTGTGCGCCCCAGTATGACATTTGCCCCCAAGGTAATAAGTAACCCATGAATGCTTCAGCCATTAACGCAAGGTAAATGAACATACCAAATAGCCATAATAATTCACGCGGCTTTTGATATGAGCCGTAAATCATGCCACGGAACATATGAAGATAAATAACAACGAAGAATGCTGATGCGCCTGTGGAGTGCATATAACGCAACAGCCAACCATACTCAACATCACGCATAATATATTCGATAGATGCAAATGCGCCATCACCACTAGGTTCATAGCTCATGGTTAACCAAATACCTGTAACTATTTGGTTAATCAGAACGATGGTCGCTAAAAAGCCGAATACATACCAAAAGTTCATATTTTTTGGCGCTGGGTATTTTGACATGTGCATTTCGTATACACGGGTCATTGGAATACGCGCGTCAATCCAATCTACAATATTTTTGAACATGTTACGCTGCTCCCTCTTCAACACCAACAAGCACTGTAGTGTCGTTTAAATATGAATATGGAGGAATAACTAAGTTAAGAGGCGCTGGAACACCTTGGAATACTCGGCCAGCCATATCAAATTTTGAGCCGTGACAAGGGCAGAAAAAGCCTGACGGTACACCTTCAACTTGCTCAGAAAAGCTATTCGGTAAATATGTTGGAGAACAACCTAGGTGAGTACAAATACCTACAGCAACAAAAATCTCTGGTCGCTTTGAGCGGTACGCATTTTTAGCAAATTCAGGCTGTTGATCTTCATCTGACGATGGATCACGTAGCTGGTCCCCAATGCTATCTAACGTTTTTATCATTTCAGGTGTGCGCGAAATAACCCAAACAGGTTTACCTTGCCACTCGATACGAATCATTTGCCCCGGCTCAATCTTTGCGATGTCCACCTCTACAGGTGCCCCCGCAGATTTAGCTCTGGCGCTCGGATTCCATGACGCTATAAACGGGACAGCTGCCGCCACAACCCCTACACCGCCAACCACAGAGGTTGCTACGGTTAGAAATCGACGACGACTGCTATCTACAGGCGTGTTGCTCATCCACTTATCTCCACATTGATGTCTTAGTGCTTGATTTTTACACAAAGATGCCGCTGATGATCAGCTGCTTATTATTGTAATATTCAAATGCTCAGATGATAAATAAAAGCCTAGACTAAAACAAGAAAATACCTAGTTTTTTCACATTAAAACAGCAAACTAAAGCCATTTAGGTTATTAATCAGCACAATTATGAATACCGCCTATTTTTTCCTCGTTATTATTTCGGCTAACCAAAGCAAAATGGTGGCACCTAACAAAATTAATAAATTACGCAACCACACAGATTTAGAATATTTGGCTAAACTCTCAGCGCTTGGGAAACTGGCAACATACCACTGTGTATTATGGATAGGTAATAAGAAATGCTCTGACTTAAATTGGTTGATGACTTCTTTGGGAATATCTTCCAATTGTTTGTAATCTGGTGTCAGTTCAACTTGGACATCATCTTGATAGCTTACTAACCAATTTTTAACCGCACTAATTTGGTACTTATTTAATATTTCAGTTAATTTATCGGTATTAAATGCGACAAAAAATAATTCGCCATCTGCAGTGCTCGGCCGTTTAATAATTACATCAAAATGCTGATGCTTTCCCGAACGATGTAAAAACATAGATTTTTGCTCGTGATTGCGAATAAATAGCTTCACCTCTTCTTCACACGACTCGAGAAAATCTCCTGTAATGTGACTAAATACGCCCTCGCCTTCTGTGTCTACAACTGTATACAACCGACTATTATCTAATTGCATTTTTAAACGATTTAGAATGACAAAATATTCGTCTTTATTGACTTGGTAGGATTTTTGGACCATCGCACTTAGCATTGGCTCTTGATTAATCTGAAAAACATCAGACTTGTGCCTTAAGGATTTAATATACGTTTCTAATTCACTTTGTACTGCTTGAGCGGTTTCTTCTACTTGTAATTGCTGTTGCTTTGAAAACGCCTTTATTTCCATGTCGCTGATAATATAACCAACGCACAATGCGATAAATATTTTTAAAACCACACTAACAATTGAACGCAAAGAAAAGCTCATATGCTTCTACACCTTAAGATCTTAAATTAGTACCGATTGATGACAGAAAACAAGCACAACTATACACCACCTGATTCACACTATAGCCGTTACAAGGTATTTGTAAATATCTGAATAATGTCACAACCGTGAATTTCAGGCATAAAAAAACCCAGCATAAGCTGGGTTTTTGAAAGCAAAAAACGATTAACGTTTTGAGAATTGTGGACGCTTACGTGCTTTATGTAGACCCACTTTCTTACGCTCAACTTTACGAGCATCACGAGTAACGAAACCTGCTTTACGTAATGCAGGACGCATTGACTCGTCAAACTCCATAAGAGCGCGTGTGATACCGTGACGGATCGCACCAGCTTGACCAGTAGTACCACCACCAGCAACAGTGATGTACGCGTCAAATTTTTCAAGCATTTCAACTAGCTCTAACGGCTGACGAACAACCATGCGAGAAGTTTCACGACCAAAAAATTCGTCAAGAGGACGATTGTTAACAACGATGTTACCTGTACCTGACTTAAGGAATACGCGAGCTGTTGAGCTCTTGCGACGGCCAGTACCGTAGTATTGATTATCTGCCATGTCTATTTTGCTCCGAATTAAATGTCTAACACTTGAGGTTGTTGAGCAGCGTGATTGTGCTCAGCACCTGCGTACACTTTTAGTTTACGGAACATTGCACGACCTAGCGGACCACGTGGCAACATACCTTTAACAGCTTTTTCGATGATCATCTCTGGCTTTTTAGCTTGAAGCTTTTCAAAGTTGATCTCTTTAATGCCGCCTGGGTAACCAGAGTGTGAATAATACATTTTGTTTTGTGCTTTAGCACCAGTTACAGTTACTTTCTCTGCATTGATAACAACAATATAGTCGCCAGTATCAACATGAGGAGTATACTCAGCTTTATGCTTACCACGTAAACGACGTGCGATTTCTGTCGCCATACGACCTAAAGTTTTACCTTCAGCATCAATAACGAACCAGTCACGCGTTACAGATTCTGGTTTTGCTACAAACGTTTTCATTGAATAAAAACCTAATTTATAAAAAGTTACACCAATACGACCTACATTATTATGAGGACGCATACTATTGCACCCCTTCGAGTGCGGCTGACCAACCCCGGCTAAAAGGTTAACCAGCGGGTAACGTAGGCAGGCGCGGGATTATACAGAATATAACCGTGTAACACAAGATATACTTTGTACAAATAACGCTCATGACTTCGTTAGAATTAAAGTGAGTCGGTGATTCAACACCCAGAGAATTTATCTATTAAGGTCTACTAAGGAATATGAGGTCTTGCTAAATATTCTAATGACTGCATTTCTTGTAAACGACTAACACAACGTCTAAATTCAAATGCTAAATTACCTTGTGTATAAAGCGCTTCTAACGCAACTTCAGCAGATATGATCAGTTTCACATTGCGCTCATAAAACTCGTCGACCAACGCGATAAAGCGTCGCGCTGCATCATCATTTTTAGCGCTCATCGATTTAACATTAGCTAGCAGTACCGTATGAAACTCCCTACTTAGCTCCATGTAGTCAACTTGGCTTCTGGCAGTCTCGCATAGCTCTGTAAACTCGAACATAACGACACCATCGGCTAAATAGCGGGTCTTAAGCATCCGCCCTTCAATTTCAATTTGCGCATCACGCGAGCCAAGCTCAGGCGCTAATTGTTCAAAATACGTGTTCAAATTTAAGTCAGCTTGTTCATCAAGCGGATGATGATAAATTTCTGCCTGCTCTAAAGTGCGTAAACGATAGTCAATGCCACTATCTACATTCACCGTTTCAGTATGCTGTTTAATCGACGCTATGGCAGGTAAAAATCGGCTACGCTGTAAACCATTACGGTATAAGTCGTCAGGGACAATATTCGATGTTGCCACTAAGGTAATGCCACGCTGAAAAAGTCCCTCTATTAATGTACCTAGCAACATAGCATCCGTAATATCCGAGACAAAAAACTCATCAAAACAAATAATATCAAACTGCTTTTTAAAGTTATCCGCAATAATATTGAGCGGATTCGCCGTATTGGGTAGCAATTTTAGCTCGTCATGCACTTTATGCATAAAACGGTGAAAATGGATCCTTAATTTCCGTTCGGTTGGTAAACAATCATAAAAGGTATCTACCAAATACGTTTTACCACGACCAACTCCCCCCCAAAAATAAATACCTTTTAATGGCGTGCCTGTTGATGGCTCAGTTGAAAAATAATTCAATACTTTAGCCAGTAAACCCGATGATTTAGGTTCAGTGCTTTGACGCGCAACAAAATCCTGATATAACCGCTCTAAATGCTTAACCGCATTTTCTTGAGCTGCGTCATATTGAAAATCATCACGTAATAAATCTTGCTGATATTTTTTTAAAGGCGTCAAATCACTCATTTTTAAGGTTATACTGTTATCTATAGAGGCACAAAACGACGTGAATCTTAACATGCCTTACCAGTATAGGCATAGATTTGAGTTAATATTACGCAATGTATTTTTTAGGAGCATGTAGATGTCATTTCTTTCTACCACATTAATTGCCATCGTTACTTTTTTAGTCGGTTTAATTATCGGCCGCGTATGGACCAAGCGACAAATTTCAACCAGCGAGCTACAACAACAGGTTGAGCAAACGCAAAATGAGCTAACACAGTACAAACAAGACATTGCGTCACATTTTGCGACAACCAATGCACTAATGAGTCAGCTAAAGCACAACTACGAAGAAATCGTTACTCATGTTGATCAAACATCTAAAATGTTGCAGCGTTCAGAAGCCAAAGGCGACTTATTCCCTTTCTTTTCAAAAGAAACCACCGAGCAACTTCAAGCGTCACTTGATCAATTACAAGAAGAAAAACGCAATAAACATACACCCGATAGTCAGCCACAAGATTACTCTCAAGGTTCAAGTGGCTTGCTAAACGCTGACAAAGAAAAAAGCGTGGGCTAATTAAAACTATTTATTGAGTTTTTTGAACTTTATCACTGCTCCGTTGGTCTTTAGTTTCATTGTATTAATTTGAACATATTGAAATTAAAAAACAGCATTCATATATCGTTATTAACTAACATTTATGAATTTAGAAGACCAAACGGAGTAGTTACATGTATTACAAATCACTATCCCTATCTAGACCTAATAAAGTTATTGCCTCACTAGTACTTAGTACATCACTATTACTCGCCCCGAACTACGCGACAGCGAAAATTCCTTTCTCATTCGGGCAACAAGAAATGCCAAGTTTGGCGCCAATGTTAGAGCAAACCACCCCTTCGGTTGTTCGTATTTCAGTTGAAGGCAATAAACAAGTTAAACAGCGTATTCCTGAAGCATTCCGCTATTTTTTCGGCCCTAGAGCGCCAAGTGAGTATGCCGAAAACCGTCCATTTCAAGGATTAGGTTCTGGCGTCATTATTGATGCCGATGAAGGCTACGTCGTCACAAACTACCATGTTATTGATGGCGCAGACGATATCGTTGTCACATTAAAAGATGGCCGACAGTTAGACGCTAAAAAAATTGGCGGCGACAAAGCCAGTGATATTGCCTTATTAAAAATAAAACCAGAAAAGCTGACCGAAATAAAACTAGCAAACTCAGACAAAATTCGTGTTGGTGACTTTGCCATTGCGATTGGCAATCCGTTTGGATTAACCCAAACTGTGACTTCCGGCATTATTAGCGCACTTGGCCGCAGTGGCTTAAATATAGAAGGCTATGAAGATTTTATTCAAACCGACGCTGCTATTAATAGCGGGAACTCGGGTGGCGCACTCGTTAATTTAAATGGCGAACTGATTGGTATTAACACTGCCATTTATGGCCCTAATGGCGGCAACGTAGGTATAGGCTTTGCTATTCCGTCAAATATGATGAGCAACCTTGTTGAACAAATAATTGAATACGGTGAAGTAAAACGCGGCGTGCTAGGCATTAAAGGTGGCCCTGTAACATCCGAGCTTGCAGATGCGATGAATTTGTCTGTTGCACAAGGTGCATTTATTAGTGAAGTAACACCTGACTCTGGCGCATCAGAAGCAGGATTAAAAGCAGGTGACGTGATTACTTCTGTAAACGGAATTAAAATTAAAAACTTCAGCGAATTAAGAAGTAAAATAGCCACACAAGGTGCTGGTAAAAAAGTGAAGCTAGGCATCATTCGTGATGGCGACGATGAACTGACCGTAACCGTAACCTTAAAAGAAACCGACGGCGCAACCCTTGCGGCAAAAGCGTTACACCAAGCCCTTGAAGGGGCAACACTAATTAACGGTGAAACAGTTAATAACATTGAAGGAGTAAAAGTTACCTCAATAGATGCAAACTCACCTGCTGCACAAATTGGCTTAGAGGAAGGCGATGTTATTTTAGGCATTAACCGTCGAAGAATTGAGAACCTTGCTGAGCTTAGAAAAGCACTAAACAATGCATCTGGCGTAATAGCCTTAAATATCCAACGTGGTAACTCTCGTAGCTACATACTTATTCGTTAACATTATATTTTCATACATTTAGTGTGTATTTATTCAAAAGCGGCGTAAAGCCGCTTTTTTGTTTGTTTTCAGTTTATTATTCAAGTGTTATGCTTAACACTTTATTATTCATAGAATTTAACAATTGTGCGAAAAACTCTTTTATTTTTATTGCAATCGATAAGCTACGGGTTGGCTATCGCCTTTTTGGTGATTATCTTTTTTCCCTCGTTGCGCGGTGATCTGAACTTAAACAGTGTCATTTTCAAATCGTCTACTCAACATCCGCCCGCGGTATCGTATTCTGCTGCGGTACGCAGTGCCTCACCTGCGGTGGTGTATATTTATTCCGAGTCATTTACCAAAGATCCAAGATATTTAAGTCAACAATCGCGCTCTGTTGAGTTAGGCTCAGGCGTATTAATGAATAGCGACGGTTATATTCTTACCGCTTATCATGTGATTGACAACGCAGACCAAATTGCAGTGGCGCTACAAGATGGTAGACGCTTAGAAGCAGAATTAGTGGGTAGTGACAAGTTAACCGATCTGGCGCTGTTAAAAATTGACACCGACAACCTGCCTGTTATCCCACAAGATCCTAAAATTAACCCTCAAGTTGGTGACGTGGTACTAGCGATCGGCACCCCATTAAACTTAGGACAAACGATTACCCAAGGGATTATTAGCGCAACAGGCAAAAAAGGGATTACAGGTTCAAGCCACGCCGACTTTTTACAAATGGATGCCGCAATTAACCCCGGTAGCTCAGGTGGGGCGTTAGTTAATTCTAATGGGTTACTTGTTGGCATTAACGCAGCCAATACCAATAATTTTCAAGCACGCTTTAATATCGACGTTCAAGGCATTTTCTTTGCTGTGCCTTATCATGTGGCGATAAAAGTGATGAATAAAATTATTGAACATGGCAGAGTGATCAGAGGTTACTTAGGTATTACAGGCGTTTCAATAAACAGTGCTGGCGCAGAAGTAAGTAGCACAGCAGAACTTGTTGCAGGTATTTTAGTGGGTAGCCTTGACCCATTAGGCCCAGCTTGGAATGCAGGGTTAAAACGCGGTGATGTGTTACTTGCTATCGAGGAGACAAGACTGACTAATATTCAAGAGGCGCTTGATATTGTTGCTGACACGCTGCCCGGTACCACACTAAATTTTACAATCGCACGAGACGGCAAAAAATTTAAAGTACCTGTGTTAATCACTGAACTTGAATAATAGAGACAAATAAAAACGGCAGGAGTGTTGAAAACAAACCTGCCGTAAATAACTAATATTGCAAATTACACACTAATACGCGTGTAAGATTAAAACACCTGTCTTAGTAACTTATCATTTGCCGTTAACGCACCGTCCGCAAATTTTACTGTGGTAGTAAAGTTACCTTCTTTATTTTGAATAACCATTTGCTGTTGTTGAAATTGGTCAATCATCGGCTTTATATTTGCGAACACTGTGACTAAGTTTTGTGACGCTAGTGCGTCTAAACTAAATGTAACGCGCTCAAGCAACCCGTATGGTGTTTGCGTATCTGCAAAAGTAAAAGGCGCAACATCGATTTGTGCATTAGAATCTAACTTCACTTCGTTAAATACACCTGATAATTGATTCAGTTTTACCGTTAGCCCGTCTTCACCTAACAATTGAACGACATGCTCCATTTGTTTCAGAGGTTCGTCGTGATACATTGGTTGAGCAAAAATATCTTTATTTAAGTTATTTAGTTCAATTGCTAACTTCGCATCTTTTAATTCAGTTTTAAGAGGATTAGTTTCAGCATCTATATTCAGCGCTTCCAATGCCATAACCGCTGAAACGTTGAGCTTTTGCTCGTCATCCGAAAGCGTAGTATTGGTATTAATTGTATAATTATCTAATGCCACCACTTCTTCAGGAGTATTAATGCGCAATTTATGAAACGTCATGTCACTAGTGCCTAATAAGTACTGATCACCTAGGCGCTTCGCGTCACTGTCAAAACTAATTAGTCCAATATCGAAATTGCGATTTTCCGCTGTAAATTTCATCCCGTTGATTTTGCCAACACTTGCTAATGCTTCACCACCAGCTTCACCTTCAAACTTGATGTCAATGCCACGTACGTTCAATGCAAAGGCTTCCCCGGCATTGGTATTGGCATTAATATCAAATGGCTGCATAACAAAGTGACCCGCTATCGTGTCGGCCCAATAATTCATTGACCAACCCATATCATAATCAATTTCAGCCACGTCGTGTTCTGCAAGCTTTGCAGTTGCTTCAGAAGGTAGTACTAGCTTTGAATCACAGTTAACAATTAAAGGTAAAATTGTGCAGGCATTGGTAATCTTCACCACCGCTTGCTCGCTGTCGCTTGCGTTACCATTCATTTCTTTTTCATTTAATGTCACGGTAATTTCATCGTCAACGCTAAACACACCGGACGAAGTAACGTTATATGAAAGTGACATCATTGGAGACAAGGCCACATTTGCCTCTGCTATTTTATCTCCAACTTCTGTTTTGTACTGATGATTTGTGTAGTAAGTAAGGCCACCAGATAGAACAACTAAACCCAGTGAGCTACCAATAATCGTTTTTAAAGACATGCTTGTTCCTTGCATATTGAGTGAAAAACTGCGGTGAACGTGCTTAGCGTTGTCCAGAGAAACCTACATCCACCATATTCATTTGCTTTATCCCTTTACCGCATAATTGTTATTAATTAGCCATAAACAGAATTAAAGATAATCGGCGGCGTTTATATCAATTTAACGTATTGCTTACAAGTAATTTCGAATATTCCATTTGATTTTTCAGCCACCAGAAATGCAAAAACCCCGTTTACACGAGGTTTTGCAGCGGTAGAACTAATTGTAAGGCTAAGGAGAGCCTACATACAGGGATTAATTACCCTGCACGTTTTTGTGCAGCAGATAACAGGTCAGCGTTTGCAATGTTACCCATTAATGATGCTACCGTGTTTTTTGGTAATTTTTTGATGATTAGTGTGCCCGTGTTTACTGCGTTTTGCGCAGAGGCAAAGCTTAATAAGTCAGAACCGTTACATTTTACGCCGTCGAAGATGTTTCTGATTTTCAGGTTATTCGATTTTAAGAATTTACGAAGACGTTTCTTATCATCAGCAGATACGTATTCACAAACACTTACAGCCAAGTCAGACGCGCTTGCAGTAGTTGGTACAACAGCAAATGGAGATAGTAAAATTAAAGGAAGTAATAAATTTTTCATGAGGGCACCTTGTTTATTAACTTATTAATTAAACCACAAGGACTTTAACATTAGTGTTAGGTAGCCCCGCTGTCGTAGGTATAAACCCGTAGACCGGTGGTTTTGCGCGAGTGCCTTTTCAAGCACCTTGCCGTTTCTTACTGGTTGTCTATTGTACAGAGCTAAATTTTCATTGCAATACTAAATATCAATTTTTTTGTATAAATTTCACTCAACCTTCAGTTTGTCCAATTCCCTTTAATAGCCGGCCTAAAATATCAGCGCCAGTAATCACTCTTGGGTCCTGCATTGTCCACACCAAAATCACATCATGATTCAACACATCTGTTGAATGCTGTTCTTCAATCGGTCCATCTTTTAATAATTGTAAGGCCGCGCCTAACGTACAATCTTCACTTGTTACCACTACAGGACGGTGACAAAACTGATAAGGATCAGGCTCTGACTTTTCGGTTCTCATTAAAGTGGCTCTAAGGTAGCCATCAGCGTCAAGCACCAATAATGGGTGATTATCTGAGTTTACGAGTACCACCCATTTATGCCCTGACAGATTAACCTTTTTAATGAAGTCGGAAGATTCATCACTTGATAATGCGGGAATAATGGGTAAATCGAGTGTGCACGGTAATGTGAGCACGCTACTAGGATCAAGCAGCTCACCTTCTTCTTGCACAGACACTTTATCAATTTCTAAAAAGTTTAAAGCGCCAACACCTTCCACATGCTCAACATCCGCTTCATTCGCTTGAGCATGCGCAGTAATAATGGACTTTAATTCCTCTTCACGAAAATAAGTAATGCCTTCGCGCCCAAGCCAACCATCTAGCATGATTGCTGTAGGTTTTGCCACAGGATACAGCAAAAATTGATAGAATTTTATCACTGGTGTTAGCAGGGATGCCATTTTTAAGGCATTACGTGAGAAGTAAGCTTGAGGAAAAATTTCGCCTAAAAATGTGATCGCAACTGCGGAAAATAAAAACGAATATATTCCTACTAATACAGAGTCAGACAATAGCGTTAGTAATACATTAATTGACACATTGCCCCATAAAATTGTTGCCAGTAAAAAATTAGAATCCTCTCGCAATACTAGAATTTTTTCTGCACTCTTATTTTTGTGCATCATTTCAACTTCAAGCTGTAATCGGCTCATACTAAAATAAGCTAAATTAAGCCCTGAAAAAATCGCCGACTGGGTGATACAAACGGCAATTCCCATCCAAATAAATAAATCAATCGTCATAATATAAAGGCTCAATCGTCACGTTAAGTCACTTAAAAAATAAAGTAATACTATTTGCAAGAACACATAGTATTTCATCAATAGTCTACTAATCTTATACGATATATCTGTTTTCACAGGAATTATTATGAATAATAGCTGGCAACATTCATTAAGCTCCAGTTACGAGCAGTTAATCAGTTACTTAGTTGCTTATGTGCCACAGCTATTTGGCGCCATACTCTTAATATTTATAGGCTGGATTATCGCTTGGCTCTTATCCAAAATGACCACCAGCTTAGTTGAGTTCGTCAGTAATTTTTTAAATAAAATTATCGCTTCGTTTTTACCCGACAAAACAGTAGACATACAACCCAAACATGCTCGCATAGCGGGTAAAACTGTTTTCTGGGTAGTAATGCTATTTTTCTTCGCGGCTGCCACATCCAGTTTAGGAATGGAATTTATTGCTACATGGTTGAAAGAGTTTTTAAGCTACTTACCGCAAATATTAGCAGGCGCCATTATCATTCTAGCGGGTTACTTTCTTGGCAGTATTGCCTACACCATGACGGTAGCAGCCGCTGAAACTACTGGATTTGAACATAGTCACCGGCTTGGCGCGCTTGTAAAGTGGATTGTGATATTTATCGCTATCGTTATTGGTATTGAGCAGCTTGGTATTAATATTCAATTTGTAACTACCTTAATTATTGTTCAGCTTGGTGTGCTTAGTTTAGGGTTCGCGTTAGCTTACGGGTTAGGCAGCAGTGAGTTAATCAAAAATCTTGTCGGCGCTAAACAAGCGAATAAGCATTTTCAAGTTGGCGATCGCATCAAAATAGGCGAGATAGAAGGTAAATTGATGGAAATATCATCCAGTATGATCATAGTCGAAACTGACAAAGGAAAAACACTGATCCCAGCCCGAAGCTGCATGGAAAAGATCAGTAAAGTGATTGAACGTGACGGTGGCGATGACAATGCACCAATTAGTCATTAACCCATGCTAATCGTCTGCGCTTACTAATAATAATAACGGAGTTACCATGATCGCCTCTCAGCTTAAGCTTTCACTCCACTTTTTAACCGCAGAGCCTGAAGCAGCTGCAAGCCAATTAGAATTAATGCCCACCGAGCATGTATTAAGTTTATTAAAAGAGGCGCCTTCTTCAACTGCGGCCAACATACTGAAATTAATGCAACCGAGTATTGCAGCTAAATTGCTGTTGTTATTTCCAGCAGAAAAAAGCTATAAGATTTTCGAACAAATGAACCTCGCCGACGTAGCCGCCATTTTGCGATATATGCCAACAGAAGAAGGCAAAGCTCATTTAGCTGCGCTGCCTATAAGAAAACAGGCATTATGCAAAATGCTCATCAGCTACCCTGAGCATGCCTTAGGTGCTGTTGTTGATACCGATGTTTTAATTGCTGGCAGCAGCATGACCGTTGATGATGTACTGATTCGCATTAAGAAAAAAACAGTTGCTTACTTACAGGATGTTTTCGTGGTGAATAAACAACGCAACCTCGAAGGGAAAATTTTTCTTGGCGACTTATTACATGCATCGCCTAAAGCGTTAATTGCTTCGCTCATTCATAAACGTCCCAGAACGCTTAGCGCAACACACGACTTAACCACAGCAAGTGAATTAAATATTTGGCAGCAACAGGATGTGGCTCCTGTAATTAATAGAAGAAACGAGTTTATTGGGATTGTGCATTACCATAAATTACGTCGCTCTATCACTCGGTTAGAAAGAGCCAATGCATCGCCAAACACCCTATCAGGTGAGCTGATCGAAGTGTACGGCGACACCATCATGTCGATGATCGAGTTAGTAAGTACCAACAATCAAAGTAAGCATTAATATATAAGTTAATCATGTTGAGAATAATCATTCGATAACAGGCTAATAATTATATGAACTTAACTTTCAGCGGAGAATATAATGCCATCTCAGCAACAAATTTTAAGTGAAGCATCACAACAATTAAACCGAGAATTCTTGCAACACTTTCCGTATAAAAGCGCCCGGCATATGGAAGCTATCGAAGCACATGAAGCGGCAAAACTGCTTGAAATGCAATCCATGACCTCGGTACTCGCATTATGGAAATTTTTACCTGCGGGCACCGCTGAGAATATTTTTGCGAAGCTATCAAGTCATTTTGCTATTAAGTTACTGCAAAGCCTAGACAGCCATATTGCCGTTACTTTGTTAAGCCGACTAGAGCCAGAATTACAGCAGCAATTAATGAAAGAGTTAGCTACCAGTGATGGTGCATTAGCGAGCGAACTTACCGAACTGTTAAGCTACCCCGAAGATACCGCTGCGCGCCTAATGAGCGCAAAAGTAACTGCTTTTTATGACGAAATGAGTGCGTCCGATGTATTACGTAAGCTTAAACAACGCAAAGATATTACTGAAGACGTTATCTACATACTAAATAAGTCGCAGCAGCTAGTTGGACAAATTAGTTTAGCCAAATTAATCATTGCCAATGCTGAAGATAAATTACTTACACTGGCTCAGCCAATTAAAGCAACTTTTAGTGCACTAGATAGTAAAGATGAAGTTATAGAAAAATTTGAAGGGTATCGCAGTAGCTGCATGCCAGTACTGGACAGCCACCAGCAACTTATTGGTGTTATTCGTTTTTCTGATATTTATCAGTCCACCAAAGAAGACTTAGTCAGCGACATGCAAACCATGGTAGGTGCCAGTAAAGAAGAAAAAGCATTATCATCAAGCTGGTTTGCGGTTACAAAACGGCTACCTTGGCTACAAATCAATTTACTTACCGCATTTGCAGCCGCCTCTGTAGTTGGTGCGTTTGAAGGTTTAATTTCTGAAATAACCGCCCTCGCAATTTTACTGCCCGTGGCCGCAGGTCAATCTGGCAACGCAGGGGCACAAGCCCTAGCCGTCACCATGCGCGGGTTAACATTACGTGAAATTACCACACGTCAATGGATGCGAGTAATGAGTAAAGAGTTTTTAGTGGGCGCCATGAATGGCGTCGCCGTCGCAACCACCTGCTCT
Source organism: Flocculibacter collagenilyticus (assembly GCF_016469335.1). NCBI lineage: Bacteria > Pseudomonadati > Pseudomonadota > Gammaproteobacteria > Alteromonadales > Pseudoalteromonadaceae > Flocculibacter > Flocculibacter collagenilyticus. The sequence goes on from NZ_CP059888.1 coordinate 3,326,024, forward strand.
ATCGCTATTTATTTTTGGAGCCAGTCGTTTGGCTTAGCATTAGTCATGGCCATTGCCATGGTCTGTTCATTATCCATTGCATGTACCGCAGGTGCAATTGTACCTATAGCCCTTAAAAAATTTGGTATGGACCCCGCACAGTCATCTTCAATAGTGCTAACCACCATTACAGACATTGCAGGCTTTATGTCATTTTTAGGTATTGCTATGCTGCTTTCCGACATGCTGCCAAGGGGTTAATATAAGTAACCCCCTTCTAGCCAAGTGTGCTAAAAATATTTTCGTACGTTATCAATAGCGTTCAGCTTCTTTTCTAAGTGGACTTTCTATGTTTGAGAGATCTTTTTTAAGGTCGAACTCCCATCTGTTATTAATAGCTGGGAGTCACATTTAATAATTTTAACTAGAGCGTGTTGATCTTTGTGGTATGAAAAGTAAACGGCAAATGGGTTGGTTATAATGGTTTCGCCAAAAATCAGTTTAACTTTCCCAGATGCCGAGACTAATGCTAACAGATGATAGTTGGAAATTGCTATCAAGAATCATGTATTTAACAGGTCGTATTTATAATAAACCTGAACACAGAATGACACTCGAAGGTATTTTATACCGTATGCGCACTGGTATTCCATGGCGAGATTTACCAAGCGAATTCGGCGGCTGGAGTGCTGTATTTAGACGGTTTAACTTGTGGTCTAAAAAAGGTGTGATAACAGAGATATTTCAATTTCTTTCTCAGGAAAATGACGCTCAATGGCTGTTTCTTGATGGCAGTATTGTCAAAGCTCATCAAGACTGTACGAATATTGGCTCACAAGCAGAGCAAGCTATAGGTAAAAGCCGTGGTGGTAAATCAACTAAAATACACTTGGCGGTTGATAGTTGTGGTTTGCCAGTTCACTTTGAACTATCAGGCGGGCAGGTTCATGACGTATGTTATGGCAAAAGCTTAGTGGTTTCATCACCAGATGCCGAAGTGGTAGTTGCAGATAAAGATTATGATAGTCAATCGCTTAGAGAGCTAATAAAAAGTCGCAATGCTAAGCATGTGATACCGAGAAAAGGTAATAGTAAGCAAGGAAATGACGACATTGATTGGTCTATGTACAGATATCGTCACTTAGTTGAAAATGCGTTTTTGAAGATAAAGAAACATCGAGCAGTAGCAACTCGATATGACAAATTGGCTAGAAATTACATGAGCGTGGTAGCCCTTGCTTTTTCACTCATGTGGCTACCGATGTGGGTTGATTAGAAAATGTACTCGAAAGATCAACACGCTCTAGTTTTAGTTCATGAACTAAACATATAATTCTAATTTAGTGATAGGCAATTATAATTAAAATATAGCAAGTATACTTTTCTTCATTCTGGCTATACAGGGAAAATTTTGAACTTGTTTCAGAGGTAGATTGCTTGATTATGTATTCTTTTAAAATGACTTTGGTCCGAGTTTTAAGCCGCGTAAATGCATAGAATCAAAACTCATATTGTTTTCTAAACTTTTTTAGTCCTTGTGGCGTAAAATGAATAGCTCTGGAATCTAAGTCCTGTTTAGCCCATTCTCGCTTTATCGCATTATTCAAAACCCATTGCCCCAAATGTCCAGCTAAGTGACTCCTTCTTTCGCTCCAATCTAAACAAGACTTACACAAAGGTCTTTTACCTTTGCCGAATATACTAATATCCACGCCTAAATTATTGAATTTGACTTGTCCTTTTTCCGTTAACTTAACATATTCGTTAATTTCTATCATCCAGCCATTGTTAATTAGAGCGTCAAATAGCTCTACACCAAGCTCACCAGCCAGATGATCGTAACATATTCTAGATTTTCTCAATCTGTCATTAGGCGGGCCTGTAAAAACGCTACCATCAGAAACAGGGACACTAAGGTTCAGTAACTGCTCAATTAGTTCTGCTACTTGCTTACTCTTCAACTGAAAATATTTATGTCTGCCTTGCTTTCTAACCTGTAGCAATTCACCTTCAAGTAATTTTGTTAGGTGACTGCTAGCGGTCTGGGGAGTGATATCTGCCACAACTGAGAGTTCAGTTGCAGTAAGGGCTTTCCCACTCATTAAAGCAATTAACATTTTAGAGCGGGCTGCATCTCCAATTAAACTTCCTATATAAGCAATGTTCGGTTCCATTTTACTTTCACAGTACGACAACTATCGAAGTATTGTCTTCTAAGAAGATATAGGCTGTCAAAAACATTGGAGAATAACATTGAAAATTACTTGTTTTATTGAATACCAGATCGACCCATTTAACTCAGATAAGTTTGAAGAGTACGCTGATAATTGGGGGACGATCATCCCTGAATGTGGCGGTGAACTCTTGGGTTATTTTTTGCCCCACGAAGGGACTAACGATACAGCCTATGGATTAATTAGCTTCGATTCCTTAGCTCGATATGAGGAATATAGAGCGAGATTGCGCCAGTCTGACCTTGGCAAAACTAACTTTGAATATGCTCAACAAGAACAGTTTATTTTAAAAGAAAAACGTACATTCTTACGAGCTATTCCCTCTACATATATGAAGAAATCTAAGGAGAATAAATGATAGCAGTCATTTTTGAAGTCATACCAAATTCAGAAGGTAAAAATAGCTACTTTGAGATTGCCGAGATACTAAAACCATCGCTTGCTAAGATTGAAGGGTTTATTTCAGTAGAGAGATTTCAAAGTTTATCTAATAAGGATAAATATTTATCGCTTTCATTTTGGGAGGATGAAGCCGCAGTTTCACAATGGAAAATGAATACCGAGCACCAGTTGGCACAAAATAAAGGTAAGCAAGAACTGTTCAATGAATACAGAATTCGCGTTGGTAACATCCTCAGGGATTATGGAACCTAAATTAACTACACAGTGGTGAAAATAAAAAATGAATATTGAACTTGTTCTTGGCTATTGTGCGATCATTACTATATTACTGATCACTCCCGGCCCATCAGTACTTTTATCAATTAACAATGGTGTTAACTATGGAAGGAAAATCGCTGCCATTGGCGTTTTAGGGAACGTATTTGCTTTTCAGTTATTAACCTTAATTAGTGCCAGCGGCATAGGAGTTGTCCTAATAACATTCAAAGATATATTGATAGTGCTTCAGTTAATTGGAGCTGGCTATCTTTGTTATTTGGGGTTGAAAATACTCTCATCTCCTGTAGCCAAGCTTGGTGCGAAAGAGGTTAAATCGTCTTTTAAGCCCTCTCCTTGGAAAATATTTAGACAAGCTTTTCTAGTCACATCATTAAACCCTAAAGCACTTGTCTTTATTATTGCATTATTGCCTCAATTTATAACGGATTCAGAAAGACTTACACCACAAATTACAATACTATGCATTGTTAGTGCTTCGATTCATTTTATGATTTATTTTAGTTATGCTCTTCTTGCCGAAAATGTTGCGCAAATATCGAGCAGTGACATCGGGAGGAGAGTATTTGATAGGTTAAGTGGTATAACTTTTTTGATTTTCGGTGTTGGTCTAGCAGTAACCAATATTGCAACTTAAACATATTTTATATCAGCATATGCAAAACTTAACTAGTCAAACAGTAGAAGGTCAGATAAAATATTTGACCTTTTGTCACGAAATAATAGTGAGACCTCTGTTTACTCTCCGCTTGCTGTCAGGTGAAATCTAAGCCCATCAATTTAGCTTCGGTTCTTTGCTGGTAGCCCAATATCAATAATGTCAGACAGTTTATTCAAATTTACCCCATCCATTTTTTGCAAATTATGCTGCCATCGGGCAAACCTTTCCAGCAAAAGGTTATTTTGATTATTCAATCTTGCGTTTTCAGTGTAAAGTCTTTCATTCTCGTTTTCGAGTTTTTCAACTTGTTTAATTAGTTCAGCGATAGTCGCATCATCATTGTCCAAATTTTCCAAAAGTTGGCTTAATTTATCAGAGCTATCAAATAGCGACTTGGCTTCTTCGATTGCAGCAGATTTTTTAAATCTAAGCTCTTCTTTCTTTAAGTCAAATGCATGTTTGATTTCATCATGCTTTGTATAAGTGTGTCTCGACGGGGGACGCTTTAGGCCCAATTCTGATTGAAGCCTTTCAGAAAGAAGATCATATGTAAGCTTACCGCTCCAACCATCAATGATCGCTAGAGTCGTTTCTTATTGTCTGTTACAAAAGCCATTAGAATTCCTCCATATCTGATAGTGCTAAGGCTGTTAAATCAAAAGTGGGAATAACATTTTGTTCATCAATATTTAATGAACGTTTAACAGGTGGTGGATCTAATTCATCAGGAACTCGGACAGGTGTACCATCTGGCCTTTTTGGATCTTCCAGCATGGCAATAATGGTTTTAATCTTGGATAACCTGAAGCCTAAAGCTGTCACCCAACGGTCTGCACCGAAAACATTATCACCAGCTTTTAATTTTGCACCCTCTAATTGCTCCTCATAAAGCTTCTCAAGGTTTCTCAGCTCATCTATGGTGTGAGGTAGACCTTTAAGACACTCATGGTCACTACAGACAGCACAGTCGCCATTTTTCACACAAGGACTTTCAGCATAGTTGTGAACGCAGTAACCTAATCCAGTGAACTGAGCGACACCTGAGAGATTAACCCCAGAGACTTGAGAGAAACTGGTAAGCCCAAATCATGTAACACGATTGCAGGAGGTGGAGACTCAGATGTATATGGCGATAAAAACTGATTGGCTTGAGCAACCGTCATGACACCTTCACCATTTACAACATGGCCTATACGCTTGGTTAGCCGTGACTTCTGTTCTTGGGTTCTACCATCGTAAGCTTTGTTTTGCTCTACATCAGCTCTACCTGACCACTTGGCAATCAACCAATCTTCTTCACCAGCTAATTTCAACTTGGTATTTAGCCAATGTCGAGGTTGGTGAGTATTCAACTTCAATCGAGAACCATCTTCATCAGTAACAGTTAACTCATCAAAAACTGATTCAATATGCCCTTTACCTGATGGACGCTCTGAACCTATAGCGTCACTCACAGCTCCGTGACTTACTATTACCCATGAAAAGGGCTTAACAGCAAAATCTTTATGAAATTCATTGTCTCTAACTAATGTAATGCAATCCCAGAGCTTTACGTCACCATAACTTGGAAAGTCACTCGTTTTATATTGATTATCAACAACACTACGGAGATCACCATATGAGGGGAACCGGATAGTAGTATCTATTGGCACATTGGTATATTTATCTAAAACTTCATTTCTGGTGCTTAGAATATTACCTTTCAACAACTCCTTTTTCCAATCGGTCACACCATTTAAATCATTAATTAAATCACTTATCCAGAGAGAATTTTGATGCGTCCAGTTAACCTCTTTCCCTTTTGCATCTTTTCCTATTTTTAAACCAATAGCACTTGCGAACTGGTCGTATGTCAACGGCTTATCGTGTGGAAAGTCAGTAGGTGTAATGCACTTGTCATGTGCTAAGAATATATCTGGGTTTTCATGAGCAAATTTCGCAGCAGCTCTGGCTGGTGCTGAAATATCAATAAGTCGATCAAAAGCTTGTTTAACTACATCTTCTAAAAGCTTAGGAACCCATTTTTTGACGGGATCTCCTCCTTTTGCTGGATTCCACATCAAGTACCAACGCCCTTTATCACTTTTCTGTAATGAATTGACAGTTAAGCCATTCAATTGAACTGCTTTAATCAAGTAGAACACTTTAATAATGGAATATAATCCAATTATTAAAGTGTTAAACATCAAAACGAACAAACTGAGTTTATACGCCTGAATTTACACTTGAAGCCGTAGTATCGGTAACTGTACAAGGTTACAGCGCACCAAGGCAGCAACACCTTTGGGTATCACAGATAAGTTACTTTATAACTGGAAAGCCAAGTTGAAGCCGAGCAATCTGGAGCCAGTAGAATGTGAGCAAAGTTCCTTAAGAAAAGTGTCCTGATTTAGTCTCGTAGAACAAGTCAACATTCATTTTCTAATAAAACTAAAAAAGCCGCTTAACAGCGGCTTTCGAAATTTTTTTTCAACATTTTTATTTTTGTCTTAGGTCAAAACGGAATATCATCATCAAAGTCAATCTTAGGCTCAGCTTGCTTCACCGCTGGCTGCTGTTGTTGTGCAGGCTGTTGCTGAAAGCCACCTTGACTTTGTTGTTGTGGCTGGAATCCACCAGAATTGTGTTGCTGGGCAGGCTGTTGCTGAAAGCCACCTTGATTTTGCTGTTGTGGCTGGAAGCCTTGGTTTTGTTGTTGAGGCTGAAAACCCTGATTCATTGGCGCAGCTGCTTGTTGTTGCTGTGGTTTAAAACCACCTTGTTGAGGCTGTTGCGTATAACCACCAGATTGACCAGCATTATCGCCACGACCACCTAACATTTGCATTTGGCCGCCCATATCAACAACCACTTCTGTTGTGTACTTATCTTGACCTTGTTGGTCTTGCCACTTACGGGTTTGTAATTTGCCTTCAAAATATGCTTGAGAACCTTTCTTTAGGTATTCACCTGCAATTTCAGCCAGCTTGCCAAAAATAACAATGCGGTGCCATTCTGTTTTCTCTTGCATTTGTCCTGTGTTTTTATCTTTCCAGCTTTCGTTTGTTGCTAAACTGATATTTGCAACGGCATTACCATTAGGCATATACCTTACTTCAGGATCTTGGCCTAACGTACCAATTAAGATTACTTTATTTACACCACGTGCCATTTTCTTTCTCCAATAACTTTAACTTACTGACGCGACTAAACTTCTAGCCGCTTCAATATCAAATTCTTTATCAATTACTTTTAAATACGTTCTATTTTCTTCAACGACCACTGTAGCTTCTATTACGCCAGCTAATTCGGTAAGACGGCTCGCCAGTACTTCTGCGGTTGGGTTGTCGTTAAGTTGTGTTGCGATAGAGACTAATTTAGAACGCTGCGGAATTTGCATTCCATTTGTAATGAATAACCATAATAAACCAATTACAGCTGCCACCGCAAAGACAATTTCTAGCTGATTTGTTTGCGCTATCATACCACCTAATAAGCCACCTAAAAATGCACCGAAGAACTGACTTGATGAAAATATTCCCATTGCGGAGCCTTTCTGACCCGCAGGCGCTAAACGTGAAATAAGAGCTGGTAAGGAAGCCTCTAAATAATTAAAACCGACGAAGAAAAGCAGTACCCACAGCACAACAACTGTAAGCGATTGATGCGCAAAGTATAGTCCTAATAAACTGACTATAATCATCATAATCGCGAGTTTAAATACTTGTTTTTCTTTATTGCGTTTTGCTGCAAAAATAATCATTGGCACCATTAGCAAAAATGATCCTAACAATACGGGGAAGTACATTTTCCAATGGCTAGTAACCGTAAAGTCAAAACTGACGAGCATGGTAGGCAGTACAACAAAAATGCATGTAAGCATGAGGTGTAACAACATCACGCCGAGATCCAGCCGCAATAATTGCGGATGCTTTATTAAGGAAGACAATAAGTGTGGGATAGCCACGGTTTCACCTTTCGGGGCTCGATTAACCGCAGTTGGTACAAATAGTGTAACGATAGCTATACCCGATAACGCAAATACCGCAGTAAGCCAAAATAATCCAGCCAAACCAAAAGCATCAGCCAATAGTGGCCCTAATACCATGGCGATGGCAAAAGATATACCGATACTCATGCCTATTACAGCCATGACTTTTGGTCTTTGCTCGTCGCGTGTTAAATCAGCAGCTAACGCTAGTGTGGCACTTGCAATTGCTCCCATCCCTTGAATAATACGTCCAACGGTAACGCCATAAACTGAATCTGACAAAGCCGCGATAACACTACCTGCTGCAAACATGAGTAATCCAGCAATAATAACGCGGTGGCGGCCAAATCGATCACTTAACATGCCCATTGGAATTTGAAGTAAGGCTTGAGTTAGCCCATAAGCACCTATTGCTAACCCTATCCACAACGGCGAGTAGCCTTCCAATTCTTGCCCATATATTGCAATTACAGGCATTAACATAAATAGCCCAAGCATCCGCATAGTAAATACAGATGCGAGCGAAACCGCTGTTCTTTTCTCTAAAGAGTTTAAACCAGATATAGACATGAAATAATTAGATAGTTAGAAGTGAATACCAATAAAAAACTGCGGCAGTGTACCACAACTGAAAAAATGATTTCAGCTTATTTATTACACTGCTCGCTAACATGATGTTTGGTTTGTAAAAACTCACTATGCCTAACGTGTAATAAGTCTGCTACACGACGAATTAAATGTTCTTCATGTGGATCTAAATGCCCGTCAGCGTAAGCAACTTGCCACATAAGCTTTGTGAGCTCGACTTTTTCTGCATGACTGTAATGATCATTAATCTCACGTGTAAACTGATAATAATCTGTCGCTGTGTCAGCGGTATTTTCGGCCTGCTCACAAATAATGTTTAGCTCTTCGTGACTTAAGTTGAATCGCTTTTGCAATAACTCTTTAAGTACCCGCTCTTCTGTTACTTGCTTATCATCGTCTGCTTTCGCAACTTCAAACAATAATGCCGCAGCTGCTAGTTCTCTTCTATGTTTAGGTTCAGGTTGGGTGTTTTCTTTGCCTACTAATAACTGTTTAAGTGCATTTAACACATATTCACCTTTTCAATTATGGTTTGAATTACGCTGATATATTTAAATATACGTTGCTATGCAAATAAAGTAACCAGCGTATTGTTTCTAATTGTTATTTTATTCGCACGTTTTACAGCTTTGTTTAAGTGAATAATCAAAGTAGTACAGGTATAACATTAAGTTATGTCGACCTTTGTGCGACTTATGTGCCATAATTCTTCTTTTACTTTCAGGTAATCGTTGCACAATGGATAAGATTGAAGTTAGAGGCGCCAGAACCCATAATCTCAAAAATATTAATTTAGAAATTCCTCGCGACAAACTCATTGTTATTACAGGACTCTCCGGTTCAGGCAAATCTTCTTTAGCGTTCGATACTTTATATGCTGAAGGCCAGCGCCGATACGTTGAATCGCTTTCTTCATACGCTCGTCAATTTTTATCATTAATGGAAAAACCCGACGTTGATCATATTGAAGGTTTATCCCCTGCAATCTCTATTGAGCAAAAATCAACATCACATAATCCACGCTCAACAGTTGGCACTATTACCGAAATTTATGATTATTTAAGACTCCTCTTTGCACGTGTTGGCGAACCTCGGTGTCCAACTCATCAGGAACCACTGGCAGCACAAACCGTTAGCCAAATGGTAGATAAAGTATTGGCGCAAGAACAAGGTGCCAAAATCATGGTGCTAGCGCCGGTTGTGCAAGAACGTAAAGGTGAGCATTTAAAAACACTAGAAAACTTAGCTGCCCAAGGTTTTATCCGCGCAAGGATTGACGGCAATGTATGTGATTTGTCTGATCCCCCTGAGCTTGAGCTACACAAAAAGCACACGATAGAAGTTGTTGTGGATCGCTTAAAAGTCAGAGATGACATACAGCAGCGTTTGGCTGAATCATTTGAAACCGCGTTAGAGTTGTCAGGCGGTACGGCAAAAGTTGCATGGATGGAAGAAGATAAGTCTGAAATGCTATTTTCAGCTAATTTTGCTTGTCCGTTATGTGGCTATAGTATGACAGAGCTAGAGCCGCGTTTATTTAGCTTTAACAACCCAGCAGGTGCCTGCCAAAGTTGTGACGGCTTAGGTGAAAAGCAGTTTTTTGATCCTGACAGAGTTATTAGTAACCATGAATTAAGTTTGTCTGGCGGAGCCATTCGAGGATGGGATAAACGCAATTTCTATTATTTTCAAATGCTCACAGCATTAGCGGAACATTATGGCTTCGACCTAAATACGCCTTTCAATGAATTAGCAGCAGAACATCAAAAGGTAGTGCTAGAAGGAAGTGGACGAACCGATATTGAATTCAAATATATGAATGATCGCGGTGACGTGGTACAGCGTAAACACCCTTTTGAAGGGATATTACCTAATATGTCGCGTCGCTATCGAGAAACAGAATCTAACGCGGTGCGTGATGAGTTATCAAAATATATTAGCCATCAATCATGTCCAAGCTGTGACGGTAGTCGACTGCGTGAAGAAGCAAGAAATGTATTTGTAGAAAACAGTAAAATCAGTGATATTACCTACATGTCCATTGGCGACTCGTTAAGTTTCTTTGAACAATTAAACTTAGTAGGCCAAAAGGCTCAAATTGCTGAAAAAATTCTTAAAGAAATTCAAGATCGACTTACCTTTTTGGTGAATGTAGGGCTTAATTACTTAACCTTGTCACGCAACGCAAATACCTTATCAGGTGGCGAAGCTCAACGCATACGACTTGCTAGCCAAATTGGTGCTGGTCTTGTAGGAGTGATGTACGTACTAGACGAACCGTCCATTGGCTTGCATCAACGGGACAATGACCGCTTACTTGGCACATTAACGCACCTTAAAGAGTTAGGGAATACTGTTATTGTTGTTGAGCACGATGAAGATGCAATAAAAATGGCTGACCACGTTATTGATATTGGTCCAGGTGCTGGCGTACACGGTGGCCATGTTATTGCTCAAGGCACGGTTGACGACATAAAAGCAGAGCCAAAATCATTAACGGGGCAGTATCTTTCAGGTACCAAAGAAATTGCAGTACCAAAAATACGCCACGAACCTCAAGATGACAAGTGGTTAGCACTAAACGGTGCAACGGGAAATAACCTCAAAAATGTCAGTATCAAACTACCTATAGGACTAATTACCTGTATTACGGGTGTATCAGGTTCAGGCAAGTCTACCTTAATTAATGACACTTTATATCGTGTTGCCCACAGAGAACTAAACGGTGCTATGAGCGAAGAGCCAGCGCCATATGAAAGCGTGGATGGCATGGATCAGCTAGATAAAGTAATTGATATTGACCAAAGTCCAATTGGGCGTACGCCTCGCTCTAACCCTGCAACTTACACAGGTATATTTACTGCCATTCGTGACTTATTTGCAGGCACACAAGAAGCGCGTTCACGTGGCTACAAACCAGGGCGATTCAGCTTTAACGTTAAAGGCGGTCGATGTGAAGCATGCCAAGGTGATGGCATGATAAAGGTTGAAATGCACTTTTTACCCGACGTGTATGTACCTTGCGATGTATGTAAAGGAAAGCGCTATAATCGAGAAACGTTGGAAGTACAATATAAACAAAAGAATATTCATCAAGTACTCGACATGACTGTTGAAGATGCACGTGAGTTCTTTGAAGCGATTCCTGCAATATCTAGAAAACTTCAAACATTAATGGACGTGGGCTTGTCTTATATTCGACTTGGACAATCTGCTACCACCTTATCTGGTGGTGAGGCTCAGCGTGTAAAGCTCGCTAAAGAGTTATCGAAAAGAGATACAGGTAAAACACTTTATATTTTAGATGAACCAACCACAGGGCTTCATTTTTACGATATTCAACAGCTGCTTAATGTTATTCATCGCCTACGCGATCATGGTAATACTATTATCATTATCGAACATAACTTGGATGTCATTAAAACTGCGGATTGGATTGTCGATCTTGGCCCAGAAGGCGGTTCTGGTGGTGGTGAAATACTGGTAGAAGGTAAGCCAGAAGATATCGTTAAAAACCAACGTTCACACACCGCAAAATACTTAAAACCGTTACTCACGGCCTAATATAAAATGTAAAAAGGAGGCTTAATGCCTCCTTTCATCAAAGTATGTTAATTCAAGTCACGAACAAAATGTTCGTTATCAATCTGCCTAAAGCCTACAGCCTTTAAAAACTTCTTGTGTTCGCCATGAGTCGACTGAACTTTCAAATTAGTAATACCTAACCCTTTAAGTAGATCTAACCGTGATTCAAATAAAAATTCAGTATTTTTACGATCTCTTACATCAGGCGTAGCATAATCAATTAAAACCTCTGCTTGACCATCTTTTGCTTCAGTTAGCATAAAAAGTCCTACAGGTTTTAAGTTTCTCATGATGACAATTGTTGGCATAACTAGCCAACTCTTATCAAACTTAGGAAAAAAAGACTTTATATCTTCATAGTGTGAGTCCACCATAATTTCAACAAGTGGCCCTTTACCTGAGGCGTAATATAAAGTGTCGAACTGATCTTTAAAGCGATACATTTTCTGTAAAAAATAAACATTAGTTAAGGCAATCCAAGCATTTAAAATCATCACTGGATACGCTTCAATTAACCCGCCGTATACAGAAAAAATTGAAGCACCAAATAAATTAATCCAACGCAATTTCTTAATGTTGGACATCATTAACGATACAGCGATTAATACTGAGCCTACATAACCTACAATTTCTAACCAATCAAACATCTACTACTACTCTTGATATATGTGTTTATTAAGTTCAATTTTTATACTCTCAGAAATAGGCATCGCCTTTTTATCAGAGTAATTAAAATTCACCATGACGGTTGTACCTGAAACACATTTTTCTCCATGCTGCCAAGCTTCTTGATAAACATCAAAAGAAGCTCCGCCAACACGTGAAATGTATGTTCTCAGTTCAATTTCTTGCCCATAAAACAGCTCAGCATGAAATGTAACATCATACTTAGCGATAATTAACTGCCACTTGTTAAGATCTAAATCAGGCGTGAACAGTTTAAATACTGCATCACGAGCCCCTTCAAACCAAACAGGTAACATTGTGTTATTGATATGACCTAGTGCATCTGTGTCACTGAACCTAGGTTGAATTATTTCACTGAACATATTGTTATTCTTCTTAAATAGTATAAATAATTACTTGCAGTGTACCGCGGCTTCAAAAGATGAGAAATAAAAAATTAATCGATGATAGTTAGGCTCTTTATATTAGCAAGTATTCTTGAGCTATTTAGTGATGCAAGTCATTGCATGCCTACCTATTAATACAGATGCCCAATTTCACTCTAAGCGCACTAGTAAGCATTAGCCTATTCTTAGATCAGTACCGAACTACACCCAGCCTCTTAACTGTATCTGAACGATTAACCCCATCATTCAATGCAAATGTAAGCACTTGTTTAGTAACTGCTAATATTATCGATAGTTAATTATCCTAGATATACACACTATCCTAGCTACCTTGTAGCGCATTGAGCAATTTATTCCTAAATACCTATTCCTAAATATATACAGCTTAGTACTGAGCGCTCAATACGCATTTATAAGTACATATTTGCTAAGTACTGGCGCCTAAATAGCGAGTCTTTAACGCTAAATGCTAAATGAGGCATGCCACTTACTGAATGCTAAATACTAAATTACAAACCCCACATAGCAAAAAACCCGCTCACAGTGTGAACGGGTTTCTTTAATAGGGAGCCTGGCGATGTGCTACTCTCACATGGGATCTCCCACACTACCATCGCCGCTGTTGCGTTTCACTTCTGAGTTCGAAATGGAGTCAGGTGGTTCCACAACGCTATTGTCACCAGGCAAAATTTTGTTTGGAACAAAATTTAACGCACTTTAGTGCGGCCCGTTAGGGTCAACTACATGGATGTAGTTGATAAATTCATCCCACAATACTGGAAAAGCAAGGCCTCAATGAATAGAGGTCATACTGGAAATTGTTATAACAATTCCAGTGATAATTAAATCAGTGTCACTCAATTGATGTCTATCAATCAATCTCGTTAGCGCTTCACACAACTTTGGTGTTGTATGGTTAAGCCTCACGGGCAATTAGTACAAGTTAGCTTAACGCCTCACAGCGCTTCCACACCTTGCCTATCAACGTTGTAGTCTTCAACAACCCTTTAGAGAACTTAAAGTTCTAGGGATGACTCATCTCGAGGCTCGCTTCCCGCTTAGATGCTTTCAGCGGTTATCGATTCCGAACATAGCTACCGGGCAATGCCACTGGCGTGACAACCCGAACACCAGAGGTTCGTCCACTCCGGTCCTCTCGTACTAGGAGCAGCCCCTCTCAATCATCCAACGCCCACGGCAGATAGGGACCGAACTGTCTCACGACGTTCTAAACCCAGCTCGCGTACCACTTTAAATGGCGAACAGCCATACCCTTGGGACCGACTTCAGCCCCAGGATGTGATGAGCCGACATCGAGGTGCCAAACACCGCCGTCGATATGAACTCTTGGGCGGTATCAGCCTGTTATCCCCGGAGTACCTTTTATCCGTTGAGCGATGGCCCTTCCATTCAGAACCACCGGATCACTATGACCTACTTTCGTACCTGCTCGACGTGTCTGTCTCGCAGTTAAGCTGGCTTCTACCATTACACTAACCGTACGATGTCCGACCGTACTTAGCCAACCTTCGTGCTCCTCCGTTACTCTTTGGGAGGAGACCGCCCCAGTCAAACTACCCACCAGACACTGTCCACACTCCAGATAATGGAGCAATGTTAGAACATCAAACATACAAGGGTGGTATTTCAAGATTGGCTCCACCATATCTGGCGACATGGTTTCAAAGCCTCCCACCTATCCTACACATGTAGGCTCAATGTTCAGTGTCAAGCTGTAGTAAAGGTTCACGGGGTCTTTCCGTCTAGCCGCGGGTACACTGCATCTTCACAGCGATTTCAATTTCACTGAGTCTCGGGTGGACAGCGTGGCCATCATTACACCATTCGTGCAGGTCGGAACTTACCCGACAAGGAATTTCGCTACCTTAGGACCGTTATAGTTACGGCCGCCGTTTACCGGGGCTTCGATCATGAGCTTCGCTTACGCTAACCCAATCAATTAACCTTCCGGCACCGGGCAGGTGTCACACCGTATACGTCATCTTTCGATTTAGCACAGTGCTGTGTTTTTAATAAACAGTTGCAGCCACCAATTTTCTGCGACCGCCGTCAGCTTATGGAGCAAGTCCAATCACCGACAGCGGCGTACCTTCTCCCGAAGTTACGGTACCATTTTGCCTAGTTCCTTCACCCGAGTTCTCTCAAGCGCCTGAGTATTCTCTACCTGACCACCTGTGTCGGTTTGGGGTACGATTCGTTATTATCTGAAGCTTAGAAGCTTTTCCTGGAAGCAGGGCATCAATGACTTCCACTCCGTAGAGTGTCGTCTCGTGTCTCAGCCTAGTGTCAGTCCGGATTTACCTAAACCGACAGCCTACTCACTTTCACGTGGACAACCAACGCCACGCTCACCTACTTCTCCGTCCCTCCGTCGCAATAATAACAAGTACAGGAATATTAACCTGTTTCCCATCGACTACGCCTCTCGGCCTCGCCTTAGGGGTCGACTCACCCTACCCTGATTAACATGGGATAGGAACCCTTGGTCTTCCGGCGTGGGGGTTTTTCACCCCCATTATCGTTACTCATGTCAGCATTCGCACTTCTGATACGTCCAGCAAGCCTTACGACTCACCTTCAACCGCTTACAGAACGCTCCCCTACCACTCACCTAAAAGGTGAATCCGCAGCTTCGGTGGCATGTTTAGCCCCGTTACATCTTCCGCGCAGACCGACTCGACCAGTGAGCTATTACGCTTTCTTTAAAGGATGGCTGCTTCTAAGCCAACCTCCTGGCTGTCTGAGCCTTTCCACATCGTTTCCCACTTAACATACACTTTGGGACCTTAGCTGGCGGTCTGGGTTGTTTCCCTCTTCACGACGGACGTTAGCACCCGCCGTGTGTCTCCCGAGTATCACTTTACGGTATTCGGAGTTTGCATGGGGTTGGTAAGTCGGGATGACCCCCTAGCCCAAACAGTGCTCTACCCCCGTAAGTGTCCGCTCGAGGCACTACCTAAATAGTTTTCGGGGAGAACCAGCTATCTCCCGGTTTGATTAGCCTTTCACTCCTAGCCACAGGTCATCCCCTAACTTTTCAACGTTAGTGGGTTCGGTCCTCCAGTGCATGTTACTGCACCTTCAACCTGCCCATGGCTAGATCACCGGGTTTCGGGTCTATACCTTGCAACTCGACGCCCAGTTAAGACTCGGTTTCCCTACGGCTCCCCTAATCGGTTAACCTTGCTACAAAATATAAGTCGCTGACCCATTATACAAAAGGTACGCAGTCACCGAACAAGTCGGCTCCCACTGCTTGTACGTACACGGTTTCAGGTTCTATTTCACTCCCCTCACAGGGGTTCTTTTCGCCTTTCCCTCACGGTACTGGTTCACTATCGGTCAATTGGGAGTATTTAGCCTTGGAGGATGGTCCCCCCATATTCAGTCAAGATATCACGTGTCCCGACCTACTCGATTTCACAACAAATTCGTCTTCGTGTACGGGGCTATCACCCTGTATCGCTGTGCTTTCCAGCACATTCCACTGACTTGTAAGCTGCTTAAGGGCTAATTCGCGTTCGCTCGCCGCTACTAGCGAAATCTCGGTTGATTTCTTTTCCTCCGGGTACTTAGATGTTTCAGTTCTCCGGGTTTGCCTCTTATAGCTATGTATTCACTATAAGATACCTGCAAGCAGGTGGGTTTCCCCATTCGGAAATCGTGGTCTATAACGGTTTTTATCACCTTAACCACGCTTATCGCAGATTAACACGTCCTTCATCGCCTCCAATTGCCTAGGCATCCACCGTGTACGCTTAGTCACTTAACCATACAACCCAAAATTGTTTGACCAACTTTGTGTTAGTATGCGCTAGTTTTGTCCAAAGATGGACAATGTCGTTATGATTAATAACGACGCTCTATGAGTAATTGATTGATAATCGCAATTGCGACACCACCAAATAGAGTGACATTTACGTCATTAGCGTATGAATCAACAGTTGCCTGTTGCTCAGTTATTCATACGCTGGATTTAATTATCAGCTTTTCCACATTGTTAAAGAGCAGTTTTGAGCAGAAGCTCAAAAGTAAAGATTCTTGGTAAGAACATTTAGTTTTGAGTTATTGGTGGAGCTAAGCAGGATCGAACTGCTGACCTCCTGCGTGCAAGGCAGGCGCTCTCCCAGCTGAGCTATAGCCCCAATATACAAGCACCGTTAGGTGTGTTGTTCTTTGCTCTGACTTTGTAATCTAATCATCTGTGTGAACACTCGACAATAGCGTCGAATCTTTTGGTAAGGAGGTGATCCAGCCCCAGGTTCCCCTAGGGCTACCTTGTTACGACTTCACCCCAGTCATGAATCACTCCGTGGTGATCGCCCTCCCGAAGGTTAGGCTAACCACTTCTGGAGCAACCCATCCCATGGTGTGACGGGCGGTGTGTACAAGGCCCGGGAACGTATTCACCGTAGCATTCTGATCTACGATTACTAGCGATTCCGACTTCATGGAGTCGAGTTGCAGACTCCAATCCGGACTACGATAGACTTTATGGGATTCGCTCCACCTCGCGGTCTTGCTGCCCTTTGTATCTACCATTGTAGCACGTGTGTAGCCCATCCCGTAAGGGCCATGATGACTTGACGTCGTCCCCACCTTCCTCCGGTTTATCACCGGCAGTCTCCTTAGAGTTCTCAGCATTACCTGCTAGCAACTAAGGATAGGGGTTGCGCTCGTTGCGGGACTTAACCCAACATCTCACAACACG
This sequence comes from Flocculibacter collagenilyticus, assembly GCF_016469335.1. NCBI lineage: Bacteria > Pseudomonadati > Pseudomonadota > Gammaproteobacteria > Alteromonadales > Pseudoalteromonadaceae > Flocculibacter > Flocculibacter collagenilyticus. The sequence goes on from NZ_CP059888.1 coordinate 3,343,524, forward strand.
AGCTGACGACAGCCATGCAGCACCTGTCTCAGAGTTCCCGAAGGCACCAAACTATCTCTAGTAAGTTCTCTGGATGTCAAGGGATGGTAAGGTTCTTCGCGTTGCATCGAATTAAACCACATGCTCCACCGCTTGTGCGGGCCCCCGTCAATTCATTTGAGTTTTAACCTTGCGGCCGTACTCCCCAGGCGGTCTACTTAATGCGTTAGCTGCGCAAAACAGTTCTTGACGAACCGAGCTGCTAGTAGACATCGTTTACGGCGTGGACTACCAGGGTATCTAATCCTGTTTGCTCCCCACGCTTTCGCACATGAGCGTCAGTATCGAGCCAGAAAGCTGCCTTCGCCATCGGTATTCCTTCAGATCTCTACGCATTTCACCGCTACACCTGAAATTCTACTTTCCTCTCTCGTACTCTAGTTAACCAGTTTCAAATGCAGTTCCCGGGTTGAGCCCGGGGCTTTCACATCTGACTTAATTAACCGCCTGCGTGCCCTTTACGCCCAGTAATTCCGATTAACGCTCGCACCCTCCGTATTACCGCGGCTGCTGGCACGGAGTTAGCCGGTGCTTCTTCTGCGAGTAACGTCACAGCTGACAGCTATTAACTGACAACCTTTCCTCCTCGCTGAAAGTGCTTTACAACCCGAAGGCCTTCTTCACACACGCGGCATGGCTGGATCAGGCTTGCGCCCATTGTCCAATATTCCCCACTGCTGCCTCCCGTAGGAGTCTGGACCGTGTCTCAGTTCCAGTGTGGCTGATCATCCTCTCAGACCAGCTAGGGATCGTTGCCTTGGTGAGCCATTACCTCACCAACAAGCTAATCCCACTTGGGCTAATCTTAAGGCGTGAGGCCCGAAGGTCCCCCACTTTGGTCCGTAGACATTATGCGGTATTAGCAGTCGTTTCCAACTGTTGTCCCCCACCTTAAGGCATATACCCAAGCATTACTCACCCGTCCGCCGCTCGTCATCTTCTAGCAAGCTAGAAATGTTACCGCTCGACTTGCATGTGTTAGGCCTGCCGCCAGCGTTCAATCTGAGCCATGATCAAACTCTTCAATTAAAAGTTTTGTTGAAACCGAAGTTTCAGCTCAATGAATTCTGTATATATTGACTGTTGAGTCACTCTACAAAACTATTGAGATTTAAATATCGTATTGAGCCGAAGCTCTTAGATTCTAATCTCTATTGTGAGTGCTCACACAGATGATTGATTACAAATTGTTAAAGAACAGTGCTTGGTGCTGGTTGGTAACTTGTTACCGTTTAGCTCGAAGCGGGATGCGCATTCTACGCTTTCCGTTTTCAAAGTCAAGCAGTTAATCTAATTTATTTTTTGAAAAGTTTTTTTAAAACTTCACTCTTTCAAATTCGATTAACTGGTTAACCTTGACACCTAATTTAACGTTTGAACTTAGTGCTTGTTAAACCGTTTGGTTTGGCTGATGTTGCTTGCTTCCCCGTTGGTGTGGAGGCGCATTATAGGGAGATTTAAAAACAGCGCAAGTACTTTTTTATCTTTTTTGTTTGTTCGGTTGTTTGTTAACCACAACAGCGTTTAAGTCATTGATTTAATGCTCTGCAACTATTGCCCTTGAGGCTACCCTCTGAGGTTTTAATAACGCAATTTTCCTAAAGCTTATTACTAGCTCTCTAGTGAGATTAGAACGATATATTATTTAGATTAGACAAAGTTCAACAGTATATGGGTTGAAATCAATTTAAGGCTGTAGTTCAGTTAATATCGCTTCATATACCTGCATAAATTAAGTCGCCAACTTAAATTGAATTAAATTGGCGACTTATGGGTTCTACTAATACATGTTTATGTCAAAGTAGTAATCGGTATTAAAAGTTAACCGTTACTTCTTCTGAACATGCACCTGAAGATTCACATACTTTATATACGAAAGTATTTTCAGTTACACGACGTTCGCGATCACGGTAGATGCCATTGTTTTCAACCGTATCAATTTTCTCGCCGTTACGGTAAATATCAACCATATCTGCAGATGAGCCAGCCCAAACGATATCAACACGCATTCTACCTAAGCGCGTTTTATAAGCACGTTTTACATCTAACTCAATCACAACATCAGTTACTGTAACCATCATAACTTTAGTATCTGACTGACCTTCAGCATCAGTTACAGTTAATGCAACTTCATAACTACCAGCTTGAGCATAAGTATGAACAGGGTTCATATCAGATGATGAAGCACCATCACCGAAGTCCCAAGCCCATGTAGTAATATCGTTGTTATTATCTGTACTTGCATCTGTGAAAGTAGCTTGTAGGCCATCAACTTCCGCTGTGAAGTCAGCTTCAGGTGCAGCAGGAAGTACCTCACCAACACCAGTCACCGTTAGTGCCCAATTATTTAAACTACCAGTATCTTGACCTGCATGGTCAGACACATGCAGCGTCCAATCACCAGCAGCAGACTCACCATTAAATGCGGCAGAAGCAAAGCTCTGATCAATGTTGTCATCACTACCGCCAGCATTTGAATGTAGTGTAGCTGTTGTTCCAGCTGGAGATGTTAATGTAACAACAAGGTCACCAATCCATGTATGAGTAATGTTTACGTACGTACTTGAACCAAATACAGTAATATCATCAGGGATAGAAATTACAGAAGTAATGCCTTCTGGAGTATTATCCGGAATATCTACAGGTGTATTGTTAGCATAAGTAAAGTCTGTAAGGCCTTGTGGATATACATATAAACCTACTGTCTTTTCTTTAACTAATTCACCACTTGTTCCTGTTACAGTGAAGTCATAGCTACCCCACTGAGTTTCACTAGTAGTATCTACTGTCAAAGTAAATGTATCACCAGGAGATACAGTAGTATCAGATAATGTTGCAGTTTCTAAAGATGCATCTAATGAAAGTGTAACATCACCATTCCACTCTGCAATCGAGCCAACTTCGAATGTATAAACTGCTGATTCACCTGCAATAACTGTTGTGTTAACTGGTGTTACACTGAACTTAAAGCCAGGAGTTGGATCAGCAGCATCTAATGCATTGTTTACATTTAAACGCTTACCTGAAACCGTAGTGCCATTCATCGCAGCATTATCGTCACCGCTAGTCATTAGAATATCTTTTAATTCTAAATGCGTTAAATCAGGGTTAACTGAAAGAACTAGAGCAGCTGCACCAGCTACGTGAGGAGTAGCCATTGATGTCCCAGAGAATGAGTCATAACCGCCACCTGGTACAGTTGATAATATTGAGCTACCTGGTGCACCTAAATCGGTACTAGTTAGTCCATAGTTAGAAAAAGAAGACATTGAATCAGTGTGTGTTGTACTAGCAACTGAAAGCACACCTTCATTCTCATAACTAGATGGATAGTGTGGGCTAGAATCATTGTCTACAGAGCTATTGCCAGCTGCAGCAATAAACAGGATATCAGCTGCTTCGTTAGCAGAAATTGCATCTTGCATTGCTTGGCTAGAACCACCGCCGCCCCAGCTATTATTTGTTAAACGTACATTAACACCACTGTTTTTCAACGTTACCATGTAGTTTAAACACTCGATCGCATCAGATGTTGAACCTGAACCAGCACCATCAAGGAATTTACAACCTATGATTGATACCTCGTGGTTAACACCAACTACACCTTCATTGTTATTGCCTACAGCACCAATGGTACCAGCAACGTGGGTACCATGGGCATTATCATCCATTGGGTCACCGCTACTATTAATAGCGTTGATACCATGGACATCATCGATATAGCCGTTACCGTCATTATCAAGACCGTCTCCTGCAATTTCACCTGGGTTGACCCACATGTTAGCAGCTAAGTCAGGATGGCTATAATCTACACCAGTATCAATAACTGCAACAATTACATCACTGCTACCAGTTGAAATTTCCCAAGCTTCAGGCGCATCTATATCAGCATCTGCAGTACCACCAGTCTGCCCTTCATTGTGCAAGCCCCATAGGCTGTCATAAGAAGGATCATTAGGAGTTACTTGCGCTTTAACAATATAATCAGGTTCAGCATATTTAACTGCTGGATGATTTTTCAGTTTTGCAATTGCGTCTTTTGCAGAAATGCCAGATAACTTATAATTAGCCATTCTGCCGCCGTTAATATTGCGGAACTTATCATCAATCTCATCTTTATTAAGATCAGAGATTTTACCAAGCACTAATTGTCTAGCTTCACGTTTTTGTAATGCTGATGCATTATCTTTATATACAACAATAATTGAATCTGATTTGAACGCTGGCTCTTTTGTATTTTCTATTTGGATAGAAGCCATCGCTAAAGAAGGCAATAAAGCCATCGATAATACTGATAATTTGGTTTTCATGTTTTGAATCCTAATTCAGACACTTTATATACCCAGATTTCTCTGGATACCCTATAGATTCTCCACATTTGAACATAACAACTACATTTTGGAATATAAGCAACCCGAACACTCTACTCAAAAAATAGTTAATAAAGCTAGTACTAAATTCAAAAATACGAATTATGGATTAATTACTGGATTAACAATCGCATAAAACCACCTTTTTATACTATCTAATCATCAATCTAACTAGCCATATGAGTAAACAGCTGCAAGTCATCACAAGTAATACCTTTTCATTAAAATATTACCAATACAAACGAGATTCACTCTCAATTAAAGCGCAATGCAATGATTTACATTGAAATTTTAAATATCACACTTTCTGGGGATATCTAAGAATAATCCAACTCTATAGAGTCATTTACGCAACTTGATATTTATTAGGTAGTAGTAATCAATGAAACCCATACACATAAATAGAACGCCCAAAAAAACCTTTAGCACCAGTCAAGCACTGGTTATTAAAGGGCTATTTTTTTGCCTTCTTTCTACTTGTATGATTTCACCTGCTGCTTCTAGTGATATCGATTTAAAGGACTCTCCACTTTCTTTGAGCCTTTCAACTACAGCGTCTATTACAAACCAACAACTTGTGATAACGCAGTACGGAATATATAACACAGCAACGGTTAACCAAGCAGCTAATGCGGCAAACTCAACCGATATTATGCAGCAAGGGATGTTTAATCAAGCTCATATTGTGCAAGACGGTCAAGGTAATATTGTCAATCTTGCACAGTATGGGGATCACAACCTTGGAACTGTCATTCAACAGGGCGATGCCAACATAGCGAATATAACTCAATTGGGCGAACAACAATTTACTGTTCACCAGTTAGGAAACTCAATGGTGGTCAATATTACTCAATATTGATGACAAAAAATTAGATGGAGCATACAGTGAAACTCAATAAATCTATATTAACTAGTGCTATCGCTATCGCGTTAGGTACAGCAAGTGTTGGCGTAAATGCAGAGTCAAGAGCAGGTGTTCAACTAGTTGAATCTGACATCATGACAAATGCAACTGGTAACGTTGTGATACTCTCTCAAAACGCCAATGGTGGTGTAGCCAGTAATGCTAAATTAAGCCAAAGCGGTGATTTAAACGGCTTGCAAGTTATCGTAATAGGCGAAGATAACATCACAGAAATAGAGCAAAATGGTGCAGATAATATTGCACTTGGAAAGATCACTGGTAACGTAAATACGTTGATAATTAATCAAGATGGCGACATGAACGAGTCTGACACGACTCTAACTGGTAGCGGAAACATCGTTGAATTAAGCATGTCAGGTTCTGGATTCCAAGGGCTGGGTAATCAAATAATTAATGACATTGAAGGTGATGACAATCTAATCATAGTTGAGCAGGATGGCGGTGGCCATTGGCTTTTTAACCGTGATATGAATGGTAACGATAATGAAATTTCAGCTGAACAAACTGGTGATTGGCAAGAAGCTCACTTTGAAAGTGTTCAGGGCGACTCAAATGAAATCGTATTAGAGCAAGATGGCTATTGGAACGTTACTCGTGTTACAAGCATCACTGGCAATAATAATGAGTTTGAAGCAGAACAAAGCGGTGACCGCAACGTTGCAAATATCTTTGAAATGAACGGCGATGAAAATAGCATTTCAATTGATCAAGAAGGCAATAATAACTGGGCTGGTTCTCCTATGTTAATGGGTAACGGTAACAGTATGGTTATGAATCAAGTTGGAGATTCAAACCATATTGATATTGATGCTGTTGGAGATGACAATGAACAGACAGTTAATCAAAATGGTGACTCTAACGCTGCATACTCTGGCGTCATGGGCGTAGGTAACGAATTCACTACTACTCAAATTGGAAGTGAAAACTCAAGCCACATCGCTAATTTTGACGGAAATATGAACGACATAGATGTTACTCAGACGGGCGACGGCAATACTTCAGTTGTTCAAAGCCAAGGGAATCCTTCTGATGGCAATGACATAGACATTATGCAAGATGGTGACTTTAATGACGCAGTTATTGGACTTGCATCTATTTTAGAAACTAGTCTTAACACTATCTCTCTTTCACAACTGGGTGATGACAACAGTGTTGATATGTTAGTGGAAGGTAATAATCATTCAATTAACATTAATCAATTTGGTAACGAGAATATGGTTACGGGTTACGATGGTAACTCTATGTTAGTTGGCGGAGATGGTATTTCGTTAACAATCTACCAAGATGGTAATGGAAATATTGTTGAAGGTAATATCATTAGTGGTGCAGGCTCTATTTTTGTTGACCAGGTTGGTGATTGGAACCACGCAACAATTGACCAGCAGTAAAAATAATTAATATTTTAAAGGGGCATTTGCCCCTTTATTTTGTTAAGTTAGTTTCATGCTAAAAAAATTAAGTATTCTTTTTCTACTACTCTCTTCGTTTCAAGCACCAGCTAAGCAAGAAGTTGAAGTTGGTGGACTACTGCTCGACAACACAATTTCTCGCTTTGGTAGAGATTTTTATTACCAGTTTAGTCAATTGTGGTACGACATCCCTAGAACTCAGAGTATTAATGTGGCATTAATAGAGCAGGTAGTTCCACACGCTGGAACACGTTTAGTGATGAAAATGAACAATAAAGTTATTTATGTTACGTATTTTGGACGGAGATACTCCCCGGTCCAAGAAAAAGTAGAACAGGCTACACAAGTATTAATTGATGCAATCGCTCAATCCCAATACAGTGTAAAAAATCCAGATATTGCAGAAAATGGGTGGTAGTCATGCAAAAGCGCTTATTAGTCTCAGTGTTATTTTTATTATCTTTACCTAGCCAGTCATCAGAATTGGTCTACACACCAACTAACCCAAGCTTTGGCGGAAACCCTATAAATGGTAGTTTTTTACTTAGTAAGGCTCAATCACAAAATAAGCATAAAGCGCCTCAATTAGAAAAAACTTACGCAGATCGCTTTCAAGAATCTCTTGAGCGAGCTTACATTAATAAAATGGTCAGAGAAATCACTGATGAAGCCTTCGGTGAAAACCTACCAGAAGATAGTATTTTCGGACAAGATCAAACATTTGTAAGTGGAGGCTATCAAATTACAATTATCACAAGTGATTCCGATAGTATTACAGTCGAACTCACTAATCTTGAGTCATCCGAAACAACGATAATTGTTGTTCCAAGGTTTGAGACAAACGGTAGCGGCATCGGCGCTGGCGGAATAGATTTTCCTTAAATTTTAGTCTTTTATTAATCACTTATTGAGTCCACAAAATGAAGTATGCATTATTTTTTCTTATTAGTATTTTTATTTCAGGGTGCTCTACAGTATCTAAGCTTAGTTCACCTGAATTAACCAATGCGGAAGTTTTGGAAGTTACCGAAACATATAAAGAGCTGGAAGGTTTGCCTCAACCTAAAGGCAGAATCCCCGTTTCCGTTTATTCATTCAGAGATCAAACTGGCCAATATAAACCACAAACCAATGTTAGCTCTTTTTCAACAGCCGTGACTCAAGGGGCAACCTCTATTCTGATGCAAACTTTAAGCGATTCCGACTGGTTTTTGCCAATGGAACGTGAAGGCTTGCAAAATATTTTAACTGAGAGAAAAATCATACGTGCCTCACAAAAAGATGACGATAAACAAGAATTACCCCCTCTAGCGACAGCTAAAATATTGATAGAGGGTGGGATCATTAGCTATGACTCCAATGTGAAAACTGGAGGGTTTGGCGCTGAATACTTTGGCATTAGTGCATCGGAGTTATATCGCGAAGATATTATTTCTATCTATATGCGAGCTGTTGATGTTAGAACAGGCCAAGTACTTATTTCCGTTTCAACCAGTAAAAAAGTATTAAGTAAAGAGTTACGGGCGGGGTTCTTTCGCTATGTTAGCTTTAAACGGTTAGCAGAAGCTGAAGGCGGCTTTTCTGATAATGAACCTATGCATATTTGCGTAAAACAAGCTATTGAAAAAGCAGTCAGTGAGTTAGTGGTGAAAGGGATTGAAAAAAGAGTATGGGCAGCCAAAAACACTTAATGTAAATCAATGTAACAAATAAATAATATCAGCCAATATACTCGCATATTAATGGCTAATACTCTAAGGAAAGCACATTAATAATTAACACCATGAAGGTTTATTTATTGTAAAAATAACTTGACATTAATATTAACTCTTCGCTTTTTGATAAAACCAATAATGAATAAAAAAGCCATCGAAAAAATATTATATTAATGAAAAATATAGCTTTTATAAGTTACCACTATCCGCTAGAATCATTGGCCTTGAATATAAATTAGATTTTCCTAAAGAATTATTCATCTAAGTCGTTAATAAGATTACGCTCTTAGTTAAGTTATGCCTTTATGTAATAAGTATTTCTTTTTACATAAAGTGAACAGTTGTATGTGTAAATGTGTCAATATTTAGATTCATTTTTATTCTAAATATTAAAAAAAAAGAAAATATTTTGTAACTAATACTTTTATGTTTTTCAATTGTGGTCCACAATAGTTAAACAAAGCCGGATTAGTGGCATTATTCAGTTGTACGGTGTTGATAAGGAGTTTGGCGCTGAACTTTATAGCCGGACAAATAAAATAATAGACAATACCATGAATATGACTAATTTGAGTAGCTTCTATGAGAACTACGATCTTGTCTTAGGATTAGATAGCGAAACCAAAAAAGAGAGCTATAAAATCCGTTATCAAGTGTACTGCGAAGAGTGGCACCTTGAACCTTCCTTACGTTATCCAGATCATATGGAAACAGATGAATTTGATGTTAACTCGATTCCTATACTTGTTAAGCATAAAGCGTCTGGTAATTATATCGGCACTATTCGAACGGTACTAGGCAGTGAAAATCTAGGGCTCCCTTTTGAGCGATACTTTCAAGCAAAAAAAATGTACTGTGGTTTATCTGAAAAAGTGGACTCAACAGAGCATGTTGCTGGTGAGTTTTCAAGGCTAGCGGTTCCTAAATATATTGATGGCCTAAACTTGATCAATAATGGTCAACCTCATCCAGATAAAGTAGGTAGATTGTTTTCTAATGCTCTGTATTTCGGTGTATTTTCATATATAGCACACTGTTCAGATATCAGTGTATCCTATGCGCTTATGGAAGAGCGACTACATCGACGCCTAAGACAAGTAGGCATTGAGTTTGAACAAGTGAGTAACTTTATCGACTTTAAGGGGAAGCGTGCTGCTTTTGCCATCAGCAAAGAGAAGATAAAACATGCATTAATGGCGAATGCCCCTGAATTTTATGAGGCAACTGCCGCATCGTTTGATAGTCAAATTATTGCTCATCATCAAATGAATGCACAACAACATACCGCTTAATTTATACCTGAATTAATCGTTTTTACGTAAACGCAAATTTTTAAGATCAATTGTAGCAATGGAGTGCTCCTGCAATTTTCTTGTTAGTGTGTTTCTTCCCCAACCAATTTTTTTTGCAGCTTCTTGTTTGTGACCTCGAGTAAAATGTAAAGCTTGATCAATCAATATTTTCTCAACTTCTTCTTGCGCTTTATCAGCAATACTCTCATGCCCTTGCTCTAAATGAGAATTTACCCAAAGGGCAAATGCATGCTGCCAACCTTGCTCATCTGAATGTGTATCTTGTAGTTTATCTTTGGCCGCTTGTAACTCTTGAGGTAAGTCCTGTAAATGTACTTCTTGGCTACTCGCCATAACAGTTAACCAGCGGCAAGTATTTTCAAGTTGTCGAACATTACCAGGCCAAGTTAATTGAGATAAATAAGCTAATGTATCCGCCTTCATTGATTTTGGTTCAACATTAAGCTCTTTTGCGGCAACTTTTAGAAAGTGCGAGATCAATGCAGGTATATCTTCCCTTCTTTCCGCTAATGAGGGTAAATGAATTCTAATCACATTTAGCCGATGAAATAAATCTTCTCTAAACTTTCCTTCGTGCACTAACAACTCTAGGTTTTGATGGGTTGCCGCAATAATTCTTACATCAACACTTCTCGGTTCGTGACCTCCAACTCTATAGAACTGACCTTCTGCTAAAACACGTAACAGTCGAGTTTGAACATCGAGCGGCATGTCACCAATTTCATCTAGAAAAAGTGTTCCACCATCAGCTTGCTCAAAGCGACCACGTCTTACAGTCGCCGCCCCCGTAAATGCACCTTTTTCATGGCCAAATAACTCACTTTCGATTAAATCTTTTGGAATCGCGGCCATATTAAGTGCTATGAATGTTTTTTGTGCGCGTGGGCTATGTTTATGCAGCGCACTAGCTACTAGTTCCTTACCGGTACCAGATTGCCCGTTGATGAGTACACTTATGGTTGAGCGGCTTAATCTGCCGATGGCCCTGAATACTTCTTGCATCGCGGGCGCCTCTCCGATTATTTCGGAAACCGTGTGTTGCTCGTTATTAGGCTCGGGTTGATTTTGGCATTGTTTGCTATGTTCAAAAGCACGCTCGATGAGGTGAATCGCCTCGTCAATATCAAACGGTTTGGGTAAATATTCAAAAGCACCATGTTTGTAGGCATTAACCGCACTATCTAAATCAGAGTGTGCGGTCATAATGATAATAGGTATATGCGGGTACTGACTATGAACTTTATCAATTAACTCCAACCCACCAATTTTCGGCATTCTAACATCTGATACAATCGCGTCAGGTTTTTCATAAGCTAACCGTTGAAGCATCAACTCTGCTGAGACGAATGATTCACAGTGAATATGTGCCCCTTTCAATGCTTTTTCTAATACCCAACGAATAGAACTGTCGTCATCTACAACCCATACGACCTGCATCATTGTGACTCTCCTATAGGAAGAATGATAATAAACTCTGTTTGACCACTCCAACTCTCGCAGTCTATCCGACCACCGTGCTGATGAATAAGTGTTTGGGCTATCGATAATCCCAAACCGTTACCGTCTTCTTTATTCGAGACCATAGGGAAAAACAAAGTACCTTTTAGCTCATCAGGGATGCCTTCACCATTATCTGAAATGCCAATAGCGAGTACACGCGCATGCTTTTTACCATTAAGAACAACTTGACTCATAATGCGTGAACTAAGTTTGATAATACCATCCTCTTGAATAGCCTGTTGTGCATTTTGAGCAATGTTCAGCACTGCTTGATGAACCAGTTCAGCATCTATCAATACATCAGGTACACTTGGATCATAGTCACGCACAATACTCGCTTGCATTGGCATTGTTACCTGTATTACTTTTCTAACTGATTCAAGTACTTGATGAATATTAACCCATTCACGCTGCAACAACTTATTAGGTCCTAATAGCCTATCGACTAGGTTCTTTAATCGATCAGCTTGCTCAATAATTAATTGGGTATACTCTTTCAACTCTATATCATTAAGGTTGCGCTCTAATAGTTGCGCCGCACCTCTTACGCCACCTAATGGATTTTTAATTTCATGAGCCAAGTTTCGTATTAACTCTCGTGAAGCAGTATGCTGATGATGTAACAAACTCTCTTGTGATATACGTTTTTGCATATCAATTTGCTTGATTTCGAGAACTGCATATTGATTAATCGAGTTACAATTTATGTCAGCCAGTACAGGCCGTGAATCGTGAAATATTAGCTGAGATTCACTCTGAGAAAAGCTACTACCGTCTTCAATGATCTTAGAGATGCGATCTAAATCAAAATCACATTGTTGAAAAAACGCATATAATGGGCGCTCTAATATACGTTTCTCGCTGCACCGAAATAACGCAACGCCTGCATGATTAATTTGCACAATATTTAAGTCAGCCGTTACAGTCACTACTGCAACCGACAGGCTGTTAATAATATCAATATCTACAATTTGTGTTGTGTTTAAATTATTCATCACTGCCGACCATGCACCAAAACAGTGCAATCATTCAACAGAATTTACATGCTGATTAGAATAAGTGCACTAATTTGGGTTGATAATAGAGTTTTTATGTAAATAAAACGTTCTGGTAGGACTTGTTGCAATAACCTTGCCTGATTTATCAAGCAACTCCATGTATATTCGATGTTCTCCGCGGTCTACATCTCGCAAAATATAAATTGAAGAATTCTTAGCTTCGCCATACAGCGTGCCATCTAAATACAGCTTAACTTTTAAGCCTCGCTCAAATACAGGCTCGATTTTTCCTGACACATATACTGAACCAGTATTATCACGAACTGTACCTAACTCTTTAGGTTGCTCGATAGAAATCTTATATTCTTCTTTCGCATTTTTTTCAGTGTTACTAGCGTCGAAAATAGCAGCGCTAACCGACTTAATAATGTTTGGATTAGTATTAAGTTTAATTTCTTCCGCATTAAGCTTTGGCGTATCCGAAAACACTAACACACCATTAGGATCTTGCCATACAAAGATTTTTTTTGGCTCTGCATGCAATGACGTGACAAACCCTATCAACAAAATAAAAAGTATTTTCTTCATGAAAATAAACAAACCTATACTACCTATATTTAAACGTAGGCACTTTACCTTTTTTGCTTAAAAAATACCAGTAGAACCTGCTTACTGGAATCGACTAAAGTCGACTAAAATGCAAAAAGCCCGTTTAAAAACGGGCTTTTTAAAATTGGTTTGACCTGTAGTTTTTAATTACAGTGGGTATACATCAAGTACGTTATGCGCTGTAATACATTTCAAATTCAATTGGGTGCGTAGTCATATTCAATGTTTCAACATCTTGGCGCTTAAGCGCAATATACGCATCAATCATGTCATCCGTCATTACATTACCAGCAGTTAAAAACTCTCTATCCATGTCTAACGCATCAAGCGCTTCTTCTAGTGATGAAGCAACTTGAGGAATTTCCGCCGCTTCTTCAGCAGGCAAGTCATACAAGTCTTTATCCATTGCATCGCCTGGATGGATTTTGTTTTTAATTCCGTCAAGCCCAGCCATAAGCATTGCGGTAAATGCTAAATATGGGTTACCTGCCGCATCAGGGAAACGCACTTCAATACGACGTGCTTTAGCTGATGGTACAACAGGTATACGAATTGATGCAGAGCGGTTACGTGCAGAATACGCTAACATAACAGGTGCTTCAAAGCCTGGTACTAAACGCTTATAAGAGTTTGTTGTCGCATTTGCAAAAGCATTAATCGCTTTAGCATGTTTAATAATGCCACCGATATAGTAAAGTGCCATTTCAGAAAGGCCACCGTATTTATCTCCAGCAAATAAATTTTCGCCATCTTTTGCTAAAGACTGATGCACATGCATACCTGAGCCATTATCACCAACAACAGGCTTAGGCATAAAAGTAGAGGTTTTACCGTATAAATGCGCCATGTTATGCACAACGTATTTATAAATTTGTACTTCATCAGCCTTATTGACTAACGTGTTGAAACGGCAAGCAATTTCATTTTGACCCGATGTTGCTACTTCATGGTGATGAGCCTCAACAACTAAGCCCATTTCTTCCATTACTAAACACGTTGCACTACGCCAATCATGTGCAGAGTCAACTGGTGGAACAGGAAAGTAACCCCCTTTCACGCCTGGGCGATGCGCTAAGTTACCGTCTTCATAATGTTTATCAGAGTTCCATGCAGATTCTGCTGAATCAATTTTATATGAAGAGCCGCTCATATCCGTTTTAAATTTTACATCGTCAAATACAAAGAATTCTGGTTCAGGTCCAACTAAAACCGTATCTGCAATACCTTCAGAGCGCATGTAATCTTCTGCTCGCTTCGCCACAGAACGCGGATCACGCTCATAGCCTTGCATTGTAGTCGGCTCAACAATGTCACAACGAATTATCAGGGTTGTCTCTTCAGAGAATGGGTCCAATACAGCGGTGCTGTCATCAGGCATCAAAATCATGTCAGATTCATTAATACCTTTCCATCCTAGAATTGAAGAGCCATCAAACATTTTGCCATCTTCAAAAAAGTCTTCATCAATTTGGTGATGAGGTATAGTTACGTGCTGCTCTTTACCTTTGGTATCTGTAAAACGTAAGTCAATAAACTTTACTTCATTTTCCTTGATGAACTCTAACACTGAATGAGACATTGATTCCTCCACGGTTATTGATATCTCTAACAATAAATATTGATGTTACGAACAATACTGTACGTAAGTTAGTTGTTTTCTCTATGCGAATACCACGCCAATATATATTTTATTTAATTATCAATAGGTTGACTCCACCCCTTAAAATATCACACACCCACTGCACCAATATAGTGCACCACTAAATATAGTAAGCACCAAAACCGTGCAACAATAAAGTACGTAACATAAAAATTAGTACAGATTTCAAATATTTCCATTCTTAACTCGCCCTTCACTTTCTTGAAAAAACCTGCGTTAACAATCACTTTTACCGCATTAACGAATTAGCGTAAAAAATAAACAAAAATATACTATAACTTCGTTAGCCCTTTGTCGGTTTTACCTGTACAATACGCGCCCTAAATTAACAGTTGATAGGCTGTTAAAGGTTTTCATGGCAAATTAGCAATTGCATTTGCTAACCCAGTTTGAACCACCAAGCACGCCTTAAAATGGTACATGAGTGAGAAATAAATGAGTGATATCAACAATCTACGCAACATAGCAATTATTGCGCACGTCGACCACGGTAAAACAACCTTAGTTGACAAGCTATTACAGCAGTCAGGCACGTTAGAGAGCCGTGGCGAAGCTGAAGAGCGCGTGATGGATTCAAATGACATTGAAAAAGAACGTGGTATCACGATCCTTGCTAAGAATACTGCCATAAAGTGGAACGACTACCGCATTAATATTGTAGACACACCAGGACACGCCGACTTTGGTGGTGAAGTTGAGCGTGTAATGTCAATGGCTGACTCTGTATTATTATTAGTTGATGCACAGGAAGGCCCTATGCCTCAAACGCGCTTTGTAACACAAAAGGCGTTTGCACAAGGTTTAAAACCAATCGTTGTCATTAACAAAATCGACAAGCCTGGCTCACGTCCTGACTGGGTTATGGATCAAGTATTTGATTTGTTCGATAACTTAGGCGCAACTGATGAACAGTTAGACTTCCAAGTTGTTTATGCTTCAGCTTTGAATGGTTGGGCTTCTCACGAAGCAGATCAACCAGCAGAAGATATGACTGCCCTTTTCGAAACTATCGTCGAGCAGGTAGAAGCACCAGACGCTGATGCAGAAGGTCCATTCCAAATGCAGATTTCACAGCTTGATTATAACTCTTATGTAGGTGTAATTGGTGTTGGGCGTATTACGCGTGGTAGTGTAAAAACGAATCAACAAGTAACTGTTGTAGGTGCTGACGGCAAAACACGCAATGGTAAAGTTGGCCAAGTATTAGGTTACTTAGGTTTAGACCGCCATGAAGTAACTACGGCTACTGCTGGTGATATAATTGCAATCACCGGTCTGGGCGAACTGAAAATTTCTGACACTATTTGTGATCAAAACGCTGTTGAAGCGTTACCACCTCTTTCAGTTGATGAACCAACGGTAACCATGACTTTCCAAGTTAACAATTCACCTTTCTGTGGTAAAGAAGGTAAATATGTAACTTCACGTAATATCCTTGAACGCTTGCAAGCAGAGTTAGTACATAACGTTGCATTGCGCGTTGAAGAAACACCTGATCCAGATAAATTCCGCGTATCAGGCCGTGGTGAATTACACCTAGGTATCCTTATTGAAAACATGCGTCGTGAAGGTTATGAATTAGCCGTATCGCGTCCAGAAGTAATTTTACGTGAAGTAGATGGTCAACTTGAAGAGCCTATCGAAAACCTAACAATTGATATTGAAGAAGAACACCAAGGCTCAGTAATGGAGCAGCTTGGTTTACGTAAAGCTGAAATGACCGATATGGCACCAGACGGTAAAGGTCGTATGCGTTTAGACTTTACTATTCCAAGTCGTGGATTAATTGGCTTCCAAACTGACTTCATGACCATGACATCTGGTTCTGGCCTAATGTACCATTCATTTGATCACTATGGTCCACACAAAGGTGGCGAAATTGGTCAACGTAAAAATGGTGTATTAATCGCAAATGCTACTGGTAAAGCATTAACCAATGCACTCTTTAACTTGCAAGAGCGTGGTCGTTTATTTATCGGTCACGGTGTTGAAGTTTATGAAGGTATGATCATTGGTATTCATAGCCGCGATAATGACTTAACTGTAAACGCATTGAAAGGTAAGCAGCTAACCAACGTACGTGCATCTGGTACTGATGAAGCACAAACACTTGTGCCACCAATTCAAATGTCACTTGAACAAGCACTAGAGTTTATTGATAACGATGAGCTTGTTGAAGTTACACCGGAAAGCATTCGTATTCGTAAGAAGTTACTTACTGAAAATGAACGTAAGCGTGCAAGCCGCGAAGCAAAATAAGGTTATATAAATAACCGATGAATACATGGCTGTGTTTTCGCAGCCATGTATTGTTTTAATGCAAAAATGTCACCTATTAAATTTAAATCGTATTACTTTTTAAAGTTTCATCACCGTCCTAGCTACTTAGCAACCTTCCCCTTCTTCACTACCGTCTAAATCACTACACGCAAGTTCCATTCGCCAAAGCTGATCAAATCGTTGTAACCTGCTATGCTTATTCGTATTTAAATGTGCTTGCTTATCTTTCGCCGATTGAAACGGGCCTGCGTTGCATATTATGCAGCTATCACTATTATGTTCGTCAACCATTAACTCTCGTTTTTGCGATGACGTGATTGTTAATTGTAAGCTCGGCTCCAATTGCTGATTGCTTTCTCGCGTCCATACGTAAGTTTTACCACTGGTATCTTTTACATATTTATTTCGATCCACATTACGGACCTGATAACCAATAAATTGACTAGCATCGAATGCCATTAGCCCTACATACTTCATCGCTGTTTTTTGTGCTATCGAACGCTCAATATCCCACTCGTTATAGGGTTTAACATCTTTAGAGGTGATATAACATAACTGAGCCCCATGCCTGTCTAATGCAAAGCGTTCAGCATTAATTAAAAAGGTGCGTAGAAGGCGGCGGTTTAAGGTGTTTACATCCAACTTATTGCACTGCGACTGATAAGCTTGCTTACTGGTAAATCCCGGTAGTAGCGGAAACTGAAAAATAACGAGATCAAATTTAGTATTATCAAGTCTATGCCAACAAGCTTCATTGGTAACATCGAACGCTGTTAATACAGAAACATTTTGCTTATGCAGCGCACTTAAATGCTGATCTTCGCCATACTTTTCGATTAATTGATCAGGGTTATCATATATCGAAGCAACTAACTCTCGACATAATTGTTGTTGCGACAACGCCAATGAAAATGACAAGTCTCCGTCACCTACCGTAAGAACTCGCCAGTTTGGATTTATATACATATAGACAAAAAATAATGAACCGATTTAGGTAAGGATATCATAGTTTTTACCTAGCTTTTGGCATTCATCGAACCACAGAGTATTGCTTAAGCTTGCCGACTCTATTTGCTAACGCAGCGGTTATTTTAGGAAGTAACTTGTGATGCTTTTGGTGAATATAGTGATATAAATACATAGGAGAAGAAGATAAGTTAATGGCACGATATTTAGTTGGAGCTTGATATAATGCAAACCTATCTTGGTAAGTAATGAAGTAATTAAAACGTTTTCGTAACAGCATTTTTTTCAACACTGCATAATCATTTATCAGGTATTTGGTAATTGGATAGTTTTCTGAAAATCGATATGCCGTACTCGCCTTCACCACCCCAATCACATTAGTTTCATCATGCAAGATGTTCTCGCTGCACCACACATGGCTTGCACAAATCAAAAACATGTTTACTTCGCTAAGCACCACTGGCACTCGAATAAATGATAAATTAAGATCTTCAGAGGTATTCAGTAACATTAATGCACCATCATACTCTTTTGCTTTTTTCGTATTTACACTTCGGATCCCAGGTATCTCGACGAGTTGCACCTTTACACCGATATCTTGATAAGCTTCCCTGATTATAGGCGCATAGTTTTTAACTGCATCGGCAAATGGAATGTGTGAAAAGATTAACGTACTTGGCTGTTGCTTAACTTGAGGCTTGAGCGCATTTTCTGTTGCCTGCGATTTAGATGAAAATATTAAGATGATAGCTAGCCAGCAGCAGGCATAGAACTTTAACGACATAACACGACCAAATCCAATAAGAGACAATGAAATATTTTTTTACAAAATACAATCTAATCATATTTTAACCAGTTAAAACGTTGAAAGCAAACCTATTTTAGGAACTAAATATGTATTTATTCATCATTAATGAATATTTTCTCGTTAACCTATTGTACTAACGTTTTTCAGGTAACAGTGCCATAAATTTAACATGTTGATTATTAAATCATTTGTACTAGACTGGATGCAAAGCTGTAACTTCACTTAAATCCAGTTCAATAAAGGCAATTACATGATTATAATAAATTTTTATCTTATTTTCGGATTGCTATGCATTCTTTCACTGGGGTACTTCGACACTTTTTTCTCTCAATTTATTGTCGGTTGGATTGGCGCTTCACTATTACTAGTCTATTCGGCTTATCAATTAAATAGTGCAAGCATCTTTAGAAAGCGTGAAGATGGCACAATTCCAATTTATATTCGCTGGCTATTTTTTCCTTTTTTTATCGGTTGTCAGTTATATAACTCATGGGCAAGAAAAACAGATAAAGTGCCTGCTATTCAACAAATTGATGAACACTTATTTGTTGCCTGTCGCCTATTCCCTTCTGATATTGAAGAGCTAAAATCTCTAGAAATTGGCGGTGTACTGGATGTCACAGCGGAATTTAATTCGCTAGATTGGAGCTTAACGGACGAAGATATTGATTATTTAAATATCCCCGTACTCGATCACTCAACCCCAACAAAAGCCCAACTTTTACAAGGCATTAATTGGATCCATCAACACGTTAGCCATAACCGAAACGTTATCGTGCATTGCGCACTGGGTAGAGGTCGCTCAGTATTAATGGCAGCCGCCTATTTACTCGCCAAAGAAGAAGACAAAACGTTTAATCAAGTTATGCAGCAAATTAAAGAGGTACGTCGCACAGCGGGGCTAAATAAAAAGCAATTGAAGAAGTTTGAAAAATATCGCAACAGTGAAGATTTCAAACTTACAAAAAATGTATGGTTAATTGCCAATCCAGTCTCTGGTGGTGGTAAATGGGATATTCATAAAGAGGAAATTGTTGCAGAGCTTTCTCCATACTTAGACTTAACCATCAAGCTAACAGATTTAGATACCACCGCGACTGAATTAACTCAACAAGCATTACAAGACAGTGCAGAAATAGTCATTGCCTGTGGCGGTGATGGCACCGTTTCTGAAGTAGCTTCACAAGTTGCGAATACTAAAACAAAACTGGCCATCATTCCTATCGGCACGACCAATGCGCTCAGCCATGTTCTTTGGGGTACAAAATCTAAGTTGGCACCTATCGCTAGTGCCTGCCAAAGCATTAAAGAAGGACATCTTCATACGATTGATGTGGGATATTGCAACGATAAAATAGTATTACTATTGGTCGGTATTGGCTTTGAACAAAAAATGATTGAGTTTGCTACTCGTGAACAAAAAGACTTATTAGGCCAATTTGCGTACATCAAAGGGCTATTACAGGCAATTAGTAATAATGAACAGCTAGATTTAACGATACAAATTGACGATCAACCTGAACAGAAAATAGTCACGGGAAGCCTCGTTGTTGCCAATGCATCCCCCTTTACCACACTATTAGCGCAAGGTGCTGGAGAGCCTAACCTAAAAGATGGCTATTTAGATATTACATGGCTTTCGCCAAGTGAAAATGGCGGTCAACACTTTATCGGCTTAGCTGAATTAATGATTGAAGGGCTCACCCAACAGCCTTTAAATAATGTCACCAATCATACCCGAGCATCTAGCATTCGTATTAAAGCGCAAGACAAGTTAGACTATGTAATTGACGGAGAAGAATTTTCAAGCGACGAGGTTGAAATAAGAATTGCTCCTCAAGCTTTAAAAGTTGTAGCCCCTCCAGACAACATTATAACAAACGAATAAATAATAGAGCCCTAAATGTCCAATACCATAGTTAAAAGCATCCATGTTGCATTCTTAATGATGTGCTGTTTTCATATATTTTCCACACAAGCACAAACTGCTGAGCAAGCACCTATAGCAGAAAAAGAGAACAAGCAATACAACTCGCAACACATTGAAACGAATAACGAGCAAACTCCTCCAGCAGTGGCGCAGCCCGACTTTAAAGAGCCGTTATTTAAACCTTTTATTGAGCGTTATATTTTGGATGACTTAAAAAACCTAAGGCAGGAACAACAGCATTTGCGCGCCGAAGTAATAGACCGTGTTGCCGATGCTAAACTTGAAGCTTCTGATCGCGCCATTAGATACACCGCAGATACAACTAACGTGATTTTTTATATCATCACTGCCGCCGCTTCAATATTGGTTATTATGGGTTGGCGTTCACTTAAAGATATGCGTGAAACCATTGAAACCATTACGTCTGAAAAGCTATCCACACTGACAGAAGTATATGAAGCGCGATTAAGTGAAATAGAAAACAAGATGAAATCGCGTTCAGAACAAATTCTCGCAAACCAAGAAAACATCTCCATCACAAACCAAATTCATTCACTTTGGATGCGTGCCGCTCTTGAAAAAAGTGATAAAGAAAAAATTCATATTTATGACCAAATACTTGAATTACGCCCTGATGAAGTTGAAGCAATCGCCTATAAAGCTGATGTATTACTCGATATGGGAGAGAAAAAGTGGGCACTCTCTTTAGCTAACCAAGCAATTGATAAAGACAGTCAATACTCGTTTGCTTTTTGGCAAAGAGCCTGTGCAAATGCCGAGCTTGGCAATATCAACGATGCAATCGACGATATACAAATCGCCATTCAGCTTTCAGAAATATTACGAGAAGAAATACTTATTGAGAAATCGTTTGAGCATTTAAAAGGATCAGAGCGGTTTGAACAACTATTAGTAGATAAAGAATAGAAAGATCTGCATTACTGAGGCTGATTAAGTCTCAGTCCATGCAAACAGCTTGATTAAATTATAACGTTGTTTGCATGGCACTGGCTTTACTCGCGCTTTTAAGCAATTAAATTATTTTAACACTTCAACATCAGCGAGTTGTTGGGAAAAATCAGCCAAGTCTATTTCTTGATAGCTTGCTTCGTCGTGCCAGTTTATACCTATCATCACACCATCTTCAGCTAAATCTTCAATCCAAAATTCGAACCAGTCTTGCAATAAAATGACGGCTGGAGCGTAATCTTTCCATTCTTCGGTGCACTGTAGCTTTGCTTGCTCTTCAGATGACCACAATGGCATTACATCTGTATCTTCAAAATCTACCGAGCTTACAATAACCCAATCGCCACTTACGGGTTCTTGTAATGCCCATATTTGCTGTGTTTCTTTTACTGTGGTTAAAAACGCGCTAAGTTCAGGCGTTTGGTTATTTTTTTCTGTCATTGGGTAACCCTTTTAATGTGCATAAATTATTTTATCTAGTCGGTGCATGTAATAGTTGTTGCAGCTCAGCCAAGCTAGTTACTTGATAGTGCGGCTTAATGCCTTCAGGCATTGGTTCTTGGCGATGATTAAACCAACATGAATGAATGCCTGCATTATTTGCCCCTTTAATATCTGAATGAGGATTATCGCCTACCATCAGTATCTGGTCTTTTTCTGGGTGCTGCATGAGCTTAAAGGCATGCTCAAAAATATTGATATGTGGCTTCGCGACGCCAACTTGTTCAGAGATCACAATATGCTCAAACATTTTATTTAAGCCAGTTCGCTGTAAGCGTATTTGCTGTAAATCAGTAAACCCATTAGTGATAATGCCCATTTTTACTTTTCCAGATAGTGAGCTAAGTAATTCACCAGCGCCTGGCAGTAAAGCACAAATTTCTGCCATCGAATTTAAAAAACCACTGTTTAATACTTGAGTATCTACACCTAGTTTATCTGCCCAAATCTTAAAGCGTGTATGTTGTAATTGCGCAGCATCAATGGTGTGATTCTGATACTCATCCCACAATCGCTTATTGGTTTGCTGATACTCATTATAGTCTTGCGCCGAAAATGTCACATCATACTGATTAAACAAGTGCTTCAACCCACTAAATGCATCAAAGTGAAATAGGGTTTCGTCTGCGTCAAATAAAATCCACTGATACTTCATTCAATATCCTAGGTTTTAGTGCTAATAAGCACACATGTTATTGGTTAAATAATTGGCGATGTAAAAATGGTGCCATCGCTAAGGTTAATGCTTGTGTGTATGTACTTTGGCGGGTTTCACGATTATTTGTGAGCAAGGCCATGGCTCCACCTTTTTGCTTAATATTGTTAGTATTAAACAATTTATCCATCACACTGCCTAACTCTATACCTGTATCAAGCTGGTGATATACAGTTTGTGGCAGTGGTAAGTTTGAACTTCTACCAACAGATGATTGTTGGTGATTGGTAATAACAACAAATGCAAATGCAGCTACACCATATGAAAAATGTTCTACGCCGCCTTCTATCGCAACATAATAGTCCGCCGCTGCATTCGCTTGGCAAAATGCCACGCGATTTTGCGCACCAAGCAATGTTTCAGCTTCTGTCATAGGTTGAGCAGCAACACCTGAAGGCGCATCTATTCCTTTACAGATAATGTCACACTCAGGAAAGTGATCACTAAATGCTTGCTGAGTTGCGTTTATCTTTACAGGGTTTCGAGAACCCACCACAATACTAATTTGCTGCCTTTCCATTTTTCACCTTCAATAAACTGATTGAGACTGTCACTTCTTGGGCGCTATGTGCCACATATCAATAATCACATCTAGGTTGCGTATACCATACCAGATTCTACCAGATTAACGCTTCAATTGAGCATTTGATTTAGGCATAGTGCGGGACTGACTACCTAAGCTATATATCTGGCAGCTCTTTTAGCGAAAGTCATATTGTATGGCTTATATGATCCTACACACCTTGAACAATCTGTCATTGCTTGTTTTTCGAGCATTCCGTCCTAAACTTATAGGAAATATGGAGCTAAAGGATCACAAGCAATGGAACCGCAAAATATCGATCTGATTCAGGCCAATTTAAATAAAGAAGAGTTGGCTGACTTCAATAACAATCAGGCTAATTCTTCCCTGCATCTGAATGGTAATAAACAATACCCTTCTGGGCTTGCTCTTTCCGGCGGCGGTATTCGCTCTGCTGCATTTACGCTAGGCGTGCTAAGGGCACTAAAAACGTGCAAGTTATATGATTGTCTTGATTATCTATCTACTGTTTCTGGTGGTGGCTATAGTGGAGCAGCGGTAACTTGGGCAAAACAGCAAGGTATCTCAGATGGCGTGATGTTTAATTTTATTAGACAAAATGCCAATTACCTTACTCCTACTCAGTTATTAAACACCTCTGCATTAATTAGTGTTATTTTACGCACCCTGCTGCTTTCTTTATTAGTATATATTCCTCTTACTACTGCGCTCTTACAATTAGCAGTATTCAATGGCTGGTTTCAACCTCTGCTCGTCTCCAACGAACTTACCAGCGACAGCTCAACAATCGACCTAATTTATAACCAAATCAATATGTTTGGACTACTTGCAATTTGCTTATTGGCATTATTCTGTTTTTTATCAATCAGTTATTCAGTATATACCTTGTTGTCGTCGTGGCTACATAGCGCCGCTGGCAAACCGTATTTGTGGCGATTAACATTGCAAGTAATACAAGGCATTTTACTAATGCTTGCCACATTATTTGTTGTAATTGCGCTGTTGCCTACTCTTCATGAATTACTTGATAAACTTATCGTCGACTCAAAAAGCGAGAGCGTATTGATTTCAATACTGACTATTGGCGGCAGTAGTATAACGGCTTTGCTAAATGTGAAAGCACAAATTCATGGTTCAGAAAAAAGTGGCAAACACAGTGAACTTATCGCATTCATTGCTGCGGCAGCCATGATTTTAGCAATATTACTCCTCTGTTATGTTATCGCCATTAAGTCTGATCCTAAGTTATGGTATTGGACTCTGGGGTTTTCACTTGTAGTAGGTTTATTGGTTAATTTAAATAATGTGTCGCTACATAGAATGTACCGTGACCGCTTAATGGAAGCGTTTATGCCACAAGCCGAACCATTAAAAGCAAACAGCGCTGAAGAGAATATGTATCGTTGGCGCCCTGCAACCGATGCGAATAAATTTAAACTCAGCGATATAAAAACCAAACCTTACCATATTGTTAATACCACATTAGTGCTTACGAATTCGAAAAATGCTAAATACCGAGGACGCGGTGGTGATAATTTTATTTTATCGCCAAAACGGTGTGGCAGTAACGCCACCGGCTGGCAAAAGACCGCTAAGTATATGGGCAATAAAATGACACTATCAACAGCAATGGCGATATCTGGCGCAGCTGTCAACCCTCATACAGGCGTGGCTGGACATGGTATCACTCGCAATATTGTCGTTTCGTTTTTAATGGGTTTTTTAAATATTCGGTTAGGCTTTTGGGCCACGCACCCAAATAAAGCACCGTTGTGGCAAATACCCAATTACTTTTTGCCCGGGTTAAAAGGAGTATTTGGCAGTGGGTTTACTGAAAAAAATTCACGTATTGAGTTAACAGATGGCGGCCATTTCGAAAATACAGGAGTATACGAACTAATTAGACGCCAATGCCCTTTAATTATTGCCACAGATGGCGGTGCAGATCCTAATTACCAGTTTGAAGATTTAGGTAATTTAATTGAAAAAGCGCGCCTTGACTTCGACACTAACATTCAATTTAGTTCTGAGTACCCGTTGGAGGACACATTACCAAACGAAGATAAAAACAAGCTAGGAATCAACCTTGCAACACGCGCCTTTGCTGTGGCTAAAATTACTTATCATGCATCCAAAAATAATGCGGCTTCATCACCTACCACTGGCACGCTAATCGTGATTAAGCCCACCTTGATAGATGGCCTGTCTCAAGATATTTATAGCTATAAAAAAGGCTACCCGCGCTTTCCACAGCAACCAACTTCTGATCAGTTTTTTGATGAGATGCAATATGAAGCATACCGAGCCTTAGGCTTTAAAGCCGCCAACACCATGATCGACGCATTAAAACTAACAAAAGGCTAAGCACATGTGATATTACGAAAAACAATAACTTAAGATGCCGTTTGTGCTACAACTTCTAATAGTTGCCCCTGCACTTCGACAATGTCTCCCGGAAACACTTTTTTACGTGTTTGCTCAACAATCTGGCCATTTACTATTACCATTTTTGCGCTAATAACCTGCTTAGCTTCAGCGCCACTTGCCACGATGGCTTCAAATTTCAATAGCTTGTTAAGCTCAATGTAATCGGTATGGATCTCAACTTTCGTAGTGTCAGTCATAGTTATCAACTTAAGTTCTTTGTAATGATTAAGGCGTGTTAACTCAGCATTCTACTAAATCATTTAAACGAATGGGCGTTATTTCCCTCTTTTATTTTATTCCTTGCTAATATGGTTACATCTCAACATTTATTGATTATTACCGATAATAAGGACACATCTATGCACATCTCCTCATTCAATCCCCCGCGTCGAATTCTTATGGGGCCAGGTCCATCTGATATTTCTCCTCAAGTCCTTAATGCACTTTCTCGTCCAACGGTTGGTCACTTAGATCCTCTCTTTATCAATATGATGGATGAAGTGAAATACTTACTTAAGTATGCCTTTCAAACTGAAAATGAAATGACCTTAGCCATTTCTGCACCCGGTTCTGCGGGTATGGAAGCATGTTTTGTTAACTTGGTTGAACCCGGCGATAAAGTAGTGATTTGTATCAACGGCGTATTTGGCCATCGCATGCAAGAAAACGTTGAACGTTGTGGTGGTGAAGCTGTGCTAGTTGAAGGAGAATGGGGGCGCGCGGTCAACCCTGATCAGCTTGAACAAACATTAAAAGAAAATACCGATGCTAAAATTGTTGCTTTTGTTCATGCCGAAACATCAACGGGTGCATTATCAGACGCACAAACGTTGTGTGCTATTGCTAAACAGTATGACTGTTTAACACTGGTTGATGCGGTCACTTCACTAGGCGGAGTTGAGCTACGTGTTGACGACTGGCAAATTGACGCGATTTATTCAGGCAGCCAAAAATGTTTATCCTGCGTACCTGGATTATCCCCCGTTAGTTTTAGTAGCGCAGCGGTAGAAAAAATAAAAATGCGCAAAACTAACGTGCAAAGCTGGTTCCTTGACCAATCGTTAGTAATGGATTATTGGGCTGGTGAAGGTAAACGCAGCTATCACCATACTGCGCCAGTTAATGCGCTATATGGGCTACACGAATCACTGGTTATGCTGTATCAAGAGGGATTAGAAAATAGCTGGAAACGCCACCAGCAGTTGCATCAAGTGTTAGCCGACGGCCTGACTGAATTGGGTATCGAATTTATTGTGCCTGAAAATGAAAGATTACCGCAGTTAAATGCTGTTTATATTCCAGAAGGTATCGAAGATGCAAAGGTGCGAAGTAAGCTGTTAAATGAATTTAATTTAGAAATTGGTGCAGGCCTAGGAAATTTTGCAGGAAAAGCATGGCGCATTGGATTAATGGGTTACGCTGCGCGCAAAGAGAATATTTCACTTTGTTTAAGTGCATTAAAAGAAGTGATGGGACAGTAGCCTACAAGTAACCATACAACATGTCGGAAGGCGCCTACGGCTTTTCCAACCTACACAACATAAACGTTAAGCGTAGGTCGGTTAAGCGAAGCGCCACCCGACAAATTAATTCGAGGTACGGCCGTCAGAAGATGCTAAATCACTGGAATAATAAAAATAAGTAGGCATAGCAAAGGCAATCACAAATAATACTGTAAAGTTCGCATGTAAAAATACTTCATGCAAGGTATAACCATTAGGACGAGTATATTCGTAATACAGTGCAATAAAATTAGTTATGAAATAAACCGCTAGCACACGCTGCCAAAACAGCCTATTGGCAATAAAGCGCTTTTTAAACGCATAGCAAAATGCAGCAATAACCGTAGCGGCATCTGTTAACACAAGTAAAATAGAAATAATCGCTGGGTGTGTAGGCTGTAAAATTTCAGGGGTGTTAAACCCTTCGAACAATGATGCGAGAAATGCCACCGCCATTATTAAAAAGACGAGTTTCCATTTTATATTACTCATAACTACCACCAAAAACCATACGGGATTTGATCTGGATTTGCTGGTAATTGTCTCCAGCCATCGGCATTCTTTATATAACGCCTAATAAAGTTATTTCTTTTAGCCCCTATAGGCGCCAGCCCTGCAAGCAAGTTTAAAAGTTCTTCAAATTCTTCTGACTTTCTTCCATATTTAGCAAAGGTTGTTCGTAAAGTTGGGTACACTGCCTTATACACCTTATTGGCTTCTTTTTGATTTCCGATAAATTGCTTATAAACAATATTTCCAAATGCGTATGCTTTACCTAATGCCCCAAAATACCTTTAACTAACGCCATGTAATCCATAATATGATTCGCTTATATCTTATTTAAATAATGCTGTGTTGAACTCTAAAATTCATTTTAAAAAACCACATTATTCACACAAATAAAACATAAGCAACATTAAACATTCATTTACCAACATTTAACATCGGTACCCCAGCACCAACATGAAATGATTTCGCTTTTTATCCAACATGCGGCATGTTGAAAGACGGTTAGTGCTGAGTTTAAGCTGCTGTAGCAGGTGATGTTACCGAAGCTGCCGTAGTTGAACGAACTTAAGCCTATTTTGCGACTTGGTTAAGTGTTTATTAATTGAGGGTACTGCTCTAACTCAGTTTTGAGCAGCTTTGGTGAGCTGTTTGTTTCATGATGATACTACACCTTTGCCAGATTAAAGTTCAAACTAATGCTTTATTAAATTGAGTCATGTGTCATTTCTCAATGATAGCGAAATGACACAGGCTTCAACACATTATCGCCCTTCCTCTTCCTAGCATTACTATACTCGTAATATTGTGCCAGCAATATGAATAAAGGTTTTAGCGATTTTTAGCTTCCAGCACCTGTTTTAATTTATTCAACCCTTTTTGGTATTCCGCACCAATCCATTCGTCAAACATTAGCCCCATGTAGCGGCTAATGATGTTATAACCATGCAAAGTGTTAAATCCCCAAGTGACTTTGGTCTGATTGTTACTTTTTTCTTCCACCAAATAATATGCGGTAGCACTACCCTGCCCTTCAAACATTAAGTCTACTGACACTTTGTCATTTTTAACGCTTGACACTATTTCCTGACGACCGCCTCCCACACTTGGATTTTCGCTCTTCCACGTCATGATGGCGCCCACGCCTGCATCTGGGCCTGCGAATTCGTAGCGAGTATTAGGATCGTATTCCGCCCACGGTGACCATGAGTTAAATTCACGCATATTATTTAACTTTGAAAATACAGTATCTATATCACGTTCAATAACAATTGACCGCGACACTTGGGTCGACTCTGGCAAAACTAAGCCAATACCAATAAAAATAGTTATTAATAAAAGCAACCCAATACCAATAGACTTTAACATCCCTTTTCTCCATTTTTATTATTTATGCTTAAGCTAACGGGATTTGCCTGTACGTTCAACCTGTACGTGAAAAATAATCACTTAAAATGCAGTAAATTATTCGAAGCGATAACGCACACTAACCCCATAGCGACGTGGTAATTCATAAACGCCAGTGTTCACGCCTAAGAACGTAGTGTTGCGGTGTGTTACTGCATCATTATCAGCTATATTTT
Organism: Flocculibacter collagenilyticus; assembly: GCF_016469335.1. NCBI lineage: Bacteria > Pseudomonadati > Pseudomonadota > Gammaproteobacteria > Alteromonadales > Pseudoalteromonadaceae > Flocculibacter > Flocculibacter collagenilyticus. Next base: position 3,372,794 of record NZ_CP059888.1, read on the forward strand.
TAATCCAAGCTGACACTTCCCATTCACCTTCATGCATTAGTAAAGTGGCACGCGCATTGGTAACGTGATGACTTTCAATATAGCTACTATCCGAATTATCAGCATGGCTATAGCGCTCATCTTCATAGCTATGATCCACCGTTAAACGCCAGTCGCCCATGTCAGTATAAATGTCGTAATTTACGGCTAAATAATAGTTAAACTGCGGCGAGAACGGTAAGTCGTTACCATCAAAGTCGACATTGATGCCGCCACCATTTTTAAACGTGTCAAACTCTGCATCAATCCAAGCAGCATTAAATATAAGTAGTAAGTCCTCTACCGGCTTATAATTAAGCTCAGCCTCAATACCTTGACTAATTGCAACCGCTGCATTGCTAGTGCCTAATGTCGTTGTGCCGTCATCATTCGGCGTAAACTGGAATACTTGGTAGTCTTCAAACTCACCATAGAACGCAGCTAAATTTAGGCGCATGGTACGATCAAGTGCATCAATTTTTGTGCCTAACTCAAAACTGGTTGCTTGCTCTCTATCAAACTGGAACTTGTCAACATTAGGAATAAAGTCTGCGTTAAAACCTGCACTACGGTAAGCACGTGACAGTGAGCTATACAACATAATGTTGTCATTCATAAAATAGTTAACACCAATTTTAGGCGATACGTTTACATCACTGACTTCGCGCTGTTCATCCAATCCATCACCAATGGTCGGAAACGCAAACGCAATTGGGTTTTGTTGCTTAAAGTCTATCGACACTTTCTCATCATTAATCCTAACCCCCGCATTGAATGCCCATTTATCTGACCAGTAATAATTTCCGTGCAAGTAGGCAGCAAGCGAGCGATAACCACTACGCGATGAGTTAATAATTTCTACACCATTAATTGCACCACCAGCGATATCTGTACCGAACGTGCCAGTTCTGATGCTTGAATTATTCTGATCTAAATAATATAAACCAAGTACGTAGTCATATTTATCATGCTTAGGAGACAGCAATCTCAACTCTTGAGATATTTGATTAGAACCATCAACAAAGCCAACCGTAAGAACATTGTCTGAAGAATAGTCTTCGTCATTTAATCCGTTAAACTCAGCGTCTCGGTAGCCCGTAATCGAGGTAAGGCTAAATCCATTATCAAAATCGTAATTAGCGGTAATTGAGCCGCCTTGAATTTCTTTATTATCGAACGTGTCGACATTACTGGCTATTTCGTAAGGCGTATCTTCTTCACCTGGAGCGATATTTTCACCTATGGCCCAGTCCGACTCATCATCTAAATAGTCAAACCCGAACACTAGATTAAAACTTGAGCTAATATCTGCCTTCCACTTTGCTCGTAAGGCGGAACGCGAAAGGTTATTGGTGTCTTTTTCCAAAGTGCTATTATAAATATAACCTTGCTTCTCAATATCAGTCACTGAAATACTAAAGGCATGTTTATCTGCAACGGGCATATTAACTCGCGCTGCAAATTTATGATCTAAATAGTTGCCAGTTTCAGCCAGTACATCTACTTCAAAAAAGTCTGACGGCGATTTAGTAATAATACTTACCGCTCCCGAAACCGTATCTTTACCGAATAACGTACCTTGTGGGCCACGCAATACTTCAACTCGTTCAATGTCGTTCATGCTTTGGTCAGCGGCCATAGAACGCCCCATGTACACACCATCCACATACACACTGGCACGGGCACTAGAGCCTACATTGCGCGAATAGTCGGATACACCGCGAATACTGATTTCGCCTCGTGACGGTCTGTCATTAGCACCAAAATTAAAACTAGGTGCGGCCACTTGCAACTCGGATAACGAGTTAGCACCTAAACGCTTGATACTATTTTCATTAAAGGCTGAAATCGCAATCGGTACTTGCTGCTGGTTTTGTAAACGCTTTTGCGAAGTAACCTGAATCACTTCAATGGCTGACTTATCTTGCTCGCTTTCAACGTCAGCTTGATTAGTTTCTTGCGCCATCAATGGATGAGCAGTAAGTAATAATGAAGAGGTAATAGCCACCGATAACGCCGTCAGTGTAGGCGAGCCTGTGGAAATAGTTTTTTTATTAGTCATTGATTTTTCTTTATATGATGTTGTACTACAAGACATTAATGATGGTGAAACGGATACCGTTTGTTTTCGCAGGTGCAATACACATTCGTTACACTCATCTTTACTAAACAACAATAAGCGCGACTTTTTTATTCTTTGTGGCATGTTAACGACCTCAACTTCGCATACAAAACAGTCCAATGTAGGATATTAAATATATGGTTAAGTATTATTAGTGGCGGTAAACAATCCCATTCTACAAACTCACTCTATTCCCTTAAGTTTATGTCGCGCATGCATTTTATGCTTTTTGTGCGCTTTTCGCCAATGATCAACACTGAGCATAGTAAAATAATGGAGTTTTGCTTAATAATGCGCATACTTTATTACGCAAATATGGCAAAGGCGTAGGAATCGAGGCATTCCCCTAGTACAATTGCCCACATTAGTATTTTTAACTTGAACACAATATCTGGCATTCATATGACAACTAAAGGCAATTTATTCATTATTTCTTCTCCGAGCGGTGCAGGAAAATCCAGTTTAATTAAGGCCCTACTTGAAAGACATAGCGACATGCAAGTCTCGATTTCTCATACAACACGAGCGCCTAGACCGGGTGAAGAGAATGGCGTTCATTACCACTTTACGCATCAAGATGACTTTAAAGCCTTAATCGCGCAGGACGCCTTTCTAGAATGGGCAGAAGTATTTGGTAATTATTACGGCACATCAAATATTGCCATTGGCCAGCAGTTGGATGCAGGCATTGACGTATTTTTAGATATTGACTGGCAAGGTGCACGCCAACTGCGTGACAAGCGATCTGATATTACCAGCATCTTTATCTTACCCCCGTCTCGCGAAGAACTAGAAAGTCGCCTTAATAAGCGCGGTCAAGACAGCCAAGAAACCATTGCCAAGCGTATGGCGCAGGCACAATCTGAAATGTCTCACTATAATGAATATGATTATGTAATTATTAATGATGACTTTGATAAGGCGCTATACGATTTAGAAAGTATTGTGTTTAGCCACCGTTTAAGCAGCCCTAATCAAGCAATAAAACATGAAGAATTATTAAAACAACTGTTGGCTAATGATTAAGCATTTAGTAAACTACGCGGTTCGTACACTTTATGCCTCAAGTATTTATGCTAAGTGGGCGAACTAAGTTTAAAAACTCAGTGTTAAATTTGTAAATTTCGAACTAATTTTGGAGTGCTAAATGGCTCGTGTAACTGTTGAAGATGCAGTAGATAAAGTAGGCAACCGTTTTGATCTTGTTTTAGTCGCATCACGTCGTGCGCGTCAAATTGCGGTTGAAGGAAAACAGTGCTTAGTTGAAGAAGAAAATGACAAGCCAACTGTTTTAGCGCTTCGCGAAATTGAGCAAGGTTTAATTGATACGTCATCTATGGATCAATTAGATCGTGAACAAGAAGCACAAAAAGAAGCTGACGAACTTGCGGCTGTAGCGGCAATTGTTGGTGGTGAAGAATAATCACAATGTGTGATTAGTTATTTTTGAGCAAATGCTAGAGATGTTCTGCATTTGCTCTGAAATCACCCTCTATCGACTTTCCTCATTCATAATAATTTTCAAGTAACTCACTTCCCCTTCTATTAATATAACCCTCGCTATTCAGGATGGGAGATTGACATATATACTAACTAAACCGAAAGAACGAAACCTAGCATGAACTATTAGCTGAGCTTTTTGCACAACTTTTATTCCTCTTTGGCAAGCTTAACAGCTTGAGCAAGGAAAACTAAAAAGAGGTCGGGCGCGCCAGAATGCCTTTGCCAGAAATAATCAGGATTGCATAAGCCTGTCACAACTAGAGAGTATTAAGGTACAAAATTTTGTAGGTACTACCAGACGAATACTTGAGAAAGTCAACATTCAGCTCAAAAAACTTCTCAATTTGGGCATTCAAACACTGTAGTTTACATGACCTCTTATTGACTGTACTCGTTCCACTAATTGTTTATAAGCACTAAGATAATATGTTATCGATAACATTTGACGTATTTTAGTCTAGATTAACTGATCTCAGAAAAAATACAGTACTTGATAGAGAGCTCTTATTTATTAAGTAATAAAGTAATATCTTCAGATATAATCTCATTGGAGTATAAATTAAGCTCTACGTTCACAGTGACGTTCTTTTTAAGCTGTATTTTTCCACTTTTAACAGAGTCATATGTATTGAGTACCGTCGGCTTCATAAATAAAACATATACCCTTTTATAAAGCTCAACATTTACAAAGCTGGTCGATGTGAAAGCACCTCCATCATAGGGAGTTAGTGCGATATATGAGCCTGTTTTAATTTTTACAACATCAAGGTATCGTTTTGAATTGAAGTCCCATGTGAGAATTTGATAAATAGAAAAGGCGCCAACAATATAGCAAAAAAATAATATATTTTTTCTATTAGATATTAACTGTATTCCTACTAAAAATGCCGTTAAAGAAAATAAAGAATGAAGCAAGTCATAGATTTTATATTGCTCATGAAACAACCAAAAAAAATCTAAATTGTATACACCGCACAAAACAAATATTAGTACTGGATATAAGATGAGTAAAATGCCAATAGTTTTTTTCATAAAGCCTTAATTTGGCGCAAATAGCTGGGAAAAATTTGCGCCATTATTACATTTAGTTTTAAGTCATGTATCATTCCTATTTTCTTGATAATACTGGAATGACACAGATTTCTAAACACTACCTTACAACAACCTATTTCATCACTTACAAAGTGACACTAACAATCACGTCATAAGCTTTTGCTACTTCCAACGTCTTACAATTAATAATAAAGTTCTGCTTTATCATTGCTAAAAGTCGCTGTAAAATTTTCTGTATTCAGTTAGTGTCTACAATTACAGTAACGAACAACTTTTCGTTATTTAACCTTACACTTGCACCAGTATTCTATGTGTCGCTGATTTACATAAGTTAATACGTGACCGTAAACGTTAATTTGAGAGTTAAATGTATCTTTTTGAAGGTTTAAAACAACAAATCACGCAATATTTGCCAACTGAGCATATTGAATTAGTGCAACACGCTTATGTCGTTGCCAGAGATGCCCATGAAGGCCAAATGCGTTCAAGTGGCGAACCTTATATTACGCACCCAGTTGCCGTGACCAAGATTTTAGCCGACATGCATTTAGACTATGAAACGTTAATGGCGGCATTAATGCATGATGTAATTGAAGATACCGATTACACCAAAGAGGATCTCGCTGAATTATTTGGCGCAACCGTTGCTGACTTAGTGGAAGGGGTAAGTAAATTAGAAAAAATTCATTTTGAAAACAAAGAAGAGTTTCAAACTGAAAACTACCGCAAAATGATTATGGCAATGACCCAAGATATCCGGGTCATTCTCATTAAACTTGCCGACCGTACTCATAACATGCGCACGCTAGGATCACTTCGCCCGGATAAACGACGACGAATCGCTCGTGAAACTCTTGAAATTTATGCACCAATTGCAAACCGCCTTGGTATTCATGATATAAAGAATGAATTAGAAGATCTCGGTTTTCAGGCTCTTTACCCGATGCGATACCGCGCATTAGGATCAGCCGTAAAGCAAGCGCGTGGCAACCGCCGCGAAATAATCAACAACATCCAAGCGGAAATAGTAACGCGCATTCAAGATGCAGGCATTGAGTGCCAAGTGTCTGGCCGCGAAAAGCACCGCTATAGTATTTATCGCAAAATGCTAAACAAGGAGCTAATGTTCAACGAAGTAATGGACATTTATGCTTTCCGCGTTTTAGTTAACGATTTAGATACCTGCTATCGCGTACTTGGCGTAGTACACAATTTATATAAGCCCATTGAAACTCGGTTTAAAGATTACATCGCGATTCCTAAAACTAACGGTTATCAATCGCTTCACACCTCCCTTGTTGGCCCTCATGGTATTCCGGTTGAAATACAAATTAGAACAGAAGAAATGGACCACATGGCAGACAAAGGGGTCGCTGCTCACTGGCTTTATAAAAAAAGCGGTGATAATGCCGATACAACTGCCCAGCAACGTGCTCGCCAGTGGATGCAAAGCCTATTAGAGCTACAACAAAGCGCGGGTTCATCCTTTGAGTTTATAGAAAACGTAAAAACCGATTTATTCCCAGAAGAAATTTACGTGTTCACCCCTGACGGCCGCATTGTAGAATTACCAATGGGTGCAACCCCTGTTGACTTCGCTTACTCGGTTCATACCGATGTAGGTAATGCATGTGTGGGATCCCGTGTAGACCGTAAACCTCACCCACTTAGTAAACCGCTTGATACTGGGCAAACAGTAGAAATCATTACCAGCCCAGGCGTTAAGCCAAACGCTACTTGGTTAAACTTTGTTGTTACCGGAAAAGCACGCTTAGGTATTCGGAATTATTTGAAAAAACAAAAACATGACGAAGCACTAAGGTTAGGTAAGCGCTTACTTACATCAGCATTAGGTGATACTAAGTTGGAGGAGATAGAATTAGGGAAAGTGGAGCAAATTTTAGCTGACTTTAAACAACCTAATTTAGACGCTTTATTTACTGAAATAGGCCTAGGTAACTTAGTCAGTATTGCAATTGCTCGTCGCTTACAAGGCGATGAAAAAGAAGAGATTGAAGAAGCAATGCCACGTAAACATACCACACCTATTGTGGGTGCTGAAGGTATGTTGATAACCTATGCTAAATGTTGTCGTCCAATCCCTGGAGATGATATTGTGGCTCATGTTAGCCAGGGCAAAGGGTTAACTATCCACCGTGGTGAATGTAGAAATATCAGGGATTGGCAACGTGAGCCCGCCAAGTACTTTGCGGTCAGCTGGGAAGATACTGGCGAAAAAGAGTTTTACACTGATATTCGTGTAGAGATTATTAATCACCAAGGTGCTTTAGCAAAGCTAACCAACGTTATTGCGGCAACTGGCGCTAATATTCAGCATTTAAGTACAGATGAAAAAGAGAGTAATCTATACGTCATCGATATTGAACTAACGTTGAAAAACCGTATACATTTAGCGAATGTAATGAGAAAGATCCGCGTGATTGATGACGTTCAACGTGTATATCGTCGTAAATAATAAAATTAAAATAAGAGTGTTTCATGGCAAAAGTAATTATTAATACTGACAACGCACCTCAAGCGATTGGCACGTACAGCCAAGCGGTAAAAATTGGCACAACCGTTTATCTTTCAGGTCAAATTCCGTTAGTACCTGCGACTATGGAAATGGTATCAGAGGAATTTGAAGCACAAGCTAAACAAGTCTTCGAGAACCTACAGGCTGTGTGTGAAGCTGCAGACGGTAATATTAATGACATGGTAAAAGTGAATATCTTTCTAACTGACTTAGGGCAGTTCGCTACAGTAAACGAAGTAATGAGTCAGTATTTCAACAAGCCGTATCCTGCACGTGCAGCCATTGAAGTAAAAGCGTTACCTAAAGGCGCACAAATTGAGATCGACGGCATCATGGAAGTTCCCTCTACTAACTAAGGGGGCTTGAATATTCCCGCGTAAATATTCGCGTTTAAGTACGCGCGTTTGAGTATTGTTCAAGTTAACAGGCCTCTACTCGCTATGTGATAAGAATCGATTGGCTAAACCAAGTAAACTCGTCACATCAAAGAGCAGGGTGACCATTTAGATGAACCATCATGACTATTAACGAAGTTTAGTGATTGATAAATATGATACGCGCATAGGATGTGTTTCAGCATCATAATGAACAGGCTGATACCATAAACGTTGTATTTTTAATGGCGTTTCAGCAGATAAGAGTGGATTGTTGATTACCAACACCTTCCTGTTATTGAGATTCGCTTTATTAATCAACGATTGATAATAGCGATAAAATAACTGATCGAATGAGCCATCTTCTAACGCGATACTCAGCCCACTAGCAATAACCTCTTGTAATTGCGTATTGTCTTTATTTACAAAATAATATGTAGCGGTGGGATACTTAATAATGATGTTTTGCTCTGCCATTACCCCTTCTTTTTTATACCGCTCCTCTTCAGACCAAATCTCTAATACACTACGAGGAAACATATCAAAACGCCTGTTGATGAGCATTTCAAATAACCCCTTATAAGTACTTGCAGATTGCACATCAAACCCAGCATGTTTTAAAATTTCTGTATCAGGCCAGTCATGCCCCTGCCCCACACTAAATTTGCGCAACTGATTTAACGTCGTGCTCTTTGTAAATAAATGCTGATTGGCTTTTAAGATTAAAGGAATACGCCAACCAATTAACCCCTTCATAATAGGCACCCTGATTGGAAGAAATTTTTCTTCTCGTTCAATAGATGTCATAGACCACACAATATCAATACCGCGATTTTTTTCTAACTGTTGAAATGCGCGCCCCTGTGGCATGGCAATTCGACTTGGGATCAATACATATGCATGTTGTGCTTTTGAAATAGCCAATTCTAAAAGCTGAAGGGTATAATCATGCCTTCTATCAAAGTGACCTTCAGGCCTTGGATAGACTAAAATTTTCTTAGAAGATGACTCATTGGATTGCGCACTCGCTGAGTGCCAGCAAAAAGTAAGACCGATAAGTGTTATCAAAAATATCATTATTTTGACAATCATATGGCCAGCACCATAAGTTCAAATATTCATTACCTCAGTGTAGCGGCATTTTTTTAGGTACTAAGATAATTTTGGCAAAATTTCTTTTTAAAAAGTAAACTAGCGCATAATTAACATTGATGAGATACCAACATGACACCTGAACGCTTGCAGCGCATGAATAATATGCTCGACAAACGTCAAACTGACTTAACCATTTGTCTTGAAGAAGTACATAAACCACATAACCTTTCTGCCATAGTAAGAACGGCCGATGCAATTGGCATTCATCGGGTTCATGCTGTATGGCCAACAGAAAGAATGCGCATGTCAGGTGGCACAGCAACAGGCAGTCAAAATTGGGTCAATGTAGTGCGCCATAACACAGTTATCGAAGCAATCACTGAATTAAAAGCGCAAGGCATGCAAATTCTTGCAACCAACTTATCAGACACCGCGGTCGACTTTCGCGAGGTTGATTACACCAAACCTACTGCTATTTTACTTGGCCAAGAAAAGTTTGGGATCACACCTGAAGCGTTAGCAATGGCTGATCAAGATATCATCATCCCTATGGTTGGCATGGTGCAATCTCTAAATGTTTCTGTCGCGAATGCGACGATTCTTTATGAAGCACAGCGACAAAGACAGCTAGCTGGTCTATACGATACGCCAACACTAGACAAAAAAGAGCGTGATCGTGTGTTATTTGAAGGTGGTCACCCCATTTTTGCAAAAGCGTGTAACCAAAAAGGCCTTCCTTATCCTGAGCTTGATGATGACGGACAAATTATTGCAGATGACAGCTGGTGGAAAAAAATGCAGATGAATAAAGATGCTTGGCAACATATTGATGACGAGTAAAACGATGGTACGTAAGACTTATTTAGCGTAATACATTAATGTTTGAACACTATGAATGAAGTAGCATCAACCCCACGCGTTGCCCCTTCACGCCTTGCCGCCATTCCTATTACTCAGTTAAAAGGCGTTGGCCCCAAAATGGCTGAGCGTTTGCGTAAAATAGGGATTGAGCACGTGCAGGACATGCTATTTCATTTACCGTTGCGCTACGAAGACCGCACACAAACCTGTGATATTGCAAAGTTACTGCCCGGATTACATGTCGCGGTTTGTGGTGAAATAGAAAGTTGTCAGGTTACGCAGGGTCGTCGCCGAACCATGCTGGTTACCATTAAAGACGACACAGGTTATATGCAGCTACGTTTCTTTCACTTTTCTGCTGCACAAAAAAATAGCTTATCGCTAGGTAAAACCATTAAATGCTTTGGCGAAATTAAACGAGGACAACGCGGATATGAAATTATTCATCCGGAGTATTCGTTTATTGGCGCTTCCTCTAAGTCAGATAACGCTTCAACTGAAGAATCACTCACTCCGGTTTATCCGACCACTGATGGCCTTAAACAAGCATCACTTCGAAACCTAACCGATGAAGCACTGCATTATTTGCAACAAGGCATGCTGGTTGAGTTATTACCTGATGGACTCTATGACAAACAACTCAGTATCACCGATGCCTTACGCTTTATCCATCGACCACCGCCAAATGCAAATGTACAAGCGTTAGAGCAAGGACTTCATCCTGCACAGCAGCGGTTAATTTTAGAAGAGCTACTCGCCCAAAACCTAAGTATGCTGCAACTGCGAAGTCAAACCACTCAATTTCAAGCAGTATCGCTAACAATAAACACTAAGCTTGAACAACAGTTTTTAGCACAACTTTCATTTACCCCAACCGATGCACAATGCCGTGTTGTAAAAGAAATTCATAACGATTTGCGCTCGCCTCATCCTATGATGCGACTGGTGCAGGGCGATGTGGGCTCTGGAAAAACACTGGTTGCAGCCCTAGCTGCATTAACCGCCATCGGACAAGGCTACCAAGTTGCATTAATGGCCCCAACGGAATTACTGGCAGAGCAACATGCTAATAACTTTAAACAATGGTTAGCACCACTAAACGTTAGCGTTGCATGGCTAGCCGGTAAGACCAAAGGAAAAGTACGCGAGCAAACCCTCCAAGACATGGCCAGTGGTGATGCACAAATGATTGTCGGCACCCATGCATTGTTTCAAGAGTCCGTTATTTTTAAGAACTTAGCGCTCATTATTATTGATGAGCAACATCGTTTTGGTGTGCATCAACGCCTTGCATTACGTGAAAAAGGCAAAACTGATATAAGCCAAGGCACTAGCGCACATTTCCCTCACCAACTGGTGATGACCGCCACCCCCATACCGCGCACCCTTGCTATGACAGCCTATGCCGACTTAGATACATCAATTATTGATGAGTTACCACCCGGGCGCACACCTATCACCACAGTTGCGGTGCCAGACAATCGCCGCCAACAAATTATTGAGCGTGTGAAACAGTGTTGTTTAACAGAGAGTCGACAAGCATATTGGGTATGCACCCTCATTGAAGAGTCAGACGTTTTACAGTGCCAAGCAGCAGAAGATACTGCACAAAGCTTACAAACAGCGTTACCAGAGCTTAAAATCGGATTAGTGCATGGACGTATGAAAGCTGCAGAAAAGCAAGCCATCATGGCAGACTTTAAAGCTGGAAAGCTACACCTATTGGTGGCTACCACGGTAATTGAGGTAGGGGTCGATGTACCAAACGCGAGCTTAATGATTATTGAAAATCCAGAGCGTCTTGGCTTAGCTCAGCTGCACCAACTACGAGGACGAGTAGGCAGGGGGTCAGTTGCCTCTCATTGTGTTTTACTTTATCAAGCCCCTTTAACAGTGACTGCACAAAAACGTTTAGGCGTATTACGCGATAGTAACGATGGCTTTGTAATTGCGCAGCGCGATTTAGAGATTCGGGGCCCCGGAGAAGTATTAGGCACCCGACAAACGGGCTTAGCACAATTACGCATTGCAGATTTACAGCGAGATGGCCACTTATTACCTCAAGTAAAAAAACTGGCGCATCATTTGTGGCAACATTATCCAGACAACGCCAAATGGATTATGCAACGCTGGATTGCCAACCGTACTCATTACAGTAATGCATAGCGCTATTTTCATTCGTAAGTAGATATTATTCAAGGTATTCACATTCAGCAAACTCACCGAAATTGAGCTATGCTTTTTATCATTCTGATTGTCGAATACGAACCATTTTATCAACACTATGGATGCTAAACGCGTTTTAATTATTGAAGACAGTGTCGCTATTGCTAAGATTCAAAAACATATTTGTAAATTATGTGGATTTGAAGCCGACATAGCGATTAGCCTTCAAGAAGCTCGGCAGCTTTATGAAAAAGCAGACATCCCCTATTTTGTTGCTATCGTAGACTACGCCCTACCCGATGCCAATAATGGTGAGGCCATCGACTTTACCATTGAAAAACACATACCCAGCATCGTGATGACAGGTATGTTATCCAATGAAATTCGTGATGATATTTTAAAACGTCCTGTTGTTGATTACATTCCAAAAGAAAACCGACAAGTTTACGACTATTTAAAACATTTGTTGACACAACTGCCTGAAAATCAACACATAAAAGTATTAGTGGTCGATGACTCGCTTCCTGCGCGTATGCACATAGTACGTTTATTAGAGCGCCAGTATTTTCAAGTACTTCAAGCTGAAAATGGTGAAGATGCATTAATAGCGTTAAGCCAACACCCTGATATCTCGGTGGTGATCACAGATCAGGAAATGCCTAAGTTAAGTGGCATAGAATTAACCAGAGAAATACGTCAAAAATATTCTATTGAAAGAATGGTGATCATTGGCGTATCTGGCGCAGATAATAACTCGCTATCAGCTCGTTTTATTAAAAATGGTGCAAACGATTATTTGCGCAAACCGTTTTGTGCTGAAGAGTTTTATTGCCGTATTTTTCAAAACATCACCTATATCAAAAATATTCGCACTATTAGACGACAAGCCAATTATGATTATTTAACAGACTTACCTAATCGGCGGTACTTTTTTACGAAAGCTGAAAAATTTATGAAAAATACTCAGCTGAACACCGTATGCACTGCCATTATGGATATCGATCACTTTAAGGCGGTGAACGACACATTTGGGCATGATGCAGGCGATGAGGCTCTAAAGCATGTAGCTAATATTTTAGCTAGCCATTTTGATAAGGAGTTCATTGCTCGGTTTGGCGGAGAGGAGTTTTGCGTTTGTTTTAAACAAGATCAAATGGAACAAGCACATTCACGCTTAGACACATTTCGCACAGACATCGCGAACAGCCAAATACGCCACCAAAAAGATCAGATTTGTTTAACTATCAGCATTGGCTTAATCAGTAGTCGCAATAAGAATATTAACCTGCTGATTTCAGAAGCAGACAAGTGCCTCTATCAAGCGAAAGAGGCAGGCCGTAATCAAGTGGTCGCCCTTGCCATCGATGATAACAACGACGATCAGGGAGAAGACTAACTCCATAGCGCAGCAATGATGAACTGCTATTTTCGCTTCAATTTAAAGTAAGCATCCAAACTATATACAATTAAGCCAAACCAAATAAAGCCAAACGACACCCAGCGATCTTGCCCTACTACTTCACCATACACAAACACACCTAAAATAAACATTAAGCTAGGTCCAATATATTGGAAAAAGCCCATGGTTGAGTATTGCAAACGTCTTGCCCCACCAATAAAACACAGCAACGGTGCGGTGGTAACAATCCCCGTTGCAATTAGCAGCCCGTTCACAATCCAGTTATTTTGAGTGATATCAGACGTGTTACTATCGATGTAACCCCACCAATAAAATAACGCTAATGGAAGTAAGAATAGAGATTCAAATAATAGCCCTGTAACAGCATCAACAGACACTTTTTTACGCAGTAATCCATAAATGGCAAACGAACCCGCTAATGCAAATGAAATAACAGGAAATGATCCAAAAGAAACTAGCTGAATCACAACACCACTAAACGCACTAAATACCGCAAACTTTTGCCAGCCATTTAAACGCTCCCCAAGGAACATCATCCCCAATAATACGTTTAATAAGGGGTTAATATAATAACCTAAGCTTGCATCTAACATATGCTCATTATTAACGGCCCAAATGAACATTCCCCAGTTAAAGCCAAGCAAACAAGCGCTTAGTGCCAATACCGCCAATTGTTTTGGCTGCCTTAACATAACTTGAACTTTAGACCAATGTTTAGCAACTAGCATAAACACTACTAACAGTGCACTTGACCAAACAACGCGATGCACCAAAATTTCTATTGCATCAATACTATCAATTAGCTTGAAATAGATTGGCGCCAATCCCCACATCACATATGCTGCAATGGCAAATATCGCACCCTTTTTTTGTTCCGCACTAATCGACATCAAGGCTCTCTTTATTAAATACTGTTAATACATTAGGTAATTAAACTGGCTTTCAGCCTAACTATTGAGGCCGCGATTTTAGTGCCTAACCTTGTCACACTCAAGTTAAAAAAACTAATCGCTAATTAATGTTTCACCTCAGGTAAACGCGGCATTCGTTTTGTATATTTTTCTGAATTAACATTAGCCTAAAATATAAGTCCCCGTACCAAAAGCGATATGCTTTCCGTCACTGTTGTGCAACTCCATTCTACACACTGCCACTTTGCTTCCGCTACGAATGACTTTCGCCGTTGCAATAAACTTGTCTCCTTTACCGGGCCTTAAATAGTCAGTGCGTAAATCGATTGTACCCATATTGGTTAGTCGATTAGCGATATATTCAGGTGATGATGACTCAAATTTTTCAATTTCATTTGCCACTGCCACGAGTCCACCAACCGTATCCAGAACGGCCGCGGTTACACCACCGTGTAAGATTTTCTTTAATGGATTACCGATAAAATTATCTTGCCAGTCGAAGTGAATTTCGGCATAACTGGCATTTACATCAACTACGTTAAAGCCCAGCATTTGGTTAAATGGCATTGCGTTAAATAACTTGGCAGCGGTTTCACACAATTGCTTTTGGTTTATATTGTCCATATTTTTACTCTATGCTTTTTATTATTTAGGCTAACTGTAGCAGGTTAATCATAAAAATAGTGTATTAACTCTATTTAACTTGAGCTCGAAATAATGAATGCTGCAAATAACTAAGAAGTTCAAAAATAGCCGTTTGGTGCGGCTTTGCTTATCCCTAGCTCAGGTTAGTTAATGTCAATTGTGGTCAACCGCTAAAATTCAAGCTTTTACTAACGACAAATAAACCTAACTCATTTAGAATAGCGCTCATTATGAATGTATCCAATGTATCGCAGCCTGTAGACGCTTCGTCTACCCCTTCATCGTCAATTGAACAAGCACAAACTATACTAAAGTCGGTGTTTGGTTATGATGCTTTTCGTCCAGGCCAAGATCTTGTTATCGCTGCTGCATTACAAAATAAAGATAGTGTAGTGTTAATGCCTACCGGCGGTGGAAA
This sequence comes from Flocculibacter collagenilyticus, assembly GCF_016469335.1. NCBI lineage: Bacteria > Pseudomonadati > Pseudomonadota > Gammaproteobacteria > Alteromonadales > Pseudoalteromonadaceae > Flocculibacter > Flocculibacter collagenilyticus. The sequence continues at coordinate 3,387,916 of NZ_CP059888.1, forward strand.
GTCTTTGTGCTATCAAGTGCCTGCATTGATTTTTTCAGGAGTAACTGTGGTCGTTTCTCCGCTTATTTCATTAATGAAAGATCAAGTAGACGCATTGCTCGCTAGTGGTGTAAACGCTGCCTATATTAATAGCAGTTTGAGTTATGAGCGTATTAACGACATTTTCAACCAATTGCATAATGGACAAATAAAGCTGCTATACGTTGCACCCGAGCGTTTACTTAGCAACGCATTTATACAGCGTTTGCACCAGCTGCCGATTAGCCTGTTTGCTATTGATGAGGCGCACTGTGTATCCCATTGGGGACACGACTTCCGCCCAGACTATGCTAAATTAGGCGTGCTAAAGCACTACTTTCCAACCATTCCAGTCATGGCATTAACGGCAACAGCCGATCGCGCCACCCGTTCAGACATTCAGCAACAGCTCAATTTAGCTAACCCAGAAGTGTATATAGGTAGCTTTGATCGACCCAATATACGCTATATGTTGGAAGAAAAGTTTAAGCCTGTTACCCAAATTATTCGTTATCTAAAGGCGCAAGATAGCCAAGCAGGCATTATTTATTGTTCTAGTCGACGTAGAGTTGACGAGCTAACTGATACGTTAACATCGCAAGGATTCAACGCTGCTGGATACCACGCGGGAAAAGACGAAGCGGAACGTCAGTCGGTACAAGAAGCATTCAGTAAAGATGATATTCAAATAATCGTTGCTACGGTTGCCTTTGGTATGGGCATTAATAAACTCAATATACGATTTGTTATTCATTACGATATTCCCAAAAATATTGAATCGTATTATCAGGAAACTGGCCGAGCAGGACGTGATGGCTTAGCATCAGAAGCCTTACTGTTATTTGATCCTGCCGACATTCCTCGTGTTAAGCGCTTATTTGATAGCATCCCTGATGAACATCGTCAGCGTGTAGAAGTGCAACGATTTAATGCAATGGCGTCGTTTGCCGAAACGCAAACCTGTCGCCGCATCGTATTACTTAACTACTTCGCCGAGCCTAATTTAACTCAATGTAATAACTGCGATATCTGTTTAGATCCTCCCAAGTCATTTGACGGCACACTCGACGCGCAAAAAGCATTGTCTTGTGTATATCGGTTAGGCCAAAGTTTTGGTTTAGGTTACTGTATTGAAGTGTTACGAGGCTCTAATAATGCACGCATTAAAGAATATGGCCACGAAGCACTTTCTACCTACGGCTTAGGGAAACATGAGTCCCATGAGTATTGGTTATCAATTTTCAGGCAGTTAATTCATTACGGCTTGCTTTACCAAGATATCACTCAAAGCTCGGTACTAAAATTAACGGAAGCGGCACGCCCCATTCTGCGCAGCGAACATACATTGCACTTAGCAGTACCACGACTTAACGCCTCTGCAAGCTACAAAGTAAAAGATAAGCTGAGCAAGCTAAGTTATGACAAAAAACTATTCGCTATATTAAGGCAAGTACGCAAAGCAATTGCTGACGAGGCTGAAGTGCCACCATACGTTGTGTTCAGTGACGCTACGTTGGCGCAGATAGCGTCAGATATGCCAACGTCGGAACACGCGTTTTTACAAATAAGTGGTGTTGGGTACACCAAATTAGAAAAATATGGTGCCCCGTTTATCACCGCAGTAAAGCGTTATTTGGATTAGGCTTATTTGCAATCTAAGCTGGCAAAATAAGCGGCTAAGTTATCAATATCTGCATCGCTGAGCGTCTTTGCCATAGGTGCCATTATTGGATTATTACGCTGCCCATCTCGAAATGCTTTCATTTGAGAAACTAGGTATTGTTCTTTTTGCCCTGCAAGATTAGGATACATTGGAATTGCACTAATTCCTTTTGCGCCGTGACAGGCAGCACAGGTTGCAGCTTTAGCTTTACCTGCAGCAGCATCGCCTGCACTCACTGAAGCTGACACCATTAACATGCTTGCTAGCAATAGTCTTTTCATAATAACCTCTTCTATAAATGTGCTTGTAAACTCAATCACTTAATCAAAATGACATAAAAAATAGAGTAGACTAAAAAATATTACGGTAATATTTGTTTCTAAGTTCAGTTTTAGCCATCACCTCTCCTAAATAATTCATATGCATAAACGATTTAGCCATTAACATTTGTTTTTTATAATTTTATTAAAACGCTTAAAAGTATAGTAGCAAAGCTGAGCTCTGGATAATGGATATAACAACTTATTGTAAAACATACATTTAATACAAATATAAGACAGTGCTACACCATTTCGTAAATCAAGAACTCCAACTGGCATAAGGTAATATAAGCTATTATCAAACTAAAACCTTGATTGAGGACAATAAGCACCTGCTTTATACTAAGAATATTCTCTTTTCAAAATTAGATTAGCCCTTGAACGACCAATCATTTTCGCTAGATTTAACCCACTCATACTTTGATCAATTATCAACTTTCTATTCTGTTGTCTCGCCTAAACCTTTAGTAAATCCTAAGATGGTGATTTACAGTAAAGATGTAGCCAGCTTACTTAACATTCCCACTGCGTTATTGGCACAGGAAGACGCTGCACACTATTTTTCTTTTAATAAAAAACTGCCTAACAGCCAGCCTATCGCGCAAAAATATGCCGGCCATCAGTTTGGGTCTTATAACCCTGAACTTGGTGACGGTAGAGGACTATTAATTGGTGAAGTGAGCCATAATAATCGACATTGGGATTTACATATTAAAGGTGCGGGAAGAACGCCCTATTCACGCTTTGGTGATGGCAGAGCCGTGCTACGTTCAAGTATTCGAGAATTTCTTGCCAGCGAAGCATTACATTATTTAGGTATTCCAAGCTCAAGAGCGCTATGTTTAGTTGCATCTGATGAAGCCGTGCAACGCGAAAGTATAGAAACAGCAGCCATGTTAACCCGAGTTTGCCAAAGCCATTTACGTTTTGGGCATTTCGAAAATTATTTCTATTTACAGCAACACGATAAGCTTAAGCAACTGCTTGATTATACTATAGCGCGCCATTTTCCAGCGTGTTTAACTGAACGCTCACCATATCAGGCCTTTTTTGCTCATGTGGTTCACAGTACTGCTGAACTCATCGCTAAGTGGCAGGCCTTTGGATTTGCGCATGGGGTGATGAATACCGACAATATGTCGATTCATGGTATCACTTTTGACTATGGCCCTTATGGTTTTATGGAGCAATACGATCCCGCTTATATATGTAATCATTCTGACCACACAGGGCGTTATGCGTTTGAAGAGCAACCAAGTATTGGGCTGTGGAACTTAAATGCACTTGGCCATGCATTATCGCCTTTCATTGCTAAAGATGAGATAGCAGAAACACTTGCTGATTATGAGCCGATATTAGTGAGTCACTATTTATCATTAATGGCAAATAAACTAGGCTTAGATGAATGGCGACAGTCAGACGGTGCGCTGTTAAAACAGCTCTTAGATTTAATGCTACAATCCAAATTAGATTACACTTGGTTTTTTAGGCAGTTTTCGCATCTCAATATGGAGGATGAATGCCCTACTCTTGCCGATGAATTTGTTGACCGAGAAGCATTCTATAGCTGGTTTAAACAGTATCAACATCGTGTAATATCGATAAGTAATAAGGCAAGAAAAGCGCAAATGCTAGCGGCTAATCCTAAGTATATTTTGCGTAATTATTTAGCACAAAATGCGATTGAAGCTGCTGAGCAAGGCGACTACTCGCTTATTCATCAATTACACGACGTGCTATCTCGGCCGTATGATGAACAAAATAAACATGATAAGTTAGCTCAACGCCCGCCAGACTGGGCTAAAAACATCGAAATATCTTGTAGTAGCTAAACGCAAAACCATAACGGTTAAATAAAGAAGCGAAAAGTAAAATGTTAGAACAATGCCAGTACGATCCTGAACACCAAGTCATCCTACTTACTTTTAAGCAGTTACCTTATTGGGATCAATTTGTCGCCGACGCGCAAACTTTATTGGTGGAGTTAACCGGCGAAACGCCGGTTGATGTGGCATCGGGCATGGATAAACATATTATCCACTTTCATTTCGATAACTGTTTGTTCAGCTTAAACTACGAAGAGTATAGCGGTAGCTGTTGGATAGAATTAGCCGACGAAGGACAAGAGGAAAACATCATTAATTTAACCCGCAGAATCAAAAGCTATTGCAAGCTAGACTAGGGCGTGTTGACCTTTCGAGGTTATTTACCAATGATTTCGTAAGTGCCAACGTCTAAATTTGCTAATGTAAAACTGTGGCTTTTTGAGCGCGCACCTTCTCCAATCGCCTTTGGCGGATAAAACATCGTTTTAATTTCAGGCATGTCTGCGAATAATTCATCTAGCCCTGCACGGATCTCACTTAGCACCTTATCTAAGTTACTATTAAAGTCAGGCCGTTTACGAATGGTGTGGCCTAACTCAATAAGTCTATAAAAGTACTTATTTGACAGTTCAATTAATTCTTGAGGTAAATCTTTATTAGGATTTAATGCGTTGTCAGGATATTTACCACTAAACTCGAGTAAGGCAGCATAAAAGCAAAAGGGCTTATTACTCATGTTAACGTTTTGCCCAGTAACATTATTAATAATTTGGCGCTGTGCTAAGTCTATCGTCATCCATACAGTAACAACAGGTTCTTTGCTGGCTTTAACGTCGTTATACACTCGCCATCCTTGAATATGCACTTTAGTTAAATCTAGTAGCAATAAGGCAACAAAAATAGCTAAATAACTCACCCTACCTAATATTGATACATCATTTACTGTGGCAATTAACCACAATGTTTGCTGCGGGGCTGCTAATGGAACGACAATCGTCTTTGCATTTTCATCTGTTTTATATAAATTGAAATAGTCACTGTTATTGACGATGGCGCTTACAAACACATTTGCGTTTTGAGCAGCTAGCTGTTCGTTTAATCCATTAATATAATTAGCTAAACGTTGTGAATTACCACTAATTTGAGTAAGTGGATTCGCGATATGCAAATATGGCAAATCTAAAGCAACACGGGTAGAAATATTAGTTACTTGCATATCGATATTGCGCTGTAGCTGAAAGTGATGGCCAATACTAAACAATAATTGAAAAACACAGTAATACGCAAAGAATATGGCCGTGTATTGTAGTACTTTCGCTTTATTAAGTGCGACAGAGAATATCATTCGACCGCCTTACAATTGCGACTATTTGTTGCGTAAATACGGTTAAAGTAACTCGATGATTGTTGGCTTGAAGAATCAATTAAAATCTTCTGGCTGGCACAGTATAGATCTGTATTTTCAGCGTCCATCCGCATATACCATCTACTACCACTAACTTGCTCACTGATCTCAACTTTATAGTTATCTGAAAAGCGGTCATTATCATCTTCTTTCCAATACGATGAAATAATATCCACCTCACCTTGCAGCAGCATTTCACGCAAACGGGTATGTGAGTTTGCATATATAATAGTTAAATCGTTAACTGACAAACCAAGCTTTTGAAATAAATGTTTTGGCACGATATGGCCTGAACGACTTGTCGGGTAATCAACCAAACCAATCTTTTTTCCCCATAAATATTGTTTCGTTAGTTGGGGCTTTTCTCTTAATGAAATTAAATAGGCTTTATAATCTGGATAAACTGCCACATCTACATACCCATGAGTAGCCTCAGCCTGCAATGCCAACATAATGTTCGTTCTAACAAGCGACAGATTTGCCACGCCTTTTCCAACAAACTGAATTAAGTTAGCCTCACCGCCTCCCCAGTAAGCAATCACTTTACCAAATTGCTTTTCAATAATTGAATGTTGGCAAAACTCATCCAGCACCATCTCTGCCACGTTTTGTGTCGGCACATAAATAATAAAGCGCTCTGTGTTTGACTGATTGTTAGTGTCACACACACGGTATTCTTTGAAAACGGGTACGAGATTTATTGGCTCAATGGCCACCTCTTTTTTCCCCATTAAATAGAACAAAATTGCGCTAATAATCAAAACACCAACTAAAATGGGCTTTGGAACAAATATGGTCGGATTCAACAAAATTTACAGTTTTCTCTTAATGATTGAAGCTACATTGTAACTATTACTTTTACTTAATGCATTAGGTAAAATTACTTATTAAACTTAAGCTATTGTTTTTTATGTTTTTTTATTTAGCAAAAATGAATAAAAATGATTCCTTTATTTTTCATAAAAATGAAATATAATTCTGCCAAATTTGTCACCCGTTTTAATCTGTAAAAATACAAAATTAAACGCACTAAGAGGTTGCAACATTTGACTATGAAAACAACTGTAAAAAGCAAACTTACAAATCAATTTAAGCAGTGGTTCAGTATTGCTTTGATTGCTTTTTCAACAATGGCTACAAGCAACGCTTTCGCATGGGGGCAAAATGGCCACCGTATAGTTGGTAAAATAGCAGATGAGCAATTAACTGCAACAACTAGAGCGGCATTACAAGAATTACTCGCTGGCGATAAGTTAGCAGAAGTGACGACTTGGGCTGACGAAATGCGTTCTTCTCCAGAAGAGTTTTGGCGTAAAAAGTCGAGCAAATGGCATTATATTAGTCTTGATAAATTAGAAGACTTTAATCCTCACGACTACCACGATAAAGCCACCAATATTTATACCGCAATGCGCAAAAGCATTGATGTGTTAAAAGATCCAAAAGCATCTAACAAAGACAAGCAGTTCTACCTACGCTTTTTAACTCACTTAGTGGGTGACGTGCACCAACCTCTTCATGTAGGCCGGGCGGACGACCGCGGCGGCAACTCAGTTAAAGTAGAATTTTTCGGTGAACAGACAAACTTACATTCAGTATGGGATACCAAACTCGTTGAATATCAAAGTTTGTCATATACCGAATTTGCAGACTTTATTATTACTGATGACAAAAAAATCATTTCTGAATATTTAAATTCAAGTATGGAAGATTGGATTAAAGAATCATTCGATCTTCGCGAACAAGTTTACGATATCGGTGATGGCGAGTTTAAATACGGCTTTATTTATAAGAATACGCCAACCGTTAAAAAACGTTTATTACAAGCTGGCATTCGCTTAGGTGGCTTGTTAAATCAAATTTTTGACCCTAAGGCAAAGCCTTTAGTCAATGCACTAAAAAAATAACAATTATAAAAAGTTTCAAGGGCATGAATGATATTCATGCCTAAAAATTTTATTTACATAAACACTCAGGAAAAATCTGATGAAAACAATGCTAAAACGTAGCGCACTATGCTTAGCAGTAGCTGCAGCTTTAGGCTCTAGCAGTATCGCTATGGCTAGTGACACTTCTTCTGCCCTACGCGGTAAGATCTCTACACCTAGCGGTCAACCTGCGGCAAATACTAAAATCATTATCACGCACATTCCTTCTGGAACAACACGTGAACTTGAAACTAATGATTCTGGTAGCTTCATGGCGAAAGGTCTTCGCGTTGGTGGTCCTTACCAAATTACTGTTGACTCGGATACTTATAAAGATCAGCAATTTCAAGACGTTTTTTTAACGTTAGGTAAAACGAAAAAGCTCAACACTACGCTTGAAGCTCACATAGACATTGAGCGTATTGAAGTAACTGCACAAGTTCCTTCTTTCGCTTCTGCTGGCGGTAGCAGCTACTTTGGTGAAGATGCAATCAAAAACACACCAACGTTTAACCGTGATTTAAAAGAAATTGTTAGAAATAACCCTCTTGCTGTTTCAATTCCTGGTAACGACCAAGAACTTTCTGTAGCAGGTACTAACCCGCGTTATAACAGTATTACTGTTGATGGTATTGGTCAAAATGATGATTTCGGTCTAAATACGAGTGGTTATCCTACTCAGCGCTCTCCTATTTCAATTGATGCAATTGAACAGCTGTCTATTGAAACATCTCCATTCAACGCAAAAGTATCTAACTTTAGTGGCGCATTGATTAATGCAGTTACTAAATCTGGTACTAACGAGATGTTTGGTTCATTGTTCTACGAGACAATGAATGACAGCTTAGCTGGTACTGCAACATATGACGACCAAGGTATCTACAAAGAAGTTGAGCTTGATTTCGAAGAGACTACTTTCGGTGGTACTTTAGGTGGTGCATTAATTAAAGATGAGCTTTTCTTCTTTGTATCTGCTGAATCATACGAATCTCCAACAGCTGTTGAGTGGGGCCCTGCTGGTAGCAATGCGCCAAACCAAACTGATATCACAGAAAGTGATTTAACAAAAGTACAAAACATTGCCCGTGATGTTTATGGTGTTGATGCTGGCGACTGGGACTTAGCGCCATCTGAAGAAGATGAAAAGCTACTTGTTAAGTTAGACTGGAACATTAACGATTACCATCGTTCTTCATTCACTTATCAATATAATAAAGGCAACATGACGCGTAATGTTACATCTGCGCCATTTGAATTACGCCTTTCATCACATTGGTACAATAAAGAAGAAACGTTAAATAACTTCGCATTACAATTGTATTCAGATTGGACAGACGAGTTCTCAACTCAAATCGGTGCAACATTAAAGAGTGTTGAAACGGTTCAAGCAGCAAGTAATTTAGGCTTTGGTGATGTTAAAGTTGAAACTGAAAGTGGTGATGTATCTTTCGGCCCTGATCAATACCGTCACGCTAATGCACTTGAAAACGATACACTGACATTAAACTTTGACGCTGAGTACCTATTAGATGATCACTCTATTAGTTTTGGTTACCAGTTTAAGAGCTTAGAAGTATTCAACCTGTTTGTTGATGGTTCTTTAGGTGTTTGGGTATTCGAAAGTATTGAAGACTTTGAAAACCGTAAAGCATCAGATTTCAATTATAAAAATGCTTACACTAACCAAGTAAATGATGGTGCAGCTGAGTTTACTCGTAAAGAGCATGCGCTATACGTACAAGATGAGTGGGTAGCTACTGACGACCTTACTTTAACGTTTGGTATGCGTTATGAAATGCTTAACTCTAGCGACAGCCCTACTTTCAACCAAAATGCGTTAGATCGTACTGGCTATGCAAACACTGAAAACCTTGACGGCTTAGGTATTTTCTTACCTCGCTTTGGTTTTAACTATATGTTTAACGACGAATTAACACTACGTGGTGGTATTGGTCGTTACACTGGTGGACAACCAACAGTTTGGGTATCTAACGGTTACTCAAATGACGGTGTAACAATCGTTGATATGGATGAGCGCGATGCGCCATCTGTTTTAGAAGGCGTTGATATCACTTCAATTCCTCAAGCTGCACAAGATGCACTTGTTCAAGGTAACGGTAGCACAAACTTTGTTGACCCTGACTTCAACTTACCAAATGACTGGCGTGTACAGTTAGCAGCAGATTATAACTTTGAAAGTGGTTATAACTGGAGCAACGAACTTCTTTATGTGAAAAAAGAAGACGCAGCGTTTTGGGTTGATGCATCATTAAAAGACGAATTTAAAGTTGGCACAACAGCTGACGGTGGTCGTTCGTTATATAACGATCCTACTGGCAGAACGTATGACATTATGCTGACTAACGCTGAAGATTCAGGTCGTTCTATTATCTTTAGTTCTTCATTAGCTAAGAACTTCGATAATGGCTTCAACATGAACATGTCTTATACTCACCAAGACATTACTGAAGCTAACCCAGGAACAAGTTCTACAGCGAAAAGTAACTATCGTTACAACGTTGCTTTAGACCGTAACCAACCATTAGTAGGTACTGCGGCTTACGAAATTAAGCACCGTTTTGTACTTTCTGTAGGTTATGAAACTGAATTGTTCGACGGTTATAAAACCACTACGAACTTATTCTTCGAGCGTCGTTCAGGTAAGCCAATTTCTTACGTAATGGATGGAACTCGAGTAACTATCGACGGTAACCGTATCAACGACCCGTATGATTTAGTTAGCCCAGGCTTAACAGGCGACTATTTAGTGCCTTATATTCCTGTAGCGAACGATCCTAACGTGATTTACTCTAGCCCTGAAGCTGAAGCTGAAATTCTGGCTGCTGTACAGAACCTAGGTTTATCAGGTTACGCTGGCGGTTACTTACCTAAAAATGTTATTCGTACGCCTTGGACAAATACATTAGACTTTAGCTTCCAACAAGAAATCCCTGGTTTCATGGAAGATCATAAAGGTACTATTTACTTCACAATCGATAACTTATTAAACTTAATTGATAGCTCGAAAGGTAAAGTATTTACTTCACAGTACAGCAATATTCAGTTAATCGATGGTACTATCGACCCTGACACTGGTAAGTATGTATATGATGGTTTAGGTACTGATAATGTAGCTAACTGGGATGAGTTCAAAGCAGAACAATCTACTTGGCGCTTAAAAGTGGGTGTTAGATACAGATTCTAATATCAGCTATTTAGCCTAGCTATTTGAAAAACCTGCCTTTTGGCAGGTTTTTTTATATCTGTTATTTAACCTTCGTCATATTCTTGCTGCGCAATAAACAGCTTATCTCGCACCATTTTTCGGTATTGCTTAGGAGAAATACTAACCAGTTTTTTGAATAGCCTTGAAAAGTAAGCGGCGTCTAAAAAGCCGGTGTGTTCTGCGATGGCTTCGATGGTGAGGTTAGTGGCACGCAATAATTCTCGTGCTTTTTGCATTTTCACTTCTCTAAGCCAGTTAAGTGGTGTCATCCCTGTCGATTGCTTAAAACGCCTGCTAAATGTGCGCTCAGACATGCCTACCTGTTCGCTCCAGCGCTTTTGCGAAAAATCTTCATTCCAACATGACATCGCCCACTCTTGTGCTGCGATTATTTCTTCATCATGATGCTGTAAACCACCTTTTGTAAAATAAGGCTGCTCGAAGATACGATTTATCTCGTGAGAAAAGTGACGCTCAACAATGCCTGCTATGTGCTGACCGTAACGCTCACGAATCAGATAAAGTACTAAATCCGAAAGCGAGTTAATACTCCCAGCACAGTACAAACCTTTAGCATGCGTAATAAATTGATGGGTGTTTAATTCAACGTTAGGATAAAAACGTTTAAAGTGCTCAAAGTAATACCAATGGGTAGTTGCCACTAAGCCATTGAGTAACCCTAACTCTGCCAAAAAACATACACTTGTACCCGTGGCCACAATTCTTGCGCCACCACTGTACTGTTTGCTCAGCCATTCTCTTAATTCTGGGTTACGTTTTACCCCAACCCTCGGGTTGCCCCACATCGGTGCGACTACAATTAAGTCACATTGCACGTCATCATGATAAGCATGATCTGCATATAACTTAATACCGCCATGGCCCTTTACCAGCCCTTGCTGCTGTGAAAAGGTGCAAATATTTGAAGGGTCAATTGACTGGCGGTGGCTGCGCGCAAGATCTTCAGCAGCTTGCCACATTTCTGTCGGCCCACTTACGCCAGTGACCAGCATCTGTTCAAATAAAGGAAAAGCAATCGTCAACATGGCTGAATTGTCATAGATTAAGGCTGAAATGTCCAGTGCGGCTTGCCTGTTTCTCCTCTACACTGCTCTTCATAAAAAAGATATGGAGTTATTTTTCAATGAACAAGTTACCTGTCATCGTGTCTATGGGTGGTATTAATGCCGCTGGCCGAACCTCTTTTCATCATGCTTACCGCCGCTTAGTTAACGAGGTATTAGACGATGAAACGATGCAATCTACTTGGCAAGATTTAGCACGACTGATGAAGCTTGAACAAACTGAATTAACTCAAGAGACTATTCAAAAAATTAAAGACGGTACGCTTATTCGTCGTATAGAGTCTCAACACTTCGACCCTGCTAATGTTTACTATCAACGATCTGCATCGTTACATCATGAGAACGGTTTCGAATTCAGCTTGAAAAAACGCCAACTTCCCGAAGTTATTCCAACCGAATGGCAAATCACTGAGTTAGATGATGGAATGGTGTCAGTGAACTGCCCAGAACACGTAGATGTGTTATTGCCAGGACATTACAAAATGGAAGTTTCAAGTGCAGGACAGCTACCTAGCGGCTTTGATCCAAGTCAGTATTACCATTCTAAATATCATCCGCGTGGACTGACCATGACCGTGTTTGGCGCGTCAGATGCGCTACAAAGCATGGGGATTGAGTGGGATACCGTCATGGATAACATTAATCCAGACTTAGTCTCTGTTTATGCTGGCACAGCTGTATTCCAAGCAGATGAATATGGTGCTGGTGGTTTATATCAAAATCCGCTTAATGGTAGCCGTATTAGCTCGAAAATGATGCCGCTCTCACTGCCGGAAATGGCTGCAGATTTTATCAACAGCTACATTGTAAATAGCGTTGGTAACACGGGAACTAATGTTGGTGCATGTGCCACATTTTTATATAACCTACGCCAAGGTGTAAACGACATACAAAGTGGCCGCGCTCGCGTTGCTATAGTTGGTAGTTCAGAAGCGCCTGTCGTGCCTGAGATTATGGAAGGCTTTTCAGTCATGGGCGCATTAGCCACTGATAAAAACTTGAATAAGCTAGATGGCACTGACAATGTGAATAATCGTCGTGCATGTCGCCCATTTTCAGATAACGCAGGCTTTACAATGGCCGAGTCTGCACAGTTCTTTATTTTAATGGATGACGAACTGGCCGTTAAATTAGGAGCAAATATTCTTGGCTCAGTGCCTGATGTATTTGTAAATGCTGATGCAAATAAGAAGTCTATTTCAGGCCCTGGTGTGGGTAACTATATTACGATGGCAAAAGCCACAGGGTTAGCCAAACGCATTCTGGGTGAAGATGGCTTACAACGTACGTTTGTTCAAGCGCACGGTACTGGCACCCCTCAAAACCGCGTAAGTGAGTCTCACATTCTTAACCAAGTAGCTGAAACGTACGGCATTAAAAATTGGAGTGTGACTGCAATGAAAGCCTATGTCGGCCATTCATTAGGCCCGGCTGCTGCTGACCAGTTAGCACCCACATTAGGGGTATGGCAACACGGTTATATTCCTGGCATCAAAACCATTGAATATGTCGCTGATGATGTAATTCAAGATAACCTTAACATCTTAATCGATCATCATTATGTGGGTGAGAAAGGCAGTGAAATGCTTGCCGCAATTGTTAACTCGAAAGGGTTTGGCGGTAATAATGCTTCGGCACTTGTACTTTCTCCTGCACAAACCGAAACCATGCTTACGCGCAAACACGGTGAGAAAGCCATGGCAGAGTGGCAACAGAAAAATCAGCATGTATCCGCTACCGCAAAGCAATATGATGAAAAGGCAATAAATGAAGGCATTGAAGTTGTTTACCAGTTTGGCGAGCAAGTAATGACTGAGCAGGATGTCGCTATAGATAAGGAAAAACTGAGCTTAACTAAGTTTAAAAACAATATCGATTTGTCGTTCCAAGATAGTTTTTCGGCGTTTCTCGATTAGTTTGAGCTCAACTATTCAACAACTCACTAGATGTATCAAGTCGCAATGTGGCTGTGTTTAGCGCCCAGTCTCATTTATTGCGACTTTTACCTATTTGATTTTATTTGGGCGTGCTATTGCATCTTTTAGCTGTTGCAAAGAAGGCATGGAATCATAATTCTCATTTGAAGATGTAAAGTGATCCCAACCTGCTTTTGATTGCGTGCATAAATGAGCTGTTACCTTTAATGTGGTGGTATCTTCCAATGCACCAGCTGGGATCCAGTAACCGCTGCCGTCACGCATTTCATTCGGGGTTGGGCTACCGCAATATTTACAAAAGTCTGAGCGATAGCCAGAGTCTTTGATATATGAAGAGACAGCCCCTTGCCCACTCAGCCATTGAAACCCACCAGTGGTAACCAAAACACCTGAATTGCACGCAGAGCCAGTAACTTTACGGCATAAGCTACAATGGCATTGATATATATTGGTTGTTGTCGTTGTATTTTCATCTATTTCAAATGCAACTTCACCACATAGACATTGTCCACGCATGATTAGTCCTTCTCACAAGCTGTATTTATATTACTCGTTTGATGCTAAAGGAATTATTACTCTGATGGAAGGGTTGAACCGTGTCATTCGTCACCGTCTTATGAGCTGCTTGATCGGTATATTGAGCATCTTGATACCGTTGCCATAATCGATTACTTAAGTGTTCCGCTTTGTCCCAATCACCTTCTTGTAGCCAATGAACTACTTCATAAGCCACATTTGGCCAAAGCATATGGTGACGAGCCCTCTTGTTTCCGTTGAAATTCCCAGACTGTTTAGGTTGTTTCAAAGCATGTTCACGTAGCCAAGCACCAATAATCTGGCTATTAATGTTGGTTGTTGTATTAGCAACGTCTAGCCGATTCAAAGCTTCAGCATTAGATAATTGCTCTATTTGTCCTGCCAGTGGCCGTGTAAGTATAGGTAAGCCAAGATGTAAACACTCGCTAATTAGCTCAAACCCTGTATTGCAAATCACTCCACTTGCTTGTTTTAAATCTTCCTTAAAGCCATGATAACAAGCTGTCCTTAAAGCGACATTCCTGCTTGTTTGATTACTTAGCTCCGAACTATATTGCCGAAATTGATACTCAGGTAATTGATTAAGTTGTTGTGTAACCCATTTCTGATCTTCAAATGGCAAATATACAAGATAAAAAGGTTCATCTTCTGGTGATTGCTTATATATTGTTTCGTGGTTATTACACCTATTCGCTGCGGTGCTAGACAATGTGGTATCGATAATAGGTGGTAAAATGTTGTTAGCAAAGCGGTGCCAGTGTAACCCCATTGGAATATCAGCAGGTGCAAAGTACTTTAAAATCGTTTCAGCTAACAAATTGCTTCCGGCTCTGGGCGTTTGGCTTCCAAATGCGTATTGATGCCCCAACCCAAGCACACGCTTGTTGTTCAGCTTTCCTGCCCACGCCGTCACCGGCTCAAAATCCGTAATTATAAGATCATACTGACTCACATCTAGCGTGCGAACATCATGAAAAAACTGAGTCAGACTATTGTTCCACCATGTTTTAAAATAGCGAACTTGGCCTTCTTCAACCGTAAATGTTAATCCTTTTCGATACATATAGTCACCAAATACCTGCATATCGAACAGCTTTTCTGGCTCACGTCCTGAAAACAAGAATGTTACTTCAATCCCTTGATTGGCAAGCTCTTGCGCCATGACTCTACTCCGTGAAATATGGCCATTGCCTGTTGCTTGCACTCCGTATAAAATTTTCATGTAATTCATTACGCTAACTCCCCGCTATTTTGGCCTATACACTAAATCAACATTAACGCACTTAACGCAATCACACTGCCTAGTATGGCGCCAGCGATAATATCTGTGATGAAATGAACCCCCAACACCACTCTAGACACACCTACCCCACCAGCCCACAAATATAGAAAAATACTGGCATGAGGAAAAAAGTAACTTGAAATACCGGCAAACAGGAATGCTGCCATCGTATGCCCAGAGGGAAAGCTAAAATGATCGGAAGCGCAAATAATGCTATTAAAATATGGGATCACATCTGCGGGACGGCGGCGCTTTAACGTATTTTTTAGCGCAACATACAAACAGCGCTCAAATACAAATGCAAAGCCTACAGTTAGCATGTAAAGGTAAGCGTCAGCGGGCCATATTAACCAGCATAATAGAGGTATCACCACTTGCAAATAACCGTCTCCACTTCGGGATATGGCACAGGTAAACCGCATTAAGCTAGGGTATAACCTTAATTTATAACATTTACGGGTTACATTTAGATCAAAGCGATACAGATCACTGATCATGTTCATTTCATCCCCCTAAGTTATCGAGCTGTGATATCAGTAACAGGCTAGAACATCACCAAAGTTTTATAGCAGTGTAGAAATGCGGTATGACAGTAAAGTGGCAAACAGATGTCGCTTTTATGAAGGCTGAACTACCACTTTATTTAAGGTGGTGGTGACCCCTTAATGATAGAAATATTGCGCATTAAGAGTGGAATTAACCCCAGTACTGCGGTCATCAATCCAATAATGGTTTCGTACGCTTCAGTGGCTGAATATAAGATAAAGGCAAACAGTATAAAAATAGTCATAAAGATTGGAATGCGAATGTATTTCCAAGAACTGTTTTTCGCTAACTCAATCCATTCTTGTACTTCTTCATACCGTTCTGCTGAATAAATAAAGTTTTTAAATCCTCGACTACCAATGCTCCAATGCCCACGATTAACAATATAACCACGGCGAATTAAATGCTCTAATGCTTCATGATTAAGCGGATTCGCCATATGCTGATTCGCTAATTGATAAAGCAGTAAACGCTCATCTTTAGTGCAAATCTCCCAACGATAACGATACACAGCCCCTGCTTTTTCAGTAAAAAACTCCACCACTTCATCAATTGTCCAATATTTATCTAGCAATCGCTTAAACTCTGCAAGATGAGAAGGCGACTGTTCAATGTCAGCAAAACACATTTCTTCTTTATCCACATAGTCTGAAAAGTACGCATTACGTTCAGTGGCGGATAACTTAAAGCACAAATGAAAGTGTATAAATTCTCGTTCATAACGTTTTAATTCTGGCCAGCTAATACACTCTCTTTTAATCACTGAATATAAGTTAACGGGAAACTCTTCCGTTTCTGGATGTGCTGGATACCAGTCATAAAACTTTGTAAAACGGGTAAATAAATTAGACCAACGCATTACCTCACTTGCACTTGCAAACTCTGACTGAGCATTATTAGGGTAAGCATCTTGATGGGTTAAACGAAATAGAGGCGACACATCAGCTAAAATTATCACTCGTAAATTTTCTTGCTTCAGTGCAAATTCGATAAACTCTAAGGCTTTTACTCTAAACTGTGCATCAAAAGCAATTGCCCCTAAGTTTTTCATAATCAGTACTTTTTCATTTTTACTTTTCCCCCCTGCCGTAATTAACGCCAACTGATTAAGAATATGCGTTTTTAGGCGCAGCAACACATCCTCTTCTGAATGCTCCACTTGCGGCTCAGCGTTATTTAACGTGTAATCAATTGTCATATCGACAGGCTCTGTTAAAACTAATGACCCTTGCTTAATCTCGCTGCCACTTATTACTTGCTTGTTTCTTAGCTCAGACTGCAAATCCAATGGATAGGGAAAAACTAAATGATGCTTGTTATGCGCTAGCAACCAATCAATATGCGCTCGTTGCGGACGTAAAATAAGTAACTGCTTGGCACTTTCTTTTTTCAGCTGATTAAAATGAATAGCGTCATCAAAGTTAGGCAATACATGTTCAAGTACCTCTTGCCCCATAAAGCGGCTAACAAATATTCTGCGAATGACATACCATAAAAATACCAGCACCAATAAACCTACAATAACGATGAGCAGTAAATTGCTAAATACAGCTTCTAGAAAGATTAATGCGGGATAACTCGTTACCTTTATATTTAAGGTTTGATTTAAGTGGGGCTGTTGTAACAGCACATTTAGCAAAGCAGGTATAGGTAAGTCTACTCGAATTGCCTTTAATAACATGCTGTAAACAGGATAGTTTTTTGTGTAACTGTCCTCTAATGACACCTCGTTATGGTTATCATTTTGGGCTGTTTGCCACAATAACGGCAGCTGCACAACCCAGCCGACTTGATATTTGCCATCATCGGCATCTTGTCGATATTTTTCGCAAAAATTCACGCTGCCTTTTGCAAAGGTTACATCCCACAAAGGTGGTGTATGTAGTTTATAGTTGGCTTTTTCATCTCCTTTCGCACGACAAAAATATGATGAATACATTAAGATTTTTTGTGCATCTGACTTGGTGACACCAAGCGCACTATAGTAATTATTTCGTCGCGCTAATGTTGTGCCTATATCTTGTGTTAAGCGAATTGACTCGATTAATGCTGCATTTTTTATGTAAAACCCAAAAGCAGAGTGCGTTAGATAAAATGCAGGTACTGCACTGCTTATAATGAGTACGAGTCCTACATAGCGGGTATAAATATTAAAATAACTATGCTTCAGTACTTCTCTTGTGCTTGCGCCACGCTTTTGATTTTCTGGCTGTAAGCCAACAAGCACAGTTAACGACAATACAATGGCCAGTATGGTACTAATCAGCACCGTAGTACTTGAGGTGACAGACCGCTCAACAATCAGTGCGGTTAAACTCACCACAGCAAAGCCGTACATGCCCACATGCCGCAAACGCTTGCCTTTGACCAATAAGCTTCCTGCCATCCATAAATATATGAACAACCCCGCTAACCAAATAAACAACCTTAATAACAAGTTGTCGACAAAAAAAGTTACTAGTATTTGTATGCAGATAAGTAAAA
Source organism: Flocculibacter collagenilyticus (assembly GCF_016469335.1). Taxonomy (NCBI): domain Bacteria; kingdom Pseudomonadati; phylum Pseudomonadota; class Gammaproteobacteria; order Alteromonadales; family Pseudoalteromonadaceae; genus Flocculibacter; species Flocculibacter collagenilyticus. The sequence continues at coordinate 3,406,173 of NZ_CP059888.1, forward strand.
TGAGGCGATGATTAATGCGCGAAAGTTCATGCTGATTATTACGTAAATAAAGTAATACCGAACCCCAAGGTAATATGCTGATTGTGGCTCGTACAGCTACAATCAACAAAAATATAACCATTAAAAACAAGCTAATGGCTGACATAATTAACAATAAATTATACAGCCGGATATCTTGTTTTTTATACATAATAGCAAGCATCCATGGCATTTCATTGTGCAATTTACCAATAACCATCTGGTGCGAAACACCGCGATACATGCTGCTTAAGCTAATAGGGTGATTGCTTTTTGTCCATACTGCACTTTGTATTTCTGCTGCGTTATTCGTCGACACATAAAAGTTTTCCACTAGGCTCATCTTGGTTTCAGTGTGATATAGCACCGTACCGCTTTGCCCTTCAAAAATGGTGAAAGAAAAGTTGCGCGGTAAAATAGTATCGCGCAATGACTGCAAAACCGTGCCAGCAGAAATAATAACGCTTCGCGACAGTTCTGCCGCCTTAATATCTGTTGCTGTTTTTAGCATGGGTATCGCAAACTGGCTGGTTAAACGTCCGTCACCAACATTGAAAATACGCTCAATACTGACTTTATTTTTACAGGTGTTAGTGTGACGATTATCCACTGCGTTTACTGTTTGCTTATCCTCACCTTCTTGTGGGCTTAAGTTAAAGCCATTACAGCTTACTGCATCTTTAAAATATTGACGGAACGCCAATTTAGGCCGAGCATTTTTTAATTGGCTAGCAGCACTCCAGTACCACGGTGCCTGACAAGTTTGTCCTTGGCGATTGATAAAAAAGGCCAGCTCGACCAACGACAATGTTTCGGACTGTTTGTTTAGCAGTTCGTTGGTGGGAAAAGAGGCATACTCGGCTGCACCACAGCGGGCTAGATTGGTTCCCGCCTCTTCTTTTTCTAGCTGCACCTTGCTATAACGCTGCATTGTTGCAACGATTTCTTTTACTTCACGATCAAATGCAGCCTGTAAATTATGAAAGTTATAGTATGCTTCGCTGTTAAACTGCCGTTTAACTTGCTTATATAGTACATAATCAGCCATAGAAATTGTTGCGACGCCAACAAAAATAATCAGCCCAACACTGGCAAACCAAATATCCCCTTTACTGAATGCATAATCATGAGATACAAAGCGAATTTTAATAATTGGCACTAAACTAACCAGAATTAAAAACGACACAATCAGAATGACCGCCAAACTTGGCGAAATATATAAGCGCCCTATTGCTACATCACTACTGGGCCTAAGGCCAATTATGTAGAACGCGTCCTGCTTGTTAATGCTGCTACTGGCATATTCTATATTGGTTGGCACTTTTAGCTTATGCGGACTGACGTACATGCGATAAAGCGTCCCACCTATCGACTGCTCTATCATGGTTGAAATGCCCAGATTGATCTCTGATGAAAGCAGCTGGCCCGCTTTATCATTATTCGCTATCGCCTCTGGTGAGGCTTGTTGTTTATTGAGTGTCCCGTTTTCTAGTTGATTACTGAGCAATTCAGAAATGTTATTAAAAACAACCTTATTATGGTAATTGTTGTTTTCCGCATTAATTAACACTCGTCCAAATTTATCAGCAAATATAACTTTTGGAAAAAACGACCAATCACTTTTCAGTTGAATAATTGAATTTATTGGAATGCTCACCTTTAAAAAAGCGGTTTCTGCCTGCAATATATATTCGGTATTAGTATTTTTTCCTGAAGAGTTAGCGGTGATTGAAACAGTAGCGCTAATCTCCTCTTTCATTTCTTGTTCACTGCCGCAGGTGTAAATAAAGCTGGGATTTAACTCAAATTTTGCCTTTTCAAATAGCTCACTCTTATAATTTTTATCTAAGATTTCATTTAAAAATTGCTCATTATTTTTAATTTCTTCGCAAGTCTCAGCCCACCGCTCTTTACCTAACATAGACGACGCACTTGGGATATATTCAGCACCATTTTGCTGGTTAGGATGGTAAGTTGATTGCTGCCAGGCCGCGCTAATCAGCTCTTCATGTTGCTTAATAATTTCAGTGCGGTATTGCTTACTAAATTGCACAGCAAGCGAGCGAATTTGTGCAAAGGTGTTATCTATATCAATGCTTATTTGGCTAAGCGCACGAAAATGAAGCTGATTTTGGCTTTCTTCATTACGCTTAATTTGGAGATAATAAAAAATCGCGCCGACCACAATGGCAAGCAAAATAAAAAATAAGATAAGAAATAAACCACCATGTTTCTTTCTTTCTGATTTCACTAAGACATCCTTGTAATTGTCACCGTAAAAGATGTTATGTGTTAAGTATTAATCACAATTGTATGTTAACCCCAGTACAGCTGTACCCTAAGCATAGTACAAATGTAGCGTACAGGCATAGTTAGGCCCGCAGAGTTAACCAGAGCATTACCTAGCCAGCGCTTAAGCATTGGCCGTGCCTAAAGCAATTGGCGATGTACCTTTAAGCTAAATGGGAATTATATTGCGTAAGTTATTAGGACGTGTTTATGACTAAATATGAAGGAATATGGGGTTATGAAAGGTTATAAAAATAGAGTCGGAAGACGCCCACGTTTTTCAATTTTGTATCCCTCATAAACAGCTAAACGTAGGTCGGTTAAGCGAAGCGCCACCCGACAAAAACTAATCCAGATATGGTCTTGATATACATAAATAAAAAACCCCTCAACGCTTTTAAGGGCTTTTTTTTTGAAAAAGAGAAAATCTATATAAAATGCTTGCTCACTTTAAAAAGTTAGAGAGAGCTTCATGCAAAATCAGCCGAAAAAAAAGACTTGTTTATATAACGCGAGGATAACTCGCATCATCCGACTAATCATTATCTTAGCTACTTTACCGATCTTAACTGGATGTGTAGTACCTAGGTTGCCACTATAAGCTTGGAAATATATTGAGGCGCTTATAAAAACACTATTAAATTAAAATGGTGAATCTTCAGTTTCGGTGTGCCCGCCAATTAATTCGACGCCATGATACTTTTTTGTGTAAGTCGGTTAAGCGAAGCGCCACCCGACAAGAAATTAATCCGAGGAGTGGCCCTTAAACAATACATAAAGTCTTCATCGTTTTTATTAACTTTAAAGATTGCATGAAAACAAAAAAAAACATATAATTCACCATAAATTTACAATACTTAATTTAATATGGATAGTGATAAAATTCTTAAAAAACTAGGAGTGCTAGGAAAAGTACTTTCAGGTGGCAGCTTTATTTACAAACAATTTATTGGTAATAAAAAAGATGCCAATGCCGTCTATATCAAACTATATCCTGTTATGAGATCAACCTTACAAAACTATGGGTGGGATGCAGAACAGTCTCAAGGAGTGTTACAAACACTAGCCAATCTCCCACCAACAGGAGCAAAAAGAAGAAATTTTGTTCGCAGATATATAACGCCTAGGGATGGTTGGAAGAAACTACCAAAAGACCCTAATGATATCCCTTTTGGCTTTTGGCACTAAACAATGTCCAAAAAATTACTCGATAGACCAGTATGGAAGCTAATATTTATTCTGTCTCTTATCATCACTGGATATGATTTTTTTTCTGGCTTCAACCTACCAGCTAATCTACAGCCTACTCATCCAGTAGCACTTTCTATAATAATTATATTGCTTGAGATATTGACGCTAATAGCTAGTTTCGGTGCTGCAACCCGAATACTGATTGGTAACTTGTTACTTTGGCAAATAACCCTTATTAGTCAAATTATCGCGACTATCCTAGTCTACTACTATGAGTTCTCAGCAGGAGGTTATACCTTCAATGAGATGTTAATACATATTAATATCGCCTACATTCTAGCCTGCATATTTTTTGCGCCACTACTTAGATATTGTCAGGATTTCATTGATAAGGATAAGAATGAGCTACCAGCCGAGTCTAGCTAATAAGTATATTAAGGGCTGCTATGCTCTTAATATATTTTTTAAATCAAAGCCATCGGCATCATTAAATTATTTTTCATCTAGCCCCAGAAAAAAGTCTTCAAGTTTGATCAGATACGTTATGATCTGCGTAAAATTAATCACTTAATTAGCAACATATTGCTTAATATGCTTCGCTCACACAATAAGAATGAATTGTAGGGTATTGTTTTGTCAAAATTTTCTGCTGTTACAGATAATCCACATAAACGTTTTAATCATAAAACAGGCGTATTATTAACAAACTTAGGCAGTCCTGATGCCCCTACAACCAGTGCTGTTCGCACTTATTTGCGTGAGTTTTTGTCTGATCGCCGTATTGTTGAAATACCCAGAGTGGTTTGGTTAAGCATTCTTCACGGCGTTATTTTACGTACTCGCCCTGCTCGTTCAGCCAAATTATACAAAGAAATTTGGACGGAAAATGGCAGCCCGTTAGTACATATTACCCGCCAGCAAGCTGATAAGTTATCAACAAAGCTTCAAGCGCAGGGCTATCACGATGTTGAAGTGGTAATGGCGATGCGTTATGGCAACCCGTCGATTGCTAGCGGACTAAAGGCGCTAAGAGAAAAAGGGTTAACACGCATCATTATCATGCCCATGTATCCACAATATAGCGGTACCACAACAGGCTCAACGTTTGATGCGGTCGCAAAAGAATTAAGTACTTGGCGCTGGGTGCCAGAGTTACACTTCGTCAATGGCTATCATCAACAGCCAGCCTTTGTTAATGCATTAGTTAGCAGTATTAAAGAGCACTTTGGACAACATGGTAAACCGCAAAAGTTGCTATTTTCTTATCATGGCATTCCTCGTCGCTTTTTAGATCAAGGCGACCCTTACTATTGCTTTTGTATGCAAACAACTCGTTTAGTTATAGAGCAATTAGGCTTAGATGAAGCTGACTATATTACGTGCTTCCAAAGCCGATTGGGTAAAGCTGAATGGCTTAAACCTTATACTGATAAAACCTTAGCAGCGTTACCAAGCGAAGGTATTACGGACGTAGCAATTATTAGCCCCGCTTTTAGTGCAGATTGCTTGGAAACACTGGAAGAATTAGAGCAAGAAAACCGTGAAACGTTTATGGAAGCAGGCGGAACGCGCTATCAATATATTCCAGCTTTAAATGACCGCGATGATCATATAAATGCCATCTTTGAAACGATTAAGCCAATGTTATAAATAATGACGCGTTAGCAATAATGCATCGATTAAACCTTGATACCGTTTTAATTAATGAAACATAAAAAAACCGCTCAATCTTGAGCGGTTTTTTGTATTCCGAGAAAGGAATTTATTGATTATCTAGCATGGCGCTTATGGCTGGTAAGATACATCCATATCAACATTATTTACTGTAGAGTAAGCGTTGATACCAATGTGCCACGTACCTGCTGTAGGGTTGTTAATGGTACAGATTTCGTTGTTACCATTTTCGTATGGACGACAATCCCAGCTAGATGTAGTAGGTTGTGCACCTAGTCTTAGGTATAAATCTGCATCACCTGTACCGTTGTACGTTTTAACAGTGAACGTAGACATGCCTGCTGGAACGTCAATTGTGTAACGCTTCCAAGCACCTGCAGATACATCAATATCATTTACTGTTGTGCTGTAACCACTTGGCGTTGTACCAGAAGTGTAGCTACCTGTAATTGTTGCACCGCTAAACGTGGTGTAGCCTACGATACGTACATGATAAGTACCAGCTTGCGCAGAGCTAATTGGACAGCTTTCGTTGTTACCATTTTTATATGGACGACAATCCCAAGTTGAGTCAGTTGGCTTAGCACCAAAGCGAACATATAAGTCTGCATCGCCAGAACCACCAGCCATTTCAAACTTCAAGTTAGTTGCGCCTGAAGGTACCGTCATTGTGAATTCAAGCTCTTGGCCTGCTGAGCCTGAGATTGACTGAGACTGACCATTTACTAACTCGCCCGATGGTGGTGTACCACCACAGTTTGCAGCCATGTAATCAGATGCCGCTTTAACTTGCACTAAACCGTAACCCGTTTTGTCATCCCGGCCCGACGTTTCAAGGTCAACCGCAGTTTGCTTAAGTGCATTACGTACTTCAGAAGCTGTACAGTCAATGTTGTTACTCCATGCCAGTGCAGCAGCAGCCGCAACATGTGGTGTCGCCATTGAAGTACCGTTGTAATATGCATAATCTTGATTAGCTGTAACGTTTAACGTTGTGTACTGACCAAGTTTGCCCATTAATGTTTGACCAAGTGCACGGTTTACCGATACAGCTGGAACATTTACATCGTTATTCGCGTCTACTAAGAATGGGTTTTGAAGACCTGGACGGTCAGAGTTACTATAAACAATTACACCCGTTGCACCTGCGTCCATACATGCTTTAGCAGGGTTAATTTCTGGGTAGTTGCTGCCTTTTTGATTATCGTTACGTTCAGCTACACAAATGTTGCCTGAAACGTTTGAACAAGAATAGCTTGAGCCAGATACACTACATGAACCTAAGTAACCTGAAACAGAGCCATTTACATTTTGTACTACGTAATCAGTGCCGTTATTTACGAAGTGAGTTTGCGGTGCTACGCGGTCATTCGCGTAAGTTGTGCCACCAACAGTAATTGAACCTAAACGGCCATCACCAGCAACGGTTGAAAGAATGGCTTCACCTGGGCCAGCAATTTCAACTTGTGGCGTGTATTGAGAGAACTCAGCGTGTTTGCCTGTTTCATCAACCGCACCAACTGCCATAACTGTATCGTAAGATGCTGGATAAGAAAGCGAAGAGTCACCGTCATTACCTGATGCAGCAATTAATAATACGCCTTGTGCTGTAGCTGCTTCTAAACCTGCTCTTTCAGTCGCGTTTTGTGAAGGACCACCTAAGCTCATGTTGATAACTTTCGAGCCAGCGCTTACACAATTATTTACCGCTGTTACTAAGTCTGAACTGTATGCCCACCCCTCAGCGTTAAATACTTTAATAATGTGAAGATTTACATTGGTGTTAGGTAACACACCTACAACACCTTCAGAGTTGTTTACGCCTGCAATTGTACCCGCTACGTGAGTACCATGAGAACCACCCGCTTGATACCAGTTACCAGTACCTGAGTCGTTTGTACCAGACGCATTATTAGCGTTTAGATCTGGGTTTGAGCGCTCGTAGCCAGAATCAATGATACATACTTTCATATTGCTGGCAGCAGAGTCTGAAACTTGGTCTGCTTGAATATTTGGAATGCCCCAAGGTACCGTTTCTGACATTAGGTAACGCTTCGGATCCATTTCTACTGAACGTACATTTTTGTTATTTTTTAACGCGTTTAGAAATGCTTTTTTGTCTGCATTTTTTAAATTTTTGCTCAGCTTATATACGTGCTTGTTACCTTTTAATTTGCGTACATGCTGAATTTTTTCATTTTTGAATGCTGTTTTTTCAAAACTTGAATTGATGCTTCTTACATCTTGCTTATTGCTTACATATTCAACAATAAACTGATCGGTTTGTTCTTGTAATCTTGCTTCGCGCTGCGCTTTACGCCATTTTGCAAAGTCTGCATTTACACCTTTAACTTCTTGACTTTTTAATTCTTGAAGAGGACCTGCTTGAACAGCACCTACCGATAATGTTGCAACTATTGCTAGTGCCGCTTTGCTTAGTGCTGGCATATTTGAATGTTTACTATGTGTCATCTTGTATCTCTTGTAGTTATATATGATTTTACTCTAGGCTGGCTTCTCGCCGAACCTGACTTCCTTCAGATGCACTCCATTGACTGGGTCTGCATTCACTACTGACAACATCACTTGTTCAAAATGCAGGACCCAAACACTAACTACTTTTTTACCCCATGTGAACTATGAAAAAACAGCAACATTAGTGAAACTAAATAACACGTCATCAAACTGTAACAAAACTTTTCTACTTATTAGATATGTGAACCCCCGTTACAACAGGCTTAAACTGGTTACTTTTCGATCAAAAAAGGCAAATCATAACATTAGAATAAATAATGCGAAAAGTTAGTTTTTTTTATATCAATAACCTTGAGTTTCTGACAAACCGTACTATTTATAGGGGCAGGAGGCTATTTAGTCAAAATATAAGATATAACATATATCTTTTTAGCATATCGAATTTCTAATATAACTCAGCCAGTTACCTAAATCCGTAACAGATATACCAGTGATTATATTTCAAACTATTTTCTAAAAGGTTAATTTCCAGAAGTAAGATGTTAAATTAAAAGATGTAATTTAATGAGATTTTGTAATGTTAGTTACAGTTTAAGTTTGTTTATTGAAGATGAAATAAAAGCAGGTTTTAGCGGCTAATAAAAATAGGGAAAAATATGGGTTACTTGGGCGTTTAATATCAATGAACAATAATTAGGCGTAAACGTCAGTGTAGCTAGCGCTCACCACTTTCTTTACGCCTATCTGGTTATAACAATCAATTACTCTGCTTCAAAACCATTTTCAATTCGCCATGCTTTATTAACGAATTTAGTTAAATAGTTGCGTATGCCATCTGGTAATAGCACCACACAGTTTTGACCAGCTTTAAGTGTGTTAGCGTGTGCTAGTGCCGCAAATAGCGCAGAACCAGATGAACCACCTACCAACAGTCCTTCATCTCGCATTAGTTGCCTAGCTAAACGAAAAGAGTCTTTGTCATTTGTTTTCACCCAATGATCCACAATATCGCGGTCTAATACATCAGGAATAAAGTCGTAGCCAATACCTTCAACATGGTAAGGCTTAATGTCTTCTGGCCCAGCTAAAATGGAACCTTCAGGATCAGCACCTACAATGATTGCATCCGGGTTGGCTTGTTTAATACGCTTAGCAACACCGGTTAACGTGCCACCTGTACCAACGCCCATCACCACCATATCAACCTTACCGTTAAGGTCATTCAAAATCTCTTCAGCCGTTTCATTAAAGTGGGCATCTGGGTTGCTGGTATTACCGTATTGGTCCAGTATATGGGCATTAGGCAATTCTTGTTGTAACTTTTTAGCTACGCCAATGTGAGACTCTGGTGCATCCCAAGCAGCTTCTGTCGGGGTTCTGACTATTTCCGCTCCAAGCGACTCAATAATGGCTTGTTTTTCTTGGCTCATTTTTTCAGGCAACGTGATGATTACTTTATAACCTAACACTGCACCAGCCATTGCTAAACCAATACCTGTATTACCACTGGTTGCTTCAATTAACGTATCGCCCTTTTTAATCCTACCCGACGCTTCTGCATCTAAAATCATTCGTCTGGCAATACGATCTTTGGTTGAACCGCCCGGATTCATAAACTCACATTTAGCGTAAAGGTTACACGCCAGTTCTTTACCTGTATGTTGCAATTTCACCATGGGTGTATTGCCGATAACCTCAGCAATATTGTTATACAGCATTACTTAATCCTTAATATCGTTAAAATTTGTATCTATAATAGGATGGATGGTTTCTAACTAACTCATTCCATTTTACGCTTTAAGCTATCTTCAGTCAGTTAGTTAGTCTATCAATAAATGTGTTAATAATATCTTAAGTCGTCTACTTTGCCCCAAAATACCCGATAAGAAAATACGGTATACATCAAAATAACGGGAATCACGACAATAGCGCCAATTAAAATAAACTGTAACGATTCTGGCGCACTGGCCGACTCCCAAATTGTTAATTGATTTGGAATTACATAAGGAAAAAAGCTAAACGCTAGTCCTTGGAAACTAAAGAAAAATACAATAACGGCACCAATGAAGGGCAACCAACAACCAAAATCTTCTTCAATGGGAATGCGCTTAAGAACTTGGTCGACAATTGCGAACATAGAAAAACACACAAAAGGAATAGACAGCACAAACAGCGCATATGGAAAGCTAAACCATTTTTCAAACACACTTGGATTAATTAGCGGGTTCACCGTACACACACTCACAACACCGAGCAAACACAACCAACCTGCACGCCTTCCCCACTTAGCGGCCCGTTGCTGTAACTCGCCTTCGGTTTTCATCACCAACCAGCATGCGCCGATATAACAATACGCCGCTGCTACCCCAAACGCGCTCAATATTGAGAATGCCGTTGCAGCTAACGATTGCTCAAACCCCATAACATATTGACCCAACATGTAGCCTTGCGATAGTGCAGTAATAATTGAACCTATTTGAAATACTTTATCCCAAGTGGCTTTATGTGTCATCGCAACTTTTGCTCGAAAGTCAAAAGCAACACCTCGCAGTATCAACCCCAGTAACATAATGGTTGCCGGAATATATAACTCATGCAAAATAATATTGTATGCTTGTGGAAAAGCAATCAACGCAATCCCTACGGCCAGCACTAACCAGGTTTCATTGGCATCCCAAAAAGGACCGATAGACGCTATCATTTTATCTCGATGAGCTTCTTCATCATGTGGCATTAAAATGCCAACACCAAGATCATAGCCGTCTAATATGGCGTACACTAGTACTGCTAGACCCATTAAACCGATAAAAATAATTGGTAAATTTTCATCTGCAATCATTAGCTACGTCCTCTTGATAAATCTAAATAAGCTGCGGTATTTGCCCAGTTTGAATCTGCAATTTCTTCACTTTCTTCAATTTCTACTGATCGCCGCGCCATTAAAAATAACGTTCTAATATAAACCACTAGCAGCACAACGTATGCCGTCATATACATAGCAAATGAGAACGCAACATTTTCAGCAGGTATTTGAGTAACCGCATCGCGGGTACGTAATATGCCACTAACCAAATATGGCTGACGCCCAATTTCTGTGACGTACCATCCCGCCAGCGTTGCAATCCAGCCAATAAAGGTTGTGGCGACCAGTGTTTTTACATACCAATTAGCTGGAGTGCGTTTACAACGTATTTGCACAACGCCGTACCAAGACACTAGTAACATTATCAGCCCCATTGCAACCATAATTCGAAAACTCCAAAACACGGCCAACACAGGCGGGTGCTCGTTTTCAAAATCGTTTAAGCCCTCAATGGTTTCATTCATGTCATGCTTTAAAATAAAACTCGCCAAGCCCGGTATTCCTAACGACCAATTATTGGCCCTACCTTCTTCGTCGGGAATAGCAAATAATAGTAGCGGTGCGTTATCTGTGGTTTCCCACACGCCTTCCATTGCTGCTATTTTTTGTGGCTGATGTTCAAGTGTATTAAGCCCATGTAAGTCGCCAACAAAAATTTGAATAGGGATGAGTACCGCAGCCACCGTTAATCCTGCTTTTAAGGCTAAACGCGGCGCTAATTTATTATCACCACGAGACAAACGATAAGCTGAAATACCAGCAATCAGGAAAGAGGCGGTTAAGCCTGATGCCAACATCATGTGTACTAAACGATAAGGAAAAGAGGGATTAAATATAATTGCCCACCAGTCAGTAGGAAAAGCAACACCATCACGCATTTCAAAACCTGCTGGCGTATGCATCCACGAATTTAGCGCCAATATCCAAAACGCTGATAAGCTGGTACCTACAGCAACCATAATGGTAGAAAAAGTATGCACTTTACTCGGCACTCGGCTTTGTCCAAATAACATAATCCCTAAAAAAGTAGCTTCTAAGAAAAATGCGGTTAGTACTTCATAACCCAATAAAGGACCTGCAATATTGCCTACCGTTTCCATAAAGCCCGGCCAATTAGTACCGAATTGGAACGACATAGTAATACCGCTTACGACACCCAATGCAAAAGTTAATGCGAATACTTTCACCCAAAAACGGTAAATCCGCATCCATACCGGATTATCAGACAAGTCATGACGAATTTTGAAATACACTAAAAACCAACACAGTGCGATGGTAATGGTAGGAAATAAAATATGAAAACTAATATTTGCAGCAAATTGAATTCGAGAAAGTAAGAATGTATCTAACATGTGTCTTCCCTTAAATTGACTAATAGCGATAAATGAAACAAGTACAGTATGCCGACCTAAGTTGAGGCATTTTTCGATTTACCTAACAATCGCTCTTTAATATCCAGCACCTTGCCGACTCCAGCTCCCAATTTCATTAGCGTTTCCAGCTTATCCCTATCCATTTTTTGTAGTTCACTTGCCCAATGCGTTAATGTTTCTAATAGATCATGAATATCTTGCATTTGTTTCTGTGCATACACTTCATCCTCATTGCCGGGCTTATCCATCACCAAGTCACGCAGTAACGATAATGTTGGATCCATCTCTCGTTTACGTCGCTCTTCAAATACCCTATTTGCCATATCCCAAATAGAACCGGCCGTTGTGAAGTAATCTTTTCTATCTCCAGCAATATGATGCACCTGAATTAAGCGCCACGACTGTAACTCTTTAATTCCCATACTTACATTACCGCGCGAAATATTAAGTGCCTCCGAAATTTGTACTGCGCTTAGTGGAGATTCGTTGATCACCAGCAAACCATACATTTGCCCTACCGTACGATTAAAGCCCCATCGGCTGCCCATTTCTCCACAGTGAAACACAAATGTTTCAATCATGGGTGTCATGTTCATGCATCACCTTTTTAAAGTTTCAGTAATTTCTGAAACTTTAGCATCAAATTGATCTATATCAAAGTCTCTGTAGAAAATTTTTGTGGGCTCTCAATTAAGTTGGACTTTTGTCTCGTTTAAGTAAACCCGTTTCTCTTGTAACGGTCAAACGAGCTTGGAGGCTTCTTTAAGCAGTTTTTCTTAATTTCATCTCATATTCTGCTGGTGAGATGTTCCCTAATTTATAATGTCGTGGTTTCTGATTATAAAATGGTTGGATATATTCGTTTATATCCGCCATCGCTTCACGCCTTGGTTGATAGTAACGATAGTTAATTCGCTCCGGCTTTAAGCTACGGAAAACCGATCGGTAACGGCATTATCTAAACAATTTTCAGCCCAACTAATACTTGAAACTAATCCATGTTCTCTAAATGAACACTGAAAAGCTTCGTATGTATATTGCACACTTTGATCAAAATGGAATAACACACCATAAGTTGGTTGCCGTTTTCAAATAACGACCTTACGAGAACACAAGTCTATAATAACCACTAGATACAGCCAGTCCTGTTGAGTGCGCTCATACGCAATACACCAAACCACAGCTTGTTTAACCTCAGAGGATTAAAATGATGATTTAAGTAATTAGGTGCAATCGCCTAAGGTTTAGCACCTACAGGATATTTATGTCGTTTAGGTCGCTTAGCGACCAACCTAGCCTGTCATTGATGTTCGAACACGATGAAGAGCAATATCAAATTTTACTCTTTTAGGGCAAGTAGACTTTGGTTTCGCTTAATAATAAAACGAGCTAACCGCAATGGATAAACAACGACATACTTGGGTAACGTTATAACCCATCCGTTAACCTTACCGCAATTTGCTGCCGTTGATCATTTCTAATGCGCACTTTTTCTGGCGCTAGTGCACTAGCTTTAGGTGTAACATCTTGCCGCTCTTTTCGGTACTGGCTAACTCAGCGTTGACTCGATGAAAATTCAACACTCATTGCTGCGGCTACATCTTTATATTTTCAACCGTGAATAATGACTAGCTCTGCACACTTACGTGTAAATTCTGCTGTTAAATTTTTCTTTGAATTCTAACCTCGTTAGCTAATGTTATTTTACCTCTAACGAAGTCTCTAGTTAAAATCATACTATTATAACTTTAGCCCTTAACATTTAAGGAGTTAGTTAAATAATCGCAGATACTATGATCACGCACTTCAAGAAAACTTCCCTTATCGTAATAAACCCAACCTCTTTGGTATGAATAGTATCGGTTGTCTAAAGGTTTATCTTTTACTATTGTTCTCTGCTCCCCCGAAACAACAACACTATTATCAGGTACATCTTTATAAACAACTGTATTGGCACCTATACGCACATTATTCCCTACCTTTACAGCCCCAATAATTTTAGCCCCACTACCTATATATACATTGTCTCCAATTATCGGAGCCCCTACACTTTTCGCGTCTGACAAAGTCACACTACCAATGGTAACTTGTTGAAAAATAATGCAGTTATGTCCGATTTTAGCAGAACCTGATACGAAGATGCTTTTCATTCCGTGTGGGAAGCAAGGTTCAGATTTAAATGTTGAATTCCACGCAATAGAACTATTATTTTCATATTGATATAACCCATAAATCAATTTCAAAACTTTTGCAAAATAGCTATTACTTATAGCGCATCTACATTTCAACGACCATACTGAGCCAAACGGCTTTACTAGTAAGCGAGCTAACATTTCACCCTCATATTTACCTATTCGATTTAATAAAAAGTATTCTATTATTTACCCAAAAGTGCCTCTACTTAAGAACGACTTAACGTAACAATAAACTGATTCGACTCTTCTATGGCGTTACCCATTTCTTTTATTAATCCTGATATTTCCGATTTAAGTGCATTAAATTCATTTTGAATGGCAGAAATAGCGGCTGCGTTTAAATTATGTTTTAAATAAAGTACGTTGTCGTTCAGGGTAGCTAATATCGGTGCCATTTTACTTTCTGCTTTACGCATGCTTTTGAGTAATTTTTTAAAGTGGCGCTGAGTTTGTTTTAATTTTCTTTCACTGTCTGCGCGTAAATTAGCATTTTGGTATTGCTCTAATTCATCTTCCCACTCATCAAATAGCGCTTCAGCAACATCTTCCACATCATCAATCTTTTTCGATACGTTGTCTGCCGATGCTTTGCTATCTAAGTAGTCATCGTTAAGTGCTTGATACACGCTCGCAAGCTCACCGCCATCGAAATTAGTTAACTCAACCAAACGTTCGTACGCACTTTTGAACTCTTCTTGGCTTTCAGCCTGTGCGTCACGCGCGTCTTCTACGCGATCAACTAAAATTTCACGCTTATGTATACCTACTTTTTCCATAGCAGAATAATAAGCTGACTGACAACCAGCTAAACTCAACCCCACAGCACATAACGTAATTTTTGCCCATTGTTTCATTGTAAATTGAACCTCTTAACATTGATTGAGTAACGGTGTACTACTTCTTCATTGATTGGATAATGCGCTCTGTGCGCTTATCTTGATTACGGCTATGAATAACAAAAAATGCATGCACGATGCAGATAATATTTAAAATTGAAGTTGCGCCTAAGGTTATTGTGAATAACACTAAGCCTAGGACAAATAAAATAAAATTGAAAATTGCCTGAAAAGGTTTGCCACAAAGTAAAATTGATACAAATGGGAATAACAGCGCGATAAGATAAAGCATATAATACATCCTTTATGAGATAAGTTGTTCAACAGTATATTGAAATTATGAATAAAAGAGTAATTACAAGTGTAACTAATTTTTTTAACCAGTGGCATCAACGCATCCACCGCTTTGCCCTGCGTTGTAAAAAAGACAACATTAAAATGGCCGCAGGTTACCTTTCTTACGTTACATTACTGTCACTTGTACCACTGCTTGCTGTTTCTTTTTCTGTGATCTCTGCTTTTCCCGTATTCGAAACTTTTCGTAAATCTGTTGAACTATTCATCTTTACTAATTTTGTGCCTACGTCGAGCGCTCAAATTCAAAGCCATATGTTGGGTTTTGTCACCAATGTTTCTAAAATGGGAACTATCGGGATTCTAGCGCTGATTGTGGTGGCGTTAATGCTTATTTCATCAATTGATGCATCAATCAATCGTATTTTCGCAGTGAAACAAAAACGACCATTGGTCATCAAGTTTTCTATCTATTGGATGGTGCTCACGTTGGGCCCTCTGATTGCGGGAGCCAGCTTAGGTGTCAGCTCTTACTTAGTGTCACTAGCCGCCTTTGCTGAAAATTACTCGCCCGGTATTAGTGATTTTTTTATTCGCTTACTGCCATTTGTACTTTCTACCTTTGGCTTTTTTGTGCTCTACATGCTGGTACCCAATAAACTGGTTAATTGGAAAGCGGCATTTTATGGTGCTATTTTTGCCGGTGTGTTATTTGAAGTGTCTAAACGAGTGTTCGCATTTTACGTCACGAGTTTTCCTTCCTATCAAGTTATTTATGGGGCGCTAGCCGCCATTCCGATTTTATTTTTGTGGGTATATTTGTCATGGATATTAGTGCTAATGGGCGCTGAACTTACTGTGATGATAGAGGAATACCAATCAGAAAAAGCCGATAAGGAGCGAAACGGTGAGCAATATTTACCCACTCATAAAGGCAAATAATACCTACCAAGTGAATGTTTCTGATGGCCATACTTTGTATGTAGAGGAGTCTGGCAACAGTAAAGGTGTACCCGTTATTTTTCTGCATGGCGGGCCTGGTGGTGGTTGCCATCCTGTTCACCGTAGTTTTTATAACCCTGAGTTCTATCGCATTATATTATTTGACCAGCGAGGTTGCGGTCAATCGACGCCGTACCTTGGCTTAGCAGGTAATAACTCTCAACAACAGATTGAAGATATTGAAGCTATTCGCAAGTTTTTAAACATAGATATGTGGTTGGTTTGTGGCGGTTCTTGGGGCAGTACCTTAGCCCTCTTGTATGCTATCGAACACGCGAACCGTGTTAAAGGGCTCATTTTACGAGGCGTATTTTTAGCGCGTAAAGAAGATACAGAATGGATGTTCAGCCCAACCGAAGGAGCTAGCCAATTATTTCCTGACTATCACGAAAAGCTGCTTCAGCCACTTACTTCACTGAATGCACATAACCACAGCAGTGCCACCAGCATTATCGACAATTACTACACATTGCTAACGGGCGAGGATGAGGTCGTTAGAATAAAAGCAGCTAAACATTGGGCTAGTTGGGAAGGTAAAATTGCAACCGTTAATCACGCTAAATTTAACGAAGGGGATGCTGAAGATCCGCATAGCGCGCTTAGTTTAGCATTGCTTGAATGCCACTACTTTTATCATCACTTTTTCATTGAAGAGAACTTCATTATTAATCATGCAGCTGCCTTTGCTCATATTCCAGGATATATTGTGCATGGCCGTTATGATACGGTATGTAAATTAGATAATGCGTGGCAATTAGCCAAGCATTGGCCTGAAGCACAACTGCAAATAATACCCGCAGCTGGGCACTCTGCGACCGATCCTAGTATTGCAAAAGCATTGTGTTTGGCTAGCGATGCAATGGCCAAATACTTCATAGAGAAATCGTTATAACCATTAAGTTAGTAAAAATTTATGATTGCACTTATACAGCGTGTCAGCAGCGCAAAAGTTGATGTAAGCGGAAACACGGTAGGCGCTATAGATGGCGGACTATTGGTGTTACTCGGTGTTGAAAAGCTAGATACGACTGAACAAGTAAAAAAATTAGCGAACAAGATTATTAACTATCGCGTATTTGAAGATGCTGATGGAAAAATGAATTTAAATTTACAACAAGTCTCTGGGCAGTTATTGGTTGTATCGCAATTTACTTTAGTGGCCGACACCAAAAAAGGCAGCCGCCCAAGCTTCTCAAGAGGGGCGCCACCTGAGCTTGGCTTAGCGCTTTATCAAGAATTTGTAGCATACTGCCAGCAACAAGGCATAGCGGTTCAAACTGGCGAATACGGTGCAGATATGCAAGTGTCACTAGTGAACGATGGGCCGGTAACCTTCCACTTACAAGTGAACTAGTGCACGCCCTAGTGGTAATTAGTTTATTATTTTGGGTTCTACAGCAACAGCCAAGTGGCTGTGCCTAAAAAGGTGAAGATGCCAATAATATCAGTCACTGTAGTTAAAATAACCCCGCCAGCTAACGCTGGATCAATGTTAAAGCGTTTCAGCATCAGTGGAATAAATACTCCAGACACCCCAGCAGCAATCATATTCATCAACATCGCAAATGCTATCACCACGCCTAACATAAAGCTTTGTTTCCATATAGCAACTACCGACGCAATCAAAATCGCCCACATAGCGCCATTTAATAAGCCAATTGCTAACTCTTTGCCCATTAACCAACGCGAGTTGGCTTTACTGATATGACCTAATGCCATACCACGAATAACAAGCGTAAGGGTTTGGCTACCTGCCACTCCGCCCATGCTTGGTACAATAGTATTCAATACTGCAAGTACAGCAAGTTGATCAAGTGTCGACTCAAACAAGTCTGAGACAAAGGCGGCTAATAATGCGGTAAATAAATTAATACCTAGCCACAGCGAGCGTCGTTGTGTACTTTTAATTACGGGAGCGAAGGTATCTTCTTCATCATCTAGACCTGCCATACTCATCATCGAGTGCTCGGCTTCTTCACGAATCACATCAACCACATCATCAATGGTGATACGACCTAGTAACCGACCCTCTTCGTCGACAACTGGCGCTGATACCCAGTTATGACGTTCAAATAATTGGGCAACGTCACGCTCTTCCATGTCAACAGGAATGACTTCAATGTCGTCTTCCAACACCCGTTTAACATTAAGATCTGGATTACAAGTTAACAAGGTAGAAAGGGAAATAGCCCCCACAAAGGTGTCATTGTCATCCACTACGTATAAATAGTCGGTAGCTTCTGGCAATTCACCTTTAAGGCGAAGGTAACGCAAAATCACATCTATCGATACATCAGGGCGTAGCGTGATGGTATCGGTATTCATTATCGCGCCAGCCGTGTCCTCGTCGTACGACATGACCTTTTCAGCGCGCAGCCGGTCTTGGCTGTCCATCGCATTAATAACATTGCGATATAGTGCATCAGGTAAGCCACGGAGAACTTCTGCTAAGTCATCATCATCCATGCCTTCCGTAGCGGCAACCACACGCTCTGGCGTCATTTGATGAATAATGCCGTTACGTACATCTTCGGCTAGTTCTTCAAGCACCTCTCCATGTAAATCAGCTTCTACCAACTGCCATAAAATGGTACGGCCTTTTGGTGGAGAAGACTCTAATAGCAACGCAATATCGCAAGGCTCCATGTCTTGCAGCATGCCGCGCACATGAACAAACATACCACTACTAAGAGCAGCGTTTACTTCTCTTATTTGTAGTTTGGCATATTCACGTTCTAGCGTTTCAGGCATCTATTAAGCTCTTATTATGGGAACAAGCAAGGTGTTGATTTAACTATAATAAGCAATGATAACGTATTGATTATAGTTTATCAGTATTTAAAAAAGTGAATTTTGTTTGGAAGAAAAGAGAATTATTCAGATTCGTCAAAGTTATCGTCAACCAATGCTTCTAATGCTTCTAATGCTTCACGAGCATCAGGACCAGAGCACTTCACCTCGATGTTTTTACCTTGGCTGCTTTCTAGCATTAATAAGCCCATAATGCTATCGGCCGATGCTGACTTATCTTCTTGTTGGATAAGAATTGTTGCGTCATATTGCTGAGCCAACTTAACGACTTTAGAAGCCGCCCGTGCATGCAAGCCGAGTTTGTTTTTTATTAATAGTCGTTTAGATAACTCAGGCTGAGGCATAATGTTTTTTACTCTGAAGGCGTTTCATGACGGCTTAATTCACGATGTTGAATTTGCACGTCAGATTTTAGTTTACGATAAATATTGGCCAATGTTTCTGCAATAAATACCGAGCGATGTTGTCCGCCAGTACAGCCAATGGCAACGGTAAGGTAACTACGATTATTACGTTCTAAGTGCGGTAGCCAAGTACTCAAAAAGCTATTTACTTGCCAAACTAGCTTGGTCACTAGCGGTTGCGTGGATAAGTAGTCAATGACGGGCTGATCTAATCCAGTTAGCGGTTTCAGATCTGGCTCCCAATGGGGGTTAGGTAAAAAGCGTACATCAAACACATAATCTGCATCTTTAGGAATACCGTATTTAAAGCCAAATGACTGAAAAATGATAACTAAGTCATTACTTTTTTTACCTAGGATCCGTTCTTTTACCGTTTCAGCTAACTGATGAACCGTTAACTGAGTGGTATCAATGTATAAATCGGCCCTGCCTGCTAATGGCTCTAACAGTACTTTTTCTTGTTTGATGGCTTTTTCTAAACTCATCGACTGCTTAGAAAGCGGGTGTAATCGCCTCGTTTCACTAAACCGTTGAATTAGAATATCTTCTTCAGCATCTAAATATAAAACACTTAAGGTTACCGAAGTAGGCAAGTAATCTAGAATATCGCTTAATTCATCCGCTTCTTCAGGAAAATTACGTACATCAACACTCACAGCAACTGTTTCATATCGATCATTTAAAGAGTGCGCTAAGGCTGGAAGTAAATTAACAGGAATATTATCAACGCAATAATAGCCCAAGTCCTCTAACACCCTAAGTGCTACAGTTTTCCCTGAACCAGAACGACCGCTAATAATGATAATTTTCATAAAAATTAAGCTACCTTAATTGTTAATTTACCTTCTTTCTTTGAATTACTTTAATCTAAGGTTATGACTATTTAAATACAGCGCTCTAAAATAGCTATAACTGAATACGTATCAGCACGGCTAATTGGATGTCATAATCTCAAATAACTCTTGATCAGTATCGGCTTTGCGCAATCTTTTCACCATACTTTTATCGTCAAGCATGCTAGCAACGGCTGACAACGTACTTAAATGTTCTTTACATTGCTCTTCGGGTACTAACAGTGCAAAAAATACATCAACTGGCTTTTGATCGATTGAGTCGTATTGGATCGGATTTTTACTTACTAAAAAAATTGCGACCGTTTTTTGCGTATTCTTCAAGCGGCCATGGGGAATAGCAATTCCTTTACCAATCCCGGTACTGCCTAGCTTTTCTCTTGCCATTAAACTGTCCAAAATTTCATGTTGGCTAATATCAGGCAGTTTAGTGTGTGCCAATTGGCTAATGTACTCTAAAATACGTTTCTTGCTATTAAAAAGGACTGCACATTTTGTGCAGTCCTCAGACATCAAAGTTTTAAAAGACATATTACAATAACTATTCTTTTTTAGTGGCTTGAAAGTTTTTCCTTATGTTTAATGACTTGTCGGTCTAGCTTGTCAATCAACCCATCTATCGCCGCATACATATCGTCGTGAGTGGCTGTGGCAAACAACTCTCCGCCATTAACATGGAGTTTTGCTTCCGCTTTTTGCATTAACTTTTCGGAATCCAAAATAACGTGAACATTATTGATATGATCAAAATGTCGCTCTAATTTGGAAAATTTATTATCTACATAATCTTTTATCGACGAAGTGGCATTAACGTGACGGCAAGTTAAATTGATTTGCATAAGCACTTTCCTTCTTTCATCAAGAGCTTACAGTAAGCTCTTTCTTTGGTTAGATGGAGGGATAGACAAAGACTCACGATACTTCGCAATCGTACGTCTTGCTACCTTAATACCTTGATCAGCCATAATTTCTGCAATCTTACTATCACTCAATGGCTTCGCCGCATTTTCTGCAGAGACTAATTTTTTAATCAACGCTCTGATCGCTGTTGATGAACACTCGCCGCCGTTTTCAGTACTTACATGGCTTGAAAAAAAGTACTTAAGCTCAAAAATGCCGCGTGGTGTATGCATATATTTCTGCGTTGTCACACGTGAAATGGTTGATTCATGCATATCTACCATTTCTGCCACATCGTTCAATACCATTGGCTTCATGGCCTCGTCACCATACTCAAAAAATGCCTGTTGCTGCTGCACAATACAATTCGCAACTTTGAGTAAGGTATCGTTTCTACTTTCCAAACTTTTGATAAACCATTTTGCATCTTGTAAATGAGAACGAATAAATTGCGTATCCGTAGATGACTTACTGGTTTTAGACAACGCCGCGTATTGCTGGTTAATAGTAACTTTCGGCATTGAGTCTGGATTTAATTCTACAATCCAACGGCCTTTTTTCTTCACGACTGATACGTCTGGAATAACATATTGCGGTTGTTCAGTAATCACCGCACTGGCTGGCCTTGGATTAAGGCTATGGATAAGTTGCATAACCTCTTTTAGCTGATGCTCTTTAAGCTTAGTCTTTCTTTGTAAAGTACGATAGTCACGATTACCTAATAAATCGATATATTCGTTCACAATGGTTTTTGCGTCAGACAAATAAGGCGTATCGTTGCTAAATTGACCTAACTGAATCAGCATACATTCTTTTAAACTGCGGGCTCCCACACCTAATGGGTCCATTAATTGAATACGCTTTAGTACTACTTCAACCTCATCAAGCTCTACATCGTCATCGCCTAAGCTATTCAGAATATCTTCTGTAGTAACTGATAAATAGCCTGAATCGTCAATCGCTTCAATTATCGCCATGGCGATCGTTTCATCTGTAGGGCTAAACCGGGTTAGCCTAACTTGCCATAAAATATGATCTTGAATATTATCGGTCGTTTCACCTTGAAAAACCATATCATCATTGTCGCTAGCACCAGACACTGACGCCACCGGCGCTGCACTAATATACTCATCCCATGAACTATCAACAGGCAGCTCGTCCGACATATTCTCTTGTTGAACCGCTTCCGTTGTATCCATTTCTTTTACCTCTGAAAACGTCATGTCTTCAGCTTCACCATTGGCATCTTGTTTGGTGGTTCCGTCGTTGCTGTCGCTCACTTGTTCAGGCGATGAGCCATGATCTTCTTCCACTTCAAGGAGTGGATTACTGTCTAAGGCTTCTTGAATTTCTTGTTGCAAATCTAACGTCGATAATTGCAAGAGACGAATAGCCTGTTGCAATTGTGGGGTCATGGTCAACTGTTGACCAATTTTTAACTGTAAAGACTGCCTCATAAAATCCGATAAATTCCTTTAACTAATTAACTTAACTATAGCGTGAATTGCTCACCTAGGTATACATCTCTTACGGTCTGATTTGCTAACACTTGCTCAGGTGTACCATTCGCAATTAATTCACCATGGCTCACAATGTATGCATGCTCACACACGTCTAGTGTTTCTCGTACATTGTGATCAGTAATTAATACTCCAATGCCTTTATTCTTTAAATGCTGGATAATCTTTTTGATGTCTAATACTGAAATTGGGTCGACCCCTGCAAACGGCTCATCCAATAAAATAAATTTGGGATTAGCGGCCAATGCACGAGCAATTTCTACACGACGACGCTCTCCGCCAGACAAGCTCATGCCTAGGCTATCGCGAATGTGACCAATATTGAATTCTTCTAACAACCCATCTAGCGCTTCTTCGCGCGTTATTCGGGTTAAATCGCGGCGAGTTTGCAAAATGGCCATGATATTGTCATAAACGCTAAGTTTTCTGAAAATAGATGCTTCTTGCGGCAAATAGCCAATGCCTTCTCGTGCTCTTGCATGCATTGGTTCCAATGTTAAATCTTGGTCTGCAAGCACAATGCGCCCCCGATCAGATGGTACCAACCCCACAATCATATAAAATGTAGTTGTTTTACCTGCTCCGTTCGGCCCTAACAAGCCAACTATGCTGCCAGCTGCAACATCGATACTTACATCGCGAACAACTTGACGACCTTTGTAACTTTTTGCCAGATTTTGTGCTGATAATATTGTCATTGATTCACTTATTTGTTTCGTAAACTTTTCTCAATTTTCATCAAAAGTTATGGCGTTTCAATTTTCGACTCTTCAGGTGCTTCCTTGTTCACGCTTTCATCTTTAGCGTTGGTTTCTTCTGTCTTATTTTTGTCTTGAACGCTTTTAGCCTCAATATCTTCTGTAGTAAAAATGGTGGTTACACGTGAAGATTTGTTTTCTTGTTGGCTGGTTGCATCTAATTTTTGCGCTTCTAAGTCATACTCAATCACGTCGCCCTTAACTAGGCTGTCGTTTTGCTTTAGCTGCGCGGCGCCTTTTAACGCTAGGTGGCGCGCTGCACGCTTATAAATAATTTCATCGGCCTGCGCTGTGATTACTCTGCCGTCATCCAACGTTTGTTCGTAGGTTGCAGGGCTTCCCTTCGCAGTAAACACTTCTTTGCCTTTACCTTGCTTAGCATTCGCTTTTAGTTCGTCAGCATGAATAATAAGCGAGCCTTGTTTAATAATAACGTTACCAACAAAGTTCACGGTGTCATTTTTAATATCAACACTTTGTGTGTCGGCATCCACATTTACAGGTTTTTTGAAATCTTCAATCGTGGCATTGGCCATGTTTGACAACATTAGGCTAGCCAATATAAGTGAGATACTAATTCTTTTCATTTTCATTATGATATACAGTTCTTACATGGTTAATTAGTTTAAACGATTTGCTATACAGATTTGCCCGCAACCCTTTGCCTTTCATGACAAATTGATCGCCCAACATTTCAACATCTTGATCCGACAACATCGTTTTTTGTACAAAAGATACTTCTATATATTCGGCATTAATTGTTTTTAAATAACTATCTTGATTTAAACTAGTAGCGACTACGTTATTGTCTAACTCAATTCTGTCATCAAACAATACCGCTTCATCGGCGCGAATTTGCCAATGGTTTTGTTCGTTATGGTCGTAAATGGTAAATAACGCATTATAAAAGCGCGTAAACCCTAGCTCTTGATAGTGCGCCATTCGCTCAGACCGAATTTTATGACTCAAGCGGCCATCAGGCGCATACATTGAGTGCACCAACGAGGCAGCGGTATAGTCTGGGTTAAAATCAGACTCCACTTCAGGTTGACTAGTTAACGGCGTGGTTTTCATGTACGGCAACCACATTAGCGCCATCACCACTAAAAATACGAGTATTAATAGCACTCGTAGTTTACTCATGCACTCGTACCACTGTAACGATTAAACTTATCTTGGCTAATTAAAATTAAATCTGACAACTCTCTGACCGCGCCAAAGCCACCATTCAATTTGGTAATATACTTAGCGCCCATGCTAACGAGGGGATGAGCATCTTGCACTGCAACACCCAACCCAACCTGCTTAATTAGCAGTAAGTCAGGAAAATCATCACCAATATAGGCCACTTGTGCATCAGTCAGTTGGTACTTCTGTAACAACTCTTGATAAGCAACTTGTTTATTTTCACAGCCTTGATAGATGTCTGTAACACCCAGTGCCGTCATTCTTTTTTCAACAATCCTTGAGTTACGCCCAGTAATAACCGCCACAGCGATATTCTCATTAAGCAGGGCTTTTACGCCATACCCATCACGGGTATGAAAGGCTTTTAGCTCTTCCCCATCATTGCCTAAATAAATTCGACCATCTGAGAACACCCCGTCTACGTCACATATTACTAATTTTACTTGTTTCGCTGCATTAGCAACGTCATCAGTTACTAACTGATACATTGTTTCGAATAAATTCATTAAATGACTCCTGCATTTAATAAGTCGTGCATATTCATTGCACCTACAGGTTTATTATTGGCATCCACAATCATCAGACCGTTGATCTTTTTATCTTGCATTAATTTTAGTGCTTCTGCGGCAAGCATTGAAGGCTGAGCAGTTACACAGCCTTGGGTCATAACGTCACCAATCAGCGTGTTATGGAAGTCGACTTTTTGATCTAAAATGCGACGTAAATCACCATCTGTAAATAAGCCTATCAGCTCGCCAGTTTTATCTAATACACCAGTCATCCCTAAGCCTTTTTGGGTGATCTCCATCAGGGCTTCTTTTACAGTGGCAGTACTTTTTACTAATGGCACTTGCATACCTTGATGCATCACATCGCTTAAACGTAATAATAGTCGCTTACCTAAGCTACCGCCCGGATGAGAAAGCGCAAAGTCATTTTCAGTAAACCCTCTTGCTTCAAGTAATGAAACGGCAAGTGCGTCACCCATTACCAAGGTTGCAGTAGTTGAGGCTGTCGGTGCTAAACCTAAAGGGCACGCTTCCTGTTCTACTTTAATACATAAGTGAATATCAGATAATTTGGCTAATGATGATTGCGGCGCCCCTGTCATGGCAATTAAGGTAGCACCAATACGTTTAATAACAGGGGTAATGGTCAGTACTTCTTGGGTTTCGCCTGAATTAGAAATCGCTAAAATCACATCTTGCTGTGTGATCATTCCCAAGTCACCGTGGCTCGCTTCACCTGGGTGCACAGAAAAGGCAGGGGTGCCAGTACTGGCTAAGGTTGCCGCAATTTTATTACCAATATGACCCGACTTTCCCATACCAATGACAATAATTCGTCCTTGACAAGCAAGCATACACTCACACGCCTGAACAAAATCAGCATCTATATACTTAGCAATATTTTCTATTGCCTTTTTTTCTATTTCGATCACTTTTTTAGCTGAGGTAATAAATGTACTTTCTGGCATGGTGAACGTTCTCTGACACAATAAATTTAAACTAGCTTAATGTTAAAAAAATTAATGCTTGATACCCAATAAAACACGACAGCATCACTGCACCTTCAAAGCGGTTTATTCTTCGACGGCCTCTAAAACGTAATGACATTAATACTAACATTAGGGTTGCACCAATCATTATCAATGCATCTCGGCTACCTGCACTTGGATCTATGGCAGAAGGGTTGATTAAACCCGCTATACTTAACACGGCTAAAATATTAAAAATGTTTGAGCCAATAATATTACCAATGGCTAAATCATCTTCATTTTTCATCACACCTGCAATACTTGCCGCGAGTTCGGGTAGGCTGGTGCCAATTGCAATAATGGTAAGCCCGATGACTAAGTCACTCATGCCAAAATATTTTGCGATATCGGTAGCCGCATCAACCAAAATGGTTGAACTTAACGGTAATAGAATAATACCAAGCACCACCCAGAAGATGGCGTTTTTATTACTAACACCTTCAGGAATTTCGTCTTCTGCCTCGTCTAAAAATAAATCTGTACCTTTATTCTGATTACTATTTCTGTTGCGCATTGCAATAATCATCAAGCCACCAATAAACAGTGCAAATGCAATAGCGAGTGCCGCGCCTTCATTGAAAGAAAAATAATTATCTTGAATAAACCACCATGCCAATACAGAAACCGCCAATACTATGGGTAATTCACGATAGACAGTACTGGAAGAGATTGACATGGGTTTAAGTAACGCTGTTAACCCTAGAACAAGAAGGATATTAGTGATATTTGATCCAATTGCATTACCCACAGCGGTGTCAGTTTTATCAGCAATTGATGCACTGGCCGACACCATCATCTCGGGTGCCGAGGAGCCCATAGCAACAATGGTTAAACCAATAATCATCGTTGATATGCCAAGATTTCTTGCTAATGCCGCCGCGCCATAAACAAACTTATCAGCACTCCAAACTAATAATGCAAACCCTAAAACCAACAAAGCAAATGAAATAAGCATGGTATAAACGTCATTTTGAACCCAACAATGGCCGCAATTGTGCGGTTAAATGAATAAAAAGAAAAGCAAAACCCCAAAATAATCGAGTAAAATCGGCCTTCAGCAACAATTTTTTAAAAAATTTATATTTATTTACGAAATATTATTATCAACTAAAGTTAAAACAGCATAAAATACGCGGCCTTAGTTTCTCTTAATTTAGTACACAGGAAGGTGAATTGTCTGATTTCATAGTGAAAGTTAAAAATTTAACTTTCAAGCGTGGGGAAAGATTAATATACGACAACATCAGTCTTAATTTTCCTCGGGGTAAAGTTACGGCCATAATGGGGCCTAGTGGGATCGGTAAGACAACGATGCTACGTTTAATTGGTGGGCAATTACAGCCACAGTCAGGTTCAATCCATTTCAACGATAGTAATATTCCTGAATTAAGCCGCAAAGCACTTTATGATGTGCGCAAAAATATGAGCATGCTATTTCAAAGCGGTGCATTATTTACTGAAATGTCGGTTTATGACAACGTTGCCTTCCCTATTCGTGAGCACACCAAGTTACCTGAAGCACTGATCAGAAAAATGGTCTTAATGAAGCTTGAAGCGGTGGGCCTACGTGGTGCTGCTGAACTAATGCCAAATGAATTATCAGGCGGAATGGCAAGAAGAGCCGCGTTAGCGCGTTCAATCGCACTAGATCCTTCGTTGATTATGTACGACGAACCTTTTGTAGGCCAAGATCCTATTTCAATGGGTGTATTGATTAAATTAATTCGCTCACTGAATGACGCACTTGGCTTAAGTTCTATCATTGTTTCGCACGACGTTACTGAAGTGATGAGCATTGCTGACTATGTGTACATAGTTGCAGAGCAACAAGTGATTGGCCACGGCTCTCCTGATCAAATAAGACAATCAGACTCTCCGCTCGTGCAGCAATTCCTTAATGGGCACTCGGATGGTCCTGTACCATTCCACTTTAAAGCGAAACCATACTCTGAAGACTTGTTAAAGGTAACTCATTAAGATGATGTCGTTCTTTCAAATAGTGGGCGCAACCACATTATCGTATTTAGCCGGGCTCGGGCGCGCTGCATTTATGTTATTAAGTGCCATTTTTACTGTGCCAAAACCAGGTAAAGCTCTGCCACTACTCATTAAACAAATTCATGTAGTGGGTGTACGCTCTTTAATGATTATTATTGTCGCTGGCTTGTTTATCGGCATGGTATTGTCATTACAAGGCTATACTGTTTTAGTTGATTATGGCGCTGAGGATAGCCTTGGCCCTATGGTATCGTTGTCACTATTACGTGAGCTTGGCCCAGTTGTTACTGCCTTACTATTTGCCGGGCGTGCAGGCTCTGCACTAACCGCTGAAATTGGCCTGATGAAAGCAACCGAACAGCTAACCAGCATGGAAATGATGGCAGTTGATCCATTAAAACGCATTATTGCTCCTCGTTTTTGGGCTGGCGTTATAAGCATGCCATTGTTAGCACTTATATTTTCTGCCGTAGGTATATTAGGCGGTCATATTGTTGGCGTAGAATGGCTAGGTGTTGACAACGGCAGCTTCTGGTCAATCATGCAAGCTAATGTAGATTTAGTGGATGACGTATTTAACGGTATCATCAAAAGCATTGTGTTTGCCTTTATTGTAACTTGGGTAGCGCTATTTAAAGGTTATGATGCCATGCCTACGTCAGAAGGGATCAGTAAAGCAACCACAGAAACAGTAGTACATGCATCACTTGCCGTACTGGGTTTCGACTTTGTATTAACCGCGTTAATGTTTGGATAATTTAGGATAAACGAGAGAAAACTATGATAAGCCGCAAAATTGAAATTATGGTAGGCATTTTTATCACATTAGGTGTGATGGCATTTGTTATGCTGGCGTTAAGCGTTGCCAATGCAGGAGCGGTAGGAACAGGCGAAACATATAATTTATACGCTAAATTTGACAATATTGGTGGATTAAAAACTCGCTCGCCAATAAAAGTAGGCGGTGTAGTGGTAGGCCGTGTAACCGCTATTAAGTTAGATCCTGAAGATTATTCTCCGGTTGTGACCATGTCTATTGCTCAATCTTATAATAATTTTTCTGAAACCAGTTCTATCTCTATACTTACATCAGGCCTACTTGGCGAACAATATTTAGGATTAGAACCTGGATTTATAGACGAAAGTGTTGAAATACTTAAAGGCGGTGACTATATCGAAGATACTAAATCAGCGCTTGTGCTTGAAGAGCTCATTGGACAGTTTTTATTTAATCAAGGAACAGATGACTAATAAGGAACCACTATGTTGAAATACCTACACACTTTTATTATTGCAGTTATTTTATCGCTATCTTTTCAAGCGAGCGCAAACAACGAAGAAAATCCGTATAAGCTGATTGAACGCGTCGCAGATAAAACGTTTAAGCGTATCGCTAACGAACAGCAAGTAATCAAAAATCAACCAGAACACCTGAAAAAAGTCGTTACGGAAGAATTGTTGCCGTATGTCGATTACCGCTACGCGGCTTATAAAGTGTTGGGTAAAAATTTCCGAAAATTCACAGCCGAACAGCGCGAAGACTTCGTGCACGCATTTCGCGATTATTTAGTTTCTACTTATGCAGGTGTGCTTACACTTTACAAAAATCAAGCGGTGATTTTTGAGCCTGAACAATCTGTAGACGGTAAAAAAATCGTTATGATCACCACTAAAGTGATTGATGAAGGCAAGCCTGATATCAAAATTAATTTCAAAGTGCGTAGAACTAAAACCCAAGGCTGGTTAGCTTATGACATGGTAGCAGAAGGTATTTCACTGCTAGACAGTAAACGCGCTGAATTAGGTGGTCTGATTATGCAACAAGGGTTAGACAGTGTAACAAGTTTACTGAAAGAAAAAGCAAAGCGCCCGATTGAAATAAAAGAAAAAGACGCCAAATAAATGAGCATGAATTTACGTTGGGAGCCTGCTTCTAATCTTCTGAATATATCGGGTGAGCTAAATCGCACTAGTATTTTAGCTCATTACCCGATAAAAAAGTCTAACTTTAGTGGCCAGTCTCTTACTGTTAATATGAACGACACCGTGAGTGTTGATACTGCTGGCGTAGCTTGGTTATTGCATTTAATTGAAACTGCAAATGCTGCCAACTGCAACATATCATTTCAGCACCTGCCACAACAGCTAGTTGATATTGCTACTGTAACAGATGTATTACCTTTATTAGACAATACTGCTGTTTAAAACTTAACACAGAACGCCTAGCACATTGTAGCGCTAGGCTGTATAGTTCCACCCTTTCCTATTAAGTTTTGTAATGCCATATCATGGTGACAAACCAAATTTATTATGAGTACTTCCATGGAACCAGAACAAATAAAAACATTGCTTACTACTGAACTGTCTCTTGACGAAGTATATGTAAAAGTAGAAGGCAGCCACTACGAAGTGATCGCTGTTGGTCACTGCTTTGACGGTGTAAGCCGCGTAAAAAAACAGCAGCTAATCTATGCACCATTGATGGCGCATATTAAAGATGGAACAATTCATGCCGTATCCATCAAAGCCTACACTCCGGATGAATGGGCAAGAGATAAAAAACTAGTTATGCCTTCTTAAGGAATCCCTTCATTCATGAATCAATTTCAAATTTTAGGTGGTAATTCATTAAATGGTGAAGTCACCATTTCCGGCGCTAAAAATGCGGCATTACCCATTGTTATCGCCACACTATTAACACCTGACACTGTTTCATTGAGCAATGTGCCAGAACTACGTGACATTGACACTTCTGTTGAGTTACTCGACCACCTAGGTGTAAAAGTAAACCGAAACGCGGGTAATATGGAAATCAGTGCTGCAAACATTACCAGTTTAGAAGCCCCCTACGAAGTAGTTAAAAAAATGCGTGCTTCTATTCTCGTATTAGGCCCTATGTTAGCTCGTTTTGGTAAAGCGCATGTCTCGTTACCGGGCGGCTGCGCTATCGGGGCACGCCCTGTAAATTTGCACATTGATGGCCTGCGAAAAATGGGGGCACAAATAGAGCTGGAAGGTGGTTACATTAATGCGTCTGTTGCAGGACGATTAAAAGGCGCTCGCATTGTAATGGACATGGTGAGCGTTGGTGCTACAGAAAACTTATTAAGTGCTGCAGTTTTAGCTGATGGCGAAACAATCATTGAAAATGCCGCCCGTGAACCAGAGATTATCGATCTGGCTAACTTCCTAATCAAAATGGGCGCCAAAATTAAAGGTGCGGGTAGCGACACTATTGTGGTTGAAGGTGTTGCCGAATTGCACGGGTGTGAGCACAGCATTTTACCAGACCGTATTGAAACCGGCACATTTCTAGTAGCCGCTGCAATGACAGGGGGCGACGTTGTTTGCAACCATACGGCACCTTATCTACTCGATGCCGTGATCGAAAAGCTTCAGCAAGCTAATGCAGTGATCACAACGGGTAACGACTTTATACGCATTTCAATGCAGAGCAATCGCTTAACCGCTGTGAATATTAAAACTTCACCGCACCCAGGCTTTGCCACTGATATGCAAGCTCAGTTCACCGCACTCAATGCTGTTGCCGCAGGCACAGGCACCATTACTGAAACCATATTTGAAAACCGATTTATGCATGTCCCTGAGCTGCAACGTATGGGTGCCAATATTCGCCTAGAAGGTAATACCGCTATATGTGGTGATACTGAGCGCTTAACTGGTGCTCAAGTGATGGCAACCGATTTGCGCGCATCAGCGAGTTTAGTGTTGGCAGGTTTAGTTGCTGAAGGCACCACGATCGTTGACCGTATTTATCATATCGACCGTGGTTATGAAAAAATAGAAAACAAACTACAGCCTCTTGGTGCAAATATTATACGGGTCAATAAATAAGCGTTCATTCTCACTTTTTGGCGTATAAGTTTAATGTTATGCGCCAACTTCCACTATTTAAATCAAGTTTTCAATTAATTTAATCCGCCATTCTTATTAACACTTTCCGTTACATAAACCGACTTTATTTCACTTCACTCATCCTTTATGCTTATTTATATGTTTAAAAATTCATCAAAGGCGTAGACATATACCCTACATTTTTTTAGTATGTGAAACGTAAGTTAAAAATAATAATAAAAATAGCGACGATGACTTCTATCACATTGAGTGATATATGCACGATCGCGCAACAAACTTAAAGGTTGGTGAAGTTATGAGTTTAACGGATATAAACACCACTAATGGGTTCTTGGTTACTACTAGAGAACTTAATCTACAGGCTAATGAGCGACTAAGTTTTTTTCTAAAACTACTACAAACGTCGAATATTAATCTTAAACAACAAGAAACATTTCCAAATTCGTCTGAGGCTGAGTCATCACATTGGTACTTTATTGATGTGGCTGATTATGACTTATCACGTCGGCTAATTACAGAAATCAAAGAGCTAGCAGCTGCGGCTAATGTAGTGTTAGTGAATGCTAAAGAAAAAGATATTGATGAATGCATGTGCGTTGTCCATGGTATTCGTGGCGTATTTTATCAAAAAGATAAGCCAGATATGCTAATGAGAGGCATTGAGTGCCTGAAGCGACATGACCGATGGTACAAGCGCGAAACCATGAATTCAGTGATTAATAAGTTACTAACTGTGCCACGTACCTCGCCTGAACAACCGCCAGGGCGCTCCATTGTTGAGTCTAACTTAACGAAGCGAGAGTCTATGATCATTAAACTGATCTCTAGTGGCGCTAAAAATAAAGAAATAGCCGATCAATTAAATATTAGTGCCAATACGGTTAAAACCCATATCTATAGTATTTTTAGAAAAACTCAATCTAGAAATCGTGTAGAACTATTAACGTGGAGCCAACGGTTCCAACCTTCTGTGTATAACTAAAATACGCAAAATCCTCGACAAGGTTATTATCACTTGCTCTCGTGTTTGCTTACTCTAGGATTGCTATTAGAGTGGCAAACCGCTGAGCTGTCATCAATACACTCACCATAAAATTTCCATATTAATCAAGTTACTTTCCATATATCCTTAAACCAGCTGCTTTGCCAATGCTTGAATTAAAGCAAGGCTTTATGCAACGCACCTAACATACAACGGGTATATGAACTGAACTGGAATGTTACCTCAATGAAAAATCACATCATCAACACATTTTTAGCTGCATCATTCTGTCTTAATTTCCTTGTTGTGCCGCACACACAAGCCGACGAAACGCTGTTGCCTCCCATTGAAAAATGGTCTGGTAAAAGCCTAGCGCTCATCGAAAAACGAGATAGTAAATGGCAAACCCCTTTTGAAAAAGCTAACTTAACGCACACGCCTAATTATGACGAATCAATTAATTTTCTCACCAAACTCGCCAGCTCAGAGCCGCGCTATCACATAACGTCAATTGGTAAAAGTGCACAAGGCAGAGATATATGGATGCTGATCGCCTCACAAGAAGGTGTAAAAACACCCAACGCACTTAAAGCCAATAAAAAACCAACGGTACTCATTCAAGCAGGCATACACGCAGGAGAGATAGATGGCAAAGATGCAGGTTTAATGTTGCTACGTGATATTAGTAAAAACAACAAAGCGCATTTATTGAACCAAGTAAACCTGTTATTTATTCCTATTTTAAATACCGACGGTCATGAACGTTCTAGCCCATATAACCGTGTTAACCAACGTGGCCCTAGCAATATGGGTTGGCGCACCACTGCGCAAAACTTAAATTTAAACAGAGATTATGCCAAAGCCGACGCACCTGAAATGCAGGCTTTATTTAAAGCCATCAACCAATGGCAGCCAACGTTATATTTAGATATTCATGTAACAGATGGCGAAGATTACCAATACGATATTACTTATGGCTTTAACGGAGAACATGGTTACTCACCAAATATTAGTCGTTGGCTTTCAACAGCATTGTCACCTGCTATTAATCAGCGCTTAAAAGAGCATGGCCACCTTGGTGGACCACTGGTATTCGGGATGGATAAATATAATTTTACCAAAGGATTATTCGGCTGGACTGCTACGCCACGTTATAGCAATGGCTGGGGTGATATTAGGCATCTACCAACGATACTCGTTGA
This sequence comes from Flocculibacter collagenilyticus, assembly GCF_016469335.1. Taxonomy (NCBI): domain Bacteria; kingdom Pseudomonadati; phylum Pseudomonadota; class Gammaproteobacteria; order Alteromonadales; family Pseudoalteromonadaceae; genus Flocculibacter; species Flocculibacter collagenilyticus. The sequence continues at coordinate 3,440,410 of NZ_CP059888.1, forward strand.
AAATCACTCATTAAAACCTTATCACCAACGTGTATTAGGTACATACGTATTTCTCGAAGCCACAATTAATAAGCTTGCAAGCGACGCTAATACATTGAAAGCAGCAATTAGCCAAGACATTAAACAAAAGCATAAAACGCTAACTCTTGCTTGGTCTTCCGATACGCAAAACCCCGAATATATTGACTTTCAAGGCATTGAATATCGTAATGCTGTTGACCCGCTGACGGGGATTAAATATGTCGAGTGGACCGGAAAAGCGCAACGTTATGAAAAGTTACCCGTCTACTGGTCACGTATTCCAAAAACAACTGTGTCGATACCAAGCGCTTATTATATTCCGCCTCAATATCAGGATGTAATACACCGTTTGACAGTACAGGGCATAAAATTCGATCGATTATTAGAAGCGAAAAACCTAGCAGTTACCCAATTAACGGCTAGCAATTACTCCTTTGGCAAAGTACCTTTTGAAGGGCGTTTAACGGTGAATGCTGAATTCAACGCAAATCAATTAACTACCCTGCTACCCGCTGGCACGGTAAGAGTCCCAACATCACAAAAACTAGGACTATTAGCCGTTGCGTTGCTCGACCCAAGAGGTCCAGATTCTCTTTTTAGCTGGGGCTTTTTCAATCAAATTTTTCAGCAAACAGAATATATTGAAAGTTATGCAATGGTGCCGCTAGCACACAAGTTATTGCAGCAAGATGCAACATTAAAAGCCGCTTTTTACGAAAAGTTCGGCAAACAAACACAACCAGAAACAACCGTAGAAAATAACAAAAATGCTGGCTCCCTTTCAGAGTTATTTTCGGGAGAGTCAGACGAAAAGATGAAGTGGCTATATAAGCACTCAAAGTATTACGATAATCAGCACTTAAAATACCCAATACTGATGGCGTATTAAGGACTTAAAGCAAACAGCAATAGAAGAGTTGTTTTAAAACACTCTTCTACATTTTTATGGTTGATATGCTTGAACTATGTTTACTATTCGGGAGATAAAGCAACTACCCTAGCATGCCGCCACAGCCAGATAATAATTGCTGTGACTACGAGCAGCGGAATACAAATCATCAATAACCCATTCCACCCTAACCCTGCAACTACCCAGCCAGCTAATAGTGATGCTGTCGCTTGCGAAGAGAAAATCACCAAATCGTTAAACCCTTGCACTTTAAATTTTTCAGCATGATTGTAGCTTAACGGTAATAGCGTCGTAGCTGTAACAAACATAAAATTCCAGCCAATACCTAATAAAATTAACGCCCACCAATAATGCATATAGTGCTGACCAAACAAGCCAATAACGATGCACGCTAATAAAGTGGCAATGCCAATATAAAGAACAGCAGAATGACCTAATCGTTGTATTAATTTACCCGTAAAAAAGGACGGTAAGTACATCGCTATAATATGACTCTGGATCACCCATTTAGTATCAGCGATATCAAAACCACTATGAATATGCATACTAATCGGCGTTGCCGTCATAATAAAACTCATCACACTAAATGCGACAGCAGCCGATAATAAAGAAGAGATAAATAGTGGGTGCACTATAATTGCTTTTAGTGGTCTAGCTACCTCATTAATTGTTTGCTCATCAACCTCGACTGGGTTAAAGAAATAAATCACGGTCAACGCTGCGCCTAGCAATACTGTTAATAATAAAAAAGAACCCGCAAATTCAACATCCAATAAGTCTTTACCTAGCAACGCAGTCTCTGGCCCCAAAAATGCGGCAAGCAACCCCGCAAGTAATAAAACTGAAACAGCCTGACTTGCTTGCTTGGTGTCAACCGATTCGATTGCGGCAAACCTGAATTGCTGTGACGCGGCCATGGTGATGCCAAATAACGTAATACTGATACAAAATAACGTAAAGCTGTTCAACATAATGCTCATGCATGCAAACAGGGTATTTAGTAAACCTATTAACATCGCTAACTGAAATCCACGCTTGCGGCCAACTTTCGCGATCACTCTGACGACAGGTAACATAAATACCGCAATCCCCACTACCATAAGCGCAACAGGTAATGTGGCAAGCGATTGATTTGGCGCAAGTTGAATACCTACAAAGCCACCAACAAACACAACTAATGGACCAATAGATCCCATCAGCGCTTGAGCCAACATCAAAATATATACATTAGGATGCAGTTTATTTGAAAACAAAGAAAGCATGACGTGTTACTACTATCTAGAAGGTAAGAATACGATGTTTAACAATACTCGCCGATAAAAATTATACAAGTAACAATGAGAAAATATTAATAATTTTAGGGGCTAACTGAAAAGCAAAGCCCAACCATCAGAAAGTGCTGCCATCGTATGAATGCAGCACATGACCAGTTAAAGGCTAAAGATAAAAGCAAAAATAAATTATAGGAATAGCTCGTGAATATTACTTAATTCAGTTTTACCTGATGTAATTTCATCCGGGGTTAACCCAGACAACTCATGCGGGAAAACCAACCACTCTTCACTTTGCTGAACATAATAATCAGGTTCAATATCTACCTTATTATTCTTCGGTTTATACCACGGACACGCAATGCGAATATCACTTGGCGTATTTAAACGAGAAAGTTTATTAATTTGCTTGAGCAATGCATCAATACTTCGACCTGAATCAAATACATCGTCAACAATTAATAAAGAATCACTGGCATTCGCATTTTCAATTAAATAATGCAACCCATGCACTTTAATTTCGCGCGATTGTTGATTAATTCCGTAATAAGAAGAAGTACGAACAGCAATATGGTCCGTTTTAATATTTTTAAAATCAAAAAACTCTTGTACTGCGATGCCTATTGGCGCACCACCGCGCCAAATACCAATAATGAAATCAGGCTTGAAACCTGATTGGTATACTTGATGTGCTAAGCGAAAAGAATCTTCTAGTAGTTCTTGCGAAGTGATAAAGCGTTTGCTGGTCATGGTAGTTCCAAGTCGACAATTACAGTATCTAAACAATTATAATTAACTTCACTATAACGTCACGATAATTCTTGGATAAAACTCAATTAAATACTTATAAATACAGTAAATTTAAACCGTCATACGATAAAGTAATAAAAAAAGCGCAAGCAGAACTAAATTAAGTTGGTTGTTTGTGTATAAAAATGATAAAATCCCGCGGCTTTTTTAACCAATTCAATAGATTTAAATAGAGTAAGACGATGGCAGATTTGTCCAAATACAGAAATATAGGCATATTCGCACACGTTGACGCGGGTAAAACCACAACGACTGAGCGTATTTTGAAACTTACTGGTAAGATCCATAAAACTGGTGAAGTACATGACGGTGCAGCAACAACTGACTTCATGGAACAAGAAGCTGAGCGTGGTATTACAATCCAGTCAGCTGCAACAACTTGTTTCTGGAAAGACCATCGCATGAACATCATCGATACTCCAGGACACGTTGACTTCACTGTTGAAGTATACCGTTCATTAAAAGTACTTGACGGTGGTGTAGGTGTATTCTGTGGTTCAGGTGGTGTTGAACCTCAATCAGAAACTAACTGGCGTTACGCTAACGAATCTGAAGTTGCACGTTTAATTTTCGTAAACAAATTAGACCGTTTAGGTGCAGACTTCTACCGCGTTGTAGACCAAGTAGAAAACGTACTTGGTGCTAACCCACTAGTAATGACGTTACCAATTGGTACTGAAGATGACTTCGTTGGTGTTGTAGACGTACTTTCTCAAAAAGCGTACGTTTGGGACGACACAGGTCTTCCTGAAAACTACGAAGTTGTAGACATTCCAGCTGACATGGTAGACGATGCGCAAGCATACCGTGAACAGCTTATCGAAACAGCTGTAGAGCAAGACGACGAGCTAATGATGGCTTACATGGAAGGTGAAGAACCTTCTTTAGAAGACATTAAGCGTTGTATCCGTAAAGGTACTCGCGAGCTAGCGTTCTTCCCAACTTACTGTGGTTCAGCGTTCAAAAACAAAGGTGTTCAGTTAGTACTAGACGCTGTTGTTGATTACCTACCTTCTCCTACAGAAGTTGACGCTCAGCCTCTTACAGACAAAGACACTGGTGAAGCAACTGGCGAAGTAGCAACTGTAGCCGTTGAAGAACCATTCCGCGCGTTAGCGTTCAAAATTATGGATGACCGTTTCGGTGCACTTACTTTCGTACGTATCTACTCAGGTACTGTGAAGAAAGGTGACACAATCCTTAACTCATTCACAGGTAAAACTGAACGTGTTGGTCGCATGGTAGAAATGCACGCAGACGACCGTACTGAACTAGATTCAGCACAAGCGGGCGACATTATTGCTATCGTTGGTATGAAGAACGTTCAAACTGGTCACACTCTTTGTGATCCTAAGCATGAATGTACCCTTGAACCAATGATCTTCCCAGAGCCTGTAATCTCTATCTCTGTAGCACCTAAAGATAAAGGTTCAACTGAGAAAATGGGTATCGCAATTGGTAAAATGGTTGCTGAAGATCCATCTTTCGTTGTTGAAACTGACGAAGACTCAGGTGAAACCATCCTTAAAGGTATGGGTGAACTTCACTTAGATATCAAAGTTGATATCCTTAAGCGTACTTACGGTGTTGACCTTGAAGTGGGTCAGCCTCAGGTTGCTTACCGTGAAACTATCACGCGTGAAGTTGAAGATAGCTACACTCATAAGAAACAGTCTGGTGGTTCTGGTCAATTTGGTAAAATCGATTACCGTATCAAGCCAGGTGAACCAGGTTCAGGTTTCGTGTTCAAATCAACTGTTGTTGGTGGTAACGTACCTAAAGAGTTCTTCCCTGCTATCGAAAAAGGTTTTGCTAGCATGATGGAAAACGGTGTTCTAGCTGGCTTCCCAGTACTAGACGTTGATATCGAGCTATACGACGGTGGCTTCCACGCAGTTGACTCATCAGCAATCGCGTTCGAAATCGCAGCAAAAGGCGCATTCCGTCAATCAATTCCAAAAGCAGGTGCACAACTTCTTGAACCTATCATGAAAGTTGACGTATTCACGCCAGATGATCACGTTGGTGACGTAATCGGTGACCTTAACCGTCGTCGTGGTATGATCAAAGACCAAGAAGCGGGTACAACTGGTGTTCGCATCAAAGGTGACGTACCTCTTTCAGAAATGTTCGGTTACATCGGAAGTCTACGTACAATGACTTCTGGTCGTGGTCAATTCTCAATGGAATTCTCACACTACATGCCTTGTCCGCAAAACGTTGCTGACGAAGTAATTGCAGCTGAGAAAGAGAAAAAAGCAGCTAAGTAATTAACGCTTAATTACTTATTTGCAAAAAGCCCTGATAGTCTGACTATCAGGGCTTTTTTAATGCTCAATTAAAGGGTACTTAATCGCTGCTAATTAAAATGTATAAGTAAAAGACAGTGCCGCATTTCTAGGTTCAACTGCTGGTGTACCGGGGTCTTCATTGAGCTTTCCTCTTGCCCTTATCGGATACAACCCTCGCTCATCCCAAACATTATGTACGACTAAACGTAGGCTCATTGCACGATTAATATCCCAAGCTATACTCACATTCCCCCAATTAATACCCGTCTCTTTCGAATTAGTCCATGGCGCCCACCAATCTGCCAAACTAATGTGCTGATAGGCAAGTGTCCAGCCTTTATAAAATTTCCACTGTGAACTATATCGCCAAATCGATTCTGGCATGCCATTCGCGTTAATATCATCGGATGTTCCTGCAACTGGTGACTTCATGCCTAGGGCAAAGCCGTCGGCACTGATTACATCATGAGTGCTGTAGGAGATTTGATGCTTCCAGCGAGCTGATTGCCAAATACTGGAGAGTTCTACGCCACGCAATTTAATTTTACCGGGCTGATTAGCATAATAAAAAACGCCTCCCCAACTCCCAATGGTATCGGTTCCTATTGCAGCTTCAGGTGTACCGTTGCGGGTTGATAACGTTAAGATAAAATCTTCAATTTCATTATAAAAAAACACTGCATCAAATTGCCAAAAATCGGATAACTTGCCTTTAATCGCAAACTCATAGTTTTTGAGTGTTTCTGTTTTAGGCGATGGGGCGTTCATTGCAGGGCTGCCATCACTTGAAGACGTCATCCCTGAACCTTCTAGTTGATCTAGATTATCTTCAGACAATAAACCATCTCGTAAAAATCCTCCCGTGTAATGCACACCCGGTGGCCCTCTAAACCCTTTCTGATAGCTAAGCCGATAAACTGTTTCACTTTCCGCTGGCGCAAAACTAACACTTAAACGCGGGGTGAATTCATTACCCCAATGTTCATGGTGATCGTATCGTGCACCCAAGTTGATATGCCACTCTGGGGTTATATCGCTGGTTATCTCGGCTATCAGTGCTTTGTTCAAAAATGTTTCTTCAAATAACCATGTATGGGTTTGATTTACTTGTTCAGTGAGTTGAGCGGTACGATTAACAATAAAATTATCACCTTGCCAGTTACTATCTCCTGTTTTTATATATTCTAGCTCAGCAGCCACCACCCAATTAATGCCTTTTCTTGCATTACGTTCGCTTGTCACAACGGTATCGTTTTCAGCCCCGATACGAGGTATTGGTTGATTTGATCCAAGCTGTAATTTTAAGAAGCCACGCTGCTCTCTTGCGCCTCCGGTCGTTTCCCCTGTAGTCAAATCGTAAAGGCCGTAATCATCTACTTGCCAGTTGCCCGTATAGGTAAGGTGGTACTCTTCATTAAAATTATGATGATATTCGGCGGCGATAAATGTTAATCGTTGCTCAACTTGATCTCTGTCTTTTGTCCAATTATATAAGTCACGAATTTGCTGATGGTGCTGTAATTGCACCTTCCAACTTTGGCCTGTCAGCTTGGAAAAAAATCGGGTTGCCCTTGCGTGGTTTAACTTATTTCCTCTTAAGGCGGGCGGATTAGGGTGCGACGAGTCACTTTCTTGAATCTCAATTGCCCACCCCTTTTGTGGCAGCTCAATGCCATCAAACAATTGTCGTGACAAGTACCATTGCCACCTCAAATCGTTCCAAGTTCCTCCCCCCATCACACTTGCTTTGTGCCATCCATACTCACCAGCACTAGCAGTTGCTATCAACGGTTCCTCAATGTTGCGAGTAATAATATTAATAACACCTAACTGCGCGCCTTGCCCCTGCATTACGCTACCTGGGCCACGCACAACCTCTATTCGCTCAATGTAATCAAGGCCAATACCATTTAACACGCTGTCAGCAGGCCCCCAAAACCAATCTGCATTTACTTTTATTCCATCTATTAACAGTAAAACCTTACTGTTATTATCTGGCGCGACGCCTCTAAAGGCTCCAATCGTATCGTCTTTATCTTCCGCCTTAAAATATCCGGGAACATATAAATTAAGTACATCATTAAGTGTGCGACCACCTGAGTATTGTATTTCTGAACGATGAATGACAGTTACTGAAGCAGGTAAGAATTGCTGTCTTGACTCCGTCGTAGAGCTCACATTCACATCAACATTCAATAATTCATCTAACGATAGGGAGAATACGTCTTGTGGCTGTTTAGCCTCAGCACCTGTGTTATACGCTAGCGCCGTCAGCGCACAAAACACGCTAATTCGACATGAGTTTTTATGGTAATTGAGCATATCAATACTCTATAACTATATTTGTACCCAAAGTGTAGAAAAGTTAACAGTGAATACAAAACCGAAAGTGCGTTTTTCTAAGACAGCAGCCGTAAAGATATAAATAGCAGCGCAAAATTAATATGCGATGGGTAGGATGACGATATGATTGGCAAGTTTGTAAAATAAGCAGAAGTATTTAGGGCGTGTTGACCTTTCGAGGTTATTTTTTAGGCCAAATGGCTGGTAACACTAGCCTTGATTGAATTGCGCTGTTACCCGCAAACTTACTAACCAGTAGCTTAGCAGTTAATGCACCAGAACGAACAAACGCCGCTTCCGAACGGTTTAACTTAACTGTATAGTCGGTTGTCACAAAGCCATGTTGCACAACATATGTTAAAAATATTTCACTATCTTTTTCAAAGCAGACATAGCTCCAAGGTGCTTCTTCAATAATTTTCTCCATAACCCTATACTACTTTTACCTTTTTTGAAGCAGAGCAACACAAAATTGATTAACAAACCGATAGTTAAACACACCTTCACTTTTCAAGGACGTTTTGGCAAAAACTTGTTTATTAGCCACCCAAGTAACAGCATGTAATGTGTAATTTTTCATGTTCATACAGTATCTAAAATAAAAAGCCACATCGAAAATAAACAAAGTTGCTTATTAGGTTTAGCTAAATTCTTATTCTAAGTGTTAAGCCCATAAGCGGTTTAGATCGAGTAACATACAACCTTGAAAAGCCAGCATACACTACCACCATTATAATACCCAATACAAACATGGGGATGGACGATGGCTCAGGTATTGCCGAAATAAAATAATGGTTATCGCCCACACCTGCCACAACGGAAAGTGTAGCTATACCCGTGTTTACTCCCAACCAACTTACAAAGCGATCATAATGATCAACATAAGGCTTGGTGCCTCCTCCCATTATACTGTCATTGCGCGTCAACCCTGTTTGAGGATCAACGGCTCCACCAGCATACTCGTCATATATGCCAACCATATGACCAAATTCATGGGCAGCAACGCGTCGGTGATACCACTCAGTCCAATTTGAATTGTTATACCAATTTGTCATATTCGCCCTACCACTGCCTTCATGCACGTTTAGCACATAATCAAAGTCATTCGAACTGTATTGGGTAACCCAATCAATATTAAACACAATATCGTAAAAATAGGTGCCATCAAAAATATCAAATGAGTCTCCCCATATTGATTTAATGCCGGTCTTCCAAGTATTTAGTAGCGCCGTGCTCGCATTAGCACCTGCCAAATAAACATCGACATCAACAATAAGATCTTGATTAATAAATGAGATGTCATAATTACTATTCCAGCCATAACGACCAGAAGTAAAACGCTCAGAAATTTTTTCAGGGCTAATATCAGAGATAAGCCCTGCGTAAGCGGTGTTTGTAAATAACATATTCAGTAAGAAAACAATACTTAACAGGATGGGGCTACAAGCAATTAGTTTCATAGTGCATGCTCCTAAAATGAGTACATAAATTCTAGAAGCTGAATTGTAAAAGTAAAATTATTCATCACATTTATTTAACAAGTGCTAAATAAATGCGCATAAGTAAAGCACGATTTCATTCACCCGCAGCTAAACCACAACCTTAATGAATTATGTAGCACCGAGAACTTACAGTAAAAATTACCGGCCCGCGCTTCCACAATGAGAAAAGAGATAAGAGAAGAGAAGAGAAGAGAACAAAGCATGAGCATGTATGCTCAATAAAAAATCAATGATACCCCAAGGTTACTATTGACACCCTAAGGTATCATCAATATACTAGCCTCATTGATACCCCTAGGTATCAATAATTCTAATTGATTACTAACAAGGAACGAAACGATGAACCACCCCGACATTGAAACAAATTATTTAAAGAACAATGCTCTAAACATGTTCTTTCTTTCAATCTTTTTTATAGTTAGCGCTGCATGGCCCTTTATTGACAGACAAGCAATACCCGGCGCTATCTATATATTGATGAGCCTAGGGCTACTTGCAATAATCATTACCGCATTAACATTTGGCTTAAAATCAATAAAAGGACTAAGCAAAGAACACAAGCAAGCTTTCTGGTACGGCCAGTTTAGCGACGAGTATCTTAACTTCGTCAACCTTCAGGGGTACAAATACGCCTTTAACATTGCAATCAGCGCATTACTTATTACATGGCTAACAGCCATACTAGGGTTCTCATTAACATTTCAGATAAATACCCTATTAATGGTGCATGCCCTGCTCGCTATTATTTTCTTAAGCTACTCGCTTAGAGTCCTGTACTTATTAAGGGCTGAAGATGAATAGTGAAGTAGATAACAACATTGCGAAATATCGGGCTAAGCAAAAACTGTCTCAACAAGAATTAGCCGATGCAATTGGCGTCTCTAGAAAAACAATTAGCACCGTAGAAACTGGCAGGTTTACCCCTTCAGTGGTAATAGCATTGAAACTCGCTCGTCACTTTAATGTGCCCGTAGAGTCGCTATTCAGCTTAGAAGTGTAATGTAAATTCGCCAGGCAAGCTAAGCTTATACTCAGCGAATGCACTGATTATTATGCAGTAGCTATTTTATGCAGATATTTTGTACACTTTTCGATCATAATGTACAAAAAATAAAAAAGCTTGGTGAAGAAAACTCATCACCAAGCCATATAACCTACATTAATTTTTTATATCTCAAATCAATTAATTAATTAATTACATTGTGAAGCCGAAACATAATTAATACTTGTTTTATCCTTTAAGCGCTCAACATCATCGCACGGCAAGTCATCATTACCATACAAGTCTACACGACTAATTATTGGTAACAAATGTAATGCATCAATATTTGTTAAGTCATTATAGTCTAAATCTATATTTGTTAAGCCCTGCAACACATCTACATTAGTTAAATGTGTCAAATCATTCCATCTTAGATTTAAACTTTCTACTGAACTAAAGCGAGTTAATGACGGCAGTATCGATAAATTATTATTCGACAGGTTTAGTGACTTTAAATTTACCAATTTTGCAGTATCATCACCTAAACTCTTAATAGAACTGTAGTTTACAGATAAGGACGTTAAGCTAGTTGCAGTTAAACTTGATAAATCAACATTATTACTACGATGTATTTCAAGTTGCGTTAATTTATCTAAACTTGATAATGGAGATAAATCAGTATTCTCTGAAATTGTTACCTCTAATCGGCTTAAATTCTCAAAACCTTCTATACCAGAGAAGTTTGATATTTCGTAGCTCGAATAACAGTACAAGCTCGTTAGTTTTAGCGCATCGCGAACGCGTTTATCTGCTACACACTGCTTCAAATTCTCATCAGCAATTTGCAACTCAGACACTGGCAGCTCAACACAGTCGCCAAAATATGTAATAACAGTTGTCGGCTGTGCCGTGCTAAGTGCATCAAGTGTAGAACAAGTTAAATAATTATTAGACTGTAACATTATTTTTTTGATTGAACCTAGCTCCAGTAATGCGCCAAGAGACTCAACCTTACTTTTTTTCAGCACCAATTCTTCCAATGCTTGCATAGAAGATAAAGCAGAGATATCAGTTAGTGCTGGCGCGTCAAGGATCTCTATCTTTTTTAAGTTTATTAGAGTATCTAAAGCAGCTAAATCCGTTACATCACTCGCAAACTTTACTTTGATATGCGTTAAGCTTTTCGCACTTGCTAAATTGCTAAGTGCGTTTGATTTCAAGTAACTAGCTTCAAAATAACTGAGCCTTTCTAGGCCTTCAAGAGCAGGTAATGTGGCAAATTCATCATAGTAGACATTATTTAAAGTAAGCGATGATAAGTTAGTCAAATTAGTGATTGAATCAAGAGAATCATATTCATTATAACTAAGATCCATCTTTTCAAGGTTAACAAGTGAGCTCAGAGGCGTTATATCAATTGATGAATTTCTATACAGATTATTGATTTTTAACTCCTTCAGATTGGTTAAACTACTTAATGGCGTTAAGTCACTTAAATTCTGAGAGTTCGATATGTCTAAAAAGATTAAGTCAGTAAGATCTTTAAGCGGACTCAAGTCACTTATACGGGAGTTACCAGCAACAACAAGTTGCTTAATTTGTTTATAGTCACTGATAAACGCAAGGTTACTTAAGTTAGATTCAGATACATTTAAGTATTCTAAATTTTCTAAGACACTAAGAGCAGAATGGTTCGTATAATTTTCTCCTCCTGCTAAGTCTAACGTTTTTAGATTTACAAGATGTGCAATTGTGCTTAGATCTAAAGGTTGATATGAGTCATCAGCTAAACGTAATGATTCTAAGTTTGATAACGCCTTAAGCGCAGCTAATGAGTCTACATCTGTATATGAAAGATCTAGCGACTTTAAATTAACTAAACCTAAAACTGCAGAAATGTCTTTTAATGAAAAGTTCCTTGCTAGATTCAATTTTTCTAAGTTGATTAAATCAAGTAGGAATGATACTGAAGAAATATCAGCCTGGATTAACTCAAGGTTCGACAGCTTAACATTCTTTGATAACGATTGAGCATTATATGAATCAGCTTTTTTTATTAGTAAGGCTTCTAACTGAGTATTTTCAGAGAAAGCACTCAAATCTATTTCAGCGCCCCAATAATAGTCCATGTGATAAATCTCATATAGTGTCAGCTCTTTAAGATTCACCATATTAGAAAAAATAGATGGAAGCACTGTAATATTGTTATAACTTAAATTCAGCTTTTCAAGTTTAGTTAACTCGCTTAAGTCACTTACTGCATCATTATTAAGCATATTGTTAGACAAGTCTAAATACACTAATTCGGTAAGTGTATTCAGCCCCGTTAAATTGTCTAACTCAGCATTGGTTAACGAAAGTTTAGTTAACCCTTCAACGTCATCTAAACCACTCAAATCAGCAATTTTATATCCGTCACAACTTAGTGTTGTAATACCTATATCTGCATTTTGTTTTTGAGCGCATGCTAGTAGCCCTGCATCACTAGTAATAGTTTCATCAATATCAGCATATGCTTCAACATTAATTGTTACGCTTTGAGTTGCCTTGCCACCATTATTGTCTGTTACTGTCAGTGAGAACGTTAATACTTCGTCAACTGCGATAGATGGAGCGAAAAAAGCAAGCTTAGAAGTACTTTCCTCTTCTAACTCAACAACTGTTCCGCTAACCTGACTCCAACTATATGTAACAATTGAACCGTCAATGTCTGATGCACTCGCATTTATTGCAACAGGTTCGCGCTCCTTGATTGAAACATCTTCTATTGCATTAATGGTTGGCAATTGATTATTTTTCTTTGCTGCGGGAGCTTCTTTATTATCAGAACCTCCACCACACGCTGTAAGAAAGCTTGATAATAACACGGTAAGTGTCGCTAATTTGAATTGATGATACTTCATTACTGTCCTAGTAACCTCATAATACTATTTGAAATGATTTTTCTGGAAATATACGATTTAACAAATCTCGTGAGATATATGTAAATGGCTTTAGCCACTAATTCCCGAAAAGCGCGACATTGTATACTTATTAACCTAAAAGTCAATTCCATCGACGAGCATTATTAATATTTTAATTGTTTTTTTTCTTCAATTTCTCTAATAAATATTTACATTAATTTTAAAGCTTAATGCCTTGATATGTAGCTTTTTGATTTATAACTAAATCTGCAGGTATTTCGGTTGCGCTATTTATATTGAGTACACTCTCCTGTTCCCGAATCCCCAACATATGGCAAATCGCGTAGGTTAATTCGCTGCGATTAAGTGTATAGAAATGAAAGTCGTTCACCCCTTCTTTACTTAGTACTTTTACCATTTCCATCGCAATATTGGCACCAACAAGGTTACGGGTTGTGGCGTCATTTTCTAACCCTTGATAGCTTTGGTGTAGCCAGCTTGGAATGCTGACATTAGTGATCCCTGCAAACTTAACGAGTTGCTGGTAATTGGTTACTGGCAGAATACCCGGGATAATTTCTACATCTATTGCTGCGGCGGCGCACCTGTCGCGAAAGCGCAAATAGGTTTCAATATCAAAAAAGAATTGAGTAATAGCTCGGCTCGCCCCTTCATCGACTTTGCGTTTTAAATTAATTAAATCAGACTGAGCGCTTTTCGCTTCAGGGTGTACTTCTGGATATGCTGCAACGGTAATGTCAAAGTCTGCTACTTTTTTTAATAACCTAACCAGCTCAGAAGCATACATTAATTCACTATTATTACTTGCCCCATTCAAACTGTTTGTTAGCGGTTTATCGCCACGAAGGGCAACGATATGGCGAACACCTGAATGCCAATAGGTGTTCGCTAAATCAATTAACTCTGCCTCAGTTGCATCAATGCAGGTTAAGTGAGGTGCTGCAGCTAACTGCGTATTATGCTGTATATGCTTAATAACATCATGCGTGCGTTCACGGGTGCCTGAACACGCGCCGTATGTCACCGAAACAAATTTTGGATTTAGTGGTGCTAAACGCGCAATAGAGCTACGTAATGTTTGCTCCATTTTAGGGGTTGAAGGTGGAAAAAATTCAAATGAAATATCTACCTTTCCTGCAACATCTACTAAATTACGATTTATCGCTGCAATGTGTTGTGCATGACTTGCCATTATTTCTATCCTCTTATGAATAAATGATTTGAATAAAAACAGGCGTTACCACTGCGCAGCAAACTGTGTGCTTAAGCGGCATGTAGCGTACTCTAAATCCCATGTTTCATTGCTTGTGTTATCCGCTTGAGAGTGAGTATTAATGGGCAATTTCAAACGCGAAATAGTATCAAAGCCTTGTTGTAAATCTGCTATTAAATCTTGAACATCTTCAATGCCCACGCTAATACGTATTAACGACTCGCCGATTCCAGCGTGCGCCCTTGCATCCGCTGTCATTGCTGCGTGTGTCATTGTGGCAGGATGACAAATTAAGCTTTCTACTCCTCCCAGCGATTCGGCCAAAGTAAACTGGTTAAGTTGGGCAATAAACGTTTTAACCACCTCTTTGATAGTGTGGCTATCACCCTCAAGCTCAAAACTGAGCATCGCGCCAAAACCATATTGCTGTTGTTTGGCAAGTTCATGCTGCGGATGGGTATTTAATCCTGGGTAATATACTTTTTTAACTGCGGGTTGCGCGGCTAGAAAGTCTGCTATTGCAATTGCATTGGCTTGATGCTGGCGTATTCTGGGGGTTAATGTTCTTAAACCACGCAATGTTAAAAAGCTATCAAACGGTGCACCAGTAATACCAATACAATTTGCCCACCAGGTTAGTTGCTCACCTAGCTCTTGAGACTTTGTGATCACCGCGCCGCCCACCACATCACTATGGCCATTAATGTATTTGGTGGTGGAGTGCACTGCGATATCTGCCCCCAACTGTAGCGGCTGCTGTAGTACGGGTGAAAGAAACGTATTATCAACTGCAACTAATGCATTTAATTTTGCTGCCTGTAAACAAACCGCTTTTACATCAGTTAGGCGCAGTAATGGGTTACTTGGGGTTTCTATCCATATTAATTTGGGTTTGATGGCTTCTAACGTTTGTTCCAAATCTGGTGCCGTAAAATCTATGGTTTGCAATTGAAATTGATTACGTTTAGCAAGGTGCGTAAATAACCGAAAGCTACCACCATAACAATCATGCGGTACAACTAATACATCTTCAGCTTGTAGGAGCTGTGTTACTAAGTGTATGGCTGACATTCCGCTGCTGGTTACAATGCCTGTTGACCCTTTTTCTAATTCGGCCAAGGTAGCTCCTAAAATGTCTCTCGTAGGATTGCCAGAACGTGTGTAGTCGTACTGACGTGGTTGTTCAATATCGGCAAAAGAAAAGTTACTGCTTAAATGGAGTGGCGGCACAACTGCGCCATGATGCTGGTCTTGATCAATACCAGCACGTACAGCAACGGTATTCAAACTGACCGATTTGTTCGAGTAATTTGTGGAGTGGCTCATAGTTATTTCTCAATGCAATTTATTATTTGGATGTTTAGACGTCTATAAATCTAGATTTAAATTTAATTGCTGTCAACCAAATTTTTAGCGTATTAATAAATACCTATTAAACAAGCGTTGTAAGGCGTGTTGACTCATACAGTAAAACAGTTAGAATTTACGCAGTTTTTAGAATTGAATGGCGCGAAAGGTGCACTGGCACAAAGCTATTAATTTTAACCAAAGTCACTCTCAGTATTAGACTATTAATCAAGGCTTAAGTAATGGCAGAATGGAATGGTGAGTATATTCACCCGTACGCTGAACACGGTAAAAAATCAGAGCAAGTTAAAAAAATTACGGTTTCAATTCCACTTACCGTATTAAAAGTATTAACTGATGAACGTACACGACGCCAAGTTAAAAACCTGCGTCATGCAACCAATAGTGAGTTGCTATGCGAAGCATTTCTTCACGCATTTACTGGGCAACCGTTACCCAACGATAATGATTTGATGAAAGACAATCCAGAACAGGTACCTGAAAGTGTTAGAGAAATTTTAACGCAACGCGGTTTACCGATCCCAGATATTGAAACTTCTGAATCATAGTGGGTTAGCAATGAATTTGTGCGTGATTTGCTTCGCGTTACTTTTTTGTTTGTATTAGCAAAACAGCCCCAATGGGGCTGTTTTCATTAATGAGGACATTTCGTTGTTGCAATATCACGCACAAGTGAGTATTGCGCAAGTTACTACAATAAGATCTCTGTGACGTGTGGATGCCCCAAAAAGTCTTGCGGACTGGCTGTTGCACCATAAGCTCCTGATTGATATACCACAAACCAATCGCCTATTTCTGCCTGCGGAAGTTTGAACTTATCCGCAAGTGTGTCTAACGGGGTACACAATGGCCCTACCACAGATACAGGTTCTTGAATCACTGCTTCATTCATTTTATTAGCAATTGCTACTGGGTAGTTTTTGCGAATAACTTGGCCAAAGTTACCTGAGTTAGACAAATGATGATGTAAACCACCGTTCGTCATAATATAAGTATGGCCGCGAGACGTTTTAATGTCTGTCACTTTACACGCATATATCCCCGCTTCAGCCACTAAATATCGACCCAGTTCAATTACAAGCTCAAGCTCTGTTAATTGCGAATATTGGGTAAGTAGTGAGCTCAGGTTCTCGCCTATTGGCGCTAAATTAAGACGTGTCTCTCCGGCAAAGTAAGGAACACCGAAACCGCCACCAATATTAATGGTTTTCACTTTAACAGGTGTGACAGCGCACAACCGATCAGCTAATTCGAACGTGCAATTGTGCGCATTCATGATGGCGTCAGGTTTTAAATTCTGCGAACCCCAAAAAATATGAAAACCAACAAATTCAAACTGGCTAAAATCCATCTTGGGTAATTTATCGAGCAGGATCTCTTCATCAATACCAAACTGTTTAGGGCCACCACCCATTTTCATTCCTGCACCCTTTAGCTCAAACGCAGGATTGACCCGAAATGCTATTTTAGCTTGTTTATTGGTGCACTTGCTTAAACTGATCGCACGTTCAAGCTCTGTTAACGACTCTACATGCAATGTAATACCAGCCTCAATTGCAGCAGTGATCTCTACTTCTTGCTTGGCAGGCCCTGCAAAGCTAATTTCACTTGCTGGCATACCACTTTGTAATGCTAATAACATTTCTTTGTGCGAGGCAACATCAAAGCCATCCACCTTGGTCACCATCGCATTGACTAACGCAGGGTATGGATTTGCTTTAATAGCGTAATGCAACTTAATAGATTGGGGGATGTGTTGTTTAAAGTTCTCAATCTGTTTTTCTATAACATTAAGATCGTAGGCATAAAATACGTCTTGGTTAATCAAGCGGGCAATTTCGTCTAACTTAAATCCAGCGATTAAAAGCTGCTGATCTTGTACTGCAAACTGATCCATTTGCTGATGTATAGGCGCCACTTTTTTTGTAGTTGTTTGGCTGCCTGCTGCTAAGTTAACCATTAACGAAAGCTTCCTTATGTTGTTGAGACAATAATGTGCGGTCTATTTTACCATTGGCGTTGCGTGGAAGCTTGTCCATAAACACAATTTTATGAGGCACCATAAAGTTTGGTAATTGCTTTTTACATGCTTTCATAATGACGCCTTCTGTTACCTCGGCCCCTGCCGTTAATGTAACAACTATGGCTTGCCCTAATGTTGGATGAGTCACACCAAACGCAGCCACTTCATGAATATTGGCATCTAATTGGTAAATTTCTTCTTCTATTTCATTTGGGCTAACACGATAGCCTGATGTCTTTATCATTTCGTCTTTTCTACCAACAAAATATAAATAGCCATCTTCATCTTTTTTCACCCTATCGCCACTCCAAACAGCGTACTCAGGCAAGCATAATTCTGGTAACTTCGTTGGTGCTAACTTAAACCGTTCAGCAGTTTTTTCGGGGGCGTTCCAATAACCTAAACTAACCAGTGGACCTAAATGAACTAATTCGCCCGGCTCATTCGCTACACACTCGTCGCCATCATCATTTACCACAATCACTTTTGCATTAGGAATAGCTTTGCCCATCGAACCTGGCTTACTGTCTACATCTTGTGGTGGTAAATATGTAGAACGGAATGCTTCCGTTAAACCGTACATCAGGTAAGGGCTGGCTTGATGAAAAATATCTCGTAAACTGGCTAGCAAGGGTTCTGGCATAGCGCCACCGCTATTTGTAAAATATCGAACTGAACCTGCTACTTCTTTTGGCCAATTTAACTTAGTGAGTTGCATCCATAAAGGCGGTACGGCTGCGATACCAGTAATACTGTATTTTTCTACCGCCTTAACAACGTCGTTAGCTAAAAAGTAATCCAGTAATACTGCCGTAGCTCCCACGTTGAAGGCAGACGTTAACTGACTCAACCCATAGTCAAAGCTCAGTGGCAAAATCGCTAAAATATTATCTTCTGCTGTATTTTCTAAATACGTGGAAACACTTTGGGCGCCTACCACCATATTACGGTGCGAGATCACCACACCTTTTGGTTTACCTGTACTACCTGAGGTATATAAAATAGCCGCCATTTGATTATCAGTTACTGGGCTGTGGGAAACGTTCGATAGCGGTAAATTATCAAAGTGAGACACGCGAATATGACCTGCAAATTCACTGGCTTCATCATCAATTAAGATAATTTCTTTTAAGTCTTGGCACTCGCTTAAAATGCTAGAAAGGGCTTTCAATCTATCTTTGCTGGTGACCAGCACTCGAACATTACAGTCATTTAAAATATGCTTAACTTGCTCGGCTTTTAAGACAGGGTTCACTGGCACAAATACCCCGCCCGCTAGGGAAGTCCCAAAAAATGCGTATATCGTTTGTGGGAGTTTAGGAAGAAATACTGCTACTCGCTCTTGTGGCTGCAAGCCAAGTGCTGAAATACCTTGAGCAAAGCGTTGAATGTTTTGGGATAACGCCTGATAACTCACATCAGTATCTTTATGTTTTAATGCAATATTATCTTTAAATTGTGTCGCGCCAGCTAAAATAAGATCATGTACAAATGTAATCATTCCGTTTAACGTCCATTCGATATATTTGTGGCCACCAATTAGGGTGCTGTAGAGATCACTTAAACAACAAAAAATTGTATTGTGACGCTGCTTGAAGCGCCAAAACCAAGTCTTGTATTTAAGCTAATTATTTATGATTCACTTAATTTACCAATTACGTATAATAACGCGTTTAGAAAATAAGCATAATGGTTTTCATTAGCTTATTTAAAAAATAAACTAGGGCACGCCCTAATATCTTAACCTGTTTCTTAATTTGGTCGACTAAATGTTGGCCGCTTACTTCATGGAAAGCGCGATGTCAGTAAATACCCATGTTCAAAAAATCCTAATTGAAACACTGCAATTAGATGAATCTACAACTTTCAATGAGGATGACTTATTACTCGGTTCTATTCCTGAATTCGATTCAATGGCAGTAGTCACCGTGATTACCTCTATTGAAGAAACATTCGATATTTATGTAGAAGACGATGAAATTAGCGCAGAAACATTTGAAAGCTTTGGTAGCCTGTGCGCCTTTGTAGAGTCGAAGCTGTAACTTTTCATGTACTAAGTACAAACGCTAAATACAAAAAAGCCGTATTTAAATGAATAAATACGGCTTTTTTAATGAGCTATACCTGCGCGATATAGCTCATTACATAACAACTAATTAAGCTTCAGCAATTACTGCAACTTTAACGTTAGTAGTTACGTCAGCGTGTAGCTGAATAGCAATGTCGTATTCGCCAGTTTCACGAATAGCACCTAAAGGAAGTTTAACTTCAGCTTTAGTTACTTCAACACCCGCTTCAGTGATCGCATCAGCGATGTCACGAGTACCGATAGAACCGAATAGCTTGCCTTCATCACCTGCTTTAGAAACGATAGTCACATCATTTAGTGACTGAAGTTTTTCAGCGCGGCCTTCAGCAGCTGTTAACTCTTCAGCTAACTTAGCTTCTAGTTCTGCACGACGTGCTTCAAATTTTTCAACATTTGCTTTAGTGGCAGGTACAGCTTTACCTTGTGGGAAAAGAAAGTTACGTGCGTAACCCGCTTTTACTGCTACCTGATCACCCAAACCGCCTAAGTTAGCGATTTTGTCTAGTAGAATGATTTCCATCTTGCTACCTCTAGTAATATGGGTTAACTATTACTGATTATGTAAATCAGTGTATGGTAATAGTGCTAAATAACGTGCACGTTTGATTGCGCGAGCAAGTTGACGTTGGTATTTAGCTGAAGTACCTGTAATACGGCTAGGTACGATTTTACCACTTTCAGTTACATAGTTTCTTAAAGTAGCTAGATCTTTATAATCAATTTCTTGTACGCCTTCTGCTTTAAAACGGCAGAATTTACGACGACGGAAGTAACGTGCCATGAAACACTCTCCTAACTTAATCTTTCTATCTGTTGTGCATGTAATACCAGCAGTGGGTTACCTTGTTTGGATTCGTGTCTGTTTAAAAATCCAGCCACTCTTAGTACACTGCCAACATCTAATGCTTGAGTATAATGTTGTGATGCTTCGCCACTAACAACCACTTGCATTCTTAAGTACGCTTTTCGTTGCATACCTGCTTCAAGTTGTTGCGACTGGTGTTCCAATACAAATTTGCAATGAGGAATACCCGCCGGGCTTGTTGAACGCATGGGTGTTTTGCAAACCGTTCCGGTTAACACATACCAATTGTCCATCACAAATTATTCTGCTGCTGTCTCTTCTTTAGTTTCAGCAACAACGTCTTTTTTCACTTCGCGAGTATCACGAGTATCACGAGAATCACGCGCGTCTTTTTCTTTAGCAAAAGGAGACGCTTCAGTTACAGCTGATTTAGTACGCATAACCATGTTACGTAGTACCGCATCGTTGTAACGGAAAGTAGTTTCAAGCTCGTCGATAGTTTCAGCATTAGCTTCTACGTTCATGCAAACGTAGTGTGCTTTGTGAAGCTTAAGGATAGGATAAGCTAGTTGACGGCGACCCCAGTCTTCTAAACGATGGATAGTACCACCAGCTTCTTTGATAGTACCAGTATAACGCTCGATCATACCAGATACTTGCTCACTCTGATCAGGGTGAACCATAAATACGATTTCGTAATGACGCATTTTGGATCCTTTCGGTTTAAGTAGCCTCTTTAGATAGCTCAGCCAAACTATCGCTAAGGCAAGGAAACAATTAATTGGCTGATAAGGGCGCGCATTGTACGTTATTCCGCCAAGTGAGGCAATACTAATAGATGATTAAACAGATATGTTTTTTGTAGCGTAGAAAATGACATTTACACAAATTTAAAATAATGTTTATATATTTGTTTCTATATTTCGATTAAAAAGTTAATGAGGAAGCAATGTCAGGATGCACCTTAGAATCACAAGTAGATTTAAGTGACTACAGTAAAGAGCAGTTAAGCATTATCAAAGAGGTTCTTCAAACCGCTTTGATAGGTAAAGGCGCTATAATCTTTGGAAATATCTTATCTTTATTTAGCCGTTCTGCAAGTAAACGCTTTTTAGCCGCGAAGGGCTCTACAGATTGGAGCAATATTAGCAAAAGTATAGAAGGACTTGATAAAGTTGCTAGAAAAAAAATTATACCAATAGCCTCATCCGCCTCACTACGCACTAATGGAAGTGAAAGCCAATTTTGAGGAAGTTAGCAATATGTTTCCGCACAAAAGCTTGATTGTATTATTTACGCTAATGTTCGCTAGTTCATCATCTGCACTCGAACAAACGAATAAAGATATTTACGTTGCCCTTGCACAGAACCTGATTATTAAACTTGGTGAGTTAACTACCGCAATAGAGCAATGTGAAGCTAAACATCAGCGTGCCACTATTACCACTAATGAAATATCAAAGTGCGAACTAACTGAAAGCACAATTGATGGACTAATGCATATAAACAACCTTCATGAGTTAAAGTGCTCTAAGTCGTTGCAACTAGAAGTATTACAACTGCTGACAACAGAAAGAAATATGCGGCATGAATATAAAGTACTAGAGCAAAATATTGAAGGTGTAGACGAGCATACTTTAAAGTTTTTTGATGTATGGCAAACGATGCTCCCCATCACCACCCCCCAAACATTTGAAGCAAAGTTGATGTTCGATAGTTTGGCTGCTAAAGATCAGGAAAAACTTATCAATTGTAAAGCTCTACAACGCCCATTTGATATTTTTAGTGTCGTTGATGGTGTACGACTGGCTTCAACTAAAGGCACACAACGTCAATAAGCTAAATGAAAAGGAAGTATGCATATACTTCCTTGGAATATGGTGCGAATAATTGTCTACCCCAAGCGCTGGCGTAATACTTCAAATAAACAAATACCCGTTGCAACCGACACATTCAAGCTAGAAACCGTACCTTGCATTGGAATTTTAACTAACTGATCACAATGTTCTCGTGTTAAACGACGCATGCCATCACCTTCTGCGCCCATGACAATTGCGGTTGGTCCTTTTAAATCAACATCAAACAAGTGTTGATCGGTTTCACCCGCCGTGCCTGTAATCCATACACCCGCTTCTTGTATCGTACGCATAGAACGCGCTAAATTGGTAACTTGTATTAATGGGATCGTTTCTGCAGCTCCGCACGCCACTTTACGCGTTGTTGCAGTTATTTTTGCCGACTTGTCTTTAGGCACAATCACAGCGTCTACTCCAGCTGCGTCGGCACTACGCAAACAAGCACCTAAATTATGTGGATCGGTAACGCCGTCTAAAATCAGAAGGAAAGGAGACTTTTTCGTTTCTAAAATATGATCTAAGTCGCTTTCGTTAAATTGCTTTCCTTGTTTTACACGAGCAATAATACCTTGGTGCTGCTCACCTTTAGATTTATCATCCATTGTTTTACGCGTCATAAACTGTACCGACACACCAAATTTTCTAAGTTTACTGATTAACGGATTCAGCCTGTCATCACTACGTCCTTTTAACGCATATATTTCAATAAAGCGCTCTGGCTCTCTAGCTAAAATTGCTTCAACGGCGTGGAATCCATAAATTAATTCTTGGTTACTCATACGGTTCTCTATCTTTTGGTGTTTACAACGTTTTCAATTACAAATTTATACTTAAATTTAATCAGCTGTGCGCTTTCGAGCATTTTTACCAGGACGCTTTTTTGCCTTACCTGCAGATGACTTTTTTACACCTGTTTTTACGCTACTTTTTTTACGCGGGCTTTTCTTCTTGGTGCTTTTACTTGTTTGCTCGTTTGCACTGGTGCGAGCCTGCCCGCTTCCCTTGCCTTTTCTTCTGCCTTTTCGCTTTTTATCTTTATTGCTCGTAGACTTACTTTCATCATCAGATAAGCTTTTTCTACTTCTTATTTTAGACTTAGTGCGCTGTGGAGCAGAATCACCGGTTAATACAAAATCTATTTTACGATCATCTAGATTTACGGAAGCAACACGAATAGATACTTTATCCCCTAACTTGTAAACAACCCGAGAGGCTTCGCCAATCAACATTTGTTTCGCACCATCAAAATGATAGTAATCATTTTTTAATGATGTCACATGCACTAAGCCATCTATCATCAGATCATTGATTCGAACGAATAAACCAAAATTGGTGACTGACGCAACAACCCCATCAAACTCATCACCAATATGATCTTGCATGAACTCGCACTTTAGCCAATCAGACACTTCACGGGTGGCATCATCAGCTCGGCGCTCTGCCATTGAGCATGACTCACCTAATTGCAATACCTCTTCTTCACTATATGCATGGGCACCCGTTGTTTGTTGGCCTTGGTGTTTTAAAATACCCTTAATGGCTCGATGAACAACGAGATCAGGATAACGACGAATCGGCGAAGTAAAATGAGCATAGGCAGGAAGCGCTAAACCAAAGTGCCCAATGTTGTCACTTTGATATACAGCTTGCTTCATGGAGCGCAATAACATGACTTGAATTAAGTCGATTTCATCCCGCTCAGAGACGCGTTGTAACTCTTCAGTCAGCTCTTTAGGCTCAGGAGTCAATGACAGCCGCGTTTCAATACCAAGCTCGCCTAAGAACCCACGGAAATTGGATAATTTTTCTTCGTCGGGTTTATCGTGAACACGGAATAAGCCATACGCTTCATGCTTTTCTAAAAATCTGGCTGCTGACACATTTGCTAAGATCATGCACTCTTCAATCAGCTTATGTGCATCATTTCGGTGTACTGGCTCAATACGCGCTATTTTTCGCTGTTCATTAAATACAAAGCGTGTTTCAACGGTTTCAAATTCGATTGCACCGCGTTCAGTACGTGTAGATTTAAGTGCTTGGTACATTTCATGGAGGTGCGTTAAATGAGGCACAAAATCGGCATATTCTTGGCGTAACGCTTCATCACCTTCCAAGATTGCTCCAACTTTGGTGTAAGTGAATCGCGCTTTAGATTGCATGGTGGCTTCATAGAATTTATAGCCTGATAGCTTACCATTAGCACTCACTGTCATTTCACACACCATACATAACCGATCTACCAAAGGATTGAGTGAGCATAATCCATTCGACAGTTTTTCAGGCAACATGGGGATCACTTTCTCAGGAAAGTAGACCGAAGTACCGCGTGAAATTGCTTCTTTATCTAGTGCCGATTGATAAGTGACATACGAGGATACATCAGCAATCGCTACCCATAGGCGCCAACCACCCGATGTTTTCGGTTCGCAATAGACTGCATCATCAAAGTCTCTGGCATCTTCACCATCAATAGTGACTAAGGGCAAATGGCGTAAATCGATACGGGCTTGCTTTGCACTTTCAGGCACTTCATCATCAAGCGCATTAACTTGTTTATCAACTGCCTCTGGCCATTCATGGGGAATATCGTGATTGCGTAACGCCACCTCAATTTCAAGGCCTGGTGCCATATGTTGCCCAATCACATCAACTATTTTGCCAACAGGATGCATTCTACGCGTTGGCCGCTGAGTAATTTCGACGGAAACCACTTGGCCATGTGCAGCTTCTTTCTCGCCACCAGGACGAATAATAATGTCATGGGTTATTCTGCTGTCTTCTGGTCTTACGTATGCAACACCATGCTCGACTACAAGACGCCCTACGATCACTTCATCACGCTGCTCAAGAATCCGTACAATGCGGGCTTCTGTTTTATTTCCTTGGCGCTTCCCCGCTTTGGCAAGCACATAATCCCCGTGGATAACTTGTTCCATTTGATGAGCTGGTAAAAACCAGTCTTTGCTTTCACCTTCTACATTTAAAAAACCAAAGCCATCGCGGTGGCCGATAACCCGACCTTTTACTAGGTCCATTTTATCGGGCAAACCGTATCGGTTGTTTTTTGCATACACAACTTGTCCGTCACGCTCCATTGCGCGAAGGCGTTTCTTCAAGGCAAATAATCGTTCGTCGTCGAACACTTTTAGCACAACGGCGATGTCATCAAAACCTAATGGCTTATCGTGTTGTTCAAGGAGGGAAATAATAAACTCGCGACTTGGCACGGGATTGTCGTATTTTTCTTTTTCGCGGTTATGATATGGATCCTGGTTAGGCATGTATTCTTATTTTTTCTTTCTATTTAGTTTAAATTGTAACAAACCTTCGCATATTAGATACTTTTAAAATGGAGTCTGTTGTTTTTATTCGCTCAGCTTTCACTGTAGTTATTGGCACGTTATAAAGATTAATCCATCAAGCCAAGCGAAAAGTCTTCATCATCACTGGTAATGACCCAATGTTTCTGACCATTAATTTGCTTTTCATGGCCTTGCTCTATCATCTGATAAAACACATTCCTATGAAGCACTGCTCTTAGATTTCGTCTCACCGTTACGTAACTTTTGCTCTCGTTAAAGTAACTTGAAAAAGCAGTAGTTAACGGGTTGTCCTTATTGATTATTCCCTTATCCCCTAAATTGGTTGTGTATTCAATCACCTGACCATTTTTAGTAGAGAGTAATTGCCAATCAGTAACCACAAAAGGCACATCTTCAACTTGAATGCCCACTTTTTCCACAGGTGTAATGAGGTAATACTTTTCTGGCGTGTGCGTCTCATCACATATCAACACCGAAGCAAATAACGACACCATGTTAAGCCGTGTGATGGGTGTGCCCATATAGTACCACGTACCATCGTGTTTAATTTGCATATCAATGTCGCCACAAAATGATGGGTTCCACTGTTCTACAGGGGGGTGAGATGAATTAGGGGTTAGCTGTTGATAGAGTTGATTTATATTCATTTTTTATGGGTTAGTACACTCAGTATGGCAATATTGTCATACTGAGTGTAGCAGTAATTTATAACTTAAATTGAGTTATGAATTACTACGAGGCTTACGCTTGTTACCACCTTGACGATTTCCGTCACGTGGGCCACTACGTTTACCGCTATCATTACGCTTGCCACCTTCACGACGTGGCGATGAAGGCGCATTATCGGTATAAGGACGTAACTCCAAACGACGACCACATACACGTGCCGCTTTTATCGTTTGAGCCGTTTCTTTGTCCATACCTTTTGGTAAATCAACTAATGTGAAACCTTCATAAATTTCAATGTTACCAATGAATTTACTGTCTAAGTTTCCTTCATTAGCAATTGCACCTACAAGGTTGCCAGGCTTAACACCATCTTTATGACCCACTTCTACGCGGAAACGTTCCATTGGAATGTCTGGGTTGTCTTTTAATGGCTTAGGTGTTGCTGAAGGTACACCTTGTCTTCTGTGCTCGCCACGCTCTGGACGGTCACCGCGATCTCTATCACGACCACGACGGCCACGATCATCGTCTTGACGTTCACTTGAGAAATTCTTCTCACGTGCACTTTCACTTAAAAATAGTGGCTCTTTACCCTGCACTAATTTTGCAATTGCTGCTGCAAGGTGCACTGGGTCTACTTCGTTGTCGTGCAATACTTCTTCAACAACTTGCTTATAAGTTGCTAAATCATCATCACCAATTGAGTCAACAATACGTTGCTTAAACTTGCTTACGCGGTGTAAGTTAATATCACTTACTGAAGGCATTTGCATTGTTTCAATCGTTTGCTTTGTTGAACGCTCAATTGCTTTAAGCAAACGTCTTTCACGCGGAGCTGCAAACAATATCGCGTCACCTTTACGGCCTGCACGACCTGTACGACCAATACGGTGAACATACGATTCAACATCGTATGGAATGTCATAGTTGATAACGTGACTGATACGCTCAACATCAAGACCACGAGCAACAACGTCAGTTGCAACGATAATATCTAGTTTGCCCGCTTTTAATTTTTCAACAGTACGCTCACGTGATTTTTGTGCAATATCGCCATTTAACGGCTCACTTGCATATCCACGCGCTTCTAATTTTTCGCTTAATTCAACGGTTGCTGTTTTGGTACGAACGAAAATGATCACACCATCAAAGTCTTCCGTTTCTAAAATACGTGTTAGCGCGTCTAATTTATGAATGCCACCGATTTGCCAAACACGTTGACGAATTGTAGTTGCAGTACTCGTTTTCGCTGCAATTTTAATTTCAGTTGGATTATTCAAGTGGTTTGTTGCAATTTTCTTGATTTGCTGTGGCATCGTTGCCGAGAAAAGTGCCGTTTGACGCTCTGCTGGTGTGTGTTCAAGGATCCAGTCAACATCGTCAATAAAGCCCATGCGTAACATTTCGTCAGCTTCGTCTAATACTAACGACTGAAGGCGATCTAACTTAAGCGTACCTTTACGAATATGGTCCATTACACGTCCTGGCGTACCCACTACAACGTGAACGCCGCGCTTTAATGCACGAATTTGGGTATCGTAAGACTGACCACCATAAATAGGTAGTACATGAAAACCTTTGATAAATGAAGAGTATGTTTGGAATGCTTCTGCAACCTGAATCGCTAATTCACGAGTAGGCGCTAATACCAGTAATTGTGGAAATGCATCTTTAACATTAATTTTTGCAAGTAATGGCAAAGCAAATGCTGCTGTTTTACCAGTACCTGTTTGTGCCTGACCAAGAATATCGCGGCCTTCCATTAAAACAGGAATACTTTTAGCTTGAATAGGCGACGGTGTTTCATAGCCAACTTTTTCTAGTGCTTTTAATAAAAAATCAGGCAAATCTAGATCTTGGAAGGATAGAGTCGGCTGTTCTGAAGTCATGTATATAATACCTTATCTGTACATCTCGAATGGTGCATTACAGTGTTTCTGTATTCACAAACATTTCGACATGATTATGTTTTAAGCGCACAAAATTAACTTCGCCATACTGAAGAGTCAGGATGCAAAGGTAAGCATAGTGCAACTTTCTAAATTGTGGATTAATGGGTGGTGTAATAGATGGAAATTACACCGCGACAGTCAGCATTCGGCTGCTGTATAACTTGACTAGAGGAATAATGAGCTTTGCATTCACTACTAAAAAGAGAGTCCCGTCTTTGCGCTAAAATCTGATACTTGAATAAATTTCAAAGCTTGTCAGTGTGGAGTGAATAATATTTCTATTTAATTATTCACGAAAGTGCGCGTTAGAATGGCTGGCCCAAACATACTCAGTACAGTTAAAAATTCTACTACCATCTAAATTCGTGGCGGAGTATACAGTAAGTTACCCTATTAGGGAAGCTGTTTATTAAATGTGCGCTCAATCTGTGGAATTATCATGGTGCTTCATGTGAATTTATCAGCTCGTGCGGGTTTAAAATATTATACTTTGCTTTTAGCCGTTCAATTAATACGCCGTTCTGCTTCAAAAATGTATTAAACTGCCTAATTACATCAGGATGCTTAATAGTTGATAAGTGATAGCTATACACTTCATAACGATACCGCTTATCTAACTTTATTTCCCCGCCATTCTTTATTGCATTCAAATGATAATTAATCACCTCGGGCACTAAATTGATACCATGGATATGACCGTGCAGTGTTTTTTGCACCAAAATTCTCGGAGACGTGTCTTCATGCAGCTCAATTTGGCCTCTCTTGATACCATCAATCCACAACGTTGGGTGAAAACCAAATAACGTACCAAAAACATGCTTTTCCTTTACAGGCTTCGCTAACCCTTCTTTTGATGTGAAGGTGCCCGCTAGAAGCTCAATGGTAGAGTCGCTCATGGTAAATTTATCACGCAATGATGCGTCACTAAACCAACGAATATTGTCAGGGTATTTAAAATCGATATCGGTATCTAATAACCATTTATCAAAACGCTTAATTGGCATCGCCACATACTTAAATTGATAGTTATAAGCTTGCGCGAATGCATCTAATAACTCGCGTGCATAGGTATCTTTATTAGTGTTGAAGTCATATAACGGAAAATACGGGACATCTTCCACACCTATGGTAAATACTGTTACCTTAGTAGCCTTAGTGACTGCATTATTAGCTTCTATATGTGCTGCTGTATGACTGGATAAGGCAACAATCAAAAACAAAAGTAAGGCTTTCCAGCTTAAAATTTGAGCTTTTTTCATTAAATCTTATTATTCCCTCATGTAAATTAAGCGCACTATCACTTACCGCCATGCATAAAACGTAAGACTCATCTCCATAATGTAATCTCACAACTGCACCTTAAATTTAGCCTAAACGAAATTTTTTAAAGCTCAATTAAAAATCATTGTAATTCATAAATTTTACTATACTACACTGTGATTAGGACGCAGATATAACGCAAATTTTTATTAATTTTCAACATAAGTAATATGACAGAATTTAAAGAGCATGGTGAGTTAAAACTTGAGATTGAAGGTAATATTTTAATCGTAGAGGGTACTGGGCCATGGAATACTGAAGCATTGCAAGCCTCAGGTACTGCCGTAACACCGTTAGCGAAGCAATTAAAAGATAAGCCTTGGGGTGTATTAGCCATTCTTCACGGTACGCCAATTCATACCCCTGAGGCCACTGCATTATTAGTTGAGTTTGTTAAAGATGATATTCTTCACGGACGCAAAGGTATTGCCATCATTTTAGAAAATTGTGAGCACGTTGATTTTGCCAAGCTACATCTAGCCGATATTTATGAACGTGCAGGAGATCAGTACGCGTTTTTTGAAAATAAAGCTGACGCTAAACATTGGTTGCATGAACAAATTAACCAAAGTGAATAGCGCCAAATACCCACACTTTTATTGTAGCTGAGACAGTGCTTTTAATTGCGCTTCACTAAACTGATAAGCGGTATTACAGTATTCGCAAGTAATGGCTATTGCGCCTTGCTCTTCAATCAACTGATTAATTTCAGCAGGGCCTAAATTAATAATCGCAGCTTCGGATTTCTCGCGTGAACAGCCACACACAAAGCTTACTTTTTGTGGTTCAAATACTTTCGGATTATCTTGGTGATATAAACGAGTCAATAATTGATTAGGCTCTAATGTCAGTAGCTCGTCTTTTGTAATCGTTTCCGTTAGCGCTTCAAGGTGTCTAAAGTCTTCAATAGATTGTTGTTTTTCTACTGGTAATACTTGCAGTAACATCCCGCCTGCACGTGGTGAACTCGCCGCAGTATCACTTTCTAACCATAAACGGGTTTCCAATTGTTCAGACTGTTTAAAATAATTTTCTAAACATTCCGCCAAGGTATCCGCCGTTAGCTCTACCACCCCTTGATAACGTTCGCCATTTTTCGGTGTGATGGTAATGACCATATGCCCATTACCAAGTAACGAAGGAATGTGTGCAGTTGCGCCCTGAAGTTGAGCGTTTTCATTTAACCTTGCCACACCACGCATTTGCTGCAGATGATTACCATTTATAACAGCGTATTTTACTGGCCCATCACCTTGCAACTGTACCGCAATATCACCTTCAAATTTTAAAGTGGCCGTTAGCAGTGACGTAGCCGCCATTAACTCTGCTAATAGCACTTTAATCGCGTCTGGGTAGTCATGCCCGGCTAAGATATCTGCAAGACTTTGATGTAATTGAACCAACTCACCACGAACGTGTAAGTCGTCAAAAATATAACGATGAAGTAAATCAGGGTTTTGCATGATAGATACCTATAGCTGCACGCTAGTATTTCTAGCGTAGAATGTTACATATATTGAGTCGTGGCGCATTTTACCAAATCACTTTACAGTTTGCACAAATACAATTCAGCCAACTGCACTTTTTAATGTGCCTATGTCGATTAGTCATGATGCTTTATTTTTAATAACTCACGACGCTGCTTTTTGTCTGGTTTAGTTTCTGGTCGAGGAGAATATAACGTATTATTTTTACGCGCAATTGCACGCTTTTCACGTTGTTCGATACTTTCTTCCGTTTCAGTGTACATGGTTTGTGCAAACGTAAAATTGCGCCGCTTGTCGGTAATCACATCAATCACCACGGTTTTTTCTTCAAAGCCAGTCGTTATTTTAATGGTTGCGCCAACATCAACTACCTTACTTGGCTTAACTCGCTGACCGTTATAGTGCACTTTACCCCCTTGCACCATTTCGCGCGCAATCGAGCGCGTTTTAAAAAAACGAGCCGCCCATAACCACTTATCAATGCGCACTTCAAGCTCATCATGTGCAGTTGCATTTTTTGATTGACTCACTACGCGATACCTATTTTATATCTCTAAATTAATGTGTTGGTAAACGTACCAAGCTTATTCACACAATTCAAACCCTCTATGAACGACTGCGCCTAAACCTTTCTATTTTTTAGCAGTATAACTACGATTAATTGCCATTTTAATCCAACTCAGTAGCAATATAATTATATGATTACTTAACTAGAAATAGAGGTTCAACATGATCAAAGTAAGAAAAGCTAACGAGCGAGGCACAACCAACTTTGGTTGGTTAAAAAGCGCTCATACCTTTTCATTTGCGAATTATTACGATCCTAACTACACAGGTTTTTCATCTTTGCGGGTACTCAATGATGATTGGGTTGCGCCAAACGCAGGGTTCGATGTTCATACACACCGTAACATGGAGATCATTAGCTACGTGATTAACGGCGAAATGATCCATAAAGACAGTGAAGGTAATCAGCACACGCTTGCCGCAGGTGAGTTTCAGTTAATGTCAGCCGGTAGTGGCATTAGTCATAGTGAATATAATAAGAGTAAAACACACGCACTCAGTTTTCTTCAAATCTGGATAACACCTGACACCCTTAATGGCGCTCCTAGCTACCAACAACGTCACTTTGGGGAAAATTCAGGTTTTACTTTAGTCGCTTCTCCTACCGGAGAAAAAGAAAGCTTGAAAATAAAACAAAATATAAAGTTATATCAATTAGTTTTAAATAAAGGCCAAGCTACCAGTCTCCCCCTTAACAACAATAAACAAGCATATATACATGTCATTAGAGGCAATGCCGTAATAAATGCTACTGAATTAAATCAAGGGGATGGCGTTATGCTAATTGACGAGAGTAGTATTCACTTTAAAAACCATCAAAGTACGAATACTAAACTGCTTGTGTTTGATTTTGGTTAGCCCTTCTTAATTTTAGACACAAAAAAGGCTCCCGAAGGAGCCTTTTGCATTTAGTTATTACTAACTAATTATTCTACGATTGTTGCTACAACACCAGCACCAACAGTACGACCACCTTCACGGATTGCGAAGCGTAAACCTTCGTCCATCGCGATTGGGCAGATTAGCTCTACTGTCATCTTGATGTTGTCGCCTGGCATTACCATTTCTACGCCTTCTGGTAACTCGATGTTACCTGTTACGTCAGTTGTACGGAAGTAGAACTGTGGACGGTAGCCTTTGAAGAATGGTGTATGACGACCACCTTCATCTTTCGAAAGTACGTATACTTCTGAAGTGAATTTTGTGTGTGGTTGAATTGTACCTGGCTTCGCTAGTACTTGACCACGTTCTACGTCTTCACGCTTAGTACCACGTAGTAGTGCACCGATGTTCTCACCCGCACGACCTTCGTCTAGTAACTTACGGAACATTTCTACACCAGTACAAGTAGTTGTTGTAGTTTCTTTAATACCTACGATTTCTACTTCGTCACCTGTGTTGATGATACCGCGCTCTACACGACCTGTTACTACTGTACCACGGCCTTGGATTGAGAATACGTCTTCGATAGGCATGATGAATGGCTTATCGATGTCACGCTCTGGCTCTGGGATATAAGTATCTAAGTGACCAGCTAGCTCAACAATCTTGTCTTCCCACTCTTTTTCGCCTTCAAGCGCTTTAAGAGCTGAACCTTGAATTACTGGTAAGTCATCACCTGGGAATTCGTATTCTGAAAGTAGTTCACGTACTTCCATTTCTACTAATTCTAGTAACTCTTCGTCGTCTACCATGTCACATTTGTTCATGAATACGATGATGTAAGGTACACCAACCTGACGTGAAAGTAGGATGTGCTCACGTGTTTGTGGCATTGGGCCGTCTGTCGCCGCTACTACTAAGATAGCGCCGTCCATTTGTGCAGCACCAGTGATCATGTTTTTAACGTAGTCAGCGTGTCCTGGACAGTCAACGTGCGCGTAGTGACGTGATGGAGTGTCATATTCTACGTGTGACGTTGCGATTGTGATACCACGCTCACGCTCTTCTGGAGCGTTATCGATTGATGCGAAGTCTTTTGCTTCACCACCATATACTTTTGCAAGTACGTTAGTGATTGCTGCAGTTAAAGTAGTTTTACCGTGGTCAACGTGACCGATTGTGCCAACGTTAACGTGCGGTTTCGTACGTTCAAACTTTTCTTTAGCCATTTTGAGAGCCTTTTTTCAGTTCAAATAACAAGTTTATAGTGGTTTAGCTTAAAATTCGCATTTAAGCAATATCATTGACATGAGAGAAGGAAGTAGACGTGGTGCTGATAGGCAGATTCGAACTGCCGACCTCACCCTTACCAAGGGTGCGCTCTACCAACTGAGCTATATCAGCGTTCTCCAAGAGAATTGGAGCGGGCAGCGGGAATCGAACCCGCATCATCAGCTTGGAAGGCTGAGGTAATAGCCATTATACGATGCCCGCATCTATCTTCGTATAAACTCATTTCACAATGAAATAATGGTGGAGGGGGCAGGATTCGAACCTGCGAAGGCGGAGCCGTCAGATTTACAGTCTGATCCCTTTGGCCACTCGGGAACCCCTCCGAGAATTTTTTATTAATGGTGCCGGCTGCCGGAGTCGAACTGGCGACCTACTGATTACAAGTCAGTTGCTCTACCAACTGAGCTAAGCCGGCACTGCATTAAGTGAGGCGCATTCTAGAGCATAGATTTTGTGAGCGCAACAGTAAAAAACAACTTTTTTTATATTTATCGCTTAAATGACCACTTTTTATACACACAACAGCTGAGTGAGCACCGAATAGCAACGCTATAAGGCGTAATAATTACTGTTTGTTTGAAAAACGGGCTAATCCTTCAAAAACCAGTAATGGCTCAATAGTAGTCTCAATATCGTCAATTCCATTAACGATAAGCGAAGCATTGCCGCCTGTAATCAATATCTTATATTCATTACCTGCTAAGCTAATTGCATGACGAATTAATCCACATTGACTCGCAAGCACACCACTCTTCAGCGCTTGAGGTGTATTTTTACCAAACTCATGCTTAAATTCTGTTTCACTATCGGAAAATACTTTTTTAGTATTTTGGGTAATTGAATTTAGCATTAAATCAATACCCGGTGCTATCCAACCGCCCAAGTGAATAGTGCGAGCAGGTAACGCAACTGTTGCATGATGATAACTAACAATATCAACGGTCGTTGCTGTACCCGCATCAACGATAATTAAATTAGTTTCAGGGTACTTTTCTACCGACCCTAAAATCGCTAACCAGCGATCGATACCTAACGTTTGATAATTTTTATATGCGCATTCAACCCCAAACGCTTTTTTTTCAGTAACTATATGAGTAGTACCTACCCCTCTATTTGCTGCTTCTGCAACAATATCTGAAACACTGTCACAGTGACTCACACTTGCAATATAAATATGCTGAATATCGTTAAATGGAATATGCGCATATTCGCAGGGAACTCTTATAAATTTCTCTGCACTATTTTTCTTATCTGCATAATATAAGAAGCTTTTACTGGCTGTGTTACCAATATCTATGAGTAACTGCACTGACTGCTGTTTCGACATATCACCTCGGGTATGAACGCTGTGCTGCTGAATTTAACATAACTTAATAATGGAAATTAGTTGGTATATTAGTTGGTGTACTAATCGGCATTATTACTTAGTGGTCTGAGACTAATTTCGCCCCCATAGAATACTTTTTCTTCTTGTCCCATTTGTAAACGTAGCCCACCTTGTTGATCGATACCTTTTGCAGTACCTATTCTTTTGGTGTCTCCCATGATGAGTGCGACTTTTTGATTATAGTAACGATCCACGCTTTGCCACTCTGGTAACATGTTGACTAAGCCAGTATTGGCAAACTGGTGGATTTTATTACACAAATTATTAATCAAAAGACTGGCAAACTGTGTTTTATCAATAGGCTGAGCTGAAAAGTCATTTAACGAACACCAAGGCTGTTCAATGTGAGCTATGCTCTGCTGTTCCATAGCAACGTTCACACCGACTCCTATTATTGCAGTAAAGCTATCGTTTACTTGCCCCTCTAACTCCACTAACACTCCCGCGACTTTGTGGTCATGAATAAGAATATCATTAGGCCATTTCACTTTAGCATCAGCAATGTGCATTTGCTGGAGCGTATCAATAAGTGCAAGTGCAACAACCGAACTTAACCCCATTACACTTTGAAAGCCATTATCAAACTTCCACGCCAACGACATATACAAATTCGTGCCTAAAGGCGAGTGCCAGTTGCGCCCTCGGCGTCCTCGGCCTTGAGATTGAAATTCACTTATAACAGTATGACCATTACTTAACGTCGTACCATCGCGAAGTTGGTTAATCAGGTAAGTATTTGTGGATTCGATAATTGGGATCAGTTGAACTTCAGGTACTTGGCTTAAATGTGAATCACTGTTTGATAAATACGTTTTTATCGTGTCTGGATCAATTAATGATAATGGTGTTGATAACTTATAGCCTTTTCCCGTTACCCGATATATATCTAACCCCATTTCATTTAATACTTTAATGTGTTTAGCAACGGCCGCCCGAGATATATTTAATTGTTTACCCAGTTGCTCTCCGGAGCAAAATTCCCCTTGAGCAAGCTGTTTTAAAATATAATGTCGATTGTCTAACATAATCATTGCCTCTTATTCACCTTCGCATTTAGCATTAGCTGTCAGACTATGTGAAGATGACACTGCCGCTAATTTAACCTCGCCAGATTGTCCAACTAATCTCACCTCAGGCTCCAATAACACGCCAAATTTATGAAGTACCTGCTCTCGAATCGACATAGCTAAGTTTATAACATCCTTCCCACTTGCATGTTGATGATTAATTAATACCAGTGCTTGATTCTGGTGTACCATCGCCCCACCAATGAACATGCCTTTCAACCCCGCTTGATCAATTAGCCAGCCTGCGGCAAGTTTAGTGTGACTTTCATCAACGGGATAGCATGGCATGGTAGGGAAGCTTTTAGCTAACTCTTGTGCATATTGCTTAGTCACAATAGGGTTTTTAAAAAAGCTGCCCGCATTGGGTATTGCTGTCGGATCAGGTATTTTTTTTTGCCTTATCTCAATGACTTTGTTGTACACTTGCTCAGCACTACAATTTTCTGGTAATAGCTTTAACTCACCATAATACTTTTTCGGTTGCCATTGTTTGCTTAATTTCAGCATAACACGAGAGATAATGACATCATGTCGTAACTCATGCTTGAAAACACTGTCACGATATGAAAATTGACATTCTTGGTTCGAAATACGGATAAACGATTGAGTTGATAAGTCAAAATACTCGACCCAATCTACAAACTCACTCAGCTCTGCCCCATACGCGCCGATGTTCTGCATAGGCGCAGCACCAACCGTTCCAGGAATTAATGCTAAATTTTCTAAGCCATTTATTCCCTTACGTAATAACTCAGTCACTAATTGATGCCAATTAACACCTGCTTCACAGCAAACCGCATAATGATTACTATATTCTTCTATCTCAATAGCATGAGTTTTCATCGCGACAACTGCGCCCATAAAGTCATCAATAAACAGGCAATTACTTCCCTGCCCCAATAACCAATAGGGCTCATTACTTGAGAGCTTTTTCGTAAGTTGAGATAAATCGGAAGTATGGCTAATTTGATGCACAGCCAGTGCATGGTGATTTAATGCAAATGTATGAAGGTGCTTTAAACTAATCAAGAAGAGGCCTTATTAAATGCATGCTGTAGCACAGCAAAAATTAAGCACTTATGTGCGCAATAACATTCGGTTGATCATACCTCTTCTTCTAACACGTTTACCATAGCCATATGGTGAGCCTTTCATTTTAACCTTGTTTAACACAACACCTTCAATTTCAACGCCCGTTTGCTGCAAGCGTTCAATTGCATCAATAAAATAATGATGGTCGGCTTCTTCGCTATTTACAACCACAATCACGCTATCTACAGCTTTTGCAATAACGAGTGCGTCACTTACCGTATTGACTGGGGGCGTTTCAATGAAGACTCGGTCATAAGCTTTGCCTAGGTTACGGATCACGTGACCAAAACGCTTTTTAGAAAGAAATACCAGTGGGTTTCTTGCAGGCGTACCTGCACTTAATACATTTAAATCCGACAATTGATCGGTATGCACACACTCACTAAATTTAGCCCGTTGTGCAATCAAATTCGTTAAACCTGGATGCTCTTCATCCAAGTTGAACACTTCACCTATGGACGGTAAGCGTAAATCGGCATCAATCAGCAATACATTTTCGAGCTCGGCAAACGAGAGCGATAAGTTAACTGCAACAC
This sequence comes from Flocculibacter collagenilyticus, assembly GCF_016469335.1. Taxonomy (NCBI): domain Bacteria; kingdom Pseudomonadati; phylum Pseudomonadota; class Gammaproteobacteria; order Alteromonadales; family Pseudoalteromonadaceae; genus Flocculibacter; species Flocculibacter collagenilyticus. The sequence continues at coordinate 3,478,393 of NZ_CP059888.1, forward strand.
TCGATTTCCCTTCATCAGGCATTGCCGACGTTATAGCCACTACTTTTTTATGCTTAAATTGTGACTGGGTAAGTAATGTGGTTCTTAGGGTGCGAATACTTTCAACAAACTGCACATCTGTTTTTTCTTTATGAATACTAATTGGCGAATGAACTGGTACTTTTCTTTTCTCGCCATTTAATTTCGGAATGTAAGATAAAATTGAGAGGTCTAATCCACGCACCGTATTTTTTAGTTTGGTTAGCTTGTCGAACAATAGTTGCAAAACTACTTGTAAAATCACACTGCCAATCAATGAAACAATAAAAATAACAATAATCGACAAACTAACTTTGGGCTTAATCGGCTGCTTTGGTAAAACCGCGGCATCAATTAATGCAATGTCAGCAATGTGTGAGGCATTTTTTAAAATTTCATTTTCTTTGACTTTCGTTAGCAAGGCTTCATAGATTTTTTGATTCGCTTCAATTTCACGATAATAACGAGCGAGATCCATCTGATTACGACCTAAATTGCTATGCTCTTCTTTAGCGGAATCTATTTGATTATCGATAGCAATTAAACGCTGTGCAATATTTTGCTGATCGTTTTTTAATGACTCTATAAGTTGGTGAATCGTCTGCTGCAATTCACTATTTAAAGAATCTAGTCGTGTTTTTTCTGCAATAAACTTTGGATGCTTATGTAAGTAACGCTGGGATATTTGATCAAGAACCTTTTGCTGTAAAAATATTTGACGCCTAATATCGGTAATCAAACTATTTTTTAATAGCCATGGTAACTCTAACAATTTATCTAATTTATCTCGACGTCGGTCAACCTGAACCAAAATTGCGTCAATTTCAGCCAGTTCTTTTTCATTCTTATATTTTTCCGATAAAAGTCGACTTATTTCACGCTGTGACAAGTTAATTTGACTGTCTACATCTATTAACTTCTTTTCTTTCAAATAAGACTCTAACGTTGCTTCCGACTGCTCTAAATTTGTTTTTAATTCGTTAAGCTGGTTACTAAGCCACTCAGATGTTTTATCTACATTACCTTGCTTGAACTGCTTTTGGTGCGCTAAAAATGCGGGCGTAATCGCATTAACCACTTGTTGAGCCAATTGTGGATCATGAGAGTTGAAGTTTAATTTCAATAAATTGGTATCAGCGACTTGGGTAACAGAAAGGTTTTTCAAAAACACATCAATACTATGTTGAATATCGACTACTTTCTTGAGTCCATTGTTCGACTTAATCGATTCTTTATATTCATCTATGTAGTGAAGTTCTTGCCCCACAACAAGTGTCTCAATAAATGAACGAGAGCGTAAAAAAGCAAGAGTCGTATCCATTTCATCCGATTTATTAGACTTCAGTGATAATACATTTTCAACGACTGATAAATTATCCCCTGAAGACCCTAACATGATAGTAGCTGAGGCTTGATAAACCTTCGGCATTTTCAGAATGACAGCTGCGCCTAATAGAGTCATTAATAAACTAAGTAAGATTATTCTAAATTTTCGCTCCCACAAAAACACCAATAACTCGTCTAATGCAATTTCATCAGACTGGTTAGCAGCATTGGGTATAAGCGTAGAATAAGACATATTAGAAGAAGCTTTGCTCAATCGTTATGACATCACCAGGGCGTACGCGAGTTCCTTTTTCAGCAAGGGCTGCTTCTTTATTATTTTCTCGTTTTATCGACCAATTTGTTTTAGACGCACGATCTTTCAACCCCCCTGCGATGGCAATTGCCTGCTCGATGGTTAGTTCACTCTGAAAGTCATAACGACCAGGGCGCTTTACTGCACCGTGAATGAAAAATGGACGAAATTCCTGAATGACCACCATGACATTAGGGGACACTAAATAACCATCTTTGAGCTTATGTTCTAAACTTTCGCTCAAGCTTTTCGGTGTTTCACCCGTTACTTGAATCATACCAATGAGGGGGTAGTCTATATATCCTGATTTCCCAATCTTGTTGTTATATGCAAGGTCGGGCTCGTTATACACCGATATCTGAATACGATCGCCAATGCCAATCGTGTATTCTTGCTCGACACTATTAAACTGCTCAGTATTAGACGCATCAGCATATGATAATGTACTTACACTGAGTAAAAAGCTGATCAGTACAACACCGCAAACCTGCTTTAACATTTGGATCAACGTAACCCCGTTACTAATGAACATACTAAAAACTTAAATGGTAATTTAACTTAACTTGATCTTGCTGGTAGTGAAATAATCCTCGATTATCTTGCTCATCTACCGCCGAAAACTGTAATGAAAGCTGGCTATGTTGCATTACCTTTTTAAACATGGAGAACCTTGTTAACTGATAATCAGTATTAAATTGTACAGTCTCACCTTCTACTTGCTCTGTTCTTTTAACGTGCTGCCCTACTAATGTCCAATCATCGTTTGGTACATATGTGACTGTTACACCCAATTCATGGCTTTGGTTATTACCTGCTTGCTCCAGTTCTGATAACAAAGAGGTTTGTTCACTGTGAAACTCAATACTCATGTAATCATAAGGCTGCCAATTTAGCGCAGCTAGCCAGCTTGTTCCCTTTTGAGTTGCTTGCCGTGAAAAATCTCGCTGATAGGCACCCAATAACGCTTTAACCGATGTAACACCTGTTGCTTGCCAACGAGCCCCCAGTAATACTCGCTTCATATCCGAGTCATCGCGTGTGTCGTCAATATAATTGGTATGGCTCAACTCTGAAAAGCCCACAATATGAGTCGCATCACTGACAGCAATACCTAGTTCGACGTCGATAGAAGCACGGTCATGGTCAAACTGTGACGCATAAAGGTTATGCTCCTCATAACGCTTACTTTGTATAAGACTATTAACAGTGAGGTACTGTTTATCATTAATTGAACCGTAAACACCCGAGAGTGTAAGTGTTGGCATTACATATTGATCTGGTTTAATCACCTGCTTTTTCTGCTTGGAGATCCCTTGTCCAAGTAACTCATCACGTTGAGTGAGCTCACCTGAAAGGATGAAATGAAATTTGTCATTAACAAAAAATGCAGAACCAAGCTTCAAATGATGTGACTGATACTGTGTATCCGCGCGATCTTGATAACGTGCGATATTACCTTTGTAAAGTGCTTGCCACGCATATCCCTCACTAAGGTGCACTAAATTTAAATCGGCATTAAATTGAAAGCCAAAATCAGACTGCTCTTGAAGCAACGTAGGATTAATATTGGAGTTATAGATTGACCCTAACGTAACATTAAAGTTAGGTTCGTCATCTTGCAACGCCCAAAAAGCATGGGGAGTGGCATTAACGTTAGGAGTAACTACTGAAATAAGTAAGAGACTACAACACACTGCTACAACACAATAAAACTTCACTACATTCACTACGATTTACACACCAATAAATTCATCAAATACAAAATAATTACCACAACTTACCTTAAGGTAGGCGCTTATTACTGCAGTAAACTGCAACAGTACAAGTATTGAATACTTCCAGTGTAAAAATACTATTCAAAATACATCTTAATAAAAAGTACCACTTCATCAAGCGAAGAGTTATTTACTCAGTAAACGCTATCACTTTACGCTATCTTCCCAATAATGATAAAAAACGATGTAAAGTATGAATTAAGCACATTAGAGCTTAACTATGCAATGTAACTAAATCCCGGTTATTTTTAAATCAGTTTCTATTAAATATAACGCTTCATCTCTTAATCTGTGGATAAACGCCTGAGATACAAGCAAATTATAAGCCAATCATATTACAAATATATTGACACGTATTTATCACACTATTAGCAAACACATTTATCGACCATTTTTGTTTAGGTTGGCTTTTCTTAATATAACTATCATATAACTATCGACCTGAATCGAAATATCTATATGATAATATTAGTTATTGACTGCTTAAAAGGATTAACACAGCCCATGAGTACCATTTTTACTAAAATTATTAACCGAGAAATCCCAGCAAGTATCGTCTACGAAGATGACATTAGTCTGGCATTTGAAGATATTAACCCTCAAGCCCCTACCCATCTTTTGATAATTCCCAAAAAACCGATCGCAACTATTAACGATATAACCGAAGAAGACAGAGAAGTTGCCGGCCATTTACTTTATGTCGCGAGTAAAATTGCTAAACAGAAAGGACTAGCCGAAGACGGTTACCGGGTTGTGATGAACTGTAACGAATATGGTGGTCAAACGGTATACCATATTCATTTGCATTTTCTTGCAGGTAAACCACTAGGCTGGCCACCCTATACCGACAAGAAAAAAGTGTAATTACCTATTAAAATATTGGAAATTGAATCTAGCCACTGTAAATAAATTCACAGCGGCTATCACACAAAACGAATATTAACCGTTACTTGGCGTTTGTACTTTCAAAAATCTTATCTGCCGACGCTGCAACAAAGCCCGAATATAATTCGCCTTCTTTATCGTTGTAACGCTTTGCAAACTCGTAAAAACAGCTTGGAATTTTTGCCGTTTTGTCTGCAAACTTTACTTCCGCAACATCTGCCATGGTAGATGATTGCTCAAGCAATACTTCTGGTGAACCTTTAACTTCGCCACCACTGGTATTTAATTGAAAACCAGCGGCTTTAAGTGAATGGTTGACTTCATTAATACAATCAAATGAATCTAATGCATTAATATTTACCGTAAAGTGGTTTGCTCTAAAGCCATATGCAGCCATCCACGCAGCATATTCGCTTTCTTGAAGTAACTGCTTATACTGTTCAAACGTCACACTCCAGTGCGTACCAGAATATAAAAAGTTTTCTGCTGTTACTAATTCTGCATCAATACCATCAACCATTTGCTTAACGATTGCTTGCAGCTCTTCACTAAATTCTTCAACTAATAACTCTGAAATAAACACTTTAGGTAAACGCTTGTCTTCATGTTCAAAGTGTTTTGCATATAGCTTTTTCTGTTCGAAATGATATTCGCCACCTTCTGTATAACCAAGCGCTAAAAAGTGCGCAGCAAGTTTTTCAAGGTTTACTTTTGCTATATTAAAAGTACGAAATGCTACATGGTCATTTAGAATTTTATCTTCATTATTTTGAGCAAGTACTTCATGAACTTTTTTCGCTGATGGGGTTAACGAAATATAATCAGCCCATAAATTATCGAAAAGATGGTGTACGTTGGTGTGCATATGGATCTACCTCTTAACTGCTCACGAATGATTCGCGGGCATTGTACATTTGTTTATTTTTTAATCAAGTAAAAATTATATTATTTTCGTATGCGCAACATGTATTAATAGAGCATTAAATCATTAGATACACGGCATAACGTTAATATATAAGCAGAAATTAAGCGCGCTTAACAAAAAAAGAAGCGCCAATGACGCTTCTTTTTCGGTGCAAATAAAATTACAGCGTTAAACCAGGGCTTAACTGACCAGGTAGTGTTACTCGCTCTAGTTCCACTGATGCCACTGGGTATGCGCAATAATCCGCAGCATAATAAGCACTTGCTCTGTGGTTACCAGAAGCGCCTATACCACCAAACGGTGCCGCACTGCTCGCCCCCGTGATTGGACGGTTCCAATTCACGATACCAGCACGAATACGACGGAAGAAATGACGATATAGGTCATCGCTATCACTTAATAAGCCTGCGCTTAAGCCATAGCTTGTATCATTTGCCTTTGCAATAGCTTGATCGAAATCACTAAAACGGAAGATTTTCAATAATGGACCGAAATGCTCTTCATCAGGGAAGTCCGATATATCAGTACAATCTATGATTCCAGGTGTAACGAAGCCTGTATCGAAATCAGTATGAACTAATTCGATAATTGATTTACCACCCATTTCAACCAACTCAGCCTGTGCTTTAACCATGCCTTTTGCAGCCGCACTTGAAATCATACTACCGATAAACGGCTGATCTTCATCATCATAAAAACCCACTTTAATTGCTCTAGTCGCAGAAATGAGCTTTTCTAAAATCGCATCACCTTCAGAGCCAACTGGCAAAAATAGTTTACGTGCACATGTACAACGCTGACCAGTAGAGATAAATGCTGATTGAATGATATCGTGTACAGCAGCGTCAATGTTTGACACTTGATTAACGATTAACGGGTTATTGCCACCCATTTCAAGCGCTAAGATCTTACCTGGGTCGCCTGCAAACTGCTGATGCAAGAAGTGACCAGTGCGAGAACTGCCCGTAAAGAATAAGCCATCAATTTCTTTGTGGCCTGCAATCGCTTTACCCGTTTCAACTTCACCTTGCAGTAAATTCAACACACCTTTAGGCAATCCTGCTTTTTCCCACAGTTCAACCGTCAATTGTGCCACCATAGGTGTTAATTCACTCGGCTTGAAAATAACAGTATTACCCGCCAATAATGCAGGAACAATGTGACCATTTGGCAGGTGACCTGGGAAGTTATATGGTCCAAAAACGGCAACCACACCGTGCGGCTTGTGACGAATAAATGCACGCCCTACAGGCATGCCATTTTCCGTTTCACCCGTACGCTCTTGGTAGGCTTTTTCAGAAATAGCAATTTTACCAACCATTGCACCCGCTTCAGTACGCGTTTCCCATAAAGGTTTACCCGTTTCCTGTGCAATCGCAACCGCTAACTCTTCTTTATGAGCATTTAATTGCTCGCCAAATGCTTTAACGATATTTAAGCGTGCTTCAAAAGATAAATCTGCCCACGAATAAAACGCGTTACGCGCGGCATCCATAGCTTCATCTACTTGCTGTGATGTAGCCGCGTTACCTTGCCAAATCACTTCGTTCTTTGCAGGGTTTACCGAGCTAAAAGAATCACCCTTACCAGCAAGCCAGTGGCCATTAATATATTGAACTGCGTTTGTCATGCTATTTTCTCCTGATTAAAGTGCAACTAGTCTTACTGAGTCACCTGCTTTTACAAGTAATAAATCAGCCAGCTTTTGGCTAAGCGTTACACTGTCTGACGTAACATCCACATTTAATGGCGTTAGCGTAGCGCGGAAGTCTTCAACTTCGGTATTGCTAATTAGGTGTGACACCGCATCATCAGAGGCACTCTCACCAATCACTATAGTGTAGTTTTTACTTTGACTAGCTGAACGAATATTTTTGATGTTTGCTTCTACTGTTGGGCCACCATCAAAAATATCAACGTATCCAGCAAAATTAAAGCCTTCAGATTTTAATAACTGAATGGCAGGACGCGTATTATCATGCACATGGCCAATCACATCTTGTGCTTCTTTACTAAGTAAATTCACGTAGATAGGATATTTTGGCATTAATTCCGCAACAAACACTTTCTGGCCAATACCTGTTAGGTAATCTGCGGTTGGAAAATCCATCGAGAAAAAGTGTTCTTCTAGCCATTGCCAGAATGGAGAGTCGCCATTCGCGTCAGACACGCCGCGCATTTCTGCAATCACCGTATCAGAAAAGCGATGTTGCTGCTCTTGTAGGAACAAGAAACGGAATTTAGATAACAATTTACCGTTATTATCTTTGCGGTACGCTTCACGTAAAAACAACGTACAAATTTCAGTTGCACCTGTATAGTCGTTACACAGAGTTAGTGTTTCAACTGTATTGTATACATTCAACGAACGTGACGAATGTACCACTTTGCCTAGATGATAATGGTAAAAAGCATCATCTAAGCCAACTGCCGCTTCAATGCCACTTGTACCAACTACTTCACCTGTTTCAGAATCTTCCATTACAAATAAGTAACCTTCATCACCCGGTTGTGATACGGCTTTCTTGAATGACGCTTCTGAACGTGAAAGTTTCTTTTGGATTAACTCTTCGTTCACTGGTAAAGATGTAAATCCATGACCAGATTCTTCCGCAATTTTAAACAGTACTGCGTAATCATCTTGACGGATTGGGCGAATGATCATCATGTTCGCTTGCTCCAATATATGCTGCTATCTAATATAAAAATGCACTTCAACAGGGTGAAGTGCATCGTTCAATGATATTCGGGTAATGAAATTAACCGTTTACTACGTCGGCTACCGCTTTTTCAAAGCGCGCTAACCCTTCTTTAATATCTTCTTCAGGAATAACTAAAGAAGGTGTAAATCTTACTACGTCTGCACCAGCTACTAATGCCATTAAGCCATTGTTTGCAGAAGCAACTAAAAAGTCACGAGCACGACCTTTGTAAGTATCGTTTAATACTGCACCAATTAATAAACCTTTGCCGCGAACTTCTGCAAATACATTGTATTTTTCATTAATTGCATTTAAGCCTTCGCGGAACATTTGTTCGCGCTGCTTCACGCCATCTAAAACTACAGGAGTGTTCACAGTATCAAGTGCAGCTTCAGCAACCGCACACGCTAGTGGGTTACCGCCGTAAGTACTACCATGAGTACCTGGTTTTAAGTGCTTCGCAATTTCAGCTGTTGTTAACATTGCACCAATTGGAAAACCGCCACCTAACGCCTTAGCAGATGTTAAGATATCTGGTGTTACACCTAGGCCCATGTATGCGTATAAATCACCAGTACGACCTACGCCAGTTTGAACTTCGTCAAAGATCATCAACGCGTTATGCTTGTCACATAATGCACGTACACCTTCAATAAATTCTTGAGTTGGCGAGATAATACCGCCTTCACCTTGTAGTGGCTCAAGCATTACCGCACAAGTTTTATCAGACATTAGCGCTTCTAACGATGCTAAGTCGTTGTATTCAGCATGATCTACTGCGCCTGGCTTAGGACCAAAACCATCAGAGTAAGCTGGCTGACCGCCTACCGTTACAGTAAAGAAAGTACGGCCGTGGAAACCTTTAGAGAAAGCAATAATTTCGTTTTTCTCTTCGCCGTGATTATCAATCGCCCAACGACGCGCTAATTTAAGTGCAGCTTCGTTTGACTCTGCGCCAGAGTTTGCAAAGTAAACACGCTCTGCAAACGTTGCATCGGTTAATTTTTTTGCTAAACGTAATGCAGGTTCGTTAGTCATTACGTTACTAAGGTGCCATAACTTTTCACCTTGCTCTTTTAACGCAGCTACAAGGTTAGGATGACAATGCCCTAAACAGTTAACTGCAATGCCACCAGCAAAGTCGATGAATTCACGATTTTCTTGATCCCACACACGTGAGCCAACGCCACGTACTGGCACCACGCTTGAAGGAGCGTAGTTTGGTACCATTACTTCATCAAATAACTCGCGTGTTGCATTAATTTGTTCAGACATAATTGTTCCTCATCATAAGTTGCATGCTGGCACGCATGCGTCCGAGTATGTGCAAACCTTTCTTACAAAACTTTCAGTTTCAACTGGTAAGAAAAATCACCTTAGTTAGTATTTATTATTGACCAACTAATTACTCATATAGAGCCAAAAATTGTGCGTTATTATTCCAGAAAAAGCATAAAAAGTCTCTATAAAATCAATATCAGACCTTAAATGGCGTGCTTTTCGGGTAAACTTGCATAACTAGTGAATGAATACGCAATCACTTTCTAATTATTGATTCATAAAACACTTCAGAAGCCCTTTTAATACATCACCAAACCCAAAACCGCTCAAACTTTAACCGCAATGAATGTTTATCTGTCAAAAATTGTACAAAAAACATCGTTTCAGCTAATAATAGAAAAAATAATGAAAAAAATAGCGTTAATTTGGATGCTTTTAAGGGACGATTTTAAGGAATATAAGTATGGTTTACTTTGTGCTATTTATCATTTCTGCTGCCACTCTATTTTTGATGGAGTGCACAACCAAAAATCCTCTTTTACGGTTATTAATAATGATCACATCACCCGTTGTACTCATTCTAATTTTTGATTATTTTTATATGCAATATAAAGGTGCTGAAGCAATTGGTGCGTTAAATTTTATTGGCATTATTATCGGAATCATTATCTGTATCTTCACAACATTATTTCTGAAAGCGATTTTGATGGCCTACAAAGAAAAATAAACACCTTAGAATAAAAACAACATCTGTTAACGTAAAGGTGAATATTCACTATTTAAAAAGGATATTTAACATGAAGATAAAAGTAATAATGTTATTATTTATAAGTGCCATTAGTACGAACATCCACGCTGCAGTTAAAGTTTTAGATGATAATATTTTGTTAAGCCATGTGCCCAATGATAAAGGCTACTTGTATGATGAGCTTCTCAAACTGAATACCACAATATCCAAGCGAGGTATTCAGTTTTGTGATTTAAAAAACTTCTCGGAGGAGCATTGCTTAAATAGAGTTCAAGATGAGGCTTATGTATTTAACTTTCTTAATAAGAAAATGTTGAGGGTAGAATATAGTCAAGACGACCAGTTACTCCCACAAAAATTAGTAGCATTGAATGAAGCTGAAAAAATATACGAGAAAGTTTTTGTTCAACAGCTTGCTAAATGGAAAGATGACAGACGACTAGACATAGAAAACATGATAAACATTGAAAAGCAATAACTTAAACTTGGTACTAAACACTACCGACCGAAGATAGAATTGTTACTTTCAAGAGGTTTCTTTTAATTCACAGCCTTTCCTATTCTGCACAGCATTAAAGCTGTGCAGTCCTTGCCTTTTCTTTCAATGTATACTGAAGCCACTGGACCGCAGACGACGCAACCTCTTGCTCATCTTTTGCATCTTCAAACTGCGCAATCGCATTGTCGTAATGACCTAAGTTAAAATGCGCCATCCCCAATACCAAGTATGCATTACCTGGATTATCTAGCTTGCCTTTTGCTAACGCCTGATTAATCATTTTGATAGCGTGATGGTAATCGTCCATTTCAAAATATATCTCGCCCATGCGCTGTTCAATATTGCCCGCATCAGACAATATTGCCGCTTGTTGTAATACTGGCAAGGCTTTTTCATGTTCTTTTGCCGATGACCAAGCTTGTGCTAAAAACTGTAATGTTTTTAAGTCTGGTTGCACTGCCAAGCTGTCAATAGCATAAGTTAACACCTTTGCTGCCTTTGCTGGTGCGCCTGAGTAAAAATAAAGCTGAGCCAAACTTTTTATATCCGTAGCCTTTGTCACAAAGCCTTGCTGATAAGCCGCTTCCATAACCGCCAACTGTTTTTTAGGTTGCTCAGTTTCACCGTACATAGCGGCCAATTGCGTCCAGTACTCAGGCTTATTATAAAGCTTTACCATTTTCTCGAGCACGTTTGTCACTTGCAAGGGTTGTTGCAGTGAATAATAGAGTGCGCGCTGTAGAACCAACCAATTTTCTTTTGCTGTATTACCACTTTGTTCCTCCAATGCTATCACCTTATTGATATTGGGAAGCGCCGCTTGATAATCTTTTGCCTGATAATAAGCTTGCGCTTTTAATATCAGCCCTTTTGAATTTGCTTCGTCCGTTTGTAGCGCTTCCCACCTCTCTATATAGGCGATCGTTTTAGCAAAGTGACCTTGCATCATCTCAAGTTGCGCTAAGCTAAATAGCGTATTTACCTCCAACGACTCTGGGATATTATTCTCATTCACTAACTTATCGAAGTAATCCACCGCGCTTTTATAATCCTGCTGGTTATAATAAATAAAACCATAGAAGTTCCACATCATGGCGCGCTCGTAGCTATTCATCGTATCGGCTTTGTTACGAACTGAATCCAATACCGCCAACCCTTTCGCAACATCGCCTTCATCCGCTAGTTTCTGTGCTCTTGCCAACTGAGCATATACACGCTCTCGTAGTGCAGGGGTTTTTCTGGTTTTCTTTTCTATAGTTTCAATTTGCTGATTCGTTTGCGCTGCTTGAGCCACTGGTGAAGTTAGCAATATTGAAGTTACTAACGTTGAAGATACTGTCACTACCGAAAACGCCATATATAATGCAAAACTAAGGGTCGATTGTTTCATCATATTTACTCTATTCTTTGCTGTTTAATATGCTTCTAAACGAAGCTTGTTAGCCTTTAATTTCAAACGTAATGCGATTTTGGACACCTTGCACTTCTACCGCTTCGCCATTAACAACACGTGGTTTATATTTGAATTTTAATGCTGCATCCATTGCCGCACGGTCAAAAATACTTTCAGGATTTGCTTTAACCACAAGCGGATCTGTAACCGCGCCTTGCTTATTCACCGTAAATTCTACAATCACATACCCTTCTATGCCGCGAGATAAGGCTCGCCGGGGATACACCGGCGCAACTTTTACAATTGGTAGGTATTCGCCATCGCCCGAATCTAAAGACAATCCACTGCCAATCGCCATCTCTGTTGCAACGTCTGCCGCAAAGCTCATAGTTGATCCTTCACCCGATAAACTGTCGTTACTAATACTAGGTGGCACTAATGACGGCGGCGGCGTGTCAGGTTTAGGTGGTTTATTAGGCTTTCGTTGCTTTTTTTCTACTGCTTCTTCTTTTTTTAACCGAACAAAGTCGAGTACATTTCCTTGCGGCGGATCGCTTAATGCACCATTTCCACTTTGAATAAGCGATTGCATTAAATAAAACAAAAATAATGTAATGCCAGCAGCAGCGGTTAATGCTAATAAAATGCGTAACATATTAATTCCTAATAACTTTGCGCTTTTTATGCGTCTTCCGCAGCAATTGACACATCATAAATGCCTGCTGCTCGCGCTGAATCCATCACTTTAATCAATACATCTGTGGTGGCTTTTTTATCTGCTTGAATAACCACAGTGCCTTGCGGATTTTCGGCATACAAACGCTCAATATTGGCTTGAACCGCTCGCACATCAATACGACGTTTATTAATCCAAATTTCACCTTTATCATTAATCGCCACCAAAATATTGGCGCGTTCTTTTTTAACCGCCGTAGCAGCCTCTGGCCGATTTACATCAATACCTGCTTCTTTTACAAACGATGCGGTTACAATAAAGAAGATCAGCATAATGAATACCACGTCTAGCATTGGGGTTAGGTCAATATTCGACTCTTCTTCATCTACTAAATTTGCAAAATGTTGTTTCATGATTTTCTCTGTAATTTGTTATTTACAAGCACTTATCGCACAGGTGCCGTTTATACCTTTAATGCGCAAGCTCAAGCTGCTGCTCAAGCTTGGCTTTTTCGCGTTTCGATTTTCGCGTTAACCATGTAGCTGCGAAAACACCTGATAATGCCCCCACCATGCCAGCCATTGTTGGAATGGTCGCTTTTGATACACCTGATGCCATGGAGCGCGCATTACCACTACCTGAAATGGCCATCACGTCGAACACTTCTATCATGCCCGTCACTGTGCCCATTAAACCTAACAATGGACACAACGCGACCAATGCCTGAATAATGGGTAAGGTACTGTCTAGCGACAGCGAAATACGCGAGATCATTGCTTGGCGAATTTGCTCAGCATGCCATGACGCTTGATCAGAACGGGCGTGCCAACGACTAACAGTGTGTGCCACAGCAAGACGGTGCTGACCAAAAATAAACATCACACGCTCTAAAATGAGTAACCACATCACGAGTATTAGTGCACCAATCACCACCAACACTTGTCCACCAGTGTCTAAAAATTCGCGTATTGTTTCGACAAATTCAAACAAGAACATCTTGATTTACCCTTAAATACACGTGGTTATGCTGCTTGTTTTAACGGAGCAGATTGCTTTTCACTGCGTTCCGCCATAATGCCAGATGCTTGTTCTTGTAAAATATACACAACGTTTTTATGACGAGTACTTAGGTAGGCATAGAGCAGCGTCATTGGAATCGCAACAACCAAGCCAAGTACTGTTGTAACTAACGCTTGCGAGATACCACCAGCCATTAATTTAGGATCACCAGTACCAAATAGCGTGATTGCTTGGAATGTATTAATCATGCCTGTTACTGTGCCTAACAAGCCCATTAATGGAGCCACTACTGAAATGATTTTAATAAATGTCATATTGCGGCCAAGTTTTGGCACTTCTGCCAAAATCGCTTCCGACAGCTTAAGCTCTAACGTTTCGGTATCTGCATGCGGGTATTGATCTTTCACTTGTAGTACTCGGCCAAGCGGGTTGTCGCTTTTTGCTTCTGACTGCTTCAACTGACGCTTCACTTTTGCATTAACCAGTGTAAGAGAAATAATGCGCTCTAGTGCCAGTAATAATCCCAAAGCACCTACCGCTAAAATGATGTAACCCACCACTGCACCTTGCTCAATACGCTCTGACAGCGTTGGCGCTTGCACCAATAAACCTAAAATTGAACCGCCAGTTGGGTCAACCGCAAAAGAAACAAGGTCATTTTGATTATGTTGAATTGCAAGAGCAGAGTCTAAGTAGCGGTCATTAGGTTGACGCAGTAATTCAGCCACTGTATTTGTAGAAGGATTAAACGTGAGATACTTTCCATCAGACACCAGATTAAAAGCTCCCACACGGACGACGTTTTTATTAACTTTATCACCACCCGCTACGATGACATCGGTTTGAAACTTGGCCACCTTGCCTTGCTCGGTCATTTCGCGCTGCATTTCGAACCATACTTTTTCTATATCTGCTATTGATGCAAGTTTAGAGCTGGCCCCCATGTCTTTTGCCATTTGCTCAAGAAATATATCGCGACCTTGAAATTGTGCTGACACCACAGATGTTTGAAACTTACTTTTTGTGTCACCCGCCACTTGCTGTAATACACCAAACAATTCTTTTAACGAACCTAATCGCTTAGTTAATACTTCAGTTTTATCAGCAAGCTTTATTTCATTTGCTTCAAATTTTCCCTCTAATACTTGAGAATGATTCAGTACTGCTTGTCTGTTGCCTTCTGCTTGCTTTAGCAGCTTATCTTGCTCACTTTCACGTTGTATGAAAGCATTTTCGCGCTCAACATTTTGTGCTGTTTGTTGATTTTTTCCTTGTTCTAGCAAATTTAATAGTTGGTCTAAATTTACTGCTTTTTCTTGTCCGAACACAGGTACTGAAGTAATTGCTACTAGCGCCATTGCAGATAGTAATGCTGGCGTTGTGAATAGGGAGTGGGTAAAACTTTTCATCTTTATTGTCCTTGTCTACAACGTCTATAATGCTGCGTTAATTGGAAGCATTAACATGTCTGGTGCTAACTGTTTGCGAGCCATGCGCAACCCTTTTGCAATCTGAATGCGATGCTCAGATGACAGTTTGCTCCATGATTTAGTGGACTGATCCCAACGTCCCGATTCAGCACCATCTCGAGTTTGGTAAATAAGCGCAACACGACCTAAACGCAAAAATTCTACGTCTCGTTCTTTTCCATCAACAGTTAATAATCCGGTATAGGCTTCAATCGTGCGCCCATAGTCCATCTCTACTTGGTAAGCTTCTAACACGCGACGAAACTTTTCAGACACTTCCACATCTGCACGCTCAAGTAACTGTTGTAAGTTAGCAACGCGATCTTCACGCTCAGCCAGTAAGAAAGGAACATCCAAAGCGACAAACTGCTGAAGTCCATCCACCATACGCAACATTAACGGAGTAATTTGGCGCTCGATTACTGATACCTGATCTATCGAAACATCAAGCTGAGATAGCTCGGCCAACTGGTTGTCGATCTGTTTTTGAAGCTGCTTGTTGTAAATATTTAGCCCGTCAGTTTCTTTATTGATCGCCTTAAAGCGTTGCACTTTTGCGTTGATGCTTTCACTGATTTGATCAATCTTTTTCTGAGAGTTAATCGCCGACTCGTTAATTTTTTCGCTTACCTTCAGCGCTGGCTTAAGATCTTGCGTATTTGCATCAGCCGACACATCCCCTGCAAAAACGGCAATGGCAAACGCCACTGCGGAAAGTTGTACACCCAGTTTCATCGTTACACCTAAATAATGTTGTAGTTTTTAAGCTGGGTGGATTCTGCATGTGAAATGTGACAGTGACGTGGCGTTAATATTTCACTGCCATGATAGTTTTATTTCAGATATATGAAAGAGTTACGGCAGGGTGATGACAATGGTGATGCGGAGAATTACAGTCAATTACGGTAAATGATGAAATCTAGAATAGTGAGAATAGAATAAGCCGCTTAGAACTAGGCGGCTTGAGTGTTAATTTCAGTTGCGTATTAAAAATACGCGCTCATTAATTTTCCTGAACAAATATTATGGTAAATCAAATAGTAAAGGTTGGTTTATATACAGGATATGTTCAAAAATATACGCATGACTAACGCCATAATGGGTGCCAAAAGTTGGGGTGTTATTGTAATCAATACTTTGAAAATAGCGAAACACAGTTGTTATTAGCACCGGTTCTTTACCAGATTCATTTTGCTCTATATGAGTTAGCGTCCACTCATCCCGAGAGTAAAGTATGCAATCTGCTCCATCAGCCACCTCAATATTCACTGGAGAGCAATCATCACCAAGCGGGTAACCAGTTTCATCTAATAATCTATGACGGCTTAAAACGACTTTATCTTCATCGTTAATTAACCACGCTCCTTGATAACTATAAATTTCAGTGTCTTCTAGTGAACCGTTATAATTAGCATCATTCACATAAAAGTACTGATACGAACTATCTGCATTCAATATGAAACAGTATTGAAATAAAGGGAATAACAAATAAGTATCAGAGCAATAGCTACCTATAACATCAGTTACTTGTATTGAGCTATTAGTACTCTGATTGAGTATGAATGTTCCTGAATCTACTCTCGTTTTTTCGCTAGTCTCAACTAAAACATTAACTCTAGAGGAAAGTGGAGAGGCTCCGAATATTGCTATATTAACTGACTTAATTAACGCTTCACTTTCAGCAGTAAGGGTAATAGTACCGTCTTCATTAGATACCCAATCAGAAGATATTAGTTCATAGCTAACTGTACCTGAGTACTCGGCAATAGGGTATTCCACTGACGCGGTGCCACCATCACTTTCATTTCCATGTAATGTTACCTGCAATCTTTCCAACTGAGTAACTGATGGAATACTTGAGAAGCTGTCATCTTCAATCTCAATTTTTGCTATTGGAATAGTATAAGTCTGCCCTAATGCAAAGAGCTCTGTCGCTGAACGAATATTTTTACTTTCATTCATTACAACCCAGCTATCATTGGTTTCTTCATCAGTGCCATTTTCAGATTCTTCAAAGACCTTATTTATGTATTGAGTAATCCTCATTGGCTCCATCAAGCCTGATAAGGGTGCAAACCATTCTATTTTTAAAGATAACAGCACATGGCTACAACTTAAATATGTATTGTTAAGAGGGCAAAAGTCATCCTTAACAACCCCATCAGTGTTAACTAACTTAACATCTAAAACACCCTCAGCCACATCCCATGTAATTGCATGTTGTCCACCTTGGTCAATATAAAAACCTGTGTTGCCTTCCTCTAATAACAGTCTTGCTCCAGCTTTATCATCATTATCACTACTTAATGTATTTAAATAAAGCGTTGTATTTTTGAGCTCCTGCTTATTAACTATCTTACGCTGCAAACCTTGATACACACTGTTTTCATGTTCCTCAAGTAACGAAAAGTTTTGCTCTTCATGCAGTTTTTTCTTTACAGAAACTAAGTTAATAGGGTCATTGGCTAACTTAAGAGTAGTCTCAATTGACGGAGCAAGTGCAAGCTCTTGATTTGTATAAGTATGAGACACTGTAAGATGCAGCAGAGCTGATAACTGGTTCAACTCTGAATCATCAATGCTGGTAAGTTTTTCATTTAACTTATCTTGAGTGTCAATTGTATGATTAGTAGAACTCGAACTATTGATCAACGCATGCAATGCTGTACTAAATGAATTAATGTTTACCATGAGTAGCTCATCTACCGTAAGAATTCGATCTTCCCCGGATAAAAGCACCAACTCCTCAACACTACCAAATATAGTACTTAACACTAAACGAGTATCTGATTTGATTGTAGCTGTCGCTGTTAATATTTTTTTACCGTGAGCTTTATCAAATTCAAACGTTATTAGATATCGACCGTTTTCATCTGCTTCGACTGTATATTCAGCATCATTAACTGTAAATATCAGATCGGCCTCCCCTATAACGCTATCACCCACCTTACCATCAATAGAAAAAGTGTAGCTAACAGCCTTTATCATAATATCTACAACTTTTTCAGTAACGCCTCCAAAACCATCCGTTACTATCACTTTAAATTTTGCCGTAACATCTTCATGCACATCTGGAGTGGTAAAAGTCAATGTATTACCATTTGGAACCAAGTCTAAAACTTCAGGGCCTGATATCTGCTCCCACACATAGCTTGCGATACCACCATCAATGTCTGATGCAGCTGCAACCACCTCAACACTGCTTTGTTCTTCAACAATCATATCTTCAACAGTAACTAACGGCGGCGTATTTACTTTCACTGTTACAATTATCGTTGCAGAGCTCTCTGCGCCGTCATCATCTTTTACCGTCAACATGATTGCTAATTGCTCTGTATCCGTAACAATAGGCGCTATAAACGAAACACTCGTTTCGCTTTCGTTACTAAGCGTAACTGCTGTTCCCGAGCTTTGCTGCCATGAGTATTCGCTGATGGTACCATCGCTGTCTGACACTTGCGCTGATAACGTTACTGTTTCACCCGCTGTCACTGTGCGATTCGTTGTTGAGATAGTTGGTGCCTGATTAGCTACTGTCGCCGTTGAGCCTGAGTTGCTTGACGAGCTTGAAGTGTTTGAGGATGAGTTAGCATTATCCGAGCCACCGCCACAAGCGCTAAGCATCAAGATGAGGCTGAACAAAAGAATATGACTACGCATTAATATTCCTTGAGTGAGACCATTTTTTGATTTTATTTAAAGTGAGGAGTGCAGCGACTTTTATAGTGCCACCTTCCATGGAGGCCGCGGATTATACATGGTACAACTCATCGCTTAAAGTTTATTCACTATATATTTGGGCATTTTTCGTAAGCAGTTGACTTATATGATGTATGAGGGAGAAAAGCAAAAAAAGCCGCCTAAGGTTAGGCGGCTTGAGTGTTAACGAAATAAATTAACCTTCAGGCAGTGCTATAGGGCGTTCTGATGTTTTTAAGAGCCCTACCTGCCAAAACGAGATAAGCGTGGGAAGAACATCATTATTATCCGCTGATAACCTATAACGACTCGTTGAGCGTTGTATAGCTGAAATTTCAGTCAGATTAGCAACACTGGTCATATCAAAAACTTCCCATTCCCACTCTCTATAAAGTTCACATTCACTTGTGGCTGACACATCAAACTCAGCAGGCAAGCATGCGTCTTCATTTAAACTACTTTTATAGGTGCGAATGAAAAGTGTATGGTTATCACTAATACGCCAATAACCTGAGTATTGTTCTACCTCACCTTCTTCTATTTCAGCATTTTTATTTTTGTCATACACATAAAATTGGCTTACTGTGCCATCATCATTTAACTCCAGCCAACTGTGCGATAAAAGTTCAATTTGAGGTTTACGCCATTGATAAATACCACTCCAGCTAGCATTAGCCGAAATATTGTTCTTATCAGCCTCCACAAGAACAGGGCCAGATGCAATACGAGGGATGGAATCATATTCGGATAATATATGAACGATCAATTTACTATTTTTATTATGAAAAAAAGCTATATTCATGGATTTTATAGCATCATTTTCTTCAAACAATATGTTCAAGCCTTTGTTGTCAGCTATATTCCACGTTCCTGATACTATGCTATTTTTATCACCAGATAAAGTAAACGAAGGCAGCTCAATACTAACTTTTCCTTGCTGCTCCGTTTCATTACTGAATACCATTTTCGCCACATTATATGATTCAGATAAACGTAAACCATCAATATCTGATGTGATGTGCAGGTTAGGTAGCGCAACTACATACTTTTTATCAAACTCAATTGCATCACTAACTTCAAGTACATCTTTTTCTTCATAAAAAGGTGTTACATGATGCTCAGTTTTAAATCTGTCGTAAGAAGTACCATCGTACAACACAACATATTCTCTAATTGTTTTATTTATTACAAACGCATTAACACCTGGAAAAATAACACGAGAGCTAATAGATAATTGTGATAAATATTTACTACACCTTCTAATGTTACTTCCATCTCTACAAGTTCTATAACGACTTAGAGACTGCTCATTTTTTAAAGTTGTGATTAAAGAGTTACCTTCAAACCACCAATCAAACGTAAAGTCTCCTGAGCTATCTACCAAATGGCCAGTACCATCATCATGGAATGTTAACCTTGATGGATTAGAGCCTCTCTCCTCATCTCCTTGACGAATACCGTAATAATTCCCGACTAAAGATGAAGTGCTATCAATATTCCACTTGGGTATAGTGTGATGCCAACTCTCACTTATTTGCTTATATGTGTCGGGATCTACTTCTTGTATATTATTCAAGTATTTTGCCGCAGCCCTCAGGTTTCTAGCTAACGCTATGGTATCTGAAAAACCAGCAGGTAAAGCCAGTAGTGAAGAAGATCCGCCATATAACACGGCCGCTCTAATAACTTTAGTCAAGGCCGATATATTTGATGATGAAACCCTACTAAAAGCATGCTCTAATTCAACTTGGTTATCAATATTACTTTCACTATCAATACCTTCTAGTAAAACATGCAATGCTGTACTGTAGGAATTTAACTTTAAAACTGGTAGTTCTTCCATGCTAACAATATTATCGTCACCAGAAGCTGTACTGACATTTTCTACACTTCCCAGTACGGTACTTAATGCAATATGCTCATTAGGTGCTAGTCCTTTAGATTCAAGAGTAATAACTTTATCTTTTGATGAGTGACCTAGTGTTAAACTAAAAGCAAAAGCTCCTCCCTCTTCTGAGGTTGTTGTGTATGCTTTTCCATTTACTTTTAGAGTTACCGTAGCATTCGCTAAAGGTTCTGCTCCAATAACTCCATTAATAACAAATGAGTAAAAAGGCTTTTCGATTATTACGATAAACAATTTTTCTGTAACACCGCCAGAACCATCTGTCACCGTCACTTTAAATTGAGCTTCTGTATCTTCACTTACTTTAGGAGTAGTGAAAGTAAGCGTATTACTATCTTCAACCAAATCTAAAACTTCGGGGCCAGATATTTGCTCCCAAGTGTAACTTATAGCGCTACTATCACTGTTTGGCTTTTGTACTAATAAGCTAACTACTTCACCGACTAAAGCTGTAGAGGAGTCCGTTGGTGCCTGATTAGCTACTGTCGCTGTTGAGCCTGAGTTGTTTGACGAGCTTGAAGTGTTTGAGGATGTATTAGCATTATCCGAGCCACCGCCACAAGCGCTAAGCATCAAGATGAGGCTGAACAAAAGAATATGACTACGCATTTATATTCCTTGAGTAAGACCATTTTTTTGATTTTAGTTAAAGTGAGGAGTGCAGCAACTTTTATAGTGCCACCTTCCATGGAGGCCGCGGATTATACATGGTGCAGCTCACCGCTTAAAGTTTATTCACTTTATTACTTGGGCACTTTTCGTAAGCAGTTGACTTATATGATGTATGAAGGTTAAAAGTAAAATGCCGCCTAAGATTAGGCGGCTTGAGTGTTAACAAAATAAATTAATCTTCAGGCAATGCTATAGGGCGTTCTTCAAGAACGTACCATGTAGTTACAAAGCTAAAAAAGTATTTTTCCATAAAGTCATGGTAAATAATGTAGTTTCTTATGAATGATGTATAGCTAGAGACTTGATCACTACTAGAAGACTGTAACAGCTCCACTTCACGATCGAGGTACAATTGACATAACTCGCCATCCAGCACATCAAAAGTATCTGGAAGGCAAATTTCACCTGTATCACTTTCCTTATAGCGACGAAGAAGTAACTTACCATCATTACTTACTTGCCATTTGCCTTGTGTTTCCAATACTTCATCTGCGGTAAGTATCCCATCCTTATTCATATCGTCCGTACTAATTGATAAGTATGTGCCATCTGCATCGAATTCAAACCAGAAATGATCTAAAGGATCAGTGCTGTTTCGTGCATATGACAATATGCCCGCCATTGAATCTGAATCAAAAGTAGTAACCTGTTGCTCAACAATAGAGCCATAACCCACCTGCTCTACTTCAACATTTTTAAACAATGTACTTACCGTTACCTCTTGATTTTTATCAGTAAAAAAAGCAATTTTTAAATAGGATAATTCGTCAACTGCCTCGACATTTATCGCTAAAGTATTATCACTTTCTACCGTCCATGTCCCCGTCATATTTTTATATGAAAATGGCTCAGCCTGACTATATATTGGGAATTGGATTGAAACGGTACCACTTGCTGTAGACTCACCTGACAGCGTAAACTTCAATGCTTCTTTAGTTTCTCTAATCACCCACTCTTCATCAGTACTCACTGAGTTAATTTGCGGGACGAAAATACTGTAGGTCTTTTCAAGATCAACATGATTTTGCGGTAGCTCAGCCTGACTTTCTCTGTAAAGCGAACCTATTGAGTAGTACGTTCGTGATTCTTCAATTGACTCTCCATAGGGTGCAAAATCTAAACGGCTTGCCTGATTGACTAAAACAGAATCTGTGCCAAGCCCTAAAGGTGCGAGAAATGAAAGTGTAAATTGTGACAAATAAATATCGCAATTCAAAAAGTTACTTAATGTAGTTGATAAACAGTGTTCGCTGGTATTAGAAAAGTTATCTTGTGTGGGAACTATAGTAACTTTATTATTATCTACTGCCCAAGTAATTTCATACTCTCGATTTTGATCAACGTAACTCCCTGTATTTCCATTTTCTAGAACTAAGACTGCTGAGCTAATCGAAGACTGAGAAAACACGTTTGATATGTAATAAGTACCTACAACATCACTGACTGAAATTGTAGGAAGAGAGTCATACCAGCTTAAGCCATAGTGTACGTAAAAGTCTTTTCTATTGTAACTAATCGCCTTTAAGTACTCTGACACTAACGCGCTATTACTTGCTAACTCAAACGTATTGTCTATGCCAGAGTAAATTGAGTGTTGATTCAAATGTCGAGGTCGCTCAACTGCAAAGTCAATAGCTGTCGCTAGATCCGCCAACTCAGAAGAATGTACTATATCAGTCCATTTGGCCTGTAATATAGGCTTTTGGTTTACATCTATTTTATCCAACAAAATATAAGCCGCTGTCGTAAATGGCGTTACATCTACTAATCCATACTCGTCATTTGTTAACGTTTCATCATCACCAGCGTATTCATTTAGCGTTGAAACGCTACCGAGTTGGGACTTTAATACAATATGCTCGTCACCTTCTTCAGTTCCTTGAACTGATACAATTACTGCCTCATTTGCATTACTTGTACTCGTTTCTATCTCAATGGAATAAACACCAGCCTGATCAGTCGCCGTATTATAACTTTTGTCACCCACTGTTAGTGTTACCGACGCTCCAGCAAGAGGGGTGGTACCAGCTTTACCCTGAATTGTAAGAGTATTAGGCACTGTTTCTCCTGAATCAGGTTTACCTAAATCTATATCATCACAAGCTGTTATCGCTAAGATTGAGCTAATTAATAGAATATGACTACGCATGAATATTCCTTGTTACTACTGTGTATATCTAAAGTGGCAATGTGAAAATAACTTGTCACTTTTGGGGACGCGCATTATACACACTCAAAAGAAATGTTCAAATAATAACCAATGAATAATTTTTGTCGTAGTTCACTTTCAACTTAAAATACAATACTCACTTCAACTGATAACTCAAATTCTGATAAAACCTTACCGTCATTAAATGTGTTGCTTTGTCAAAGCTTAGCTCTTCTGCTATTTGCTTCAGTGCGGTGTGAACTTTAGTGACAAACTTGGCGTAGCGCTTTTTATGGGCATCTTGTTCATTACCGTAAAAAACCAGATAGATAACGTCTTCTAATTGGTTGTATTGCCAATAAGTTTGTAGTTGAGGCAACGCAATATCCTTTACTTGTTCGATACGCGTAACGTTATTATTATTAATCACCGCTTCTGTGGTTTTATTTGCCTTATAAATGCGTGGAATGTGGCCGTTGCCGACAATTGCTACTTGCGCTAAATTTGTTTGCTCTAATGCGTTGTAAACTACATTTTCCATCACCTGCTGTAGCTTTGTAACATCATCTTTTATCTCACCTATTTTTCCTTTACTCACTACTTGATGATTTTTTACGTGTTCATTTTGATGATATCGCTGCATCATTGCTATCATTTGCTGCTGTATTGGTATGGTAGCAACAATATACCGTTCACTTTGGCTGTTATGCGGCACTAAAAAGCCTTGATGTTGGTAACGCTCAGCTATTTGCCTAAAACTATGAGTAATAGTTTCTTTATTGCCTTTTTCTGCATCAAACAAGTCGTAAGTAATATGCTGCCTATCTATGAAAGTAAAATGGGTTGTTGCGATGGATAACTGCTCTGCTAATGCACTAATACATGCTATTACTTGTTGATGAAACTGGGCTGCTCGCTGCCTTATAGTGTCACCGGTTGCTAACAACACAAAAGTAATGCGTTTAGGTAAATGAGCCTCTTTAGCAATCGTCTTATATTGGCAGTGTTTTTTAGGGTCGTAAAACACAAATATTTGCGTTTCCGTTTCAATAATATATGGCTCCTCGCCATAACGAACGATGACCGCCTTGTCTTTGGCAATAAGTAAACTATTACGCAACCTATACTCTTCACACACTTCTCTAAAAGTCCGGGTAATGGTATTTAATATTTGTGTCGTATTTATCAGCGTATTCGCCTCAATTGCAGTGCTTGACGATTTAGCAGTTGTATCAACACAATTAAGCTGCTGTTGTATAGCAGGCGTAAGTTCTAGGCTTATACTCATATACTGATTTTCACGATGATTAGCCGGGATGTAGACTTTTTGCTGTCCATAAGAACGACGAATACGAGACGACTTTAAGCTGGAATGAGACATGAGTGGTAACTCCAAAAAATAAAATAGCCTTAAGCTTGTGCACATATCTAACCGCATAAACCAGAACACAAGTACATTGGCGCGGCAGCTTATTATCGGAACATGAATTCCCGGTTACAGTTTAATGATGGTTTAATGAATCAAACTGTTGGTATAGCAAATCATTAAACCGTCATCACACCTTAATCAATCAGTAACATTTCTTTCACAATAATACTCTATCTTTGCCCCTGATTTTAATTCAGCAAAAAACAGCCAGTACAAGGTTAACTGAGGAAAGAATAATGAAAGCATCTCGTGCTACTAATAAGTGGGCAGCAAAAAGCAGCATATTGGCACTCGCCGTTTCTGCTAGCCTTCACGCCAGTGTATTGCCAGAACATCAAACTAAAAGCCAGTGGTTTACTGACGCACAAGCCAATATCAGCGAAAAGTTAACGTTAAATAATCAATTAAAAGCAAAAAACGTGATCTTGTTCGTGGGCGATGGCATGGGCATTTCAACGTTAACCTCTTCACGTATTTTGCAAGGACAACAAAACGGTCAGTCGGGTGAAGAAGGATATTTAAGCTTTGAAAAGTTTAACCATACTGCACTTGTTAAAACCTATAACGTGGATGCGCAAACACCTGACTCAGCAGGCACAATGACCGCCATGATGTCTGGTATTAAAACCGACGTTGGCGTTATTGGGGTTGACGAAGATATTGAACGCGGCAATTGCGCTACTGTGGCTGGCAATGAGGTAGTTACCGCACTTGAGCTTGCAGAAATAAAAGGCCTTTCAACGGGGATTATTTCTACCGCTCGTATTACTCATGCCACTCCTGCGGCTACTTATGCAAAATCAGCAGATAGAAACTGGGAAGATGTCTCTGACATGCCAGAAGACGCCGTAAATGCAGGTTGTAAAGATATAGCCGACCAGCTTGTGAATTTTGAACGTAATTTAGAAAAGCGTTACGCAGGTACAGATGTAAACGGTATAGAAGTGGTTCTTGGTGGAGGGCGTCGTCACTTTTTACCAAAAGACGAAACCTTCAATAGTGCTGATGCCAGCAGTAGCGTTGAAGGTGACAGAACTGATGGTCGCGACTTAACCGCCGAGTGGCAACAACAATACCCGAGTGGTAAATATGTAACCGACCAAACCAGCTTTAACGCAATAGATACCAACACTACTAAGCATGTATTTGGTTTATTTAACGAGTCACACATGCAGTACGAAGCAGACCGCACCAATGACATTGCTGGCGAACCCTCGTTAACCATGATGACGGAAAAAGCGATTGAGATATTAGACAATAACAATAAAGGCTTCTTTCTTATGGTGGAGTCAGGTCGTATTGACCATGGTCACCATGCTGGTAGCGCATATAACGCATTAACCGATACCATTGAACTCGCAAAAGCCGTAGAAAAAGCATATAGCATGACCAACCCTGAAGAAACGCTCATTATTGTCACGGCTGATCACGGACATGTGTTTACAATTGCAGGCTACCCAAAGCGCGGTAACCCTATTCTGGGCAAAGTGGTGGGGGTCGGTTCCACCGAAGCCAGTCTTGCATCAGACGGTAAACCTTATACTACATTAGGCTATGCGAATGGCCGCGGCATGATGTCATTAAGCACCACAAATGCTGATGACGGTTACGATAGTCCGGTCAATGCAGGTCGTAAAGACCTAACCGCCATTATCACAACAGACTCTGGCTTCCACCAAGAAGCACTTATCCCTAAAAGTTCTGAAACTCACTCTGGCGAAGATATTAGCTTACATGCCACAGGCCCTGGTGCGCAGCTTGCGCAAGGCGTAATAGAGCAAAATGTTGTGTTTCACATGATTAACCAAGCACTTGAGCTGATTAAAGAATAAGAAGGAAAAAAGCGATGAACAAAATTAGATTAAGTGCGATTGCATTAGCTGTAATGGGATTAAGCGCGTGCGGTAGCGACGGCGACGACGGCCAAACTGGTGCCAATGGCGTAGATGGCAGCGACGGTAAAAACAGTATTGTTACGCAAACGGTTTTACAACAAGGTAACGCACATTGCCCTAACTCTGGCGTAAAGGTGGACTCTGGATTAGACAGCAATGCAAATGGCCAACTGGATGAGACTGAAATTCAAGCTACTAACTATGTATGTGAAGCTGGCGTTACCGAGGTAACCAACACTCAAATTGCAACCAGTTTGAATAACGATTGGTTTAAAGCAGGCCAACAAACGATAACCCACGCGAAAAGCACGTGGCAAAATGCCGTGAGTGCCGCTGCTGGTGCAAAAGCAATGAGCAATAATAATGCACGTATTGTAACGCTAAGTGGTGATGCTAATGCGCAAGCGGCACAACTTACTGAACTGAAACAACAAGCCAAAAATATTATCTTATTTGTTGGTGATGGTATGGGTATTTCAACAGTAACAGCAGCGCGCATTCTTGACGGACAAAATAAAGGTAAAATGGGTGAAGAGCATCAGCTCAGCTTCGAACAATTTCCCTTTGCAGGCTTAGCTAAAACCTATAATGTCGACGCACAAACACCAGACTCAGCAGGCACAATGACAGCAATGATGAGTGGAGTAAAAACAGATGTTGGCGTAATTGGCATTAATGAAAATATTGAACGTGGCAATTGCGCCACACAGTCAGGCAACGAATTAGTTACGGCACTCGAACTTGCTGAAATTGCAGGTAAATCAACCGGAATTATTTCAACGGCCCGCATTACGCATGCAACTCCAGCTGCAACGTATGCCAAATCTCCCGATCGCAATTGGGAAGACGTATCCGACATGCCGCAAAGTGCAATTGATGCCGGCTGTACTGACATTGCTACTCAATTAATTGAATTTGAACAGCACTTAGAGTCACGTTATAGCGATATCGATGTTGACGGTATTGACGTTGTTATGGGGGGTGGTCGTCGTCACTTTTTACCAAAAGATCCTGCGTTTAATAGCCCAGATGCCAATAGCGCGACCGAAGGAGACAGAACCGATAACCGTAACTTAATTACCGAATGGCAAACAGCTTACCCTCAAGGTCATTACGTATACGACGAAGCGGGTTTCAACGCCATCAACCCTGACAGCACCAATAAACTATTCGGTTTATTCAACGAGTCGCACATGCAATACGCGGCAGACCGCAAAAACGATATTGCAGGTGAGCCATCACTTACCGCGATGACAGAAAAAGCAATTAAGATACTGGATAATAACGACCAAGGCTTTTTCTTAATGGTGGAGTCAGGCCGTATCGACCATTCACATCATGCTGGCAGTGCATATGGCGCTTTAACGGATACCATAGAATTTGCCAACGCCGTTGCCAAAGCAGATAGCATGACCGACGATGACGACACGTTAATTGTAGTAACAGCTGATCATGGCCATGTATTTACTATTGCTGGTTACCCAAAACGTGGTAATCCCATCTTAGGCAAGGTTGTAAATGTTGGTAAAGATGAACCTGCGCTTGCTGAAGACGGCATGCCATATACCACGTTAGGGTATACAAACGGCCGTGGCTTTATGGACTTAGGTGATGAAACAAATGCAGACGCCAGTTACGACCACGATATTAACACCGGACGTAAAGATTTAACCAACGTGGATACCACCGCAACCGGATTTCACCAAGAGGCACTGATCCCAAAAAGCTCAGAAACTCACTCTGGTGAAGATGTAGGGATTTTTGCTAAAGGCCCCGGAGCATTCCTAGTGAATGGCACCAACGAGCAAAGCATTATCTTTCATGTGATGGATAAAGCCGCAAACTTAGTGCAGCAGGCAAATAGCCAGTTAAATTAAACGCAATTTAACGCCTATAGCCCTGTGCATATGGGTAGCACCAAAAATATCCCCCGTTGCAGCTAACTGACTCGTTTAGCTGCAATTTTTTAGTTTAACGTTCTTATACGCGGCGTATTACTATGCTTACAACCTCTAAAAAAAATAAACCAACCCAAGTGTTAGTGTTAATCATTGCATGTGCGAGCATGCTAAGCAGTTACAGCTTTGCCGCATTGGATAACGAAACAGCGCTTAACTGTGCCATTAATCCTGCGCAATTAACTGCAACGTATACTATTCAATCAACATCAACGCACCACCATAAACCAGCTAAATCCAACACTAATCGCACGTTAGTTTTGTGGCGACATAATAATGTTGTCGCACATCAATACCCTGAAACGGCTATCACTGAATCGTGGCAGCTACTTAAACACACATCTGCAAACACGCAACTGGTTAAGCCGGTACGATATTTTGATCAGCACGAGCGCGCCATTGAATACCAGCCTGGTGAAACCTTGCATGGCAAAAAAGAAAAAAACTGGCACTATCGGCAACAACTCGTTTCGCCTTCATTACTACAACAAATGACGCTGGTTAAATCGGCGGGAATAGGCTGCGATTTACAGCAAACTTATACACTCACTCAACCTCATCATTCCATTACACTGGTTTGGCAGCCTGCACTTAAATTATTAGTCGGCTATAAAGTGTCTACCCCTCATTATCGTGAAGAATGGCAACTTGTTAGTGTATCAAGTGAGAAAAAAACGATTAGCGCCTTTTTCAATCAGTTAGATCACTACCAAACCACCGACTACGCAGACATCGGTGACGATCATACCGATCCGTTTCTAACCAACATGGTTAATTTAGGCTTTATTGAAGCAGGTGCATCAGGTTTTTATCGTGCCGATGGACAAGCCATTTCAGACCACCGTCATTAGTCTGTACAGCTTATGAATACAGGTGGTCGAACGAGTGATGACATTGACAGGTATGCACAAGAAAAATAAAATTGTGCGGCTTGTTTCTGAGCAATAATAATAAATATCCTTCTTATTTAAGTGCCGGTAGTACTATTGGCGCTTTCCCTCAAGTCGGATCCTACAAAAATAACATTGAGGTGTAGTAATGTTGAAATACGTAGCAGGTAGCCTACTTGGCCTTACCCTTTTACACGCGCCAACTACTCAAGCAGAGTTGTACGGTACAATACAATTAAACGATAAAATTGAAAGCTGTACCAAAATCAGAAATCAATCTAAAAAATACTATGACAACCGACAAAATGTCTCTACTCATCAACCTGCTGTGATTGCTTACTGTAATGCAGGTGCTTACTCAGTGGACCACACTAGGTTAGAAATTTGGAGAAAAGACGGTAAAGCAAACGGTGACGGCTGGTGGAATAAAATTTACAACAAGCGTGTTACTGGAAATGTGAACAACGATAAAGGATTATACTGGAGCGGCATGTTGTTCCAAAAAAATGAAGAGTACAAAATCAAGCTAACTTACAAAATTGCTTCAGGTGAAAAGAAAACCTGTACGAAATTTGTAGATAGTGCGCAAAGCGGCATGTTGTGGCAAGCATTTAGTACTGGTACAACAACCAAATACAACAAATGTAGAACAATTAAGTTCGAAAGCTAACAGTAGGTTTTTGCTATTAAGCCAGTAGCGATTAACTCATTCACTACTGGCTTATTTTATTAATAATTTATATATTGCAGGCATCGCCCATGATTTACTGACATTAGCTATATTAACTTAGGACGCTGTTGAAGATGAAAAACAATGCAATTTTGATCAATGTAATTATCGCGATCAGCTTTTTTGCAGGTGGTTGGTTTCTATCAAAGGCTATACATTTAAACGCGCCCTCTCCCGCTGAGTCAGTCACCCCAATATTACATTCACAAAACAACGCCAATGCCAATCGTACTTATACGCATAAGCAACCCACGCCTTATACCTCCTCTGAAGTCATAAACACAGCGCAGCAACCACTTTCTAGCAATTTAACCATCAATAACGACCAAGTAAGTGAACATGCCGAAATAGCACTGGAAGCTAACGAACGCATGTCCGATATTTTGTCATTAGTGGCAGCGCTGAATATTGAGCTAGATAAGAACGATTTATCTGAACAGTTAGAAAGCGGGCAATTAGCACTGCAAATTGAAGATAACCTTCGCTATTTGAACGCAACTGATGAAGCGCGTTTATCATTAATCATTGAATACTTCGATAAATTAGGCGAACACGTGACTGCAGATTTTGTTGCAGATTTACTGTTTGAAGCGGAAATGAAATCACCTGAGAATCAAGCAAAGCTACTGCGAGTGTTGAGCGGCTACTCCACACAAAATGTTGAAACAGGCAATCAGCAAATGCTCGATGCTACCGTAAATGGTATCGCTACGCTAAAAACCAGTGATGACGAAGCGGTGCGATATAATGCCTTAATAGTGTTAGATTCTGCGGTTGATGATATAAGTACATTAAAAGCTCAACTGACGCCTTTTTTAAATGACCCTTCTGAGCGTATCCGTAATGAAGCAAGAAGAATAATGGCGGATATCAGCGTGACTGAGCCTTAGTTGTCAGATAAGCCAAACTTCTTTAAAATTTTACTTACTTCGCCCTTCTCATACAGTGATTTTAGCCCTGCATTAAATGCATCTACTTTTTGTTGTGCGTGTTTTGTTTTCTTTGAAATCGCCAAATGTTGATTAATAAAGCCCACTGGTGGCTCTATCCATTCAAGTTCGTTAACGTGATCTGGATGCTCCTTTGTCAGTATTTCCATACCTACATTTTTGTCAATAAGTGCAAGATCAATTCTCTTCTTTAACAACTTGGCAATATTGTGCTCAACTCTTACCGCTTCATCTAAAATGAAATGTTTTTCATTAAACTCATGTGGATAAGAATAACCTCGTACAACACCA
Organism: Flocculibacter collagenilyticus; assembly: GCF_016469335.1. NCBI lineage: Bacteria > Pseudomonadati > Pseudomonadota > Gammaproteobacteria > Alteromonadales > Pseudoalteromonadaceae > Flocculibacter > Flocculibacter collagenilyticus. The sequence continues at coordinate 3,509,992 of NZ_CP059888.1, forward strand.
ATTCTTAACCCAATTAAGTCGCCGTACGATTCAAATGAATAGTCAGAATCTTTGTGTTTATAAAAGCCTAGTGTACTTGGGGGAATGGGCAGAGTGTCAGAAAATAAAAACCATTGCTCTCTTTCTTTTCTGTACCACAGGCTAAATAAGCCATCATAATTGCCCTTTTCAACCTCTGTTAACTGCCGCTTCCATACGGGTATATTAACTAGCTTCGTTTGATAACCAGACTCGGCAAACGCTTTTACAACGATTTCACTCAATGGCCCTTTATCTTCCATTTCTTTACCGTAGTACGGAGCATAATTACCGTATGCCAAAATCACCCTCTTGCTTTCGCCTTGTACAGAAAGTGAGAGTATCGCAATCATCAAAACACCGAGGAAGGTTAAGTATTTCATTGGATTAGCTCATAATTTAATAATGAAATTATTGCCTACTTAGGCACAACTTATATAGGTAAGTATAGTGATATATTTGAAGATAGATAAAAAACCCTCAACCTTGATATAAGGTTGAGGAGCAATAACGCTAATGCAGTAGCCAGCTCAAACTCACCTCTAGTTGGCAGATTCATGCAACGTGACGTGCATTTATCATTAAAACTTAATGGTTAGCAGACGTTTGTGACACTTTAATGCGCTTTAAAATTTTAGGTAGGAAACGCGTGTCCTGTTGCGCCAACTCTACTTGCTCAGCAAGTACGCTTTGTAAAATCGCTTCGCTTGTTAACGGGTTGGCCAATACAACGCGAAACACGATTAATTTCTGGCGGTCGTATGTTTCTGGCGTTAAACGAGTACGAGATACAAACGACTTACCACTTTCACGCTGCTTCTTTTGAATAAACTTAGTTAACCCGTTGAGCCACTCATTGATTTGATGTCTATCTTTATCACCACATTGCGCAAGATACGCTTGCACGTCTTGTGGCACGTATCGATACGTTAACAAACAAAGTTCAGGCTTCGTGATTAATTCAAAATGTGAGTGATGAGTAATTAACTTGGCAAAATAATGCGCCTTTTCAATACTAATATTGATTAGCATGTCATAGCCATCACGGCCAATAATTTGAAGGCAAGAATTAACCAACATAGCCATACCTGGACGACTACCTTCCAATGTATGACTACCTAAATCTTTTGAGCCTTTACGAAGAATATATTCCGCATGATGCTCTATCGCATCAGCCGACCCTGGACTTTTAAATACCACAATGCCTGCGCCCATTGGTACATACATTTGCTTATGCGCATCTATCGTAATGGAGTCGGCACGCTCAATACCCGCTAATAACGAACGGTATTTTTCTGAAAATAGCGTGGCACCGCCCCATGCAGCGTCAACATGAAAATGACATTGATGTTGCTCCGCCAAATCAGCTAATTCATGCAGTGGATCAATATTACCTGTTTCAGTTGTGCCCGCCACACCAATAATAGAAAGCACTTTAATATTTTGTGACTCAAGGTACTCAATTTGTTGTGCCATTAAGTCAACACGAACTTTATTGTTTTCATCGGTAGGTATCGCAATCACCGAATCTCGTCCTATTCCTAGCAGATCTGCCGCTTTGCCTAGGGAGTAGTGACCGCGTTCTGATACCAGTATTGCTAAGCCTTCATAACCATAATGCTTCATGGCTCTGAAAATCCCTTCTTTTGCCACACCTTTAAACGCACCTTGTGCTTTTAATAAGCGGTTTCGTGCAATCCATAACGCAGTAATGTTGGCTACAGTTCCACCAGAACAAAAGGCACCAAGAGTATGATTAGCACTGTGCATCCATTGGGTGTAAAAGCTATCATCGTTGTTAAACACTAACCGATGCATCATACCTACCACTTGGCGCTCTAGCGGTGTGAATGCTTTAGAGGTTTCTATTTTTACCAAGTTTTGATTGAGTCCCACCATCATTTTAGAAAGCGGTAATAAGAAATAAGGCAAGGCCGATGTCATGTGCCCAATAAAACTAGGTGAGGAAGTATGAACCGAGTGAGCCACCAGCTTTTTCATCAGATCATGAGCATGATCCGAAACAAAGGCTGGAGATTGAGGAATTTGCGAGTCACTAAAGTCTTTTTCAATTTCGCTAAGCGGCTTTTCAACAGCTACGATATTTTCTCGCAAAAACCCATCAAGGTTTTGCGAGATTTCCTGCTCTATGCGGCCCAAAGTTGAATCAGGCGCTTCAGGAATAGTAAAAATTCTTAATAGTGCTTCATCAGAAGCAACCGCTAAACGTTTATGATCAGACATACTGGTTACAAATAATACTGATTTCGATTAAAAATCAGCCAAAAAGTGACTAAAATACAAAGGTAGCACACTTTACTTGAAGAAGTGGTTGCCTGCAAATTTATGCCAGCATAGACGGCATGCATATAACGAATATTGATCGTTCATTAGCATTACATGGTTGAGGCTACATACATTAATATCGCCTGTAAAATAGCGACAACCGACAAACCGGTAGAGACAACAAACACTTTAACTTGGCTAATTGATTTCATGATGGTTCCTTTCACCTATTCATAATCTTATTTTTGGCCTGACGCATTCAGACTGGTGACAATAAAGCACATACAATGCCAAAACCTATATCATTGTTTATATTGAAATTTTTATATTTAGTATTAGTATTATGACGCAGAGAAACTGGAAGTTAGTATTTTTAACCACTATTTTTGTCTTTTTGACCAATGATTTATGAATAACGTGCAGCGGCTTTCTAGGTTGTCGAATGGCGAGTTCTCTGGCATGCTCAATGCGCTAATGTTTGAATAAAAAATATAATAAGGCATTAAGATGATTCGCTTTCGACAACACAAACCACTGATTATTGGCATGTTGGTGTTTTTAATCTGTCTAGCCGCCTATATTATTCATGTGTATTTCAAAACCTATAACAACATCATCAGCCAAGTTGATAATACACTCAGGCAAGCAGCACATGGTGTAGTCAGTATATTAGACGAAGACTACCATGTAGGGATCACAGGGCCTGAGCATATCTCGTCTCAAAAGTACTTAGCGCAAGCAAAAAAATTAAGCTACTTTGCCGAGCAAATGGGTGTTGAATACGTATATGCCATGATTAAAGATGGTACATCGGTGCGGTTTACGGCTTCTAGTTACACTGATAACGATATCAAAAACCGCAAGTTATCTTATTTTTACGATGTGTACCCAGAAGCCACCGAAGCCAATAAAGTAGCCTTCAACTCTGCTTCTCCGGTGTTTGAAGAGTCTCAGGATAAATGGGGGCACTTTCGCAGCATATTTATTCCACATACCGCGTCAGATGGTACGATTTATTTGACAGGTGCAGACATTACAATCACCAATCTAAATGAACAGCTGCAATATAGCGTTAGCGAAGCCATCGCAATTGGTTCATTTTTCTTTTTTATTGCTGTGCTCGTTTCCAGTTTATATACCTATGCCATGAGGCGGAACCTTACTACAGACGCGAATACGGGTTTTAAAAATCACATTGCCTTGGAGGAAGATTTACGTCGCTCTACGTTAATTTATCATCAAATCGCCGTGATCGTACTGAATGATTTAGAAGAGATTAGTAGCTTCTATGGTGCTTCAATTGCCGATCAAGCCATTCTTACCTTTATGGAGCAAGTAGAAACATTATTAAATAACGAATATACGCAATATCGTCTTTCATTTAATCGAATTGCTATCTTACGCACTAGCCCGATTGAACCTGACATTTTGCCGCAACGGCTTAAGCGCCTACCAAACAACACTCCATTATTAACTGATCCGCTTATATACGTTACAACGGCAATTGGCATAGCCGAAGCAAACAAAAACTTAGTCCTTGAAAATGCGAATATAGCAGCCGCACAAGCTAAACACCGCCGTGAATCTATTGTTACTTTCTCTGATGCATTACAAGAAGTGAAAACGCAATATCAAAATAACATCAGCCTTGCCCGAGAAGTGAGAGAAGCGTTTCAAAACGACCTTATTCAACCCTATTTTCAGCCAGTTATCGACTTATCCAGTGGTCAAATTTTGCATTATGAATGCTTAGCCAGAATAGTCAGAGAAGACGGCACCGTGCTTAATGCGCAAGAATTTATTCATGTCGTTAATCGCTCGCGAATGGATGGTGAATTAACGCGTGTGATGTTTACTAAAGCCGCTGAATATTTTAAAAATACGTCTAAAGCCTGGAGTATTAATGTTACTGCGCAAGATATGCTCGATCCACACCTTAACGGCTTTTTTCAAGAGTACTTATCTGTTTACCCACAATCCGACCGCATTACCTTTGAGTTATTAGAAACAGAAGCAATTGATAACTTTGCCGAAGTCGCCAACTTTATCAAAATGGTAAAAGCCTTTGATGCACGTGTGGTCATTGACGACTTTGGTGTGGGTTACTCGAACATTTCAAACGTACTTAAGTTACGCGTAGACGGCATTAAGTTAGACGGTTCACTGTGTAAAAACATCAGAACCGATAAAAATGTTCAGTTATACATTCGCCATATTGCCGAATTTGCGGATAAATTAGGCATTATGCTCATTGCAGAATATGTTGAAGATAAGCAATCGCTAGAGGCACTAGAAAAATACGGCGTCACTATTGCGCAAGGTTATTACTTGGCAGAGCCACACGCAACGGCACAAGATATTAATGCAACCGATTTAGCTGGTCATGCAACCCATGAAAATGCGCCTTCAACGCACGTTGACGAAGATGATAACGATACATAATTTCACCCTATGATCATGCCTGTATGCTCTGTTTATAAATAACTTTTGTTACAATCAAACACTGTACAGCATCAGCTTGTCGTCTAATTTATAAAGTATCGCAATCGAAGAGAGCATATTATGGAAAAACTACAAAAGCTGGGAGGCATGGCTGCTTTAATAGCCGCAACCCTTTATCTAGCAGCATTTATTTATTTTGGAGCATTCTTAAGCTTTCCTCCCAATAGCGGCACCACCGAAAAGTTCGCCTATTTAAGTGAAAATCAAGTCATCATCTCAGCTGCGTATTTTATTAGCTATGTATTATTTGGCATTGTACTCGCTGTGCTAGTACAGGCTTTGCATGAACGCTTAAAAGTTAAGACACCTCACCTTTCACAATATGCTGCCGTATTTGGTTACCTTTGGGTTGGGCTAGTGATTGCCAGCGGCATGATCACAAATATTGGACTGAATCAGGCATTAGAACTGGCCAAAACAGAGCCAACTCAAGCAATGGCAATGTGGAAAACAATCAACATAGTAGTAGATGGTATCGGTGGCGGTAATGAAATTGTCGGTGGATTATGGACATTAATACTGAGTCTATGTGCACTTAAACACAACCTACTCTCTAAACCGTTAAATTATTTAGGACTATTCGTTGGCATTGCGGGCATACTTACTGTTTACCCGTCTGATATCCTGACCGCAACCTTTGGTATTAGCCAACTTATTTGGTTTGCTTGGTTGGGTATAATCATGCTAAAAACGTCTCAACCAGCTCAACTTTCTACAAGTGAAAAACCTTTAAGTGAAAAGCTCGCGTAGTTGAATCTAACTGCGTGATGTTGCTTATTATGTTCTTAATCTGTCGGATGACACTTAGCGCATCCGACAGCAATATCTGACACCTACTGCCTAAGTTCATCATTTAAAACGTAATTGTTATCGCCGTACCATGACTATTGCTGGTTATATTTAACTGATAATCAAAGCGCTCGCACAACCGCTTTACAATTGACAAACCAATTCCAAACCCTTGGCTTTGCTCACCTTTTACCATGCTTTCACAAATATGTGGCGCCAATTTCTGTTCAATGCCTTGTCCTGTGTCACTTACCGTTAACTGTGTTGTTTTTTCATCCCAAGTAAGACTAACATTACCTTGTTCAGTGTAACGAAACGCGTTAGAAACAAGGTTAGTCAGTATGATTTTTAACACCGTTGCATGTGATAACACGCTGGCCTGATCATTAATATTAATATCAACCAAAATGTCTTTATGCTCTATTATTGCAGCACACTCAATGACCACATCTTCCACTAAAGGCAATAATTTAACCATGCTTTTATCGGCTAGTTGCGCTTCTTCACGTGCTAAGGTAAGCAATGTTGTTACAGTTTGCTGCATCTCGTTACATGCATTGTCTATGCGCGCTATTGGGGCGGCTACGTCATCAGGTAAACACGGCTGTTGTTGTAAAATTTCTGTGGCGTTTTTAATGATGGTGATAGGCGTACGAAGTTCATGACTGCAATCGCGAGTAAATTGTTTTTCACGCTCAATAAATTGATTTATACGCTGCATGGATTGCTCAATATTAGCCGCTAATATGCCAATTTCGTTATTAGGAAATTGTGCTGCAAATTGTTTGGGCAAATGCTTAGGGTCAACGCCATCAACTAGTTCTGCTAATTCAGTTAACGGCGATATCGTCGCCTTAGCTATTCGGTATGCTACCACGCAAGCGAACAGCATCATTAACACCGCAATACAGGTTAGCATTACATACATTCCGCTGCTCATACCACGAACGATTAATTGTTCACTAACTTCTGCTAATAAGAAGATATCTTGCGCTGGTAAAAGACGATACATGTGGTAATGCTTACCATTTTCACCAAAAAACTCACCGCGATTCGGCTCTTCAATCAAAATCGTCTTAATATCATAGGGTAATGTTTCAATAGAATGGTGTAGTGACATATTTTGAGGCCGCGGCGTTGGCCAATAACCAGTATCTTCATATTGCTGCTGCAAATACTCTGCTTCTTTACTAACATCACGCCAAATAAATGAATCTTCAAGGGTATACAATGAGAGCATGTTGATAGCTGAAAAAAGCACAGCGATCATCAAGGCAAACAAACAAAAACGTAAAATAATTTTACGGCTTAAACTGGTATATTTTTTCTTTACTAAAGAAAGCTGATGGCTTTCACGCTTGTCTTTTTCAGCTTGGTTATGCTGAGATAAATCAGTTAACTTTTTAAGCATACAACACTCAATCTAATCTTTACTTTCAACTAAAGAAAAACCTGCACCATGCACGGTTTTCAACATTGGAAATTCGAACGGTTTATCTAATATTTTGCGTAACTGATAAATATGAGATCGAAGCGAGTCAGACTCTGTTTGATCATTTCCCCATAACCGCGCACACAGTTCTGTACGAGAGACTACTCGCGGAAAAGCTTCTGCCAACACCAGTAAAATATGGTAATTCATACTACTCAAATTCAATATTTGCTGCTTTCTAGTAACAGTTTGCTTTTTTCTATCAATATTCAGCTCACCTATTACGATACAAGTGTCAGTTTGTAATTGATGACGACGAGATAATGCCAAACAGCGCATTTCTAACTCTGCTAATGCAAACGGCTTAGTTAAATAGTCGTCGGCACCTTTTTCAAAGCCAACGACTTTGTCTTCTAGCGAGTCTCGCGCAGTTAACATAATAATAGGAATATGGCGGGGATGACGCTGTCGAATTCGCTCACAAACCGCTAAACCATCCAGTTTCGGTAACATGATGTCTAAAATGATCACATCGTAATAATTAAGTGCCACCAAAGAAATGGCTTGTTCGCCATTGGTTGCATAATCTAATACATGACCTTTAGGTTCAAAGTACTCACCAATATTGCTGGCAATAGCATCCTGATCTTCTACTACTAAGATGTGTAATCCAGAACGTTGCATACTATTCCTTATAATTGATGAGCAACAAGGGCTATAAACGCTTCATCATTTCCAGAGCAGCATTTTTTTCTGACTCCCGCTCTGGATGCTGCGCGATAATGTTATCTAATGTTACCTTAGCTTGATGTTTATTCCCTAGCTGCTGATAAGCTTTTGCAATTGCTAAGTCTAACTGGGGGTTATTAATTTCAGATTGGGTAAGCGTCATTAACATTAACGCACCTTCTACTTGCTGGTTAGATGCTGCCGCTTCCAGATAATAGTATCCATACATGCCAATTAACGGAGCTGCATACTGTTGCTTATTTTGCTGATAAGCCGCTTTCGCCTTAGTGTCGTTCACCAGTAATTGACTGATCAACGCAAATGTTCTGTCGTGCTCATCCAGCGTGTACGCTTTTGGCGTTATACCCAATTGTCGCACCAGCTCTAAAGCAGTACCTGCGGTAGATGTCGGGTTTTGACCCGTTATCAAATTAGGTTCAATCGCTACGTGACTTAGCATTAAGTCTGCGTGCTCAAAATGTGCGCCACGTTCTTTTAGTTTAGTTTCTAATAAAAAGTCGAATTGCTTGCTCCACTTTTTACCAAATAGTTTTTCTTCTAAATTCGTAAATCCATTAATCGCTTTACCCGACACTAAGTAACTGCCATCGGCTAATTTAACGTTAACCAGTGCAGCAGGGCCATGGCATACTGCAGCAATCGCGTGCTCTTGTTCGTACAAATGAGCAATTAACTGCTGTAAGGCACGGTCTTTTGGTAAATCAAACATCGCTCCTTTTCCCCCCACAATAAACATGCCTTGATACTTATTCGCCTTCACATTCGCCGTGCTCAGCGTGTTTCTTAACTGCCCCATCACTTCTTCATCAGCTAAGGTGGCAGCAATGGCAGGCCGCGTAGGGTTAAACTCATCAGCTTCTACTGCCCCGCCCTTTGGGCTTGCAACTTCCACGGCAATACCGTTTGTTTTAAAAATCTGATACGCCTTAGAAAACTCTTCAAACTCATAACCGGGCTGGGTTTTACCTTGGTCTACACCGTAACTACTTACAACCATTAATACTGTTTTTTTATTGTTATCACTGGCAACACTCGTACTCACATAACCAAAAAAATACAGCAACATTGCCAATAAGGTTATGATTAGCTTTAATGTTATGTTTCTCATCGCGGTGGTATCACTCATCTTATTATCTCCGTACAATTCCGTACAATATTGATTAATAGTCAACTTCAATCCCAGCCCTGTTAAAACTAATTTCACTGTTTTGTAGGTAACTGATACTCACCAGATTGCCAAACGTAATGTGACGCAAATGTGAAATCATACTGCCCTTTCAACATTTTTCATCACATTATTATTCGTGAAGTAATTGCCTCAGTGACACCTTTAATGATGCCCGACTCATAACCGTACCCAGCGTTACCACTAGAGCCAATGTACTTATTAATACCACCGATAACCACGCCATATCGGGATGATAGTGCATAGAAAATTGCGCTTGATAAATTAATTGCCCAGCTACCCAAGCTCCCACTACCGCACCAACACACGCAATAACGCCAGTAAAGAGCCACTCTGCGGCCAGCATTAACACGCACCAACGTCGGGTTTGACCAAAACTCAGCAACAGTGCATTTTTACGTTGGTCGTCTTTTAAATTACCGTAAATAGCACCTGCAAAGATCAAGCTTGTCATCATGAGCAATAATGCTGTGAATATGAAGATGGCCTGATTCACTACCGCTAACACAGAGTTAAAACGCGCTTTCATGTCTGCCAGCGTAATTAAGCGAAGCGTTGGATGTTCAGCCCAAAGTGCTACTAACGATGCCCAGTCTTGTTGTGGCACTTCAATACTCCCCATTAAAAAGTGTTTACTTTCAATAAAATGGATTGCTGCTTCAGGTATTTGAAACCAAAACGTGATTGAATCTTTTCCTGACTGAAAAATATGCGAGGCAACAATGTCGAAATGATAAGTAGCATGACCAAAACCAAATGTTAACGAATCCCCCACTTTCAGATTAAGATCTGTCATCACTTCTTCTTCAACCGAAATTTGCTGCCAATCACTATCCGAATTCGTGTTAGCTTCTTGCCACCAATGGCCCGCAATTAACTTATTATTATCCGGCAGGTGGCGAGTAAAATGAATTCTTGAACCTTCCTGCACTGAAGATAACGATTCGCTGGGCGTAGTAATATGTTGCATTAATGGTTGATGATTGACTGCGATTAACTGCCCCTGAAAATAAGGCTTAAGCGACTTAATTTGCGAGTTACTATGTTGGTTTAACCAGTGTTTCAGCGCACTTGCTTGTACTTGGTTTGCCTGTGCGATCATGACATTACCGTCGTGCTGCAATGTATATTGTTGCGTCATATTGCCTATGTCTTTTAATAACATAAGGCTAAACAACAGTAAGAATAAGCTAAGTCCCACTCCCAGTATTTGATTTATCTTTACAACTAAGCGTTGCTTCATTAACTGTAAAGTCAGAAAAAACCAGCCACTTCCATGTTTGCTCAAACGTGCTGCACACCATAGTCCAGCCCAAGTTGTAACAGCCATTAATGCAACGGCTAACAACATACTGACCAACATCATAACAGTTAGTCGCCAATTATCAGAGTAAAGCGCAGCAAGCAATGCAATACACAAAGTAAAAAAGCAAGCGTTTAGCCATTTCAATTTTCCCGTGAAAACGGTTACTTGCTGTGATTGGCGAATTAAGCCCGCAATGGGTGTCGATGCAAGTTGGAGCCAAATAGGCAGCTGAAAACAACTTAATAACAGCAATAACACTGCAACGGTTTTAAACCATATTGTTGGTAAAACTGACGCACTGATATCATGAAAGTATTGCTGTAATAACTGAATGGCTCCCCAATGTAGTATTAACGCAATTGCTGTGGCAACAAGCATAAAAAATACAAAACCAACTAACCATTGCAATAGCATTAGCCTAACGCCAAACTGCTTATTAATCCCCATGGTTAAGCACAGTGCTGTAAATTGCTGATACCGCTTAAGCTGTCGCCTACCCGACTGGCTTAACGCCACCCCAGCCATTAAGAAAATAAGCACTGAAGCGAGCCCCAAAAAATTTTCTACTCGCTGCCAAAATCCTGCTAATGGGTGAGCACCAAACTTATGCACCACAAGGGCACTGGGTAATGTCACGTAAAGCCAATTAATAAGTTGACGAGTAGATAAGTCATCGCTATTCACTAAATATCGGTATTTTGCATTACTATGTTGCCAGTCTTTAAGATTGAGGCTGTTCGTGTTAACCATCGCGCGCATTGCAACTGAATGCCCTTGTGATAACCGGTCTGGCTCATGCTGAATGATATGCGTCACGGTTAATCGTGAATTACCAACGCTTAATGTCTGGTTATGAGCAAGCTGTAAACTAGAAAATAAGCGACTATCAACCCAAATTTCTCCCTCCGCAGGACCACTTTGCACCGTTTTCACAGAGTCACCAACAACGAACGTGCCTTCACTGGTTTGCTGCCACGCCATCAAAGTAACGGTTCCCTTAACGGGGTAATGTTCATCTACTATTTTTAATTCTGCTCGTTGCCACTGCTCGTTATTCACTAGCGTCACGTCAATCAGTTGGTTCACACTAATGTGTGTTGCGCGCTGTGCTACGTAATCTAATTGTTGCGGAGTGAGTGTGTCGGCATGAGTAACAATTAAATCCGCACCCAAAAATTGCGCTAGATTTTGCGCCAAGTGCGTTTGTATAGCGCCGCTCACTAGTGCTAAACATAACAAAAGACTACTGAGTAATATTTGAGTAATAGCAGAAATTCGTCCATCAGCCGTACGTAAACTGTGCACACTCTGCTGAAATGCCAACGTAAGCAATGTTGTAAATTTCTGGTGGGAACAATACGTTTGAGCGCGCTTCATTTTTCCTCCGCATAAACAAGGTTGCGTGCAGTTGGATGAGGCTTAGCATGCGCTAAATGAAGTGATGAAGAGTGCAACACTAACTGTTTATCAACAATTTGATACTGCTTGTCAGTCAGTTGAGCAAGGGCGTTATCATGGGTGACCAATACCAGCGCAGCATTCGAGCGCTTAGCACACTGTAGCATTAAGTCTGCAATTCCACTGGCGGTTTCTTGATCCAAATTTCCCGTTGGCTCGTCGGCGAAGATAAAGGCAGGTTCAGCTGCAAATGCCCGCGCTATGGCAACTCGCTGTTGTTCGCCGCCGCTCAGCGCAAAGGGCTTATGATACAAACGCGTTGCCAGCCCCACTTGCGCTAACCACTGCTTTGCTTTCGAATCAGCTTTTTTATCGCCTTTTAAGCGCAGTGGTAAAGCAACATTACTGAGTGCATCCAATTCCGGCAACAAATGAAATTGCTGAAAGATGAACCCCACACGCGTTTGCCATGGTTCGCTCACTATCTGGCCATCTTGATATAACTCAATATCACCCTTGCTTGGCTTTTCAAACCCAGCCATTAGCAACATTAGTGATGACTTACCGGAACCGGAAGGGCCGACGATTGAAATACTCTCACCGCGATGAACCTTTAATGACACATCATGAAATAAACTCACTCGCTTCAGGCAAGTGCTGTTCGTATCACCACGATTATTCCACTTAGCCAACCACCTTTTTAACCGCGCAAACCACCAACTATCCGATTCCTCTAATAATTTAAATTGATGGCTAACCGCTGTTAATTGAATATATTCGTCCATTTTCTTCCATCCCAGATAATGCTGATGAAAACAGCTTATCTAGAAAGGTGTGAAAACTTTGTGATGAAAGGGATGCTGACTGTAACTCACCACTCTTCTTGGTGAGCAATACACTATTGATATAAAAATTATTCTCAGATAAATCGTTTTCGTTATCCAAGCATAAACTTCATCGCATAAAGTATTGTTTTTGAAAGGTAGTGCGTGAGACTCATTTTGTAAATGGAGCAAACGCTGTGGGTGCTTTAATTATCAGGTTCACACTCGGAAAAAACGAGAAGATGGTTCGGATCTTCTCGTTTATTTTAGATGCTAAAGTGACACCTTAATCCGCCATGTTTGCTGGCCACTTTCCCAATATTTTTTTTCAAATGGCGTGATCGCTGTGTCTGATTGGTACTCTTCAACGTTAGTTTGAACACCAGCTAACGATAACGCCACAGCAAACTCTTCAATATAAAGCTGCCAGTTACTGCGCACCTCTAACAATCCACCCAGTTTTACAATGTATGGGAACACGGCACTGCCATGCCAACGACGCTTAATGTGTTTCGCTTTTGGCCATGGGTTTGGATAAAGCAAAAAATGCTTTTCAATTTTCCAGCCTGCTTCAACAGCTAAACGCCAAAAATCATTTAAGTCAGCTCTTGCCAACATATAATTAGGCAATTCAGCGTGGGTATTTAATTCATGGTCAACGTGGCCTTGATGCTTTTCAATGCGCACTTCAGACTTATCAATCCCAATCACTAAAGCATGAGGATGCTGTTTGGCAATATTAATAGTACTGGCACCAACCCCACAGCAAGAGTCTAAAATAATTGGCCCTTCAAATGCTTGTACGCGCTGATTAGCATGATTAAATGCATTTAATGTATGTTGCGAATACGGTTTTTTGAATGGTGTTGATAAGTACTTTTTCACTAACGGCGCTAAGTCCTCATGAACACCATCTTGATTTGAAATAACCCGGCGAGATTGCGCCTGCGCATCAGAGTTTTTAATCACGAACGTAACCCTACCCCTTTTGTTATTAAGGTCATTGCTGTTGTAAACAACGCTGCGATAAACACTAAGATAATGCCAAATGCAAAGTATAAATTAACATCGCTCACCCCTAAAAATCCGTAGCGAAACGCATTTACCATATAAATGATTGGATTGGCTTGCGACACGTTCTGCCAAAAGTCCGGCAGCATTGAAATAGAATAAAACACACCACCAAGATAGGTTAGTGGCGTTAATACAAAGGTAGGAATAATACTAATATCATCGAACGACTTTGCAAATATGGCATTAATTAATCCACCAATTGAAAACAGAGCCGAGGTTAGCACTACTGTTAAGATAATTACCCCAAGATTATGAATTTGAATGTTGGCAAAAAATAGTGACACCAGTGTCACAATTAATCCCACCAACATGCCGCGCGCCATGCCGCCACCAATATAACCAAATACAATAATGTAATTGGGTACAGGCGCTACCAGTAATTCTTCCACATTACGCTGAAATTTAGCACTGTAGAATGAGGAGGCCACGTTGGAGTATGAGTTGGTGATCACCGACATCATAATCAAACCCGGCACAATAAATTCCATATAGTTAAAACCGCCCATTTCGCCAATGCGGCTACCAATTAAGTTACCAAAAATAACAAAATACAACGACATGGTAATGGCAGGAGGAACGAGGGTTTGCACCCAAATGCGCATAAAACGCGTGCACTCTTTAATTAAAATACTTTTAAGGGCAATGTAATTGGTCGACATGCTCATAAATACTATCTACCTTTATGCTGATTTATTATTTTGTGTAGCTGACTGAGTTTGATTATTTTTTTCAACCAAATTAACAAACAATTCTTCAAGGCGGTTTGCCTTATTCCTCATACTTAACACTTCTATTTTTTGTTCAGAAAGTTGTGAAAATACGGCATTAAGCCCTTTCTCTTTTTCTACATCAATTTCAAGCGTAGTATTGTCAATTTTACGATTTTCTAACCCTGTTAGCGTGTAATCACCGCTGTTTGGCGCCAAGTCTAAAATAAAGGTTTCAATATTGAGTTTGCTTAATAAGTCTTTCATTGTGGTATGTTCCACAATAGTGCCTTTATCGATGATTGCGATATTGCGGCATAGCATTTCGGCTTCTTCTAAATAATGGGTAGTTAGAATGATAGTGATGCCTTTTGCATTGATATCACGCAAAAATGTCCACATTGAGCGGCGAATTTCAATATCTACACCCGCGGTTGGCTCATCCAGAATGAGTATTTTAGGTTCATGCATTAATGCTCTGGCAATCATTAATCGACGCTTCATGCCGCCCGATAGGGTGCGAGACGGTACATCGCGTTTGTCCCACAAATCTAACTGTTTTAAATAAGTTTCAGCACGCTGAATTGCAACGTCGCGCGGTACGCCATAATAACCTGCTTGGTTCACCACAATTTGATGCGGCGTTTCAAACTGATTAAAGTTAAACTCCTGCGGTACTAGTCCAATTTGGCTTTTTGCTAAATCAAGCTCAGTATCAATATCATAACCGCTAACTTTAACTTGCCCTTCGGTTTTATTAACTAACGACGTAATCACCCCGATGGTGGTTGATTTACCCGCGCCATTGGGGCCTAGTAAAGCAAAAAAATCACCCTCTTTAACTTCTAGGTCAATTCCTTTTACGGCTTGTACTCCACCTTTATATGTTTTCTTTAACCCTTTAATCTGCAATGCAGTCATATTTCTCGCCTACCTTTGCGTTGTGTTTCCAATTTACTTCCTCGTTTTAATTTGAAGAAAATGTAGTTAATGCCCGTAACCCCAGCGTGGTACCAATGCCTGATCAACACCAAGGTGATCTAAAATTCGTGCCACCACAAAATCCACTAAATCATCAATCGTTTTAGGTTCGTGATAAAAGCCCGGTGATGCAGGTAAAATAACCGCCCCCAATTGTGACAGCTTAAGCATGTGCTCTAAATGAATACTGTTATAAGGCGTTTCTCGTGGTACTAACACTAATTTTCCACGTTCTTTCAGCACAACATCTGCTGCGCGCTCAATTAAATTATCGCTGGTTGCCAGCGCAATAGACGCTAATGTACTAGTACTGCACGGACACACCACCATATGCTTTGGCGCCGCCGAGCCAGATGCCACTGGCGAGAACCACTCTTCTTTACCAAATACCTTTAATTGATTTTCCTTAGCGTGGTATTTTTCAGCCAAAAACGCGGCCGCACGCTCTGGGTGGCTAGGAATTTTAAGGTGTGATTCTGTATCAAATACTACTCTTGCAGCACTCGAAACCAACAAAAAAACTTGATAGTTAGCGTTTAACAAAGCTTCTAATAACTTTAAGCCATAAGGCGCACCAGAGGCTCCCGTCCACGCCAACGTAATTTGGCCTGAAAATGCTGAGTCTTTAACTGTCATATTTATCTTCTAATGCTTCTATAAGTTTGTCGTGAATGCCGCCAAAACCACCATTACTCATAATTAGTATAGTATCGCCGCGTTGGGCTTCTACCACTAGCGTCTGTACTAAATCATCAATGTCTTTATGGCAATGCGCTGGCTGCTGACAGTGCTCAGCGATTTCGGTAACTGACCACGGAATATTTGCTGGCTGATAAATAAAAACTTCGTCGGCTTGTACCAATGAATCCGCTAACTCATTTTTATGCACGCCCAACTTCATGGTATTTGAACGAGGCTCTAATACTGCTAAAATTCTATCGTTACCCACATTAGCGCGTAGCCCCGCAACCGTTGTATGAATAGCAGTAGGATGGTGAGCAAAGTCGTCAATAACAGTAATCCCATTTACCCTTCCTTTAAATTCCATTCTACGCTTTGGCGACATAAACTGATTCAAACCCGCAATGCAGTGCTCTACAGGCACACCCGCATGACGCGCCGCTGCAATCGCCATTAAACCATTACTTACATTGTGCGCACCAATACACGTCCAACTCACCTCTCCCACCACTTGTTGATTCAACAATACCTTAAATTTGCTACCGTCAGCTTCAATAAGCTCGGCACGCCACGTGCCTTCTTCACCAACAGTTTCAAGTGGCGTCCAGCACCCTAATTGTAGTGTTTGCTGTAACGCGGCATCCTCTTGCGGATAAATCGCCAAACCATTGCTTGGTACCATGCGCATTAAATGATGGAATTGGGTTTGAATAGCCGCTAAATCCGCAAAAATATCAGCGTGATCAAATTCTAGATTATTTAAAATAACGGTTTTAGGACGGTAATGAACAAATTTAGAACGTTTGTCGAAAAATGCGGTGTCGTATTCATCGGCTTCAATTACAAAAAAAGGCGAGTCGCCTAATCGCGCCGAGCTATCAAAGTTTTGTGGTACGCCACCAATTAAAAAACCGGGGGGTAATTTAGCGTATTCTAAAATCCACGCCAGCATACTGGCTGTGGTAGTTTTACCGTGGGTGCCTGCAACCGCTAACACCCATCGATCTTTTAATACATTTTCAAGCAGCCACTGCGGGCCAGATGTGTACGGAATATTTCGCGCTAACATATACTCTACAGCAGGATTTCCACGCGACATCGCATTACCAACAATCACTAAATCTGGCTCAGGCGACAAATGCTCAGGCTGGTAACCTTGCATCAGCTCAATGCCGATGTCTTCAAGCTGTGTACTCATGGGCGGATACACATTAGCGTCAGAGCCCGTCACTTTAAACCCAAGTTGTTTGGCAATAACCGCGATGCCACCCATAAAGGTGCCACATATTCCCAAAATATGAATATGCATAGAAAAACCTATTGTATTGAAGCATTTGCAGTTAAGAATACCGCAAAGCGATAACGATCTGAAAGGTGCATTTAATAATGATGCAAGTATTTCAATCTATGGGGATGATTAGAGAGATTATCAACTGGAGGAGTGTTTGATTGTAGGTAATTTGTTGAGTTGCGCTTTGTTTAGTCAGGGCAAGAGCATTTAAATTACCCCTTAGAAGTAACTCGGTTCTAAAATCATCATCTAACGCCGCCATTTTTAGCTTTCGCTTCATACTGGCTTTTTTCGTCGTATCTGTTTTGACAATATTCAACGCCAATTTTCTAAATGCATTCATGACTTCAACTGCATTGCCCCGCCTAATACGCGAATCGTCTTCATGGAATGTCATATCTAACGTCCAGTGTAAGCAGTTTTCAACGCCTCAGTGATTGCGAATTATGCCATTTAATCGCTCTGCATTTAGCCCCAATGAGCTGATATAAGCTTGAACCTCTCCATTGAGTGTACTTTGATTGTCTTTTAGTGCAATGACGTAATCAACACCTCTGGATTGAATTTTCTTTGCAATTGCGTGCTGACATCCCATGGCGTTCAACGTAACGGTTACACCTTTTACATCAAGTAAATCCAGCAACTTGGGGGTGGCTGTTATCTCATTGGATTTATCACCTACTTTTTGTTGTCCTAGTACCAGTCCATTGCCACAATTCCATGCACTGACCATATGCAACGGGTTCTTTCTGCCTTTGGTTGTGAAGCTTCTATGAGCGGTTTTTCCATCAATGGCGATAACTTCGCCATTCACTTGCTCGGCGATTTCATTTACCCAATTGATAAAGCTGGTTTGTTTCCCGCTCTGATCATGAAACTATCATTTAGTTCAATTTATAATGATCTTGCCCTGTTTGTTTAGTAGGCGGCGATAAATTCGTTGTAATTTTTAGTTGTAGTATTTAATTATCAGAATTGTATAATTAGTAGCTGCGAGGCTTAGAAAAGCGGTAAACGTCCTCTAAGTTTGCAATCATGTTCACTGACCCTATTAATTTTCGATCGTTACAATAGTTGGCTTTATGTGATACGATTACAAATACATTAATGCAAAATTATAACATATGAATCACATCACTCCTATATTAATGTTAGTCACCTAACTTCTCGTAGAACATCCAACAAACTTTTGATAGAAAAGGATACAATAGAGCCTATGAAAGCTCAATAAATCAAATTCGATTACGAAGACATTATAAGTAATGTAAATCATTGATCTAAACCTAGATACAATTATTAATTAAAGGAATAACTATGAAAAAAATCTTACTTGCAGCTTGTGCTTGGGTCATTTACTTGCCTATAGCTCTTGCTGACGGTTATGAAGGCCTTTGGTATGAATTGCCACAATATTTTGATGTTGAACGCAAAATTTCAAAATATTCGGGCGCAATGGGTACAGCTACTAATAAACATAAACCTCTAGCCATATACTCTGACCAATCTAATAAGACTTTTTTTACTTATGGGGGGTTAGATCCGAACAGTAATAATAATATGGCAATCTACGTAGGATGTTATGATCATATACTGAAACAACTATGCAGTAAGCCGACACTTATAACAATTAAAGATAAAGTTGTTGATCAGCACGATAATGCTTCACTTCTTATTGACAAGGATAATTTTATTTGGGTCTACGTCAGTGGAAGAAATACCAAGAGGCCTGGACAACTATATAGAAGTAACAAACAAGGTGATATCAGTCGTTTTGAAGAAATGAAGCTCACAATTGATGGTGAAATTGAAGAGATATCAGACTTTTCTTACCCTCAGCCTTGGCTGACTATCAGTAATAATAAAGTTTTACTCCATACACAATACACAGACGGAAGAGAGCTCTATATTAGACACGAAGATAAAGCTTCGGTAAAAATGGTAAAAGGGGGGCATTACGCTATCTCATATGCTAAAGGCGATCATATCGTTATGGCCTATAATTCTCACGATGAACGTGGAAGAAATGAACATAGTCCAGATGCCAGAACCAACCTATATTTCATGCAATCTTTTGATGGTGGAAGTACTTGGGTAAACAAAGATAATGATCCGCTAGAAATCTTAACCGGAGCAAGGCAACCGCTTGAAAAATTTGACTCAAGAACAGAAATCATTGGAAACTATCGCGAAAGCGGTTATTACGTGTATTTAAAAGATATAAAAATTAATAATAATGATGAAGTATTAATTTTATATTCGTTAGCTAAAACAGCCGATCCTACAAATTTTAGTGACAGCCGATCATTACACTTAAAAACTATCAGCCGGACAGGCTCTGTTGAATCTCAGACTTTGAGTGGTAGTTTATTTGACGTTAATCACAATTACTCTTCTGGCTTTATTGATTTGTTCAATGGAAATATTTACATGCCAACACAAGACAACGAGTCGACTAAGATGTTGGCTGGCGGTCATATCTCTATATTAAATCAAAGTGGCGCCTATATCTCTGAATTAACCAGTGATGGTAGACATCATAATTATATCCGAGATGTTTATAATAAAACCTACCAGAGTGCTCTAGACTTTTCATTTTTTTGGTCAAGTTCCGATCCTGTAAAAAGCACTCAGCGCTTACCCATACATTATTATGGAACAAGTGGGAGTATTCAAACAATGCCAATGTCTTCACTTTCAATGCCAATGAATTTAATAGCGGATCTACATAATGGTGATAATATTAAGCTGACATGGCAAGCCGTTAAAAACGCAGCCTATTACCATATCATAAGTAGTACTGATGGAGGTTCTTGGATATTAGACAGCAAGCAGCACTCACAAAATGAACATGTTTTTAAAGATCTAGATTTGGCTAGATACCAATATAGGGTTAAAGCCTGCAATAGCTTTGACCACTGTAGCTCTTATTCCTCACCATCGAATGCAGTTACTATAACCTCATTGACTCCATCTGTGCCTAACGCTCCTACCGCTGTGCTCTCAAATAGTAATACCATCACTATTAATTGGGATCCGATAGAACACTCTTCGTATTACGTTCGAGAAGTAAGTATTAATAGTGGTAGCTGGATCAACCCAACCACATTTTTGGGAACGAGCGCTGTTTATGCTAACCAGCAAGTTCGATCATACCGTTATAGAGTAAAAGCATGTAACAACAATAATCAGTGTAGTGCGTTTTCAGCACCATCAAGTACCGTGATAGTATTACCTCCTACTCCATCTGTGCCTAACGCACCTACCGCCGTGATCTCAAATGGTAACACCATCACTATTAATTGGGATCCGGTAGAGCACTCTTCGTATTATGTTAGAGAAGTAAGTATTAATAGTGGTAGCTGGATCAACCCAACCACATTTTCGGGAACGAGCGCTGTTTATGCTAACCAGCAAGTTCGATCATACCGTTATAGAGTAAAAGCATGTAACAACAATAATCAGTGTAGTGCGTTTTCATCACCATCAAGTACCGTGACGGTACAACCACCTTATCCATCCATACCAAGCGCCCCTAATGCATCACTATCTAACGGTAATACCATTACTATCACGTGGAATGCTGTTAACAATGCCTCGTACTACATTCGCGAAGTAAGCATTGATAATGGCAGCTGGAAAAGCCCAACCACATTTACTGGAACAAGTGCAGCTTATACTAACCAGCAAGTTCGTTCTTATCGATATCGCGTTAAAGCGTGCAATAGCGACAATTTATGCAGTGCCTTTTCAGCACCATCAAATACCGTGACGGTACAACCACCTTATCCATCCATACCAAGCGCCCCTAATGCATCACTATCTAACGGTAATACCATTACTATCACGTGGAATGCTGTTAACAATGCCTCGTACTACATTCGCGAAGTAAGTATTGATAATGGCAGCTGGAAAAACCCAACCACATTTACTGGAACAAGTGCAGCTTATACTAACCAGCAAGTTCGCTCTTATCGATATCGCGTTAAAGCGTGCAACAGCGACAATTTATGCAGTGCCTTTTCAGCACCATCAAATACCGTGACGGTACAACCACCTTATCCATCCATACCAAGCGCCCCTAATGCATCACTATCTAACGGTAATACCATTACTATCACGTGGAATGCTGTTAACAATGCCTCGTACTACATTCGCGAAGTAAGCATTGATAATGGCAGCTGGAAAAGCCCAACCACATTTACTGGAACAAGTGCAGCTTATACTAACCAGCAAGTTCGCTCTTATCGATATCGCGTTAAAGCGTGCAATAGCGACAATTTATGCAGTGCCTTTTCAGCACCATCAAATACCGTGACGGTACAACCACCTTATCCATCCATACCAAGCGCCCCTAATGCATCACTATCTAACGGTAATACCATTACTATCACGTGGAATGCTGTTAACAATGCCTCGTACTACATTCGCGAAGTAAGTATTGATAATGACAGCTGGAAAAACCCAACCACATTTACTGGAACAAGTGCAGCTTATACTAACCAGCAAGTTCGCTCTTATCGATATCGCGTTAAAGCGTGCAATAGCGACAATTTATGCAGTGCCTTTTCAGCACCATCAAATACCGTGACGGTACAACCACCTTATCCATCCATACCAAGCGCCCCTAATGCATCACTATCTAACGGTAATACCATTACTATCACGTGGAATGCTGTTAACAATGCCTCGTACTACATTCGCGAAGTAAGCATTGATAATGGCAGCTGGAAAAGCCCAACCACATTTACTGGAACAAGTGCAGCTTATACTAACCAGCAAGTTCGCTCTTATCGATATCGCGTTAAAGCGTGCAATAGCGACAATTTATGCAGTGCCTTTTCAGCACCATCAAATACCGTGACGGTACAACCACCTTATCCATCCATACCAAGCGCCCCTAATGCATCACTATCTAACGGTAATACCATTACTATCACGTGGAATGCTGTTAACAATGCCTCGTACTACATTCGCGAAGTAAGCATTGATAATGGCAGCTGGAAAAGCCCAACCACATTTACTGGAACAAGTGCAGCTTATACTAACCAACAAGTTCGCTCTTATCGATATCGCGTTAAAGCGTGCAATAGCGACAATTTATGCAGTGCCTTTTCAGCACCATCAAATACCGTGACAGTGTACTAAGTGGAGGTGTTAAGAGACCTTAGATCATGACTATCAATATAGTTATTTTCGAGCTCCTGCAGTACAAATTAATCTGTCGGACGGCGCTTCGCTTAACCGACTTACAAAAACTGATGTTGGAAAAGTCGTAAGCGCTTTCCAACACTCTTTATAATTTAAAAGACTCTTCTCTTTTCTTACGATGATGTTGTAGCAGCTAAGCTAAACTGCTACGACTAAGAATTTTAACTGAAATTCATTAGAAACTGCGTTAATATTCAGCACTCTGTACCCTAACACACAGAAGAAATATCTTCGTATAACAATGGGCATCAGCCCTGTTAGCCAGCATAAAAAAAAAGGTAGCAACAACATGCGTCAACTCGCTCCAGTGCTGCGCCAAGATGGCGTAAACTCTAATTTAATGTCTTTAATTCAAACCCTGCTGACTGCGTGTAAAGAAATCTCTTTTCATGTGAGTCAAGGCGATTTAGCTGGCATGCTAGGCGCTACGGCAGATGAAAATATTCAGGGCGAGCAACAAAAAAAGTTGGATGTTATTTCTAATCAACTAATTAAAGATGTGTTACTTGAATCTGGTGTGGTGAAAGCTATTGCCTCTGAAGAGGAAGACACGACGGTAGCGGGCGATGAAAATGGCGACTATATTGTGTCGTTTGACCCATTAGACGGCTCATCAAATACCGACATTAACAGCTTAATTGGCACTATTTTCTCGGTGATGAAAGCGCCAAAAGATATTGCCGCGAACGACCCTGCTTTATTTTTACAAAAAGGTCGCGCACAAGTAGCTGCAGGTTACGTGCTTTATGGCCCGTCTACCATGCTTGCGCTTACTACTGGTAACGGCGTACGTTTTTTCACGTTAGATAAAACCCACGGTGAATTTTTAGAAACGCACTCGAATGTGCAAGTTCCTAAAGACACCAAAGAATTTGCTATCAATATGTCTAACCAGCGCCATTGGCAGCCTGCAATGCAACACTACATTGCTGACTGTATAAAGGGCGAAACGGGGCCGCTGGCTAAAAATTACAATATGCGCTGGATTGCCGCAATGGTGGGCGATGTGCACCGCGTATTATGCCGCGGCGGTATATTTACTTACCCGCAAGACACTAAAAATCCAAATAAACCGTACAAATTACGTTTACTATACGAAGCCATGCCAATGGCAATGTTAGTAGAACAGGCAGGCGGACTAGCGTCCACAGGATATGAAAATATTCTTGATATTCAACCATCTGAAATTCATCAGCGCGTTGCGGTTATTTTAGGTTCAAAAAATGAAGTTGAAACCTGTTTGAGTTATCACCAAAAAGCGTAAAAATAACATGAATGGTAGGATTGAATTCGTTAAACTACCCCCCATTTTTTAAAACATTGGCTGTGGCGCTATCCATTTTGATATAACGTTGAAAATAACGCCACAACATTTAAATATTGTTCAAAGGAAATACATATGAGTCTTAATGACGTACCAGCAGGTAAAAACATCCCTGATGAAATTAACGTAATTATTGAAATTCCAGCAAATGCTGATCCGATTAAATACGAAGTAGATAAAGACTCAGGTGCAGTTTTTGTAGACCGTTTCATGGCGACACCTATGTTCTACCCATGTAACTACGGCTACGTAAACAACACGCTATCGCTAGACGGCGACCCTGTTGACGTACTAGTACCAACACCTTACCCATTAATTCCGGGTGCGGTTATTAAGTGTCGTCCTGTTGGCGTACTTAAAATGACGGATGAGTCTGGTGAAGATGCGAAAGTGATTGCGGTTCCAGTTAGCAAACTAACTAAAATGTACGATCACATTACTGACATCAACGACGTAGACCAACTATTAAAAGACCAAATTAAACACTTCTTTGAGCGTTATAAAGAGCTTGAAGCAGGTAAATGGGTAAAAGTTGAAGGTTGGGAAGACGCAAAAGCTGCGAAAGAAGAAATCCTAACTTCTTTTGAGCGTGCTAAAGCCTAAGCAAACAGCCTTCTATTTCCAAGAAGACTAACACCATGATAAAGCTCGCAATTGCGAGCTTTTTTTTGTATGATTCCCGCAGTTTTTCGCACTCCAAATGTACGTTTCTATCGCACCTTAACATACGCTCACAACTTGAAAGCATGTAAGGTATTGTTCAAATAAAAGGGCGATTACAGCCTGTTTTGCTATCTATGCAGTAAAGCTATCATAAGGAATATATAATGAAGTTCCGCGCCTTTTTTGCCCGCCCTGAAAACCTACTACTGCTAATGGCGTTTGTGATGCCTCTCACCTTTTCGGTATGGAATGCATTACTGAACAACTTTGTTATTGAAAAAGCACAGTTTACGGGTAAAGAAATTGGCT
Source organism: Flocculibacter collagenilyticus (assembly GCF_016469335.1). Lineage (NCBI taxonomy): Bacteria > Pseudomonadati > Pseudomonadota > Gammaproteobacteria > Alteromonadales > Pseudoalteromonadaceae > Flocculibacter > Flocculibacter collagenilyticus. The sequence continues at coordinate 3,534,721 of NZ_CP059888.1, forward strand.
TACTGCAAAGCTTACGAGAAGTACCCGGCTTTTTAGCCTTTACCGCTATCTACTTGTTAATTTTTATTAAAGAGCAACGCTTTGCCATTTTATCGTTATTGGTAATGAGTGTTGGCGTAGCGATTACTGGCTTCTTTCCCAGCGTTATCGGCTTGTATCTCACCACTATACTAATGTCGGTTGGCTTTCATTATTTTGAAACGGTTAATCAGTCACTGACTTTACAATGGGTACATAAAGATCACACCGCACACTTTATGGGTAAAGCGTTAGCGGTTAAAGCATTTGCTTCATTGCTGGCGTTTTCTTCCATCTGGCTATTAATGGAATGGCTGCAAGTTAGCTATCAAACTATGTACCTGTTAGCCGGAGGGGTTGGTATTGCTGTCGTTTTCGCTATTTGGCTGATGTTTCCTCAATTTAAACAACCTCATACGCAACATAAAAGCATCATCCTACGCAAAAAGTATTGGCTTTATTACTCACTGACGTTTTTAAGCGGTGCTCGTCGCCAAATTTTTATGGTGTTTGCGGGTTTTATGATGGTAGAAAAGTTTGGTTATAGCGTGGGCGATATCTCGCTGCTATTTGGCATAAATTATGTGTTTAATTTATTATTTGCCGCCAAAATTGGTAAATGGATTGGCAAAGTAGGCGAACGTAAAGCACTAACACTAGAGTACATAGGGTTAATTTGTGTGTTTACAGGTTACGCATTTGTGGAAAATAGCACTATTGCGGCTGGCTTATACGTTATTGATCATTTATTTTTCGCCCTTGCCATTGCAATAAAAACGTACTTTCAAAAAATTGCTGAGCCAGAAGACATTGCCGCATCAGCAGCGGTAAGCTTTACCATTAATCATATTGCAGCGGTGGCGATCCCTGCGTTACTTGGCATATTATGGTTATATTCAAACATTGCGGTATTTATGATAGGTGCGGGCTTTGCGCTATGCTCGTTAGTGCTTTCGCGCAACATTCCGTTTGCTCCTAGCCAGCAGAATATTGTGATGTATGGTAATGACAGGTGGACTGTTAAACAAACTTAGTTGATATAACGTGTAGAACGGGAAAAAAGCTTAATGACGCTGCAACATATTTTATCGCTTTCAGAGGTAACATTTAGCTGGCCAAAGCAAGTTACCCCCACAATTAAGATACCGCATTTAGCAATTAACCAAGGTGAAAAGGTGTTTATTAAGGGTGCGAGTGGCTCTGGTAAATCGACCCTGCTGTCTTTAATAACAGGGATTAATACACCACAACATGGCGATGTAGTATTACTGGGTAAACCCATTAGCCAGTTGCCACAGCGTAAGCGCGATATTTTTCGTGCCGATCATATTGGTTATATTTTTCAACAATTTAATTTATTACCTTATTTGTCGATTATTGAAAATGTGATGCTAGGCTGCCAGTTTTCTCGTTATCGTGAGGCTAAAATCATTAATAATGGCAGTACATTAGTTGATGAAGCAACGCGCTTATTAACCCATTTAGGCCTGCCTGAGGCGCTGCATGCACGCTCGGTAGCAGAATTGAGTATTGGTCAACAACAGCGTGTGGCCGCAGCTCGCGCACTGATTGGCTCGCCCGAAATACTCATTGCCGATGAACCTACTTCTGCCCTCGATTTTTCTGCACGTGAAGCGTTTATGTCTTTGTTACTTACCGAATGCACTAAAAGTAAAACCAGTTTATTGTTTGTTAGCCACGACCCTACATTGCAACATATGTTTGATTACGTGATTGACTTCGCTCAGTTAAATCAGGCCGCAATACACACTCATGTGGGCACAGCGAGTGTAGGGGCGAACGCATGCTAGTATTTAAACTTGCACTGAAGAGCTTACTTAACCGCCGTTACACGGTGTTGCTCACCATGCTATCGATCGCCATAAGCGTTACCCTGTTGCTCAGCGTTGAGCGCATTCGTACTCAAACGAAAGCAAACTTTGCTAATACGGTGTCTGGAACCGACATGATTGTTGGTGCGCGAACAGGTGAAATTCAGTTATTACTTTCTTCTATTTTTCACATTGGTAATGCCACGAATAACGTGTCGTGGCAAACCTACCAACGCATTGCTAACCAGCCCAATGTAAAATGGTCGATCCCACTTTCGCTGGGCGATTCGCATAAAGGTTACCGTGTTGTTGGCACGACTAATGCGTTTTTTCAGCACTACCAATTTGGTAATAAACAAGCGTTAATATTGGCTGAAGGTCACTCTTTTTCTCGCTCATTTGATGTGGTACTTGGTGCAGCGGTAGCCGCAACGTTAAATTATAAAATGGGCGACCAGTTAGTCATGGCGCATGGAACAGGCAATACAAGCTTTGCCATGCACAACCATGCTCCTTTTACTGTGACAGGCATTCTGCAAGCCACCGGCACCCCTGTTGATCGTGCTATTTATGTGTCGTTAGCAGGCATTGAGGCCATGCATAGCACTGGCCACGCCAAAGAAGCGAGTGATCACAAACACGAGCATAAAGATGAAGATGAACACGAGCATGAACATGAACATGAACATGAAAAGCCTACGCAACTGCTGCAAAACCAGCCGCCGCAACAGATCACCGCTTTTCTACTAGGGCTAAAAAGCCGTATTATGACGCTAATGGCACAAAGACAAATAAATCAATTCAAGGCTGAGCCATTACTAGCTATTATGCCCAATCTAACCTTGCACCAGCTCTGGGAAATGATGGACTTAGTAGAGCAAGCATTACTGATTATTTCAGCATGTGTATTGGTATCAGCCCTGATTGGCATGCTAACCACATTGTTAACCTCGTTAAATGAGCGCCGCCGCGAAATGGCAATATTACGCTCGGTTGGTGCAAGGCCTCATCACATTATTATTTTAATGATTAGCGAAGCGTTTCTAATTACCTTGTTTGGCTGCCTATTAGGTATCGCATTACTTTATGTGAGTATGATAGCTTTACAGCCTATCGCTGCGTCAACATTGGGCGTTTATCTAGAATTATCATTTATTAGTCGATTAGAGTGGCAGTTGCTCTCGGTCATTTTAGGCGCAAGTGTTATTATTGGAGCCATACCAGCGTTTAAGGCTTATCGTATGTCGCTCAGTGATGGCATGAACGTAAAGGTCTGATCGGTAACTCATTGGAAAACAACATGACATTTTATATTTTTAAGCAATTAACATTAAGTGCTGCATTTGTATTACTAGCGGGAGTAAGTGCCAGCATTACAACACCGTTTGCTTATGCTGCAAATAAAACCACCGCAACAGTTAGCTCAAACGAAATACAAGAAATCTTCTGGGACGACTTAATGCCCATCGGCTTTGAGCCAGAACAGTCCGCAGTTGATCATGACGCCACAGACTTAGCCAGTGCGCAAATGTCGTTAGATGCACCTGTTGTGGACAGCTTAAATGGAAAGACCGTTAAAATCCCTGGCTTTGTAGTACCGTTAGAAGGGAATGACACTCATGTTACTGAGTTTTTACTTGTACCGTTTTTTGGTGCATGTATTCATGTTCCACCACCGCCACCAAATCAAATTATCCATGTTAAGTATCCTAAAGGTGCTGCTGTTGACAGTTTATATGATGCCGTCGTACTTACGGGTAAAATTAGCACGAAAGGCTGGAAAGGTGATATTGCACAAGTTGGCTACACCATGGAAGGCATCACTATTGCGCCTTATGATGAATAAGTAAACCGCTAAATTTAAGCACTTATTTGCTTAATTTTTATAAAAAAATTCCGTATAAAATTTCGTTATTTAAAGTAAATTTAAAATATTGTGCTATATAAATATAAGCCCTTACTTCTATTCGGACTTTTTGTCTGTTGCGAGTAGTGCTTGAATTATTAGACTTTAACCAACGGAATTTTATATGAACTTTCTGCTCAGTTTAAAAATCGCGCAAAAAATATACATTATTCCAATAATTGGCACTATTAGCTTTCTGATTTACGTACTTATTTCCACTAATACTGCGCTAAATAACGTTGAAACACTACATGATGCACGAGACGTGCGTTTTCCTGTGTTACAAGCTGCTAGTCAAGCCCTTGTAGATATGCAAAATGTAAAAGAAAAACTCGAAAGTGCGGTTACCACAGGCGATGAAGAAGCGCTGAATGTGGCTAATACCTTGGCGCAGAAATTCCAAAAAGAGTTATCAGAAATCAAAGGCAATGCCCCTAAGCTATCCACTGAAGTCAGCAATATTGAGCAGCACTTTAACGCCTATTATGAAATGGCCTTTAAAGTCTCTCAAGAAATGGTCAATAACACCGCTGACTTTTCAACTCTGGCAGAACGCTCTAAAAAAATGAATGAGCACTTTGATACTGCCCTACAACAACTCAGTAAATTTCGTGATACCCAATTAGAACAGTTCAGAAGTACTATTCAAGGTGCTACTGATGAAGCACAAAACATGATTGTGATTGGTGCAATTATGTTTGTGGTCACCGCTCTATTGTTATTTATGACTGCTTATCCTGTGGTACGCGGTATTTCTAAAAGCATGAACCAAGTTATCACGTCATTAAAAGATCTTGCCGAGGAAGATGGCGACCTTACGGTGCGAATTAAAACCAGTAATAAAGATGAAATTGGTGATTTAGCATTTTGGTTCAATTCGTTTATGGAAAAACTGCAAGAGGTGATTCGTCAAATCGTACAAATTACTATTCCCCTGTCTGATTTAGCGCAGAAACTAAACCAACTGACAGAAGAAACCAACCATATCATTGCACAACAAAAACAAAGTGCTGAAAGTGCTAAACATGCCGTAGACAGTATGAGCATGAGCGTGGCCGATGTTGCTGCGAATGCAGCCGAAGCAGCCTCCGCCGCGAATGACTCAAATACAGCTGCTGAGCGTGGCCAAAATACGGTTAATCAAACCGTTTCTAGCATTAGAAATCTAGCTAGCAACATTAGTGAAACCGCTGAGGTGATCCAGCAGTTAGAAAACGACAGTACACAGGTTGGCGCTATTTTAGATGTGATTAAAAGCATTGCAGAACAAACCAATTTGCTGGCATTAAATGCTGCCATCGAAGCCGCACGAGCAGGAGAACAAGGGCGCGGATTTGCAGTTGTTGCAGATGAAGTAAGAACCCTTGCGTCACGCACTCAAGAGTCTACCGCTGAGATTCAAGCAACCATTGAGCAGCTACAAACCGCGGCGCGCAGTGCGGTACAAAAAATGTCGAACAGTACTTCTGAAGCGGAGTCTAGTGTGGAAACCGCAAATAGCGCGGGTTCTTCATTACAAGAGATCACCAGCACAATAAGTAAAATTAGCGAAATGAATACATTCATCGCCAAGTCCACCGATGACCAACAGCAAGTTTCTCAAGATATCGTTAGCAACGTCGATTTAATTTACGGTCATACTGATCAAACTGAAAAAAGCTCTGAGCAAATTTCCAATGCCAGTGCTGACTTGGCTGAACTTGCTCAAGATCTCGAAACCATCGCGCGACAATTTAAGGTGTAAGGCAGGCTAGAGTTGGATTATGGGCAACAATAGCGCTTAGCTAATACCGCTAGTACAGCTACTACGTATTTTGTTACATCAGCATGACACTGTATGGGCATCGCTAAATTCACTTTGCAATATCGCAAACAAATATTCGTCGCCCCATTCGCCTTTAAAAAATACATTCTTTATGAAATGTGCTTCTTGCCGAAATCCCAACGCACGAAGTAAACCACAAGAGGCGTCATTTCTCACGTCAGTAATAGCAATCACTCTGTGTTTGTTCATAGCGTTAAACAGGTAAGTTAATACACATCGAACCGCCGTTTTAGCGATACCAAGCCTTTGAAATTGCGGTGCAATAGTAAAACCGATTTCCACTTGATGCTCATCAATAAAGTGTACTGCGACATCTCCCGCTAATTGCTGCGTATGTTTATCAATGATCGCGAGCTGAAACCACTGCTCAGCCGCTCCGAACGCATCGTAATGAGTGCTTTCAAATAGCGCAATAGCATCATCAAGGTGGTACTCATGCCAGCTTTGGTACTTAGCGATTGAGGGGATCGCTCTATAGCGCGCAAACGCGGGTAAGTCGGCACTCGTGAATGGCCTAATAATAAGATGTTGAGTATTTAATGTAGGTGCCATATGTTGTCCTTAACATGTTTATTGTATTTAGCTGGCAGAAAATTGGTAAGCGCGTTTAATTTCCACAACTTCTACTGTATAAGCCTTATACCAATGATGCTGCCCATGCGCTTGTGCTAGCGCGTGTTCAGTATCGGACTTCCATTTCTTAATCGCAGCTTCATCATGCCAATAAGAGATAGCGATTTCTTCTTGCCCCTCAGTGACCGCTGTAAAGTCGATACAACCATACTCAGCGAAAGCTAGCTCGCGCATTTTTGTCGCGGTTGTGAGGTATAAGTCGTATTCTGCTGCACTTATATTAGGGTTCATGGTTGCTTTAAAAATCACTGCGAACATCATTTTCCTCTTATTATTCGTTCAATTTAGAACATGTTGGCGTCATTAAAATAGAACAAGCCAATGCCGAATGCCTATAAACAAAAACACCAACAGCCCAAGCCAGCGTAAATAATAATTTAACTTGAGCTGGCTTAATGACATATAGTTAGCACACAGTTCTGATGCTTGATAGGGAAAGATCACTAACGCAAATGCGATACCGGGAAGTATAAAGCTCCATGTACCAATTATTTGCCTTTGATAGCCTTCATCTACTATTAACGTTAAAAAAGACTCAATACCGCAGCCTAAGATAATAAACACATAGCTAATTAGGCAAACACACCCCACTATTTGAAACGTTGCTAAAGACTGTTTATCGACTGAATAAAAGTCACGATAAAAGTGTAGTGCTAACCACAATGTAGGTAGCACTAAACAAGCTAACAACATAATCGCCAAGAACATGAGATTGATATTGTTAAGGGATTACTTTGCTACTGGTGCAACTTTAGGTAACGACTTAGCCAACACTAAGTAACCTAATATACCCGATGCTAATGAGCCAATAATAATGCCTAGGCGCTCATCAAAGAGTAAATTTACGCCTGTTTCTTCGAATGCCAGTGAACCAACAAACAAACTCATGGTAAAGCCAATACCACATAGCGCAGCCGTACCGAATAATGAAGCCCAATTCATGCCTTTAGGTAGTTGAGTCATATTCATTTTGATTGCTAATCCGCACAAACCAAAAATACCCACTAATTTACCAATAAATAAACCTAGTGCGATGCCAATTGGCACATCATGTAACACTTGCTCTGCACTTATTCCTCGTAAATTTAACCCCGCATTGGCAAAAGCAAACACAGGTAATACAAAAAATGCGACGATTGAATGCAAATCGTGCTCTAGTGTTTTTAATGGGGATAATTTAGGGAACTCTTTTGATCTCATCGGGATAAACATTGCCAATAACACACCCGCCAAGGTGGCATGCACGCCTGACTTAAGCATTGCGGCCCACATAATAATGCCAATTAATATATACGGGCTTTTTGAGATCACATTAGCCCGGTTCATCATTGTTAAGATTGGAATACAAATGGCGACTGCTATTAATGCTGCCATTGATATTTTAGAAGTATAGAAAAAGGCAATAATCAATATTGCGCCAATATCATCAAATATGGCTAACGAGGTTAAAAACACTTTTAGTGTGACTGGCACTCTTGAACCTAGAAGACTTAACACACCTAAAGCAAAGGCGATATCCGTCGCCGCAGGTATTGCCCAACCTTTTACAGCAACGGGATCATCATAATTGAAATACACATAAATAAGCGCTGGCACTAGCATGCCACCTATTGCACCTATGCCGGGCAAAATAATGTTGCGCTTGTCAGATAGCTCCCCTTCTAGTAACTCTCGCTTGAGCTCTAATCCTACTAAAAAGAAGAAAATGGCCATTAAGCCGTCGTTTATCCATAATAACAATGGCTTAGCAATATTAAAGGTGCCAATGGTAATGGCGACGGGCGTAGATAAAAACAGTTTGTAATATTCATGTAGAAAAGTATTAGCACATACAATAGCTAGCAAAGCAGAACAGATTAATAGAATCCCCCCCGCAGCTTCCATTTTAAAGAACGAGCTAATAAACGATTCCGATTGTGTGTTCAAGGTTGTGTCATCCTATACTTTTAAAAAATTGCTTTTTAGTTTTCGTAATTATTGTTACAGGTAATGTTATGCTTTAAAAGCATTTTTATAGATTGTGAGGTATTTAATTGCCCTCCTCTTCGTCCGATTTTTTTCTTGCTAATAAAAAGCTTTTTAATTCTTGCGATGGCATTGGCTTGGCGTACATAAACCCTTGTACTTCTTCACACCCCATATCGCGTAATCTTTTTTCTTGCACTTCGGTTTCAACCCCTTCCGCTATCGTATGCAAGCCTAACTTTTTACCTAACTCGATAACTGTTTTGGCAAGAATGTCCCCTCCTTTTGGGTTTTCAATGTCTTTTACAAAGGCGCGATCTACTTTTATACGATCTAGCGGTAACTGTTGTAAGTAACTTAAAGAAGAAAACCCGGTACCAAAGTCATCTATTGCCACGCTCATGCCTGTGGCTTTAAGTTGCTGTAGTGCACTAATTACCATGTCAGGCTCATCCATTACGACACTTTCTGTAATTTCTAATTCAATACGATGCTTAGGCACATCATGGTGCTCTAAAATTTCCATTACCCTTGGCACAAAGTTAGCACTTCTAAATTGCGGCATAGACACATTGACAGAAATACGAATATCATTAAAACCCAGTGCATCAAGGTGCTTAACTTCTTTACATGCTTCTTCAACCACCCACTCGCCAATTTTAACTATCAAGCCAGAATACTCTGCCAACGGCACAAATACCGCAGGTGAAATATAACTGCCGTCTTCTGTTGGCCAACGTAATAGCGCTTCAACCCCAATCACTTTTTTTGATGCTAGCGATATTTGGGGCTGATACCAGAGTTGTAATTTTCGCTGGGAAAAATCTTGCCTTAATTGACGAATGACACCCAAACGCCACGCCGTTTCCTCTTCCATTTCTAACGAGTAATACTCGTAATTTTTATGAATATCTTTTTTAGCGCGATTTAACGCTATGTTAGTTTGCTTTAGAATGGATAGCCCAGAACGAGAACTATTTTCTTTACGACAGAAGCCGATTGATAAATTAAGCTGTAGATAATGTTCGCCAGCCTTAAATGGCTCTTGCGTTAATTGAAAGAAAAATTGCGGAGTCAGCTGCTCTTCTTCGCCTATTATCGCAAACACATCAGGCCCTACCCGTGCAATGATCCCCCCTTCGGCCACACTTTCGCGCAAACGTTTAACTAGCGCCAGTAATAATAAATTTCCAACATCATGCCCTAATCCATCATTAATGTCTGAAAAATGATCTATGTCGATTAATACAAAGATATCGCCTTCAATTTGGTTGCGCATGTACTGATCAAGTAAGTTGACTACTTCAGTACGGTTGGCTAATTTGGTGAGTCTGTCGGTATACGCCGCATGACTAAGTTGCTGTATATGATTAACGTTGTCGTAACCAATACTAATATTAGCTAAAAATACTTGTAATAACTGCAGCTCTGTTTCTTCCAGCACCACACTTTTATCAAAATAAATTGCTGCTGCGGTGTTGTTGCCTTTTAAATATAATGTAACGTCAAATTCAGTAAAAATATGCTCGTGCTGCTGCAGGCATAGCGTCACCTGATTTACCACACTTGCGTCATCTACTTGATCTAGCTTAATGTCGCGAAAAGGCTTATATTTTCCTGATGCCGACACCACAAAGTTACCACTTGGCAATTCTTCTTCATCTATGATCTCTTTTACAGCAGAGCAAAACAGCGCATTCGGGCTAAATTTAAACATCGAGTGAATATGTGTTAATACACCATCGGCGAATAACCCAACCGACTGTTTGTCCATTAACTCAGTCGATGCTGCAATAATATCTTTGAGCCCTTTACGGCCATATTCTAGTGATTTTATTTGAGTATAAGAGCGGATTGCGGCAATTAAGCTATTGGCGAGTTTTTTTCGTGTTAGCTCTGTTTTGGTTTTATAGTCATTGATGTCATATTCAGCAATTATATGTTCTTCAGGCGCATAACCAGGCTGACCCGTTCGTAAAATAATACGTGTGGAGTGAAGCTTGAGCATTTCTCGCATTGCGCGAACAACTTGTAAGCCTGAGTCATCCTCTTCCATCACTACATCAAGCAGCACAACCGCAATATCATCATGCTTCGACAAAAACTCTATGGCTTCTTTACCGGAATGCACCCCATGAAACGCTAACTTTCTATCGAATATAATCAGATCGGAAAGCGCAAGGCGGGTAACCGTATGAATTTCTTCATCGTCATCAACAATCAAAATATTCCATTCGTCACTCACTTCGTGTTGAATTTCATCTTCAGATTCGTCTTCTACCAAAAACAACATACCTTCTTTTTGCATTGCTGACGCCATTAAGTTGTTATTCCCAATCTATCCGTATCATAAATATAAAAAACACGTATATCTTTCTTTTACGCATTTTTTCACAGTTAGACCACTTTTATATATTACTAAAGCCTAATTTCTGAAAGCACTCACCCAAACAATCAACTTTAAGTATATCCATAAATATCAATTTCTGTAGCTATTCGCTAACAATATATAAAATTACATTTTTTTCTTAATATGGTTCGCTAATCAGCCGTTATTAATACAGAATTATTTATTTTCTGCATAATATGATAAAACTGTAGCACGCTTATACATACTTGATTCGAGATGGCTCAATGACCAAAGTATCTAATCTTAGCAGCGCCGATAAATTAATGAACTTAATTGGAAAAAATTTAGGTTCTGAGTCGATCAAGCAAAAAGCGCCTACAGGCTCAACTAGCACACAAAAAGCCTCAAGTGGTACCAGTCAAACTAATAATGCTAAGTTAACCTCGCAAGCTAATGCCAGTGGTATTAACGTACAAACGGTATTTGATCCTAGTGGCCCAAGTATTTTGCAACGAGCCAATAAACGCAAACAAATTCAAGAAGCGCGTAAACAACATAATATTGAACGTATTTTTGCACTAGCGCTTAACTATAATTTAGATACCCAAAACGAAGAAAATATCGACCCAGACTGGTTTAACCATTTTATTACGCTAGCCGAACAAATATCTTCACCAGCCATGCAAGAGCTTTGGGCAAAAATATTGGTTGGCGAACTATCTTTTCCAGGCACTTTTTCATATAAAAGCCTGCAATTACTAAAGCAAATGACATTAAAAGAAGCCAATTCTTTTCAACATGTATGTAAGCTAATATGCAAAACTAAACGCGATAAAGGTGGCAAGGTGATATTTGGTTACTATCGCAAACCATCTTTATTTAATTTACTTAACCCTAAGTCAAAAAACGTGATGAACTTAAGCAAGTTTGGCTTTCCATACACTGATTTACTCACCTTATCTGAAGTTGGATTGTTATATCAGTCGGAAATTGAGTCAGGAGAAATCGATCAAAAAGAAGGATTAGTACTACATTTTGCTACCAGCACCTTAGCATTAAAACCTAAGTCAAACGGCTTAGTGCTTACTTACTTCAAATTAACTCAAACTGGCTATGAGCTTTCCAAATTATTGCGCCCTTCTGTTAATCAGCGCTACCTAGATGAACTAAAACAAATGCTCGAAGAAGTATTTAAAGTTAGCTAAGCGTTTCTTAAAAAGCGTAGGCCTTCAAGCGATTTAAAAAAGCACAAAAAACAGGTAGTATTTAGCCACTTTAAATTACCGTACGCATTTGTACATTTCAGTGTGCCAATAGGGATTTGTATGTCAGTTAGTAAAAAGCCGCTTGTATTACTTATTTTAGATGGTTGGGGTTACCGTGAAGACGCCAGTCATAATGCCATTCACCATGCTAACACCCCTGTTCTTGATAAATTATGGCAAGACTGCCCACATGCACTGATTTCTGGCTCAGGCATGGATGTGGGTTTACCTGACGGCCAAATGGGTAATTCTGAAGTCGGCCATGTTAATTTAGGTTCGGGTCGTATTGTTTATCAAGACTTTACGCGCATTTCAAAGGCCATTGACGACGGTAGTTTTGCACAAAATACGGTATCTTTAGCTACTTTGGATAATCTGGCTAAATCAGGCAAAGCATTACACTTAATGGGCTTGCTGTCCCCTGGTGGCGTACATAGCCATGAAGACCATATTATTGCCATGATGAAACTCGCAAAAGACCGCGGTGTTAAACAAGTATATTTACATGCCTTTCTTGATGGCCGTGATACGCCACCGCGCAGCGCAAAAGCGTCACTTGAAAAAGTACATAACTGTTTTGAACAGCTTGGTAACGGCCGTATTGCGTCCATAGTTGGGCGCTACTATGCCATGGATCGCGACCAGCGTTGGGATCGCATTGAAGCTGCATACAATTTAATGACTCTGGCTGAAGCGGAATATAAAGCCGACAATGCACTAAACGCTTTAAGCGCAGCTTATGAGCGCGATGAAAATGATGAATTTGTAAAAGCGACCGTCATTCAAGCAACCGATCAGCCAAGCGCCACTATTGATGATGGCGATGCCGTTATTTTTATGAATTTTAGGGCCGATCGTGCTCGTCAAATGACACGCACTTTCGTCAATACAGCATTTACCGAGTTTAACCGTAAAAAAGCACCAGCATTAAGCCAGTTTGTAATGTTAACTGAATATGCCGATGATATTGACGCTGCAATCGCTTACCCATCTGAATCACTGGATAACGTGCTAGGCGATTGGTTAGCAAAACACAATAAAACACAGTTACGCATTTCTGAAACAGAAAAGTATGCTCATGTTACCTTCTTTTTTAGCGGCGGCCGTGAAGAAGAGTTTGATGGCGAGCAACGTATATTAGTGCCTTCACCAAAAGTTGCTACGTATGATTTACAACCAGAAATGAACGCCCCACTGCTAACCGATAAATTGGTTGAAGCGATTAAGTCACAAACTTTCGATGTGATTATTTGTAATTATCCAAATGGTGACATGGTTGGTCATACCGGTAAATTTGACGCCGCCGTTGTCGCCTGTGAAGCCGTTGATAAAAGTGTGGGTCGTGTGGTTGAAGCATTAAAAGAACATGGAGGAGAGTGTATTATTACCGCCGACCATGGCAATGCAGAGCAAATGCTGAGCGAAACGTCTGGGCAAGCGCATACCGCACACACCAGCGAGCCAGTGCCATTTATTTATGTTGGCCGTGACGCAGAGGTTGTACAGCAAGTGGGCAAGTTAAGTGACATCGCACCTACTATGCTACATATTTTAGATATGGAACAACCAACAGAAATGACTGGCCAATCGATGATAACGCTGAAGCAGCACTAATGTTGCTGGCGTAGCGTTACTTACCTAATGCAGTTGAACAAGGCGAGCATAATAGTGTGTTAAAACTTATTCACCGTTTACACAAGTCCGTACTTCCTAGCTGGAGTATGCTCGTCATGTTCAGTGTATGCATTGCTTGTATTACGACTGCTCCAAGTGTATTGGCACAAACGCTTGATAAAACGCATCAACAACAAAAGCTAGATGAAGTTAAGCAGCAAATATCTGAACGCAATAAGTTAATAAAAAAGCAGCGTCAAGATCGCGCCTCATTAAGCAAGCGCCTAAAAACCGCTGAGCAAGAAATCGCTACCGTTGCCAGAGCGCTTAACGGCACCAATAGCAACATTGCCAAGTATCGCAACGAAGTTGATGCACTCCAACAACAGAAAAAACAACTTATCACTGAGCAGCTTCAACAAGAAAAGTTACTTGCAGGACAAATAGCCAGCGCGTATATGTCTGGCAGTCATGATTACAGCAAGATGCTGCTAAACCAACAAGAACCCAGCCAATTCGAGCGCATGTTAAGTTATTATCAATACTTAAATAAAGCACGGTTAGCGCAAATAAGCGATCTAACTCACACCATAACCGAACTTGAAACAGTCACTAAAACGCTCGCCAATAAACTTTCTGAGCTAAATTTATTAAAGCTCGAACAACAGCAGCAACAGCAAAACCTGCTAGCCTATCAAAAAGATAGAAAGCGCACCCTTAAAAAACTCGATGCGACGTTAAACAGCGAGCAACAAAAATTAGCCCAACTGATTGAAAGCGAAGAAACAATCCGTAAAGCATTAGAAGCAATGCGTAACGTGACCAGCGAAGCTATCGAGTTAGCCGGATTAAGTAAACTGAAAGGCCAATTACATTGGCCAAGTAAAGGGCAAGTGAAGCATAAGTTTGGCCACCGCAGGAAAGGCCGTTTACGTTGGAAAGGCACACTACTTGCGGGAAAAACCGGCACACCAGTCACAACTGTCCATCAAGGTCAGGTGTTGTTTGCTGATTGGTTAAATGGCTTTGGCTGGGTGATTGTGATTGATCATGGCGACGGCTATATGAGTTTATATGGTCATAACCAAACCTTACTGAAGTCAGTAGGTGAAAAAGTAGAAACTGGCGAGCCCATCGCACTGGTGGGTCAAAGCGGCGGACAAACCGAACCTAGTCTATACTTTGAAATAAGACACAAAGGGCAAGCATTAGATCCCGCAACATGGTGCCGTAAAGGTTAACGATCTCAAGCCTTTAAGCCTAGCAACAGTAGAAGTTCACAGCGTAGCTGCACGCTTTTACTAGTAGGTATTCTTATCACTGAGGTGGTTAGAGCCGTGTCCTGTACACCAATGTGGTGTTTCTTATTTCGTTATTCGATAGCTAAAAGCATTGTTGCAATATGACGTATGCAACCATCATTGCTATCGAGATAGGGTGGAAAGGTTTATGTTAAAACTGTCGAAGCATACCCTGCTATATGCCTTACTACTTGTATTTTTTGTCATTTTTATTTTCCTGCCTGCCAATGCTAATCCCCCTAAAGATACAGAGCATACAAACAATGCGACGCATCCTAGCCGTCAACTTGAAGGTGCTAGTGCGTCATCATCCGAGCTGCCCAGTACCATTGTCACTCCTGTTACGTTAAGTCAAATTCTTTACCAAATAGATACTTACTACGTTGAAGATACCAATAGCAACGCATTGCTGCATGCCGCCATTCAACATATTTTTAGCCAACTTGATCCCTATTCAAGCTTTCTCGACGAAAAAGAACTAAGGCGACTGCTCGACATCACTGAAGGCAAATATAACGGTTTAGGCATTGAAGTAGAGAAACGTGGCGAGCACATGATTATTATGAGTTCTTTAGCAAATTCACCAGCTGAAATAGCAGGCCTGCAAAAAGGCGATATCATTTTGAGTGTGAATGGTGAAACTACCGAAGGCAAAGAAATTAGTGATATTGCGCGTATTTTACAAATACATAAAGATCAAACAATAAATATGCTTGTAGCCCGTGACGCCTACCCCCACCCTTTATCGTTTGACGTGACACAAGCTGACTTAGAAGTACAAAGTGTACAAAGTGAATTACGCGACAACGATATCGGCTACATCAAGCTCTACTCGTTCCAAAATCATACCACCGTAGAGCTCGCAAAACATATTCAAGAATTATTACTCAACAATGAAAACTACTTAGCTGGATTAGTGCTCGACTTAAGAGATAACCCGGGTGGCGTGTTAGAAAGCGCTATTGGTGTGGCAGACTTATTTCTTAATGCAGGCACTATTGTGAGCACTAAAGGACGCTTTTCTCAAGCGAACAATTTATATTATGCCACGCCCGGCGATATTTTAAGTGGTATCAATATGGTGGTGCTAATTAATAATGGCTCAGCTTCAGCCGCAGAAATTGTTGCTGGTGCATTACAGGCACATAAACGTGCAATTTTATTAGGTGAAAAATCTTACGGTAAAGGTTCCGTTCAATCTCTCATTCCCATTAATCAAGGTAAGTCGGCCATTAAACTCACTACCGCTCTTTATTTAACACCCAATGGGCAGTCTATTGATGGTGTGGGGATCAATCCTGATAAAGTTATTCAACAAAAAATTGCGCATGATGTACTTAATCAGTTAGACAACAGTAGCAGCGGCTTACCCAGTGGTAAGCAACTTGCCGAGTTTGACGCACAACTGATCGAAGCTGAAAAAGAGCTGAGTAATGCAAATGTAAACAAGCGTAATTTAAGTAAACATAGTACGCTAAATAATCATTAAAAGTGATCTTTTGCCAAGCTTAACTGTCGTCATCATCAACAATACACGTTACACTGAGCAACAATAATAAAGACGTAATCACATTGAAATTATTAGCTATACCGTAAATCAGTCTACAAGGATGATAGCAACAATAACTCGATGCTGTTTAATGAAAGCGTATTACCCTAATATTTACTAATAAAAATACGCTAAAAATAAAAAATAATAAGAAAATACGTGCGCTTAAAAAGAACAACACTTATATCTGTTGGCATGTTGCTGTGTGCTTTTAATGCATTTGCCAATAACACTAACGCGACAACTGATCACACTGCTGTCGGTAGGGTTGCCATTGTCATTGATGATCTTGGATACCATCATTACGATATGCAAGCAGTTGAACTGCCTGGACACATAACTGCGTCCATTTTACCTCACACGCCTTATGCAGAAAAAATTGCTAAACACGCTCAACAGCTTAATAAAGATGTCATGCTGCATATTCCGATGGAGGCAATGAGTGGTAAAGCCCTAGGGCCAGGCGCTCTTACTGCTGCAATGAAAAAAGACGAAGTAATTTTGTCATTAATGCGGGCAAAACAAGAAATTCCATTTGCTGTGGGTGTGAATAATCACATGGGCAGCCGACTAACCGCTATGCAACAACCAATGCAATGGACAATGGAATTTTTGCGCAAACATAATATGTTCTTTTTAGACAGCAAAACCGTTGCGCACAGTAAAGCCGAAACAGTAGCCAAACAAAATGGCGTTCATGCTCTGCACCGCCATGTATTTCTTGATAACATTCAAACAGAACAAGAGATGCTGAAAGAGTTTAAGCGAATGATCCGCATCGCACAACGCTACAAGTCGGCAGTTGCGATTGCACACCCCTATCCTGAAACCTTTACGTTTTTAAGAAAGTATCTACCTGAGCTAAAGTCAAAATATAACGTAGATTTAGTACCTATTTCAGAGCTATTACCTCAGCCAAACAATATATTATTGGCCAGAGCCGAAAACGGCAGTACTAAAAATAATCGTCCTGACAATCATAGTGCGACTAAAGCCCCCAAACCGTCTACCATTGAAGCGACTAAAGTGAGTCGTCCGGTCGTTAAAAGCGGGCTGGCGACAGAGTAAGCTAACCTGCACTCATTTTATTTTGGAGTAACGGCAGGGTAACAGTAGATTAATTGATCGCACTGTAAATTAAACGCACAGTAAATTAAACGCACAAAAAAGGGCTGCTTATCATAAGCAGCCCTTTTTGTATTTATTACAGCGTTTAAACTCAGTTAAGACATTGCAGCTTGTAGCTTTTTCATTGCATTTTTTTCTAACTGACGAACACGCTCTGCAGAAACAGAGTACTTATCAGCCAAGTCTTGCAGTGTTTGCTTACTATCAAGCAACCATCTTGAATTAATAATGTCTTGGCTACGTTCATCAAGGGTACGTAACGCCGCTGCTAATTTTTGATTAGCGTGATTATCCCATTGCTGTTGCTCAACCGTGTCGGCAACATCAGAGCTATGGTCTTCTAAATACTGAACTGGCGCAAAGCTTGTAGTTGCATTGTCATCATCATCGTTAGATAAATCAAATGCCATATCGCTATTACTCATACGCGATTCCATCTCAACCACTTCACGCTCTGAAACACCAAGTGTTTCAGCAACTGTTTTAATCTCTTCACGATTAAACCAGCCTAAACGCTTTTTAGACTTACGTAAATTAAAGAATAATTTACGCTGCGCTTTAGTAGTCGCAACTTTTACAATGCGCCAATTTTTTAAAACGAATTCATGAATTTCTGCTTTAATCCAATGTACCGCAAAAGACACTAAGCGCACACCCACAGTTGGATCAAAACGTTTTACGGCTTTCATCAAGCCTATATTCCCTTCCTGAATTAAATCAGCCTGCGGTAAACCATAGCCTGCATAGCCTTTAGCAATATGCACAACAAACCTTAGGTGCGACATAATCAACTTTTGCGCAGCTTGCAGATCTTCGTCTTGCACTAAGCGCTCTGCTAATTGCTTTTCTTCAGCAGCAGTTAACATTGGGATGCCGTTTACCATTTGCATGTATGACTCAATACTGCCACCAGAAGGAACAGTCAGTGCCATTGATTGCATTTGTTTGCTCATTGAGTACCTCAATCCTATTAAAGTGACCTGAGTTTAGCACTCTAAAGTCGAGAGTGCTAATATTTATTCTTGAATTGTAAGACCAGTCTTTTATAAAAAGATTCACAAATGATATAAAAAATAATAAAGGCTACTTATTACTGGTACGTTAGCTATCACTTGGAAACATTACTTTGGCTTAATGCATACTTCAAATCAATTTGTCTTTTAAGTTGCATTTAATTGATTCCTTGTTAGATTAACTTATTAGGTCATTCAAACTAAGGTACAGCATGTATTATTTTGTAGCACGTCAGGCCATTTTTGATGAAAACAATAATGTTGTAGCCTACGAGTTATTATATCGCGATGGTAATAACAATAGTTTTCCGGTTCATATAGATTCAAACCAAGCAACCTCAAGGCTCATCACGCAAAGCCACCTAGTGTCGGGCCTTGAAGCGATTGTCCAAAATAAGTTAGCGTTCGTTAACTTTAGTGAGGACACCCTTTTACATAACTTTCCCACATCGTTTGACCCTAAAACGGTCATTATTGAAGTATTGGAAGATGTCCCGATTAGCGACGAATTAATAAGTACCTGTAACAAACTGCATGAAGCTGGCTACCAAATTGCCTTTGATGACTTTGATTTTGACCCACGCTGGGAGCCACTAACCCCTTACATCTCAATTATTAAAGTAGACATTTTAGAATACAATATTTTGCAAATTGCTAAAATGGTACGCGATATCGATACCAGTAAAATAACGCTACTGGCTGAAAAAGTAGAAACCCGAGAACAATATAATAAATTAAAACAGCTCGGCTTTACCCTATTTCAAGGATACTTTTTTGCCAAGCCTGAAATTCTAAAACAACGTAACATTACCCCGGCCAAACACGCATTATTTGACCTTATTGGCGAAACAGCCAAACCTGAGCTGGACTTAGACAAGGTTACTGAAATTATACAATGTGATGTGGCACTGTCTTATAAACTATTACGCTTTATTAATAGTGCGGCATTTTCTAACCAACAAGAAATTGCATCTTTGAAACATGCGCTGGTATACATGGGACAAGTAGAGCTGAAAAAGTTTATTTCGCTCATTGCACTCTCACGCTTATGTGAAGATAAAACTGACGAGCTTATTTCAATGTCGATTGTACGCGCTAAGTTTTGTTCAAATATTGCCATACATCGCTTAGAACCTGAAAACCCACCCACCGCATTTTTAACTGGATTATTTTCATTGATTGACGCCATGCTCGATATGACTCTAGATGAAGTCATGGCCATGTTGCCTGTACAAGACGAAATAAAAGCCGCCATTATCAAGTTTCATGGTCAGCTAGGTGAATATCTTACTCTCGCCATCGCCTACGAAAAAGCAGATTGGGAAGTAGTCATGAAACTTGTTGATAGTTTAGAGTTGACTGACGAATGTATTCATGACGCTTATTATGAAGCAATCAAATGGGCAAACAGTTTCGTCAGTATTAAATAAAACTACCTTAATCTGGCTCGATTTGTGCGACATAACGGTTAACTGATAACCACGACCCAACTAAGCCTAAAATTACTGATACCAACAATAAGGTACCTAATTCCGTAAAGGTAAGGTGGTTGAGGCTGAAATCACTGTCGTATAAACCTGCCACTCGGCTGATAGCACCGTCTAGCCACACAATTAAGCCAGTGACACATAAAAATGCGAGTACACCACCAAATAAACCATACCAAGCACCTGTGTATAAAAATGGCCAGCGAATAAATGACTCGGTAGCGCCAACTAACTTCATCACTTCGATTTCTTCTTTTTTATTCATGATGTTTAATCGAATAGTGTTACCAATAATCAGTAACACCGCAGCTAATAAGAGTACCGCAATGGAAAAAACGCTTTGTTTAAGTAAGTTAACAATGGCGTTTAAACGTTCCAGCCAGTCAATATCTAACTTACCGAACTCTACTTCACGCTGCTTTTGTAGCTTAGTTAATAATATTTTTGCTTGCTCTGGTGTGCGATGTTTAATTTGAGGCACCACCAGCAATACATCAGGTAGCGGGTTGTTATTTAATGCGTTCAACGCAGGACCAAAACCTGATAAACGCTGAAAATCCTGCAACCCTTGTTCTTTAGAGATAAAATCGACCGACTCAACCTCTTTAAATAAACTGACCCGCTGAATTAATCCTGCTCGCTGTTTCGTACTAATATCTTGCTTTAAAAATAATGTTATCTCAGCTGCGCTATCCCAACTATTACTAATCGTGCTCATATTCTTCACAATTAAATGCAGAGTGGTGGGTAGGGTTAAGCTTATTCCTAATACACCAATGGTCATCAGTGATGCTGCGGGTGTACGCCATAATTCACCCAAACTACCAATTGCTTGTCGAATGTGATGAATCATTGCCATTACAAAACGTTGTACCGCGCCACGTTGAATTGTTGCTGCACCTGTTTGTCTTTCTTTAAATAACAAGCTCATACGTGTCCTTTGTCTTATTAAGTGCTAGGCGACATTTCTAACGCTAAGGGATCATTGATCATACGACCATTATCTAGCGTAAGTGTGCGGTATTTCATGCGAGCAATTAAGCCAAGGTCGTGCGTTGCAATTAACACGGTTACCCCAGCCTGATTGAACTGCTCAAAAATATTCATGATGTCTTTTGATAGTTCGGGATCTAAATTACCAGTAGGTTCATCAGCCAAAAGTAAGGGAGGTTTATTAACCACGGCACGAGCAATACCTACGCGCTGCTGCTCTCCACCTGAAAGGGTATCAGGGTAACATTTAGCTTTATCAGACAAACCCACTTTATCTAACGCAGCCATCACTCTTCGTTCAATGTCGCTACGGGTGTAGCCTTCTATAACTAGGGGTAATGCAATATTGTCGAAAACATTATGATCACGCAGTAAACGGTGATTTTGAAAGATCATGCCAATGTCTCGGCGTACAAATGGCACTTGTGCTTTAGATACATTGGCAAGGTCGGTGCCATTGATAGAAACGCGCCCTGCCGAGGGGCGTTCCATAACGCTAATTAATTTTAATAGCGTGCTTTTACCCGCTCCGGAATGCCCAGTAAGAAAACACATGTCACCTGGTTTGATATGAAAGTGGACTTTTTCTAATGCTCTATGTCCGCCTGGATAGGTTTTACTTACATGTTCAAACTTTATCATGTTGCTTCCTTACTGATACATCGCTAACTTTCTACTACGATATTTATATTCGTTTGTTATAACTCTCTATCAAATAACGCTTTGATAAAGTCGTTACTCTTAAATTCGCGTAAATCATCAATGCCTTCGCCTACTCCTATGTAGCGAATTGGAATATCGAATTTATCTGCAACGGCAAAAATAACCCCACCTTTAGCAGTGCCGTCCAGCTTAGTCAGGGTGATCCCTGTAAGTCCAACGGCATCATTAAACAATTGAGTTTGGCTGATAGCGTTTTGACCTGTTGCTGCGTCAATCGTTAGCATTATTTCATGTGGTGCGTTTGGATCTAACTTCTTCATCACACGCACAATTTTACTTAGCTCATCCATCAAATGTGCTTTGTTTTGTAATCGTCCTGCGGTATCTGCAATAAGTACGTCCACTTTTCTTGCTTTGGCAGCTTCAAATGCGTCGTAAATAACTGAGGCGCTATCAGCACCGGTATGTTGTGCAATCACAGGGATATCGTTACGTTCTCCCCACACTTGCAACTGCTCTACCGCTGCGGCACGGAATGTGTCACCCGCCGCCAACATCACCGAGTGACCTTGTGCTTGGTATTGTTTCGCTAATTTACCAATCGTGGTGGTTTTACCAACGCCATTTACTCCAACCATTAAAATAACAAATGGACCGTTATCGTTTTTAATCACCAGCGGCTTGTCTACTTGCTCTAACATATCAGCAAGCTCTTGCTGTAATAAGCCATACAGCGCATCGCCATCTTTTAGCTGTTTTCTGTCGGCATGATCGGTTAAGTTATCAATAATTTTAGTGGTGGTTTCAATGCCTACGTCAGCAACCAACAACTGTGTTTCTAATTCTTCAAATAGCTCGTCATCAATTTTTTTACCACTGAATAACGACGCAAACCCACTACCAATATTTTGCTTGGTTTTCAGTAAGCCTTGCTTTAAACGGCTGAAGAAGCCTTGTTTCTCTGCAGGTTTTTCTTTTTCTATGGGTTTGGCTGGCTCAACAGGTTCAACAGGTTCAACAACAGGTTCAGGTTTAATTTCTGTAGGCGTTTGCACCGTTTCAGAAATGGCCTCGCCTGCTTTGGCCTCAGGTAGAGCTTTTTCAGCAGTGTTTTCTGCTGGCTGTACTGCCTCTTCCGACGTTGCAATTACTTCTGGCGCTATTTCCGATGCTACTTCTGGTGCTACTTCTTGTTCTACTTCAGCGACAGGCTCAGGTTTCGGAGCATCGATAATAGGTGCAGGCGTAGTTTCTATCTCAGGAGTCGGCACCTGCTTTTGTTCAATAACCTTATCCATTTGGTCCGCTTGCAACATGTCAGCAGTATTGAAAGCCAGTGCATCTTCTTCACCCGATAAGGTATGATCTTGTGTATCAGTATCATTCAATGCTTCGATGTGAGCCTCAGCTGAAACCTCTGCTTCACTAACTAACGTGCTTTTTTCAATTGTTACTTCTGCATCGCGTTTAGCAGGGTCACTACTCACTAAGTCACGTTCGTCTGTTGGCTCAACCGCTTCATTTGCTTTTGCATCTAAATCTGAGGCCGGTACGTCCTCAATAACTTGTGGTTGTACCGCAGGAGCTTCTACTTGCTTTTCTGGCTGGTTATCTACAGGAGCTTGTTGCGCTTCTGTGGTGACTTGCTCTTTCTTATCTTCTTTGTTTTTCTTATTAAAACCGAACCATGAAAATAACTTGTTTTTCTTTGACATCGAATATTAAACCGTAAAGTAAGCCTTAGTGGCACATCCATAAAGGCGAGAAATAGAAATTTATCTTTTAAAATGGCGCTATGGTATCATTTTCCCGATTAGCATAAAAACCCTGATTGCAGAAAGATTAATCTATATTTTATTACCAACCATAAACTAACGAAGAAGCTTTAAGTCAATACCATGCAACGTAGCAAGTCATCTCAGCGCGCCAACACTAAAGCCCATAAATCAGCGGGAAAATCGGGCAGTATTCGAATTATTAGCGGCAAATTTAAAGGCCGTCGCCTGCCAGTAAAAGATGCCGAAGGGCTTCGTCCAACCACAGATCGCGTTAAAGAAACGGTATTTAATTGGCTCATGCCATATTGTGCGAATGCAGTTGTATTAGATTGTTTTGCTGGTTCAGGTGGGTTGGCATTTGAAGCCCTTTCCCGCCATGCAGAGAGTGCGACTATTATAGAAATGAACAAGCAAGCGGCAGAACAAATAAAACAGAATCTACAACTGTTAGATATTACCAATGCAACGCTAACACAGGGTGATGCCTTAAAGGTCTTGGCAAGTGATGGACACCCTCATAATTTAGTCTTTATTGACCCACCTTTTCGCAAAAACCTAGCCACACCAGTGTGCGACTTGCTTGAAAAAAACGACTGGTTAGCGGACGATGCGGTTATTTATTTAGAAATGGAAAGTGAGTTAGGCGAGCCTGTTGTGCCTGATTCGTGGCAGCTGCTAAAGGAAAAAATTGCGGGGCAAGTTGCCTACCGTTTGTATGAACGTTGCGTAAAGCGCTAAGTTTAGCGCCATTGCATGTCATACAAATTAGATTTCCCCTTATTACAGGGCTCGCATAAAATTTGTAAGTTATTAATGTCTAATGCTAAATCTGGATACAGCGAGCGGGGCTTAATATGATCAACCTGCAACTTAGCGTCATTAGCATCTGCGCCACATAACACGCATTTTGCTCCATACCTCACTAACGCTTCAACACGTAGTTTTTGCCAAGCAAGGCTGCTATAAAAATTATCTACCTGTGGTGCATCAGTCAGCAACTGCTCACTGTCTGTAAATAACTCTGGCGTAGTATTAGGAGCAAACAACAGTGCTGATTTATTTGGCTCGCTTTGATGTTTAGCTAACCAGTGACGAATACCCCGCAACGCACCTGACTCTGTTTTATATTGCTTGCGTGTTGTTTTATTGGATAACGAAAAAGACACTGAATACATATCAAACTCGGTATTACGCGATTTCAATACCAATATTCGTCATGCCATCTTCTTTAGCAAGCGCTTTTAGTTGCTTTGCTGTCTCATTTGACGGCTTTAACGGCTCCACTTTATCAATAGTGTCTTTCAAAAACGCAATCTCACGTTGCATAAGTGGATGCTCACGCACATCATGATTATCGAATTCTTGTTCGCTTACATCAAAACTGTACTCAATGTATTTACTTACGCTCGCTTGCGAAATTTTGGTTACATTCAGTAACTCTTCAGCATCTTTATTTAATAATGCAGTCAGTAAGCTAATCATCGCAGTTAATGTGTCAATGGCAGGATAAACGCCAAACATATCGAACTGTTCAACCTCAGGAATATTAGGTTCAACTTTTTCAATTAACTTTTCAATATTCACTTTAGTACCAGCAATGCACAAACGCTGCCAAATTAAATCTAATGCATTGGCAACTACATCATAATCACCAAACTCGGTCACTTCCGAAAACAATTGATAATTAGGCAGCATACGCTCTAACAAAGTAGCTGCAATCAGCGCTTGTTGTTCAAAACTGAGTAAACGAATACGTTGAAAATTATTAGCCTTAGGCTTGGACATGTTTAACCTGTGATGTAGCGCAATTAATAAGGTAATTGATAAGTAAGCAAACACTTACTTATTTTACTGTAACTGCAAATTAATAAACTGCCAAGATTCTACCATTGCGCTTTGAAATTAAAAGCCTTATTAGTGAACTGGTTCGATATTGTGATACGAGCAACATTGTTGAGCACACTAAACGTAACGTTAAATCAACGCTGCGTTTAGTGCAGTGAGCCCATAAACAGGCCCAAACTACGCCGCAAATTGTACGCCGTATTGCCCACCTTTTGCCCACACACACGTGGCAACAGTGCGGGCGAATTCAGGAGATGCCAAGGTGACTTTGTCGTTTTTTTTCAGCTTGGTATCACATTCAATGCGTGCACCACCCAGTACGGAAAAGTCGAGTATATTGCAGTCAGTGTGTTTTTTATTTCTCTGTAAATCTCCGGTCAAATTGTCTATCACTTTCCGCTCAAAGTTGCGACGCTCATGCGCTTGGCTTTCAGGCACTTTGCGCTCTAGATTTTCTGGTCGATAGTCATCTAATGACTTCATTCTTAATTTTACACTTTGATGCACAGTCACATTGATTGCGGGATTATTAATGTCGCCTTCAATATTGCGTACACCGTTTTTATTTTGAAAACGTTCTAACCATTGATGAGTGAGGGAGTGGGAATCATGTAATTGTCCAACCGCTGACGGCGCGCAGAATTCAGTGTTATTGATGTAATCTTCATCAACCGAGAGTCCGATTTTTTGCGCTTTTTCTATCATCCACATTAATGTAATGTCTGACAAACCGTGCTCTTCATACCCACCACCAATGTCTGAATGCACGCCTGCAAACCAGGTTTGCTCTACGATTTGACTGGGCGATATTTGCCCCGTCCAGAGTGCAGGTTTGAATGCATGGCGTTTTTCATCCAGCGCTAATGCGTGGTAGGCGTTGCGCACAATACTGCTAAGTTGGGTGTTAAAAAAACCAACCCAACGGTTTGACAGTGTTTTCAACAAGGGGGTAGGCGCGCCTAACGCACCAACTGTATCCCATACACCTAATAAAGTAATATCAGGTTTTAAATTATTAACATAACGATTATAAGCGCGTTGATGAGGTGGCGTTCGATAATATTCATACGCTTGGCGAAGCTCAGTAAGCTGTGATTTTTTAAGCAGTCCAACCGTATCAATCATGCCTGCCAGAGCGCGAACAGTGTACGCACCACGGCTGAAACCAAACAAAAAAATGTCATCACCTTGTTGGTAGTTATGAACAATAAATCGATACCCGTCTAGCATGTTTTTCGCTAAACCAAGACCAAATACACCGCCCGCAACCTTATCCGTATAGTTGTGCGTGCCAATACCTTGATCATAAAACACAACCTGATGGCGACCTTCTTCATCCACCGCTTTAATACTTCGCACCAGCTTGATTACGTTAGTAGGATTACTATCTGGTTCGTTCCACGTACCATCACAACACACAATAATGCGCTTTTGCTGGACTTTCATGTTATGCCCCCTTGCGGAAGTTTGTAATGGATTACTCCACTTGCAATCCATTACGACGTAGGACATCAGCTAGTTAATAATTATAGTCCAGCTCATGAAAATCGCTCATTTGCGGTATGTTACTCACCTCTTTGCATTAATGTATTAACTTATAACGTATTTATTTAGGTACAAAATATTTAATCTACTTGGCTTTGCACAACTGCTGACGGCTTACATACAACAGAAACCACATCAATAACCAGTACCCAATACTTCCTCCGCTGCTCCCTCCTCCGCTTTGTCCTGACGACACTGTGTTTGTTACCGTAACATTAAGCGTGACCGTATTGCTGTCGCTTGTACCATCATTGGCTGTTACTGAAAATTGAAGCGTAGTATTGGTGGTAACCTGAGGGGCAATAAAAGTAGCAGTGTTTCCATCGGTTGCCAATGAAACCGCTGGCCCTGATGTTTGCTGCCAATTAAAACTTAAGGTATCGCCATCGTCGTCACTGGCACTAATAGTGAGCGTAATACTTCCTCCTTCTGCCACTGTCACCGCTGAGCCTGCTGTAAGCACAGGTGCATTATTTAAATTTTCTACCGTAATTGATACATCAGTTGGGTTTGACTGACGACCTTGCTGATCTGATACCTGATAGCGCAGTGTATCAATACCTGAAAAACCGGCATTTGGCGTGTACTTGATCACACCTGCAGAGGTGATTTCAGCCTGACCATACTGTGGCAATTGCGTTAAGCTTAAACTTGATGCATCTAATCCGCCGTCTGCCGCCAGTACAATTAACTGCGATGCTTCTTGCACTAACGTACCCAATGTCGCGGTCGCATTCACCGTAACTTGAGCAGTTGCATCGTCATTGCTTAACACATTAATAGACCCTGATGCATTTTCTTCAACTATCAACATATCGGCTTTTGTGTAATTATTGGTGCTATTTGATTGCAGCTGATAGCTCAATGTCACCTTCCCACCAGCCAACTTTTTCAGCTCAAGCGAAAAGCCAGATTGCGCTAATGCTGCACCAGTTAAAATTGGCGTACTACCAGATGGCGCAGAGGGCGTAGCAGGGTAATTGGTATTGTGATAGTAATTCACCCCTACTGTACCGTCGCTATTTTCGGCTCCCACTGTTGCTACATTGGGCATTTGTGGCAGTGCTAAATAATTGAACCAAATATTGTCAGTATTTTCTTCAACAATAACCTGAAAACTGTATTCATCTGTTTCACTATTGTCTTCGCTGTATAACCTAACTTTATCCCACTCTACAACTAAATATTGTTTGCCATCGCTTTGCAGAATGTGCTGCCTGATCACACCGCCACCAGAGTCTGTAACACCTGCCTCATCTAAATCAAAATCCGCCCATAATGGCGCAATAACATTATTGGGAGCATTAAAACTGGGTAATAACTGATTGGTCGATGCATTTTCTAAGTCTTGATTCCCCCCCGGAATAACCAAACCATTATCAGACACCACCAGTTGTGAGTAACTTTGTCCGTTATAACTAAAGTTAAAATCAATGCTAAATGAAAAGTCATCACAGCCATTTGCACATGCCACGGGGCCGGCCCCAAATCCACTTAGTGGGATATTGCCCCACGGTGTTGCATCTGGCTCTACCGTTAGCGATTCCGCATCTAACAGCCCCTGCCACTGTAGTTTATTCGATGTTTGACTTTGCGAAGTAGTGCTACCCCTTTCAACATTGACTTGCAGTGTATTATTAACAAACTCAGCCTCAGTAGGCGTAGCAACCTCAAAGGTAATATTTCCTTTATAACCGGCATTTTGTAGCTCTGCGGTTATTGGCACGTTCTCACCAATTAACGGCTGAGGGTCAGTAGTGAAAGTATTCACAACGGCATTATTATTTGATTCGGTTGCAAAAACCACAATCGGGATATGACGTTGTAAACCTGTTGTACTGGTGAACTGCACTCGTCCGAAATACCATTTTGCTTCAGTTGCGGTAGACGTATCAATCCTGGTGGTAAATGACAGCGTTTGGTTACTAGATAGCGTGATATCAGCTGGCGACACGGTACCATTTACCTCATCGTCATCCATGATCACCACCGCAGACCATTGCATAACAACATTGTTGTGATTAGTCACCGAGTTAACCACACTACACGCACTGATACAGGCGCTGTTCGCATACGATGCTTTATTAAAGGTGGTGTTGGTTTGGCTGGCTTTACCTAAGTTCAACCGCCCTGCTCCGCGATCAAATAGCGAAGCAACCGTTTCGCTGTCTTCTGTCACTAAATTAATAAAGTCACTGGTCGACATTAACGCACTTTTGATTTGCTTAGCATTCCAATTAGGCTTGAGTTGCTTAAGCACTGCCGCCGCCCCTGCAACGTGCGGACTGGCCATGCTAGTGCCAGTTAATAGCGCATAATCTTGATTAAGCGCCGTGGGATCTTCAGGCGATATAGCCGATAAAATACTGCCCCCTGGCGCAACAATATCAGGCTTTAAAAATGATAGCTGGGTATTGGGTCCGCGCGAACTACTGGCGACTAAATTATCCGAATAAAACTCATCAATCACACGAGTAGTAGAAGCGTTAATAAATGCAGTTTGTCCGGCGCTTTGTGACAACTGCTCCAGTATTTTTTCTCCGTTTTGCTGTGACACCATCACCGCAGGAAGCAAGGACTCATCCATTGTCATAGTAAATGGCGCTGACGCCACATTATTATAAATAATGATTGCATCAGCGCCTGCGGCTCTGGCATTTGCAGCTTTTTCTGTAAATAAACATACGCCACGCGACACCAATGCAATGGCATTATCAAACGCACCAGCGGGAAATGCATTACACCCTAACTCGTTATTACTATCGACTTGCTTAGCTGCAATCAATGGCAAATTAAGATTACTCGTTAATAAATTATTACTTCCTTCAACAGCTAAATAATCTACACCTGCAAGCGTTACCACATTACTAAAAAAGCGGCCGTGAGTGGTATTACCCACCGTGATACCCGCCTCAATACAGCCTGGACACGAAATCGTACTTGTACCACTCCCTTCATTACCAGCAGCGCTAACTACCACTACGCCTGCCGCTTCAGCATCTTCAAATACAGTGCGATAAACACTGGTTGCCGGATTACCGCCAGCGCCACCACCCCATGAATTATTAATGACATCCGCACCATCTTTTACAGCATGATCAAGCGCTTCTAACAACATCACATCGTCACCTGAAATATCAGTTGCATCGCCTGCTGATGCAAAAAGGGCTTTATACACTAATAAATAGGCGCCCGGGGCAACACCCGAAATATTAAGCGATTGATTAGCAAAAGGCGCTGTCACCTCATTCCCAACAGCAATCCCCGCTACATGTGTGCCATGTCCATCAAAGCCTAATGGTGAAAGGTGCTCATCTTCATAAATAGCAAAAGTAGGATTAGAGTAGCGCGCAATAATCAGCTTATTGTTACAAAAGGTGGCATCCACCGCTCTGCAATAGTCAGGATTATTGGTTATATGGCTATTGCCAGATAAATCTGGCGCGCTAAAACCACTACCGCTGAACATTGGATGTGTGGGACGAATACCAGAATCAATAATAGCGACTTTAATATTTTTACCTGCATCAGCTCGTCCGCCCGCTAACGCCCAAGCCGTTGCAGAGTTAATCACATCATGCGAGCGGTCTAATTTCGGGTACACTTTATTATTTTTATAAACGCGCTTTATCCCCTTTATTTGCTGTATGTTCTCCGCTTGTTCCGCCGTTGCTTTAATAGCAATGCCGTTAAATACTGTATCGTAATAACGTTGTACCGCTACTTTTGAAAAGCGTGCCTGAATCCGTTTCATGACTGCATCGCGCTGCTTAGCTAAAGTAATATGGTGCAAGCTAATTTGTTGCTGCAATTGCCTTTGCGCATTCTTATCGCTCAACGTTAACTGCCTGCCTTGCTGGTGCAGCTTAGTTATCGCCTTCATTTGTTTGAAAGCCCTACTTTTGATTATCGGCGCGTCGGTTAACTGAATAATGTAGTATGCCTCCTGAGGCCACTGCGTATTGCTAACCGCAGCATTTTTCACTTTGGCATAATTTTTGGTATTGTTTTTGGCATAGTTGATATGTGTGACTTCAGGTTGCATCACAGGACTAAGTTTAATCTGCTCATGTGTTTGGACTAACTGGCCAGTGTTGGCCTGAACAGCGGTTAGCCATGTTAAAACACTGACACAAATAAAGAGGAGTACGCAGGACGTTAGCAATTTCGATAACGTAGATGTAGACATAATCTAATACCTTCTTGAAGACTGACTAGTGAAGAAGTGACGCTAACTTTTACTACGTAAAAATAGACGCACTTGTACAAGTGTAGACGGCAAAAAAATAAAATCCCGACGCTGGCGTTTTACAATATGAATGTTCACGCTAAAAATGTTAAAAATATTTGCAATTCTGGTATCTTCAATGTGCTTTTTGGGTTTTTACCAATCACTTTTTGTAGTAGACTTTGTATCCTTTCAAGACATCGAACAAAAAACTAATTAACAACCTATTAATTACCAAAACGGAGTCCCTACATGTCGTCTAGCGCAACTCGGTACGTTGATCTATCAGTAGCAGAATTGATAGAACTTGCAGTCAACCGCAATGAAGGAACATTAGCTGCAAATGGCGCTTTTGTTGCTGTTACAGGTCGTCGTACTGGCCGCTCGCCAAAAGATCGCTATATTGTGAAAGAGCCATCTACTGAAAATGATATTCAGTGGGGCGCGGTTAACCAACCTATCGAAGCTGAAAAGTTTGATGCGTTATGGCAAAGAGTTGAAAACCACATTGTTGACAAAGATCACTTTGTTTCTCACTTAGAAGTAGGCGCAGATCCAGAGCACTATCAGCCGCTAATCGTTACTACCGAAACAGCTTGGCATCATGTGTTTGCTAAAAACCTTTTCATCATTCCTGAAGAATGGAACCAAGCAAATAAACCAGCATGGCAAATCTTAAACGTCCCTTCATTTGTGTGCGAGCCTGAGCGCGATGGCACCAATAGCGACGGCACAGTCATGATCAATTTTGCCCAACGCAAAGTACTACTTGCTGGTATGCATTACGCGGGTGAAATGAAAAAGTCTATGTTCTCAGTGCAAAACTTCCTACTTCCAGCAAAAGGTGTATTACCAATGCACTGTTCTGCAAATGTAGGTGAAAAAGGTGACACAGCATTATTCTTTGGTTTATCAGGCACAGGGAAAACTACGTTATCTGCGGATCCAACACGCTTCCTAATTGGTGATGACGAGCACGGTTGGGCACCGGGCAGTGTGTTCAATATTGAAGGTGGTTGTTATGCAAAATGTATCGACTTATCTCAGAAAAATGAACCCGTTATTTGGGACGCTATTCGTTTCGGCACAATTTTAGAAAACGTTGTATTAGACGAGCAACGTGTTGCTGATTATAAAAATGATAACTTAACGCAAAATACGCGTGCAGCTTACCCATTAGAGCACATCGAAAAGCGTGTGATTGAAAACCGCGCTGGCGAACCAAAAGCCGTTGTGTTTTTAACATGTGATGTAAGTGGTGTATTACCGCCTGTATCAATTTTAAATGAAGAAGCTGCCGCTTATCACTTCTTAAGTGGATACACTGCGAAAGTAGGATCAACTGAGATCGGTTCAACATCTGCCATTGAATCAACCTTCTCAACTTGTTTCGGCGCACCTTTCTTCCCACGTCCTGCTGGCGTGTATGCTGAATTACTAATGAAGCGTGTTAGAGAGTTCGGCGCAAAAGTTTACCTAGTAAACACTGGCTGGACGGGTGGTCCATACGGAATTGGTTCGCGTTTTGATATTCCAACTACACGTGCTGTGGTTGACGCGATTGTGTCTGGAAAATTAGCAAAAGCTGAAACGCAGCACATTGATGTACTAAACCTAGATGTACCCGTTAAAGTACCGGGTGTAGATAGCGAATTGTTAAACCCAATCAATACATGGGATGACAAAGAAAAGTATCAAGAATATGCGCGCAAACTTGCACAAGACTTTGTTGAAAACTTCAAGAAATACGATGTATCAGCAGAGATTGTAAAAGCAGGTCCAAAACTTAAATAACCCTTTGCTTTACAGGTTATATTTAAAAGGCTAGATTTTATCAATCTAGCCTTTTTTGTTTGGTATGCCTCATCCTAAATAAGGTTATTGTGAGGCAATTAACACCCACATCAATGCTATAAGCTTATCTCAAACGTTACCTTCGCTGCTAACCCGCCTCTAGCTAAATTAGATAGCTCTACTTGGCCATTGTGCATATCAATAATGCGCTTAATAATAGCCAAGCCTAAACCACTGCCTTCACTGCCTCGTGCTAAATCGCCTTGCGTAAACGGCTGGAATAGTCGTTCTATATCTTGCTCGGGAATGCCGGGGCCATAATCACTAACAATGACCCACGCCTGATTACGCTTTTTATCAAAGCCTGTTTCTACTTCAATAATACCATCAGAATAACGAATCGCATTCTCAATTAAGTTAGTAAGCACTCGCTTAATTGCAATATATCGTAACGGGATGGCTGGCAAAGCATCATCTAGCTCGGTACGTATGTCGCGACGATGGCTGCCTTCGGCTTCAACCACTTCTGCTACTATTAAATTTAAATCTTGTTCAATCAGTGGCTCTTGTCTATGGTGACGAATGTACGCCATGAATTGATCAATAATCGCATTCATATCTTCTATGTCACCAATTATTCCTTCTCTTAGGTAATCTTCATTGGGTGACATCATCTCTGTCGCTAAGCGAATTCGTGTTAGTGGGGTGCGCAAATCATGACTAACACCTGCCATCAACACGTTACGATCTTCTTCAAGCTGTTTAATGCCGTTCGACATTTGATTAAATGCGCGTGTTACCGCTTGAATTTCAGTGGATCCTTTCGCTTTAATTGGCTCGGGAAATTCGCCTTTTCCGACTAATATAGCGGCTCGTTCAAGCTCTTTTAGTGGACGATTTAACTGCCTAACAAACAGCCAGCCCCCTGCCACACTTAATACACCAATCACGACCAAGTACACTAACAATGGTGAAAAGTCGGCTTCATCATGGCCACTCAGTGGTATTTTTACCCATAAATTAGGGGCTTGCGGTGGCTTTACCCAATAAAAATAGGTTTCACCTTGCGAAATACGCACTTCAGCAGGGCCACCAAGTTGTTTCGACATTTCATCAGATAAATAATGATAGAACGCCGCATCCGCTAATCCATGCTTATTGGCTTCACTATCAAGTAATACTTGTATACCTGTTGCTTCAAAAAAGTGGGTTGATAGTTCTTCCGGAATATCTAACTCTTCCGTATCCACATCTAAAAACACGACTTTAATTTGCTTGGCAATAAGGTAGTTAATTTGTTGGGTGGTTGGTTTCATGACGTAAAACGTCACGGTAAGATAAGAGACCAATTGGTTAAGTAGCAATAAAACACCAATTAAAAATACCGTTTGGCCAAATGCTGAACGAGGTAATAGTTTCATGTCATCCTAAGCGCTAATATCAGCGAGGTAATATTAGCGACTTTAAAGAACAAAAAAGGTAGCTTTACTTAAGCCTGTTGCTCACCGTCTGGAACAAAAACGTAACCTAGGCCCCAAACTGTTTGAATATAACGCGGCTTTGTATGATCTTCTTCAACCATTTTACGCAAACGCGACACTTGTACGTCGATACTACGTTCTAAGGCAGAATAATCTCTACCACGAGCCAAGTTCATTAGCTTATCTCGCGATAAAGGCTCCCTAGGATGTGTGACTAAGGATTTTAATACCGCAAATTCGCCGCTAGTCAGTGGCATCATTTCGTCACCACGACGCATTTCTCTTGTAGCTAAATTCAGCGAGAACTCACCAAACTCTACCGTCCCTTCTTCGGCATTAGGCGCACCAGGCACATCCTGCGTTTTGCGGCGTAGCACTGCTTTAATACGAGCAAGTAATTCTCTTGGGTTAAAAGGTTTTGGCAAATAATCGTCGGCACCCAATTCAAGGCCAATAATGCGATCGACTTCGTCACCTTTTGCAGTAAGCATAATAATCGGGATTTCATTTTCTTTTTGGCGTAAACGACGGCAAATAGACAAACCATCTTCACCGGGTAACATGAGATCAAGTACCATCATATGGAAATTTTCGCGTTCTAGTAACCTATCCATTTGCTCAGAATTTGCCGCCGAACGCACGATATAACCTTGCTCAACTAAATAACGCTCAAGTAATGAACGTAATCGCATATCGTCATCTACCACTAAGATTTTGGAAGTTTCCTGTCCCATGAGTAATCCGCTTTTATTATTAATTCTATTAGCACTACTATAAGGCAATCTGTATGAAATACAAATGACTACAGCATCAGAAGTTTGTTACAAAGTTTAACGTTACTCCTCTGTTACTGCGTCAATATTGCTTCGCTTAGTTTCCGATTTAATATTGCTGTCGACACCTTGCCTTACAGGTCCTGCATATGCGCTTAATGCGTCAATCACAACCTTATTACGTCCAGATTTTTTACCCTTATACAAGGCTTCATCTGCGCGGTTTAGGCACGTATCAAAGTCAACGCCAGCAGCGTATTGGCATACACCAAATGTTAGCGTGACATCAAACTGGTGTTCTTCATACTCAAAAGGCGCATTTTGTATTCTTACGCGAATTTTTTCAGCAATTAATTTGGCCCCTGTAATGTTCGTATCGGGAAATAAAAAGATAAACTCTTCGCCGCCCCATCTAGCCACAACATCTTGCTCTCTGACGGATGCCTTTAATACTTTCGCCACACTTCTAAGTACATAATCCCCAGCTTTGTGGCCATAGTTATCATTAAATTGCTTGAAATGATCGATATCAGCAATGGCAATACTAAACGTAGAACAATTTCGTTTAAACCGAACTAATGCCGCATCCACTTCATTTTGAAAACCACGACGATTAGGTAATTTAGTTAAGAAGTCGGTAAGAGAAAGTTGAGTTAACTGCTCGTTGGCCGCTTTTAATTCGAATGTACGTGATTGCAGCTCTGCTGTGCGTTCCGACACTTTCAATTCTAATTTTTGGTTAATTTCGCAAATACGGCGCACACGTCTCTGCTGCCATAAGTAAGTAAGCCCTAATAAACACAAAATCCCAACTAGCTTTAACCAAATAGACTCCCACCACGGTTGCGGTACGTAGATTTTTATTACTGCCGTGCTTCCAAATATGCCTGCATTATTAGAGCCTTGCACTTGGAACACATATTCACCTAAGTCTAAATTTGTGTAAGTCGCCGTGCGCTGACGGCTAACAGGCAACCACTCCTCGTCATAGCCTTCCATTTTATAACTGTATAAGTTTTCTTCAGGCGCAACATAATCAAGTGAAGAAAATTTAAACGTTATGCTTTTATTTTTAACGTTTAGATGAATTTCGTTATTAATAAACTGAACTGGTTCATTGTCCACTAACACCTGAGTGACAACGGTATTTGGCTTATGCTGATTAACGCTGATATCTTTTGGATAGAACGCAGTAAATCCATCATGGCCGCTAAAATAAAGCTTGCCGTTGGGATCAATGTACGCTGACGAAACGCTGAAGGCATCTGAATGCAAACCATCAGATTTTGAGAAAAACGTAAACTGGTCATTGGCATGATCGAAACGAACCAAGCCGCGGCGAGTACTTAGCCACAGTGCGTCATTTTCGTCCTGCAAAATAGATTGCACCGCGCGGTTCACTAAGCCATTGTTTGTGTCGTATCGTTTGAATGTTCCATCTAAGCTTAACATCTGGTTCAAGCCGTAATGGGTGGCAACCCAAATAGTGCCGTCACGCGCTTGTAAAATATCGGTCACCCAGTTGCCATTCAAACTCCTTTTGTCTGCCATATCATAGCTAAAATATTGAAACGTTTTGTGTTCTGGTAGAAATAAACTCAGTCCGCTGTCATTACTGCCTAACCAAAACCTTCCTAGCGAGTCTTGATAAAAAAACGTGTGGTCAGCATGCGATGTAAAACGCTCAACACTATTATCTTCAGGCGACCATTTAACTAGCCCTCTGTCCTTTTCAATAAACCACACTTGCTTGTTTTTATCTTCATGGATGTCTACGATGTTTGAAATATTCAGTGATTGGAGCGTTGCTCGATAATCCACTAGCGTCTTACTTGCAAAATCAAATAAATAAACACCATTTGAAGCACTAATCCAAATGTTGCCATTATAACTTTTCGCTAACCGCCAAATAACAGAATCCAGCTTTTGCTGGTAAGCATGTTCAAGTGCAGTGAATGTATTTGTACTTGGATCATACAAAATGACACCACCACGTGTGCCCAACCATAGCACGCCCGAATCATCCGTTAGCATACTACTAATTTGGCTATAAGCGCCTGAAAGCCCCAATGCTTCGTGATAATTAATCTTACTTTCAAACACTTGCTGCTTAATTCGCAACTTCTTAACACCGGACGCTGCAGTGGTAATCCAGATCATTCCCGATGCATCTTGGTGCACATCTTTTATACTTTTATTGGCAAACATAATAAATTCGCCTTGCTCCGAAAGTGGCAAGAATGAAAGTGTATTTAAGTCTAAGTAAAGCAACCCTGTCATAGTTGCCACCCAAATACCTTGGCTGCCATCTTCAATCAAGTGGTTAACGATGGCCTCTTTACCATGCGGAAATGGGACATGTACAAACGTTTCAGTATGAGGATCTAAATAACTGAGTTGACCTTCTGAACCAACCCACAAGCGCGCTTTATTATCAATTAATAAAGTGCGTGCTTCGTTTTGGTCGGATGAATTGATGTGCGGCACATAAAATGGTACGGTCTTAAATACTTCACGTTCAATATCAAAGTAATTTAAACCATCTGACGTGCCAACCCATAAATTACCATCTGGCGCCTGAATAATGCTCCACACACGATTATTAGAAATACTATGCGGGTTATCTTTATCGTGCTCATAACGTGTAAAGGTCTTTAACTGTTCTTCAAATAAATTTAAACCACCGCCATTCGTCCCCAT
Organism: Flocculibacter collagenilyticus; assembly: GCF_016469335.1. Lineage (NCBI taxonomy): Bacteria > Pseudomonadati > Pseudomonadota > Gammaproteobacteria > Alteromonadales > Pseudoalteromonadaceae > Flocculibacter > Flocculibacter collagenilyticus. The sequence continues at coordinate 3,572,407 of NZ_CP059888.1, forward strand.
CCACAAGCGGTGTTCTTTATCTTCAAAAAATGACTGCACCCGATCAGCAGAAATGCTGGTGGGATCTTCAACGCGATGGCGAAAGCGTGTGAACGTTTCTGTACTGGCATCATAACGATTAGCACCACCACCCCATGTTCCAACCCATAGCCGATCTTTCGAATCAATAAACAAATTGCCCGCTAAACTACTGGAAATAGAGGATGGATTTGCCGAGTCATGACGAAATACTTTAAATTGCGTACCGTCATAACGGTTCAGCCCATCTACCGTACCGAACCATAAGAAGCCCTGTTTATCCTGCACCATAGAAAACACTGTGGTATCAGACAAGCCTTCATAGCTAGAAAAGCTTTTGTCTAACTCAAGAACACGATGCGGCGGGGTGTCATTTGACGTAATTTGATTGTTAAACTGACTGGCGTAATAAGAGCGTGAGTGTGCAAATGCCTCACCACTAATGGTACTTAAGATGAACAACGTAATAAACGATGTGATGAGCAACAGGCAAGCCGATGTTAATAGTGAACGAGAACTAACGCTCATCCGCCCTTTCCCTTCGCCACACACGGCGAGGCATAAATGATTAATTTTCATTACTACTACTATTATGAAAATGATTTTTTATTATGCTATAACCTTAACAAAATTAAGGAGAATAAAATATGCTTAAGATGAAATAATAAGCAAAAAGCGTTTAAATTATTGTCTAATAAGCTATTCTTTTTTCAACAGGGTACACCTGACTTTCACTCTTCAAACGGTTTATATTGTATTGTATTGATATACCATTCTTTTACACCAGAAGGCGTATTTACTGTTACCTCGTCATCAATTTCTTTACCAATTAAAGCGCGAGCCATGGGCGAATCAATCGTAATGTAGTTTTTTTTAGTATCAATCTCATCAGAGCCAACAATACGACAGCGTAATGTTTCACCCTCATCGTTTTCCACTTCCACCCACGCCCCAAAAAATACCTTACCTTCCTGCTGCGGTGAATAGTTAACAATTTCTAATACTTCTAAGCGCTTGTCTAAATAGCGAACGCGCCTGTCAATTTCACGCAAGCGTCGTTTACCATAAATATATTCTGCATTTTCACTACGGTCGCCCAGCGCAGCCGCTTCAGACACAGACTGCGTAATTCTAGGGCGCTCTTCTTTCCATAAATATTTTAGTTCGCGTTCAAGCGCATCCCAGCCATCGCGGGTAATGTAATTTGATCGTTTCATTTTTTGTATGCGACTGTGATTATAAAAATGTTGAGATCATACCTGTTTGCGAAAGGTATAGCATTATTTGAATTCAATCTAAAAAAGCACAGCAAAAATCACTGTGCTCTATCTACCCTAAAACATAAATACCCATCACATTTCACGTGAGAATAAACGATGCATTTAATTTTTATTGAACTTATTTAGTGCCTTCGTTTGCTTTTCAATAACATCTACATATTGCTCAGCACTAAAAAACTCACACTTTTTGGCTCCAAAATGTAACTGATTCGTATATATCGTAAATGTCTCAGGAAAGTAACCAGAAAAATTAGGAATTCTAGGCGATAAAAAATACACTATATACTCTTTATTTGAACTTAACTTAAAGTGCTTATCAAGATTAAGCGTGTACCTTAATGTTTGCCATGGAGCAATAGTAACCGTCTTATCAGGCCCATTAATTGGCATTCTTAGCCACTTAGGTGACTCTGTTATATCTATTGTTGCGTGCTTGTATAGTAAGTCATAAGGAATCACACTAACTAAGCCATATCGAAGTTCCTTATTTAACCCCAAATCACTTTCTCGAATTTCAATAGGATCATTAAAGTTATTGTGTATCACAACTTCAATACTAGTGCCTCCCTCTCCTTCTGGGCATTTAAGCTCAGTAGATAACGTCCCCCACTCAGAGTGAGCAACCACAAAAAAAGAGGCAAAAAAATAAAACACTATGGAAAATATCAATCTAGTCATTTATATGATACTCCTGACTGTAATGACATAGTTAATTTGGGCGCCTGATTAGAACTGCTATCATAGCAGCATAACAAACTTAGTTACGGCGAGAAAACCGAAAAAAGAGACTCTGACTGCCTGTCTCGGAAAAGTGATTGTGATATGACATTCTATGCTAAGAGATAAAGTTATTTGGGAAGCGCCAAAAGCTTAAAATTAGCCATAGGTGCCACCGTCTCTTGTTAGCTATACAAATCACTAAATTAGTAAAAAACGCCTCAGATCTTGTTCTTGACGCATCACGTGTAATATAAAAAGTCTATTTCCGTCGAGTTTATAAAAAATCCGGCATGGGCTTACTACGATTTCTCTGTAATTTAGAGTCGGTATTTCAGGAGGAACTCTCCCCGATTCTGGATGAGTTTCCAATCTTTCCGTTTTGTCGAAAATTGTTTGAACTAGTTTTTGGGCGGCAGCTAAATTAGCAACAGCTATATAATCAGCAATCTCATTGAGTTCGTCTAGAGCGGGCCTTGTCCATATTATTTCAGCCATTTATTCATTTGCTCTTTGGCTTGTTCATTTGTCACTACCTGATCATTTCTAATCGCCTGTTCCCCTCTAGCGATGCCTTCCAATATGGCCATGCGTCTTTGCATCATTTCATAATCCTCAACATCAACTAGATAGGCTGACGGCTTTCCATGTTCAGTGATTAATACAGGCTCTTTAGTAGAGTGAAGATCAGCTAATATTTTAGTAGCTTGTCTTTTTAATGTGGTAACTAATTCAACTTTCATAGTATCAACTCTCAATAAACAAAGTATCACTATAGTATCACTAGCAACTCAAACGTCAACCGTATAGCTACTTTCAATAACGAGCGCAAGCACGTAGAGCGTAGTGTTCATCCCTGCTTATAAAACGCAATATCACAAATTAGTTACAGCTGGAAAGCCTAAAAAGTGGCACTGATTGTCTATGTCAGAAAAGTGATTGTGATATGAAATTCTATGCTAAGAGATGAGGTTATGTAGGAAGCGCTAAAAGCCATAAATTAGCCATTGATGCTATCGTCTCTTGTTAGCTACCCAATACACTCATTATCCAGTCTCGGTATTTTGAAACTCTAACTTGATAAGCAGTAGTGCCATATAAACCACCTTTAAAGGAAGCAAGGTCACCCTCCCAAAGTTGCCAGCTTGATAAGCCAACTAAATATGGAGTACCGTTTTCAAATATGATCGATGCACCACCGCTATCACCCGAACCATGCATCCCCTCAAGAGGTAATGCATTCGGCGCTTTATCAAATTTAAACGATAACCACTTCTCATCTGTAGTTTCAACAATATTTTTAAAGTGATTTAGCTCTCGTAAAGATTTTGTCTCAATATTTTCACCGGTTATTCCATCTCCCTTTGCACCGCGACCAAACACTGTAATTTCTTTGCCTTTTTCATTAGCATTTGGGTATATGTCGATTGGTTTTAGATCGGTTACGGGTCTAGAAAGTTTAATTAGTGCAATGTCACTTCTAGATTTGAGAAAATTCATTAAAGGAGTAGCGTCACCCTCGAATAAGGCTTTGTCAGCTTTAACATAGCCTCGGTGTATATAAACTTTTTCTATTTCAAAATTTTTGGAACCCACCTTTAAATTTTTACCTGAGTAGTCATAAAAGATGGTATGAGCCACAGTTAAGATCCATTGTGGGCTTATCAGCACTCCATGCCCTTCGTGGGGCATATCAATTAAATATTCAGGAGCTTTGTCTAATTTATAATTTTTTGAAGGAATATCATGCCGAATCACTACAGCATTGCTGATAAATGCTATACAAAACAGGAAAAAGAAAAGCAAAATTCTCATATTACACCCATTGTCATTGATGGATAGCTAACGCCGCGTTAAGTGATGATCAACGCAGATCACCATACTTAAACCATTGTGCCGTAAACACTTAAGTTGAATCAAACCGAAAGCACCAAGCGTTGGAAGCCTGCCTTAAATGCCTTGTATGTATTATTGCTGACGGCTAAATAACAGGTTGCCTCCCGACACAGCTAAAAAGGTCGCACACGCTCTATTAAACCGCTTTGCCATTTGGGGCTTCGAAAACCATTGTCTCAGATATATCCCAAACATAGCGTAAATAGATATCGCCGCTAACTCCAGAATTAAGAACGTGCTGCCTAATACAAAAAATTGTTCATTCACGCTCGCAGACACATCCACAAACTGCGGTAGGAATGCTGTAAATATTAAGATAGCTTTAGGATTACCAGCTGCTAATACAAATTCTTGTTTAGCTAAACTAAAACGATTCTGAATTATGGCTATTTCAGAAACAGGGCTCACTTCTGAGCGCCACAGGTTGTAGGCGATCCAAAGCAAGTAGGCAGCGCCCAATATTTTAATTGTGAGGAACAAAGTTTCAGAAGCATACAGCACAACAGCCAAACCTGAAGCAGCTAACGCAATCATTACCGAAAATGCAGCAATCCGTCCAAGACCTGCAATAAACGCAGACCGGAAGCCATAGCAACGAGCATTATTCATAGACAAAAGGTTATTTGGACCAGGTGTCATATTGAGTGCAAAACACACAGGGATAAAGAAAAGTAGCTTCCAGATTTCCACAATGCCTCCTTCATAAAACTAACGCCCCAGTAGGCGACGAAAAATAGTTGGCTATAATCGCGCTTACGCGAGCCAACGTGTTTGTGTCCAATATAAGCTTGTTAGGTGCAATTATTGATGAAATTGACCTTTTTTCTTAACTAATTTCTTTAGGTTTTTTAGTTTACGAGTAGACTCCGAATACATTATTTCTGCTCCGTGCTCTAACTCGTCATAGATTGGTATTATTTCCGTAACCCCTTCGTAAACCCACTGTACAGGAGTGCCTTTATAACCACCTTTATATGGCTCAGTATGCTCTTTAGCTTCATGTTCAATTTTATCGTATGCGTCATCAAGGCTAGATGCTTTAACCAATATGGTACTTTCCCATGAAAGGAACCTATTCTCTTCGTCAAAGTTTCCATCTTCTTCAAGCTCAATAAACCTTATGAGATATGAGCCAACATACCATCCTACAGGTGAAACATTTTTATCGGACATCTCCTTTGCACTTAACTTATTTCATAGCTCGCAATAATCGTTGTTTCGGCCACTGACTTTTCAAAGAAGCGCTCTTTTGCTTGGAGATATTCTGGATTGCTAAAAAACGCATCCATTGCTTGCTTATCAGGAAAGTTGATAGTGAAAACGCGATTAATTTTACTGCCTTCTGCTGGCTTTAATACTTCAGCCACTTTAAAGTCGACCCCAAAACTACCACCAAATGATTGTAAGATAGGCATCATTGCATCACGATATTGTTGATATATTTCGTTATCTTTTACCTGTAATCCCACCAGCATTTCATAGGCCATATTTGACTCCCTTCATGTGTTTTATGCGTTAGTTATTTTTCGGACGGTTGATACTGACGATGTTGTAGCTCTTTAAGCCAAATAACACTCATCGCGATCATTAAAAGGTTTGTTGTTACTGGATTAAATGCTTCAACAAGCACATATGGTACTTGTATGGCAACATACAACAGCAGCATCACTAAACCAAATATATTTAACCAAATTAATGATTTACTTTTAAAAAGTATTATCAAGAGTACACCAAAGATCACTTCACCGATGCCTGCTACTTTGGTTATCCAATAAGAAAAATACTCACTAAATCCCATTGTACTGGTTATTAACTTTTCCAGCGGTGCAACATGCATTAACTTTGGAAATAATCCGTGGTAAATCCAACTTAGCCCCACCGCGAAACGCGCAATATTTATTGTTTTCATAATTAATGATTTGATGTAAGTGCAACGCTTACATCAATTAGTTTTCCTTTGTTAATTGTGACTGCGCATATTCAAATTTTAAGCGATATTCAGTGACTTTTGCTTCCATGTCAGATTGTGTTTCGACAAATTGTGTTTGCAAACCTTCAATTTGCTCGCGTAGCGCTTTAATGGTTTCACGCGCTTGTTGTGAATCATTATCAAGCTTGGTATGCGTGTGCGTATAGCGCGTTTGTAGCTGTGTGATATGTTGCTGAATGTCTAACATGGCTTGTTCTTTGTTAGTTAGCGCTTGCTCTGCTTGACGTGCTGACGCTTGAGCTTGCGCTAAGCTGTCTTGCCATTGCTGCTCTTGCTCTTGGTGTGCTATCAGCAGTTGTTCTTTACTGGTTTCAGCCGCAGTAATGTCAGCTTTTAAACTATTGACTTCATCCGTTAATTTATCTTTATCGTCTTCAAGCCTGCTTAGTTGCTGTGCTAAATCGGTTAACGCGTGTTGATGTGTTGCTTGCAATTGAGATTGTGTTTGTTGGAATTGTGACTCAGCTTGTTGCTGTTGCGCTGCCATTTGGGCCTCGCTTTCTTGCTGCTGAGCAGTTAGCTGATGCTGAAGTGACGACAATTCAGCCGTATTCGCGGCATGCTGTTGTTGCAATTTAGCAACCAATTGCTGTTCATTTTTTAATAGCGTTTGCGCTGACGACAGTTCTGTATGATGCGCTTGCTTTGCTTCTACTATTTGCTGATTAAGAGTGATTATCTGGCTTTCAAAATGCGAGGCATTCGCTTTATTGCTTTCTGTTTCAGCAATTTGGTCTTCCAGAGCCAACTCCATATCTTTTAAGGTGTCAGTCAATAATTGTACTTGCTGTTCACTTTCACTAAGTGCGCTTTTAAGTTGCTGCTCGGCTTGCTGTATGCCTGCATATTTTGCCAACATCTCATCTAGCGCAAGCTGTAAGCCTTGCTGTTCTTTTTGAAAATCAGCAGCTTGCTGTTCACGTTCACATTGTTGCTCTTGTGCGACTTGCGCAGCGTGTTGCGTTTGCGTTTTTACTGCTACTAACGCTTCGTCTAATTCTGCTTTTAATGTTTCAATATACTGCCGTTGTTGCTGCTGTTTTTTCTCATACGCTGCGTTACTGATCTCAAGCTGTGAGATCTGATTTGATAACGCCTCTTCTTGGTTATTTTGCGTGAAAGTTTCGCGCTCTTTATTGAAATCGGCTGTTTGTTGCGCAATCACTTTTTGTAGGTGCAGATTATCTTTATTAAACTGCGTTAGTTGCTGCTGCAAATGCGCTAATTGAGCTTGATGCTGCACCTGATGTGCGGCAACTAATGCTGCGCGCTCTGCATCTATTTGTTGCATTAGTTCGTGGCTAAACGCACTAATTGCTTGCTTAATATTACCTGTAGGCGTTAGCGCATGATCCTCGGAAGTACTAACAGGACTATTAGTATTTTCGTTCACTTTAGCGCGTTTTTCTTGCTCGTTTTCTGCTGAAAATTGACGAGAATTAACGAGTTCTAATGTTGCTTCTTGTTGAGTCATCATATTACCGCTTTATTATTATTTTTATATGAAGTAACAATACTCTTTTTATTACCTATACGATTTGAAAAATGCGCTGTAATCGCAGCGCATTTCAATGAAACTATTTTTATTTATCTCACTTTCATTTCATGTTTACAGCTTAAAGTAAACGCCAATGCCATCTAATAGCATTTGTACCGCTATCATCACCAGTATCATACCCATTAGTCGTTCTAGTGCTGTTAATCCTCGCTCTCCTAACATACGGTGAAGCGCGCCAGAAAACATTAATATAACTGCACTGATTAACCAAGCGCCAATCAACGCAAGGCTCCAGTCCATCATACGATTTGGATCTTGGTTAGCTAACAGCAGTAAGGCTGCTAAAATTGACGGCCCCGCGATCATAGGCACTGCAATAGGCACTAAAAACGGCTCTTCGCCTTCTTTCACACCAATAACGCCACCGGGAGAGGGAAAAATCATTTTAATCGCAATTAAGAATAAAATAATACCACCAGCAATACTTACCGATTCTTGCCGTAAATTAAGAAAGTCTAGAATGGATTCGCCTGCAAAAAGAAACATTAACATTATCAGCAACGACAAAATAAGTTCGCGAATGAGCACGATGTTTCGTCGAGATTTTTCCACATTTTTTAACGCTGAGATCACGATTGGTAAGTTGCCCAAAGGATCCATAATTAAGAATAATGTGACGGCTGCTGTAATAATGTCCATGGCATTCCTTATTGTGAGGAGCAATCAGTAAGTGACTACAAAAAAATTAATGGCTTAACATCAATAATAGGGTGAATATGGCCGCTCATTAATCTGCTACCAAGCGTGTGGTGTGGCAGCTTAACCTAATCACTAATTGTTGCAAAACCGACCAGACCTTTATAGCATCGGATTATCTTACTTAGCAACGCAAATATTATGACTATCACTACCCCAGCACTTTTATTTCCTGCCATTTCATTATTATTTTTGGCTTATACCAATCGCTTTTTAGTGTTAGCGCAATTAATTAGACAACTTAATAGCCGCGAACAAAACCAAGCAAGAGAAATGGCAAAGCGGCAGATCTCTAATCTTAAAAAACGCATCGTGCTCATCCGTGCCATGCAATGGTTTGGTGTACTCGCTTTTATGTTTTGCACATTTGCGATGTTTTTTATGTTTGTAGAGTTAATGATTGCAGGCCAATGGTGCTTCGGCATTAGCCTTATTTCGTTATTGCTTTCTTTATTTATTTCGCTGTATGAAATTCAGATTTCCTGCGACGCTATTAATATAGAACTGGAAAATCTAGAAGATAATTAACACACCCTCACCTTACTGAATACACTCGCATTTCTAGCCGCGACTTCTATACTCAAAGAGACGATATAGAGGACACTAACGTGGCAGAAACGCTTTTCAAATTTTACTCTGAAGATGATGAGCCTGAGCAACCAGAATCGCAAGACGAACACTGCTGGCGCGTACTGGTTATTGATGACGAAGATGACATCCATGAAATAACTCGGCTGGTGCTAAGCAGCTTTGAATTTGATAACAAGCCACTCAAATTTATAAACGCCTATTCTGGGGAAGAGGCAAAAACGTATTTTGAACAACACAATGATATCGCGGTAGCACTGGTTGATGTTGTGATGGAAACCAATAATGCGGGGCTAGAATTAATTAAACATGTACGAAACGTTCAACAAAATACCTTTACCCGTTTAATTCTTAGAACGGGGCAACCGGGTGAAGCACCTGAAGAATCTGTCATTCGTGATTTTGACATTAACGATTACAAAAACAAAACTGAGCTCACTTCCATTAAACTAAAAAGCTTAATGTACAGTGCACTGCGTGGCTATCGCGATTTATGCACCATTAAGTATCAAAATAAAAGCTTAGAACGGCTGATATCCGTGACTGCTCATTTTGTTGAGTGCGACACACTTCACCAATTTGCTGAAGTGTTATTAGCGCAAACCGCACATGTATTAACCGTTGAGCCTGATACCGTATATTGTTGCGCGGCCACTAATACAGTGTACGAAGAAGCCGATAATTATGAAATACTGGCGCTTTCCGGCGAAGAACCATGCCCTGATCAGCAGTGTAAAACACGGATCCCAGCCCCCATTAAGCAAGCACTTGAAGATGCCCATAACTCAAAACAAAGTATTCATCACCATGATTACTTTGTTGGCTACTATACTTCGTCAAACAACATAGAGCATTTATTGTATGTGAGTAAGCAGTCTCCACTAGAGCGCCATGAACATCGCTTACTAGAATTATTCGCCAACAATATTGCCATTGCGTACGAGCGCATTCGTTTACGTGAAATAAGCCGTGAATCACAAAAAGAATTATCCTACATTCTTGGTGAAGCCGTTGAAAAACGTTCTAAAGAAACCGGTAGCCATGTAAAAAGAGTGGCGCTATTTAGCCACTTACTCGCTATCAAATACGGCCTTTCTGAATATGAAGCTGAGGTTATTAAACTCGCTTCGCCACTCCATGATGTAGGCAAAATAGGCATTCCGGATCGCATTCTAAATAAAACCTCTCAGCTTGATGATGCCGAATGGGAAATCATGAAAACCCACGCGCAATTAGGCTACGAGATCTTGCGTAAGTCTAAAAATGACATCATAAAAGTGGGCGCAATCATTGCGCACCAACACCATGAAAAATGGGACGGTACAGGCTATCCCAACCAGCTGAAAGAATTAGAGATTTCGATCGAAGGAAGAATAAGCGCGCTTGCCGATGTGTTTGACGCTTTAGCCAGCTCACGCTGCTATAAACCACCTTGGCCAACTGAAAAAGTGATTGAATTTCTTAAACAAAATTCGGGTAAACATTTTGAGCCAAAGCTCGTGAATATTTTACTAAATAATTTAGATGCGTTTTTGGCGATCAGAGATGAGTATCCAGACGAAGATGAATGAGTCGCAGCCACCGCGAGCAAATACAACTCAAACTGATGAGCAACACAAATATGCTGCCACGTTTCATTCTCCCGCCAATGAGCGCACCGTTATCGTCAACAATGAAGCGAATGCGCTTCAATTTAAAGCGTACTTAAGCCAGCAGTTTAACGAAATTACCCATCACCCTGAAGCCGACCATTATGTAGAAAGTCTATTTGAAGTGTATTCACAAGCGCCTGATACAAAAACGTTGTTAGGCCATTTTTGTCGTACATGTGGCGGCCATTGTTGTACACAAGCGGGCAACACGGCGTTTTTAGATTTAACCAGTTTAAAGGGCATTATTGAGAAGCTAAATATCACTTCTCTGCAACAGCTTGAACGCTTATATTGCTGCTATATTCCAACGCTTCACTACCAGAACTCTTGTATATTTCATGGAAAGCACGGTTGTAGCCTACCCAATTGGCTGCGTTCTGAAACTTGTAATCGCTTTATGTGCAGTGAATTAAACTACTTCTATCACCACCTTCAGCAATCGGATCATTTACTTACTCAGCGAGCATCGTATACAAAAGTAATTGCAAAAAGCGACACCACTAAACACACCTATCGTGTCAGTGTGTTTAGTGTGGATGAATACCAAGAACTTCGTCTTGGGACTAGCAATTAATAAGAAACAAAGCTATATAGCTGCATTACCTTAACAAGTAATGCACCACAATACCGATAAATACCGCAAAGCCCGCATAATGATTATTCAGAAAAGCGCGAAAGCAAGCATCGCGTTCACGATGTTGAATTAACATTTGCTGATATGCAAAGAAACTCGCCGCAACGGCAATACCAATAAAGTAGTAAATAGAAAATGACAAGATCAAGCCCACTGCAATCAGTAAGCTTAACGTGACTAATTGTAATAAGGCGATGGCTAACTTATCAAATCGACCAAAAAACACTGCGGTACTTTTTACCCCAATGCGCAAATCATCATCTCTGTCTACCATGGCATACATAGTATCGTAAGCAACCGTCCACGCTAAGTTGGCGATATACATTAACCACAGCACGGTTGGAATGTGTCCTTGCACCGCCATGAACGCCATTGGCATCCCCCAACTATACGCAGCACCCAATACCACTTGAGGAAAATGGGTGTAGCGCTTCATAAATGGGTAGCTTGCAGCAAGCAATAAGCCTACCGCTGATAATGCGATTGTTTGCCAACTTAACCAGATAACTAAACTAAACGCGCACACAATCAGCACTGCAAAAAGCTGTAATGCTTCTTTTTCAGTTATCTCTTTTGCAGCCAGCGGGCGCATTTGCGTGCGTTTAACCGCACCATCAATATTGCGATCTGCGTAATCATTTATCACGCAGCCAGCAGAGCGCATAATCGCCACACCGCACACAAAAATCACCAAATACTTTAGTGCTGGCACACCATCAGACGCTATCCAAAGTGCCCACAAAGTTGGCCATAATAAAAGGTAAATACCAATGGGTTTTTCTAGTCGCATCAGGCGGCTATAAGCAGACCAATGCGCGGGGGTAAGTTGCAATACAGACATAAACGTACCTGATAAATTAGTTGTGCGTTTCGCAATTAATGGAAATAGTGCTTAGCGATAATAAAGATATTTGCACGCTCACCCTATTGGTACGCCGTGCTAAGCGGCAAAAAAATCTCATTTACAAGTATTGGTTTATGATTGACTCGAAAGACAGATCGACGACCAAACATTGGCTGCACTGCGGTATGACCGAGCATGTTCGATAATTTTGCCACTGCTGATGTGTTATCAAATGTTGCTAATTCAAACGGCTGACGCTGCATACTTGGATCTTGAAACAATACCTCACCCAGTGGCTGATGACCTAAGTGCGCTAAGCGTTGTTGCTCTCCCGTTAGCGAACTAAGTGGGAAAAGGCTTTGTGCGTAAACAATGGGCTTATCATCACAGCGTAAAATCACTTCACGCAAACATGCTTGTTCATCATCACAGTCCAGCAATTTTTGCATATTGTTAGATAACTGAATCTGATGTTGCCCTAATAACTCCACATAAAATACATCACACGATGCTTTCAGTCGCTCTGTTAATGAGCCTGTATGTAGTAACCAATCAGCTAAATTGGGCGAGAGCTCAAAACGCGCATAATCGCTTGTCCACTCATTATTTAAGGATAAGGGGAAATTAATGTGTTGCATCCATAGCCTACTTTTTATTACTAAAACCCACGTGTGATTAGGGCATATGATACCTAGAACCACGACTTGGTAGCAAATTGGGAATAAAGTACACATTTGCTTTTAATGTATATGAAATTTCATATATACTTTTCGTCATTCACCTTATTATGTTTTGCACTATGTCACCTATTCAATTTTATAAATGTTTGGCAGACGATACGCGGTTACGCTGTCTATTATTAATAGAAGATCAACAAGAGCTATGTGTATGCGAGCTCACTAAGGCGCTCGCATTAAGTCAGCCCAAAGTATCACGACATTTAGCTTTATTGCGCGAGCAACATGTAATTAGCGCACGTAAAGAGGGGCAATGGATGTTTTATCGCATTCATGATGCATTACCAGAATGGCAAAAAGGCATTATTAAACAAACACTAAGCGAAAGCACTGAGTACATCGCGCCAGCGCTTTCGTTATTAAATAGCATGGGCAGTCGTCCGAGCCGACAAACAGCATGCTGTTAGCACATATCACCCAGAACTACTTTTAAGGATTACACAATGGCACTTCGTATAGGTATTAACGGCTTTGGCCGCATGGGACGTCTTACTTTTCGTGCACTGTTCGACAACCAAGACATTGAAATAGTGCACATTAACGACCCCGCCGGCAACGCTGAAACATTAGCACACCTAATTAACTTTGATTCTGTTCATGGCACTTGGCACCATGATGCGAGTCATCAGCGTGATGAAAACGATAATAGTGAATTTATTACGATAAACGAAAGTAATATTGGCTGTACACAGCATACCAATATCAGTGACACGGACTGGTCTGGCTGCGATGTTGTGGTTGAAGCGTCTGGTAAAATGAAAACCAAAGCGTTACTGCAAGCATATTTAGATCAAGGCGTAAAACGCGTTGTGGTCACCGCGCCCGTTAAAGAAGAAGGCGTACTGAATATTGTTATGGGGGTTAATCACCAGCAATATGATGCCGATGAGCACCAGATTGTCACCGCCGCATCATGCACCACCAACTGCTTAGCCCCCGTTGTCAAAGTACTGCATCAAAAAATTGGGATTAAGCATGGTTCCATGACCACCATTCATGACATCACCAATACACAAACAATTTTAGATGCTCCCCACAAAGACTTACGCCGTGCACGTGCCTGTGGCATGAGCTTAATTCCAACCACAACGGGCTCTGCAACTGCCATCACTCATATTTTCCCAGAGCTAAAAGGTAAGTTAAATGGCCACGCAGTACGAGTACCCCTTGCCAATGCATCGCTTACTGATTGTGTGTTTGAGTTAGAAAAACCCACCAGCGTTGAAGAAATTAATGACATATTAAAAACAGCCGCTGACGAAGAGCTTCACAATATAATGGGTTACGAAGAACGCCCACTTGTGTCGATTGATTATAAAACCGATCCACGCTCTTGTATTATCGATGCGCTTTCCACCATGGTGATTAATGAAACTCAAGTTAAGCTGTACGTGTGGTACGACAATGAATGGGGTTATGCAAATCGCACTGCTGAGTTGGTGGAATTAGTTGGAAAAATTGACCAGCAACGGGCACAAGCATCTTAAATAGGCCATTAGGCGTGTTCGTTGATTAGCAACGGCGCGCCAACTACTTGAAAACTAAAAAATTCACCGTAAGGGCAACCGTGTGCAGCATACTTCAACTCTCACTCCTGCATTAAAACAATACTTGATCGTTACAGGCAACTATTGGGCATTTACATTAACCGATGGTGCGCTGCGTATGTTAGTAGTACTGTACTTTCATCAGCTTGGCTATAACCCTCTCAGTATTGCCATGTTATTCCTGTTTTATGAATTTTTTGGTGTGGTTACAAACTTACTTGGCGGTTGGCTAGGCGCACGAATTGGCCTTAATCGCACGATGAATATTGGCCTTTTCTTGCAAATCATAGCCTTATCCATGTTGTTAGTTCCCAGCGAATGGCTACTCATTCCTTGGGTAATGGCCGCACAAGCGCTGTCTGGTATTGCAAAAGATCTTAATAAAATGAGCGCCAAAAGCGCGATAAAGCACCTTGTTCCCGACAATGGCAATGGCACGTCACAACACACACTATACAAATGGGTAGCCGTACTTACTGGCTCAAAAAATGCGCTAAAAGGCGTTGGTTTTTTTCTAGGTGGCGTATTGCTTACCACGCTAGATTTTACAGGCGCTATTGCTAGCATGGCTGTCATGCTAGTACTGGTATGGCTATTTAGTATCACTAATCTCAAGCAAGACTTAGGCAAAGCCAAGAATAAGCCCAGATTTAATCAGTTGTTTTCTAGTAGTAAAGCCATTAACTTGCTCTCTGCTGCGCGGCTATTCTTATTTGGAGCGCGTGATGTATGGTTTGTCGTCGCGTTACCCGTTTATTTAGCAACGGCATTAGACTGGGAACATTGGACTGTTGGTAGCTTCCTTGCACTGTGGATCATCGCATACGGAATTGTACAAAGCGTTGCGCCCTATATTACAGGTATAAAAACAAACTCCAATCGCACCAACACAACCCCGCCTGATGGTAACAGTGCAGTATTTTGGGCGAGTATCTTGCTGCTCACACCAGTGGCAATCGCACTTGGGTTAACTTTTGCCACCGATTCAAGCACAACGATAACGGCAGGTATATTAATAATCGGACTGGGATTATTTGGCATTGCGTTTGCGGTTAACTCATCGTTACACAGTTATCTGATTGTCAGTTACGCCCGACACGATGGCGTTTCTTTAGATATTGGTTTTTACTACATGGCAAATGCGATGGGTCGACTCATTGGAACACTCCTGTCTGGCTGGCTGTTTCAAGCGTATGGCTTAGTGACTTGTTTATGGGTGTCAGCGTTATTTATTGCTATTGCAGGTGGTGTTTCATTATTACTGCCGAAAAATGATGATGCTCGATCGCGCGCCGCAAGCCATTAGTCGTATACATTACACGTTAAGAGAACATATTAATGCCACAACTATTTCTATTCATCATAGTGTTATGTTTTTCATGCCACACTGAAGCTTTATCTACAGACCCCACTTCACATGTTTGGCAATTAGGTAACTTTAATATTCATATTGAAAACCAATGCGACATTGTTGTTAAGCGCAATCATCAAACGCTTAAAATAAAGAACCATTTTGACAGCGCACAAGCGTGTAATGTGGCGATGTTGGTTGATACTAATATTCCTAATGCATTTGTAGTGGGCGGCGGCTATATTTTGTTAATTGAGCAAGTATTAAGCAAACGAACAGATAATGACTTCCCTGATCGGCTTGTATGCGACCGCCGCACTAGAGCTTTGGTATTACTCAATTCAGGTAAAGCTACCTTAAGTGATAATGAAATAAAAAGTGGCAATTGCGACGGACAAATTGAAGCCCACGGTGCGATGTACTTGGCTAATCCTCATCGTGAGCTTGATTAGAGGTAGTAGTCCATATTTGAGCTTACAGTCATCTGACTGTTATCAGGTTTAATTTACTCTGAAAACCACACTTAAACTAGAGCGTGTTGATCTTTGTGGTATGAAAAGTAAACGGCAAATGGGTTGGTTATAATGGTTTCGCCAAAAATCAGTTTAACTTTCCCAGATGCCGAGACTAATGCTAACAGATGATAGTTGGAAATTGCTATCAAGAATCATGTATTTAACAGGTCGTATTTATAATAAACCTGAACACAGAATGACACTCGAAGGTATTTTATACCGTATGCGCACTGGTATTCCATGGCGAGATTTACCAAGCGAATTCGGCGGCTGGAGTGCTGTATTTAGACGGTTTAACTTGTGGTCTAAAAAAGGTGTGATAACAGAGATATTTCAATTTCTTTCTCAGGAAAATGACGCTCAATGGCTGTTTCTTGATGGCAGTATTGTCAAAGCTCATCAAGACTGCACGAATATTGGCTCACAAGCAGAGCAAGCTATAAGTAAAAGCCGTGGTGGTAAATCAACTAAAATCCACTTGGCGGTTGATAGTTGTGGTTTGCCAGTTCACTTTGAACTATCAGGCGGGCAGGTTCATGACGTAAGTTATGGCAAAAGCTTAGTGGTTTCATCACCAGATGCCGAAGTGGTAGTTGCAGATAAAGGTTATGATAGTCAATCGATTAGAGAGCTAATTAAAAGTCGCAATGCTAAGCATGTAATACCGAGAAAAGGCAATAGTAAGCAAGGAAATGACGACATTGATTGGTCTATGTACAGATATCGTCACTTAGTTGAAAATGCGTTTTTGAAGATAAAGAAACATCGAGCAGTAGCAACTCGATATGACAAATTGGCTAGGAGTTACATGAGCGTGGTAGCCCTTGCTTTTTCACTCATGTGGCTACCGATGTGGGTTGATTAGAAAATGTACTCGAAAGATCAACACGCTCTAGTTCTAGCTCTTAAACTCGAAGTTTTACCAATTACACATGATCTGTTCATCATTAAAGCGAACTTTTTTCTTAAACTTTTAAGTTATATTCTACTTCTGATCTATTACTTACTTTACTTTTTTTTCTTTAGATTACAAACTAGAAAACGTTGTCATCTTTGGAGTAAAAGGAAGAGCTAGATTGACAGAAGTATCCTCTCAAGTAATTAACAGTAGTGCAATTCCTACATGGAGTGGATTTGTATATCAAGGAAAAGTAGCCCTCTATCACGCTATCCGACTCCTTGTACAAAGAAATTCTGAAGCGCATTACCTTCGAGTTGAACATTTAGATGATTTCGCTATTTATGATAGTAAAGAAAACGTTCTATCTCTTCATCAAGTGAAAGCTATGAAAAGTGATAAGCGCTCTTCATATAACCCTGCTTTAAAACAAGCTTCAAAGTTCTCTGAAAAATGTAACCAAAACACAGTTAGATGGTTTCATGTTGCGATTGCACTTGATGATTTTTCAGATAAAACTGAAAATCATGCTGACGGTGAACATCTTGTTCAATTTTATAAGTATCATGATGAACGCTATTATGTTGAAACAAATGCTATTGATATAAAACTGAGTGAAATTGTTACTCAGTACTTAAAAGTACATGAACTACCATCCACAGAAGAGCAGATCTCCTATAAACTGGCTAAATTAGAGGCATTACTGGCAAGTAAAGTTAATTTAGCGCACTATCGAAACCAACATGAGTCTTTAAATAAATTTGAAGCCGCAGAATCTATTCCTATTTCATTTCTGGAGATTGTTGGTTGCCTAATGTCGGAAGTAATCCCTAGTAATGATCCTCAAGCAATTTTATTTGAATTTAGAAAAACCCTCTTAAACAGAACCTCTCAAATATTAGACACTCTCGAAAGCAACCAAGACATTGATTTAAATGGAATTTTTATTTGTAGATATGCCGTGGCAAATATGGATATTCCTCTATTAACTCGTCTTTATTATTCAAAGAAACCTAGCCAAAACGCCATTACTTTAGCGGGATTTAGTAATGATACAGTTGATCAGTACCTAAGGATAATTTGGAAGATTATTGGAGTAAAAACCACTGAAGACTTACCTCATTATTTTAAAGATGGCTATGGCTCATACATACCAACTGCGATGACACTTGATTCTATAAATCAAGAACTGGATGTGAACCAGATCCAAGAGAATGTTAATGGAATAAGGGGGAATCTTACTGTACAGGATTTACTTTATGATTTCGACAATTTAATTGTCCATATGGATAGCAACTCATTTCAGCTATGTAATGAATCAAGCGCAATTGGTAAATTTACAGATATTTCAGAACCTGATAAAAGTCGAATCACCAAAATTAATAACGTAAGGTTTGTGTCCATGGCTGATGCAACTAGTGAGATAAATGATTAATAAAATAATTGCTGAGCTTTCTTATAATTCACTTTGTAAGTTTAAACCCATCGAACAAGAATCAGTTGATTTTAATTTCTATCAAGCCAGTTCAATAGAGCATCAACGTTTTTTAGCTGTAATAAAAATAACTAAGCTCATGAAACCAAGCGAGCTGAACAAATGGGTTCTAGACAAAACACCTAAACAGCTAAGAGAACAGCCTACTTTTGCTAAAAATACTGATGTTGTGTTTCTATTTGAGCTAGGGCACCTAAAGAATATCGTGAATTATGAGCATGAGATTTTTGCTATTGAGGAAGACAGTTATAGCTTTAAAAAACACGTTCTATATTACACAAATGACGAAGTAGCGCTTTTAAGTAGCTTAGATATAAAAAGTATTGTCGATTTAATTAAAAATCAAAGCAAATTTAACTTATACAAAAACGCCCCTTTAGAAGCATCAGAATATGGTATCGCTAGCCGAATATTCATTAAACTTCCTTTTTTATCTATCCCAGTAGATGAATCTGAACTAGACGACCCATGCGAACTAGCCAACGATTACTTGCAAGAAGAGGGGTATTTAGAATTAAGTAAAGAGTTTGAAAGGTTAATAGATAGCAGCGAACGCTGCTACCAAACTATAGTTGAGGAGTATATTCATGGAAAGATGGCGAATTCACAAACTGAAGGTTAATGGTTTCAAGCTATTCAGCAATTTTGAAGAAAGTTACTCAACGGATCTAGTTGTTTACGATGGACCAAACGGCTTCGGTAAAACCTCACTTTTTGATGCCAAACAACTTCTCTTCTGTAATAACCTTCCAAGAATAATAGCAAGGCTTGGAGCACTAAAAATTTCTGGTAACAAGAAATTTAATAAAAGCATATATCAAAATCATCATAGCCATTCGAATGTCTCGATAGCTGCTGAGTTCAAAAAAGGAACTGAGTCGCTTTATGTTATGAGACTGGCTAAAAAAGAAGATTTAAATAGAAGTAAAAACAAACCTAATAGCTTTAACGAATTTAAGTTGTATGAACTAAAGAGTTTTGATGACCTAAATCCACAGTTAATTGATAATGAAAAAGAATTCTGGTCAAAAAAGTTTGGTGACAAGTTTTTAAGCAACTTTTCAGTGCTTAATTATCTCCAACAAGATAGTAAATCTATAGTTGTACCTGATGCATGTGACAATAGGAATAGGACAGCTCAAATAAGCCACCTTCTTAATCTAGATAAGTTAGAAAAACGTATTGATCATTTTGAAAAACTAAAAGCTGAATCTAAAGCACAATTAAGTAAAGCTAAGGACGAATATCAAACTAAAAACGCTTCGCTAGAAGAGCTGAAACAGTACCTTACTGTAAGTGATTCCATAAAGGTAAGTTATACTAAGCTAACAAATTTACGTGTTACGCCTCAATGGGATCTTGAATCCCC
Organism: Flocculibacter collagenilyticus; assembly: GCF_016469335.1. Classification (NCBI taxonomy): domain Bacteria; kingdom Pseudomonadati; phylum Pseudomonadota; class Gammaproteobacteria; order Alteromonadales; family Pseudoalteromonadaceae; genus Flocculibacter; species Flocculibacter collagenilyticus. The sequence continues at coordinate 3,592,192 of NZ_CP059888.1, forward strand.
TTTTTCGTCAGAGAATCACAAAAATCTAGAGCACCTAATAGAACAAGTAGACCTATTAAAACGTATATACGTTGGTAAAAATGAAATCTTAAAGAAGCTCAAAAATAAGCAAAAAGTCGAATTTACTCAAAAAGATGAGTTTGGTGTTGCGGTCAGACTTTATCACCATATTGACCAGTTACCAAAGTTAAATAAGAAGAAAGCTCAACTACACCAATTAGATAAAGTGTGTAATTTATTGAACCTTGAAATATCAAAGCTTACTCCGTCACATAACGCAATTTTTTCAACGTATCTTGAAAAACAATCAGCTGAAGAGCTGTCTAACCTTTTGAAAAATAAAAATAAGCTTATACTTGAGCATGGTGGTGTAAGTAGAAAGCAAACCGAAATGATACAATTTCGTGAAAAGTTAATTCAAGTCTGTGGAGATGAAAGCCATGACTGCCCTCTTTGCGGGTTTGATTACAAAGAACGTACGTTATTGATTTCAGCTATAAAAGTGAAAACAAATCTACTAAAACAACAATTAGATAATATCGGACTAAGAATCACGCAATGTTACCAAGATATAGAAAAAATTCTAGCCCCGTTAAAAACGAAATATGTTCCGTTGCTAGGCTTAGCGAAGAAAGAGTATGAAGAGACTCTTCATTCTGAGTTAATTACCCATACACATCAGGCAAATAGATTAAAATCTATTGGTAAACAATTGATTGAGCAGGGTATAGAGTTGCCGCAGCATTACGCTTCAGAAAAAGTAGCTCAATCAGAACAAATATCAAATGTTAAAGATGCAATCTTACAATCATTGGAACCTGAAGACGGATTAATTTCAAACCAAGAATTGAACTTTTTTATTAATATTTTTGGGGAACCAAATAATTTAGAAAAACTGAATGAAGATTTGATCGATTTGAAACGTAGCTATATTCAACAACAACACAATTTAACTCTAAATGCCTCTATTATTAAAATAAAAAGTGAACTAAAAAACTGTGATGAAAGAATAACTCATTTGAAAACACTTTATAGCGGACTAGAAAAAATTGAGACTAAGTTAAAACACTCCCAAACAGAATACATGAACAGAACAATTGGGCAAATGGAGTCACTTTTCCACATATACAGTGGTCGTTTACTTCAAAATTATCAAAGTGGCTTGGGAGTATTTATTGATACACCAAGTGCTAACCGAAAAACTGCTACTATGAACTTTTCAACAGTTTGCGATTCTCAGCATGATGCTACTCTGTCAATGAGCAGTGGGCAAATCAGCGCTCTGTCGTTGTCATTGTTTCTTGCTTTAAATAAAAAGTATGCCAAAACAGCGTTTGTATTCATTGACGATCCAACACAGTGTATGGATGAGATTAATATCGCGTCATTGAGTGATTTACTGCGTGTTGAGTTGCGAGATAGGCAAGTCATAATTTCAACACATGAACAAGATATTTCAGATTATTTATGCTACCGATATGGTAAAGCTGGCCTTACCAGAAAGCAGATTAACTTATTGAAGAAAAACCAACAAGCTAATATTTTTTAATAACAGAAACAAAGTCAGCTATAGGCCAGCACAAAATTCTGAACACTCTCTACAATGATACAGAGATCATGCTCCCAACTAACGAAAACTTTGTTATTTCAGAAATACTAGATGGACATCGCGGCTTTGTTGGCTTTTTAAGTGTCATTCGTCTTTCGTTAGCAATATTTCACGACCCTTTCATTTCAGTTAGCCGACTCGGTATTGATAACTTTTCTTTTGTAACCGCAAAAGCACAAGTTCCAGAGTCTTCTACTATATGATGTTAGTACTTGGCACCATACTTCTGCTTCGAGTACTCTCTTCACACTAGTGAACCTATTATTGCTGACTTCACTTTGCCTGATGCGATTAATACTCACCATCAGGCATTCACTTAGTGGATCTAGACTCGGGATAATGGATGTTGCAAGTAATGCCATAATAATATTAATGGTTAGTTTTAATATGTATAATTTGACACCACTTTTTGTAGTTGCCTTGCTTGAACATCGAGTTCTTTTGCTTTTACATCTACCATGCTGGCAGCATTTGACGTTTCTTCCGCTACATCACGTATTTCAACAATACTTTTTGCCATTTCACTTGTTACTGAACTTTGCTCATCTGTGGCCGTTGTGTTTTGCATGTTCATGTCATTAATTTCTTCAACTAAATTAGTAATTTTCTGCAAGTGTTCTAACGTTTCTCGTGCTTGCTCTACCGTGGCCGTCGCCTCGTCCTGACTTTTCGCCATTGCCCCCACTGCGCCTTGAGTGCCTGATTGGATATTATTAATAATCTCGTTAATTTCATGGGTTGAATCTTGGGTGCGCTGCGCCAACGTACGTACTTCGTCCGCCACCACGGCAAAACCTCTACCTGCGTCCCCTGCCCTTGCAGCTTCTATAGCAGCATTAAGCGCCAGTAAATTAGTTTGCTCTGAAATACTACGAATCACTTCTAATACGCTACCTATTCGTTCAGCATCACTGGCTAAGCCTCCAATAACAGTCGCGGCTTCATTGATTTGTGATGCTAACTCAGAAATTGACGATGAAGTGCTCGCTAATTCTTGTTGTGAATGCTGCACTTCTTCAGTTGCCATTTTTGTAGTTTCTGAGGTGTTCACTGCATTATTCGCAACTTCTGCAACACTAGCTGCCATTTCACTCATGGCAGATGCCAACGACTCAGCACCATGAAATTGGGTTTGAATGCCGCGATTGGCATCATCAGAAGTCATTGAAAGATCAGCTGATACTTCGTTGATAGCGCCAGACACTTCAGACATAGTTTTTAGGTTAAAGCGCAATCGCTCTAAGGTTACTTTTAATTCCAGTGCCAACGCGCCAAATTCGTCATTATGAGGTACGTCAATGGTGCGCGTTAAATCTCCAACGGCAACTGACTTTATCACATCCATTAAGTGGTCAAGTGGCTGCTGAATACGGCGGTACAATAAAACACTTAGACTAATTACTAAAATTGCAGCCACAATAATTAAAATAAAAGAAAACCACAGCGCTTGATTTGATAATTCATTTGCTTGATTATCTTCTGATTCCGCCAGCTGTTTTGCGAAACGAGATATCGCATCAACTGCCGACAATAAGTCCGCACTTTGCGAAGCTGAGCGTTTTTGCAACGCCTCCATGTCTGCTTCTAGCTGAAATGCACTTTCCATTAAGCTTGTAATAGATTGCGAGCCTTCGGAAACTTTTGCTTTTAGTTCATCTACTAGCGCAGCAATATTCTCCGCTGATTCTGCATAACGTGAATTTCCAGCTACATTTTTCGATAAGGCTTCAACTTGCTGTTCTAAACTGGATAAATTCTGTGAAAGTACATTGCTCGATAAACTGGTTAACTCGTCCTGACTTTTTACCAATAAAATAAGCCCGATTACTTCACCTAGTTTGGTTGCTCGAAACCTGATTTTATCTGATGATGATTTGATGGATGATAAATCACTATTTAAGAAGCCCAATACCCTATCAGCAATATCCTCGGTATTTCCTCGCTTGATTAATCGCTTAATTTTAATTTCTTCACGCTTTTCTTGCAGTTTAGATTTACCCGCAATGCCATCTGTTTCAATTTGCAACTGCTCAGTTAATTGATTGATACTTGTTGCTTGCGCTTTAATTGACGCTTGAAGCGCTAAATATTGCTGCTTTTTTATAAGCAACTCATCATTCAGTGAAGTAACAGCATTAGATACTTCCTTTAGTTGCTTAATATACGGCGTTACCCCTTGCAAGCTTAATTGTTCAACACTGTTTAACGACTGATTCAGCTTTGCTTCATACTCATCAGCAGTGCCCACTGAATTTAACTGCGCTGTATCTTTGGCATTAAACACACTTATTTGCCATGCTAAAATTAATGATGTGGCTTGATAAATAAGCACATTATTTCGTTCAAGCGGGACAACATTACCCGTTATTGATTTAATTGAACCAGACATGGTGTTTGTGATAACTATACTGCCTGCACCCAGCAGTATAACCAATACTAGCGTTATACCCGACCATGCTTTTAACAACGACTTAATTGATAGCGAGGTAAAACTCACAGATTGCTTCATGTCTGATTCCACCCACTTGCTTAAGTGATCACTTGATTTCTACATACTTACCGTTCTTAATCTCTGTCGGCCACACTTTATCAATCGCTTGATGCCTGCTAGAAGAAAATGAAACTGGCACACCCAAGCCTATGTCTAAATTTGTTAACTTATGCATGCCGTCAATCAACGCTTCTCGGTCTTTTATTGAGCTAGATTTCTTTAACCCCTCAACCAATATTTTTCCCACAATATAGCCTTCTAATGACACAAACCCTTGCTTATCGGCTGGCACCGCAGCTTGGTACTCTTTAATAATCGGCAAGTTAGACTCATAATGCGGTACAGCTTGTGTCACTATCACCCCTTCAGCATCACTGCCAAGTGCGTTAAGTAACGCAACGCTACCAACAAAAGAAACATTAAGGTAATGCACCTCTTCTTCAAAGAAGTCTTTAGACTCTTTAATAAATTTTGAAATAGGGCGGTAAGCACCAACCATGATAATAGCTTTAGGAGGAACATCGGCTTCAAGTATAGTCGTAAGCCCTGCCTCTACATTTTCTGTATTACGGGTATAACGACCATGGGCAAGTTGCTCTGCTTGGCTAAACCCTTTTGCTTTTAACGCTTTCATTGCACCTTTATAACCAGCGTCACCATAACCATCATTCTGTGTAAAAAATGCAATTTCTTCTGGTTTAATGCCTTTCGCCAATAACAGGTCAATCATTGTGGCTGTTTCTTGCGCATAACTGGGGCGGTAATTAATAACATACCTGTCTGGTGGAGTATTTCTTAACACGCCAGCACCAGTGAAGGCACCAAATAGCAATGTTTTCTTCTCGTTAGCAATAGGAACCGTGACTATGGCAGTTGGCGTACCCACATTGCCAGCAACCGCAATTACTTTTTCCTCATCAATCAGCTTACGCATGTTTTGCGCTGCTTTGTCGGGTTCATAGCCATCATCAAGTGCTATTAGCTGCAATTGGTGACCATTAACCCCACCTGCTTTATTTACCTTATCAAAGTATGCAGTGATCCCTGTTTTCATTCCCTCTCCCAGTGCCGCGGCAGGGCCAGTTAATGCAGTGGTCATACCCACTTTAACAGTTTCAGCGTGTACAAAAACCGACGAAAATATAAGTGCGGCGACCCCAACTACTTTTTTAAAGCACGTATTCATAACAGTTCCTCATTGCCATTTACTTAGGTAAATGTTTATGATTTAAATGAATGATTAAGTTATTTTACAACCTGTTATACTGCACAATTATTATTCAATCAGTTTAGTTCAAAGATGTAATTCAACAACCTGTAACCCTTTAACTTTTCTACTTTCTCTAATACGGGAACACTGGTACGCGGGTTTAGCACACACATTTAACTGTACATAAAAACAGTATCCAGCTAGTATGCTGATTTATACTGACTGGCATAATAAAAAATCACAACATGAAGTTATACATCGCCGAAAAGCCAAGCTTAGGTCGAGCAATTGCTGCGGCCTTACCTAAACCGTTAAAAAATAATCAAGGCTATATTCAGGCCGCAAACGGCGATGTAGTCAGTTGGTGTATTGGGCATATTTTAGAACAAGCCGAGCCCGACGCTTACGATCCTGCATTCAAAAAATGGCAGCTCGAACATCTACCAATCATTCCTGAACAATGGCAATTAAAAGCAAAAAGCAAAACAAAGTCACAACTTGCAGTATTAAGAAAGTGGGTAAAACAAGCCGACCAATTAATCCATGCCGGCGACCCAGACCGTGAGGGCCAATTATTAGTTGATGAAGTCATTGATTTTTTAAACGTTAGTCAGAAGAAAAAGCAAAATGTACAACGCTTACTAATCAGCGATCTTAATTTGCCTGCGGTGAAACGCGCCTTAACTAACTTAAAGCCGAATAAAGATTACATGCCACTGTCTGTGTCTGCGTTGGCAAGAAGTCGCGCCGACTGGTTGTATGGCATCAACCTGACTCGTGCTTATACCATTCAGGGTCAAAAGGTAGGCTATGGAGGCGTACTCTCGGTTGGGCGTGTACAAACACCTATTCTAGGGCTGGTAGTGAAGCGCGATGAAGATATTGAGCAGTTCAGTAGTAAACCGTTTTATGAAGTAATGGCGCATGTGTCTTTGCCCGCATCACACTCGTCAGCAGCAACGCAAGCATTCACAGCGAAGTGGCAGCCAAGTGAAGCGTGCGAACCTTATATGGATGAAGACGGCAGGGTGGTTGTAAAAGGCCTAGCAGAAAATGTCGTTAGACGAATTACACAGCAGCCAGCACATGTTACCGAAGTAAATAAGCAACTTAAAAAACAAAACGCGCCACTGCCTTATAATTTATCTGCACTTCAAATCGACGCAGCCAAACAGTTTTCAATGAATGCCAAGCTGGTACTAGACGTATGCCAAGCACTCTACGAAAAACACAAATTGATCACCTACCCTCGCTCTGACTGCCGCTATTTACCCAAAGAGCAGCATAAACAAGCGGCCAATATTGTAAAAAAACTCGCTAGTTCACAACATCTATATGCTAAGGCGGCAGCACAAGCAGATACTAAGCTTGTTAGTAAAGCATGGAATGACAAACAGGTGGGCGCTCACCATGCGATTATTCCCACCGATAAAATGGCAGATAATATTAGCCTTAATCCATTTGAAAAAAACATATACGGACTCATTGTGCGCCAGTACCTTGCACAGTTTTACCCTGCATACCAATTTCATCATACTCAAATATCCTTAACTATTGCTGGTGGTTTATTTAAAGCCAGTGCCAAAGTACCGCAACAGCTTGGTTGGAAGGTGTTATTCCAGCGCAATACAAATACCAATAAACACGCCAATAGCAGTGAAGCTTCCGCACCAGAAAACGCACCTGACGAACACTTGAACCATACATTACCTGATGTGAAACAAGGGGATATTTTGCTGTGTGATAAAGGCGAGTTGCTGGAAAAAATGACGCAGCCGCCCAAGGCATTTACTGATGCAACTTTATTAGCAGCAATGACGGGGATTAATCGCTACGTAACCAACCCAGACATTAAAAAAATTCTTAAAGACACTGATGGATTAGGTACAGAAGCTACCCGCGCAGGTATTATCGATTTATTATTTAAACGTGGCTTTTTATACCGTCAAGGCAAGCAAATTCACGCAACACCAGCAGGAAAAGGACTGATAGCAGCCTTACCAGAAATGGCAACCCAACCTGACATGACCGCAGAATGGGAAGCCACTCTTAATGCAATTAGTGAAAAGTCTGCCAGCTATCAAAGCTTTATGACGCCATTAAACCAAACGCTGATGACACTTATTGATAGTGCAAAATCACAACTTCCTACCTGCTTACAAGGCATCAAGTGCGAGCAAAAGCCGGCATATAAAAAGCGAAAATTTAGTAAGAAAAAATCATCTAAAAGCACTAGTTGACTGTTGCTAGAGTAAGCTTAGCGATATTATTGCTAGCGGGTAATGTTACCCATTACGCTAGCTTGCTTTTTAATATTGCTATCAACTATGGCTATCAACACAAAGCCAAAACACATTGGCTGTTTTGTGTTGATAGCTGAATCGTTAGTTTACTTTCAAAGAACACTACAAAGATAAATTCTTATCTTTTGCGTACTCCACATCAAAACGGTATATCTTGCCCTGTTCATCAATCACTGAATCGTCTCTGGCGCCAATTGAACCTGACAACGCTTTCATGCTGCCACTGAGTTTTAATACATCTTTTTTCTCGAAGCCATCAAAGGTTGAGGCTTCAATACTGGCTAATACCGTGCAATTTTGGCCGCTGCAATTTAATGTACCGCTGATTGGCAGATAATGATCGCTAATGGTTACCCAACTGTGTACCAACTCGCCTTTATCGGAGTATGCTAACCGCATACTGGTTGCCAGCTTTTTTCCGTCAGATTGCGTTAATTTGCCACTATAGCTGTGTGCATCAAACACTTTGTTATCGCGTGGTAATACTAATTGCGTGCCGTATTGCTCTAAATGCGCGCCCGACGTTAGCAAGTATTGCTCCCAAAAACGCTGCATTTTTTCATTCAATGCCGTGTCTTGGTTAGTATAGTTAATGCCGTAAACATAAATGCTGGCGTGATTTAAGAACATAGGAAAACGCTTGGCTACTGCTTCTGCGCGTTTCGCTGGTTCAAATTTTTGCTGATCAAGTAAATCAGACTTTTCCATCATATCTGAAAAAATGATCACCCGGCTGATGCCATTTTCTAAATCCATTCGTTTTGCATCGTAATACAATGCTTCAACTAATTTTTTATCTGGAAAGTTACCCGAGGCGTAGCTCGGAGGGGTTTCGTGTTTCGTGTCTTGTAGCGGGTGCGCGAGTGCTTGTTTAAACCATTTGGTGAACGACTTAACATCGTTTTTCATGTTTTCGTCTACCCCACCAGTAAACATGCTACCAAAGCCTTCTTCTTTTTTTAGCTGCTGGTATTTTTCTTTGGTATAACTTGGATAACAACTATCCCAAGCTTGCTCTACGGTTGAGCCACCCGATTTAATGGTAACAACTTGAATGCGCTCGCCGGGTAAAAACTTGGTTTTATTTAAGATATCTTTATACCAGTTAGGATCCTTGCGCGCGATAATGCCTTGATCTAGGTAAATAATGGTTTGGCGATGCACGCCGTCTTGAGCACAGTATTTTTTTAAATTGGTGGTTCTTAGTAATCCGTCTGCGGCTGCACTTGCTGAAAATAGAATTAGCGACAGGCTTATTATTTTTTTAAACATTAAATTGTCTCCATAGCGAGTATTTCTCGCACGTAGGCTGCATCAACCGTAATATTTTTATTCTGATATTGGTCTAACGAGATTAAATCAGGACCAAACTTCACTGACTCATTTCCACTTTGTCGTAACATGGTCACAAGCATCATTTGATGTTGTTCAAGCATGCCGTTTATTGCTGTTACAGCTTGGCTAACTAAACGCTGTTCTTTGGCGTTTAACCGCTCGAAATAACTGTCTAATTCTTTGCTTGAATGCACATGTGACGCCTGCGAGTTTTTTAATGCTCTTAGCTTAGCTTCAAACTCTTCATCAATGCGGTTTTCTTCCTCTTTAAGGCCTGCATCTGCTTTATGGAATTTATGTTTCGCTTTATTGTAATGTACTAGTGACTCTTGATAATCAGGCTGTTCATCATGTGTGAAATAGGAAATGGCAACGCCAACTACCCACACTAATACGTTCATCATGACGAATGGCCATAGTTCGCTCCATACTGACACCTCGGCAACTTCATCACCAGGTAACATCACACCTCCGGTGTTCACCATTTGCTCCATCAGTAGGTCATAACGATTATAAGTAACGATGGCTAAAGAAATAATCAGCAGCAGTGAGAAGAAGCTTTGCTTGATGATAATTTGCCGCTTGTCTTCTTTTTTGCGGTGCTTGGCAAACAAGGCGACACGTTGCTTAAGCAATGCGCCATGAAAATGTGACGCTAGCGCAATTGACAGGGCAATTAATACCGTGGCACCGAAGGCAATACCTGAAGGGTACTTCATGTTAAAGGTGCTGTAGTTTATAAACCACTCGATAAAGCCAATCGCCAGTATAGAAATAAGGTAAATAAATATTTTGCTTTTGACTGGTGGCTTACCACCCATTTCTGCCCGCATGGTTTCATAACGGTGTTTCGTCAACTCATGATCACTTTTTAAGTCGGCATAGTCATTGCGTCGCATATATTTATCACGCGCCTGCGACTTTTGTTCTTCACGGTCTTCTTGCAGTTTTTTCAGCTTTACATCCATTTCTGAATTTTTTGCTTCATTCTTTTTCGCGCCCGCTTTTATCAGAATGTCGTTTCGAAACTCAGCCCAACGACCTAATCGCTCTTTAATGCCATTTATTGCGGCTTCTCGAATACGATTAGTACGATAGTTTTTATCGGTTAAAATTACTCCCGTTTTGCTATCAGCCACTTCTTCCATCACGAGTTGGCTAAGATGATGTTCATCTTGATGCCTGTTTGCCTCGTCAATGGGGGATTCATTCAGTAACTTATCAAAAGACATTTTAAGCTCTTCCAAGATCTACTCTCCTTCTTTTTTGATAAATAAGTATTTTTTAGGTAATAACAGTGGCTTCCTTACCTGTTGATTCACATTAAACATTTTACGTACATCTAATGGTACTGCTAATTTTTTACGTGTTTTTCCGGTCAGTTTGCTTAACCGCACATGATCGTTATGTTGCCCCATACGCACATCAACATCGCTACTGTTCGTTCGCAACGACTTATCAAGCATGCTGAGCTTGTTAAGCTCTGGTGACAAAGTAGCCAATGTTTGATCTTTGCCTTGTTGAATAAAGAGTTCACCGTTTTTTTGTTTAATATCTAAGACGGGTAATAACGCTTTTTCGCAGGCGGGATCCACTTTTGTGCAATCAATTTGCCTAAAATAACTAATTGCTAGCGCTCTGCTGTCAGCCGATAAAATTTCTACCCGCCTATTTTTAGCGCGCCCTTTCGCCGTTTTATTCGTGGTGTGTGGCAAAATTTCACCTGCAGGTACCAATTTAATATTGTCTGCGTTTACGCCATTTTTAGATAGCAATGATGCCACCGACCATGCGCGCCGAGCGCTTAAACTTTGGTTGTAGGTTTTAGAACCGGTCGCGTCGGTATGACCAACAACATACAGGTACTTACCAAGCTTGCCATCACGATAAAACTTGGCAAATGTGGCGATGTCTTTACGATTAATTAATTGGGTATCGGACTTATCAAATTCGAACAACATGTCGTTGTTAAATTGAGCTAAATACAATTTGTGAGCATTTAAACGGAATTCAGAAATTGAAATGGTTGCGTATTTTTTATCGGCCTGAGCGACATCTTGATGGCTTACTTTAACATTTTTGAACGCAAATTTAGGTAATTGATTAGCCGAGCGGTTTGTCACTGAGCCGTGATCTTGTGAACTCCCCTGATTAGACTGACATCCTTGCAGGCCAAGCACTACCCAAACTAACAAAATACTTAACGTGACTCTACTCAATGATGCATTCCTTCGTGACAATTATTGTGTAAACTTTCAAAATTAGACTAGCAGATATACTTTTGATTATTAAGCTTAATATCTATTATTGGTTAATAAGAAACTTAATCAATGCAATACATTTTAGTACTTACTTTCTATATAGTGGGTACCGCTGCCTTATTTTTCTAGGAAAAAACCATGAATCCTGACGTTATTTTTGCTATTTCGCCTTACAGTTGGAGCGCCATTGGCTCCGCAATTATTTGTGGCATTATTATTGGACTAGAACGCCAGCTGCGAGGAAAGCCAATTGGCATTCGAACTTCATCGTTAATCGTATTAGGCACCTATATTTTTGTAGCATCGTCTATGGCTGTTGCTACCAGCATTACCGACCCTTCCAGAATAATAGGGCAAGTGGTCACTGGCATTGGCTTTTTAGGCGCAGGTGTGATGTTAACCCGTGAAGGCGTGGTGGTTGGTGTTACCTCAGCCGCTTCCATTTGGGCACTGGCCGCTTTGGGTGTTTGTATTGCGGTAATTGATAATGTGACGGCAATAAAGTTATCGTTAGTGGTCGTCGCCATCCTTTATGGTGTGGATATGCTGGAAGAATATTCTTCAATACTTTCTCGTGGCGTGCATTCAAAGTATCGAAACTGGCGAGAAAAGGGCTAAATATGCAATTAAACCAAGTCACCTTAACCGTATTTGATATGGCAGAAGCGGTTACATTTTATCAATGTATGGGCTTTGAACTGATTGTTGATACGCCTCATTACGCCCGCTTTTTGTGCCCTGAAGGTAATGCCACATTTTCGCTTTCGTTAGCGGATAAACCACAGCAAACGGCAACAAACTCATCAACGGTAACTCCTAGTAGCTCAACAACTATTTATTTTGAGCATGAACAACTCGACACGTTAGTTGCTGCTTTAATTGAAAAAGGCATTGTATTTGAACAGTTACCACAAGATATGCGTTATTTATGGCGAGAAGCGGTGCTATTTGACCCAAGCGGGAATAAAATAAAGCTTTATTGGGCTGGAGAAAACCGCATTAACCCGCCGTGGCGAGTTAATACGTAATATATCGATTTCAGATAAACGCGCTAGCTATTAAACTTGCTTAACATGCCAAGTTCCCACGTCTACTTTCACAACTTTGACTTTACTATTAGCTGGGATTAATTCATCGCTGTATAGCTTCCATGTAATCCCCGAGTAAGCGTAGCTTGAATCGCCATTCGGTGTAATCGCATGCTCACAAGTAAACTCATAACCGTCAAAATCTGTCGCTACTTGCTTGATTCCTTGCGTTTTTTGCATGCGCTTTAACGGTTGCCATAATAGTCCAGCGCTAACTGCCGTGATCACCGCTAAGCTTACAATCACTTGAATCCAATTAGTTAAGATATCAGCGAAAACTAATCCACCCGTGATGATCGCGGCCACACCTAAGAAGAATAAAAAGAAGGTAGAGAAGCCTAAAATAACAACTTCAATAATGAGTAATGCAATACCTGCCAGTATCAAGTACTGATATACGTCTTGCGGTAACATCGCTTGCTGTAACATTATTTACTCCTTACATTTTACGGGATTAATGATGTTGCTAGGCAACATCATTAACAGTCTTAATTTGATTTATTAAGTGTATTAATAATACTCATTGCTTGCGTAACCACTGAAGCCGCTTCTGTACTTCCATCTGGCAATAGCACCACGGAAGACTCTTTCGCAATAGCTTCTTTTGCTTCAATTGCTTTTGTCGCTAGGTCTAATTGCATCGCTTTTTGCCCTTCATGAGTAGCAGCGGCACGACCAACCGTTTCAAGCGCTTCAGCTTGTGCAAATGCAACGGCTTTAATCGCTTCGGCTTCACCTTGTGCTTTAAGCACTTGTTCTGCTTTTTCAGCTTCCGCAGCTAGTACGCGCGACTGTTTTTCACCTTCCGCAACATTAATGGCCGCTTGGCGCTGACCTTCAGACTCTAATACTTGTGCACGACGCTCACGTTCGGCCTTCATTTGGCGCTCCATGGCATCGAGTACTGACGTTGGCGGTACAATATCTTTTATTTCGTAACGCATAACCTGCACGCCCCATGTCGCACTTGCCTCGTTAAGCGCAATCACGATATTGGTATTAAGCTGCTCACGGCTTTCAAACGTTTCGTCCATGTTCATTTTACCCAACTCGCTACGCATGGTTGTTTGCGCTAGCTGAATCACGGCAAAAACATAGTCTTCTACGCCATAGGTTGCTTTGTATGGGTCAAGCACACGAAAATACAACACACCATCAACCACTAACGAAATGTTATCTTTAGTAATAACTGACTGGCCTTGCACGTCAAATGCTTGTTCTTTTAATGAACGGTCGGCAGAAATTTTGTCCATAAATGGCACAATAAAATTTAGTCCTGCTTCAATTGTGGTACGATATTTACCAAATCGTTCAACAAGATAGGCGCGATTCTGCGGCACAAATTGTATGCTCGATTTTAAAATAACCAGAACAAATATCAGTAAGGCGAATTGATAAGTAAAAATATAATTTTGTAATAATTCCATGGTATATACCTATTTAACCCAAATAGCTTGGGAGCGTAACATTGATCGTGATAGTAACGACACATTCTTAATTAAACAGAGCATGACGCTTCTTATGATGATGTAAAAAACGCTAGTATATACCGCTGAGGGATCTCATACCAATTTGCTTAAAATCACCTTACAAAATCGTATTCAAAACGGGTGTAATTACATCTAATTAAATTTAAAAATCGTCTATTCTAATAGATCAACCAATTTATAGGGGCACTACTATGCATGGTAATAAAAAGGTCATTGACAGTTTAAACCGCTTATTAGAAAACGAGCTTTCCGCTATTGATCAATACTTTATTCACTCTCGCATGTATCAAGACTGGGGTTACGATAAATTGTACGAACGTTTAGATCATGAAATGGATGAAGAAAAACAACACTGCGATTGGATTATTAAACGTATTCTGTTTTTAGAAGGTACGCCAAATATGTCTAAGCGTCGCCCTTTATTAATAGGTGATGATGTTGAATCGATGATGAAGAATGATTTAACACTGGAATTAGAAGTAGTAAAAGCAGTACGAGAAGTGATTGCCATTTGTGAAGCAGAGCACGATTACGAAAGTCGTAATATTTTACAAAAGCTGTTATTTGATACTGAAGAAGATCACGTATTTTGGCTAGAACAGCAAGTTGGCTTAATCGATAAAATTGGTTTGCCAAATTACATCCAATCTCAAATGGGCTAGTACTAATTTAACGACTGTAGGATATACGAAATGAAAAGCGAAAAATCTGTCATCATGCAACTAAACAACGTACTAGCTAACGAGCTTATTGCTATTAACCAGTACTTTTTACATGCACGCATGTTTAAAAATTGGGGATTTAACAAGCTAAATAGTGCTGACTATAAACGTTCTATTCAAGCCATGAAAAATGCTGATTACCTAATGGAACGTATTTTATTTTTAGAAGGTTTACCCAACGTACAAGATTTAGGTCGCTTGATGATTGGTGAAGACAGCGAAGAAATGATTGGCGCTAACTTAAAGCTTGAAATGCAAAGTTTACCAACACTTAAAGATGCAATTAAACATTGCGAAGATCACAACGACTATATAAGCCGCAAGTTATTAACTGAAATATTAACTAGCGCAGAAGCGCATATTGATTGGCTTGAAGAGCAGCAAGGCTTAATTAAAAGTATTGGAATTAAAAACTATTTACAGTCTCAGTGTTAAAAACGTTACGTTAAAGGCATTGTTATAATGGACGTTGCGACATAAGCACGCATAAGCGTAGGTTATTTGTTTACGCAACGCACGGCTGTGGTTCTGCAATTTGTAATAGTTTACGGTTAAGTACTTTTTTTGTGCACTGTGTACACTTGCCACACTGTGAAGTAACTTTTAACTCCTGACGAAGTTGCTTCATGGTGGTTGCACCGTTATCTATTGATTTTTCAATTGTTTTGTCTGTTACACCATGGCAGATACAAACGTACATATCAAACTTATCTCTATCTGATCAAAAAACACCCACGCATACTAATCTAAATGATAATGATTATCAAGAATAAATACGAGTACGTCCAGGGCAAGATCATTATAAATTGAACTAAATGATAGTTTCATGATCAGAGCGGGAAATAATAACTACAGGTTTCCTAGCATGACCAACAACTTCATCACTTACTTTTCCATCATAGAAGACCCGCGAATAGACCGTTGTAAAAAGCATGAGTTGATAGATATTTTATTTTTATCTATCTGTGCCGTGCTATCAGGCGCAGAAGGCTGGGAAGATATCGAAGATTTCGGACATGTAAAAATTGACTGGTTAAAGCGTTATCTCCCCTTTGCAAATGGTATTCCCAAGCATGACACCATAGCCCGAGTAATGAGCCGTTTAGACCCTGTAGCCATTCAAACCAGCTTTATCAATTGGGTAAATGAAATCGCCGAGCAAGTGGATGGCGAAGTTATCGCCATTGATGGAAAAGCCGCTCGTAGAAGCTTCACAACCAAAGACAGAAAGAACCCGTTGCATATGGTCAGTGCATGGAGTTGTGGCAATGGTCTGGTACTAGGACAACAAAAAGTAGATGATAAATCCAATGAGATAACAGCCATCCCCAAGCTGCTGGATTTACTTGATGTAAAAGGTGCAACCGTTACGTTAGACGCCATGGGATGTCAGCACGCAATTACAAAGAAAATTCAATCCAAAGGTGCTGATTACGTCATTGCACTAAAAGGCAATCAAAGTACACTCAATGAAGAGGTTCAAGCATGGTTTCATAAGTGCCACAGAGAAAAACTCGCTAACACAGCTCATAGTATTTATGAGCACATTGACAGCGGCCATGGTCGAATAGAAGAAAGAACGTGTACCCAATTGGAAATTGATAACAATTGGATAACCGATAATGAAAACTGGAGCAGTATTCAAACGGTTGTCAGTGTAGAATCTAAGCGTCATATTGGAGATAAAATGACTTCCGAAACGCGTTATTACATCAGCTCATTAGGACTAAATGCAGAACGATTAAATGGCATAATTCGCAATCACTGGGGCGTTGAAAACTGCTTACACTGGACGCTAGATATGACATTCCATGAAGACGATTCACGTATTAGGCGGGGCAATGCAGCTGAAGTCATGAATGCATTTAGAAAATTGGCGTTGAATATTGTGAAAACAGATACAACGAAAAAAGCCAGCATGAAACGAAAGCTAAAAATGGCGGCATTAGATGATGATTTTAGAGCCGAGTTACTTCTGAGGGGAAATTAAAATGCTCTTGCCCTGCGAGTACGTCTTATTTAGCTTTATGATATGAGTATAGATCTGAACTTCTCAGTTGCAAGGTACGCAGGGTCAGTTTTTCTACCGCAAATATTTAAATCTATGTTGTTTAATATATGTTTCTAAAAATATGTTGCTTATTAAAAGTTGTAGCAAGGAAAACACAGGGATTGCCATATTTTTGCCAGTATTGATCATTACATCGCCATCACACAACACGTAAGAAGTAGCTACTATTTGAAGATATAACAATAACTCTATCAATAACGCCTTATGAACCATGCACCTAACAACCTAAATCAGCTACTTTTTCAGACTTATCACTATTTAATAAACGCGGTGCTTTGCATCCTCTTATTTTTTCCTACTATGGCTGTGGCGAAGCCTGATCCCCACTCTATTCAAAAAGAGCCCTATAGTAATCAAAAACAATTAGGTAATGTATGTGAGGAAGGTAATGCACAATGCACTTTTGTACTGCTTAAAGAATCTGAGCCGAATACGGTTGTAATACATAACTTAACACGTGCAATGCAGCAATTTTCGCCGTTTTCAACGTTTAAAATAGCAAGCAGCTTAATTGCGTTAGATACAAAAGCAGTCACCGACATTGAATCGCAAATATTATTAAGAGACGAGCAACGCTTTCCTACACAGCAGTGGTGGCGAGCTAGCTGGACTGAACAACAGCATAATCTTAAATCCGCCTTTCAGCACTCTGCATTACCCTTATTTCAAACCTTGACCGTAAAAATAGGCAAACCTACATTTGCTAAATATGTTCGCCAATTTAATTATGGCAATAGCGATGTGAGCGGCCCAGTCGATAGCTTCTGGCTTAATAACAGCTTAAAAATTTCGGCATTAGAGCAAGTAAACTTTCTACGCAACATACGATTACAAAAACTAGGTGTGGCAGAGAGCACCTATCAGCATTTTAAGCAGGTAATGCGAGTAAACGAGTCTCGTCATCCGGCTGAAAAACAACTCATCAACGATTATCATTTATATGCCAAAACGGGCACCGGCAGAATTGATAAAAATACGGTCATTGGTTGGTATGTTGGCTATCTCGAAACAACAGATAAACAAGACACTTACTATTTTGCCTTTAATATCACAGCACCAACTTACCAAGGCTTACTAAAAAAACGCAAAGGGCTTGCCATTACGCTGTTAAATAGGCACCTAAACTAAAATGATTTAATTGCTTGTTTAAACTGCCCATTTCTAACTTTACGGTAAATCTCGCGTTCTACTGCAATAAGCGCATCTTCTTTATTGCCACCCGGTACGGTGGCTTTTACCTGATTATCACAATTGGCACAAATAAAATGAGTTTTATAAACTTGCCCATAAAGGCTGCGGCCTTTATCTTCGTTATATAATAACTCATCATCACATTCAGGACAGTAACACCATAAGCTTATCATCGTATTATCTTGCCAACGCCAGCGCCAAACTGCACCAAACAGGCGATCTTTTTTATAACGCTGATAGTGTGGCGTACTTTGCTTTTTAAGGGCAAATATGCAGATTAGCGTTGTTAACAGCAATAACGTACATATTATTAATACTAACCATATTGGTACTGCGATGGTGTGAACTAACCAACTAAAAATATTACTCTCCTCATTTTGCTGATGAACACTTATCAAGTACATCGTTAATATAGCGCAAACTACGTATTTCCCGCATACAAACGTTTCTGTAAATTTATTTTGCATTATTTGTTACAAAAAAATAAACTAGCTAAAAATTAGTCACACTACTTAATAACACGGACTGTTTACATGCTGACTCAAGATCCCTTTAGTTTAACGTTAGATTTTACGCCTAAAAAGCAACTCTGCTTTGATGATCCTTTCGACGTTGAGATGATTTATCCCAAACGGCCCATTGTGCTGCCACCGCACATACCCGCACAACAGTTGCCACAAGAAGTGCGCATAAAATTAAAGCCACATGCAAGCCATTGGATTGTACCTAAGCAACAAGCACAAAGCAGCTCGCGTAGTACCACCATACGCGCAGATCATCATACGCAACTATTTATTAAGAAAAACAATACGTGGACACCCGTTCGCACTGCATTAACGTCACAATACCATCCATCAAACCTGCTTATTATAAAAAATAAAGCCGCTTTTAAATCAACTAAACAACACTGTTCGCCAGCGCCAATAGTGCCACCGCCTTTATCTAATCAAGCAAAAAACCCATTTATAGCACCGCGCACCAATGCGGTTCACGGACAGACAAACACGACCGCAGCGGTTATTCCAATTAGTGTTGATCAAGCCGCCGATGAAGATGAAAAGCGTATTATTATTAATATTGAAGGTGACCGCACAATCAGTATTACAGCTCGTGGTGAAGGTATAACCTTATGCCGTAACAACCAAGGCTACACTGAAAATCGCTTACTGTTCGCCAAGTTAAAAGAAACGGGCAACTATAAAATAGATGCAAAAATTGCCGGTGTGCCTGAACAACCAATCGCCCCAAGTATGCCCTATAGCGATTACTTAGACGCAAACAAAGTGGCAGATCTCAATATTGGTGAAAACGGTGGCATGCAACTACTTAACCACCAAGTTAATGGCAATGGCTACCCAGAAATAACGTTACTAGCACAACCGCCCACTTTCGGCGTGTTTTTTGATGGTACAGGCAATAACCGCATTAATGACAACAAAGTGATTGGCGATGATAAAGAGCCGACTAATGTGGCTAAGTTGTACGAGCTATACAATATCGGAAATTACATCGGATATCATTACTCTGAAGGTATTGGCACCAAAGCAGGTAAAAGTGACACCACGCTGGATTTAGCATTAGCTTATTCATTTGATGAACGACTAGTAGAAACTATTGAAGAGACACGAAATTTTTTCAAAGAATTTGCTTACATAAAAGTCGGCATCATCGATATCTTTGGTTTTAGCCGTGGTGCGTCACAAGCGCGCGCTTTTGCTAACCAAGTGCATTATATTAATCGTAACCAGCCTGACTTTTGGGGCGGTGCGAAAGTCATGGTGCGCTTTTTGGGGATATTCGATACCGTTGCCTCCACCATGGGCGACGGCGATGATGATCATAGCGAAATGGCCGTAAATGACGAACTTGATGTCGATATTAATTTAGATATTAGCGAAACCACCGCGGCACAAGTCATGCACCTTGTTGCCTATGACGAACGACGCGACAAATTTCCTGTGCATTCGTTAAAAACAGCGCAACTTAGCTTGGCTTCTAACCATCAAGAGTTAGTGTTACCCGGCGCCCATTGCGATGTGGGTGGGGGTTATGGTCCCACATCGTCTGAAATTCATTATCCAACACAAAACATTATCGGCAAGCCTGGCGACCCAGCGCACGACGCACTAGTTCTACAGCGTAAAGCAGAATTAGAGCGTGAGTACCAATGGCCAGGCATGCACTTACACTTTAGAGCATTAGCCACCCGAATTAACAACCGACCACGTCGGTTACGGCGCGAATCTCGTCACGCCTTATACACCCCATACAAAGTCGTGTGGTTTAGGCAGGTAATGCCTGAACTTTCGCATTACAGTCTACATAAAATGTACTATGCCGCTATACAAGCGGGTGTACCACTAAAACCTATTGAAGTACTTGGCAATCTTTACCAGCCTGATGGCCAGCGTACCTATGCTTATACTTTAACGCCACGTTTAAGGAATTTAGTGGATTGTGCCTATGCACAAGGCCCCGCTAGCCAAGCATGGGCAGAATTATACATTAACTACATTCATCACAGCGTAAAGTATTTTACGCTGGCTCATGGCCCAGAAGAAGAAGCCGTCGTGGTGGCAGACAATGGCCAGCGCGAACTATTTTATAACGAACCAACCAACGCAGAACCGCAACCCGATTGTTGGACACCTTATTTATCAGGAGTAGACACCGTATGGCGCAAAGACTAATTTATATATTACTGATTGTTACCAGCTTATTGTCACTTGGCTGTAAAAGTAGCCAGCCTGTAATTGATTATATGGTTGTTGGCAAGGGGACACCAAAAGGTAACGATATTATGGTAGGGAAAATTGAATTTGATGATAAATGGAGAGCAGCGGGAGGTAGTGTGAGCTGCTGCTGGACTCATGCTGGAGGCACTTCAAGCCTAAGAAACATCCCATTTCCACAAAAAGTCTCTGTGGTTTGGTCAGATTTAGATCAAGAACGCATTTATTTTACTGATATTCCGCTTAACGGTAATGCGGGACAACTCGCTATTAACTTACCAAGTTATACTTGGGAAAGTAGTGGCGAGATAGAAACTAAGATAAAGCCCTATATCATTGTAGGTTTTGGTGAAAATGGCGAAGTCAAAGTGTGGCTATCAAATGCACGTTCAGAAAGAAATAGAGTTGGTCGCGTTCTCCACGAAATTGGCTCAGGCCAAGCGCAGTGGAATCCATTTCCTGATGACCATGATTAATCAAGCAGCAAACACCGTATGACGCAAAGACTAGCCTTTTTATTACTGATTATTACCAGTTTACAGTCACTTGGCTGTAAAAGTAGCCAACCTGTGATTGATTATATGGTTGTCAGTGCCAGTACAGTAAAGGGTAACGAGCTAATGGTCAGTCAAATTAAGTTTGATGACCAATGGGGCATGCCAGTTGGTAGCTTAGCATGCTGTTGGCAAGAAGCAGGAGCTTCCTCTGGTGTATACGACAAGCCCTTTCCACAAAAAGTCTCTGTGGTCTGGTCGGATTTAGATCAAGAACGTATTTATTTTACGGATGTTAAATTAGCCTCTAATAGCGGTCAACTCGCTATAAACTTACCAAATTATACTTGGGAAAGCAGTGGTAAAGTAGAAAAGAAAATAAAACCTTATATCATTGTAGGTTTTGGCGAGCATGGCGAAGTTAAAGTGTGGCTATCTAATGCACATTCCAACAGGAATAAGATTGGCCGCGTCCTACACGAAATTGGCTCAGGGCAAGCTCAGTGGAATCCCTTTCCTGAGGAGCAGGATTAATTAAGCAGCACATCGTATGGTGAAAAGACTCATTTATTTATTTCTGATTATTACCAGTTTACTGTCACTTGGCTGTAAAAGTAGCCAACCTGTAATTGATTATATGGTTGTCAGTGCCAGTACAGTAAAGGGTAACGAGCTAATGGTCAGTCAAATTAAGTTTGATGACCAATGGGGCATGCCGGTTGGTAGCTTGGCATGCTGCTGGCAGGAAGCAGGTGCTCAATCAGGTGTATATAACAAACCATTCCCCCAAAAAGTCTCTGTCGTCTGGTCTGATTTAGATCAAGAACGCATTTATTTTGCTGATATTCCGCTTAACGGTAATGCTGGCCTGCTTGCAAAAAATCTACCTACGTTTACATGGAGAAGCTCAAGTGAAGAAGAAAAAGAAATCTACCCGTATATCATTGTAGGTTTTGGTGAAAACGGGGAAGTAAAGGTGTGGCTTTCCAATGCCCATACAAGCAGAAATAAGATTGGTCGTGTTCTCCATGAAATTGGCTCAGGCCAAGCGCAGTGGAATCCATTTCCTGGCGATCGAAATTAGTATCGTAGTTTAGAGAACCGATGGCATTGTTCAGCATTCCCTCATGTACAGTAGATTTAGCACGTAATGGGTTGTGCTGCTAAGTCAACAGCATAAAAATTGTTGGTCACTTACTTTTTTGATGTTAATGTAATTACGTTGTGTCTATAAGCACTTTGCTTATTACCTGAAAAATAATAAAAATAGATCAAATCATAATAAAAAATAGTTGTGAGCGGTGATGCAACTATACGACCAACACTTAGCGTATGGAACGGCCAAGCGAATGAAAAAAATAATAATAGCGCTTACAAGTTTAGTTGTTTTACCTTTTACAAGTCATGCCATCACCTTCCCACTCATTGCCGATGTTGCGGTTTCTACTCAAGGTAAACCGGGGCTCACCACACAGCTTTATGCACGATTTATCGAGTCCAATTGGGGAATGAGTGCGGGCTACACAATGATTCAAGACTTTGAGCAAGATTACAGTATTCGTACCCTTGAACAAGATATTAACTTTGTGAATGTGGGCGTTAACTATGCCTACCAAGCTGAAGATACGGTACTTTGGGTATCTGAGTTAGGCTTAGCGTCAGCATCAAATGAAGCGAAAACCGCTTTGCAAACCATGCATGAAAAGTGGGACACCTCGGCCTATTTGGGACAAAAGTTTTATTGGCAGTTTTCTAAGCAATGGTATTTAAATTTAGGTGCTAATTTTTATTCAGGATTTGGAGACAGCGACTTAAGCGTAACGCCTTTTCTTGGCATTAGTTATGTGTTTCCGCAAACGGTAAACCGACGCACCGTCGCTGCAACGTCTAACGAAGCAAAAAAACAATGGCTAGCTAAAGTCAATCAATACAGAGCAAAACAAGAGCGTTATGCGGCTAACCCACCAGCAGAGCAAAAGCCTACTCAACCACAGCCACAAAAATCTCAAGACTTAGAACAAGTCGCTCAACAGCCAGTCGAAGCAAATACAAAAGTAATGACACAAAGCATGGATACCTGCTATGCAGCGTTACAAGTTGGGTATTTTAAAAGTGATGATAATTTACAGCGCATGAAAGAAAAAATGAATGGGCTTAGTCATCGCACCAATACCGAGCTAAGCATTGATACTGAAGGGCATGACCAAGGCACCAAACTTTACATCATTAATTTAGATGATTCACAGCATAAACAGCATGTTGAAGCATTATTGCAACGCAATAATATTGCTTATTTTAGAAAGCAGGTGTGCTCCGCTAAACACACTGTTTAACGTTGGTTAGCCTTTCATTTTTATCGCAATTTAAAGAAAAAATTTTAATGCGACAAACGGGGCAACGCTAAAAATAAACGTGAAAATTTTATACTGCGCCAAATAAGTTAAATAAATTTTTTGTAAATCAGGCTCGCTAACTTTATAGACTTGGCTGTGGATGCCAATAATGGCACCACGAAAGAGGGTTAATAATATAAACGCGAGTGTTAAAAAGCCTATATTGATTACTGCCATCCAACCAAAAAAAGCCGTCAACTGTTCGATTGTCATAACCGTGTCCTAATTGTCACGCAATTGAATATAAGTGTTACACATTTCTTCAATTTAACAATACTTGCAGTACTGACAATAGGACACGTATAAACAGCTTAGGTTAGTGCGCTTTTGCGATGTCTTGCGACTTTACAAATGGCTTAACACCAATGCTGCTAAATAACTCATTAGGCTTGTAGTATTGGCTACCTTTAAACACCATGACACCGTTACGAATATCGCTCATGTCTTTTGTTGGGTCGCCATCAATCAATAATAAGTCAGCGTATTTTCCTTCAGCAATCGATCCAGTTTTATGGGCTGCACCGACAACTTGCGCGGGTACTAAAGAAGCAATCTTTAACACCTCAATGTTAGGTATACCTGCTTGCGCATAAAGCTCTAGCTCACGATGAATAGTGATACCAGCAATATGATCCGTTCCCGGCACAAAGGTGACCTTGTTATCGTAAAGCTTTTTGATCATAGCAACCAATGCATCTGCTCCTTTTTGATAACTGTCGAGCTGATCGTCTGCCACACTCATTTCAGCACCTTTTAATGAACGCACCACACTTGGCGGTAAATGATCGGCAATATCAATATACTCAGGGCTCATTTGTTTTGGCTTACCCAGCAATAACGTGCGGAACGTTGAAACAGTTGGGTCTACCACAATCTTTTTATCTGCCAGTAATTTAATAAAGTCATTCATTTTTTTGCTGTTTAAGTCCATTTCTCCTGCTTTTTCACCAATTAAAGAGAAACGTAACTTCTTACGCGTGTCTACCTTAGTGCCCGCTAAGAAATTTAAAAACAGCATATTAACGTGTTGAATTTCATCGTAACCGCGCTCAATAGCTTGCTTCGCAGTCATAAACGCAGGTACGTGCCCACTTACTCGCATCCCTCTGCGGTGTGCGTGCTCGGCCATTGGCTTCACCCATTTAGGATTGATCGAGCTATACAGTTTAATTTGCAGATAACCATTGTCAGCAAACCAATCTATTTTTTCATGCGCCTCTTCAAGCGAACGGACCGACAAGCCTGCCGAATATTGACTGTATTGATCTAAAAAGCCTGCACGATATACTCGGCTACCGATCACTTTATTCGAGTCGAATAGGCGTTCAACTTCCATAATATTGTCATGACTATTACCTACATCGCGCACATTTACTACGCCAGATGCAATGTTAAGTAAACCGTCATTTTTCGATAAATGGCCGTGCATATCCCATAATGCTGGGATCAGTGTTTTGCCTCTTCCATCAACTACAAATGGCTTTTTCTTATTGATATCCGCATCATGTTCTGCCGTGTGAGGCTGCCCAGTATCAACGATTTTTTCTATTTTGCCATCTGCTAACCATACATCTTGATTTGCTATTACCTTGCTTTGTTCAACATCGACCACGTTGACATTTTTAATCAGTAAATGATCATATTGATAGGTTAGCTCTCGCGCTAACTCTTCAAGGTATTGTTGTTCAGCTTGTTTTTGAATTGTTTTTAAATGTTCAAAATTGTCTAGGCTAAACCCATCACGAATCACCCGCATAAACCCGCTCATGTCTTTCGCAAAAAAGTTACCGTCTTCGTCATACCAAGCAAAATCAGGATTAAAGCCCATGCCGCTAATTGCATAAAGTTTAACGGTGGCTTTTTTTCCGTTGTTTTCTACTTCAACACTCTTTAATTCTTTTAATGTTGCAGTACCATTTGGAAACATCGTTAGTGAGCGCGTGGGCGATTTTAATAATGCTTTAACGAGCATATTATTGGCACTGCCTGAATTATCTGAAGGCACATAAAACCCAGTTTGATTAGTTTGCTTTTGTCCTTCGTCTTTTAAGCTTTGCCAAGTTACTACACCATCTCGCCAACTAAACGACTCTTGAATTTTTGCGCCAAATGCAGACTGCCCTTCAGCGGTGTAATTAATCGGCAAACCTTTGTCATTAACGGTTAACGTATCATCAATCAACAGTCGGCGGTTATTCCAAGCCAACTTTAGTTTACCTTCGTATTTGTTTTCGCTTACCTGAGAAAACGTTTGCTCTCCCGCCTCTCCTTTTTCAGAATAAATTTTGTTGACGATAACTTGCTCAGCCGCAAGCGCAGATAAACTAAATACTCCTGTTAGCATTAACATGCCAATTAATGATTTTTTAATTGCGTTTTGGGCAGGAGCAATGCCTGTTGAGGATGAAATGTTGCGTCTTATCATGTGCTTTCCTTGTAATAATTGTTCTTAGTGGACTAGTTTTACGTTACTGCATAATGCTATTAAAACAAAGTATTAGGAACAAATTTGAGATGAATAGCAAAAACATGACAAGCAACCTTCTTATAGTGAAGAAGTTTACAGTATATTTTTTCAACCAGTACGCTATGCTTGCACAACTAATTAAGAAGTAAGGAAAAATTTTGAAAAAAGACAGCACATCAACATACCAAGCAAAACTGCCTCATCGGCTACCTCTCAAGGCTTGGTTTGCTGTAGCAATGAATACATTTAAAAAAATTCAAAAAGACAACCTTAATTTAGTTGCTGCTGGTGTGGCTTTTTATTTTCTGCTGGCCATTTTTCCGATGCTCTTTGCATTCGTTTCAATTTATGGCTTCTTTTCCTCGCCGGGTGATATTGCCGGACATGTTGAGCAACTTATTGGCTTACTGCCTGAAGCTAGCCGTGAAATCATTCTCGAACAAATTACCGAAATTACTTCTAAGTCTGACAAAACCCTTACTATCAGTGCCGTGCTCAGTTTTCTTTTAGCTCTGTGGGGCGGCAGTAAAGGGGCTAAAGCCCTTGTGATTGCCCTGAACATTAGTTATAGCGAAGGCACCAAACGTAGTTTTATCAAGCTAATTTTTATTAATTTAGTGATCACGACCGCTACCATTGGCTTACTGATTTCAGCGCTGGCAATTATTAGTATTTTGCCCATTGCACTAGATTCTCTTGGCTTTCAACATGATACCGACATAGCGGTAAAGTTAATTTCATGGCCATTATTGGCATTACTCTTTAACTTTGGCTTAGCTTCGTTGTACCGTTATGGCCCGCATCGTCGCTCACCAAAGTGGCGCTGGGTTACACCGGGCAGTATTTTAGCCTCTGTATTGTGGATAGGCGCGTCGTATGGTTTTTCATATTATGTTAGTCATTTTGCACGATATAACGAAACCTATGGTTCACTTGGCAGTGTGATTGTTTTAATGCTTTGGTTATTACTGACTGCTTACATCATTATTTTAGGGGCTGAAGTGAACGCTGCCATCGAGCATCACAACACCCAAGACACCACCGAAGGCGAGCCGAAAGAAATGGGCAAACGTGGCGCACATGTTGCTGATACTCTGCCAAAAGACTAACGTGGTTCAGCGCTCATTATTCTGCCATTTTCACCTATGACTACCTGAAAAGAGTAACTTTTTTACTGCTAAGTTATTCTTTTTAAAATTCTTTGCTACGCTTAATAAGCTTGTCTAAATGACACCTCTTATATTTTACGCATAAAAATACTAAGGCTGTTTTGGTAAGGAATATATTGTGACGGCAAAACCTCTTTTACAGTTATTTGTATTTGTTTTAGCAGTGAATGCTTTTTATGCGTACGCAGCCTTTTCTTACAATGACGTAAAACAGCTTCCTGATTTTCCAGAAAGCTATTATCAGCTAGATTCAAACGGTCAAATAGAGTGGCTAAAAAGCCGGCTTGATGAGTCACCGCATGAAGTCATCGAATATCAATTAACCAGAGCATTAGTTGCACAATATGTCCGCCAAGAGCTACTTGATAAAGTCGCTCAGCATTGTATTGATGTGCCACCCCAAGAACTTGACTTCCATTACCGCACACAATGTACTGAGCCGTTTTACGGTGATTATGATAAATATATCGAAGCCATGGTAGACATTGTGCAAGACGCTAATAATTCTGGTCAGTTCGAGATTGCAGCCAATAATATGGCAAGTATCGGATGGCGTCAGTCTCAGGCAGGTTACGTAACCGCTGCGCTTGAAAGTTTTGAAATGGCCTTATCTATGGCAAAAGATCTGGACCAAGATGCACTTGATGTGATCATGTTTAATACCGCCACCGTGTACATCGTTAATGGTGACATTACCTACATCAAAAAAGGCATTGATCTACTTAAAGAAATAAAACAGCATAGCTTAGAGGTGATTAATCGTGATCCTAAAAACGCACCTGAGCCAGTAAAACAAAACTACATCCTTTCGTCATTTAATTTGGGCATTGCGTACATGCTGCATTTAAATGATAACGATAATGCGCTTATTCATTTTAGTGATACGTTTGAATATAAAACGGCCTTGTCAACGGAAGCACTCAGCTTTGCAGCCCTTGCCGCAGCAGAATTAGGAAAGCATCAACAAGCAAAAAACTACATTGCAGAACATCAAGACTACAAAAATGGCAATATAGTGAAAGATACATATTTGGCGTGTTATCGCGAATTAGCAATTTATCACTGGGATAAAACGCAAAGCTTATCTCACTGCATTAATCTTCACCCTAACACTGCCGTAGAGGTTAAATTAGATCTCTATGAGCGCTTAATAGCACTTAACTATCAAGACGTTGAGCTCATCACCTTACGTAAACTTTACAAACTGTTTAATGAAAAGCTCATACCGCAATTGAAAAGCCGCGGGTCTAAAGCAGCATCAAATACCGAGCTGAACAGACTGCAACGCGAGTCAGAATTAAAAACGCAATTTATTGAGAAAGAGCGTGCTTTAAAGGTGGCAGAATCTGACAAGCGTAGTACGCAACAACGCTTATTCATTGCATTGTTCGTTATCTTATTTATGTCCATTCTATTTGTGGTGCTGCAACTACGGCAAAAACAAAAGCTGGCTCAGCAATTTGAAGAAATGAGCACGCGAGATCCGCTGACCAAATTAGGTAACCGTCGTTATTTAGAGCAACAGATTGAGCGTGAACTTTCTTTAATTAAACGTGACGTCATTGGCGGGCAAAAGTGTGCGCTAGGCATCTACATCATGGATATTGATCACTTTAAACAAATAAATGACACTTACGGCCATCAACTGGGTGATGAAGTACTCATCGAGTTAAGTAAACGGGTTAATCAAACCATTCGTAATACCGACTTATTTATCCGTTGGGGAGGCGAGGAGTTTGTGTACATTGCTCGCATCGACTCATGTGAGCGTTTGTCATACCTAGCGGATCGAGTAACAACCGCCATCAATAGCAAACCCTTTAAATTATCTAATAATACTGAAATTGAAGTCACCTGCACCATGGGCGCACTCACTTATCCATTTATCCAAAATGGTCCACCGCCTTATGTGGAGATTTGGTCAAAATTGATTAGCTTAGCCGATGCTGCTTTGTATTACGGTAAACGCAAAAAGCGGAACTGCTGGGTGGTAGTCAATAATATTTCTATTAATGAAGTGGAAGAGCTAGAAAAGTTATTGACCCAGCCATTGGAAGAGTCCCTAGAACAAGGAAAAGTATCCATCTATACCTCATACGATTAGGGGGATTACTCACCCTAATCGTGGCATTCGTTATTTTTTAAACGCCTTTTTCACAAAATTTGGCGTGGCCATTGCGGCCTGATGAATTTCACTATTGTAATACTCAGTGTCAAATGAAGCGGCGTCAGCATCATCCTGTCTAAAGCCATCAAAGGCCACTTCTTTACGTGCCATGGTGCAGCTCCACCAACCTGATGGATAAATCATCTGTGGAAAGTTGAGTGTTTGCAAATCAGCAAAGCCCACTTCTGTCATTGCGTCGCGCATTTCGCAAAGTAATGCTAAATGTAAAAGTGGCGAGTCACTTTGTTGCACTAAAATACCACCCGGACGAAGTGCTTTTAAACAGTTTTTATAAAACGCATGGTTAAACAAACCTTCACCAGGACCGACGGGATCGGTTGAGTCCACAATGATGATATCCGTTGATTCAGGTGCCGCGTCAGCCATAAACTTAATGCCGTCATCAAATTTTATGGTCGCACGAGGATCGTTATTCGACTCGCATAATTCAGGGAAGTATTTTTCAGCCATTTCCGTGACTACTTGGTCAATATCAATTTGGGTCGCGCTGGTCACTGAGTCATGTTTAAGTACTTCACGTAATGTGCCGCAATCACCTCCGCCAATAATCACCACATCTTTCGGACAAGGATGAGAATATAGCGCTGGATGGGCAATCATTTCATGGTAGAGAAAGTTTTCACGAGTGCTCACCATGGTACAGCCATCAATCAGCATAAAATTACCAAAGTCGGTCGTTTCATACATTTCAACTTTTTGAAATGGAGACTGCTTTTCTTCTAGCTTACGCGCAATACGTAAAGAAAATGCGCTGCCGCACCCTTCATGCTCTTCAGTTATCCACTGTTTAGGATCCAAATTCGTCATTAAAAATCTTCCTCGTACAAAATTTGCCGCAATTCTGCCAGCGTTACTAAAAACACACAATTTTTATTTAAAAGAATTGTTTTAATTCTAGGTGAATTCACTTTTTTCGCGATAAAATCGCGTCAATTTTACAGGCTATATACTCACCAGAGGCTGATGCGCTTAGATGGGTATACACTATTAGCATTCGATTTACGTTATCAAGGGGAAGTAAGGTATGAGCAAAACGCCATCATACGTCACTCAAGCCAAGTCTATTTACAATGTTGAACAATGGAGCGAAGGCTATTTTAATATTAATGACGCTGGTGAAATGGTTGCTTTTCCTGACAAAGACACGCAAAAGCAGGGCATTAACCTTTATCAATTATGCCAAGAATTTGCTGCCCATAACCTCACCTACCCTGTGCTTGTTCGGTTTACCGATATTCTACAAAATCGTGTAGACACCCTTGTGGATGCTTTTAAAGCGGCAAAAACGGAGCGAGATTACCAAGGTGAATATACTGCTGTTTATCCCATAAAAGTGAATCAGCAATATTCAGTGATCAAAAAACTACTTGCTCATCACAGTGGCAAGGTGGGATTAGAAGCAGGCAGTAAGCCAGAACTCATGGCTATTTTAGGTGCTGGTACCACCCCACTTAAAATTGTGTGTAACGGCTATAAAGACAGTGAATTTTTACGTTTGGCTGCCATTGGCCAACGTATGGGGCATCAAATATATGTGGTGATTGAAAAAATTACCGAACTGCGCACATTGCTTACCGAAATAGATAAGCTTGGCTTCGCTCCCATGATAGGTATCCGCATTCGATTAAACTCTGTTGGTAAAGGTAAGTGGCAAAATACGGGCGGTGAAAAAGGTAAATTTGGTTTAACAGCTAGCCAAGTGCTGGAAGCTGTAGACATTCTTAGAACGGCTAATAAGCTCGATTTATTGCAGCTGGTGCATTTTCATATTGGTTCACAAGTCGCAAACATCCGCGACATTCATCAAGCCTTGAACGAGTGTGCTCGCCACTATGCCGAGCTATATCAATTACATGTGCCTATTAAAACCGTCGACGTCGGCGGCGGGTTGGGTGTTGATTATGAAGGTTCGGGATCACGTAGCGCATGCTCCATGAACTATACCGTGGCCGAATACGCCAAAAACGTAGTCAATGCGTTTGCTGACGTTGCAAGACAGCATAACTTGCCTCAACCCAATATTATTACCGAGTCTGGCCGTGCGATGACAGCACATCATGCCGTGTTAATTACGGATGCCATTGATATAGAAAAAGCACCCGACGACATCAATATTCCTCAACCCGCCCTTGACGCACCCAACGATATTACCGCGTTATGGCAGGGCTATCATAAAATTCATGAACGTAATGCATTAGAAATTTACCATGATGCAGTGCATCACTTTTATGATGCACATGTGCAATATGTTCATGGCATGATGACGCTACAACAATGGGCGCAGCTAGAACGTTTATATTTTGCGACTTTACATAAAGTAAGAAAACACTTAAATCCGAATGCACGCGCGCACCGCGAAATATTAGATGAGCTCAATGAAAAATTAGCCGATAAACTGTTTCTAAACTTCTCATTGTTTCAATCAATGCCAGATGTATGGGGAATAGAACAATTATTCCCCATTACCCCTATCAACCGAATGAATGAGTCGTTAGAAAATCGTGCAATTATTCAAGATATTACCTGTGACTCCGACGGCCAAATTCGTCAATATGCTGATGGTGCAGGTATCGAAACCAGCTTGCCAGTGCCTGAATATCGTGATGGTGAAGAATACTTAATGGGCATGTTTATGGTGGGCGCTTATCAAGAAATTCTGGGAGATTTACATAACTTATTTGGTGACACCGACTCGGTGCACGTTGCGTTAAACGATGATGGTTCACACACGTTAAGTCAGGTTATTAAGGGCGACTCTGTTTCCGACGTACTTAAGTTTGTCCATTTTGACCCTGCACAGTTACGTGAGTCATACCACATACAGCTAACACGTTGTCATGGATTGAGCGAACAAGAAAAAGCACAGTTTCTTGCAGAATTGGATGCAGGCTTGGATGGATACACGTATTTTGAAG
The DNA here is from genome assembly GCF_016469335.1 of Flocculibacter collagenilyticus. Classification (NCBI taxonomy): domain Bacteria; kingdom Pseudomonadati; phylum Pseudomonadota; class Gammaproteobacteria; order Alteromonadales; family Pseudoalteromonadaceae; genus Flocculibacter; species Flocculibacter collagenilyticus. The sequence continues at coordinate 3,624,321 of NZ_CP059888.1, forward strand.
ATTAATAAGGCTTAACCCGCCTCATTTCAGCGTACACGTGTGATTAATAAAATGATACCGTTGAGCCATACTTTTGGGTAAAATCTCAGCAGTTATGGTTCATGGTACGTTTTCGATATAAGAGTGATGTATGCTGCATTTTCTACCTAAACCGATTCTCGGTTGTTTTTCATTTTTAATGTACATGGTCAATACGCTGTTTTGGGTTGTTCCCATTGTATTTTTGTCCTTTTTTAAGTTTCTGCCGATTAAGCCGTGGCAACGCTTAATTACCTATGCGTTAGATAGCTGCGCATCGGCATGGATAAGTATTAATGGTTTTACCCAAAACATCACCACAAAAATTAAGTGGGATATCACTGGTCTAGATAAATTATCACCAAAAGAATGGTATTTAGTGGTGTCTAATCATCAATCATGGGTCGATATTTTAGTACTGCAACGAATATTTAATCGCCGTATTCCCTTTTTAAAGTTCTTCTTAAAAAAAGAACTCATCTACGTACCATTTTTAGGCGTAGCGTGGTGGGCACTCGACTTCCCATTTATGAAACGTTATAGCCGTAAATTTTTAGAAAAACATCCACATCTAAAAGGCAAAGATATTGAGACAACACGAAAATCTTGCGAAAAGTTTAAGCATAAGCCTGTCAGCGTCATGAACTTTTTAGAAGGTACCCGATTTACGCCAGTGAAGCATAATCAGCAAGCGTCACCTTATCAGTACCTACTTACTCCCAAAGCCGGAGGAATTGCATTTGTACTTAATGCAATGGGCGAGCACCTTACTAAGTTACTGAACGTAACGATTTATTACCCTAAAAAAGTACCGACATTTTGGGACTTTATTTCTGGCAAAGTAAACGAAATTAGTGTGCGGGTTGATGTACAAAACATCGATCGCAGCTTAATTGGCGATTACTCTGACGATCCAGAGTTTAAAAGTAAATTCCAGCTTTGGGTTAATCAACTTTGGCAAGCCAAAGATGCAGAACTAAAGCAGCTAACAAAACATGAGGTTAACTAGCATGTTATCGTTTTTACCTGGATTCTTAATGATCCCATTCTCCTTTACCTTATATTCATTAAACTTAGCTTTTTGCGGGATGATTATTTTATTTGGCGGCATTCTTAAGTTGCTATTACCCTTCAGCGCCTGCCATCGCGTTAACTACACAGTTATGCATGCGGTTTATCGCTTATGGGCCATCATAAATTTTTCAATTATGCGCTTAACTAACCCACTCCAGTGGGAAGTGGAAGGTGACGATAAATTAGATTTAAAAAGCTGGTATTTAATTATTGCCAATCATCAAAGCTGGATTGATATATTAGTGATCAGCCAATTTGCCTTATTCAAAATACCTGCACCTAAATTCTTTTTAAAAGAAGAATTACGCTGGGTACCGTTTATTGGCACTGCATGCTGGGCACTAGACATGCCCTTTATGAAGCGATACAGCCGTCAATATTTAGAAAAAAATCCGCACTTAAAAGGTAAGGACATCGAAACCACTAAAAAATCGTGCGAAAAGTTTAAAGATCATCCAACCAGCATTATCAACTTTGTTGAAGGCACCCGTTTTACTGCTGAAAAACACCAAAAGACCGGTTCTAAATTCAGACATCTACTGGCTCCAAAAGCAGGCGGCATTGCCTTCACGCTGGCCGCAATGGGTGAGCAATTCGATAAAGTATTAAACATCACTATACTTTACCCAGACAACCAAGGCCGCGTTATGTTTGACCTGTTATCTGGCAACCTAAAGCGTATTCATATTCAAGTTGAGCAAGTAGAAGTCACTACAGACGTGATTGGCGATTACTTTAACGACGACTCTTTTAAAAATCGTTTTCAAGTATGGCTTAACGAAAAATGGCAACAGAAAGATAAACTTATTGCACAAATGCTAGGCTAGCACGTAACCTAGCAAAACAGCTGGGTAGTTGAAGCTGGTTGTTGCTCAAGTACGTACATGCAATTTTTGTGAATATATATTTTAATTAGTACTTCACTGCGTAGAAATATTTGATTATTATATCGCCACTTTAAATTCGTTGATGCATTCATAGAAGTAAGGTTGTTGTATGCAAACGCCAAAAATGCCTGATCACGAAGCTGAACGTGTCGCTTCGTTACATTGTTTAAATGTACTAGATACACCTAGCGAGGAACGCTTTGATCGTATCACCCGATTAGCTAGACGTTTGTTTAATACTAAAATTGCATTGGTCAGCCTGGTGGACAGTAATCGTCAATGGTTCAAGTCTTCCATTGGCTTAAATGCCACCGAAACTCCGCGCGATATTTCATTTTGTGGCCACACCATTTTAGGTGATGAACCATTTATTATTAATGATGCCTTAGCAGACGATCGCTTTCACGATAATCCATTAGTAACCGGCGAACCTAACATTCGCTTCTATGCTGGTTGTCCACTGACTGGCCCTAACGGCTATAAAATTGGCACATTGTGCGTGATTGATGATGAGCCTAAAGCGTTATCACACAACGACCTCCAAGATTTGATTGATTTAGCGTCAATGGTTGAACGTGAGTTAAGCGCTCTCGCGATGGCAACGATTGACGAATTGACCATGATCCATAATCGCCGCGGTTTTGAGTACAGCGCTCGAAAAAGTTTAGACTTTTGTCATCGCCAAGCCATGCCAGCTACGCTTGCTTACATAGACTTAAATCACTTTAAAACAATTAATGATACGTACGGCCATCAAGCAGGTGATCGTGCATTAGTTACGTTCGCACAAATGTTACAGCAGCAACTACGTGAAATGGACGTTTACGCGAGAATGGGCGGTGACGAATTTGCAATACTCTTAAATGATACTGACGAGTCGACTGCACACCACATTCTTACACGCTTCAGACAGTCTGTTGAAAACTTCAACCAGTCTAATAATTTACCTTTCCCGTTGAAGTTTAGCTTAGGATTAGCAACCAGTAAGCAAGAAGAAAAAGTCAGCTTAGAACACCTGCTACACCAAGCTGATACCAAGATGTATCAACAAAAACGCAATGTTGAATGTGTAGCTTAGTTGGCCTCAACTAAACTACTTTTTACGAACCAAGTAACCTATAAACGTTAATTGCTACTTAAATTTTACCGTTTTATCAGAGCGAACATAGGTTCTTGTTTCAGGTGGTAACCATTTACCATGTTTTAAATATGACGTTGCAACTTCCATTTTATCGCCTTTAAGCGTGCTAGTTGACTTCACCTTGGTGATCCCCTTACTCATTGCACTTTCACCCGTTACCTCTTCATAAGCAACAAAGGTTTTATCGTCAATCACTTCCATTTCACCCGTCGTGTAAAAGTCGGCGGTTGTAAAATAGAAAAACACTATTTTCTGCTTTTCTTTATCCCAAAAAACTAACGACTCACCGCCGTAAGCTCCCTCGTTAATTGAATGCAAAGTGCGCAGTGCTTTACCATTTAACGCTCGCTCCCAATGCGAAACATCTACCACAGTCGGTTTACCATCTTTTTCTTCAAATACGGCTTCCCATGTGCCTAAGTAGGGCTCAAACATCGCCAACTTAGGATCAAGTTTGGCTGACTCTCCAGCATGTGCGTTTATCATCACACTGTAAAAAAATAACACTGATAAAATAATTTTACGCATACATTGTTCTCTTTTATGTTGTAGTTATCGATTAATTGTATGTTTCTTCACAACTAATATGAAAGATCGTAAGACACTAGCTACACTGAGTGAAAGCAAAATATCCATTACTCATATATTGTAGAGGAAGATTATGTCTAAAGTCGCGATTTTATTCACCACGGGAATATTAGCATTCTCTGTTTCATTATCTGGTTGTAGCACTGCCGAACCCGTCGCAAAAGAGCGCTGTGATGAAGTGGTTAAACACAGCAAAAAAATACTCGGCGACAATGCACCCAGTAACAGTGAACTATTAAAACAATGCAAAGCCGCCACAGATGAACAGCGCGGTTGTGCTATGGCTGCAGATAAACCAATGAAATTATTGAAGTGTATGTAATCTAATTTACATTTCATGACATATTGAGTGGATACACACCCAGTTGTAACTCGTTGCCAAACGCTGTAGTTTAGTGGCTTACTAGCCACTCAAGCAGATATAAAGGAGACTTATCACTTGGCCATGAAAGATCTTATTCACTCTTTTCTCTCTCATTTACCCTACAGCGAGGCGCTCAGTTCAGTATCTAGTTTCGTTGTCTTTATACTTATCGGTCTTGTTACATTTTACGCAGTGCAACTGTTGTTTATGCCTGTTTTCTTCTCTGTTTTGGCTCGGATCACATCGTTAGAGGCTGTCCGTCCTCGACATAAAAAAGCGCTATCGCTCTACCTTTCACACCTTGGTTTTGTGCTAGTTTGGCTAAATTTCGAAGAGTTTTATATTGGTCATCTAGCGTCCATCAAAGGCGCGAGTTTTATTTTATCGCACATCTATTTCTACATCGTTGTGGGGTTAATTATTACCGCCATCTTAAATTTAATTGGTAGCTTGTATAACCAGCTTAAGTTCTCCCGTGATGTACCCATTAAAGGGCTCATTCAAGTACTCAAACTACTCACATTTATTGTTACCACCATTTTACTTATTAGTATTTTAGTGAATAAATCACCTCTATATTTGCTGTCAGGTATTGGTGCACTAACTGCAGTACTGATCTTGGTCTTTAAGGACACCATTTTAGGTTTTGTGGCCAGCATTCAAATAGCGGCTAATCGCTTAGTCGCCATTGGTGATTGGATCGAAGTGGAAAAATACGGTGCCGACGGTGAAGTGTTAGATTTAGGGCTCAATACAGTTAAAGTGAAGAACTGGGATAATACTGTTACCTCTATTCCCACTTATGCCTTAATCAGTGATTCTTTTAAAAATTGGCGTGGCATGCAAGAATCGCAAGGGCGTCGAATTAAGCGGGCAATTCTTATTGATATTCAATCGATTAAAGCAATTTCAGATGATGAAAAAACACAAATTAGTAAACAGTTAAATGACTTTCTATTCCAAGAGCGTACTCAAACTAACCTTGGCTTATTTCGCGAATACGTAGAAGCACAGTTAAAACATCACCCAAGGATCAACCATAATATGACCTGTATGGTAAGGCAACTTCCGCCAGGTGCACAGGGGTTACCACTTGAAATTTATTGCTTTAGCCAAGACAAAAACTGGGTCAGTTACGAGCACATTCAAGCAAGTGTGATTGAAAGCATTTATACTCAATTGGTTAATTTTGATTTACGTGCGTTCCAAGCCCCTACCGGGCAAGATTTTTCTACCATTTCACAACCCTCGGTATTACCGCAACTATCAGGAGAGCATTATGTACAGTGACAAACTAGGTGGCATTTGTTGGGCCGACTTAACCACAGATAACGCTTCGGAAATTCGCGATTTTTATCAATCTGTTATTGGCCTTGAGTCAAAAGGTGTGGATATGACAGATGATAAGGGCAACAAGTACCAAGATTATGCGATGATCTCTCCTGAAGATGAAAACGCCCAAACTGGCGTATGCCATCGCAAAGGCTGTAATAGCAAAATACCTAATCAGTGGTTGGTTTACTTTAATGTTGCCTCAATTGACGATGCAGTGACAGCCTGTGAAACCCAAGGAGGTAAAGTCATTGATCCGCCTCGTGCTATGGGCGAAAAACGCATGTGCGTGATTCAAGATCCAAGCGGCGCTTATGTGGGGCTAATTGGCGCATAACCTTACTATAACGCGTTAAATTGTATCGGTTAAACTGTACTAGTTAAACTGTATCGAGTTAACAAGTGCTACTAGCTCGCCTTTAATTAGGCGAGCCATCTATTCTACCGCTAGCCATACCACAATATGGCACACGGCTACTGTTACCGTTAATTGCGCTCGCAACCATTGATACCACTGCGGGTAATAACCATTCACACCAATGTTTTCTTCGGTCTTCCACAGCGCAATAAATGCCACACCCAACACAAATAAAGCGGCCTTCATTCCCATTAATATTGCGCCCCAAGCTAATAGTGAAAAGCCAATCGCAGTAAACGCGATTCTAGGGTTTACCGAAACTGCTGCACCTGCTTTTTCTGGTGACACTTTTAAAAAAGCAAGGGGCCATAATGCGCCAGCCATAAAGCTTAAAATAACCGCACTGTAAAATCGAAAAACAACGGCGGCGTTCAATGAAAACACGTTGACCGCTGGTAACCAAGTAACAATGGCTAAATAGATAAATGGGACTAAGCCTAAATAGCCGAGCGCTTTAATAATTGAAGGCATTTGGTTCTCATCCTGACTGTAAACAAAACATACTATGAAATACGTGGTAATAAACCAGCTAGGTCAAAAAGCAAAAAAGGAGCACTTTGCTCCTTTTTAACTGTACAAATAAGACTGTATTAAATAAACGGTGTTATTTCTTTGCTGATAAATGTGCAATTAATGCTTTTAGCTCAGCTTCAAAATTATTTCTGTCTAAGTCATCAAAAATAATTTTATATTTACCATTTACAATAAACGTAGGAACGCTAGTTAATACACCACGACGTGTTAATTCGTCTTGTGACTTTTTCATTGCGTTTGCTTTGCCTTTAACAGGAAAGCTTTTCATTAATTTATCAAACTTTTCGCCATCTACGCCTTGTAAAACAAATAAGTTGCGAATGTCTTTCTCAGAAGTGAACGGCGCGCGTTGCTTGTGAATATATTCAAAAATGGCTTTGTTTAATTTATCTTCCATTTTTAAATGTTTTGCTACTACCATTGCACGTGTTAGTGCGTGTTGAATTTCAGGCGATGCTGCACGAAGGAAGTCAACATGGCTTTTTTCAAATTTCACACCTTCAGGTAAGTTACCTTTAATACTTTTCACTAAAGGTTCAAAGTTAAAACAGTGCGGACAATAAAAAGAAAAGTATTCTTTTACTTCAGGCTTGCTTGATTCCATTCCTTCAAAAGTAGTGTAATGAGTACCTTCTTCAAACTGTTTAGCACATGCCGTTAAAGGCAATAATAACGTAATAAAAATAAGGGTAATCAGTTTTTTCATAATTAATATCTTATGGTTAGTTAATTATCAAGCGTTAAACACGCCTGTTGTATGACGTTGTCAAATCTGACGCTAGATTAGCATAATTCAACTAAAAAGCAGCAGCCCTATATAGAAATTTATATCTTCGACAACTCTCTACTCACAATGCTTGCGATTACAGCATCTTGTATGTGAACCCTACCTGAATCGCGCGTTTATTTTGGCGATTTTGATAAATATTGAATAAGCTCGCTGAGCTCACCTTCAAAGTTGTTACCATCAATACGTGATAAATTAATTTTATATTTATCATTAACGATGAGTGCGGGCACCCCCGTTAACACGTGTTTGCGAGATAGTGCTTCTTGTGCTTTTTTCATTGCATTCGCTTTTCCTTTAACGGGAAAGCTTGTCATTAACTTTGTCACGTTATCGCCGTCTGCACCGTGCAAGATAAATAGGTTTACAATGTCTTGTTCAGATTTAAATGTCGCACGCTGAGTATGAATGTAATTAAATACCGCTTTATTAATGGCTTCATCAGTTTTTAGGTGTTCAGCCACAATTAATGCGCGTGTTAGCGCCTGTTGCACGCTTTTATCTTTGCCAGGATAAAAATCAACATGGACTTTTTTAAAGCGCATGTCGTTAGGAAGTTTCGTCTTTAGACTCTTTAAAGCGGGCTCAAAGTTAAAACAATGGCGACAATAGTATGAGAAATACTCTGTTAACACCGGTTCATTAGAAGGCTTTCCTTCAATCACATCAAAATGAACGCCTTGTTCAAATTGCTTAGCAAAGGTTGTCGAAGATAAAAACGAAAATGAAAGAGTGACAAAAAAGAAGAGTGCTTTTAAGAAAAAGCCGTTACGCACTGTGATCATGTTGGTTGAATACTTATTGATTTTATTAACGCATCATTACAAAAGATGATGCGTTAATTTACAACCAAAAACTGTTACAAAACATGTCACGAGTACTGGTTTAAGGCAACAAACGCAGTGTGGGCTCTTGTAACGCCGACATTTGCTCTTTTAACGCCAGAATTTGTTGCTCCCAATACTTGTCGGTATTAAACCAAGTAAAACTGCGCGGAAATGCCGGGTCTTGCCATCGCTTAGCTAACCATGCCATGTAATTAACCATGCGCATGGCACGCAGTGGCTCGATGAGCTTAAATTGACCATGGTCAATATCACAAAACTCTTCATAACCTGAAATCAACGTATCAAGCTGTAGTAATTGCGTTTGTCTGTCTCCACTAAGCATCATCCATAGATCTTGAATAGCGGGTCCCATTCTCGCATCGTCTAAGTCTACAAAATGCGGGCCACCGTCGGTCCACAAAATATTACCGGCATGGCAGTCACCGTGTAACCGAATAAGGTTCGTTTCGTGATACTGCTCTGCCGCTAATTTGCATACATGGTTTAAAATAGTAAAAAACGCTTCATCTAAGTGCGACGGTATATAGCCACTTTGTTTTAACGTGTCTGCCGCTTGGCTTAGGTATTCTTCAGTTGTGATGGTAGGGCGCGCTGTAAACGCTTGCCGCTGCCCTACGGTATGAATACGGCCAATAAATCGCCCCATCCACTCTAACTGATCTAAATTATCAACTTCAAAAATGCGACCACCCGCACTGGGGTAAACCGCAAACATGTAGCCCTGATATTCAAATAGCGACTGTCCCGCAAATTTAAGCGGCGCAACCATAGGAATTTCGTCTTCTTGCAGTTCAAACGAAAAATCGTGTTCTTCTTGAATTTGTTCTTTTGTCCAACGTTGCGGGCGATAAAATTTCACCACATAACGCTTTAGCGCTTCATCATGAAACTGATAGACACGGTTTTCATAGCTATTTAAAGCTAGTAAGCCAGAATCAGGATAAATACCAATGCTTTCAATGGCATCTAAAATTAGATCCGGGCTTAGCCCGGTAAAACAAAACTGGCTCATTAATTTTACCTTTTTCAGCTAGCGACAAAGGCTAGCTGATAATCCTAACCTTTACCTTTGATAAAACGGCTGTCTTGTTTAATGCTAAACGACTCGCCGCCTTCTTGGGTAACAACAAAATATATCTCTGTGATGGGAGATTTTAACTCATATGGGTCTACTGCGACACTCACAGGTAAAGTAAACACTTCTCCTGCTTGAATTTCAACGCGCTGTCTGCCAATAAAGTCAAACTTACTGAGCCCGGTTACATCAAGTGTAACAGTGACATCTTGTTGCGATTTATTCAGTAATTTTAAGGTATATACGTTTTCGATTAAGCCTTCGCTGGTAACACGATATAGCTGATTTCTATCTCGAATAATATCTAATTCGAATGGCACTCGCGCTGCAATTGACCACGCCAATGCACCACACATAATCAGCATCATCGCTAGGTAGCCAAGAAACTTCATGCGAACCGTTTTGGTTTTTTTACCCTCTAATTCGTGCTCAGTAGAGTATTTAATTAACCCTTTGGGATAACCCATTTTATCCATTACACCATCGCATGCATCAATACATAAACCACAGTTAATACATTCGTATTGCAAGCCATTGCGAATATCAATCCCTGTCGGGCATACTTGCACACACAAATTACAGTCGATACAGTCGCCCAGCCCTAACGCTTTATGATCTTGTTTACGACTGCGTGGCCCTCTTGACTCTCCACGATGATAATCGTACGTTACCGTAAAAGTGTCTTTATCAAACATGGCCGATTGGAAGCGTGAGTACGGGCAAATATGTAAACACATAATTTCTCGCATCCAACCCGCATTACCGTAGGTGCATGCTGCAAAAAACCATACGCTGACCGTAGCAGCAGCACTTGCTGAAAGCATAAAGAAGTCGATGAACAGTTGGCCAATGGGCGTGAAGTACCCAACAAAGGTTAACGCAGTAAAGACTGAAAACGCGATCCACGCACTGTGTTTAGCGGTTTTAAGCATCACCTTCTTTGCTGTCCATGGCTGTTTATCTAATAATTTTCGCTGATTGGCCGTACCTTCAATTTTTTCTTCCATCCAAATATAAATCAGCGTCCATACCGTTTGTGGGCACATATAGCCGCACCACACCCGCCCATAAAAAGCAGTAACAAAAAATAGCGCAAATGCTGCAATCATAAAAATAAACGCAACCACCAATAAATCTTGCGGCCACAATGTTAATGCAAATAAATGGAATTTTTGCTGCTCGATATCAAATAGAATGGCTTGATGACCTTGATACTGTATCCAAGGTGTTATCATAAACAGTAACATGAACACAGCGCCCATATAGCGCCTTAAACGTTGAAATGTTCCTTTTACTGAACGGACATAGATGTGGCTTTCAGGGCTATAACCCCCCTGTTTGCTGGGATCGGGTTTGTGTACTTCAACATCGACAGGAATGTTCTTGATCTCTATTCGGTCATTCATAGCAGCCTTTCCAATTTTGCAGAGACATACCCACCATAGTCGATAGCGCAGGTTTTTAACGAATAGCCGACAATATGCATTTACTCCAATTACTTAGTTCGCTAAGTTCATTGGGATTGACTTGCTTATCGCCTAGCTACACCACCAACTACTTTGGATAAATATTTAATCGAATTAAGAATTTTTGTCCCTAATTCTTTCACTTCGTTGAACGGGTCGGATTATACACACATTTTTTATGTTGATTAGTTTATTCATTCAATTAATATTGATTTGAAACAATTATTAAGGACGTTTTATGAAAAAATTTATTTTCGCAGCTATTTTCATCGGCTTTCTATGGTCATATGACCATGTCGTTCTTAATCAATACCGCAGCTCTGCAATCGACTGGGCAAAAAATAAAGCGGCAGGCGTTGTAGATAAAAGTCCTAAAGGTCATGCCCTTATCCTTAAAGAAATGAACACACATTTTGATCAATACTCAACGGCTGAAATAGATTACATCACCCGGACCACCGCTTCGCCTGAAAAAGTAAAAAAGTTTTACCGCGCCTACTGCAATAATAGCGACTTTAATCCAATACTTTACGGTGAACATCGCTCTCAATTTTGTAGAGTCATTAATAAACATCGTAAGAAACTAAACGCTAAAAAGTAGCATTGCCAACTTGGATTCATTACATGAAAAGATTTTTACTCGTACTACTCTACTTTATATTGATAATATCTTTTCCTATTAAGAGTAGTACACCTGCATCAATACCCCACTGCTTTGATCTTGAAGAAAAACTTCAATTATTAAGAAATAGTTCACCTGAAGCTTACAATCAAAACTATAAACAACTTATAGAATCTCACCAAAATGCTGACCATCACTCATTCTCAAATAAAACCATCGATACTATGTATCATATGGATCAACATGACAGAAGATCATTTCAAATTAGCATTATGAAAGATGCAGAACGTTCCGCTAGAGTTGAAAATATTCTTCAATCGCAATTATTTCTAAACAATATGGACAAATTCCACTCTGCCATTTTGTTAATGCATACAGCTAATCACAATAATTTTTACCGAGCACTTCAACTCGCTTTATCTATTAAAAAAAATGAACCCACATTTCCGTCTATAAACTGGCTTGTCTGTGCATCAGAAGATAGATATAGGCTACATAGTGGAAAACCTCAGATCTGGGGAACTCAATATGGTATTGGTGGAAGGAAAGCAGAGCCATATGATAGAAAAACCAAAACCAATAAAGAAAAAAGTATATGCTTTCAATGATTAATATTGAAGTTCAACGCTTAGTACTGAGACTAGTCTCTCGTTCCAAACGGCTCAAATACCACCAGCAATAAAGGAAGTAGGGTTAAATTAGCCAGTAAGGCAACAATCATTGAAAAGCCTGTTAACACGCCAAAATATACCGTGGGAACAAAGTTTGACAACACTAATATCGAAAAACCCAGCGTAACGGTAATTGACGTAAAATACAGCGCTTTGCCAATACTCCCATGACAAATTTTGACGGTGGCTGGATAACTTAACGTTGGATCCGCTGAAAACTCATGACGGAAGCGGTGCACGTAATGAATCGAGTTATCTACTGCAATACCGATAACGATGGCGGCGATGGTAATGGTCATAATATCTAAAGGAATATTCAGCCACCCCATAATTCCTAACACTAGTGCTGCAGCCAACATATTAGGGGTGATCGCAATTAACGCTAGCTTTAAGTTTTTAAACAGCAGCATAAACATGGCTAATATCATTAAAAACACCACACCAATCGTTAAGATTTGCGATTCAAACAAGCTTTGCAGTAAATTGTTATACAGCACCAACATACCTGTGATGCGAATTTGCTCGGGCGCTAGCCCTAGTTTGTTAACTAGATCTGCACGGATTTTTTTTATCAATTGTTGGCGATTTAAGTTCGGATCTGAATCATATACCCGTATTGAAAACCGCACCTGATTGCCATCTTCACTCATATAGGGCGTAATTAACGCATTTTTTATTGTGTCTGGTAGTCGCTTGTGAAAAACAGCCAGCAAGAAATTATCTTCGGCCACTTTACGATCTAATATTTTTAATAAGCTAATACTGGATGACAACGACATGACCTTGCCAGTTTCGGGCAAACTTTCTAAATACTCGTGAATTCGAGCAACTTCAGGTAACTGAAACATATTAAACCAATAGCTTGTGGTCGTGATGCTTGCTTCAGTGCCATCATCTAACGCCAAATCTGCCGGGTCAAAGCCTAACTCAGGATCATAACCTTCTTGCTCTGCCGGCACATCTGCGGCTTCATCTTCTTCACTATTTTGTGAGGCATAAAAAGCAGCTGGCGCATTAATCATCACATCAAGTGGGGTAGTACCGCCTAACTTGCGATCAATCAATAACATGCCTTGATGTATTTCAGTATCGTCCTTAAAGTAATCAATAAAACGGTTTTCCACACTTAGCAGGCTGATCCCCCAAGCACTGAATAACAGAACCCCGACAAATAATGCGCCTAGCAATATTGGATGTTGAGCAATGGGCTTTGCCAAACTTAGCGTTACTTTTTTACTGAAGTCACGTTCATACGCGTACGGTTTTGGCTGTAGCTGAATGGCAATGGCTGGGAATAACGTAAATGCTAAGATAAATGCAATGGCTAAACCGATTACCATCATCCAGCCAAAGTCCATCACAGGGCGAATACCGCTAACCAATAACGAACCAAATGCCACCATAGTAGTTATGGCTGTATAAAAACAGGGCACTACTTTACTACTCACCGCTTCAACTACAAGCTGTTGGCTAGTCCAACTCGGATGACATTGCTGACATTCGCGATACCGTACAATTAAATGAATCGTCAGCGACAGCGTAATAATCAGCATCAATGAGATAAAGTTTGATGACACTACCGTTACAGGCCAGTCTAGCCAACCTAGAATACCAAGCATGGAAACACATGCTAATGAACAGATCAGTAATGGAATAACCACCCACCGTATTTGATGAAAAATAATGACAAGGGTGAGAATTAAAAAAATCAGTACACCTGCACCAAATACCACCAAATCGTTACTGATGAACGCAACCGAATCGGCCGCAATCATTGGTACACCACCTAAAAATAACGTTGCATTAGCACGGTGCTTATCCATAATACTGCGCACATCATCGATGAGCGCAGCTTGCGCCTCTACTCGTCTGGTATTGGCTTTTTTAATGCGTTGCTGTAATTGATTAAGCTGCTTTCGCTGCGCAATATTAAAGCCTGAATCTGGTTCCTGCTGATATAACGCATCTCGTTGTTTTTGCAACGCTTCATATTCGCTATCTAACGCTAAGTTAATTTGCATCGCCGTGGTACTGGCGTCTTCGCTGATAAGTAAATTACGATATAGTGGACTTGAGGTTAACTCTTGTTCCGCCAACAACACATCCACATTAGGCGATTGTAAGGTAATGACATTTTGTGCGACTTCTGACAACGTCATCGGTGGGCTTTGAATTAATGGTACGGTAAGAATACTAACCACCGAGCTGACGCCCGACAATTCGCCTAATCGTTGTTGCAATAATGCAATATCGCTAAGTACCGCCTCATTGAATAATGGCTGCTGAGGACTATAAGTAATAACCAAAAACTCATCGTTACCGTACTGCTGCTTAATATTTCGGTAATAACTTAACGCCTTATCGCGCTCTAATACTAGCGTTTCTGAGGAGGCGTCCATTCTAAATGCTGGCGCTTTATAGCTAAGCACTAATACGACGGCCAGCACCAAGCCAATCAAAATACTGGGGTATTCGCTAAGTAGTGAGACATATTTGCGGGAAAAGCGAGCTATCATTAAATGCCCTATAAATTCATTAACCTAGGGGTAAAGCATAGCTCATCAAATAGCAGTAATTGAAAAAAGTTACGGCATACAAAATAAAAACGGTAGCCTAGGCTACCGTTTCCGTTTGGAACAATAGTGAAGGTCAGTGACCTAAAGTCACTACTCTACAATATCCATTTCTTTGATCAGATTATCAGCACCGTCAACATATTCCATTACCCATAGCATATAGCGGCTATCAGCATGAATTGAACGGTTTAATGAAGGATCATAATCCCAATCGCCAATAATACTTTCGTATACACCGTCAAACAACAAGCCAACTAATTCTGCTTTGCCATTAAGTGTTGGTGAGCCTGAATTCCCTCCAGTGGTATCCACTGTACTTAAAAAGTTTACAGGTACTGAGTCAACTGTCTCGTTGAAATAACGGCCATACTGCTTGTTATCAATCGCTTTCAATTGCTTAGCGGACACATTAAATTCTGCGTCACCCTCAATGTATTTCGCACGAAGGCCTTCAAGCGTAGTAAATGGCGTAGCCATCATTCCGTCTTTCGGTGAGTAACCTTTTACGGTACCGTACGTTACACGTAAGCTGCTATTTGCATCAGCATAAACAGGTTTATTCAGGCTTTTGTTGTATGCCAAAATGGCTCTCATGTATTGCGGACGTGCCTGCTGTAGCTCACCTTTTAACGCTTTGTCAGCTTCACGTTGTTTACTGTCGTAATCATACATAGCTACCGCGAACATTAAGAATGGGTCAAAGCTGTTTTTAAAGTCTTCAACTTTAGCATCCATTAATGCTAGGCGCTTTTCTTCATTACCTAATTTTGTATTGTCATACATTGCGGCAATTTTCGCTTTTACAGCCTCTTCGTTAAACGCTTTTTCCATACCAAAGTAACGATCGAATACCGCAACGCGCTCTGATTTAGGTAATTTAGAGTATTCTTTAATGAAGTGCAGCAATACCGCTTGGTCAACGTCTGGGTGATAACGGCGTGAAACACGCTTCATTGCTTCAGTGAAACGGGTCATGTCACGCTCTTGATAACCTGGATCGCGATCTGCATCAGGCTTTTGTTTTTCATGCGCTAAACGGTATAAACGTTTGGCTGTACTCAGCATTGATGTACGTGCCATATAAGCCATCACTAAGTCACGTGCTTGGTGTTGCTTACTTTTCTCTATTAATTCGTTCAACTCATCAATCGCTTGACCGTATTCAGCTTTACGCTCGTCAGATGCATTTACCCATGCATTCAACTCAGCTTCTAACGTTTTCTTACGCGCTAACATGTCGCCTTTTTGGTAGCTTTCTACCATTGAACCATAGTTTTTCGCGTAGTTAGCTAAGCCAGCAATGCTACTTTCGTACTTAATGCGGGCTTCTGAGCCTTCTGGTGCTACTTGCTTAATGGTTTCAATAAAGTCTTCACGGTATTGCTTAGCCGTTGGATATACCCAAGTAAACTGGTTTTCTACTTCTTGCGCGGTACGATAACGGTTAGTACGACCCGGATAGCCTGTCACCATAACAAAGTCACCTTTATCTACACCTTTAGCAGACACTTTTAAGTGGCTTTTTGGCTCATAAGGTACATTGTCTTTATGAAAGTCTGCTGGCTGACCGTCTTTGTTTACATAAGCTCGATAAAAAGACCAGTCTCCAGTGTGGCGCGGCCACATCCAGTTATCAGTGTCGCCACCAAATTTACCAATACTTGCTGGCGGTGCATACACTAAACGCACATCACGAATAGCAAGTTGCTTAATTAAGAAATACTCTGCACCGCCGTAGTAACTATATATTTCACAGCGATAGCCTTCATCTTTTTCACACTCAGACACTAACGCTTTATTGGTTTTTTCAATCGCTTTAAAACGTGCTTCACCGCTTAGCTCATCGCTTAATTTACCTACTACTTTATCGGTTACATCAACCAATGATTCAGTAACATAAATACGAGAACCCGGTGCGCCGGGTAATTCTTTTGAAAAATCTTTCGCTAAAAAGCCTTTATCAATTAGGTTGTTATCGGCACTACTGTTGTACTGAATAGAACCATAAGCACAGTGGTGATTAGTGACTACTAGCCCTTTTGGAGAAACAAATGATGCTGTACATCCGCCTAAGCTGATCACTGCATTCATAGGGAATTCGGTTAAGCTAGAAATTTTTTCTGGCGCAATTTCCAAGCCTTTCGCTTTTAATTGTTGTTTAATTTGAGGAAGTTGATTGGGTTGCCACATTCCTTCGTCGGCCTGAACCATGAAAGAGCTGGCTAACAGTGTAATTGCTGTAAGCTTACGCATTATTTAAACCTATTAATTATTGTTTTAATTTTTCGAGCGCCAAGATAGTAACTAATTTATTGAATAAGCACAAAGATTGGTAAAGCAGCAGCGTGAATACGCCACTGCTTTACACATTAAGTAGGAAGTGATGGGGTGGCGGTTTGGTTAACTGTTTATACTTTAAAACGTCCCACTACCTGATTCAGCTCTTCTGTTAAGGCTCTTAGCTCCTCACAAGCATGAGAACTCAATGTGGCGGCTTCTGCCGTTGTTTGGGTCACGTCGCTAATACTAATCACATTCGTGTTAATATCTTCAACCACCACACTTTGCTCTTCCGTTGCAGTGGCCATTTGAATACTCATTCCTTGAATGGTTTCTACTGACTTATCGATAGCCTGCAATGCTTCACCCGCTTTGGTTGATGCTTCTACGCTTTTTTCCGTTTGCGACCGACCGGCTTCAATAGCATTAACCGCATTTTTCGATCCACCCTGCAATTTTTCAATCATTTGCTGAATTTCTTCTGTTGATGTGTGCGTGCGCATTGCTAAACTGCGCACCTCATCTGCCACCACTGCAAACCCTCTGCCTTGCTCACCAGCACGCGCCGCTTCAATAGCAGCATTAAGTGCCAATAAATTAGTTTGTTCTGAGATCCCGCGAATAACACTTAACACTGAACCAATTGCATCGGTGTGTTCAGCAAGCTCGTTGATAACTCGACTCGACTCAGACATTTCGCCTGATAATTGCTCAATATAATTGATGGTATCGGTTACTACGCCGGATCCTTCTGCCACTTTATTAGACGCGTCCTCAGCAGAGCTTGCCGTTTCTGTCGCACTGCGTGCTATATCTTGAATTGTCGATCCCATTTGCGTTACAGCGGTGGCTACTTGAATGGTTTTGTCTTTTTGTAGAGCTAAATCCGTTGATGTTTGATGGCTAAGTTGATTCACTTCACTCACTTTTACTAATAAAGCATCACAGTTATTTTTTACCTGCTGAATAATGTCTTGAATTTGACTGATAAATGCATTGAAGTTTTCTGCTAATGCGCCAAGCTCATCCTTCGAGTTGACAGGTAAACGCTGACGTAAATCAGCTTCACCTTGCGCAACTTGCTTTAACAAATTGGACGTGTGCACAATAGGAGAGCTAATCCCCCGCACCACATAAACCGAAAGAAATAAAAATATCGCAATCACGATGATGGTAATCATAATACTATTGCGGGTGACTGCGTTTAACTCGCCATACACCTCACTTTGCGGTACTTCAGCAATCACATACCAACCAAGCTCTTCAATAAAGTCTGACGCCAAGAAATAATTATCGCCATCAATACTGGCTTCCACTAATGTAAAGCTATTACCTGCAAGTAGCGTAGATGCTGTGTCCGCATAGCCATTAAGTGAAGTTAACTTGGCTTTGTCTGCCAGCGCTGAATTTGAATGTATTTTAATCGTGCCATCTTTTGCCACTACAAACACACGGCCCGATTCACCAATTTTGAAATTATTTACATAATCAACAAAATGCTGAATGCTTACACCCATGCCCGCCACGCCCAATGGCTCGCCTTTATCCTGCACTAAATAATTAATAAATAGCGTTAATTCACCCGTGTCTTTATTGGGGCCAATACCTGTGTCATAACCCAACTTATCAGCAAAAAATTTGAAGTACCAACTATCCATTGGATTGCTTTTCGACATCGTTTTCACTAAACCATTTTGCGTATAGTAGTCGTTACTGTTAACGGAACCCACAAAGGTTTCACCCGCTTTATTCACACGATTGATACGGTCCAAATATGCCACCAAATTATCCACTCCGGCTTTTGCTTCACCATTTAATATCCAATCGATAATGTATTGGTTTTCTGCAACCTGCTTTGAGCCATCAATTGCCAATGCGATTTCTTTTTGCACATTAAGTCGAATATTAGACATAACAAAAGGCAGCTCATTATTTTCCAACCTGTTTTTTATAATGTTGCTGGTCAGGTAATTATTCAGAATGGTTAATAACCCAAGCGATAAAATTAATGCCGCTGCCATTGCGGTTAGCAGCTTTTTTTGGATGGATAAATTGCGCCATGCATCGAACATAGGTTTACCAAAACTAGTAATAGGTTCATACAACCATAGAATATTGACTACCAAACCGCCATAAACATCCGCACGTATTAACTACAATAACTAATTTCAACTAGACTTCCTTTTGCCATCAACAAAACAGGTAAGCAAACATTTTATGAATAATATTTCTTTAAAAGCACTGTTAATTGCAAGTTTTGCAATATTCATATCATTACTATTAATATCGTCTATTGTTGCTTACAACAAACTAAGCTCAATGCAAGATAGGATTGAAAAAATTGCCGATAGCTCAGCAATTAAAATCAAATTGGGCGCCAGAATTAATCAAGATGCTATTGCCGTTTCTCGAGCAGAAAAAAATATTATTTTGGAAAAAGAGCAATCAGGTATGCAAGAGTACATTACCTTTATTGATAGCATTCAAGAAGATATGCAATTGAGACGGAATCAGCTACGCGAATTAGTTGATGACGATGGAAAACAAAAGCTCGACGAATTTGCGTCACTTTGGGACGAATACCTTGCCGTAAATAAACAGGTAATAAACCTAGCTTTAGCTGGCAATAACCAGCAGGCTTTTGCCCTATCATCAGGCAAAGGGCGTGAGATCAGTGATAGAGCTACCGACAGTATCGCGGCCATTGTAGATATCAATGAGAAAGCACTTGACGCAGACAAAGCTGATAGTATTGCCAACCATAGTTTTGCCGTGACCTTGTTAACTTCAATACTGCTATTAAGCCTAATTATCGCGTGCGTAGTAGCATACTTTGTCACAAATAGAGTATCTCGTAGCATTTCAATGATAATAAAGTCCACGAATGCAATAGCGGATGGCAACTTAAATGGTACTGTTAAAGTTAAGGGGAAAGACGAATTTGCTACCATTAATCGAGCTATTTTGCGCATGCGAGACAACTTAAAAGATACTATTACGGAGATTTCAAACTCCGCCACGGAATTACTGAACTCCACGTCGCAACTAACTGATATAGTTATACAAACACGTTCTAACATTGACATTCAACGCGAGAATGCGCTTCAAGCAGCCACAGCAATGGAGCAAATGTCTAGCACAGTTGAGAAAGTGGCTGCTGACATCTCTCACTCTTCTAGCTCTGCCCAGCAAGCATCTGATAAAACAAATTCAGTTCAACAAACTGTATCTCAGACCAGTAATGAGATTGATGATTTAGCTAAACAAGTAGAAAATTCTGCCAATGTAATTTCTGAAGTAAATCAAAGAAGTAACGACATAAACTCAGTGACTGATGTGATCCAGTCTGTAGCAGAGCAAACCAACTTACTTGCTCTTAACGCGGCAATTGAAGCCGCCAGAGCGGGCGAACACGGGCGGGGTTTTTCGGTAGTTGCAGACGAAGTGCGCAGCCTAGCTTCGCGAACGCAAAAGTCTACGGAAGAAATTAATCAAATTATTGAAAGTTTACAAAGCAGCTCAAATCAAGCATCAAAAGTGATTGAGAAAAGTGCTACACTCGCTGCCGATTCGGTTGATAAAATGAACACCACCGAACAGTCTATTGCCAATATCAACGATGATGTTTCTCAAATTAGCGATATGAGTTTTCAGATTTCTTCAGCAGCAGAGCAACAGGCTGTGGTATCTGATGAAATTAGTAAAAATATTAATGATATTGCCTCGATGTCAGATCAAAACTTAACCGGTATTGAAGAAACTCAAAAAATTAGTGAAAACCTTCAACGTGTGACTCAAAAGTTGAATAAATTAGTATCTAATTTCAACTATTAAGTGCACACATTTAAAAATTTAAGGCATGATTATTTCTTCAACAACAACCATGCCTGCGCATAATCTGCAATATGCTTGTTTGCTTGATAGTAGTCCTGCCAACCGTAATAGCTGTCCACCAGCATATCTAGCTGAAATAAGTTGTCATCAAAGGCGCCACCTTGGTCAGCCAATATGCCTAAACGGCTAACGGACTGTGACTTCCCTTCTGTATCTTTTTGTTGGTATTGCACCATCATTAATTTACCCAGCCCCAATTGCTTAACATTGCCAGCAAAAGTGACATGAGGTTGCACTTTTATTTTGTGTTGTAGGCTCTTTCCATAACCTAAAATGCTAGGCACTTCAGCAAAATACCAATAGCGTGGCTGTTCGCGCTTGCCCAATGTGTAGTCATAAGCAATGCCGTTATTTCGATGAACATTAAAATAACGCATCCCCGCTGCAGTATTGATCACGCCAGTACCTTGCAGTAACACATCGTGCAAACTGTCTTCTGATAGCCAAATTAACGGTTTGGCCAAATTTTGTTTGCGCAGCGCACCTTGTATAATTTGTTGGCGGGTAAACTTAAAACGCGTCAATTCATGTTTTTTAGCTAATGCCTGTTCTTTCGTTAAACCGTACTCATCATCAGGCAATTGATATAACGCCTGATTAAACACTGCAGTTGGCTGCTCACTCGCATTCAATAATTTAGTGTAATATTTCGTGAGTAAAATAGACTGAGTAGGAATATTCCGTAATAACCGCGATTTTTTATCATTTTTGCTGTTATCGGCATATTGTTGCGCTTTTTGTAAATCTGGCTGCCAGCGCATGAATTCAAAATTTGCGGCTAAAAAGTCAGGATCTTGCAATCGGCTTTGGCGTTTGTTTCTTACATCATCTCGATACACCTCACAAATATATGCAAGTGTTTGTGTCACACGCTCGAAAGTAACGCTGCTATCAAATACCTCTCCCTTATGATTAGCAAACGCATCAAATGTCTTTCCACTTGCTAAATATTGCTGTGTTTGCTCGGCCACGTTACATAAGTGGCTCGTTTTTGCCGGGGCCATCTGCCCAATATGACTTGCGGTTATAGGCTCAGCCATAAAAGTAGCATGCGCGTTCAGCGTATTGGCTTGATTGGCCTCGCTGGCGTTAGCTAACTGACAAGTGAAGAAGGAAAGTAACAGAGAGCACAAAGCATATAGAGCTGTTAAGCGAGTCAAACGCATTATGATTACCAAATAAATGTGAGCAAATGATTGAAGTGGATACATGATGTCTTGAAGCTGTAATGCAGTCAACTGTGCCTCTTACTCAGCTTAACCTAAGTACGTTTCATATCTTAAACCTAGTCCAACGTGAGTTCTTTGCCAGCGTAGGCTAGCTGTCAACTTCATGGTAATATGCCCGCATATGTTTTACAGGCTTTAATACCATGCAAAATTCAGATAACAACTCAAATAACGGTTCAAACAATCCCAACAACGAAGAATATTTGGGTAAGAAACCAACAAGCACAGCGAAAGACATAGAAATAGACACCAAACTGCTACAACAATTGTTGCAAAAGCATACGCCAAACATGGCGTACTTGTTGCTGCACTGTGTATTTGCTTTGGTTGTTTGTATTGGCCTAACCAGCTTTTATGCGCACTTTTATTTACCGATCCCTGCCGAATACAGTCTGCAAGATGAAGAAGATTACCGCTATAGCGTAGCAATGGGTTTTGGTTTATTACTAACCATCATACCGTGGGTGGTGATTATCGGCCGTTATATTTATTTACTTTCCCAAGTAAAAACGCGCGCTAAAAAAGAATATATTGAATTGACGCTGGGTAAATAAATACCCAGCAATACGCGTATTATCCCTTCAAGTTCGCATCAGGTTGCCTCTACTTTGGCTGGTTGTCGGCTCTGATGCCACTTAGTAAATAACACCTTTATCAACCAAAAAAACATGAGCGAAAGCAGCAGCAAAATAGGTAGCCACAAAATAGGTTTGCCTTGCAGTGCAACAGGGATCACAGACTTTTGCGATAATACCGACATGGTAGCCATCACAACAGGTATACACATCCGCCAAAGATGCCTAGCAATACGATGCTTTCCCGTTACCCCACCTTTGACAATCATGATTAAGTCTAACGCCGCAGCAAATAGCGCTAAGGTGCCAAAAACAAAATACATAGCTGCAGGCACACCATTTTTGGTTACCCCGTCAGCCGATGAGATATGCCACCCCACACTGTAAAGGCCAATAGCAACCGCAGTAATTGCAACAAACGCCAATTTTTCAAACAGTCCTATGGTTCCTTCCTTACGCTTTATCGTTACCCATGATGTAACCACAAGGTACAACGCAAGAACCGAAATAGCCGGGGTATCGCCACTGGCAATATCTAAATAAATCGCCGATGTTGATACCAACACCATAGAAACAAAAAAGATGTTGCCACCAAAACGATGAAACTTACCGCCTTTTTTAGCAAGTAGCGCCACTGTTGCGAAAAGAAGTACTAAAACCCCGCCAAGTATATGAAGTGCCAACATCACGATTCCTTTGTATTTTTCATCTAACCATGAACTAACGATATATGCTCAAAAAGCATACACGAGGAAGTGTGTATTGGCGTATCAGGAATGTTACTTGATGTTTCGGAACGTTATATTTTCAATGCCCTTTCACCGCGAGCAATCCCAACGGTGCCTGAGCGCACCACTTCTAGTACACTAATTTGATCGTTTAACGCGGCGATAAATCCTGTCAGTTTTTCGTTATTGCCAATCAGCTGGATGGTAAAGATATTAGCGGTAACATCTACAATTTGACCACGAAAAATGTCGTTGCAACGTACCACTTCTGCTCGCTGTTCGGATGAACTGGCGCTTACTTTAATCAACATCAGTTCACGCTCGATATGTGCCTTTTCAGTTAAATTGCTAACCTTAAGCACATCCACCAGCTTATTCACTTGTTTGGTAATTTGCTCTAACACACGATCGTCACCAAAAGTGGTTATCGTCAGCCGAGATAATGTTTCATCGTCCGTCGGCGCAACCGATAAGGTTTCAATGTTATAGCCACGTTGTGAAAATAACCCGACTACACGAGACAATGAGCCCGGTTCATTTTCCATTAAGATTGAAAGAATGCGCTTCATTATTTATCTCCTTTGCTCAAAACCATCTCATCCATTGCGCCACCTTTGATTTGCATCGGATACACGTGCTCAGTTTCATCAACGATAATGTCTACAAATACTAGCCTGTCGGTTAACGACATTGCATGCTCTAAAGTGCTTTGGAGATCTTCTGCACGCTCTACTCGCAGTCCAACATGTCCATACGCTTCCACCAATTTCACAAAGTCGGGTAATGACGCCATGTAAGATTGCGAGTGACGACCGCCATAAATCATGTCTTGCCATTGGCGCACCATGCCTAGCGACCCATTATTTAAAGAGATTATTTTTACCGGAATATTGTATTGCATACAGGTTGAAAGCTCTTGAATATTCATTTGAATAGAGCCATCACCAGTTACGCACACCACGGTTTCATTTGGAAACGCTAGCTTAACGCCCATTGCAGCAGGAAAGCCAAAGCCCATGGTGCCTAGCCCACCTGAATTTATCCAGCGCCTTGGTTTGGCAAAAGGATAATATAACGCCGCAAACATTTGATGCTGGCCCACATCAGAAGTGACATAAGCATCGCCATTTGTTGCTTGATATAGCGCTTGAATGGCTTGCTGCGGTTTAATTTTTTCTTGTTGTGCTGGCGGCTGAAAGGCCAAGCATTGTTGCGCACGCCAGTCGTTAATTTGTTGCCACCACGCGGATATTGCGTCGTTATCCAGCTGTAGGTTTGCGCGCGATATCAATTTCATTAGTTGCTTAAGCACCGTTTTTACATTGCCCACAATGGGAATATGCGCCTCAATCGTTTTTGAAATAGAGGCAGGATCAACGTCTACATGTAATACCGTGGCATTAGGGCAGAACTTTTTGACATTATTGGTAACGCGATCATCAAAGCGTGCACCCAGTGCAATAATTAAGTCAGCGTTAGCCATTGCGTTATTTGCTTCTAGCGTTCCGTGCATGCCTAACATGCCTACAAATTGCGGATGCGTACCCGATATGCAGCCCAATCCCATTAATGTATTAGTGACAGGGGCATTTAATTTTTCAGCAAATTCTGTTAACTCGGCAGAGGCATTAGCCGCTATGACGCCCCCACCGCTGTAGATAATAGGACGTTTAGCGTTAACGATGGCTTCAACGGCTTTTTTAATTTGGCGCGAATGTCCTTTATCCGTTGGGTTATATGAGCGCATTTTAATATCGCGCGGTAATTGGTAAGGAAATTTATGCTGTGGATTAACCGCGTCTTTTGGCAAATCAACAACAACCGGCCCCGGTCGGCCTGTGCTTGCTAAATAATAAGCCTTAGCGATGGCGGCAGGAATATCGGTGGCTTTTTTACATAAGAAACTATGTTTTACAATCGGACGCGAGCACCCCACCATATCGGTTTCTTGGAACGCGTCTTCACCAATCATGGTGGTTGGTACTTGCCCAGACAGCACGACTAATGGAATTGAGTCCATGTACGCGGTTGCAATACCGGTGATCGTATTGGTCGCACCGGGACCTGACGTCACTAACACCGAGCCCACTTCTCCGGTGGCTCTGGCATAACCGTCGGCTGCATGAACAGCAGCTTGCTCGTGTCGCACTAAAATGTGCTCTATTTCGCTGTCTTTAAATAACGCGTCGTAAATATCCAATACCGCGCCACCCGGGTAACCAAATAGATGTTTTACGCCTAAATCTCTAAGCGCAGCGACCACCATTTCGGCACCAGATAACATTGGAGAACCTTGCTGATTGTGCTCAGCTTTATCGGGCGTATCTGCATTGGAACCATGCAGAGAGGTATGCTGCGATGTCATAATAATATTCCTTTGTTGCTCATTATTATTGTAAAAAAAGTTGATAGCTTGGGTTGTTAGTTTCATCTTTCCAACCATAACCCAACGCTGTTAAGAACTGATGAAATTCAAGGTGCTCGTTATCTGGTAATTCAAACCCTGCAAGCACTTGCCCGATGGCAGCACCATGATTGCGATAATGAAATAACGTAATATTCCAACGTGCGCCTAATGTGTCTAAAAATGTGAGCAGCGCGCCACTGCATTCAGGAAACTCAAAACGGTAAACGCGCTCGGTTAAGGTGGCATTCGAACGCCCACCCACCATATGCCGCACATGTAACTTAGCCGTTTCATCATCCGACATATCTACATATTCATAACTATTATTGCTGAGTTGCTGTTTAAGTTCGGTCAGTTCGGCCGCGCCTTCTGTGAGCTTAATGCCTACATAAATATGTGCATGCGATGATGCCGCTTGCCGATAATTAAACTCGGTGATCGCTTTACCCCCTAATGCTTGGCAAAATGCGAGATAACTGCCTTTATGCTCAGGAATTTTTACCGCCAGCACCGCTTCTTTTTGTTCACCTAGCTCGGTACGTTCCGACACGTAGCGCAGCGTATCGAAGTTCATATTAGCTCCTGACAGCACCGCAGATAACTGCAATGGCACTTCATGATGCTTTGCAGCATATTTCTTTAAGCCTGCCAATGCTAATGCGCCCGCAGGCTCTGCAATGGCTCTTACATCATCAAAAATATCTTTTATGGCAGCACAAATTTCGTCACTGCTAACAGTGATCACTTCATCGCAGTATTGGCTTGCTAATCGAAAGGTTTCTTTTCCCATTTGCTTTACCGCTACGCCATCCGCAAATGTGCCAACACGCGACAACGCCGCAGGCACTGCAGTGTCAGTATTTTCTGCTTCACTAGCTACATTGGCATGATGCATTGTTAACGCATGTTGAAAACACGCTGCATCGTGAGGTTCAACACCAATCACCTTGATGCTGGGCATAAGGTACTTAATATACAGCGCCATTCCCGCCAATAAGCCGCCACCACCAACAGGAATAAACACCGCATCCAACTTAGGTTGCTGTTCAAGTAACTCTTTCGCAACGGTGCCTTGTCCAGCTATCACATTGGCATCATCAAACGGCGGAATAAACGTAGCGCCTGTTTCACGCGCAATGCACCGCGCTTGTTGTTGTGCTTCATCAAAATTTTTACCGTGCAACACAACATCAGCGCCCAAGCGCTTCACGGCACTCACTTTGATTTCTGGAGTAGTGATAGGCATTACAATCGTAGCGTTAATCGCCAGCTTAGTACTGGACAGCGCTACGCCTTGAGCATGATTACCTGCTGACGCAGCGATAACACCAGCAGCGCGCTGTGAAGCAGACAGTGTCACTATTTTGTTGTAGGCTCCACGGATTTTAAATGAATGCACAGGCTGCATATCTTCACGCTTAAGGCTGATTTTATGGCCTAACCGCGCACTTAATTTATGCAAACTACTTAATGGTGTATGTTGAGCCACATCATACACAGGAGCCAATAAAATCTGCTTAATGTACTGTTCAACTGACCAAGTCAGTAAGGGTTCGCTGGATGAATCAGCAACAGATAAATCATGGTTCAATTGACAAGCAGTTTGCGACGACATTAGTCCTGCTCCAGTTTTGCTAAATCACGTACCGCCCCTTGATCAGCACTGGTTGCTAACATGGCATAAGTTTTTAACGCGGCTGAAACTGGTCGCTCACGGTTAAGCGGTTTCCATGCTTTATTACCACGTTGCAACATCTGCTGTTTACGCGACGCTAATTCATCATCGCTTATTGCTAGCTGAATAGTTCGTTCAGGAATATTGATATCAATTGGGTCGTCGTTTTCAACTAACGCAATCACGCCACCACTTGCGGCTTCTGGCGATACATGACCAATCGACAAGCCTGATGTGCCACCTGAAAAGCGCCCGTCAGTAATTAATGCACACGCTTTGCCTAGCCCCATCGACTTTAAATAGCTTGTTGGATAAAGCATTTCTTGCATTCCCGGGCCGCCTTTTGGGCCTTCATAACGAATAACTACTACGTGCCCTGCTTTTACTTGTCCACTAAGAATGCCGCTCACCGCGTCATCTTGGCTTTCAAACACAATGGCTTTACCACTGAATATTAAACTGTCTTCATCAACACCTGCCGTTTTTACAATACATCCCTTTTCAGCTAAGTTGCCACTTAATACAGCTAACCCGCCATCTTGGCTATAAGCAAACTCACGACTGCGAATACAACCTGCTTCCCTGTCATCATCAAGGGTATCGAAACGACAATCTTGACTAAACGCTTTCGTGGTACGAATACCAGCAGGTCCTGCCCTAAAGAAGGAGTTAACAGTGTCATCTTTGGTAATTTTTACATCCCACTGTTGCAGCACGTTCGCCAGCGTATCAGCAGCGACATGGCCAACATCTGTATTCAATAAATTGGCGCGTGCCAGCTCGCCTAAAATGCCTATCACGCCACCAGCGCGATGTACATCTTCCATATGATATTTTGGTGTAGACGGCGCGACTTTACATAAATGCGGTACGATACGTGACAAGCGATCAATATCGTCCATGGTGAAGTTAATATTTGCTTCTTGCGCCGCAGCAAGCAGGTGCAATACCGTATTAGTTGAACCGCCCATCGCAATATCTAAACACATCGCATTTTCAAACGCAGATTTGTTAGCAATGTTACGTGGCAATACGGCTTCGTTACCATTGTCATAATATTGCTGACATAGCTCAACGATGCGCTTTCCTGCGTGTAAAAAGAGTTTTTCTCGGTCTTGATGAGTCGCCAGCATCGAGCCATTACCCGGTAATGATAACCCCAGCGCTTCCGTTAAACAGTTCATCGAATTAGCGGTAAACATGCCAGAGCATGAGCCACACGTTGGACAAGCAGAGCGTTCTATTTGTTCAGTTTGTTCGTCCGACACAGTAGGATCAGCAGCACTGACCATCGCATCGACTAAATCAAGCTTAATGATTTGATCAGACAGTTTAGTTTTACCCGCTTCCATCGGCCCGCCAGAAACAAACACCACTGGAATATTCAAGCGCATGGCGGCCATTAACATGCCCGGTGTAATTTTGTCGCAATTTGAAATACATACCATGGCATCCGCACAGTGTGCATTCACCATATATTCGACCGAATCAGCAATCAGCTCTCGCGAAGGTAAACTGTACAGCATACCGCTGTGCCCCATTGCAATACCATCGTCTACAGCAATAGTATTAAATTCTTTGGCAATGCCACCTGCCTGCTCTATTTCGCGTGCAACCAACTGGCCTAAGTCTTTTAAATGGACATGACCAGGCACAAACTGGGTAAACGAGTTAACTACGGCAATAATCGGTTTACCAAAGTCCTGATCTTTCACCCCCGTGGCGCGCCAAAGCGCACGTGCACCAGCCATGTTACGGCCTTGCGTTGTGGTTGCAGAGCGCAGGGTAATTTTACGGTTCGTACTCGTCATTATTGGTTCCTTACTATTGCCTACTTTTTTCATTGGTTAATGTGATTAAGGTTAACTATTTACTGGTGTTAACCAGCCCCATTTATCTTCAGTTTGACCGTTAAACAAACCAAAAAATGCCTTTTGTACCTTTTCAGTAATTGGACCTCGGCCGCCATTACCCACAGCAATACCATCAACACTGCGTACTGGTGTTACTTCTGCGGCTGTGCCACACATTAAAATTTCATCCGCAAGGTACAATGACTCGCGCGGAATATTTTGTTCACGCACTTCGTAGCCCATTTCTTGTAGTAAGGTAATAATCGTGGCACGGGTGATCCCCGGTAAAATTGCGGCAGTTAATGGGGTAGTCATGACCACGTTATCGCGGATCACAAATAAGTTTTCACCTGCACCTTCACTCACATAACCATGCACGTCTAAGGCGATGCCTTCACCATAACCATGTTGCGCCGCTTCAATTGAGATAAGCTGTGAAGAAAGGTAATTACCACCCGCTTTTGCACCAGTAGGTATGGTGTTTGCCGCTAATCTTGACCATGAAGACACACCGGCATCAACACCATTTTCAAGTGCTTCGTCACCTAAATATGCGCCCCAATTCATTGCTGCTACAGCAACGTCGGTTTCAGTGCCCGCGGGTACACGTAGCCCAAGACCGATTTCTCCATAAAAGGCGACCGGGCGTAAGTACGCTGACTTCATGCCGTTTTCTTTAATCACGTCTTTACATGCTTGGTTTATTTGCGCTTCGGTATAAGGGATAACCATGCGGTAGATTTTTGCTGAATCGAATAAGCGACGAGTGTGTTCCTCTAACCGAAAAATGCATGGGCCGTTAGGCGTATCGTAAGCGCGAACACCTTCAAATACCGACGATCCATAATGCAATGCATGGCTTAATACATGCACTTTAGCGTCAGCATACGGCATCATTTTTCCATTAAACCAAATTTTATCTACACTCATTGTAATTCCTTACTTTTCATTCTTTGTGTTGTGCGTTGCCATGGCATATAAACACGTTCTGTACGTATTCACCTGATCCATCATTTACGATCGTAGTGCCAAGGCAACATTCGTTGTACGGCTATTTATTGTTGCGATATCCATTGTATTCGACATTTTTTCTAGTGTTGGCTGCGTATCCAGTACGTTAACTGTAGCCACGTCAAATAATTTTTCTAACTGGTGCGTTAATAAATGGATCGCATGGTTGCTAGTTACTGTAACTGATATTAGTAACATTTGCTGATCATCTTGTTGATATTCGTTAGCAATCAACACTTGCTGTGTGGTGAGCTGTAATAGCTGAAATCCGCGAAAACGCATGGTCTGCAAAATACGCTCTAAGGCCGCTGGAGTCTGGTGCGCTAAAATCGTTAAAGACTGTTGATTATTCATTGCGTTAACTCCGTTAGCATTTCATGATTGGGGCGATTAGGGGGTACTAATGGCCATACATTGTCGGTTTCGTTAATTTTTACATGCAATAAAAACGCGCCTTGCCAACTCAGCATGGCTTCCAACGCTTGTGGAATATCTTGTGAACTGTCAATCGTTAACCCTGGAATATCAAATGCGGCGGCTAATTGCACAAAATCGGGGTTGTCAGATAAGTCGGTATGACTAAAACGTTTATCGAAAAACAGTTCTTGCCATTGCTTCACCATACCTAATCGACTGTTATCCATAATGATGATTTTAACAGGCAAACCAAATCGCTTAATCGTTGCTAACTCTTGCACATTCATCATAAAGCTACCGTCACCAGATACTGCTACCACAGTATCGCCAGTTCTTGCTAGCTGTGCGCCAATCGCAGCAGGTAAACCAAAGCCCATGGTGCCTAAGCCACCGCTAGTTAAATGATCGCTAGGTTGCGCAAATTGCATATGCTGCGCTACCCACATTTGATGCTGCCCTACGTCGCAACACACAACTTTATTAGACGGTAACGTATCACTTAATTGTTTTAAGAAGTGTGGCCCATCAATTTTACTAGTGACACCGTCATCTTCTTGCGCATTTGGGGTTGCCGTTGAGACTTGATCGTAATTCCATGCATAGGTTCGTTGCCAAGATTCCACTTGTTGCTGCCACGGTGTAAGATCAATTTGCTTGTCATTACTCGCAAGTAGCCCTGCGGTTAATTGCGGCAGCAAATGCTTGAAGGGTTCTACAAACGCCACATCAGCGGCACGCAGTTTGTTGATTTCCGCAGCATCAATATCGCAATGTATCACAGTGGCATCAGCGGCAAACTCATCTAATTTTCCGGTTACACGGTCATCGAAGCGCGCGCCAATACACATTAATAAATCACAGGCTTGTACAGTATAGTTGGCAGCTTGGCTGCCGTGCATACCCAGCATACCTAAATCAAGCGGATAATCTGTGGCAACCGTGCCTAGCGCCTTTAAGGTACTTACCACTGGCCATTTGGCTGCGTTAAGCAATGCGTTGAATTCCTCTTTCGCCTTCGCCATATGCACACCACCGCCAATATAAAGTAATGGGCGCTGGGCATCACTCATCAACTTTGCGGCTTGCTGTAAACGCTTGGAAAGATCACTCGGGTCAGGTGTTGTAGTCATTAATTGAGGCGCGTGTTGTGGTTGCGCGTTGTAATTAGCCGGTGCGTTATTGATCAGGGGTTTTTCATCCAGCATTTCCTCATCCAGCTCTTTCCCATCAATATGCGCTAATTGAATATCTTTTGGAATATCTACCAACACTGGGCCGGGACGACCATCATGTGCTAATGCAATTGCCGCTTTTAGCGTGTCGGCCAGCTGTTCAACAGACTCAACCAAAAAGCTATGTTTGGTCACCGTCAGTGACAATCCCAGCACATCCACTTCTTGAAAAGCGTCGGTGCCCATTACTTGGCTGGCAACTTGACCGGTAATTGCCACTAGTGGCACAGAATCTAACTTAGCATCAGCAAGCGCAGTAATAAGGTTCGTAGCGCCAGGGCCACTGGTCGCAAAACAAACGCCTGTTTTGCCACTTGAACGCGCATAGCCTAGTGCCGCAAATCCTGCACCTTGCTCGTGGCGGCACAAATAGTGGTTAATTTCGCTGTCATACAGAGCGTCATAAATTGGCATAATGGCACCACCCGGATAGCCAAAAACACTATCTATGTTGTGCTGCTGCAATGTGTGAAGTACCAATTCTGCGCCATTCATTTTTTGTTCTACCGTTATTTATTTGATGCCTAATTACTTTTTTTGGTCATAAAAAAACCCCCGGTCCTTGCGGAGCGGGGGTTTTCGGAAACTGTTGCAGCTAGTTACCCAATAACACACCCCGCCGTGCGCGAATAATCACGACGACCACTGAAATAATAATGTTGTTAATTAGGGTGATTAGGCTGTTCATACTTTAAATACTGTTTCTCGTTTACACTAAAAATTAGGTTAAGCGTTATGCTAAAAATGTCACTTCAAGCCATGTTAATGTTGAAGCGCTTAGAAAAAAGCCAACAACTGGTCAGCTTTGTTCTTTTATTTTTAGGCGCCTATGCAGTTAAAGTCAACGCCTTTATCAAGTTCCTTTAGTTATGGCTATATTCTTTTTAGGAATAAGAAGCCATTTATTACTGGTTAACAACATAAATAAAATTCAATGTATTTTCATTACTTTTAGCATCATAATTATCACTTTTATCTACAGTTAGTGACTTTTAATAATCGCTTTCATGTCCTTCATATAACCACGCAGTTCGCGACCCACTTGCTCTATGTGATGCTGTCTAATTGCGTCGTTCACAGTGGCTAACGCTTGATTATCAACGCTCAGCGAATCTAACGCTAACCCTTTACCTATTTGCTCTGTGGTTAGTTTCGGCATGATAGTGTCACGCAACATTGGTACGGCAGCGTTGGCAAAAAGGTAATTGCCATATTCCGCAGTATCTGAGATCACCACGTTCATTTCATATAGGCGTTTTCGCGCAATAGTATTCGCAATTAATGGCGTTTCGTGTAGTGACTCGTAATAAGCTGATTCAGGTAAAATGCCCGACTCAACCATCACTTCAAATGCCAATTCAACACCTGCTTTTATCATCGCGACTAGGAAAATACCCTGTTCAAAGTATGTTTGCTCTTCTAGCTTTTCTTCGCTAGCAGGCGCTTGCTCAAACCCAGTTTCATTGGTTTGTTCACGCCATGTCAGTAAATTTTTATCATTATTGTGCCAATCAGCAATCATATTCTGCGAAAAGTCACCGGATAAAATGTCATCCATGTGCTTTTCAAAAAGCGGTCTTAATGTATGTTTTAGTTGCTCGCTTAGCTCAAATGCCGCCAGTTTAGATGGATTAGAAAGTCTATCCATCATATGACTAATACCACCAATTTTTAGGGCTTCAGTGATGGTTTCTAATCCTTGCTGAATAAGTTCGGCAGCATATGCTGGTGCAATATCAGCTTCCATCATTTTGTCGTAACCTAGAATGGCAGCCGTTTGTAACATTCCGCATAATATGGTTTGTTCACCCATTAAATCCGACTTCACTTCAGCGACAAACGACGATGCTAATACGCCAGCACGGTCACCCCCAGTTGCAGAGGCTAGTGCTTTTGCAATCTCGAAACCTTGCTGTTGGGGATCATTCTCTGGGTGCACTGCAATTAAAGTCGGTACACCAAACCCACGTTTGTATTCTTCACGCACTTCGGTGCCTGGGCACTTAGGTGCACACATTACCACGGTGATATCTGAACGGATTTTCTGACCTTCTTCAACAATGTTAAAACCGTGCGAATAAGCAAGTGTGGCACCTTGCTTCATCAGTGGCATCACCGCTGCAACCACTTGACTATGCTGTTTATCGGGCGTTAAGTTATAGACTAGATCGGCATCAGGAATGAGCGTTTGGTAATCCCCAACTTCAAAATCGTTTTCTGTCGCACGTTGCCAAGACAGGCGTTGTTGGGTGATCGCTTCAGGGCGTAAGGCATACGCAATGGACAGCCCAGAATCACGCATATTTAAACCTTGGTTTAAGCCTTGAGCGCCACAACCAATAATGACTATTTTTTTACCCTTAAGAAATTGACAACCTTGTTCAAATTCGTCTCGCGCCATAAAACGGCACACGCCAAGTTGAGCAAGCTGTTGGCGAAGGCTCAACTGATTAAAATAATTTTGCTCAGCATGTTGGTTACTCATAACTTTCCTCGGGTAAAACAATAGGGATATGTAATCAATTAACTTGAGCAAAGTGTAGGCTGGGTTTATTATTTCGTAAATTGATATATTTGAAACTTATTATTTCTATTTATGAAATATAAGAAAAGAGTAAAAAGAACATGGATCTAAAATCGCTGAACGCATTTTTACACCTACGAAGTACGTTACATTTTTCGATGACGGCTGACGCCATTCACGTTAGTCCGCCCACGTTAAGTAGAATGATCCAGCGACTAGAAGAAACGTTTGGTTACCCTCTATTTAAACGCGATAATCGTAGCGTCACACTCACTGCCGAAGGCGAGCGTTTCGCATTGTTTGCTCAGCAGGTTGTTAGTCAATGGCAGGCGTTAAAACATGATGTTCAGCAGCATCACACACAGCTAAGTGGCGAATTGAAAATCTTCTGTACCGTAACCGCAGCGCACAGTTTTTTACCTAATATGCTTGAACGCTTCCACCAGCAACACCCTTTAGTGGATATTCATTTAACTACGGGTGATGCAAGTTTAGCGATTGAAAAAATAGCGAAACATGATGTAGATATTGCCATTGCAGCACGGCCGGACTCACTTGCAGATAAATTTGCGTTTCAAGCCATTGCCGACATTCCCCTACGTATTATTGCACCTACGCAGCACACCGCTTTTAGTGACGCATTACAAGGTACAGAAATTAATTGGCAAGCACTGCCTTTTGTTATGCCAGAAGCTGGCCCGGCGCGCAGCCACTTAATGGCGTGGTTAAAAGCCATGAAGTTAAAACCACAAGAGTATGCGCAAGTGTCTGGTCATGAAGCCATTGTCAGCATGGTTGCGCTAGGTTGCGGGGTGAGCATTGCTCCCGACTTAGTTATTGAGAATAGTCCGGTTAAAAATAAAGTACGCATTTTACCCGTGCCCGTTCAGCCTCAAGCATTCAATTTGGGGTTAAGCTGCTTGAAAAAACAGCTTAATAACCCACTAGTACAAGCTTTTTGGCAGTTGCAGCGTACTTAATCATAACGTACTTAATCATACGTACTTAACCATAGCGCATTTGCCATAATATTCGAACGGTTATAAGGGTGTTATGTTATCCAGAGTAGCTTTTATTCCAGTCGGTCCAAATCACATCAAAGCCTCTATGTTTAATACTCGCAGCCACTTCCGCAGGCGCGCGAACATCATCAATATCAAATTGCGCTAGTTGCGGCTTTTTCAAAGCTGTTTCATCAACATAGCCACCTGGTTGGGTTTGCGAACCCGCACTTAAATGGGTAACTCCCAATGGCAATAGATTATCTCTTAGTTTTGCAGGCTCTCGGGTTGATAACACAACCTCTAATTGCGGATTAAATAGCCGAAATGCACATATAAGCTTAGTGAGGCTGCGATCAGATAATGCGGCTTGTGGAGTCAATTGGTTATTATTGCCTGTGCAAGGGCGTAAGCGTGGAAACGCAACTGAATAACGTGTTCGCCAATAGCGTTTTTGCAAATATTGTAAGTGGCTCGCTAACGATAACGCATCTTCTTGCCACGAATCATGCAAGCCAAACAAACAGCCGAGTCCCACTTTATCCATTTTCGCCGCTCCTAATCTATCAGGCGCTTCCAGCCGCCAGCGAAAGTCGCGTTTATTACCACGCAAATGATATTGTTGATAACTCGGCTTGTGATAGGTTTCTTGATACACCATTACCGCATCCACTCCCCATTGTTTCACCAATGCGTACTGGTGCTGCGATAACGGTTGGCACTCTAACATTACGTAACTAAAATGCTTTTTTACAATCGGCAGTATTTGTTCAAAATAGGCCATACCTACTTTTGTTTCGTGCTCTCCGGTTACCAATAAAATTGCGTCATAACCCATTGCTTTAATGGCTAAACACTCAGCATCAACTTCTTCCCATGTAAGTGTTTTTCGCTTGATCTTATTGCTCATTGAAAAGCCACAATAACTGCATTCATTC
The DNA here is from genome assembly GCF_016469335.1 of Flocculibacter collagenilyticus. Classification (NCBI taxonomy): domain Bacteria; kingdom Pseudomonadati; phylum Pseudomonadota; class Gammaproteobacteria; order Alteromonadales; family Pseudoalteromonadaceae; genus Flocculibacter; species Flocculibacter collagenilyticus. Next base: position 3,660,486 of record NZ_CP059888.1, read on the forward strand.
GCGCATAAGTTAGATAAATACAGTGGAATAAATAGCTGTAAAGCATGGCCAAATCGTTGTCGCGTTAATTGCTGCGACAGCTGCGCCATTACCTCTAAATATGGATTTGCAGCATCAGAGATTAGTGTAGCTAAGTCATCTACTGACAGCATGTTATAGCTTTTTGCCCGTGCGACTTTGTTTAATACCTGCTCAACATCTGACGCAGTCCGTACTGCTAATGCTTGTTGTACTGTGTTTTGCTGCCAATGACTAAAAAAACTGGATGATAAATAGTCCATGAACACTATTCCTGCGTTTGGTTGATAAAAACCACGACATCACACATTATTTATCCATGCTCATCTAACAAAAAGTCGGTTAAGGGGCTAGTACCTATTGCACTCAACTTGCTGCTAGCGTTAGTCATGGCGTTATCGGCAGCTAATCCTGCCCGTCGTCCCTGCCAACCAGCATCCACGGCATGTTTAAATGCATTTGCCATTGCTACGGGATCATTAGCTACTGCCATTGCCGTATTAACCAGTACGGCGTCAGCTCCCATTTCAATAGCCGCACACGCATGGGAGGGTTTACCTATTCCCGCATCAACCACTACGGGCACTTGGGCCTGTTCAATGATAATTTCGAGCATTGCCTGAGTGGCCAAGCCTTGATTAGAACCTATTGGTGCACCAAGAGGCATGACAGCCGCACAGCCCACCTCTTCTAAACGCTTACACAACACAGGATCAGCACCACAGTAAGGCAGCACAATAAAGCCCTGCTTGCATAACTGCTCAGCCGCTTTTAAGGTTTCAATGGGATCGGGCATTAAATAATAGGGATCGGGGTGAATTTCTAATTTTAGCCAATTGGTTTGCAGCGCTTCTCGTGCCAACTCGGCGGCAAAAATCGCTTCTTGGGCTGTTTTCGCTCCGGACGTATTTGGCAATAACGAAATACGCTTATTTTCCATCAAAGGTTGCAAAAAAGGCATGATAGAGTCAACGGCTTGCTCAGAAATTTGTTGTGACTCTGTTTCTGAATTTATCACCATGCGTTTAAGCGCCACAGTAACGAGTTCAGTACCACTTGCCAGCAGGGCATCTTGCATTAATTGACCACTTGCAAATTTTCCTGTCCCCGTAAATAATCGCGAATTAAACTGCTTACCTGCTATCGTCAACATAATACTACCCTCCTGCAATGGCATGAAAAACATGCACTTTAGCGTGTGGTTCTAACAAATGCTTAGCCCATTTAACTTTTGGAATTACGGTGTTATTCACAGCTACCGCAACACCTTCACGCCATGCCTGCTCTGTTTTCATGGCGTTCTTAGTTTGGCTTTGTTGATGTTTAAACACCGTCGGCATGGCCTGCTCCAGTGTACAATTGCTTGGCACATCAATGAGGGTATGGTTGATCCAAATTTGCATTATGGCATCCTTTTCGGGAGAGCAGTCGTAGAGTGGCTAGCCCGCTGCGGTTTTAGTTGATTTGATAACGAGGAAGACGCTTGGTCAGCTTGTGAATTGCATTGAGCGCACACTTTGCAATGAGGATCTGGTTGAATTGAAAGCACTTGCCAGCCTACATCAGCGGCCTGGCTGTTTGACGCAAGATCACTCAGCATGGGTAAGGTCATAAAAAACGTGCTCGTTTGCAGTCCACACAATATCTTAATCGCTTGCATCGCTTGCATTGAGCCAACCACACCAACTAATGGCGCAATCACGCCAAGCGCACCACAGTTTTGTGCTTCGCTAGGTTGCTGTGATGTATGGTTAGCAGGGAAAAGACAGTGATAACAGGCTGATGCAGCTTGATTGGAAAATACTGCTAACTGTCCATCAAACCCACTCGCTGCACCGCTCACTAACGGCTTCATCGCAGAGACACACGCCTGATTAACGGCGTGACGCGTTGCGGTGTTATCAGTGCAATCTAACACCAAGTCCATGTGAGGTACTCGGTCGTGCAACTCAGCAGAAGTTAAGTGCTGCGCGATGGCATTAATAGTCACTAGCGGATTAAGTAAAGATAATCGCTGCTGGGCGCACTGCGCTTTATTCTGATTAATATCCTCTACCGAAAACAATACCTGCCGTTGCAAATTACTCAGCTCAACTGCATCGCCGTCAGCAATGTCAATACGTCCAACGCCCGCTGCGGCTAAGTACATTGCAGCAGCACAACCTAACCCGCCAGCTCCTACAATTAATACTTTGGCATTCGTCAGTGCTAATTGCCCTGCTTCAGCGATGTCTGGCAGCATAATTTGGCGGCTATAACGAATAAACGCTTTATCTGATAAGCCTGTTGTCATTATGCTAACTCCTTTTGCTTATCAGTTTCGCCGTGATAACACACATCAATTGGCGCAAACGCTTTTTCTTCAAGTTGCTGCAATAATTCCAACGTGGCCTTGTGCCAGTCATCCGCCTCTGTAATTGCAGTTACCACAGCGATAGCATCCACTGCCATTTTCGTCATATCCGTTAAATGATGCTGCTTAATGCCACCTATCGCTACCGTTGGTATGTTTTCCACCAGCTTTAAATAGCGTGCTAACCTTGCTAAGCCTTGAGGTTCAGATGACATTTGTTTGGTGTTTGTTGCAAAAATATGCCCTAGCGCTATGTAGGAAGGCTGTAATTGTTTTGCAATCAGCAGTTCGCTGTAGCTATGCGTCGAAATACCTAACCGTAACCCCGCTTGTTTAATGGCAGTTAAGTCAGCGATCTGTAAATCCTCTTGTCCTAAATGCACACCATAGGCTTGATATTTAATGGCCAACTGCCAATGGTCATTAATAAATACTTTGGCTTTATATTGTTGACCGAGCGCTACCGCTTTCGCAATAATTTGCTCTAGTGTTAACTCATCCTCATCAGCCTTATTGCTTGTAATCGGCACTTTCACCCTTATCTGCACAGTGGAAATACCTAGCTGCAACATTCTCTCTAACCATATTAAGTCAGGCACAACTGGGTATAACGCTTTTTCACTGGCCGTATATTCACAAAACTGATGAGGCAAAAAAGCAGCGGAATGCATCAACCAGCTATCTTGCGCCGTTAAATGAGGTTGCTTTGAATCTAGATAAGCGGTTTTATTAAAACGAAATAACTGAGGAAAGTCTTTGCTCCGCTCTGGCCAACCGCCATGATGCAAAACCTGAGAGTATGCGTTTGTTTCATCTAGGGTTTGATTAATATAAGCCTTAGCCACCACCGCAGCATCAATCACATTTGTGGCAACAAGATTATTCTTAGACTCGGTTACTGATCCCTGCTCATAAAAGCCCAGCGCTAACGCAGCAGATAATGCGCTAGATAGTGTGCAACCTGTGCCGCGAAAATGGATCGGTTCATTTTTATCACTGGTATCTGTGGAGTTATGCTTTCTGTTGCTACGCATTAACCAGGTAGATTCTGGTGTAAATAAGTAGTCATCACAGTTATTTATCGATGCATCATCGTGCCCACCTTTTAGTAATACATTGTTGCAACCAGTTGCGAGCAATGAGTTAATTGCAGCGCTAATACTAAGCTCTTGCGGCTGATGCGGCTGAGTTGTACTATTGATTACATCGTGATTTAAGCATTGTGCTAATACCAATAGTTCAGGCTTATTTGGCGTGATAACCGTTACCCAAGGTAATAGCAGCGCTATCACTTGGGTAATAAATGTTTGCTGCTCTGCAACTAATTCTGCTCCGCACGATGCTACTAACACCGGATCGTACACCACAAAAGGCATCACTTTGTTAGTGTCTTGCGCGGCCATCATTTGCACTTTCTGCAAATTTTCAACAATACAGCGCAGGTGCTTTTCGCTGGGTATTACGCCAATTTTAATAACGGCTGGCCAATATGCAGCGCTCTCATCCTTGATTAAGCTAGTAAACTGAGCATTCAGCGCGGTTATTGATACCGTTTCATTTATAAGTACGTGTTGATGATTTTGCGCTGTCACTGTTGTCACTATGGTGCACACCTGTGCACCTAAGCAATGACCAGTTTTTAAATCTGCTTGAATGCCTGCACCAGCACTATTGTCTGAACCCGCCACACTCCACATAACTGGCATTTTTGTAGACGGGTTGGTGCTGTCATTCATCATCGATTTCTCCCGCTAACTCTACTGCCGTGTGATTAGCTGGCTGGGAACTGTGTTTTTTTAACCCTTGTGCATCGTCAGCAAAATCTTTCACGTCTTGGCTAATTTTCATCGAACAGAACTTAGGGCCACACATAGAGCAGAACTCTGCCACTTTGTTCGACTCTTGAGGTAGCGTTTCATCGTGATAAGCTTTGGCGGTGAAAGGGTCTAAAGATAAGTTAAATTGATCTTCCCAGCGGAATTCAAAGCGCGCTTTTGACAAGGCGTTATCACGAATTTGTGCACCCGCGTGACCTTTTGCTAAATCAGCCGCGTGTGCTGCAATTTTATAAGTGATCAAGCCTTGTTTAACATCTTCCTTATTGGGCAGCCCCAAATGCTCTTTTGGGGTGACATAGCACAGCATTGCACAACCGTACCATGCAATCATGGCCGCACCAATGCCTGAGGTAAAATGATCATAGCCCGGCGCAATGTCGGTAGTCAGTGGTCCCAATGTGTAAAACGGCGCTTCGTGACAGTGCTCTAGTTGCATCGTCATATTTTCTTTTACTAAGTGCATTGGCACATGCCCGGGGCCTTCAATCATCACTTGCACGTCGTATTGCCAAGCAATTTTCGTTAATTCGCCAAGGGTTTTTAATTCTGCAAATTGTGCTTCATCGTTTGCATCTGCAATTGACCCCGGACGCAAACCGTCACCTAAGCTTAATGACACATCGTATTGCGCACAGATTTCACATATTTGCCTAAAGCGGGTATATAAAAAGCTTTCTTGATGGTGAGTAATGCACCATTTCGCCATGATTGAGCCACCACGGGACACAATGCCAGTCACACGATTAGCTGCTAACGGCACATATGCTAATAGCACTCCTGCATGTATTGTAAAATAGTCGACCCCTTGCTGTGCTTGCTCAATCAACGTGGCTTTGAATACATCCCAGTTTAAGTCTTCTGCTACGCCATTAACCTTTTCCAGCGCTTGATAAATAGGCACCGTACCAACTGGCACCGGGCTGTTACGAATTATCCATTCCCGCGTTTGATGAATGTCGCGGCCTGTTGATAAATCCATTAACGTGTCAGCGCCCCAACGGGTTGACCATACCAACTTTTCAACTTCTTCTTCAATCGATGATGTAACAGAAGAATTACCAATATTCGCATTCACTTTAACTAAGAAGTTACGACCAATGATCATTGGTTCGGCTTCAGGGTGATTAATATTCGCAGGAATAATGGCACGCCCTTCAGCAACTTCCTTTCTCACAAACTCTGGAGTAATTTGCTCTGGCAAGTTAGCACCAAAATGCTCTCCTTTATGCTGTTGAGTAAGCATTTCGTCTTTAATGCGCTCTCGGCCCATGTTTTCACGAATCGCTATGTACTCCATTTCAGGCGTTATTATGCCTTGGCGCGCATAATATAGCTGGGTAACTCGTCGCCCAGCTTTACCCCTATAAATGTTCGGTTGGTGAGTCATACATTGCTTTAATGACTGCGTGTTATCGTCATAATCAGGGCGTACTAACTGATCGTCACTTAAGCGCTGACAATCTTGACGTTCTTCAATCCATGGCTGGCGTATAGCTTTTATACCTTTGCTCACATCAATATTGATATTCGGGTCGCCATAAGGCCCTGAGGTGTCATATACCGGAATGGGGGGGTTAATAGAGGCACTTGGCGCGTCAGTCATAATGACATTGCTATTACGCCCTTGTGTTTGAATAATCTCACGAATTGCTACTTGAATGTCAGAGCGCGACCCCGGTAAATATGTGCGCTTTGAACTTGGCCAAGTTTCACCACTTAGTTCATTTAAAAAGGTTTGAGCTTGTTGACGCGTTTGACGGCGTGACAGCTTTTCTGGATTAGTGGTGTTAGTTGAAGATTGTATATGTATAGACATGCAAACTCACTTTTTTATAGTTAAGAATTTGCTTGTCGAGTAACGTTGAATTAATCGCTATTAAGCTAACAACTAAACAAACGAGGTATAGTATACGACTCTGTTTAGTGTTGGCCATCGATCACAAGATAGGTGAAATAGATAAACAGCATTATTGTCAGCAGGTGTCATTTTAACCTACTTATATTTACAATAATAAAAACGGAACTATCTATTCTTACTTGTTTCCTTCGCAGGTATTACCCCGGGCAGGTTCAACGGATCCCGTTTTCACGGTCTCAGCCTATTTAGGCGCTCCGACAAGATTTCATAAAAATTCAGCACAATAATGTTGCCAAATCAAGTTGACAGATTTATAGCTGATATTCAGTTATGAAGCAAGTATGAAAAATTAAATTATAATGAAATTCATATTGTTAAAAATGGGAACATAGTAAGTCGTTGTACAATAAAACATTGGAAAGTACAGTGCGCCCCATAATTGGTGGGTGTAACAGCGTTGAATATATTTATGCCAAGTGATTTAAATAGAGCATGACTTAGATTAAAAAACCAACGGGCGTGCATTAAGTCGTTTAATTAACAAAAAATGGATAACTAATGAAAAATAATAATTGGATTTTAGCTGCCACACTTTCGTTATTGGCAATAATCAGCACACATACAGCTACAGCTGGCCTGTTAACCTTTAACTTTGACTCTTTTACTCGACATGAAAACGGTAGCCAAGACAGCAACTTCAATGGTGATATTACTTACTCACCAACACTGACACTGAATGAAAATAATTTACAGCCTGTTTTTCATTCACAAAGCAATGGTGATTGGTGGAGCGTGTATAACTTGGATATGACGAGTATCAACTCCCCCTTTCAACAGACTTTAGAGTCGAGCCTTATTACACCATTTTTTTCTTATACCACGCCTTGGTATTTTAGAATGAGAGTTAAAGGGGAATACGATCAAACTCAGTCAACAATTACTGAAGGTGCACTGTCAGAAGTCGCTTTTGAATTTGGTTACAATATCGATGAAGATTTATTAACCAGTACTGGCGTCGAGTCTCATGCTTCGTTCTATCTTGAGCACTTATCAATTAATATTGATAATACAAGTGCACAACATTCTGCGTTTAATTTTGATCAAAACGGTACTATTTCGTTTTCAGATATCTCTCATTTGTTAAACGCCAATAGTGGTAAAGATGCACTCTTCAGGAATGAAGCATATCATCAAGCTAACTTTGAAAGCCTTTTAGATGGTTCATCGACAGCGCTGGATCAACGTTTTGTAAGTTATCAAAGCGTAGGTACATTCAACTTCAACCCGCCACAAACTATTCCTGAGCCTCCAACTTGGTTGCTTGTAACATCTGTTTTATTATTTTTCACAAGTAGAAAGCGCTACTAAATAATAAGCGTTAACCTGAGCGGGGAACATGTAATAGCCGCGGCTCAGGTTATTCTTTTCGCAAAGCCTCAAAGCTATTGTACTCTAACTACTTTCCAACCTGCATTTTTAAAAATATGAACAAGGCTTTTATCGCCAATTAAGTGCATGGCTCCTACTGCAACCAATGTGGGCTGTTGTCTAAACATAGGCTCTAGCTTAGCAAACCAGCGTAGATTTCTATCTTTTAACAGAATGTCTTCGGCTTTTTTATCAAATTCAGTTTGCTGCATAGACGCTTGATATAAGCTTAACAATGTATCGGTATCGCCCTTTTTCCAGCTTTCGACTAACTGGTTAGTCATGTTCTCAATTTGCTCAATTTCATTTAGTCCATCAAGCAAAAAGGCTTCACCATGTTTACCGTTGAACGCATCAAAAAAGCCAAGTTGCTGCTCAAATGTTTCTAAGCTAATAATAGGCTTATCTAGCGTATTCGCTTCTGCAATGATTTTGCTGTCTACACCGTATTGCGGGGAATACCCCGCCTTAGCAAATTCGATTGATGCTAATGTGAGCGCTAGCATCCAAGGTTGTTTATGCTCAAATGCAGCTATAGGTAAGCCTGCTTGGGAAAAATAATGTTGTACTTTCTTGTAGGTAGTAGGAGAGAGTAACTGTTTTAGTGTTTTTCCTGCAGGTAACTGACTTTTCAGCTCGGTAATACGCATCATGTCAGCATCTGATAAGCGGCTCATATCGACTTCAACAGCAAGTTGTTTTGTTTGTGTCACTAACTGAGTAATCTTAGGATCTAACTGCTGCATGCTGGCATCGCCAATATGCACAGTGCCTACCAAATAGCTATTATGGCCGTGTTTACTCACCTGCCAAATAGCCGGTGCAGCACTCGCCTGTAAGGAAACAATGACAAAAATGAATGCAAAAAATGCAAGGCTAAAGGTGTGCAGATGACGTTTTATCAGATGATTAAGTAAAGGCATAATATCTACCACATTAAATCATCTGGGATAACATAATCTGCATACGGATCGTCTTCATCGAGTACTTGGTTATCATCTTGATCATGTAAGCAGGCAATGACTGAATCATCTCGTGTAGCAATTCGCTGAATTAATTCTGCTGGTAATAAATAAAACTCTTTATCAACAGCGCACACACCAACTGTACCCGCAGCTAAACTATTACGAAGTGACTCCGTTACTTTTAACTCTTTTACTTTATTATCATAAGTAAAGTTAAAAACACTTTCGCCTTCACTGTCTTTGATATGGTGTTGTAACACCATTTGCTTTACCGCGGCTTTATTTTCTTTTGCTGTTAATTCAGCTTTTTTCTGCGCCGCTAGTTCACGATCTTTCTCTAGTTTTGCTTGTTTAGCCTGCTCAATCTCTTTCTTTAAATCGTCTTCAACGGCTACATTACCTTTGCGTTGTTGCTTTTGCTGCTTTCTTTTCGCAGTGTTGGCTTGCTTAGCCTTTTGTTTCGTGGTCAAACCCGCTTTAAGTAATTGGTCAGCTAAAGAGCCCATAATATATACCTATTAAACTAAATCTATTTTAACAATCGTGACATTTGTGCATTGTAACAACTTAGCAAGTCTATCCAAAGACATTAGCATGACACTTTTTCGCTGGCTGTAGATTGCTTTTGATTAAAATACAATAACACCGCACTAACCACTATGCCGACAATAGCCACACCACACAACATTAAAAAGAAATGGTAATAGCCAGTAGCGCCTGGGTTAGCATCTAAAACCCTACCAGCAACCGAACCTAAAAATACATCTGGGGTATAGCCTATTACCGATACCACACCAATTGCCGTTCCCGTATATGCCTTTTTTACCCCAACATCTTGTAACAATGCAAAGTAAACGCCACGTAGTGCATATACAGCAGCAAATGACACTAAAATATTACTACCCAACACAAATATACCAGAATGAGTGTGCAGGCTTATTTGCTCTCCTAATAATGCGAGTGACAGATAAGTGGCTAATAAGCTAATAAATAAAGCAATAATCACTTTTCCTGCACTGAACTTATCGGCGAAATAACCGGCAGCAATGGCTGAAAATACTCTTAAATACGCAGCATTACTTACTAATTGAGCAGCTGAAACTTCATTCATCCCCAATACTTCTACTGCGTAACTTGCATAAAAGTCGAGTGACTTATAGGCAGTATACGCCATTACAACGATAATGGCTTGCAACCAAATTCGAGGCTTGGAAATAATTTCTTTGATCCCCTGCATCGACTGCCGAGTAGAGTGAAGGCGCTTTATTTGCATTTTTGGTACCCATAACCACACAAACACTACACCCAATAAAGTAGCTGCACTATATAGTGCAATAACCGATCGTAGTGCATATATTCGCTGTTCGGCTGAAATAGCCGCTAAATCATCAGGTAAGAGAGAACTAAAAAATAACACCATTAGTGAAGCCAAACCTGCTGCAATCAATCCTCGACCACCATCAAGCAAACCAAAAGCTTTTCCTTGATCATCATCACCACCCCATAGGCGAGTGACCTTTAGCAGTGCCGCCCAAAATAAAAAAATAGTGGTAATGCCCCAATAACCGTATAGAACAGCTAACACGAATGCGTTTGGCACCGTCATAAAAACTAGCCCACCCATGGCAGTCAAAAATAATGAAGTGATCAGTAGTGCACGCGCGCTAAATTTGTCCGCTAATGCTCCACCTGGAAAATAAGCAAGCATTGCTGTAACCCCATAAATCGCAAATATATCACCAAGCTGGGCGTGACTCAGTTGAAAAACATCTAGAACAGTTGGACGAAAAAAACGAGCTACATGAAATGGCAAGCTAAAAATAATTTCGCCAGCAAAGACCAAGCTAAACATCATTAGCCATTTTTGCTTAGCAGAAAACGATAACGTCGATTCGTTCTTATCAGTAGGTGGGGCGGCAGTTGTTTCAGGTTTTATCGTTGTTGTATTGACATCTATGTCTGACATATCTACGAACCAATAACATAATGGTATGATTACAGTACGAGATTTATAGGGAAGGATGCAAGCGCTGGCTAAAATATAAAGATTAAATAATCAGAGTGATCTTGAAAGTTAAACCGCTCATTCAAAATGATAAAGATATGAAATGTAGCAATGCTAAGGTGATACAGCTATTTATACCAACTTAGGCTAATGAAAGGCCAAGATTCTGTATGATTTAAACATCGCTCTATGTCGAATCACCTGCGTGTATTTGAATAAAAATAACCCCGCCATTCATGCTAGACCTGTGCTGTTAGAAGTAGCAGAGACATGGAAGTCACACCAATAGCCTGCTCACTTTCCTTAGCCGCAACAGAGCCAACGGACTAGTCAGCGTGTTCAGCTAGCTTATTTCTAAATACCTATTCCTAAATATATACAGCTTAGTACTGAGCGCTCAATACGCATTTATAAGTACATATTTGCTAAGTACTGGCGCCTAAATAGCGAGTCTTTAACGCTAAATGCTAAATGAGGCATGCCACTTACTGAATGCTAAATACTAAATTACAAACCCCACATAGCAAAAAACCCGCTCACAGTGTGAACGGGTTTCTTTAATAGGGAGCCTGGCGATGTGCTACTCTCACATGGGATCTCCCACACTACCATCGCCGCTGTTGCGTTTCACTTCTGAGTTCGAAATGGAGTCAGGTGGTTCCACAACGCTATTGTCACCAGGCAAAATTTTGTTTGGAACAAAATTTAACGCACTTTAGTGCGGCCCGTTAGGGTCAACTACATGGATGTAGTTGATAAATTCATCCCACAATACTGGAAAAGCAAGGCCTCAATGAATAGAGGTCATACTGGAAATTGTTATAACAATTCCAGTGATAATTAAATCAGTGTCACTCAATTGATGTCTATCAATCAATCTCGTTAGCGCTTCACACAACTTTGGTGTTGTATGGTTAAGCCTCACGGGCAATTAGTACAAGTTAGCTTAACGCCTCACAGCGCTTCCACACCTTGCCTATCAACGTTGTAGTCTTCAACAACCCTTTAGAGAACTTAAAGTTCTAGGGATGACTCATCTCGAGGCTCGCTTCCCGCTTAGATGCTTTCAGCGGTTATCGATTCCGAACATAGCTACCGGGCAATGCCACTGGCGTGACAACCCGAACACCAGAGGTTCGTCCACTCCGGTCCTCTCGTACTAGGAGCAGCCCCTCTCAATCATCCAACGCCCACGGCAGATAGGGACCGAACTGTCTCACGACGTTCTAAACCCAGCTCGCGTACCACTTTAAATGGCGAACAGCCATACCCTTGGGACCGACTTCAGCCCCAGGATGTGATGAGCCGACATCGAGGTGCCAAACACCGCCGTCGATATGAACTCTTGGGCGGTATCAGCCTGTTATCCCCGGAGTACCTTTTATCCGTTGAGCGATGGCCCTTCCATTCAGAACCACCGGATCACTATGACCTACTTTCGTACCTGCTCGACGTGTCTGTCTCGCAGTTAAGCTGGCTTCTACCATTACACTAACCGTACGATGTCCGACCGTACTTAGCCAACCTTCGTGCTCCTCCGTTACTCTTTGGGAGGAGACCGCCCCAGTCAAACTACCCACCAGACACTGTCCACACTCCAGATAATGGAGCAATGTTAGAACATCAAACATACAAGGGTGGTATTTCAAGATTGGCTCCACCATATCTGGCGACATGGTTTCAAAGCCTCCCACCTATCCTACACATGTAGGCTCAATGTTCAGTGTCAAGCTGTAGTAAAGGTTCACGGGGTCTTTCCGTCTAGCCGCGGGTACACTGCATCTTCACAGCGATTTCAATTTCACTGAGTCTCGGGTGGAGACAGCGTGGCCATCATTACACCATTCGTGCAGGTCGGAACTTACCCGACAAGGAATTTCGCTACCTTAGGACCGTTATAGTTACGGCCGCCGTTTACCGGGGCTTCGATCATGAGCTTCGCTTACGCTAACCCAATCAATTAACCTTCCGGCACCGGGCAGGTGTCACACCGTATACGTCATCTTTCGATTTAGCACAGTGCTGTGTTTTTAATAAACAGTTGCAGCCACCAATTTTCTGCGACCGCCGTCAGCTTATGGAGCAAGTCCAATCACCGACAGCGGCGTACCTTCTCCCGAAGTTACGGTACCATTTTGCCTAGTTCCTTCACCCGAGTTCTCTCAAGCGCCTGAGTATTCTCTACCTGACCACCTGTGTCGGTTTGGGGTACGATTCGTTATTATCTGAAGCTTAGAAGCTTTTCCTGGAAGCAGGGCATCAATGACTTCCACTCCGTAGAGTGTCGTCTCGTGTCTCAGCCTAGTGTCAGTCCGGATTTACCTAAACCGACAGCCTACTCACTTTCACGTGGACAACCAACGCCACGCTCACCTAGCCTTCTCCGTCCCTCCGTCGCAATAATAACAAGTACAGGAATATTAACCTGTTTCCCATCGACTACGCCTCTCGGCCTCGCCTTAGGGGTCGACTCACCCTACCCTGATTAACATGGGATAGGAACCCTTGGTCTTCCGGCGTGGGGGTTTTTCACCCCCATTATCGTTACTCATGTCAGCATTCGCACTTCTGATACGTCCAGCAAGCCTTACGACTCACCTTCAACCGCTTACAGAACGCTCCCCTACCACTCACCTAAAAGGTGAATCCGCAGCTTCGGTGGCATGTTAGCCCCGTTACATCTTCCGCGCAGACCGACTCGACCAGTGAGCTATTACGCTTTCTTTAAAGGATGGCTGCTTCTAAGCCAACCTCCTGGCTGTCTGAGCCTTTCCACATCGTTTCCCACTTAACATACACTTTGGGACCTTAGCTGGCGGTCTGGGTTGTTTCCCTCTTCACGACGGACGTTAGCACCCGCCGTGTGTCTCCCGAGTATCACTTTACGGTATTCGGAGTTTGCATGGGGTTGGTAAGTCGGGATGACCCCCTAGCCCAAACAGTGCTCTACCCCCGTAAGTGTCCGCTCGAGGCACTACCTAAATAGTTTTCGGGGAGAACCAGCTATCTCCCGGTTTGATTAGCCTTTCACTCCTAGCCACAGGTCATCCCCTAACTTTTCAACGTTAGTGGGTTCGGTCCTCCAGTGCATGTTACTGCACCTTCAACCTGCCCATGGCTAGATCACCGGGTTTCGGGTCTATACCTTGCAACTCGACGCCCAGTTAAGACTCGGTTTCCCTACGGCTCCCCTAATCGGTTAACCTTGCTACAAAATATAAGTCGCTGACCCATTATACAAAAGGTACGCAGTCACCGAACAAGTCGGCTCCCACTGCTTGTACGTACACGGTTTCAGGTTCTATTTCACTCCCCTCACAGGGGTTCTTTTCGCCTTTCCCTCACGGTACTGGTTCACTATCGGTCAATTGGGAGTATTTAGCCTTGGAGGATGGTCCCCCCATATTCAGTCAAGATATCACGTGTCCCGACCTACTCGATTTCACAACAAATTCGTCTTCGTGTACGGGGCTATCACCCTGTATCGCTGTGCTTTCCAGCACATTCCACTGACTTGTAAGCTGCTTAAGGGCTAATTCGCGTTCGCTCGCCGCTACTAGCGAAATCTCGGTTGATTTCTTTTCCTCCGGGTACTTAGATGTTTCAGTTCTCCGGGTTTGCCTCTTATAGCTATGTATTCACTATAAGATACCTGCAAGCAGGTGGGTTTCCCCATTCGGAAATCGTGGTCTATAACGGTTTTTATCACCTTAACCACGCTTATCGCAGATTAACACGTCCTTCATCGCCTCCAATTGCCTAGGCATCCACCGTGTACGCTTAGTCACTTAACCATACAACCCAAAATTGTTTGACCAACTTTGTGTTAGTATGCGCTAGTTTTGTCCAAAGATGGACAATGTCGTTATGATTAATAACGACGCTCTATGAGTAATTGATTGATAATCGCAATTGCGACACCACCAAATAGAGTGACATTTACGTCATTAGCGTATGAATCAACAGTTGCCTGTTGCTCAGTTATTCATACGCTGGATTTAATTATCAGCTTTTCCACATTGTTAAAGAGCAGTTTTGAGCAGAAGCTCAAAAGTAAAGATTCTTGATAAGAACATTTACTTTTGAATTAGTGCGATTCAATAGAATAGTTGGTAGGCCTGGGCAGACTTGAACTGCCGACCTCACCCTTATCAGGGGTGCGCTCTAACCAGCTGAGCTACAGGCCTATTTTACCCATTCCGATAAGGAGGGATTGTTCTTTGCTCTGATTTTGTAATCTAATCATCTGTGTGAACACTCGACAATAGCGTCGAATCTTTTGGTAAGGAGGTGATCCAGCCCCAGGTTCCCCTAGGGCTACCTTGTTACGACTTCACCCCAGTCATGAATCACTCCGTGGTGATCGCCCTCCCGAAGGTTAGGCTAACCACTTCTGGAGCAACCCACTCCCATGGTGTGACGGGCGGTGTGTACAAGGCCCGGGAACGTATTCACCGTAGCATTCTGATCTACGATTACTAGCGATTCCGACTTCATGGAGTCGAGTTGCAGACTCCAATCCGGACTACGATAGACTTTATGGGATTCGCTCCACCTCGCGGTCTTGCTGCCCTTTGTATCTACCATTGTAGCACGTGTGTAGCCCATCCCGTAAGGGCCATGATGACTTGACGTCGTCCCCACCTTCCTCCGGTTTATCACCGGCAGTCTCCTTAGAGTTCTCAGCATTACCTGCTAGCAACTAAGGATAGGGGTTGCGCTCGTTGCGGGACTTAACCCAACATCTCACAACACGAGCTGACGACAGCCATGCAGCACCTGTCTCAGAGTTCCCGAAGGCACCAAACTATCTCTAGTAAGTTCTCTGGATGTCAAGGGATGGTAAGGTTCTTCGCGTTGCATCGAATTAAACCACATGCTCCACCGCTTGTGCGGGCCCCCGTCAATTCATTTGAGTTTTAACCTTGCGGCCGTACTCCCCAGGCGGTCTACTTAATGCGTTAGCTGCGCAAAACAGTTCTTGACGAACCGAGCTGCTAGTAGACATCGTTTACGGCGTGGACTACCAGGGTATCTAATCCTGTTTGCTCCCCACGCTTTCGCACATGAGCGTCAGTATCGAGCCAGAAAGCTGCCTTCGCCATCGGTATTCCTTCAGATCTCTACGCATTTCACCGCTACACCTGAAATTCTACTTTCCTCTCTCGTACTCTAGTTAACCAGTTTCAAATGCAGTTCCCGGGTTGAGCCCGGGGCTTTCACATCTGACTTAATTAACCGCCTGCGTGCCCTTTACGCCCAGTAATTCCGATTAACGCTCGCACCCTCCGTATTACCGCGGCTGCTGGCACGGAGTTAGCCGGTGCTTCTTCTGCGAGTAACGTCACAGCTGACAGCTATTAACTGACAACCTTTCCTCCTCGCTGAAAGTGCTTTACAACCCGAAGGCCTTCTTCACACACGCGGCATGGCTGGATCAGGCTTGCGCCCATTGTCCAATATTCCCCACTGCTGCCTCCCGTAGGAGTCTGGACCGTGTCTCAGTTCCAGTGTGGCTGATCATCCTCTCAGACCAGCTAGGGATCGTTGCCTTGGTGAGCCATTACCTCACCAACAAGCTAATCCCACTTGGGCTAATCTTAAGGCGTGAGGCCCGAAGGTCCCCCACTTTGGTCCGTAGACATTATGCGGTATTAGCAGTCGTTTCCAACTGTTGTCCCCCACCTTAAGGCATATACCCAAGCATTACTCACCCGTCCGCCGCTCGTCATCTTCTAGCAAGCTAGAAATGTTACCGCTCGACTTGCATGTGTTAGGCCTGCCGCCAGCGTTCAATCTGAGCCATGATCAAACTCTTCAATTAAAAGTTTTGTTGAAACCGAAGTTTCAGCTCAATGAATTCTGTATATATTGACTGTTGAGTCACTCTACAAAACTATTGAGATTTAAATATCGTATTGAGCCGAAGCTCTTAGATTCTAATCTCTATTGTGAGTGCTCACACAGATGATTGATTACAAATTGTTAAAGAACAGTGCTTGGTGCTGGTTGGTAACTTGTTACCGTTTAGCTCGAAGCGGGATGCGCATTCTACGCTTTCCGTTTTCAAAGTCAAGCAGTTAATCTAATTTATTTTTTGAGGAGTTTTTTTAAAACTTCACTCTTTCAAATTCGATTAACTGGTTAACCTTGGCACCTGATTTAACGTTTGAACTTAGTGCTTGTTAAACCGTTTGGTTTGGCTGATGTTGCTTGCTTCCCCGTTGGTGTGGAGGCGCATTATAGGGAGATTTAAAAACAGCGCAAGTACTTTTTTATCTTTTTTGTTTGTTCGGTTATTTGTTAACCAGAACAGCGTTTAAGTCATTGATTTACCCTACACGAACAGTATTTATCTTTATATTTATTATTTGTATATTAAGGGCTAGGTGGTTTAATCCACATTATCTGCTTCGCCTCTCCCTCTTTATACCTGTGTCGGTCACAGATTATTTATATAAACGTTATATCATTATATTTTTTATTTATTAGTGACTTGATATGTTATTTACTAAAGAGCAAACTGGAGCATTACACTACCAGCAAACAATGACTTTAAACGACAGTGATTTACTGTTGTTGGTTTTATCTCAGGATGGAGTTGAATATGAAAAGCCTTAAGATGCCGAAAGTTGCTATCTTATCTTTCACTTTAATGACTATATTATCGGGTTGTAATAATAAAACTCCTCAAGAATATATTACTAATGCCCAAACGCTATTAGATGAAGGAAAAAATCAAGCTGCTATTTTAGAGCTTAAGAATGCAATTAAAGCCGATATGGAAAACGCCAGCGCAAGATACATATTAGGCTCTACCTATTTAACGCTGGGTCAAGCTAAGCCAGCCAGAAAAGAATTAACTAAAGCACTAGAGCTCGGCTATCCTGCAGATGACATTTCAATCAAAATCGTCCACGCGATGTATCTGCAAAATAATTATTCCGAAATCCTTTCATATTCTAAAACACTTAATAATCTCACGCCTGAACAGCAAAATATCATTTTCTTGTACCAAACCATATCTCATTTAGCATTAAATAAGCTCGAAGATGCAATGGATACGTTTAACAATGCCAAAGCTATATCAACAGAATCTCTGCATACACGATTAGCACAAGCATATGTTGCTCAACATCAACAGGCTATTAATGAGGCTATTAGTATCACCGAAGGCATTTTGGCTCAGCAGCCGGAACATGCGCATACATTGTTACTGCAAGCACAACTTCATCGCACAAATAACAATCATGCTGCCACAAGAGACGCACTACTAAAGTATAAAGCGTTAACGCCTTTCGACTTGCGAGCACAGTTATTACTTGCACAAACTCATCTCGAATTAGGTGAAACAGAAGCAGCAAACACACTGATTGCTTCGTTATTACAACGGTTACCGAATAATGGTTTTGTTAATTTCCTAAAAGGTCAAAGTGAGTTTAATAAAGGTAACTATCAAGAAACACTAAATCATATAGAAAAAGCGCACCAAAATAGCTTTCAAACTCCAGTTACAAGAATATTGGCGGGTATTTCTGCTTATAAATTAGATAAGCTTGAGCAAGCCTATCATTACCTCTCTAATTCAATAGTGAACTTGCCCAAAGAACACAAACTACATCGCCTATACGCTTACCTACAATTGCAATTGGGTTATATCACTGACGCCCAAAGCACCGTTGAAAATTTAACAGACATTTCAGAAAGTGACGCAGACTTATTAGCGAATACAGGTGTAAGGCTTGCATTCAGTGGAGACTTAATCTCTGCACAAAGCTATCTTAAAAAGGCAACCAGCTTAAACAGCACCCCTGAAAACTTATTACATGCAGGCGTTATCAAAGTGGCATCTGACGATGCAAGTGGCTTAACTAACATTGAACAAGCACTCGAGCAAGATCCAAACTTAGAACGAGGCTGGTTAGTGCTAGCGTTGTACTATATTAAGCATAACGAAATGGATAAAGCGTGGGATATTGCTGAGCAATGGGAAGAAACAGACGTTGCTAATGCTAAAGTTATAAAAGGCAAAATCTTATCACTTGATAACAAGGTAGAACAAGCAGCTAAATATTACTATGAAGCGCTTGAAGTACAGCCCGATTTAATACCTGCACTCATGGATTTAGTCGAAATTGAATATAACAAAAAACAATATGACCAAGCTCGCTCACTCTCCCAGCGAATTATTGATAAATGGCCTAATCATCAAAGAGCGCTAATGCAGCAAGTCAGTATCGGCCTAGAGACTAAATCACTAGATAGCGTCGAGCGTCACTTGCTAAATCATATTGAGAACTATCCTAATTATCTTTCTCCGCGCATAGCATTAGCAACATTATATAAGTTGCAAAACAAGCCACAACAAGTAATTGCGCAGCTTGATAAATTTAGAACCGTATTGAATAGCGATGCCTGGCTCCTATTTGCTGACGCTAACCTTAAAGTGAAAGGTCCGGCTAGCGCCCAGCGATACTACGATGAATGGCGTAGAAAACACCCTACCTCTTATGCCGCTTGGCTACGTGGTATAGGTATCAGAGATATGAATGGTGATCTTAATGGTGCGCTAGAACTTATTGAAGACGCACCTGAAAGCATTCAAAATGTAATTGTAATACAGCTGCTTAAATTAGGATACCTAACTCGTACAAACCAACTAGAGCAAGCCAATAAGCTAGTCACTAAACTGTATCAGCTGAATGTGCCAGCCGAAAAATTACTTAAATATCAAGGCGATTTAGCATGGGTTGAGAAAGATTACAAAAAAGCTTACTCATTTTACGTCAAAAATTACGACATCAATCCTAACTATGAAAGTGCCGTAAAAGTAGCGATGGCCGAAAGGCAGCTTAACGGACCAGAAGCCTCTGCTAAATTTTTAGAGCAAGATCTTGCAAAAACACCTAAGGATCAACAAAAGCTGAATTCTTTAGCTGAATTCTATTTGCAGCACAACCAATATGCTCAGGCAGAACAACATTACCGAACGCTACTCACTATTAACAAAAACAGTGCAATCACCCTTAACAACCTTGCATGGACGTTATACAAGCAAGATCGCTTAGAAGAAGCATTAGCGACGGCAGAACAGGCGCTAAACAATGCGCCGCAATCCGTTAATATTTTAGATACACTAGGCACCATCGCAATTGCTAGTAACGATTATGCTGCCGCCATTCGCTATTTTGAACAAGCATTAACGGTTCAACCTAATAACGTTGATCTGCAATTACGGTTATTGCAAACGCTGATGCTTGCTGATAATAAGCAAGAAGCAATCACATTATCTAAAAATATTTCTCCCGCTAATGCGCAACAACAAGAACAACTGAATAATCTAAAGCGGAAATTTGATCTATAGTTAATGAGTTCATTCCATTAGGCACTATTAAAACGGACTGAGGGATCATAGGAGTAGCAATGACACAATTATCTTTAGCTGAAAATTTTAAGAAGTATTTTTCAGTACGATTTGCCAACTCAAAAGCGCTTCGGCAAGCTGCGTTTCAAATAAGACACAGTGTATATTGTGAAGAACTGGGCTGGGAAGCATTACGTGATAACAAAATGGAAACCGATGAATACGACCAATATGCCTTTCATTGCTTATTAGAGCATAAAAGCACTGGCGTGTTTGCGGGCTGTGTTAGGGTTGTTATTCCTCCTCTTACCAGCCCTGAAAAGCAAACACCGTTAGAAAAAAATTGTTTAGATAGTTTATTAGAAGGTGCTATTGATCCCCGCACATTTCGCCGAGGCTCGTTTGGAGAAATATCTCGGCTTGCTGTGCCATCGGCATTTAGACGTCGTCCTAATGAAAAAGATCAGCCCTTTATTATTAATGACGTTAATATGCGCCACGTTTTTTCTGAAGAAGAACGTCGTAACTTTCCAAATATTGCCATGGGCTTATATTTAGCAAGTATCGCGTTAGTACAAATATGTAATCACGATGCCACCTTTGTGATGATGGAGCCGCGACTGCAACGCCGTCTTGACCGATTAGGTTTACCTTTTCAACAAGTAGGTGAAGCCATGGATTATCATGGTTTGCGTGCATTATTCTATTTACCTTCTGAACATTTTACTTCGCACCTTAATGACGAATTACTAGAGTTATTTAATACTGTTAAGCAAGATTTATTAGAGCAAGTGTTACTTGTTCCTTTTGTTGACCCTACAGACTTCTAATTAAAGGAAGATCCATGACAAACAGTGCTTTTGACTACGATAAAGCTTTTTCCAGAAATATTGGCTGGTTTACCGAACAAGAACAGCATATTTTTAGAGGAAAAAAAGTAGCTATTGCAGGCTGCGGCGGAGTGGGCGGCATCCATGTAACCACACTGGCACGCATGGGCATTGGCGCCTTTCATGTTTCAGATTTTGACTCCTTCGAAGTAGAAAACTTCAACCGCCAAATTGGCGCAACCATGTCAACCATAGGCCATAACAAACTAGACACAATTTGTAATATGGCCAAAGACATCAACCCAGAAATGGAGTTAAAACAATTTCCAAAAGGCATTTCTAAAGAAAATGTAGAAGAATTTCTCGATGGCGTTGATATCTATGTAGATAGCCTCGACTTTTTTGCTATTGAACCACGTATAGCCGTGTTCGAACTATGCAGAAAAAAAGGCATTCCAGCAATCACTGCTGCGCCGCTAGGTATGGGAACCGCATTTTTAGCCTTTACTCCCGACAGCATGTCATTTGAAGAATACTTTGGGATGAACGGTAAGTCTGAAATGGAAAAGTTTTTACGCTTCTATCTTGGATTAGCCCCTGCACGATTGCACACCAATTATTTGGTTGACCCAACCCGCCTTAACCTAAAAGAAAAAAAAGGGCCTTCCACTATTGTGGGCTGCGACTTGTGTGCAGGCATGGCAGCGGCATACGTTGCTAAAATTCTGCTTAATCGGGGAACATTGGTAAAAGCGCCGTGGGGCATGCAATTCGATGCTTACGAAAATAAACTGAAAAAAACTTGGTTGCCACTGGGTCACAAAAACCCGCTATTCCGTTTGCAAGTGTATTTAGGTAAGCGACATTTTGGTCTTGACTAAGCCCGTAGCCAATACATGTGAGAAAGCATGCATTTGCCGCTACATCATTAATTAACTGTGCCCATACTTATAAGAATAATAAAACACGATAAGGCCACTTATGTTAACTGAAGCAATTAAACAACAATTATTACAGGCTGCAGTAACCGCTCCGTCAGCTGATAATTCTCAACCTTGGCTATATCAATGGCAAAACGACAACACCCTCGAATTATGGATAGATGAAACACGCTCAGGCAAAGCATCAGATGCAACGTTTTTTTTATCCGATCTTGCTATAGGCTCAGTACTGGAAGCTATAGTGGTAAAAGCCGCAGAGCAAGAATTAGATGTTTCTATTAGCTATTTTCCTACTAACAACCCTTATCTACCTTGCACCATTCAATTTAGCCAACCAGTTCATAGCACTAGCAATAATATGCCGATGCCAAACGCAGAGTTACATGCTCTTGCAACATTTCTAGATCAAAGGCAAACCGATCGCCGTTTTCCTTTCAAAGGCATGCCTACACAAACAATCATGGACGAAATGTCACGTGCTGCGCAATCGTTAGACTGTGCATTAAATTGGTTCACTGAATCAAAAAGTAAAAACCAAGCCATTTCATTAGTTGCTAAAGCCGAAGCATTGCGCTTTAAATCTGAAACCTTACACCAAGAAATTTTCAGTTCTATTAATACCGATGGCACAGCAGATGAAGGCATGACCTACGATGACTTAGAAATTGAAAAGCCCGCCCGTCCATTTTTTAAGTTAATCAGTAAATGGCGATGGATGAATCGATTTAACAAAATTGGCGGCGCCAAACTAATTGCGCAACGCTCTGTGTCCTTGCCAATGAAACTTTCACCTGCCTTATGTCAATTAACCATAAATCCTTTACATGAAGAACAACATCTAGATCCTAACTACTCACGTCGTGTGAATATTATTAACGGTGGTCGTGCAGTATTACGCACATGGCTAATGGCAACAAAACACAATTTATCAGTTCATCCTTACGCAGCACCAGGTGTAGTTGCCCTTGATGTGGTGCAGCTTAGCGATGAAGATATACAGCAAGAAATGACGAATGTAAGAAGCGAAATCAACGCTTTTACCAAAAATGGTAGAACATTAATGTTCTTTAGAGTTGGGTTTTATGATCAGCCATTAGCACACCATAGTAAACGCCGCAGTATCGCGAGTTTTCAAAAGTAACGTCAATTATTTTTACACCAAAATTATATAAGGCAGCAAAAAAGCGTTAATAGACATCAAGTTTGGCAAACACACAATAATTACCTTACGCGTACTCTAAAATGTGTTTATGGCTGTCAGGTAACTTTACAAACTGAATTAATACTAATAACACAATCGCCGGAAATAAATTAAAAACCAATAAAAACAATAAGTTGAAGAAAAATTTATTTGTGGTCTATAAATTGCTTATTACAAATTGCGGTAGTTTTAATAGTGTTACTAGTTTAATAAAAATAACTCGGACTAGTTATTTAAGGAGAAAAGAATGAAGAAGTTGTTAGTAGGCGCAGCATTAACCCTAGGTTTAAGTATGTCTGCCCAAGCAAGTATGATCAATGTAGGCGGTGTTCAGTGGGATCCAGATCAAACTCTAGCGTTTCCAGCGTTAAGCGACTTCGTTGCTAACGGAACAATTTTTGAAACTGGTGCTGTTCAAGAAGGTGATGTTGTTACTGGCCGTGGCCAAGTAACTAATTTCAATAGCTCATTACCTAATAATGCAGCATTTTGTCCTGGCTGTGAGTTAACCTTTACATTTTCAATGGTACTTGACGAAGATTTTGATGTATCAAATACATTTAAGTTTAGAGATTTATTTATTGATTTTTATGTAGATCATACACCAGACTTTGACGGTACAGCACCAACGGCAGGCGATGGTAATCTATGGTTAAGCCTAGGTTTACCACCAGGAGAATTTCTAACTGGCACAGGTACTAACCTAGGTACTGGTAGTGATTCTGGTACAGGTACAGCATTAATTGATGTGCTTGGTGGCATGGCTGCTGGTAACTTTGATACTAATACGCAGGTTAACGGAGCAGATATGGTATTATCTTCTTCATTCCAACCAACTCAAGGCCAACCTGGTTTATTAAACGGTACGTTTGATTTAACAGGTAACAGTATTCCAGAACCTTCTTCAATTGCATTGTTAGGTTTAGGTTTACTAGGTTTTGCTGGTGCGGCTCGTCGTAAGAAAGCATAATTAATACTTGTATTGACTAATTTGTACTAATTTATTTATACAAAGTGTAAAACCCTGAATTTATTTCAGGGTTTTTTATTATCTGTATTTCTTACCTATATTTTTACCTATACTTCTTACCTGTATTTCCTTCAAGCCACCTTTATACTATTTCACTAACCTCCTACTCCTCCCATCCTTATATACCTGTTTTTTAATTCAGCTTTCACCTTCACTTTTATATTCCCTGCTTTAAATCTTTTCTGTCATTAACTTTCTTGGACAGCAATGATGGGTTGCCTATCACTAGAAATATTTGTTGTTTTCAATTTCGTAGGTATAACGTTGTGATTGTATTGTGACTGTGATTGCGATTATGATTAAGCTTCGCTGCACTTTCTAAAAATCGAACGTGTGTCAGCTTGCTACTGATTATGGGTTTAATGCATGGATAAATGTGACGGAGTGATGGACTGGTCTGGCAACACTAATTTTTTAGGAATAAACGACAGCGCCGTTGTATAACCTGCCTGAAAAAGCGCTTCTTTTTGTGCAAGCGACATATTAAAGTCTACCGACGACGACTTACCTGTATTAACAACAATAGTATTATGCCAATGCTCGGCATGCACGTATTCACGCGAAATGGCATCCATAAAGGTTTTTATCAGCATTAATACATAGGCTTTTAAAGAAAAAAACGATCGCTTAAATTGTTGGTTAGCTTCTTGTTCACTTTTCAGCCTGAAGCATAATACAGGCGTGCCCTCGCCCGACCAATCCCGAAATAACGCATCTTCAGCCAAAATGGCACCATCCACCAATATATGTTGCTGAAACGCCTGAAAGCTAAATACTAACGGTATCGACATGGAAAACCGCACCGCACGCGACACTTTTAAATCTGGGCTATTAGTTTTATTAAATACTACCGGCCCACCACCATTGACATCGGTGGCGAGTACATGAAAGTCTATGTCCATGTCTTTAAAAGTGCGCCCTTCTAGCCGCTGGTCAATCCATTGTTCGAACTTTGCGCCTGACGACAAGCCACCATCTTTTAATAATCGCAACAACGAAAAATCTTTAAATTGATTAAAATCGGTTTGAAAAGCTAACTGCTTAATTTCTTCCAATGGCATTCCAGACGCATACAAACTAGACACAATGCTACCACCTGACACCCCCACAACATGATCAAAGTTAATATCTAATTCTTCAATGGCTTGCAAAATGCCGATATGTGCAAGCAGCCTAGTTCCTCCGCCCGAAAATACAGGCACTACTGTCATTGGTTTTCCTTTGTTACTCTCAACAATTAGATTTTCCATTGGTTACTCTTACTCACAGAAGGTTAATTCTTGTACTAAATTCGCACTGAATTAAAGTATGGCTTAAATTATTGGGATTTCTATTGAATAACGGGAACAAATAGCTGTAAAAAAAAGATTACGAAATATTAAAACAATTAAGTTACAAAAATATTCATTTTATTGATCTAAATGAAACATTCCCATAGTATGCCACTCGCGCTAACTTATTGAAGGTAATAACTTTTTATATAGTGCACTTCTTTACGAGTCATCAAGAATACCCTCAGGTTTTCATTATTGCTCGTATCACATTTATTGAATGATTCAATACAAATCAACATTACATAAGGATGTAAAAATGATTAAAACAATAACAACCGCCACTTTATTAGTAGGCTCTTTATTAACTGCTACTGCACCTGCTATGGCTGAGTCTCATATTAAAAACTTTAGACAAGTAGTACCGCACCCAACTTATGGTACTGATACTTGGGTTCAAGTTGTAGTGCAGTCTATTGAGAAACGCGATAGCAGCCCTTACCCAGATCCAGCAGGAAATATAGTAGAAGATTATGAAAACAGCTTTGATGGACAACTAAGACCAATTGAAGCTGGAAAACAAATGATCAATATTAAATGCTTAGTGAATACTGGTGTTAATTACCAAGATTTCACTCCACTTCGCTCAACTAGTATTTCAGGCGGGACAACCCTGACTCTTGAAGTTGAAGAAGGCGTTGAATACGAACTATATCCGGACTTATTTCATTTCAAGCGTGGTTGGTACGATACTGCTCACTGCATCCCAGGTATTAAAATAAACAGATAGATAGTACCGCTAACACTAAGGGAAGCTCTCCCTTTTTAATCTCTCGAAATATCCATACGTGCAATGATATAAACGCATTATCATTACTCGTATCACACTTATTGAATGATTCAATACAAATCACCATTACATAAGGATGTAAAAATGATTAAAACAATAACAACCGCCACTTTATTAGTAGGCTCTTTATTAACTGCTGCTGCGCCTGTTATGGCAGATACAGCTGTAATGAAAAACTTTAGAAAGATAATCCCTCATCCAACTTATGGGACTGATCTGTGGATTAGTATTACTCTTAAAGCAGTAGATGAGATAGTTGTTGAAGATTACGAAAATAGTTATGACGATCAATTAATACCTCTTAATACTGGTAAGCAAGTTTTTAGATTAGATTGTTCTGTGGGCACAACAAAATTTGCTCCCTTAAGCACTTACTTTTATGGAGATACCTTAGTCACATTAGATGTTGAAGATGGAAAAGAGTACGAGCTAATCGCAACTCATATCCACTCTGTTGCAGGTAGATACGATACTGTTAGTTGTATACCCGGCTTCAAAGTCAACTAATATACTGGTAATTAAAGCTAGCCTTTAAATAACAAGGGAGTGCAAACTCCCTTGATTAAACTCTCACTTACTTCATCCCCAAATGCTTCGCTGCTCTTCCCAAGTATTCATACATGGCTCTTTCACTTCGCTGTAATGCGGCGGCGCTAGGAATAAACTGACTTGGTTTGTAACCTTGATATTGGCTGCTTAAGTGCTCTACTGGAAATGGCTCAACGTTAATATTGTGCTGCGCAAAATAATCGATTGCCCGACCAAAATGACTGGCTGATGTTACCAAAGCAACCGTTTTGCCAGACAAATACGGCGCGAGTGCTTGCGCTTCTTGATAAGTGTCGCGCGGCGAAGCTAAGACTATTTGGTGGTGGCTTGGCACACCAAGCTGTGTGGCTAGCGCTGCATTCATATTAGCTTCAGCAATTTGATTGATACGCCCTGTACTGCCGGAAAAATATAGCGTTGTTTGGTGCAGCTTGGTTAATTGCTGATATAGCAAAACTCCTTGCACTACTCGCTTAAATGAACAGTTATGAATTTGGCTAACAAGCGGCTGCAATGGCTCTTCATGGTGTTTACAGCCAAGTACAACAATATGCTTAATATGACTGAATTGTGCTATGTCACGAGTGTGATTGTCGTTATATAACTCAAGTGGACGCAACAGTAAGTTACTAGTGAAAGGTAATGAAAAGATCAGCAGGAGTGAAAAAGAACAAACAAAAAGCGTATTAAACAGTGTTTGCGATTTTTTTCGTAAAATAAAGGCAATCACGATTAATAAAATAACGATAGGTAAGGGAGCAAACAGCGCCCCCACCCATTTTTTAAATAAGAAATAGAATGACATTTCCATTTCTTGTTACCTAAACGGCCATTTAGGCGATTAACTTATTTAATAGCGGTTGTTTATACTTTGTAGTAATCACGATACCAATTTACAAAGTTACTGATACCTTCTTTGATGGTCGTAGTTGGGCGATAGCCTACATCGTTCACCAACGCTTCCACGTCTGCATAAGTAGACTCTACATCACCAGCTTGCATAGGCAGTAGCTCTTTTTCAGCTTCTTTGCCTAAATGCTCTTCTAGCGTGGTGATGTATTCCATTAACTGTACTGGTGTTTGTGCACCAATGTTATATACGCGCCACGGTGCTTTACTTGTACCTGGATCAGGTTGTGCGCCGCTCCACTCAGGGTTTGGCTCTGCGGTATGGTCAAGCGTATGGACAATGCCTTTTACAATATCGTCAATATAAGTAAAGTCGCGCTTATGATTACCATAGTTAAATACTTGAATTGGCTTGTCTTCCATAATGGCTTTAGTGAATAAGAACAATGCCATATCTGGACGACCCCAAGGGCCATACACTGTAAAGAAACGTAAGCCGGTAGTTGGTAAACCATACAGGTTACTGTACGTATGCGCCATTAGCTCGTTAGCCTTTTTACTGGCTGCGTACAGTGATAACGGATGATCTACGTTGTCGTGCACTGAAAATGGCATTGACTCATTTGCGCCATACACTGAACTAGAAGATGCGTATACCAGATGTTTTACTTTATTATGGCGACATCCTTCAAGAATGTTCATGTAACCAATAATGTTGCTGTCCATATACGCATGCGGATTTTCAATTGAATAACGCACACCTGCTTGTGCAGCTAGGTTAATTACTTTATCGAATTTTTCTTTTTCGAAAAGTTCAGCCATGCCTTCTTTATCAGCAAGATCTAATTTAACAAATCTAAAGTCGCTAACTTTATTTTCACGATTTTCAATTTGCTTTAAGCGATCCAGTTTTAAGTTAACATCGTAGTAGTCGTTTAGGTTATCTAAACCCACTACTTCGTCGCCGCGATTTAATAAGAATAAAGAGGTATGAAAACCAATAAACCCTGCTGCACCTGTTACTAATACTTTCATTTTTTTCCCTTTATAGCCTGATATCAACGGCTTCTTTGTCAAAAATATATTTTAAATCGTAAATTACGCTGTCTACTTTACATAATGATGCAAGTTTTTTAGCGTCATACACTTTAAATTCATCATGCGCTACAGCGGCAATCACTGCGTCGTACGCACCTTCTTCAGGCTGCTCAACGAGTGCTAAGCCGTATTCATGTTTCACTTCAGCTGCGCTTGCCCATGGGTCGTAAATATCTACATCAGCATGGAAATGGTGTAGCTCAGAAACAATGTCTACTACCTTAGTGTTACGAATATCAGGACAGTTTTCTTTAAACGTAATACCTAGTAGTAATACCCGCGCCCCGTTCACCATGATTTTTTTATTGAGCATTTCGCGAACTAAGTTAGACACCACATATTGCCCCATTTCGTCGTTAATACGACGCCCCGCTAAAATGACATTAGGATGGTGACCAATTTGCTCTGCTTTATGAGTTAAATAGTACGGGTCGACACCAATACAATGACCGCCCACTAAACCCGGCCTGAAACCAAGGAAATTCCACTTGGTACCAGCGGCTTTTAATACTTCTTCAGTATCAATGTCTAGTCGATTGAAAATCATGGCTAATTCATTAATTAGCGCAATGTTTAAGTCGCGTTGGGTGTTTTCAATAACTTTTGCTGCTTCAGCAACTTTGATTGATGATGCCTGATGCGTACCTGCGGTAATAATAGAGGCATACAAGGCATTTACTTTTTCTGCTATGTCAGGGGTTGAGCCAGAAGTCACTTTAACAATACTTTCAAGGCGATGCGTTTTGTCACCTGGATTGATACGTTCAGGGCTATAGCCTGCAAAGAAGTCTTGGTTAAAGGTTAAGCCAGATTGCTGCTCAATAATTGGAATGCATACTTCTTCAGTCGCGCCCGGATAAACGGTTGACTCATATATGACAATATCGCCTTTTTTAACAATGCCGCCAATCATTTTACTCGCGCTTTGTAACGGCCTCATATCAGGCTGTTTAAATTCGTCTATCGGCGTGGGTACGGTAACAATGTAAATATTGCAATCTGCAATTTGTTGAATGTCGTTACTGAACGTAAGATTTGTGGTGGCTTTTAGCTCATCACTTTCAACTTCTAGGGTGTTGTCTACACCATCATTTAATTGCGCAATTCGCTCTTCGTTAATATCGAAACCAATTGTTTCTACTTTTTTACCAAATGCTACTGCTAAAGGTAAGCCTACGTATCCAAGACCTACGATACATAGTTTTACTTGCCCCAATTTTTCTTCTAACATCTCGATCCCTGTCACATTTTCATGTTAATAGTAGATTGTTTCGACTAGTATATGCTGGTTGTATTTCAATTAAAGCTATTTTTGCTCATGAATATAAAAAAAACCGTCATTTACCTATTTTTATCCTTTTTTCTTATTATCGCTTGTGGTTTTAGCGCTTTTACTAAGGCACATTCACCCCTTGTTGACACAGTAAAACACGTTAAACCTGCTGTAGTTGGGATCGGTATTTATGATGCGTTAGCCGCCCCGAAAACCCAACTGCAAGGGACCGGATTTGCTATTCATGATGGCTATCATATTGTGACTAATTATCATGTAATCGCAAAGCCATTAGATGAATTGCGGGTACAAAATAGAGTAGTGTTTGTTGGCGAAGGGCAACACCCCAAAGTAGTTAAAGCAAAAGTGGTAGCGCGCGACCCAACTCACGATCTGGCCATTTTAAAAATTGATCAATACGTTGCCCCTCTTAAATTGGCCAACGCAACACGAGTACCTGACGGTGCTGATATTGCTTTTACAGGCTTTCCAATTGGTGCAGTGTTGGGGTTATATCCTGCCACACATAGAGGCATTATTGCCGCGTATACGCCGATTGCTACCCCCTCTGTGAATGCCGACAAATTGAGTGTTGAAATGATTAAGCGGCTGAAAGCACCTTTTTCAATTTACCAGCTTGATGCTACCGCTTACCCAGGCAATAGCGGCAGCCCTATTTATTTGCAAGATAACGCTGAAGTCATTGGTGTGATCAATAAAGTATTCATTAAAGAAACGAAAGAAAATGTGTTGTCAGCGCCAAGCGGCATTACCTACGCAATACCCGTTAAACATGTTCACGAGTTAATGAAGCAAGTGATTAAAAACTAGCGCTGTGCTATCGACCGTGTGCGGTAACCTGCTTAATACTTTGTTTTAATTGCTTAATGGTTTTCCAACACAAATGCGGAAGCAAAATATGTAGTGGCATTTTTAATAAGTGGCCACGTAAATATAAGTAATAATGCGCAAATGTTAAGTGTATTTTATTTGAAGAAAACAGTAAGTGATGCAAACAGCGTCTTCGCAGTTTAGTAAGTAAGTTTTCTTTATTTAACGCTTGAAAAACGTGTTGCTGAATGGGCGAGTTATACCATTGCTTACAGCAATGTAATGCATCAGCAACCGCCGTTTGCACCTTCAATTCAATCGCTAACCCTTGTAAGCGCGTCCAAAATGTTTCCTCATGTCCATGTTCAGCTATTAAACGGTGCATATCAAAACTGTCGCGCACCAGTTTGTCAAAATCTTCCTGCATAAATAAATGCACTGCGCTATGTATAAACATTCCTTCAGGGGCTAACACATCCACTTCATATTCATCGTCAGGCTTAACCGTATTTCGCATCAGTGGGACAACTGAAAATGCATGGTGAGACACAACAGGAAAAATAGCATGATGCAGATCAACCACAGAGGCTCGCTCTAAATGTACTAGCGGCGGTAGCTCATGGGTCCACTCACGATAATAGTGATCGTCGTATTGGTCCACAGATTGCTGTATCCATCCTTTTAAAAATAAAACGTTTTTTGCCGTTTCAAGCTGTTCTTTTGGTAATAACAAATCAATATCAGAAAAAAAGCGACCACGCCCTGCCTTCTTATTAGCCAAAACATATGCACCGCCTTTCAATAATGTTGCTGAATAGCCTACTGTTTTTAGCGCTGAGCTAATTTGCTGTAATTCATACGCCAAGCTTTGATGCAATTTATTACAATACAAGGCAGACGATGCTAAATGAATGCGCGCTTTTTCCGGTATTTCGTCTAGCAACTGATAATCGTCTAGCAAATAATATAATGTCGCCAACATTTTCTGCTGGCGTGCAGCACTTAGCAACAATGACCAAGTTACTTCATCAAATGATTCAGCTTCAGCATGCTTAACAATAGCCGGATTCGCTAATACCGCTATTAATAGCGCTTCATTATTCATCACACACTAGCTCGTCGAAAAATTCAGCAATATCAGTAAATTGGCTATATTCACAATAATAACCTTGAGTGCTTTTTGTTAGCGCAGCAGCACGGGCAAAACCCACTTCGCCCAACACATCGTAATTAAAGGCATTTCTAATAATATGCATAAAGGTTTGCCCTTCTCCAACTTCACAAACCTGTGTATCGACACCTTGCTTATATTTTGGGTAAACAATAGCGACAGGTGTTGCAGGTTGATACATACCCGCTATAGCGTCGTCTGGAATAGCCATGTGCGCAACAGTACCTTTAATAGTATCAAGCGATGCAGGTGATAAATACGTAGTTGGATAAAGTTTACGAATAAGCTCGATGGATTGATTTTTTAAACTAATTGGACGCACTGCAGGAATAACTTGATGCTCAGTTAACGAGTAAAGCGTCATTTCGTCTGACAGTAAACGCCAGCCATTATGAACAAGTAATGCAGTAAGCGTGCTTTTGCCTGAGCCCGGATCACCGGGCAAAATGATCGCCTTTCCATTTTTTTCCACTACCGCAGCGTGAATATTTAAACATTCATGGATATGCGAACTGACACACCAATTCATACCCCATTCTAAAATGGGTCCCACATGCGATGCGGGCATGGGCTTAAAAGGTTCAAACTTATCTAACTGAAATTTTACTTGCGGGCGAAGCCAGTGACGAATACCTGACACGGGTTGCACATCAACATAAAAATCGATAATGCCTTTATAGTCATCACTCTTTTCAATTAGGCACTGCTTATAAAGCTTTGCTAAATAAGGTACTCGGTGAGGACTCGAAAATGAAAAAACAAAAGGCCCAGAATTAATGATCACTGGAAGGGGAGGATGACTCAGAACCGACTCCTTGGGTATTTTCTGCGTCAGATGCAGCGCTAGCTTCAGCATCAGTTGCCGCATTTACATTCGTCGCTTTATATTCAATTCGGGTTTGACCCGTTTTTCTATTGAAATAAGCTACCGAATCTTGGAAGTCCATGCTGATTTCATGGGCTTCCGCGTGTTCATGATTAGCAGAGTGCTGCATGGTCATAGGTATTTACTTAGCGTAAGCATTAATAGCTTGATTAAACACCATCAATCAAATATTCAAGGGTAGCTGCCAGTTGGTTTGCTTCACTCCCTGACACATCGCCCATCGCAATTTGGTAAGACTGCACAATGTTTTTCGTCGTTAAGCCAATATTCATCGCTGGTGTGCCAATTTGCTCAGCATTTGCGGAATAGACTTGCTCATACAGTGTATCTAAATATACGGCAACGATATTGCGACTTAAGCTATCAGGGCCTCTACGTAATACCCATTGTAAAGATTTTCCTGGAAAGGTATTCACTTTGAACACATCAACAAATAAGGTTGATTTATCTTCATTAACATCGAGGTTATTCAGGCTATCTCTAATAACGCCTGATGGGGTACCTCTGCGTCTGTGCATCACAGGATAAGTAGGATAATGATTTTTCCAAAAGCCGTGTGAAGAAAGAATACGTTCACCTTGGCTACACACACCTTGAACCGATTGGTTACCAGACATAATCCCCGTCGTAGAACAATTCATGCCCGTTGCCCAAGCAGAACGACTATTTAAAGAAAAAATAACCGGTAAAGACCCTATTGCTGCACGCGTAATAAATTTACGTCTTGAAGCTGCTAATGCGGTTCCTTTGTCATTAGCGGGTTTATGTGTAGTGTTGTGTTCCGGGCTCATATCCATACCTACTCAATAATCTTACGGCTAAAAGTGTCAGTTTACTTTACAAAATCAGATAAATTGACCACTTTTACTACTTATACTGCAATAATCACGCCACAAGGCAAGTTGTAATTGTTAGCATTCGACTAAAAAATACGTGATAACAAGTTGCAATCGGTGGTATTTTAATAAAAAAACACTGGATAATAAATAAGCAAATTAAAATATATGAATTGGATTTATTCTAGCGGGTACTTTTTTGCCTTTCTCATGTTTGCAGCAGCGGTGTTTTTACTATTTACCGCTAAATCTAAACACTATATAAAAACGCAACTTATTGTCACGTTTTCAATGATTGCTGTGTGGTCTGCTGTATTTGCTGCCAGTTTTACAGCCCTTCTTGAACCCTCCTTATCCTTACTCATGTACCTAGATCATGTTAAGAATGCAGCTTGGATTTTCTTTTTAACCGCGGTACTGAATAGCGAAATTAGCAATATAAAAACGCACCTACAGTTTCGCTTCGTACGTTATGCCATCGGTACGATTTTTATTACGCTCATTATTAGCGGCATTGCTACCTACACTTTTGATACGCTCATTCCCATCGTGCATTTTGCTTTTCCGCTACTGGTGTGCACCTTGCAGCTTGCACTCATTGAGCAGTGGTATCGCAAATCGGATGAAGCTAGCCGATGGCAATTTAAGCCTATGATCCTAGCCATCTCGACCATGAGTGTGTTCGACTTTTTCTTATACTCGGAAGCTTTATTGCTTAAGACGATTAATTTAGATTACGTGGCTGCTCGTGGCTTTATTTACGCAGCTATCGTTCCCTTTATTTTAATCAGCATTAAACGCACAACCAATTGGGGTATTCGTATTTTTATCTCTCGGGATATCGTCCTGCAAAGTTCGATGGTTGTTGGCGCGGGCGCGTATTTAATGCTAATGGCAGTGGTTGGCTTTTACATCAAACAATCTGGCGCAGCTTGGTCGGGGGTTGTGCAAATATCATTTGTCGTCATTGCTTTTGCGCTCTTAATTGCGTTGTTTTTATCAGGTAGTTTACGAAAAAATATTAAGGTATATATTACCAAGCACTTTTTTGCGAATCAGTACGATTATCGTGAAGAGTGGCTACGCCTTATTCATACCCTGAATACACATAAAGAGTCTGAGCATAACTTTTACGAAGTAGGTATTAAAGGCATGATGCAGGCCATTAACTATAATTATGGCAGCTATTTAAGCATCACTGATAAAAATTTATTACGCCCAGTGGCTAGTATCAACATGAATCAAATTAGCATCAAGCACGTGCAACTGATTAAAGCCACACTGGCATTTATTCGTCAACATCATTGGATGATTGATTTAAATGAGTACAGCCGCACCCCTAAAAACTATCCTGAATTAATTATCGACCCAGAGTTGTTAGACACTTCTACTTTCAGCCTTATTGTGCCGATGTTTAATGATGACAAACTACAAGGTGTATTTCTTTTACACACGCAAAAAGACAAACAAATTACACTGAATTGGGAAACGAGAGATTATCTGACCGCTGTCACCGCGCAAGTAGGCAGCTTTTATAGGGTACACCAGTCTGGTGAACAGTTACGTGAAAATGCACAATTTGATGCATTCAATCGCATGTCAGCATTTGTTATGCACGACTTAAAAAATGTGGTCGCACAAATTACACTCATTTTGGACAATGCTGAAAAACATAAGCATAACCCAGAGTTTATTGATGATACCTTCGAAACGCTCCAGCATACTCGTCAACGTATGAATAAAATGCTTGACCAATTACTTAATAAAAACGTGTCAAATACAGCCCAGCAAGATGTTGATCTAAAACAATTAATTCAAGATATTGTTGTTAAGTTATCTAATATAAAACCGATACCCGAGTTAAAAACTCCTGACGAAATCGTTAACCTCGTTATCGATAAAGATAAATTAACCAATGTTTTAACGCATCTGATTGACAATGCACAACAAGCAACCGAAGATAGCGGCACAGTTATTGTTGAATTAGAACAACAAGCTTATGCCACCATCATTATCATTACCGATACTGGCTGCGGCATGACACAAGAATTTATCGCTGAACGTTTATTCAAGCCGTTTGATACCACCAAAGGTAATGCAGGCATGGGCATCGGTGCTTACGATGCAAAAGCCTTCATGGAACAATTAGGTGGAGACTTGCTGGTCACCAGCAAACCTGATGTAGGCACAACGTTCAAATTAATCTTCCCGCATAGTAACCAAATGGAATTAACCGATGCAAAAATTGCTCATTGTTGATGACGACCTAGGTATTCAAAAACAATTAAAGTGGAGCTTTAGTGGCTACGAACTGTTCTTTGCTGAAGATCGCGCGTCAGCTATTGCCCAGCTTAGACGCCACGAGCCTCAAGTTATCACACTTGATTTAGGATTACCGCCTGATCCGGCCAACGCATCTGAAGGGCTCGCAGCATTATCTGAAATACTAGAATTAGCCCCTAATACGAAAGTTATTGTGATCACAGGTAATGATGATAAAGAACACGCACTCAAAGCCATTGCATTAGGCGCCTATGATTTTTACCAAAAGCCTGTGGATACCGACACCATTAATGTGATTGTTGATCGTGCGTTTAAGTTATGTGAACTTGAATCAGAAAATAAAGCACTGCATCAACGTGTATCCAGTTTAGGCAATATTATTGGTAACAGCCCTGCCATTCAACGTGCATGTAAAATTGTAGAGCGCATCGCTCCTACCGAAATTACCACGCTATTGCTAGGTGAAAGTGGCACAGGTAAAGAAGTGTTTGCCCGCACATTGCACGAGCGCAGCTTACGCAGTGATAAGCCATTCGTAGCGATTAACTGTGCTTCTATTCCTGAGAATTTGTTAGAAAGTGAGTTATTTGGATATGAAAAAGGCGCATTTACGGGCGCTCACAAAACCACGAAAGGAAAAATAGAAACAGCTCATCATGGCACATTGTTTCTAGATGAAATTGGCGATATGCCACAAGCGCTTCAAGCCAAATTACTTCGCTTTTTACAAGAGCGCGTGATTGAACGTATCGGTGGTAGGAGTGAAATCGCCGTTGATGTACGTGTGGTATGCGCCACCCATCGCGATTTATCAAAAATGACGCACGACGAAACGTTTCGTGAAGATTTATATTATCGCATCAGTGAAATGACGTTAAACATCCCCTCACTGAAAGAGCGGGATCAAGACATTATTTTATTATCAAAGTACTTTTTATCTCAATATAATCAAGAGTTTAGCAGGAATATCAGAGGGTTTTCTGAAGATGCTATTAACGCATTGTTGCATCATTCTTGGCCGGGTAATATTCGCGAGCTCCAAAATAAGTTGAAGTCAGCCATCATTATGGCTGAAGGCAAAAATATCACTGCTGAAGACCTAAATTTAACACCCAGTAATGAAGAAGAGGCAATGCCAGTACTTAATTTAAAAGAAGTACGAGAAAAAGCAGAAAGCCATGCAATTCGAAAAGCGTATTCAATTGCTAATCATAATATTTCCAAAGCGGCTTCACTGTTAGGTGTCACGCGACCAACCTTGTACGCGCTAATTGATAAATATCACATGACTGATATTAAAAGCTAGCGACCCTAACCTGAATGAAAAACAAAAGCCCCCGCATATTTACTATGCGGGGGCTTTTAATTAAAAACGGCTGAATTAGCCTTCTTGGTTTCTTAACAAAAATGCCGGTTTGTTATTGACTATTTTCTGTAGTCCTAACTGGCACGACAGTACCACCGCAAACAGCACGAGTAATGCAGTTAAGCTTACTGATAACCAGCTAAGCGGCAATATGTCTAAGATTGTCTGATCAGTGGCAACCAATGTGGCTAAGATAATAGCAACGGATAACATGGCACCCGCCACAACAGGCTTAGCATATTCGGTAAATACTCGCATAAATACCGCTTTTTTCGTGGCCCCGACCGCCATGTGGATACCAAGCTCGTATCGCTTTAATCTAACACCAAAACTGATCACGCCATAAATGCCTACAGTTGCTAAAAATAACGTCGCAATTGTTAGCAATAAGGTCAGTGTGGCTGTTAACTTGTCTCTGAACAGTAATTGCTGATAAACCTCATCAGTGTGCGCGTACTTAGATACCTTAAAGTTTCCATCTACGCTTTGCACTAAATTCACGATATTCACTTTCGACAGGGTTTGCTGTGACTTCATTTGAATAATAAAGTTAAGCGAAGAACTACCGGGTAAATAGAGTCTTGGTTGTGCTTCAATCCCTGGTAAACGGGTATTTTCAACAACACCAATTACACGGTAGGGATCTGCTTTATCTTCCCAGTATAAGTTTTTATCGATAGCAACATTATCAATATCAAGCTGCTGCGCTAACGCTTGGTTAATCACCACAACATTTGCCTTATCCGCTACATCGGTGCTACTAAAGTTGCTACCAGCAATCATGTTGATGTCATGCATTGGGAAAAACTGCTCATCAACTAAATTAGTATTTGGCTTGATGGAGTTGCTACTTCCTTGAGATAGTGCAGCAGAAGTTGCCCACATAGAGGTAGATACTGCAGATGAACCTGACACACTCACAGCGTTTACTTCCGCTTGACTGGTTAGCGCTTGCTTAATAGAACGAATATACTCTAATCGCATCTCACGCGTTAGCTTACGGTTTCCAGCATCTATGCTTAATTCATAGATATCGTTAACTGCAAAACCGCGATCTTGGTTGAGTACTTTTTGCGAATGAAACGTCATAGACAATGACGCTGAAATCATTAGTAAAGCAAGTGCGACTTGGCTCGCAATAAGGATACTTCTAATCTTACTAGAAACCTGTGTGCTTGTACCTTTACCACTTGACTGCAACATGCTGCGCAATGAACGGTAATTTACCGCTTTAATAGATATAAAACTAAATAAGGCAACTAAGCTAATACAGAACAGCAGAACCAAGCCTAACACACCAATGTCTAAGCGCATTTCGTTCACTCTTGGTAACAAGTCGCTACCATATTTAGCTAAAAACATGACTTCCACTTGGCTCACCATCATTGCAAAAATGAGTGATGCACCCACTAAAATACTGGTTTCCATCATAATGCCTTGCAGCAAGTGCTTTTTCTCGGCACCCAATGTCGCTTGTATCGCCATTTGACGTTGTTTTTCTGCGATGCGTGACAAAAATAAATTACAAATATTGGCACTCGCAATAAGCACAATCACTAACACACCGATAAGTAACATCAGCACGGTAGACTTGCTACCACCTAAGATCACTTGCTCGAACGATTTAAGATCAACTTTCACAGAAATGGTCTTGAAAAAGCCCACACCCGCGGTACGTTCTTTAAATATTTTATTTAGTTGCTCTGTTAAAGCTTGACTAGCAGCTAGCGGAGAAATCTCTGAAGCTAAACGACCAATGAGTCGATATTTATCATTAAAATTCACCCAGTCATTTTTAGCCTGTTCATTTTGCGTAATGAAATCCCAAGGTAAAAAGACTTCTGTTTTACGTTCGATGGAATGCAATGCAGGCTCGACAAATGTTTCTGCCGTCACACCGACTATTTGATAGCTCACTTCACCTACTTGTACGGTTTGTTGCAAAATGTCAGGCTGACTAGCAAACCGTTGCTGCCACATTTTATGGCTAATAACCGCGACAGGTAATGCTTTATTAATGTCTTCACGATCATCAAAGCCACGTCCTTGCGCCAACTGGTTACCCGTTAACGTAAAATAGTTTGGTGTGGTAAAAGCAATATCTACTTTTGGCTGATCCGCCAAGCTGGTGATAAACGCATTACCGTATTTAAGCCCGGTAGCTTGAGTTAGCACAGATTGCTGCTTAACTAAATGCGCTACTGCTGGATAGGTATGCAAACCACGATATGCTTCTTCCCCTTTGTCTAGCACAACGCCTTCAGCCACAAACAAGCTGTTGTGATCAGGGTAAGGCAACGCTTTTACAAAGACTAAATGATTTAAACTTACTGCTGACAATAGTGTACCGATAGTGATACCTAATGACAGTAGAACGGTAATTACAAATCCCGGTGAACGCTTTAAATTAGCGATGGACGCCCGAAACAATGTCGTCAATTTATTCATTATTCTTCCTTGCTATTACAATGCTTCAAGTGCTTCTTCAACAACTTTTTGTGGTGATTGCTTCGCTTGGGATTTTTCAGTTACTGGCGTCTTATCAACAATCTTTCCATCAAGTAAATGCACTCTGCGTTTTGCCATATCGGCATATCGTGGATCATGCGTTACCATGCAAATCGTCGTACCGTTTTGATTTAATTTTTCGAGTAGCGCCATTACTGCATCACCGTTTTTCGAGTCCAAGTTTCCTGTTGGCTCGTCAACCAGTAAAATGGCTGGCTTAGCAACCAAAGCACGCGCGATTGCAACGCGTTGCTGCTGTCCACCTGACAACTGGTTTGGCTTATGATGAATACGGTGTGCAATTTCTACTTTTTCTAAGCAGTCTTTCACCCGCTTTTCTATTTCTTCCTTTGAATGATTTTTTACTGAGTAAGTTAATGGTAAAGCGACATTGTCGAAAACCGATAATTCATCAATTAAGTTAAACGACTGAAAAACAAAGCCAATATTTTCACAACGATTTTTAGCACTATCAGACAAGCTTAAATGACTTACATTTTCACCCGCTAATAAGTATTCACCCGATGTTGGTTCGTCTAATAAACCCAAAATTGATAATAAGGTTGATTTACCACCACCAGAAGGGCCTGAGATAGAAATATAATCGCCTTCAAAAATAGCTAAATTGACGCCATTTAACGCATAAGTGTCTACTTCGTCAGTATGAAAAACTTTGCTTATTTCTTTTAACTCTATGATTCTTTTCATTTTACTCTCCATTTTATTATTCTTATTGGCTAGTTAACTATTTTTAATGATGCTTTATTTTCATACGCCGACATATCTGACGCTATCACCAGATCATTCTCATTAAGCCCTTGTTTAATAACAATATAATTTCCAGACTCAGTACCATACTCAACTTTTGTAAGTAGTGCTTGGTTATTATTTTGATCAACTTTGTAGACATAAGCATCTGACGATGCACGCGCATTACTTGGTCGTTTGATGTAATTCACATTCTCAAAGGTGTCGATCATGATTTTGCCATCCACATTCAGTTCTGGCCTTGCACTGCTTGGTAATGCGCCTTTCAATGTGATCTCGACAGATACTGTTCCTTCTGTAACAACGGGATCAATACGTGCAACTTCACCATTGATAAGATCTTTTCGTGTATCAATCACTGCTTGTTGACCAATTTCGATTTGTTCTGCTTGCGCTTGAGGAATTTTAAGTAAAGCAATCAAGCTATCTGTTTTACCCACAATGCCTATTTTTTTACCAATGGCTAAACTTTCACCTAGCTCTACGGTTAGCTCTTGCAGTACGCCCGACATGCCCGCTTTCACGGTTAGGGCTGCAACATTATCTAAAGCAGATTGATGCTTAATACGAAATTGCTCAATTTTGTTATCTTCAATATTCAGCTCTTCTGTATTCATCAGTTTAATTTTTTCGATGGTATTTTTTTGAATTGCAATTTGCTTTCTAATTTCTTTTTCAGTGATGACAGCTTGTTTTAGATCGAATTTAGAAACAATCCCACGGGCTTGTAATTCTTTTTGCGATTCGAGTTTAAGCGTGGCCGACTCAAAACTTGCATTTAATTTTTCTAACACAGCCTGTTCAACTAATAAGCTTTTTTCTTGGTTTAGTTTCACTGCACGTAATTGACTCACCGCTTGAGCATATTCTTGCTCAGCATTAAGTAACTCTTGCTGAAGATTAGGGTTACTTAACTGCACTATCACACTATCTGGAGTGACAATGGCACCTGGTTTAAGAATAATCTCCTCTACCGTGGCTTCGCGCTGGGCAGATAATAACTTTTGCTTAAGTGCTTTTAATTTACCATAGCCACTAAGTTCAATAGCGATATCGCCTTGTTGCACTTTTGCGAGTGTAATTTGCTCTCGCTGCACAGACGCCGACGCCCCTCCTTCATTCAGCATTAAATAAGCGCCCATGGCACCAATCACTAACGCGCTCACTAATAATGTTTTTTTAGACCAGAGCTCGACACTTTTCTTTTTCTGTTTAATTACATCCATCTTTTTTCCTAATTGACAGCTTTCTCTAACGGGCTAACGTGGATAGTTATGCTTCCGCTAAGGCAGACGCTTCATTGGTTTGAGTCATCTCTCGATTCATTTGCTCAGTACCGTATGGATTAGCCATCCCCACTAATACTTTGCGTTCGCCTGAGAATGGGGTACGACCATGGGTGAATAGCATGTTATCAAGCAGCATCAAATCACCTTTCTGCCATGAAAACTTGATCATATTTTTTTCGTAAATAGCCTTAATCGTATTAAGGTCTGCTTCACTAATTGGAGTGCCATCACCGTAATATGTGTTACGCGGCACGTTTTCTTCGCCGCGCAGCGCGATAATGTCATTACGGATAGATTCTGGTAGTGCAGTTACATGAAATAAATGCGCTTGGTTGAACCATACTTTTTCTTTGGTTTTAGGATGAATGGCTACCGCTTGATTAACTTGCTTGGTGCGTAATCCGCCATTTTCTAGCCATTCAAATTGAATATTGTTTTCATAACAGTACGCTTCTACTTCGGCCTTGTTGTCCGTTTGAAATACTTCGGACCAAGGTAAATCAATATCCGAATAATTACGCATATACAGCACACCATGGCGCTCAAATTTATCGCGAATTGCCGTAGGAATTTGCTGATAAACCGTTCTACTGTCGCAGATAGGGGTTTCGCCACCTTCCGTAGATGGCAGTAAACACATAAAGCCTAAATTCATTGCCCAATGATTGGTATAAGAGTTCTCGTTGTGCTGTAAAATTGATTGGTCACTGTGGTACTCGGTCGCCGTATAAACACTGCCTTTTAGCTCTGTGCGCGGTGTTGAGCGATAACTATAAGACAGTAAGTCTTCGTCAAACAGTGCCGTTAGCACTTTGGAAAACTGTTTACTGCTGTGAAGTTTTAGGCCACGTATTAATAAAGCTCCGTTGTCTAATAAAAGTTGGTTAATACTATGTTTATTCTCTTCTGCCCATTGCAGCGCCTTACTACCATTTAGGTCCACATTCATTAATAACGGCTTACCTGCAATTGGCGCCAATTCAGCAATCGTAAAAGGGTTATTTGTACTCATCGGTATTCTCAATATTATTTTGTATGGTGTTGGTTATAGCGCGATATTTCTGATGCCATAAGCACGTTCGCATGGAATATTTAACGATGAACAATGTTCAAGCAGTTGATTAGACTGCACAATTTGTTCAGAGTCATCGCTATAATCAACCCCCATAAAGTAGCCATACCAAGGCTCTAGTCCTAGCGCATAAATGAGCACTTGTTTGGCATTAAATATCTTGATCATGTTTGATGCTTTGTCGAAATCAGACCCGTTTAGTCGTCTTGAGTCTTTAATGTTTTTGCTGACAGGATCGGTTGTTAATGCACCATAAAGCCAAGTATAAGGCGCGCCAACACACTCCATACCTATCGCTAAAATATCCAATTCGCCCGTTATTTTAGCGATGTGTTGGTACATTTTTGGTTCAACATTGGCAGAGTCTGCACCGAAGTACATGCGCTTTCCGGCTAATTCGATAAACCAAGCTGTTTTACTGCGAATATTTAAGTCACCATGCTCTCCTAAGAATGGGATGCTCATTAACTTACCTTCAGGTAAACCAATTACTTCCATATCTTCGAGTTCCATAACTTTAAAACCAATTTGCTGCAAAATAAGTTTTAGTGATGGATCGCACAAGCTACCACCATTATTTTTGGGTACTAAGACGGTGTCTACTTTGTGGCGGATTTGCAGAAGCGATTCAATGTTAACGTG
The DNA here is from genome assembly GCF_016469335.1 of Flocculibacter collagenilyticus. NCBI lineage: Bacteria > Pseudomonadati > Pseudomonadota > Gammaproteobacteria > Alteromonadales > Pseudoalteromonadaceae > Flocculibacter > Flocculibacter collagenilyticus. The sequence goes on from NZ_CP059888.1 coordinate 3,703,859, forward strand.
GTCAGAATGATTATGAGTTAAGCATAAGTAATCGATTTTAGGCGGAAGCTGACTAAAGCTAATGACATCATGCTTTATTTTGTTCGTGCGGTATGCAATTACCGGATCGATAACGACGGCAACCTCTTTATTGTGCACCATAAAGCCAGCATGACCGATATAACTGGCTTCACTACCTTGTTCTGGCGCTTGATAGGTTAAGCTAGGTGGTTCGGTGGTAAACAGCTCCATGTAATCCAATCCACCTTGAGTGTCGCCCGCTTGAAACACTTGGTCTATTTGCGCTTTGCTAATGGGAAGCTCACGCGCTTTAAAAATAATGTCCCAAAGAGGAGAAGCAAAGGGTAAACGCAGTTGAATGTTGTTTTGATCAGCTAAACGTGGAGTACTGAGTACAAAAGGACGATTCGCATCATCATCTAGAATACCAAAAGAAACTGACTGTAATTCTCTTTTATAATATTCGCTGTCGTATAACAGCCCTTCAATTAAGCGGTATGAAGGGTTGTGATATAAGTCCATAAACAATTCCACATAACCTTTTAAGTGCTCTGGCACCTGATCATATAAAGGTTCTATGGTTTCACCTGACTTATGCGATTTAATCAAATCATCCAGCGCTGAAACTGAATCTGCCAGCTCTTTAAAAATGGCACCTTCGTTTTCAAATTTTTCAATTAAGCGTTTAACGTCTTCCACTTGCTCGGCACTGCAATCAACAAACTCGCCGCCACCAGCCATTTCTGGATTTTGGTTCGCAATAATATGCAATTCGTAATTATTAACGAATGACTTCATTAACCTAAGATGGGTTTTCACCATGTACATGGAATAAGGAATAGGGGAAATAAGGTTAGGCCATGCATACCAGTTGTTCACTAATGGTTCTACAAATACGTTTTCTTTTAAGAAAAATTGTTGGTTAGTCATCTGTACTTCCTTTTTAATTCTTGTTGTTATCACAGATTTTTATAATATGAGGCATCATTTCAGCAATGGCTTGCTGATCCATAAATACATCATGCGGATAAGGCACGCTAACAGTGTGCAGCTGCTGCCCAAATACCGCGGTCCATTGTTCTACGTTTTGCTGATAATGCAGATTACTGTCACTAATAAAATAGTGACACCGCTCAACATCAAGTTGCTCGGTAAATTGCATCATGTCGGCTGCCAACAGATCATTACTAAATGCTAACGCCAATAGTGCATCGGCTTTTCTGATACGACCTTGTGTTCTGCTGACCACAAATTCAGCGAATTGCTCAAGCTGAGATGGGTAATCTAATGCTTGCCATGCTTGAGGCACTTCCGCCGTGTCATCTATCAGGGACTTGCTATAGAGAAAGCGCGTTAAACGGCTAAAGCTCGTTTCATTTGGCACTTTATCTGGATCTTCAAAATATGCATCAAACAGTGCCACATATTTAATTATTTTTCCTTCTTTTTTTAACAATTTAGTCATGATTGCGGCGAGTTGCCCACCACCTGAATACCCTGCCAACATAATGGTGTCGCCCGACCAATACTGACACAGAGCTTTACAATACAGCTGTGCTAACTCCACTAAGTTATCGTGATTAAACTTCATACCGAACATAAAGGGAGCTTGAATACCATAAACACCGCAATATGGTGCTAGCTGGGTTGCAATATTTCGATATCCTTCAACACCACCACCAAATGGATGCACAATAAATAGCGGCGTTTCACCATCATGGTTGTTGAGCTTAACAATGCATTCTTTAATTTGCTGGCTATTTGCGGCCGCTTGCTCAGCGTCATTGGCTAGTTGCTCTAATAAACTTGCTTGTGCCGCAATCGTTTGGTGTTCCATTAACTGCTTTAGTGATAATGCTAAGCCTGCATCAGTTAATTCGTATTTTAATTCCAGCATGTTGATGGAATTACCACCTACTTTGAAAAAAGGCTGATCGACAGCGAGCGCTTGGGTATTCAGCACTCTGCTCCACACCTTACACACTGCCTGTTCCATGTCTGATTTTGGTTTAGTCGCTATCGGTTTGCTTGGAACTGTATACAGTGCGGTGAGCGCGTTGGTATCAAGCTTTCCATTCACTGTTAGTGGAAATTGCTCAACAGCAAGCACAGAGTCTGGCGTCATATAGTTCGGCAATTCCCCGCTTACAGCGCGAGCTATTTCATCTATTTGACTGTGTAATTCATTAGATTCAAGTAATACGTAACAAACAAGGACTTTATTATTCTTTTCACCTAGTGCTAGCACCTTTGCTTTCTTCACTAATGCATGTTGTTCAAAACCGTGCTCAATTTCAGACAATTCAATTCTAAATCCGCGCACTTTAACTTGGTGATCGACACGCCCAATAAACTCTATCTGCCCTTCACTATTAAACCTAACCATATCACCGGTTCGGTAAAGCGTGTCAGCGCTAATACGAGGCAAGCGAACAAAACTCTTCTGGGTTAATTCGGGTTGATTCAAATAGCCTTTAACAACCCCTTTACCACCTATATATAACTCTCCTATTGCACCAATCGGCTGCGGTTGCTGCTGGCTATCTAATATATGCACACTGGTTTCGTTTAGCACATGGCCGATGGGTACCTGTCTATTCTCAGCTAAACCTGCTGTAACAGGGTAAATCGTTGCAAATGTGGTGCATTCTGTTGGGCCATAGATATTCGACAAACACGCCTTTGGCAAAGTGGCGAGTACTCGTTCGGCAGCAGACTTATTGAAAACATCTCCGCCCGTTAATATTAACCGCAACGAGCTTGCAGATTGGCACTGACGACTCCATTGATCGAATAACCCCGCAGTAAAAAACACAGTATCCACTTGCTGTTCGTCAAATAGTTGATTCACAACATCTAAGTCCATTTGTTGTTGCGGATAAATAGCTAACTTACTGCCATGCAAAAGGCTCGTCCATATTTCGAATGACGCTGCATCAAACGAAATCGAGGCTAATTGTGCAAACACATTGCTTTCATCAATCGCTACCGGGTATTCAAAATAGCTAAGTCTTAAAATACCTTGATGAGTCACCAAGGTTCCTTTGGGGTTTCCTGTAGTGCCTGAAGTATAAAAAATGCATGCAATTGCGTTTGGAGAATCAATCACCGGAGCGTTTTCGGATAGTGACGACGAATGGTGTTGCCAAGTGGCAGCGTGATCTAATGCAACCGCCCGCTGCTGTAGGGCTTCCGGTAACGCCAATTGTTCAATTAAATCGGCATGTCCTAATACAACGTTAATCTCGCTATCTTCCAGCATATATGTGGTACGTCTTTGTGGATAACTCACATCTAACGGCACATACGCACCACCCACTTTCAATATCGCCAGCATACTGACGACCATTTCGATTGAGCGGTGGCAGCATAATCCAATATTTTGCTTTGGCTGTACTCCCATCGCTAATAAGTGGTTCGCTAATTGGTTACTTTGTTCGAATAACGCTTGGTAGGTTATGGTACGGTCGCCGTGCACCGCAGCAATATTATTAGGGAAAAGTGCAGCAGCCGTATCAAAGGCCGAGCTAATATTATTGGGCAATGGTGTCGGTGATGGCTTACCTTGTGACAACTGCGCTAATCGCACTTCACCTAACTCTGGCTGAGCGGGAACGATATTTAACTGCCCTAGCGCTTTATTGGGTTGCAAGATAATGTCTTCAAGTAACGCCTCGAAGCTATGTGCCATACTCGTAATCGTTTGCTCGTCAAACAAGGCTGATGCATACGTCCAGCTTAGATTTAGCCCTTGCTCAGATGTTGCCACGCTTAATTCTAAATCAAACTTTGCAGTTACTGTGTCATTCTTAATGCCAGATACCGTTAAATTTGGCAGCGACAAATCCGCTTTACCAAAGTTCTGTAAACTAAACATTATTTGAAAAAGTGGGGTATGACTTAAGCTTCGGGTGGGTTGCAGTTCATCCACTAGCAACTCAAATGGCACAGCTTGATGATTAAATACATCCAATGTATTACTGGCTGATTGTGTCAGGTAATCATTAAATGACACCGTTAAATCGAGCTTATTTCTAAGCACTAAACTATTAACGAAAAATCCAATTAACGCTTCCACTTGCTTGTGCTGACGTCCCGCACTCGGAGTACCCATAACGACGTCGTTGCTGTTACTCCAGCGCCCTATCAACAATGCAAAGGCGCTTTGCAGTAACATAAATAAAGTCACATTATGTTGTTTCGCCAATTGCTGTAACTGCTGTTGTAATGCAACCGACAAACGATGTTGATATAGCTTGCCTGCAAACGATTGATTAGCAGGGCGAATATAATCAAGCGGGATTTGGTGTATTTCCGGCATATCGGCCAGTGTGGTTTGCCAATAACTTAGGTGTGCAGCTAATTTTTCGCCACTTAGCTCGCTACGCTGCCACATGGCAAAATCTGCATATTGCAATGGCAGCGCCGTAAGGCTAGGCAGCTGCTGCAACACAGCGCTGCTATATAAGGCACTAAACTCCTTTACTAATATGCCTAAAGACCAACCATCTGAAGCAATATGATGCATGGTAAATAGCAATACGTGTTCATGTTCGGCCGCTTTAATAACACTTACTCGCAACATCAAATCGTTAGTGAGATCAAACGGCTTCGCGACTTCTTCGCTAACCAATTCTTCAATACGTTGCTGACGCGATTCATCAGCATAAGACGCAATATCAATCCAAGTAATCTCTACTGGCTTCGCTGCTGCAATACACTGCCTACCTTCGCCATTATGCTCTGCATAGTAGGTACGCAGGATCTCATGGCGTTCAACAATCACGTTTAACGCTTGTTGTAACGCACCAATATCAAGATCACCCGTTAATTTTAATGCGGTTGGCAAATTATATTGGCTACCATTTTTTTCTAACGAGTCAATAAACCACAAGCGCTGCTGCGAAAACGATAAAGGCAACGCGCTGTGACGATCAAATTTGGGCACAATCATTGTATTATCAGTGATTGCATTACTTGTTGTTTTCGCGGCATCCAATAAGGCAATTAACTGAGCTTTATTCGCTTTTATTTGGGTTGCAATCTCAGGGGTAATTGCCCCCGGCGCTGCGCGCGTTTTCAGTTTGCCTTCATCAAGAAAGCACTCGATACCTTGTCGACTTAAGGAAACCAAAAGATGCTTCGTATCCATCATTACCACTCCATTTCCGCAGTCTCTTCATCCGTTTGCTGGACTGTTGCTGCGGTACTTAATTTTAAATAATCAATATGCATTGCTTGGTCGACCATTGTTTGGTGAGTGAATATATCTTTAATCGAAAATTCCACGTTAAACTGAAAGCTAATTTCAGTTAGCAAACGAGTTGCCAATAAAGAGTCTCCACCCACATCAAAAAATTTGACTTGAGTGCTGTATTGCTCAGTACCTTGCTTACTTAAAAGACGCTGCCATATATCCGCTAGCTGGCGCTCAGTTTCATTTGCCGGCGCAATATACGCTTGCTGTGTTTGTAGTTTTGGCGCTGGTAACCCACGTTTATTGACCTTGCCATTTGGCGTGAGTGGAATGGCGTCAATCTGCATAATCACAGTGGGTAGCATATACTCTGGTAACTCTTTGCTTAATGCTGCAAGTATGTCTTGCTCAAGATATTCACCGTCTGCTTTAGCAGGTATTACATACCCAATCAGTGCTTGCTGGCCATTAAGCGTTTGTACCGCAACCACAACATCCTCAACCATTGGTAACGTGCGCATTTTCGCTTCAATTTCACCTAGCTCAATGCGGTATCCACGTATTTTTACTTGGTCATCCATTCGCCCTAGATAAATAAGCTGTTGTGCTTCATCTTGCTTCACCAAATCGCCAGTACGGTAAATAGTTATTGTTTGCTGCTTACCATCATCGTGGCGGATATGAAGTGTTGTGAATTTCTCAGCAGTTAACTCGCTACGGCCTAAGTATCCTTGCGCTAATGCGTGTCCAGACAACACTAATTCTCCGGGCACGCCTGGCATCACTGGACTCAATTGACTGTCTACAATGGTAAAGCCGTATCCTGATAACGCCTGACCTAAATGTACGGCATCCGATTGAGTCACCTCAGCCATGTGTGACCAAATCGTCGCTTCGGTTGGACCAAAACAGTTCACTAATCCTTGCTCACATTTAGCCAACAGCTGAGAGGCCAGTTCTGAAGACAATGCCTCACCACCGGTTAACCCCAGCAGCCCGGTTTTACCCTGCCAACCCGCAGCTAATAATAACTTCCAGCCTGATGGCGTTGCTTGTAATACATTAATGGGCTGATTATCTAAGTATTGCGCAATCAGTCGCCCATCTTTTTCAGACATACTTGGCAAAATATGCACTGTGCCGCCACTGCATAACGGTGCCACTAGCTCTAATAACGAGATATCAAAAATTGTCGTGGTTAATGCTAACCACTGGGTATTCGTGTTCAGCTGCAATCGGTGAATGGCAGCATCTAAAAATTGATTAAATGCTTTTCTTGAAATCATTACGCCTTTAGGACGCCCTGTCGAACCTGAGGTATAGATAATATAAGCTAAGCTTTCTTCATCTACTGGCTCAGCTAGCAGCTCAGCATGCTCAACATTGCTGGCTTGGCTAATTGACTGTTGTAGCATCAATGGCGTAATTAGCGTGCAGTTAGACTCGTGATTTGCAGTTACCTCATCATTGCCAATTAAATACGCTGCTTGACTGTCTTCTAGCATCATAACTAATCGATCAGCGGGATGATTTGGGTCCATTGGCAAGTAAACTGCACCTATGCGGTATAGCGCCAGCATCACCGTAACGTAGTCAATAGAACGAGGAAGACACACCGCCACAATCTGTTTTGCTTTAACCCCAAGGTGTAATAACCCACGAGCTGTTTGCTCAACCTGCTCATGCAGTTGCGCATACGTAACTTGATGATTGTTATTACTCATGTGCGCTGTACCGTTTGCCATCAATGCTATTGACTGAGAATGGCGTTGAGCTTGCTGCTGAATCACCCTGAGTAAGTCAAAGTGGCTTGGCTCGGCAAAAGAGAGTTGCTTGGTAATTAATGCTTGATCTGAATGAGACAGTAAAGCAGCAAAATTAACGTTGGTTGTCGCGTCCGTCACTTTAGCTTCAACCATCTGCGTCAATATGGCACAGAAACAGTCGCCAATCCGTGTCAGCATGCTAGTTGGAAATACAGCTTGCTCACCTGACAACTTTATCTGATACGCTAAGTGCTCAGCATTACCACTTTTAGCAACTTCAGTGGCCCATAAGTAGTTATTTTGCTCAAAGCTTTCCTCTACTTTGGCATTATTTCCTATCGACTTGCCTTCATACACATGAAAATTGGTGTAATTGAACATAGAAGCCGAAAAGTCGAGCTGAGTATCGGCTTGAATTTCAGCAACGGGGAAGTAGCGATGTGTATGTGCTTGTTGAATATTTTGCTCTACCACTGTGAATAATGTCTGCCAGGTAATGGCTTCAAGTGACATCGACAATGGCAAAGTATTTAAAAATAATCCTAACGTTAATTCACTGCCTGCTAATTCTGGCCGGCCATTAGTTACATAACTAGTGAGCACATTTTGATTGCCTGCCATCACTGCCATCAATACCGTATGAGCTGCTAAAAACACCGACTTTTCTTGTATATTTAACTGCGCTGCTAATGCATTTATACGATTAGCCAGTTGATCCGTAATTTCAATATTATGGTGGTGTGTCGTCGTCAGCGGATATGCCGACCACCAAGGCGATACCGCATTTTCTAAATGGGCTTGCCAGTAATTACGCGTCTCTTGGTTATGTAATGCCGCTTGCTCTGCTCCCACATAATAACGATAAGGTAACGGCGCTTCAGTAGGCTCAGCCGCAACAACATACGCTGGAGTACGTTCAGCGACTTGTGCTACTAAGCAATTGCGGTATTCGCTAAATAATGCACTGTTAAAGCTAGCAATACTCCAGCCATCCCACATCGCATGATGAAAGTCTAATACATATTGGAAACTCGTATCAGACAACTTTACTAGCGTAATTTGCCAATAACGCGCTGTCATCTCAACAGGGGTTGAGCGTACTTCTAACAACAGTTCACTAATTAAAGATTGCTGTTGTGCAGCGCTATGTGTTGAAAAATCTAATATGCGCAACGGCAATTCAATGTCTTGATGAATGAGCTGTAATGGACGTTTTCCATGTAACATTAACGAGGCACGCAGTATTTCATGTTGCTGTACCAACGATGCCAGCGCGGCTGTAAATGCATGCTGTTCCAACTCAGTTTGAATTTTAGCGTTAAATACATCGTGATATACGCCTGCATCCTGATGTAATTGGCCGTAAAAGAACATGCCTTGCTGCAAATACGTCAATGGATACGCATCAACTAACGTTGATTTTTTTGACTGCTCATCCACCGCAGCCATTTCCTCATCACTTAATAATTCAAACGGCGCGTACTCAGTAATATGTTCACTACTATTGCTGTTACTGCTGATAAGCTCTGCCAATTTCGCAATCGTATTCGCATTAAAAATATCTTTAACGCTAATATCAAATCCCGCTTTTTTCATTGCAGTGACTACTGCAATGGCTTTAATTGAATCTCCACCAATTTTAAAGAAACCATCGTGTATACCCACGTTGTGATCTGGGCTTGTTGTGTGCAATATGTCTTGCCAGATTGCACAAATTTGTTTCTCAAGCGATGTCACTGGGGCAACATATGTTGTTTGCGTTACTTGCTCTGTTTGTGGGTGAGGTAACTGTTTACGGTCTAATTTTCCATTTGCTGATAATGGCATTTCATCAAGTAGCATAAACACCGACGGCACCATATAACTCGGTAGTTGCTTCGCTAAGCTAGCGGACAACGCATTACTCAGCGCCGCTTCATCTGCCTGCTGTCCATGACTGCTAATATAAGCCACCAACTGCTGCCCATCAGCGCCAGTAGCATTGGCCTGATTTGCTACTGCGACTACCGCCACTTCTTTAATTTCGGCATGAGCCAAAATAGCCGACTCAATTTCCGTTAACTCAACACGCAAGCCATTTAATTTCACTTGATGATCGTTACGGCCTAAATACTCAATATTGCCGCATGGTAACCATTTCACCATATCACCGGTTTTATACACCCGTTGCTGTATATCGCCCTGTTGCCAAATAACAAACTTTTCGGCGGTCAGCGCAGGCTGATTGCGATACTCTCTCGCTAACCCGATACCTGCTATATGTAGCTCGCCCGCAACGCCAACAGGCACTTGATGCATGTTGTCATCTAAAATATACAACTGAATATTATGGATCGGTTTACCAATTGGGATACAACCCAAGGCGTTGTCTGCCTGACTTTGCCAAAAGCTCACATCAATCGCAGCTTCTGTTGGGCCATATAAATTGTGTAATTGCGCAGAGTGTTGTTGATGAAATTGTAAGCATACTTCTGTTGGCAGCGCTTCACCGCTACAAAATACCTGTTTAATAGATGAGCATTGTTGCAAACAGTCACTTTGCAGCATTAGGTTTAACATCGACGGTACAAAGTGCAATGTTGTCACTTGCGTTTGCTGAATTAATGACGCTAAATACAGCGGATCTTTATGCCCGTCAGGTTTCGCCACCACTAAGCTAGCGCCTACCGTGAATGGCCAGATAAACTCCCATACTGATACATCAAAACTAAATGGTGTTTTCTGTAGTACTACGTCATCCTTAGCAAGTTGATACTCATGCTGCATCCATTGAATACGGTTGTTCAAGGCTAGATGCTCAATAACCACGCCTTTCGGTCGGCCTGTAGTGCCTGATGTATAAATCATGTACGCCGCATGATTATCTGCAATCTCTACCGCCAAGTTATTATCGTCACACGACGCCCACACACTTGCGTTGCTTAATGATGATTTTGCTAATGAGTTAGCAGACGCAACTGCATTAATCACCGCTGCCGTTTGGTCTTGATACAACAGATAATTCATTTGCGAGTCATTCACTATCATATCTATGCGCGACGCTGGCAACTCAGGATCCAGTGGCAAGTATGCTGCTCCCGCTTTCAATACTGCATAAATCGCCACTACCATTTCAACACAGCGGTAACTACAAATAGCAACGGTAGATTCAGGGCCAATACCTTGCTGCGTTAAATAATGTGCTAATTTATTCGCTCGGCGATTTAATTGCTGGTAGGTAAGCGTTTGCTCAGCAAAACGTAATGCTATCGCATCGGGTGTTGCCGTTACTTGTTGTTCAAACTGCTCATGGACTTTTAGCGTTGTGCTAAGTGCTACTTCTGTATTATTCCACTGTGCAATATGTGTTTTATCTTGCATCGGTAGAACATCAAAACAGCCAATACTGTCATGGTGCTTTATAACGATTTGATTAAGTAATAAAGCAAAGCTTTCTGATAAACGATGAATTGTACTTTCTGAAAACAATGCAGTGGCATAGTTCCAAGTCAGCTTTAATTGTCCATCTACTACCCCTGCTGACAGCTCCAAATCAACTTTTGCTTGGTGGGCTGACGCCATCAAACTTTCAACATTTAATCCCGGAAGCAATAATGTATTTTGCTCTAAGTTCTGCATGCTAAACATAATTTGGAATAACGGCATATGATTCACTGCACGCTCAGGTTGCAACATATCTACCAGCATTTCAAATGGCACATCTTGATGTGAAAACACATTAAGCAATGATGATTTTTGTTGCGCGAGTAACTGCGTAAAAGTAAGTTTTGCATCAACCTGTGTACGCAACACCAAAGTGTTGACAAATAAACCAACCAAATTCTCTAATTCTGGCCTGTCGCGCCCTGCTATTGGGCTACCCATCACAACATCATTGCTATCACTCCAACGTGCCACCAATACGGAAAACGCAGTTTGTAATAACATAAACAAGGTAACATCGTGATCTAACGCAAAAGTTTCTAACTCGGCTAACAACGAGGCATCGAGTGTTTGGTGTATTAATGCCCCTTTATAATCTAATTGGGCAGGACGAGAGAAATCGAGAGGCAGTGTTTGGATCGGCGGTAAATCAGCTAAATAATCTTGCCAAAACGTTAGCTTATCAGCCAATTCCGCTTCGCTGATATGTTGACGCTGCCACGCCGCAAAATCAGCATACTGAACCGATAATTCAGGTAGTTGAACGGATTGACCGCGCAAATGCTGTTGGTAGCAATGGCAAAACTCTTTAATAATCAATCCAACTGACCAGCCATCTGATGCAATATGGTGAGTGTTTAATACAATAACATGCTGTTGATCGGCTTCTTTAATTAGCGTCATTCGCAGCATTAAATCATTCGCTAAATCAAAACTGGTTTTATACTCATCATTAACTATTGCCAGTACTTGTTGGTCAACATTGCCTTGGTGACTTAAATCAATTTGCTTAATATTGACTGAACGAGCAGGCAAAATGCGCTGCACGCCCGTACCGTCCTGATTAAAGTAACAGGTACGTAATATCTGATGCCGTGCTACTAGTGTATCTAAAGCAAATTGTAAGGCAGCAAAATCCAGCTTACCTGTCAGCTTTAATGCCGTTGGCATATTATATTGCTGGCTTGCACCTTCTAGTGCATCAATAAACCATAAACGTTGTTGGCTGTACGACAATGCAACGGGCTGTGTTTTGTCGCAACTTGGGATCTTCTTATATTCATCTTGCTGCTGGGCTTCAATAAACAGGGCAAATGCGTTAATTGAGCTATGCAAGAATAAGTCGCGCACATTAACGACAACCCCTAATTGCTGAGTCACCGCGCTGGTCACACGTACAGCCAGTAATGAATGCCCACCCAACTCGAAGAAACTTTGGTTAACACAAGCTACCTTGGTCTCTAATACGGTTGACCAAATATCACATAATGTATGCTCTAATTCAGTAGTTGGCGCTTGTACTGTTGCAAGCGAACTAAAATCACATGCGGGCAGTTTGTTCGTATCAATTTTACCGTTAGCGGTATAAGAAAAAGTATCAACCCAAATAAACCTTGCTGGCGTCATATAATCGGGCAATTCGTCCGCCAACTTTTCGCGCAACATAACATTTAGCTTTTCTTGCTCAGCGCTGGATTGCTCACTTCCCGTACCAAGCAGATAGGCCACGAGTACCTGTTGCTCTGCTGCATCTGTAGAGCGATGGCGCACTTGAACAATACATTCATCAATAACCATTGCGTGCTCAGATTCATTCGCATAGGTCAGCTCAACCCTTAATATTGCACCACGAATTTCTTCTGGCTCTACCCTAAATCCACGAATTTGAACTTGCTGATCCACACGGCCACAATAAGCTAATTCGCCATCCACAGTATAGCGAACCAAGTCTCCGGTTTTGTACATACGATACGGTGACACTTCGTGATGAGTAACAAAACGTTCAGCGGTCATCTCTGGTTGGTTTAAGTATTCCAGAGCCAAACAATCGCCAGCAATATATAACTCACCAATCACCCCATGTGGCACGGGTTGCTGCCATTGATCAAGCACATGTAAAGTACGCGATCCCACCACACTACCAATGGTAATCGGTTGGTAATGATCAAAATGCTTTAAGGTGGCGGTAACCACAGCTTCAGTAGGGCCATAAGCATTTATTAAGTGGCACTTGTCAAAAAGAGACCATTGTTGCCATTTTTCTAAAATAGCTGGACTAAACGCTTCCCCACCTAACACCACTAAGCGAATGGCGCTGCTTTGCCAAAAGGGTTGCGATAATGTTTGCTGTTTCAGCAAATCGACCAAGTATGCTGGTGGCAGGTCAGTCACTGTTACGGCAAACTGAGTACATTGGCGATAAAACTCAGCCGCTGACGGTAAGCCACCATCGCGAACCGACACACACGCTCCTTTATGCCACGCAGAAAAAATTAAGTCTAAGGCAGCATCCACACTAATTGTGGCAAACGGCAACACTACATCTTGTTCAGTTAAGTCAAAATGTGCTGACACCGCATGGATATGCGACACAATGGCCTGATGCTGAACCACAACACCTTTTGGCTTGCCTGTCGTGCCTGACGTATAAATAAGATAGGCCGCATCTGCTGCTGACTGAACAACTGATGGATTGGCTAAACGCTCATCCCAACTAGTAGCGTCATCTAGCATAATAACATTCAGTGGCGTTCGCTCACCGCAAGCTGATGATAACCCTATTTCTGTCGCTAAAGAGGTTTCAGAAATAACCCAGCGCGTACCACTGTCATGAATCATGTGCTCAATCCGTGTGGCAGGATATTCTGGGTCAATCGGCATATAAGCCGCACCAGCCTTTAAAATAGCCAACATTGCTATTAATTGCTGCGTACCACGAGTAGTACAAAGGGCAACAAATTCGCCGTTGTTAACGCCTTGCTTAATAAGGTGATGCGCCAACTGATTGGCACGTTGGTTTAACATGCGGTAAGTCAGTGCGGTATGCTGATCTTTAACCGCAATATGCTCTGGCGCATCCATTTCTCGTCGCTCAACCCAGTCTTGAATTAACTGCTGGTTGGCTTCAGCGCTGTTGCTAGAAATCGTTTTAACAGTCTTTGCATTATCTACCGCATGTTGCTCTGGATTAATAGGTAGGTGCGCTAAGGGCAATTTAGAGTGATTGGCAATCGCATTAAGCAGCAACGCAAAGCCTTCCGCCATTCTTTCAATAGTCACGTCTGTAAATAGTGAAGTGGCATAAATCCATGAAAAATGTAGCCCTTGTTCAGTTGTCGCTGCGGAAAGATCTAAATCAAACTTTGCGGTGATCTTTTCAGCTGCCACACTTTCAATTTGTAAATCAGGCAAACTAATCGGCTTGTTATCCAAGTTTTGTAAGCTAAACATGATTTGAAATAGTGGGCTATAACTTAAACTGCGCGAAGGATGCAACTCATCCACTAGCGATTCGAACGGTACTTGCTGATAGTTAAATGCTTGAAGCAATGATTGGCGATTGTTCGATAAAAACGTTGTAAAGTCGACGCTGTAATCTATCTCTGTTCGTAAGACTAAACTGTTTACAAATAAGCCGACCAAATTCTCTAAACTTTTATGATTACGGCCTGCAACAGGGGTGCCCATTACAATATCGTTACTATTACTCCAGCGTGCGAGGAGTAAAGCAAACGCACTTTGCAATAACATAAACAACGTAGCGTTGTGTTCACTAGCCAGTTTTTCTAATTTATTTAGCACGTCCAGTGAAATGGTTTGTTGATGCACAGCGCCATCAAAACATTGATTTGCAGGACGCGCTTGATCAAGCGGTAAATTATGTGTTTCTGGCATGCCGTGTAATTGCTGGCTCCAAAAATCAATATATTCAGCTAGCGTGTCGCCAGCCAATGTTTCTTGTTGCCATGCAGCATAGTCAACATATTGAATTGGCATTGCTGACAGCTGAGTGGCAATATCAGCCTTCGCCTCACTGCTTTTGCTACCTTCAATAAACTGCTGATAAAACTGGCTAAACTCTTTTACAATAACCCCTATCGACCAGCCGTCTGCAGCTATATGGTGCACGGTGAAAAGTAAAATATGCTCATTATCTGCTTTTCGAATTAACGTTGCTCTTAGCATTACGTCTGTTTTCAAATCAAATGATCGCGCCACTTCATCAGCCAACAACGACTTAATTTGCTGATCGGCTTGCTGTTCTGACAATTGCGAGGCATCAATGTCAATAATATCTACCGGCTGCGCCTGTTGCACCGTTTGATAACCTACGCCATTGTTATTACCGTAACACGTTCGCAATATTTCGTGTCGCGCAACAATGCAATTAATCGCATGCTGCAATCCTGCCACGTTTAGACGGCCCGTTAGCTTAATTGCAATCGGAATATTGTACTGAGCACTGCCGTCTTCTAACGTGTCAATAAACCATAAACGTTGCTGCGCAAAAGACAATGGCATGTGCGCTGCTCTGGTGACTGCACTTGGTCCATCATCACTGTGATTACCACGTAAAAATGCAATCAACTCGGCTTTGTGCGCAATAACATCTTGCTTAAACTCACCTGCCAGTGCTCCCGCTGGCGCTTTAAATGCCAGCTGGTTGTCATCTTTCAAATAAAACGATACTTGGCGTTTTTTGGCTTCACGAAGGATTGCTAACAACATTACAGTACCCCTTCTTCCATCTCTGAATTGGTAGCAGCATCCTCGTCAATACTGATGGCTAAACTTTCGATAAGTAGCGCCATTTCAGCAATAGTTGCTGCTTCAAATAATTGTTTTAGGTCAAGTTGAACATCAAACGCTTGATTAACCTCATATAAGATTTTTGACAGCTGAAGTGAGTTGCCACCAAGTTCGAAGAAATTAGAACAAACACCAACGGAGTCCATGCTCAAGCAGTTGCGCCAGATGTCTGCAATTTGCAGCTCTATTTCACTCGACGGCGCAACGTAGTTAGCTTCTAATGTCATTTGAGGCTCTGGCAATGCCCTTACATCAATTTTTCCATTTGGTGTTAATGGCATTTGTTCCATATATTCAAACACCGTTGGCACCATATATTCAGGTAAACGCTCCGTTAAAAACAGCTTCATTTCTACCATTGAAAGTGGCATTTTTGACTCAGTAGAGTAGTGACAAACCAAACGTTTATCTGCACCTTCACCTTGCACAGATACATGCGCCTCTCTTACATCAACATGATGTTGGATCTTCGCTTTAATTTCGCCTAGTTCAATGCGGAAGCCACGAATTTTAACTTGTTTATCAATACGACAAATAAAGTCTAAATCACCATTCGGTAATCGCCTTACCAAATCACCCGTACGATACAGGACTGGCGCATGCGGATGGCCAAATGGGTTATCAATAAACTGAGTAGCGGTTAATGCTGGCTGATTAATATAACCACGAGATACGCCGACTCCACCAATATATAGCTCACCAGCCACAAGATTCGGCACTTCACGCTGTTGGCTGTCTAAAACATACAAATACGTATTTGCGTTAGCTTGCCCTATTGTGACTGGCTGTTCTGGATTTAATACCGCCGTTGTCGCAGCAATGGTGATTTCAGTTGGGCCATACACATTAAAGAACTTACATTGATGCGCCCACTTGCTCACAAGCGCTTCAGATACCGCTTCCGCTCCAGTAATCAATACTTTTAAGCTGCTAAGCTGGCACTGATGCATCATTTCTAAGCGTGCAACAGGCAGCGCTAAGTGTGTGATTTGTTGATCTTCAATATAGGTTTCTAATGCCGAATGTGGTTCCACAATGTGCAATGCACCACCACCACATAGTGTTTTAAACATGTGCGCCGTACCCGCGTCAAAGCCCATAGAAGTACAATGCAATAACTTACTTTGCGGGGTGATTTCAAAGCGCTTCACATCGTTACACACCAAGTTCACCAATCCTTGATGTTCAACCATGACGCCTTTTGGTAGCCCTGTTGAGCCCGAAGTAAAAATGATATACGCCAAGTTATTGACCATAACCGCTGTTGCTACATTGCTATCATCATAATGGGCGTACATGTGACGAGAGATAGTATGCATCGGACGCGTTTTGGACACTTGCTCGGTTAATGCCTGTTCTGGCGCAAATGCAGATATCACTAAACGACTGTCACTTTCAGCTAGGATATGTTCGATACGCGCTACTGGGTTGCTCATATCAATTGGTACGTAAGCCGCTCCTGCTTTTAAAATAGCTAATAACGCAATAAAGCTGTCAGCACTGCGATCCAGTAATAACGCGACTTTTGTTTCAGGCTGGACGCCCTGTTCAATGAGCCATCTTGCTAATTGGTTAGCGTAACGATTTAATTGGTCGTAGCTTATCTCTTCATGACCATGCACCAATGCCGTATGCTGTGAATACTGCACAACCGTTTGTTCAAACAGTTGGTGCAGGCATAAATTATCTGGATAAGGCGTTATCTGACTGCGGGCTTGAGCTAAGTTAGCCTGCTCTGCCGCAGACATTACATTGATATTAGGTAACGACGTTTCCGCAGCGAGCCCTCGTAATATTTGCTTAAAGTGCTCAATTACACGCTGCGCTCCATCCTCTGCCAACACCGCACTGTCGTAGTACAATTTAAGTGATAGTTGTTCACGTAACGATGCGCTCATTGCCATAGCATAGGCCGCGCCTTCATATGATTCATATTTTTCAATAGTAAATGGCGTTGCATTGCGCTCAGCTTGTTCATTAGCCGCCGTATCTAACGGATAATTTTCAAAGATAAGCATGCTGCTAAATAATGACTGCCCTTGTGTGACTGCACTTTGTTGCTGAATATCCGTTAAGGGTAAAAAGCCATACGCATTACACGCTTGAAATGCGGTATGAAGCGTTTGCAACATTTCACCCACATTATGCTGCCCCTTAAAGTCCACTTTAACCGGCACAGTATTGATAAATAAGCCCACCATTTCTTCAATACCATCGACTTCCGGTGGACGACCTGACACTGGCGTACCAAATACCACCGTATCATCATCAGAGTAACGGTGTAATAAATAGCCCCATGCAAGCTGTAACACGGTATTGACTGTGGTGCTGTATTGGCTGGCTAATGTTTTCAATGCTGCGGTTTGTTCAGCACTGAATTGGAACGCTGCCATTTTTTGCTCACTCGCTTTCGCAGCGCCTGGCTTTAAAATAGATAAGTCGGTTGCTTGTTCAACACCGTCTAAATATTCTCCCCAAAACTGTTGCGCAGCATTTGGGTTTTGCTGATGTAACCATTCAATATAGTGTTGATAAACCGGTACTGATGCTGATGTTAGAGGCTGACCCGCAAGCAAGGTTTGATAAGCGGTGATCACATGTTGATAAACAATCGGTGAGCACCAACCATCAAGTAATGCGTGATGATGACTCCATAATAGTTGATAACAATCATCTTCCAACCAGAACACACTGATGCGTTGTAATGGTGCGGTTAAGAAGTCAAAGCCTTTACGTCGGTCTGACTGTTGATATTCCGTTACATGACGCTGCTGTTGCGCCTGTGATAAATGGCGTAAGTCTTCTTCGTACCAATCCATTTCAGCATGTTCAACCACAAGTTGGTGAATATCGTCACCTTGACCCACAAAGGCTGTGCGGAAGATATCAAACTGCGCCACCACATGCTGCCACGCTTGTCTAAATAGCGACAAGTCTACACGGCCACGTAATGTTGGCATAGCTTGCGAGACGTATGCACTGCTGTCCAACAAACTATGATAAAGCATCCCTTTTTGCATTGGAGTTGCTGGATATAACTTGCTAATTTGATGATCTGATTGCCACAAATTTAAGGTTTCTTGCGATACCTTCGCTAATGGAAAATCACTCGGCGTGTAAATAGTGCGAATAGCGTCCTGCGCAGCTGTTTGAGCACAATGCTCAATCACAGCGCTAATGCCTTGCTGAATGTGTTCAGCCAGCGCTTCCATGGTAGATAATTGATATTCTTCCGTGCTGAAATCTAAATTAAAGTGCAGCGTGTTATTAACGATTTTACCGTTTAAGCCGAGATGGTAGTTACGTAGCGAATCGCGGCTAATATTATCGCCCGCGAATTCTTGCGCTGGTTTAAATTCAGAATCATTATTAACGCTTTGATCAAACTGACCTAAATAGTTAAACGCAATACTATTGCTGTGCGACTGTTCGGTGGTAGTTAACTCATTACTTAGGTAACGTAACAGGCCAAAACTCAGTCCGTTGTCTGGTACATTTCGGCAGTGTTCTTTACACGCAATAATGATCTCACCTACATCATTATCAGCAACTGACAGGTACATAGGGTAAGTGGTCGTGAACCACCCAACCGTTTCCGTCACATCTAGCTCTGAGGCGATGTCTTCACGGCCATGCCCTTCTTGCTCAATGTTAAAGCTCGAATTGCCACTCCAGCGTTGTAGTCCAATCAACACGCCTGCAAGCAGTAATTCATTAACCTTGGTCGAATATAAACTCTGACATTGTGTCAATAATCTGGTCGTTTGCGCGTTAGTAAAGGTCACTGGTACGGTTTGACTACTGCGGCGATACGCTTTGTCGGCCGTAAAATCTTTAGGTAACGACTCAGCTTGCTGCATTTGCTGCTGCCAATAATCCTGCGTTGCTTTAATTTCTTCTGACTGAGCCAGCTGATTGAGTTGTTCACCCCAAGTTTGGTAAGAGGTGGTTTTTGCCGCCAGCTGTACCGCTTCATGATCCATAATTTGCTGGTATGCGCGTTCAATATCACTCAATAAAATACGCCACGATACACCATCAACCACTAAGTGATGGGCTAATAGCAACACACGACGTTGTGTTTCGCTATGCATCAACACTATTTTAAATAAAGGTCCAGTCGTTAATGAAAAACTAGTTTGAACATCATTACAAATTGTCGCCACTTGTTCAGCGAAGTTTTCGTCTGACAGCTGATGCTCAATGAAACTTTGTGCAATAAGTTGATCGGTTAATTCCTGATAATTCAGCGACGGCATCGCTGTGTGATTATTCTGGGCATTATCATTGAAGTTTAATATTAACCGTAAAACATCATGGCGCTGATAAATTGCCGTTAATATTTGCAAACTGTTTGCTTGATTTAATTTTTCAGGAGCAATAAGCAATACACTCTGGTTGAAGTGTGCATGATTGGTTTCTGCTAACTGTAAAAATTGATGTTGAATAGGTAATAACGTTTGTTCACCAACTACGGCTTGTTGCTCTGTCATTTCTGATGCAACTTGCTCAGCATGAGGCGCTAGCTCTGCAATGGTTTGATGCTCAAACAATAAACGCGTGGTTATCGCAATACCTTGCTGTTTAGCACGAGCAACAACCTGAATAGAGATAATCGAGTCACCACCTAACGCAAAAAAGTTATCACTAACTCCAACCCTTTCCACTTGCAATAACGATTGCCAAATATCACATAAGTGGCGCTCTACGTCATTGCTGGGAGCAATATAGTCTGCCGCAATGTTGGCACTCATATCTATTTCTGGAAGGGATTTCTTATCAACTTTACCATTCACCGTTAATGGAAATTCAGGCAAAATCATCATTGCACTAGGGATCATATAATCTGGTAGCGTGTTTTCTGCTTGCGCTCGCCAGCGGTTCAACGTGGCTACCATATCTGCTTCAGCCACTGGCTCGTTTGCCACAAAATAGGCTGCTAATGATTCTGATACGTCATTTTTAACAGCCAGCACAGCGACTTCTTTAACGCCATCCAGTGCGCCTAGCGCAGCTTCCACTTCACCAAGCTCAATTCTAAAACCACGGATCTTCACTTGGTCATCAATGCGACCAACAAACTCACAACTACCGTCATCACACCATTTCACTAAATCGCCAGTGCGATAAAAACGAATGGCGCTAGCGCTACCATGAACACCGTGTTGATTCACTTCTAATGAGACAAATTTTTCAGCCGTTAAATCAGGTTGATTTAGATAACCACGAGCAAGACCCACGCCCGCAATCAATAACTCACCAACGCTACCTGCTTGTAAAGGCTGATTGTGCGTGTCTACCACCCAATAGCCAAGATTAGGCAATGCACCGCCAATATTGCTGATTACACTATTCGGCGTAATAACCGCAGCACTTGATGCAACGGTCGTTTCCGTTGGGCCGTACGCGTTGATAATTTTACAACCACGCTGATGCCACGGTGATAGTAGTGCACTAGCAACTTGGCTACCACCCAGAATTAACGTCGTTAGCGTTGGAAATGCTGTAGCAGGCAATTGTGATAGCATGGCCGCAGGAAGCTGTAGATGAGTCGCGTTGGTACGTGTTGCAATGGCCGCGAATGTGTCGGTTTGCAGTCGTTGTTGCTCGCTTAAGATTGTAAGCTGTGCGCCACAAGTTAATGCTGACGCCCAGTCTGATGTAGCCACGTCAAAACTAAAAGATACGAATTGCAAAAGATTGCTCTTTGCAGAAATGTCATACGCGTGCTGTTGCGCGAATGCATTATTGACCAACGAACGGTGCTCAATCATGACACCTTTTGGCGTACCCGTTGAACCAGACGTATAAATAACATAAGCAAGGTGATTTGGTGCAACTGGCAACATTGGATTAGTTATAGGCTGCGCCTTAAACAGCATGTCGCGCCAATTTTTATCCACGAGCACGGTGGTTTCTATATCTGCGTCAATGGCACTCATTAAAGTCTGCTGCGTAACTAATGTTGTTACCTGAGCATCTTCAACCATAAAGGCTAAACGTTCGGCAGGAATACTCGGATCTAATGGAAGGTAAGCCGCGCCCGCTTTTAACACGCCTAACACGGCAATAATCATTTCCATTGAGCGTTCTACGCAAATGCCTACGATGTTTTCGCTACCCACTCCCTTGCTCAGTAAATAATGAGCAAGTTTATTCGCTTCTTGATTAAGCTCATCATAGCTTAGCGTGTGTTCCTCTTCGTCTGCTTCCATATATAAAGCGGTGGCGTTTGGTGTAGCAACCGCTTGCTGTTCAAACAAATGATGAATTGGCTGGTCTACATTATGAGTTAGTGCCTTGTTAAGGGTAAGCGTTGCCGAATCGGCCAGGTTTATTGTTGCTAGCTTTTGTTGAGGCTGCGCGACAACCTGCGTAAGTAAGGTGGTAAAACTTGTCCCAAGTTGTTTAATTGTATCTGAATTAAAAATTTGATCGTAATACAGCCACTCACAAACAATCTCACCATCCATTTCTGTTGCAAATAAGCTAAGGTCAAATAGTGTTTTTGATTGGCTAACAGGCACGTAGTCGATCGCCAAATTATCCAGTTTTAGCTCACTTCGTTCATTATTTTGCATAGTAAAACTTAGCTGGAAAATTGGTGAATAGGCTAAGCTTCGTGAGTTTTCCAGCTCTTTTACTAACAATGAAAACGGCATGTCCTGATATTCAAACACTTCTGTTGAATACTGCTTGCAGCGCATTAACATGGACTGAAAGTCATCATCTTCAAAAATTTGATTGCGATAAGCTAATGCGTTAGCAAAAAAGCCAATCAATGACTCTGTTGATTGGTGTGTCCGCCCTGCAACTGGGCTCCCGATCACCACATCATTATCACCACTGTACTTTGCAATTAGCAATGCGTACGCACATTGCAGTACCATAAACAACGTACAGCCGTTCGCCTCCGCCAATTTGTTCAATTGCTGCGTTAAACTTGCATCTAATCGGGTTGAAATACGGCTACCTGTGTAAGTTTGCTGGGCAGGGCGTAGGTTATCTAACGGTAGGTTATGTAGCTTGGGAATGTTGTTAAGTTTATTTTTCCAAAAATCTAGCGCACGTTCTAGGTTATCGCCACTGAGTTTGTCGCGTTGCCAATGTGCAAAATCAACATAACGCAATTGATTATCTGGCAATGGTGAAGGTTGTTGCTGAAGATGAGCAGTGTATAACGCAACAAACTCTTTAACTAATATACCAATTGACCACCCATCTGATGCGATGTGGTGAAGTGTAAATAGCAAAATGTGCTGATCCTGAGTGAGCTTTAATAATGTCACTCTCAGCATCAAATCATGCTCTAAATTAAACGGTTGCTCCGCTTCACGTTTTGACAAAGCATTCACTTTTTGTGTTTGCTCAATATCGCTGTAGTGCGATAAATCAATGATGTTAATGGGTACATCGCTACGTTGCGCCAGCTTTAAACCACATTCACCATTGTTATCAAAAAACTGTGTGCGCAATACTTCATGACGCGTAATAATTTGATCAAATGCATACTGAAACGCAGCAATATTTAGCTCACCACTTAGCTTAAGAGCTGTGGAAATATTGTATTGTGCGCTGCCTTCGCCAATTTGGTTAGTTAACCACAAGCGCTCTTGGTTAAATGATAGCTGTAACTCGCTGTAATCATCACTTTGGCGTTGAATGTTTGACACTTTTTCCGTAGACACTGTTTTCAAGTAATCAATTAAGTCTTGTTTGTGTTGCTTAATTAAACTGATCAGTTCTGCTGGTAATTTATTGGAACTTGAACGTGTTTTTAATTTCCCGTCTTCCAAGTAAGGATAAACTTGATGCTCGCTCATTATTGTTATTAGTTTATGCATATTCATCGTTACCACTCCATGTCAAACTGGCTTTCTGAGTCAGCCTGCTCTGTCATTTTTTGTTCTATCAATTTGGCGCTGTCAATCAGATCTGCTAAACGAGCAATCGTTTGTTCGTCCATCAACGCCTGTAGTGTAATTGTGACTGCGAAATCGTTATTAATTCTATTCACTAGACGCATTGCGGTGATTGAGTTCCCCCCTAACTCGAAGAAGCTAGCTTCAACGCTGACTTCATCTATGTTTAGTAACTCACTCCACACTGCAACCAGTTTGCTTTGCGTTTCGGTGCTGGCTGCCACAAAGCGCGCGCCAGCTTGTTGCTCCGCTAAGTTAGCCAGCGCCTTGCGGTCAATTTTACCATTAGCACTTTTCGGTAATGCCGCTAACACTTCTATCGCCGCTGGTACCATATAATCCGGATAACTCGCTTTCAGTTGTGCCATCAACTCATCTGTCAATGTTGCCTGCTCTGACGTTCCAGCTACCACAAAGGCAATTAGGCGTTCGCTGCCTTTTTCACCTTGCACATCCACTACCGCTTCACGCACGGCTTCATGTTGATACAGACTCGCTTCGATATCGCCTAGCTCAATGCGGAAACCGCGTATTTTTACTTGATTATCATTACGGCCCACATATTCCAGCTGCCCTTGCGCATTCCATCTTACTAAGTCTCCGGTGCGATAAAGTCGCGGAGCAATGGTGTTCGTTGCCTCACTGATAAACGGGTTAGCAATGAATTTTTCTGCTGTTAGTGCTGCTTGATTCACATACCCTTTCGCTACGCCGTGACCACCAATATACAACTCGCCTGTGACGCCTTGAGGACACAGCTGTTGCTGTGCATCCAATACATAAAGCTGGGTATTTGCCATGGCACGACCAATCGGAATACTGTAGCTCAGTGCACTTAAGTGTTGGCTGACATCAAATATCGTACACCCTACGGTGGTTTCTGATGGTCCATAGTGGTTAAAAATTTGGCTGTTTGGGAAACGTGCTTGCAGTGCTTTCGCTACGCTCACCGGGAAGCTTTCACCGCCTATTACAAATACGTGACGGCCAGCAATCTCACCTGCTGTTAGCTCTAATAAGGCGCTAACGTGCATCGGTGTCATACGCAGTAGTTGAGCCTGATGTGACGTTGTTAAATGGGTAGCTAAGTGTGTGAGCTCATCGTCAAGTGGTAGTAGTTCAACACAGCCACCTGCCAGTAATGGTAAGTACAAGCTCGGGACGGTAATGTCGAAGCCGTGTGACGTGACAACCACTGAGCCCATTAATCCTGTGTGATAGTAACTGCGTTGTGCATAATCACAGTAATCAATCACGTTATGATGCGTCACTTCAACGCCTTTCGGGGTGCCCGTTGACCCTGAAGTGTAAATCACATAAGCACTGTCATTACTGTGATAGCGAACTTGGTCTTCATCTAACGCATCACTATCATAATCGTGTAACCAACTGTCTTCGGTAAGTTCGTCTAGTAACAGTAAATCAATGCCTTCGACGGGAAGATTTTCTACCCAGTCTGAACAGGTAATAACACATGCTATATCGGCATCTTTAATGATTTGTCCTAAACGCCCTTTGCTGTTTCTTGCTTCAAATGGCACATAACAACATCCTGCTTTTAGCGTACCGAGTAAACTCACCATCAACGCGGCATTGCGTGGTAAATAAATACCTACGCGTGGCGCGCGCGCTAGGTCTTCATCTTCAATAAGCTCTTCGTATAAACATTGACTTAAACGATTAGCTAACCCATCTAGCTCTTGATAACTGAGGCTTAATTCGCTGTCGCGTACAGCAATTGCATCTGGGGTTTGCGCGGCCTGTTGTGCAAACTGTTCGGCTAAATGCGCCAATGTATCTGAGCTAGCAGGTACGGCGTTGCGTTCACCTTGACCTAGGGCTATCAGCGCTTGCTGTTGCTGCTGCGTATACATCTGAGTATGTAATTGCTGTGTTGTGAAGGTAGCACCACTTTGTGCCGTTAACATATCAAGTAAACGGTGCATATGGTCAACCATTGCATTAATGTCTTCTTTGTTGAACATTGCCGCTTGATATACAAACTTGATACGCAATTGCGCACCACTGCTTACATTGAGCGTTAACGGTAATCCATTATCAATATAGCTATCTAATTGAGATACCTTTAATAAGCTGTCTGACGCATCTTGCTTTAACGCAGCGTCTAACGGGTAATTTTCAAATACCATGATGGAATCAAATAAGCGACCAATACCAGACTGCCCAGCCGCTTCATAAATGCTATTTAGCGGTAAATAACCAAAATGATTATTATTTTGAAAAGCAATTTGAAGGGTTTGAAGCTCGTCACTGATCGCTAGGTTTTGTGCGGCTTTCACTCTTACAGGCACGGTATTGATGAATAAGCCAATCATATCTTCAACACCAGCGACTTCTGGTGGGCGACCTGAAATGGTCGCACCAAAAATCACATCGTCACGACCACAATAACGGCTCAGTACTTGTCCCCACAAAAACTGTAATACGGTATTAACTGTGACTTTGTGCTGTTTTGCCCACGCGATTAATTGACTGTTGGCATTGGTATCTAAATTGAGCTGTGACGTGCTTAATCCTGCCTCATTTACCGACGGTGCTGGTAAGCTTAGCTCCGTTGGCTCTGCATTCTTTAAGTACTGTTGCCAATAATCTACTGCCGCATCCTGATTTTGTGCCGTTAGCCACTGAATATAGTGTTGGTAAGGCTTAGTATTTGCAGCCTGAAGCGGACGCAAATCAATTAAATCTTGATAATACTGCATCACATCACGATAAATCAGTGGCGAGCACCAACCATCTATTAAGGCATGATGATAGCTCCACAACATATAGAAACTATTCGTTGATAACTTAAAAACGGCAATGCGCGTTAGCGGCGCACATGTAACATCAAAACCACGCGCGGCATCTTGCTGCTTATAATCTGCTAGTGCAGCACTAACTTGTGGGTCACTGTAATCTGACCAATCTTGATAATGCCAATCTAATCGTGCTTCTTTTACGACTAATTGCAACGTATGTAAGTCCGTTTCAACAAATGCTGTTTTAAATATGTCATGTTGATTGATAACGTGCTGCCATGCTTGTTGAAACAAGCTCGGCTCTAAGTAACCGGTTAAAGTTACCCCTGTTTGTGCAATGTAGGCGTTATCTGAAATAGCACTTTGAAATAACATGCCTTGCTGCATCGCGGTCGCTGGATACAACTTGTCGATATGATAACGTGTTTGCCACTGCGTTAAGTTTGCTTGAGTCACAAACGGTTGTGTTAAATAACGACCAAACTTGTCACTGATGAAATCACTCGGTGTTAAAGTCGGCTGTGATAGTGTTTGGCAATGCTCTATAACATCACCTAAAGCATCATGAATTGCATCTAAGAATGCCTGCATACTTTCAGTGGTATATTGTAACGCGCTAAAGTCGAGCGTCATCTCAAGTTGTTGATTAACCACTTTGCTGATTAACCCCATACGATGGCGACGCAAATAATGATCACTCACCGCATTGCCACAACCTTCATTTGAAAGCGTAAACTGAGCATCATCACTGCCTGATTGATCTAGCTGCCCTAAATAGTTAAATAGCAGCGCGTGATCGTCATCTTGCTCAACGAGCTCATCGGTATACTGAGTTAACACACCATAACCGATCCCATTGTTCGGCACGGCTCGAAGTTGCTCTTTAACTTGCATGATAACCGACGCAATACTCGGTTTAGCATCCTTTCCAGATATATTCAGTAGTACTGGGTACTTACTCGTAAACCAGCCTACTGTCTCTGTGATGTCTAACTCTTCAAACAAGTCTTCACGACCATGGCCTTCCATCATCACTTTTAACTGTGCGGTTTCATCAAGCTGATGACTCGCCCACATAATACTGGCTAATAATAATTCGTTAATTTTGGTGTTATAGGCAGAGGTGCACTGGGTTAACAATGCTGACGTTTGTTGCGCAGATAACGCAATAGATAACGCTTTAGCCGTGCCTTGCTGTGCTAGTCCTAGTGATTGTGCTGGTACATCATTGCTACCTTCAAATAAGCAGGGGGATGGTTTCTGCTGAGCTTGCCAAAATGGTAACTCTGTACGCAATACCTCGCTTTGTGCATAGTGATTAAGTTGCTCTGCCCATGTTTGCAATGAGGTGGTTTTATTATCTAGCGCGATGACTTCTCCACGCTGCAACTGTTGCTGCGCCTTTGCTAGATCAGCAAGAATAATACGCCACGAAACGCCATCAACCACTAAGTGATGCGCAACAATAAACAGGCGTGTTTGTTGAGTTGGTGCATCTGCACTGCTTTGCAACTGCACCAGTTTTAATAATGGTCCTTCACTTAAATCAAAGCTTTCTTGATAATGCTGACACCTTGCTGCAAGCCAGCTGTTATCGCTTTCATTACTTGAGTTAACTTCATTAAACACAGCCGCTTTGCCAAGTTGAGTTGTGATCTCATCATCTTGATAGACGGCCTGCCAACGAGCATCCGCCTTAACAAACGCCAATCTTAGGGCATCGTGACGCTGGTACAGCGCCGTAGCGATAGCCACTAAGTCATCAGCCGACATCGGTGTTGGTAATGCTAATAGAACAGCCTGATTATAATGTGCGACTGACTGTGCGTGTTGCTCATCACATTGCATCGTTTGGTTTAAGAACGACGCTTGAATTGGTAGTAAACGTTGCTCACCCGTCACCTGCGTTTGGCTGGTTGCGGTAACTGATGTGTCTTTAACTTGCTCCGCTAATTCTGCAATCGTTTGATATTCAAATAACAAACGCGTATTCACTTTCAAACCTTGTTTAGCAGCGCGTGACGCCATTTGAATGGAAAGAATAGAGTCTCCACCCAAACTAAAAAAGTTATCATTAATGCTGACTTGTTCTACGTTTAACAGCGCTTGCCAAATGTCACATAATATCTGTTCTGTTTGATTACGCGGCGCTTGATACGCTCCCTGCTGCAAAGCGTTACGGTCAAATTCAGGTAACGCCTTGCGGTCAATTTTGCCATTGGCACTTTTCGGTAATGCCGCTAACACTTCTATCGCCGCTGGTACCATATAATCCGGATAGCTCGCTTTCAGTTGTGCCATCAACTCATCTGTCAATGTTGCCTGCTCTGACGTTCCAGCTACCACAAAGGCAATTAGGCGTTCGCTGCCTTTTTCACCTTGCACATCCACTACCGCTTCACGCACGGCTTCATGTTGATACAGACTCGCTTCGATATCGCCTAGCTCAATGCGGAAACCGCGTATTTTTACTTGATTATCATTACGGCCCACATATTCCAGCTGCCCTTGCGCATTCCATCTTACTAAGTCTCCGGTGCGATAAAGTCGCGGAGCAATGGTGTTCGTTGCCTCACTGATAAACGGGTTAGCAATGAATTTTTCTGCTGTTAGTGCTGCTTGATTCACATACCCTTTCGCTACGCCGTGACCACCAATATACAACTCGCCTGTGACGCCTTGAGGACACAGCTGTTGCTGTGCATCCAATACATAAAGCTGGGTATTTGCCATGGCACGACCAATCGGAATACTGTAGCTCAGTGCACTTAAGTGTTGGCTGACATCAAATATCGTACACCCTACGGTGGTTTCTGATGGTCCATAGTGGTTAAAAATTTGGCTGTTTGGGAAACGTGCTTGCAGTGCTTTCGCTACGCTCACCGGGAAGCTTTCACCGCCTATTACAAATACGTGACGGCCAGCAATCTCACCTGCTGTTAGCTCTAATAAGGCGCTAACGTGCATCGGTGTCATACGCAGTAGTTGAGCCTGATGTGACGTTGTTAAATGGGTAGCTAAGTGTGTGAGCTCATCGTCAAGTGGTAGTAGTTCAACACAGCCACCTGCCAGTAATGGTAAGTACAAGCTCGGGACGGTAATGTCGAAGCCGTGTGACGTGACAACCACTGAGCCCATTAATCCTGTGTGATAGTAACTGCGTTGTGCATAATCACAGTAATCAATCACGTTATGATGCGTCACTTCAACGCCTTTCGGGGTGCCCGTTGACCCTGAAGTGTAAATCACATAAGCACTGTCATTACTGTGATAGCGAACTTGGTCTTCATCTAACGCATCACTATCATAATCGTGTAACCAACTGTCTTCGGTAAGTTCGTCTAGTAACAGTAAATCAATGCCTTCGACGGGAAGATTTTCTACCCAGTCTGAACAGGTAATAACACATGCTATATCGGCATCTTTAATGATTTGTCCTAAACGCCCTTTGCTGTTTCTTGCTTCAAATGGCACATAACAACATCCTGCTTTTAGCGTACCGAGTAAACTCACCATCAACGCGGCATTGCGTGGTAAATAAATACCTACGCGTGGCGCGCGCGCTAGGTCTTCATCTTCAATAAGCTCTTCGTATAAACATTGACTTAAACGATTAGCTAACCCATCTAGCTCTTGATAACTGAGGCTTAATTCGCTGTCGCGTACAGCAATTGCATCTGGGGTTTGCGCGGCCTGTTGTGCAAACTGTTCGGCTAAATGCGCCAGTGTATCTGAGCTAGCAGGTACGGCGTTGCGTTCACCTTGACCTAGGGCTATCAGCGCTTGCTGTTGCTGTACCGTTGATAAAGGTAATGACGCAATGCTGCAATGTGGTTGCTGCAAAATAGTACGCAATAGTTGCTCGAAACTTTGTCCCAGTCGCGCTATCGTTTCAGGTAGAAATAAGTCCTTTTTAAACTGCCACTGTAAATGCAACCCTCGCTCTGACTCTGTCACGTTCAGATCTAAATCAAACCGTATTTGCTCGTCATAGCAAGCAAAGTTACTGATCGTAAAATCAGCTGCGTGCATTTGGAAGTCGTCTAATTCATGGTTTTGCAGTAATAACTTCACTTGGCATAGTGTGTTGTAAGCTAAGCTACGCTCAGGCTTTAGTTCATCTAGCAATAATTCAAACGGCACCTGCTGATGACTAAACGCATTTAAGGTGAATTCTTTAGTTTGCGCTAATAGTTCTGCAAAAGTGAGCTGAGGCTCAAGCTGCGTTCTAAACGCTAAGGTATTAATAAAGCAACCAATTAAATGGCTGACTTCAGATTGTTCACGACCTGCAACAGGCACAGCCATTACAATGTCGTTTTCATTACTCCAACGCGATAACAGTACGGCAAATACCGCTTGTAACGCCATAAACAACGTAATGTTATGTTGCTGACAAAATTGTTTCAGTTCATCGAATAGCGCTTTATCTAACCACTGAATATGACTCAGTGCAGTAAAAGTTTGATGAGCACCTCGCGGCATATCCAGCGGCAGATTATGCACATTCGGTAAGCCAGATAGTTGCTCACGCCAAAAGGTTAATGACTCAGCTAATTTACCCGACGTTTCTGCTTCTCGTTGCCAGTTAGCATAATCTGTATATTGCACTGGTAGCTCTGGCAGTTGCGCAACCGTTTGCTGTTTTAGGCTGGTATACAAAGTGCGAAATTCATTCACTAATATATTAATCGACCAACCATCAGAAGCAATATGATGCAAATTAATCAGTAGCACACCTTCATCATCAGTAAGCCGAACAAAAGCAACTTTTAGTAGTAAGTCTTTGCTTAAGTCGAATGTGCTATTAGCATGTTGATTGGCCAGTGTTCTTAATTGAGCTTCTTGATCATCAGTAGCCGAGATAGATAACAAGGTTAACGAAAACTCAGGATGCTGATTGATGATTTGATAAGGAGCCGCGCTTTCGCCAGACAGGTCAACAACATTGCTTGCATGAAATTGCGTTCTTAATACTTGATGTCGTTTTACAATTTCAGCAAAAGCTTGTTCGGCTAAGTTCGTATCAAACTTACCCGATACTTTAAATGCCCCAGGCATATTGTAGTGACTGCTTGCACCTTCTATCGATTCCACCATCCACAGTCGCTGCTGTGCAAATGACAATGGATAATGCCCAGATTCACTATGAAAAGGTTGAATACTCGTCTGATTGGCGTGCTGCTTTTTCGCATTTTCACTTAGCCATTCAACTAGCGCTGGCTTATTTTGTTTAAATGCGTGTAGTACATCCGGTGTAATTAATGACTTATCGCCATAAATTTGAATATTGCCGTCTTCAAGAACAAGGTTAATGTTGTTACACAAACACCAATCAATTAATGCCTTTAAATTCATATTGTGAACGCCTTCTCATCTTCCTGTGTTGCAACTTGCGTTAATTGGTTATAACTGTCCATGGCTTCTTTCTCGGTATAAGCAACATCCACTACCAAACCTAGGTCTGATAATACGGGCGCATCAAATGCCTGACGCATGGTGATCGTAAGTCCTAGTTGTTCCTGTATTTCACCAACTAAACGCATCAGTAATAAAGAATGGCCGCCTAACTCAAAAAAGTTTGCATTGCGGCTAATATCCGACACATCCAGTTTTAATAAATCTGACCAAATCTGTACCAGCTGCTTCTCTGACTCTGTTTCAGGTGCCACATACGTTTCTTGCACTGCTAACTGCTGCGGTTCGGGTAACGCATTACGGTTAATTTTTCCATTATTGGTTTTTGGTAACTCTGCCAAAAATACAAACAAGTCTGGCACCATATAACTAGGTAATGCTTGCTTCAGCTGCTGCTGTAGTTGCACTTTAATTTCGTCATGCTCATCTGTTGTGGCAACGATATAAGCCACCAGCAATTGCCCTCGTTGCGGATGCGCATTCACTACTACCACACACGATTTCACTTGTTCAGATTGCTCAAGGTGCGTTTCTATCTCACCACACTCAATACGGTAACCACGCAATTTAACTTGATGATCTTTACGACCGACAAACAGTAATTGCCCCTGATTATTCAGCCGAACTAAGTCGCCCGTTTTATAAGCGGTAGCAAAAGCAGGACTGCTACTTAAGTTATTTTTAACAAAACGCTCATTCGTTAGTGCTTCACGTTTGTAATACCCTGTGGCTAACGCTGAACCCGCAATGAGTAACTCACCTTCTACCCCCAGAGGGACAGGCTGCATCGCATTATCGACAATATAAAAACGATAGTTGGCAAAAGGCTTACCTAACGAAACAACTTCATTTTCCACAACTTCTTGGCAGCTACTCCACACCGTAGCTTCTGTTGGCCCGTACATATTAAAAACACGAGCATCGCTTTTTTGTTTAATTGCAGCCTTTAATGACTCTGGAAACGCTTCCCCGCCTACAAATAAGGTGTTTAAACTTGCTAATTGCGCTGGTTTTTCAACCGTTGCTAACCAACTCGCTAAATATGACGGCGTACACTGCATGTGACTAACTTGGTGCTGCTCAATTAATTGCGCCAAGGAAACCGAACTCTCTTCGTCGGTCTCGTCCGCAACACTCATATTAACGTCGTCTTTTAATAACGCTAAACGCTGTAAGCTTTGTAAGACACTTTCATTGTCGATACCAAAATCGATTAAACAGCTAATTTCGTCAACATCAAGCTGTGCCACTTGTTGAATAATGTCGCGACACCGCTCAACTGAGCCAAACAGAGTGGCTGTTTTATAGTAACGATTAAAGGCAACTTCTAATACTTGCTCTTGATCTAAATCAGCCCCTTCACTGCCGGCACTGCGACGCACAGAATTTAATAGATTAAGTGACGTTGCTAAATAGCGCTTAAACGGTGCTTTCACTTTTTCTAGTGTGGCTTCTTCCGTTTCACCTACATAGGTGTGCAACGTGAGCGTGACTTGCCCTTCACCTTGATGCCCTGCTGCTTGCCATGCATCACGATACAACTTAATTTTTTGTTCTAACTCACCGAAGGTTTGCCCTAACATGTGCGTTAATAGATTTAAGCCTAATTCGCCCGCACGCTTGAAGGTGTCAGGGTTGCCTGCTGCTGTCATCCACATACTTGGCAGTGCTTGAATTGGCTTTGGATAAATCTCAACGGTTGTGTCTTGTGCTACACCATTTTGGCGAGTCACACTATTACCTTGCCACAACTGTTTGAATGTGTCGATCCCTTGTTCTAATAATTCGTAACGCTGCTGATAAGCATTAGGAGCCAATGTAAAGTCATTCGCATTCCACCCAGAAGCAAACGCTAACCCTACGCGACCATTAGATAAATTGTCAATAACCGACCAACGCTCTGCCACCTTTATTGGGTTATGCAACGGCAACACGCAGCTTCCTGCACGAATTTGTACATTGCTTGTAATGGCTGCAACGGCTGCACCAGTGACGCTCGGTTCTGGATAGATGCCACCAAATTCTGAAAAGTGACGCTCTGGCGTCCATACCGCAGTAAACCCGTTATTATCAGCAAACTTAGCACCATCCAGTAATAAGCTGTACTTATTGCCCGCCTGCACCGAGTCATTACCAAAATAAAACAAGCTGAAATTCAGCGGTTTGGTTAAGCGCAAAGGCTGTTGAGTAGATGCAGAGTGATCGCGTTCTTTGGCGACAACAACATTAAACCCATTTGCTAACGCCCCAAATATTTCCAGTACGGAAATATCAAAGGAAATACTGGTTAATGCTAACCAAACACGATTGCTGCCATTTTGCCCGCTCACTAGCTTATCCTGCATACCGCTCAGGAAGGTTAATACATTGGCGTGGCTTATTTGCACGCCTTTAGGCTTACCCGTCGAGCCTGACGTGTAAATCACATACGCCAAACGTTCCGCGTTATCACCTAATGGTAAGTCAAGATTGCTACCTGCTTGGCTGCCAATAGCGGCACTGGTTTGCTGATCGGTTAAAATAATGCGCTGGGCTTGCTCATTAATCCCCATTAACGTGTGGCTTTTGTCACTAATCAACCAACCACATTGACTGTCGTTTAACATATAATTTAAACGCTCAGCAGGGTATTTAGGGTCCAAAGGAATATAGTGCGCGCCCGCTTTTAGCACAGCTAATAATACCGCTACCATGTCATTACTTCGCGGCATTGCAACTGCAACACTTTGTCCAACTTGTACACCTTGCGCTACCAAATAATGGGCAATTTGGTTAGCTCGTTGATTTAGTGCTGCGTAAGTCCACTCAGTTTGACCGTAACACAAGGCTGTTTGCTGAGGCTGCTGTGTAACTTGTTGCTCAATGAGTTGATGTAACCATGCCGAGTCGGCCTCTTTAACATCGGTGTGTTGTGGCTGTAGGTATTGTGTGATTTGCTGGATGTCATCGTCAGCTACCACTGGCAGCGCATTAACTGCTTGCTGAGGCGATGCAATAATACCATTAAGTAGTAATTCAAAACTTTTTGCTAAGCGTGCAATGGTTTGTTGCTCAAATAATGCCGTAGCATACTCAAACTCCAGCTCAAGTGAACCATTTGCTTCGCGTACGTTTAAGGTTAAGTCAAACTTAGCGGCAGTATGTAATTTATCAAGCTGAGTAAGTTGTAAGTTTGGTAGCGTTAAGCTTGCATCTGCAGTGTTATTCATCGCAAACATCACCTGAAACAACGGTGTGTAGCTGGCTGTACGCTCTGGCGATAAACGCTCAACTAACATTTCAAACGGCACGTCTTGGTTTTCCAACGCGGCCAAATTAACGGTTTTAGCTTGTTGAAGTAACTCACTAAACGTTACATCACCAACTGCCAACCTTAATACTAAGGTATTGGCAAAATAACCAATAAGCGTTTCTAGTTCAGGCTTTCTGCGATTAGCAACAGGGGTGCCCACCACAATATCTTGCTGATTACTAAAACGAGAGAGTAAAACTGAAAACGCCGTGTGTAATAAAATAAACAGCGTTACATTCTGAGTTTGCGCTAATTGGTTAAGCTCAGTAGTAATGCGATTAGGCAGTGTGCAAGTAACTCGGTCACCGGTAAAGGATTGTTGTACTGGACGCGTAAAATCTAGCGGTAAACTGTGGATGGCAGGTAAATCGGCTAATTGTTTCTGCCAATAAAATAACTGTGGCTCTAATGCTGTCGCCGTTAGGTGCTGGTGTTGCCAACTCGCATAATCTAAATATTGTACTGGTAATGCAGGCAGCTGTGCGTCTCTTTGTTCTACCAGTGAATGATATAGCGCCACAAATTCTTTCACTAATACACCAATTGACCATCCGTCGGTCACGATGTGGTGCATATTAATCGCCATCATACCACTAGTAGGTGACGTGAATGCTACACATCCGTTTATCAATAAGTCTTCTGCAATATTAAACGCTGTTTGAGTATGCGCTAAAAGTAGCTGCTTAGCTTGCTGCTGATCGTCTACATGATGCTCTGAAAACGTAAACGTGTGCGTGTTGCTAACCGTTTGACTCACCACACCTTGGCTGGACGAAAATTTGCTTTGCAGCACTTGATGGCGTGACAAAATCTGATTCATAGCAGCATTGGCGGCGTTCACATCAAACTGCCCCTCAAATGCAAATGCGGCTGGTAAATTATATTGTGAATGGCTGCCGTCTAGCTGCTCAATTAACCATAACCTTTGCTGAGAGAACGACAAGGGTTGTGGTTGCTGGCTATCAACTGTCTCAATACTAGCCGTTAAGTACGACGCATTAGTATTTTGATGGCGCTTTAAATAATCAATTAACGCTTGTTTATTGTTACGCAGTAAGTCGAGTAACGAGTCAGATATTTCATCATCAAAGTAAAGCTCTAATTCGTTTCCGTCTAGGTCTAGCTGAACGCCTTCATCGGCACATTGCAGTAATATTTTTTCCAACATCATTTGTGGCACCATCCCCTGCTATAACACTATTTTTTTATTTTTCTTTTGTTCTTCAAACAACATAAACTCTGTTGCCCCTTTGGCCGAGTTGATTACGCCATCAGCGCAACTGCCTTGCCATGCAGCTCGTACAAAGCCACCTTTATAACTATTTTCAAAGTCGAATATCCCCCACACTTGCGAGCACGACGTTTTTCCCACATCAGCTAGAAAGCCGGTCATTTGATCGGGTTCACAATATTCTTGAGCTAACCATTCTGGATTATCAATATGCTGCTCTACATAGCGCAGCCAAGTGTCGGTTGGGGTAAACTTACCCACTACAACATCGATGCCTTGTAACGACTTTGCCTTTTTTAACACAAGGTGTTGTTGTTGCTCGATTAAGCGTTTCTTTAATGCTTCGCGAGCATCGTGCGAACCGTTAAAACGCCCTAAAATTTGCCCCCACGGTACAAACTTATTAATAAATGCAATTTCGTCGGCAGTTAACCACTGCTGTACTCTTGATTCATGCATCACAGGCATTAAGTTTTTGTTATTAATCCAAGTAAAAATAGGCGCATCCGGTACATAGCATTGCCCTTCCATATTGGCGCGCACAAGATGCATTAGTGGCTGTTGTGGAATTTCTTCTTCCGTTGATAACAGCACCGCATCAATTTCTACCCCTTGATAAAACACTTTATCATCGTGATAGTTAAGATCTTCAATTGCACCAATTGAAAATAGCTGGCCGTGATCAAAAATATGGTGGGTGACCTTGGCAAACAACGCTTCAAGTATGCTTTTCATTTCAGCATATTTGCTTTCAAGATCTAGCACGATGACGACATTACCACGCGCTCTGGGCTTGAGTCTGCGAACTGAATTGATGACTGAAGCAAATAGCGCTTGCAGTGCTGGCTTGTACTTTACATTCCACTTCGACATGGTAGCGTCTTGCGCCATAATGGCGCGCATCGCAGGTTCAAAAAAGTCCACCTGCCAGCCTCCAATTTGGCTACCCGCATTAATTTCAATTA
Organism: Flocculibacter collagenilyticus; assembly: GCF_016469335.1. Taxonomy (NCBI): domain Bacteria; kingdom Pseudomonadati; phylum Pseudomonadota; class Gammaproteobacteria; order Alteromonadales; family Pseudoalteromonadaceae; genus Flocculibacter; species Flocculibacter collagenilyticus. The sequence goes on from NZ_CP059888.1 coordinate 3,740,644, forward strand.
ACTTGATTTGACCTTTTGAAATAATAATATCGTGACGCATTAAAATGTCTCTCGCGTCTACTTTATATTCTTTCATAATTTCAAAAAATAACGGTGACTCACCAATATGCTCGGCAAATGCATTACCGTCTTGCTGCGCATACACCATATAAACCTTTTGGAAAATACGACTGAGTGACGCAGTAACTTCATCAAACTCATCAACTAATGCCTTTGAAATAATCAGCGGCACATTGTTCACGGTATAAATCGTGGCGTACATATCAACAAAACTACGATACTCATCTTGTTGAGGCACCGAGTTAAACGCAGGTAATGGCGCTTTTTGATTAGACGATAATAACTCAACTAGCTCGCTATATTTCTTCGACAACAGCATGTCGATTGAATGAGCCTGTTGGCTAGCCTGTGGCTGTTCACATCCCATTTTTGACATTAGAGTAATACCTTTTTCTTGTTTTTATTCTTAGCAAATACTTGCTGTATCGCTTGTTGATGCGTAATCGCCGCAGCGACTGCCTGTACTGAAGCATTCTCAAAAAAATCTTGGTAGCTGATAGTAACGTTAAAATCGCTTTGTAATCTGGCAAGTAACTGTGTCATTAACAACGAGTTGCCACCGATATCAAAGAAGTTGCGATTAATACCCACTGATTCTGCCCCTAAGATTGACGACCATAGTTGGCAAAGCTGGCTTTCTAACGGCGTGCTAGGCGGAATATCAGCCTCAGCTTCTAATGTGGTGGTTGTTAGTGCGAGTAATGCATGATTATCTACTTTACCGTTTTCCGTTTGTGGAATAGCGGCTACTACAGTCATTGAGTCTGGCCTCATATAATCTGGTAATTGCTGAGCTAATGCAGACTGAATTTGCTGCTGATTAATCAACGCATTAGCCTCATCAACTTCATCGCCAGCCACATTATCGGCTGCTAACACTACATATAAACGTAACTTAACGTCGCCTGATGACTCATCCGCCAATACCACACATTGCGATACTGTAGGTAAGGCTGCACAGGCCACCTCAAGCTCAGCGAGTTCAACACGGAAGCCTCTGATTTTCACTTGTCGGTCTCGGCGACCTAAGCAAATAACATTGCCAGCGCTGTCATAGCGCCCTAAATCGCCCGTTAAATAAAAGCGCTCTTGTTGCCCTGCTATACACATAAAGCGTTGCGCTGTAAGTGCATCATCATGCAAATACCCTAATGCTAAACCATGACTGCGAATTGCTATTTGTCCTAGTTCCGCAACGCCACATAATTGTTGCTGATCATTTAATACTAATAATTGCGCCCCCTTTACACCAACACCCGCAGGTGAGACATCAGGCAAGTCATCAACATGGCTGTCAGACTTAATCACGTAATAACCAACAGCACGACTGGTTTCCGTGGAACCATAAAGGTTAACTATCTGCATATTAGGCGCAAACTGCTTAAATTGGCTAACATGCGCTTTAGTTAGCTTCTCGCCAACAAAGAAACAGCAATGCAGCGACGATATAGTTTGAGTGGCCGATGTCTGTGCAATGAGCGCCCCTAAACTTGGCGTTAAGTGCAATACGCTGATGCGCTGCTCAATTAGCCAGCGCCCTAAACGGTCATATTCAAACTCGGATTGCGTCGGTACAACCAACGTGGCACCTAGCATAAGTGGCGTGAACATATCGCGATGTAATGGGTCGTGCACCAATCCAGATAACATGCCAAAGCGATCAGTGTGAGTTAAGTTAAACGCTTGCGACATCCACGCATTAAATTGCGTTAACGAGCGATGGCTGCCTTTTACGCCTTTTGGCTTTCCTTCAGTGCCCGAGGTAAACGCAATGTACGCCGTATCATCGGGTTGCACATTATAGGCTACGTCTGGATAAGCCGTTATGCTATAAGCTTGAAGCTGCTCGGCATCTAGTGCCACGATAATGCCACGCGATAATTGTTTCGCATAGTCCGCGCCATTTTGATCTAGTGTGATAATCACCTTCGCTTGGCTCATAGACACAATATGATGACTGCGCTCTGCTGGCCAGTTGGCTGACATCATCACAAAAGCTGCGCCCAGCTTTAATACAGCGAGCGTCGCACACACTTGTAAGTCGGTACGTGTTGTCGCAATCGCGACTGTATCGCCGGCAGTTACCCCTTGTATTTGCAACTGCTGCGCGATACCACTGGTGATGTTATCAACCTCTTTGTAGGTCCACTGACGATTAAGGTGCTCTATTGCAACCGCATTGGGTTGGGTTTGTGCTTGCTGCGCAATTAAGTCTGTCACCGAGCCTGGCCATGGCATATCCAATGGCTGCGCCATATCTGGCAGTGATACATTGCTTAGTCGTTCATCATCACTATATTGGTTAATCATTGAAGGCGTTAGTGAATATGCTCCACATGGCATATCAGGCTGCATAATTATCTGCTGCAATAGCGCAACATACTGCTGGGCAAACATGACTATCGATGAACGCGCAAACTTGCTGGTATTGTAATTAAAACGAATGACGGTGCTTTGCTCATCGTTTTCTTCAACAGGTTGCACATACAGGGTTAAATCAAATTTACTTGCTGCCGTATTACTTATTTCGATGTCTGCTGTCACCGCGGCGTTTTCATCTTGCGTATTGATCGTTGGTAAATTAAGCATGTTGAAGAACACTTGGAATAACGGTGTACTTGCTGTTCCTTGCCCTCTTACGCCCTCATGCTGCTCTAAGATACTTTCAAATGGCACATCCTGATGCGCAAGCACTTGGTGACTATTTTCAATTTCCTGCTGTAACAAGCTGACAAATGATTGTTGCAGGGTTAACTGACTGCGTAGTGGCAAGTTATTAATAAAATTACCGACAGTCTGCGCTATCGCAGACTGCATACGCCCTGAAACGGGGATCCCTATATTAATGTCTAGCTCACCCGTTAAACGCGCCAATAATAAAGCTAAACCACTGTGCAATACGTTAACTAAGCTGCCATTATGCTTATTCGCTAATTCACCAAGCGCAACGGTCAACTCATTATCTAGCGTTATCGTGTATTCAGTTTCATCTAGCTCTGCCTCTGTTGGCGCATCAAACGGCAAACTGATTCCGTCATTACACCCTTTCAAATACGATTGCCAGAATGCTAAAGAGTCGGCCATTGTTTGGCTGGCCAACTGCTGTTGCTGCCAATGTGCATAATCAAAATAGTCTACTCGCTCGCCTTCAGCGCTGAGCTGTTGTTGGTTGAGTAATTGCAGTAAATCTTGAACAAATAAGCTTAACGACCAACCATCTATCAATAGATGATGAAAATTAAAATGTAAGAATGCGCGTTCTGGCGCTACTTGAATCATCAGGGCAGACCATAATTCCGCGTTTTGCGGTGTCTGTGCGTCCGTTGCGGCTGCATTAATGTTAAACACATGCTCACTATGCGCTGTAACAAGTTGCTGCCGAGCATTTTCAATATGATATTCAGCTGTACAGTCGTGATAATTAAGCTGAGGACAAAAGTCTGGATTAATCTTTTGAGAGGGTTGATGATCGCGTAATTGTAGCTGCATTTTCAATATTGGATGACGTTCAGCCAGTTGCGCTAAGCACGACCCAACTTGTTGTTGTGTAACGTTACCCTGCAACCATATACCGCCGACGATATTGTGCTCTGTGGTTGCCCCTTTGAGTTGTTCAATAAACCAAATACGATACTGCGAGCTGGATAACGGTGCCGATGTTAATCGCTGAGCGGCTAATGGAGTTAGTGACGATACCTTCTCACTATCAGCTTTATGTTCTGAGTTTACACGTATGTGGTTATCTTGGTGTTGCTCAATAACCTTCGCTAATTCAGCTATCGATTGTGCTTTATAAACCCATTGCGGCTTTACTTGAATATTGTATTGTTGTGCGGCTAAATGCACCATGCGCGCAGCCAGTAAAGAGTGGCCACCAATTGCAAAAAAGTTATCGGTAATACTGATTGAGTCTCGACCCAATAATTGCTGCCAAATCGTTGCTATTTGCTGCTCTAACTCCGATGTTGGCAGTTGAATACGTGTTGCAGAGTGTTCCGTACTTTCGGCACTTGCATGTTGGTTAATACTTGGTACAGGCAGTGATTTACGATCTATCTTGCCATTAGGCGTTAATGGCAGCGTATCCAAAACCATTATATGTTGCGGCAACATGTAATCTGGCACAAATTCGCTTAATGTCTGGTTTAACTGTAACGGTTCAGCGTAAATCTGGCTGGCTTGCTCGTCGCTTATCTCTTCTAACGTGATGTACGCGACTAGCTGCTGATCATCCTGTTTGCTCTCCAGCACGGTGACTACGGCTTCTTTCACTAATGCTAATTGCTGCAAGCCTACTTCAATTTCACCTAATTCAATACGGAAGCCTCTTAGCTTAACTTGGTAGTCAGTACGCCCTAAAAACTCAAGCTGATGCGCTTCGTTATAACGCACTAAGTCACCTGTTTTATACAGCTTGCTTCCATTTGGCGTTGCATCAAAATAATTATCAACAAATTTCTCTGCTGTCATCTTAGCCAAACCACGATAACCTTTCGCCACACCTTCGCCGCCTAAATATAACTCGCCCGGCGCACCAGCAGGCTGAAGTTGACCGCCTTGAGCAACTACATAAGCTTGCGTTTGTGATATCGGCTGACCTATCGTTGGCGCTTGATTCATAGGTGAAGTAAATTTAGCTACCGTAGAGTAAGTTGTATCTTCTGATGGGCCATAAAGATTATAAACCGCATGAACAGACGTGGTGGCTAATATGTGATTAACGACCGACGCGCTTAACGGCTCACCCGCTAAATTAATTACCTGAGTCGATGCAGGAACGGCTCCCTGCTCTAATAACACCTTCATTGCTGAAGGCACAGTGTTAATCAAACTAATGTCTATCGTATTATTTGTATAGGTGCTATCGAGTAAGCTTAACGCATCTTTGACAACAACACATTGACCACCTGCGGCTAGCGTCACAAAAATCTCAAACACTGACAAATCAAAGTTAAGTGACGTACTCGCCAATACTGCACGCAAATCACTCGGCTTGAAATATGCTAACGCCCATTCTACCAACGCCAATGCGTTGCGATGCCTTATTTCGACTCCTTTGGGCTTACCCGTTGAGCCAGAGGTATAAATAACATATGCCAAATGTTCAGCATTTATTGCCGATAAGCGCTGAGCTAAATCAGTGTTAGTTTGTGCAATAGACTCCGCTAAATGCGACGTCACTGAATTAACATCATGCAGTTGAACGTCATCCGTTGCCGTAAATAGTGCTTGATGATGCTGATTGCATATAACATGCATCTTACCGTTATTAACGGCAGCGCAATCATCAATGATATAGGCTAAGCGCTCTTTCGGGTAACTTGGATCAAGTGGAATATAATGTGCGCCCGCTTTCAATATTGCTAACACAGCAATAATCAGATGGCTATCACGATCAAGTGATACCCCTACAGCATCACCAAGCTGAACACCGCTCTCAATTAAGTGCCCAGCTAATTGATTTGTTCTTAATTCTAAGTCGGCATAACTTAACTGCTCATTCACCGCTGACACCGCAATTGCATCAGGGTTTTTCTGTGCTTGCTGCGTCACTAATTCAGTTAAATGCATTGCCGAAGTCGACGCACCTGCCTCAACCGATTCTAGCTTAGCTGCCGCAGTCACTAATGGCAGCGCACCTACCGATGTTGTTGGCGTATTTAACATTGCATCCAACAACACCGCAAAACTCCCTACCATGCGTTGCATTAAAGCAGGTTCAAATAGCCCATCTGCATATAGCCACTTGAGTGCCATGGCATGACCATCATGCTCAACATGTAGCTCCAAATCGAAACGAATATTCGTTTCTTCAACATCGATAAGCGCTGTATCAAGCCCTTCAAATGCAATCGTTCGCTCAGATACTTCTTGATAATTAAATAGTAGCTGCACTAACGGGTGGTAACTTTGGCTGCGCTCTGTGACTAACTGTTCAACAAGTTTACTCAGTGGCACATGTGCGTACTGAGTTGTGGATATATAATCTTGATGTACTTGATGTATTAAGTCAGTCACACTTTGCTGAACATCCAGTTCACAACGATTAGCTAACACGTTAGTAAAACAGCCCACCATTGAGTGGGTTTGCTGTAAATCGCGGCCAGTGTGCGGTACCCCAATCACGATGTCGTCACTATTACTCCAGCGTGACAATAATATGGTATATGCAGCTTGTAATATTGTAGATGGCGTTACTTTTAATGTGGCTGCGAGTGTTCGCAGTTTTTGATATTGTTGTTCGCTCAGCGTTTCGGTAATGCTGTGCCCCATGCTGGCTTGCTGCGCCACACGCGGACCAATAACGGGTAGCGTATGTAATTTAGGAGCGCCCTGCAATTTAGCCTGCCAAAATTCCAAGTCCTTTTGATTAATAGGTAAGCTCGACGCTTGGGCATAAGCGTAATCGGCATAGGTTAACGCTTCCGTTTCCATACTTACTACTGTTGAAGCGGCTAGTATTGACGGGTCAGCATCAAGAGATAGCGCATAAGATGCAGATAAGTCTTGGGCAATAATATTTAACGACCAGCCATCACATATAATATGGTGCAACGTAATCAATAACACATGTTGCGTTGCTTCTGCGTTACCGCATGTTGGCTCAATGCGTAATAATTTAGCACGCATTAAGCTGCTACTATTAAGCGCGAGTGGCGTTGCCATTTCTTGTGTGACGTGCGCTTGAATGTTCTGCGCACTTGCTAGCTGGCTTAATTCAAATGGAAAGTTAGCTTGCTCGGAAAAACGTTGGGTAACACCAAGCTCGCTATCAATCAATTGTGTGCGTAACACCTTATGGTTTAATGCAACTTGGCGTATCGCCTGCTCCATAGCATGTACATCTAATTGACCTGTCAGCGTTAATGCAATGGTCATATTATATTTTGCGCTTGGCCCTTGCGCTTGTTCTAATAACCATAATCCCGCTTGCTGTTGCGATAATGGGATGTCTGCATATTGTGGTGCGGCTTCAATAGCCGTGTTATTGATGCCATGTTGAGGCTGACATTGGCTTGCATCAATAAATGCAGCCATTTCATAAAGTGATGCATGCTGAAATAAGTCAGGTAGCGTCATCGCAATTAAAAATTGCTCGCCAATACGCGTCAATAAACGAATGGCTAACAATGAATGCCCACCACACGTAAAGAAGTCACTATACCTGCCAAGCTCTTGCACACCTAATACGTCAGACCAAATGCCAGCGAGCTGTTTTTCTGTTGATGTATGCAATGATTGATTGCTAGTACCCACCGCCATCGGTTTAATTGGCATTGCGGTTAATGCTTTGCGATCAATTTTTCCGTTGGGCGTAAGTGGCATGCTAGGCAATACGGTGATGATTGTTGGCACCATATAATCTGGCAGTACATTGGCCAATGTGGATAAGATCTGCTCTCCCTCAATATCAGCTACTTGCTGGTTTTCTTGAGCATTGTCATCCGCTACAACGTAAGCAATTAATTGTGCATCTTCGTATTCACCATGCACGACCACAATCGACTCTTTAATGCTGGGTAAGCGGTTTAGCTGATGCTCAATTTCACCTAACTCAACGCGAAACCCTCGGACTTTTACTTGATGATCTAAGCGTCCCAGAAACTCAAGTTGACCTAGTGTAGTTAAACGCACTAAATCACCAGTGCGATATGCAATGTGATTGCCTGCGGCCTGACATGGCGCAAACTTTTCTGCGGTTAATAGCGCGTTATTGCGGTACTGTTTAGCAACACCGGCTCCTGATAAATACAGTTCACCTGGAATGCCTAACGGCTGTATTTGCTCATCTGAAGCTACAATATATGCTTGCGTATTTGCAATTGGGCAACCAATGCTAGGTGACACTGTAAGAGGCTTATCAAATACGGCAAAGGTTGAATAGGTTGTATCTTCAGATGGGCCATACAAGTTATACACTTGCTTAACCTTCGTGGTGATTAAAATATCATTAACCACTGTTTTTGCTAAGGCTTCACCCGCTAAATTAACAACACTTACCGATGACGGTATCGCGTTCATTTCAAGCAGTGCTTTCATTGCTGAAGGCACGGTATTAATTAAGCTAAGTTCGATATTGTGACACTGCTGTAATGTAGTCGTAAAGTCAGCATCGAGCAGTGCCAATGCATCTTTCACGACAACGCAGCATCCCCCCACACTCAACGGGACAAAGATTTCAAATATCGATAAGTCAAAATTAAGTGACGTTGAAACTAGCACATTACTGAGCTGCTGTTGGGTATATTGCTGCATTGCCCACTCAACCATTGCCACGGCATTTTGATGAGTGATCTCTACCCCTTTAGGTAAACCAGTCGAGCCAGACGTGTATATTACATAAGCAACGTCGTTTGCAGCAATTTGTGGCGCCACAAACGGCCCCGGCATATCAGCGTCGTTTGTATTTGCCAAAATGTCTGCAACAAGATGTAAACTGACATCATTAAATGTCTTCAGTAAAGCGCGGGTATCCGTTTCGGTCATAACATGTTGAATATGACTGTCATTGATGATGTGTTGCAAACGACTACTTGGGTAATTTGGATCCAGCGGAATATAAGTCGCGCCTGTTTTCATAATACCTAAAATAGTACTCAGCATACTGAGGCCACGCTGCAAACACACCCCTACCGAGGCGCCACTTTTTATACCTTGTGCTTGTAAAAACGCAGCGACCTGATCAGCTTGTTGTTGTAAATGCTGGTAAGTGAGTTGCTGCTCGTTAAAAACGGCAGCCGTGCTATGTCGGTGCTGTTTAACGGTTTGCTCAAACAAATCTATCAGTGTTGTATTGGGATTCAGGGAAATATGTTGGCCATGAGTAAACTGTGTAATGAGTTGCCTTTCACAAGGCGGCACTACCTTTAATTGATTTACGCTAGCATCAGGGTTTTTAACCATTTGCTCAATGGTAAATTGTAAACGTTTACCAACTAACTCTGCTTCTTGTTCCGTAAAATACGCATGACTGTAATCAAGCTGCAATTCCACCATGCCTTCATCACCATAATCCCAAATGGTTAATAGCAGAGGCGTCGTCTCATGGTTATTGCTTAAATATACTAGTTTGGCACGGTGACCATTAAAGTTGAGTTGGCTATCCAATTTTAAATAATTAAAGCCCACTTCATACAATTCAGATTTATCGGTTAATCCGTCTAATTGTGAAATAACATGGCCCATCGGGAAGCGTTGGTGCCTAAATGCCTGCTTTTGCTGTAAACCTAACTGTTTGGCCAATTGCAACAACGGCATGTCTCGAGATAATTGAATATTAAGTGGGTTAACACCCACGGATACACCAATAGATGACTTTTCTTGAAACCCTTTACGGTTATGAGACGGAATACCAAAGGTAAAGTGCTCAACTTGATACGTGTTGGCAAAGTAAGATGCCGTACATGCTAATAATAACTGCGCCAGCCCTAATTGGTGGGTTTTGCTAAGTGCAACCAGTCCATCAAAGTCCGCTTTATTTAATCGGGTAATCGAGCGGCCACTAGGTGTTTTTTTCTTTTCAAATTGAGTTTGGTAAAACGGCGTAAATAATTTTTCTCCCAGTTGCGCACAATGCTGGTGCCAAAAGGCTTGGTCTTTTTCATATTTCGCTGAGGTTAGATATTGCTGCTCTTTTTCAATCGTTTCTAGCCACTTATCATTGCCTTTAGGAATATCTCCGTTATAAAAACAGCATAAATCATAGGTCCAATTAGCAAATCCCCAACCGTCCATAATTAAGTGATGTGCTAAACCAATGTAGCGATATTCTTGCTCTGATAGTTTTAATAAATACGCTTTAAATAATTCAGACTCGTGTATGTTAATCGGCGTTTCAAACAGCGCCGTTAACCACTCATCAGCCGCTGCCGACGGGTTCTCATGCTGAGAAAAGTCTATCAGTGGTAAACACGTAGTGCGCTGCTCCGTAATATATTGATATACGTCAGTATCGCCACTTTTTACTCTTACACCAAATGCAGCATAACTTTCCACTAGCGTTTTATGCGCAGCTTCTAATTTAGCAATATCTAGCTCGGCTAAAGTCATATAACCACCTATGTTGTACATAGGGTTATTCATGCGGTGCAACTGATCGAAATATATATCGCGTTGACTAAGACTTAGCGGATATATCTTTGTTTCCATGAAATTTCTGCCTTTAACACACATACTTATTTACCTGTAAACAGGCTTATTATTCTTTGAAGTACTGTTCATCATGTAGTTACTTATACGATTGACGCCATAACTACATGATGATTGACATACCTTACGCTCAGGCTATGTACTTATTTAACTGAATACATGACTAAGATACTTTCTGTGCCTTACTGCCATATTCAATATGTGACAACTTACCTTCATTAAGCACAATGGTTTTATCTGCAATATCAAAATATCTATCGTCATGACTTATCACCACAATAGCCTTACCTTGCGCTTTTAAGTTAGGCAAAATCTGGTAATAGAACACATCTTTAAACATAGGATCTTGGTCTGCCGCCCACTCATCAAACAAGTACAATTCATTGTCATCTAAGAACGCAATTAATAAGGCAAGACGTTTACGTTGTCCGTCCGAAAGATGAATGGTTGAGAAGTTACCATTCTTTACCGTTACCTTATCTTCCAGCTTAAGCTCTTTAAGGTATTGGTTAACAACGTCATCGCTGACTTTTGAATTAACACCTAAAATACGATCGAATAGATAAAAATCAGTAAAGATTGCGCTCACTCGCTCACGGCAAGATTTTAATGTGTCACTATTTACTTCAGTATTACCAAATAAAATACGACCACCGCTTGGCTGATAATAAAGTGAAATAACTTTAGCTAATGTTGATTTACCAGAGCCATTACCGCCGATTAAGAAGGTAATTTCGCCTTTTTCAATTTCAAAGCTCACTGGACCAACCGCGAATTTACGATCTTCGCTATTTGAATACTGATAATGCACATTATCAAACTTAATCGTTTGCCATTTAGGCAGCTCAGACACTGTTTCATTAATGTCTTCACTCGGAATTTCATCTAATAATGCATTGACTTTGCGCAATGACACCCGCGCTAAAAAGATTTGAGGAATAAAGCTTAATATCACTGCCACGGGTGCAGTGACATACAGTAGCGCCATGATGGTACCAATTAGCTCTTGTGATGTGATCGAGTGGTAATTAATAAAAATATAAGTCACGAAACCAATCACAAAAAAGCTAATTAGATCGCCATAATTCATGGCCGCACGTACAATAGTAAAACCTTTTTTATCAAAATCGAGTACCGTTTTTTCCGTTTTTAGCAACACATCATTAAAGTAGCTATCAGACTTATTGCCCGCTAACTTAAGTTCTTTTGCACCATAAATTAAGCCACGAATTGCTTCTTGTAGGTCATCCATGTGATTACGTGCTTTTGCAAAAAAACGGTTACCAAAAATCATCGGAATTTGATACGTCACCACACCAAAACCAATGGCACTAATCACATACACAAACACTTTAGAGTTTAAGTACAGTAAGAAACCAAGTGTGCCCATCAGGGTAACAATATTAACCAGTAAATCTGGCAACATTCTTGCGCCCATAACGATGCGTTGTACATCGGTTGCTATGGTAGCCACTAGCTTAGCTGATCCCATTCTTTCTAGGTCACGAATAGGTGCTTTCATGATTTTACGATAAATATGTTCACGTAAATCTTTAATCACATCAATCGAAATACGAATTAAGGTGATTTGCGAAATAGAGCGAGCCACTAAAATAAACAAGCAAGTGAAGAAAAACAGTACCGCTAGTTCGTAATTTTGTACGTCTACCGACAGCACGCTTTGCACGTTTTGATCAACCGCGCTTAACCCTTGCGGATGATCAGCTAAACTCATCATCACAATCGGAATTAAGAAGGCATAACTAACCCCTGATAACGCCCCCAACACAATGGAGATAAAAACCTTATTAGGTGCTTTTTGGCTAAATGTAGAAAACAGTTTCATTGTATTGTACTTCTAATTAGTTTGACTAGGCACTAAGGTCAATGTTGATTGATCCTCAGCAGGCAAGTGAATTGAGAGTAAATCACCACGATGAAATTTTGGGATCATGTCGTCATAATTGTCACTTAAAAAGTGACCCGACTGACCCGCTGAATTAATGTAATTAAGATCAAACGTTGTGTTATCAAGATCAATCACAAAGCGAAATCCTGCACCAAACGTTTTTAAGTAACCATCTGTTTTATCAAAACGAGAACTGGCTGCATTAATCGTATTGGGTGAACCAGCGGCCGCATGTGTGCGTTCAAAAAACATATTAAGGATTTTAATTTCACTAAATGGATTATGACGATAATAAGCACTTTGTAAGTCTCCCCACTGCCAGTCGTCAACGTCTGCGCCAAAGAATTTATCCAGCTCATCAATTGCCATATTCAAGCTGCTTAGCAATAATTTATCACACGACGCTGATTGCGTATTATCAGTGTTACACCATACCTCTGGCTTAGAAAGCACTCGAGGCATATCATCAATCTCTAACTGGCCAGAAATTGCATACAAGCGACCACGCTTTCTTGCATCACCCCATTTGTCAGACAAGTTGCTTGCTATGATTTGCGCACGTAGATGCTTCATCCACACATGAAAGACCGAGGCACCCACACTATCCAGTGACATCTCACCCTGCCATTTCTGTAACGAACTCAACGCCGCTTGCTGTTGTGCGGTTTCGGCTTGCAATGCCGTTAAATAGGGTAGAAGTGCCGATACCGACGAGTCAACCGCATCGGTTTGCATGGCTTGCATATAAGCAGAGTCAATCTGTTCACCCGCATCAATCTTTTGTGTTAGTAAGGTATTAATACGATTGGCACGTGCCGGTGACGCCCAATCATTAGAAATAAATAGCGATTCATCCGTTACGACTTCATTGTTTGCCTGATATAAATATCCTGATGCAGGATTATAGATTTTAGGCATTTGTGCATAAGGCACTTCACCTTGCCAGCGATACTGACTTTGCCATGCGGGCAAAATGGCCATACCTTCACCAATGCCACGTTGCGGTAACCGTCCCGCGGCTAAATAACCAATATTACCGGCTTTATCGCTGTATAAAAAATTAAGGGCGGGTGCTACATGCTGGCTCATCGCTTGTTGAAAGCTGGTCCAGTCTGTTGCGTAATTCGCATCTAGTAATGCCTGATAAGTCGTGTCTTGTTCAGTCAATCCTACCCAGCTTAACGAAATAGGTTGCTCGAATACCGCTAAAATATCACTAACAATCGGTCCCGTTTTTGTTGTTCTTACATTATGGGTAACCGGTTCTAGCGCTGGTCGTAATGAGGCTGGATATTCAGCTCTCACTTTGATGACTTCTTGGCGAGTTTCAAACGGCAGCCATTGTTCATCCAATTTATACTGATTCGGATTCATTGGATTAACTTGCTCAAAGTATAAATCTTGCACGTCGGCCATCATATTCGTGCCACCCCATGCGATATGCTGGTTATGACCAAAAATTACTAATGGCAAACCAATTAAGCTCATCCCTGACGCATGTAATTTATCGCCCTGCACATTGACAGCGTACCAAAGTGAAGGGATTTGAATCCCTAAATGTGGGTCATTCGCTAAAATAGGCTGATTATTTTTAGTATGTTTACCCGCAACAACCCATGCATTACTGCCTACGTACTTTCCACCTACTTGGAACAGGTCTTTTAAGTCATTGTGAATATTCAATACTGACTCTAAAGCGTTCAGTGTATCTGAGTTATTACTGTCTGAGTTTTTTTCGACTTCACTGTATGCGTCGCTGGCACGGTAGTCCGGAAATAATTCTGCCACTTGCTGATCAGTTAAAGCTTGCTTAGAAAGGAAGTACTCCACCTCGGTGGTCACATTTTTCGCTAAGTTTAAGGCAAAGAACTTATTCCACACTAAAGAATCTATTGCAGTCCATGCTCTGGGTTGTATCTCTAAAAACTCAAATTCTGGAGGCAGTGTTTTGGTTTGTTTTAACCAAGCGTTAATACCGTCACTGTATGCTTGTAACGAAGCTTGCGCATGCGGAGCAAGACTATGCCATGATTTTTCCGCGACATATTTCAACCCTAACGTACGCATCCAGCGATCTTGGTCTAGCATTTTATAACCAAATAATTCGCTTAGTTCACCGTAAGCAAGGCGACGCTGAAATTCAAGCTGCCATAATCTATCTTGGGCATGTACATATCCCATTGCAAAAAACGCATCGTTATCTGTTTTCGCTTGAATGGAGGGAACACCATATTCATCACGCTGAATCTTAACGTTAGCGTTAATCCCAGTAACGGGAAAGGTGCCATGTTGTGTGGGTAAGCTGGACTTTAAATAGCTAAACAACCATAAGCTAGCGATTACACAGGGTATCAATATAAAAATAATAGCCCTTTTTAATAGACGATTACTTTTACCTTCCTTTACTTCAACCACTTTTTACAATCCTCCTGTAGGGCCAAAACTGGCGACATAACTTATGCTGTTTACACAGCAAGTGCTAATTGGATAATGCTTTTTACGGATATCGTTATACTTCTTATCCAATTAATGACAAATTTGTTACTGGTTTTCTGAAGATCGAATTCTCACAACACACAAAGCAGCTTATCAAAGGCATACGGTTACCATGTGGTATTTTCTATGCAAGTTGTGTCGATACACAATTTATTATTCTTTTTATTCTCGTAATTTCTGCACTTTTACTGCGAAGAGTAGGCGTGCTTTCTTGTTTGTTTTGTCGCTAGGGGTTGCAATGCATATTACGACTTATTTTGTATAAAAAATAAAAAAAGCGAATGACACGACAACATAACGTCAAGTAAGTGATGCCATATATTAATCATCATTAATCATGTTCGGCAAGTGTTAAATGCTTAAACTCATTAATAATTTTGTTTAGCCATCTAAACGCAAAAACGCCATACCAAGGTAATGTTACACTTGATATAGCGTACTGAAAAAATATCTACTCTATCTTGATAGCCAAGATAGAGTAGTTGAAACCACATTAGTTAGCACCATGCTGCTCAAGGTAGCCGCGTATTGAAGACGTAGCAGACTGATTAAGCGGCGAACGAATTTTTCCATTTTCAACCGTTACGGCTAAGTTCACATCAGCGCCATTATTCACTAGCAGCTCGACCATATCTTGATGACCAAAACGACTCGCATTAATTAAAGGCGTTTCGTCACCCACTACTATCGCATTCACATCAGCACCATGGTCTATCAAGGTTTTCGCGATTGCCGTCATATTATGCTGCGCCGCCACTATCAATGGATTGCCATCACCTTCAGATGTTGCATCAGGAAGCGCACCTAATTCCAGCAGCTTTGCTACATGCTCATGGTTACCCTGTTTCGTTGCCAGCATCAATGGCGTACCATCACCAATTAATGGCGTATTAATATCTAAGCCAGCATTCATTAAATATTCGATCACCTGAAAATTTCCTGCTTTAAGTGCCGATACCATTAACTCTGCATTCGCTTGATTCGGCTTACCCGCCAGTGCTTGATCAACCGCAAACTGTTTCGTCTTAGCTTCATTTTGTTGTTGCGCCATTGCATTTTTTATCACTTTTGGTTCAACTTTATCGTTATGATCATGCGCAATTGCGGTTGCAGATGTTAACGATGCAGTCATTGCCAATACCAATGCACTGAATACTGATTTTTTAGTTGTTACGTTTTTCATATGTTTCACCTTCATCTTGTTATTCATTTTATTATGTTTAGTTATCAGCCCCTTGCTTCAAACTACGGTGTAACTATAACCAACAATGACTACTCAACACTTGGCTTTATGATAAGTGGTAGATTTACTATTTAAGCGGTTATTCCAACACTCCTTTTTGTATAAACCGTGCTTATAAACTTATCATTTGCTTTAATTTAGTGGCCTGACGCCTTGATACTTCTATTTTCCGACCGTTTGATAGGCTTAATAAAAAGCTGCCGGTGTTCCATGGTTCTATCTCAGTGACATAGTCTAAATTAATTAGCTGCTGTCTGTTGGCTCGTAGAAAACGAGCGGCACTAAGACGTTCTTCCACTTTATTCAGGGAACGATAAACCATCGGCGAATGATTATCGAAATAAACACGGCTGTAATTGCCTACAGCTTCAATATATTGAATATCAGCCACTTTTACTAACCAGCACTGCTCACCATCTTTTATAAAAATACGGTTATCTGGTGCAAATGCTGGGGTGGTGTCAGTAACGTCTATTTTTTGAGTAAACTTTTGCATCGCTGCAGCTAGGCGTTCTTTATTCACGGGTTTTAGCAAATAATCTACCGTATTAAAATTAAATGCCGCTAAAGCATGCTGCTCAAACGCCGTGGTAAAAATTAATGCTGGCACATGCGTGAGTTGTTCTAATACATCAAATGCATTACCACCAATAATATCTATATCCATAAATACTAAGTCAGGTTGACCTTGCTCAATGGCCATCACAGCACTTTCAACGCTGTCGGCTTCATCTATCACCTCAACCTCAGTGTATTGCTTTAACATGGTCGACAGCTCTAGTCGCGCCAATTCTGAATCTTCAATAATAACCGCTTTAACCATTACTTGTTCTCCCTACTACACTGCTTGGGCTAAATTATTGTGGTAAAAATCTATCCGGCTAACTACTTCATCTCCTTGCTGATAGATCTTAAACTGACACCCTTCACCAAATTGGTATTGTAACCGTTGTTGAAGATTGGTTAGCCCAATACCACTACTGCTTTTGTCTATATTCAAGGTGCCTTTATTACGTGTGGCAATGTACCAGCCATTTTTAGCATAGCCTACATACACCGCTAACTTTCCGGCTTCATTAGTAGGGATGACCCCGTGTTTAATCGCATTTTCTACCAACAAGTGCAATGACAAACGCGGCACAGTTTGAGTTAATAATTCATCGTCAATTTGCTCATGGTATTCAAGTCGCTTACCAAATTGCAGCAACATTAAATCCATATAATCGCGTACAAATTGCAACTCATCTTTTAGTGTAATACTGGCATTGCCTTCATAATTAATTTGCGCACGCATAATATCGGCAAACTTACTTAATGAATCTCGTGCTCGTTCTCCATCCACTAAAATTAATGCTCTGATATTATTAATTGTATTAAACATAAAATGCGGATTTAGCTGATTCTCTAAGTTTTTTATTTGACTCTCGCGAAGTGCTAACGTCATGTCTTGCCTCTCACGGATCGCAGCCTGCAAATGGCGCTGCTTGGTGATCAACAAATATAAAATACTCCAAATAAGATATGACAAAAACATGAAAGGCGCATTAGACCATGCCGGTTGGAGATTGCCGACTGATGCCAGTCGCTCACTGAATAAGCTTAACCCAAGTAATGATTGATTAAGTAACAAATCGGCACCCAGTGCAATTGCCAAGCTCGCTAAAGGCACCACAATAATGTGCGGATAACGGTTCACTCGCAGTGCCGTATCTTTTTTATAAATGAGTCTTAAAAATAGTGAGCCGAATATTGCAAAGGTAGTTGCTAGTGATGCAAATACTATATTTTCTTCCGCTAACAGCGGTACATTACCGATTAACGCAAATTGAAATAAAAAAAATGGGATCCACCCCAGTAACTGTAACAACCAGAACTTGATATCGGCACAAAACAGCGTGCGACTAAATGACGGTAATTGGCTTAAAAAGTTATTCAATGTAAATACTTGCTTTGTAATTAATAATCGCTATTCTGGTTCATTCTAAGGTGAAGACCTAAGCAGGTAAAGCAATTAATGCTGTTAGCCCTCCGTGAAGTGTAATTAAGCAATAGGCAGTAAAATGATAGAAAACAAACTATTTATTATTCCTCATCCTAAGCCAAATCCAGCCCTGCGATTGTTTTGTTTTCCATATGCTGGCGGCAATGCGTCCACCTATCTTAACTGGTCACACCAATTACCGGATGAAATAGAGCTCATTGCAGTACAGCCCCCAGGCCGGGCAACAAGAATCATTGAACAAGCGCACAACACCATGGACCATTTAGTTAGCGAAATTTTATTACATGCTAACGAAATAACAGCCACTCCCTATGCGTTTTTTGGCCATAGTTTAGGTAGCCGAGTTGCCTACGAGCTAGCCTCTCGACTAGAGCAAATGAACTTACCCACACCACACTTTATCATTGCTTCAGGCAGTAAAGCACCGCACTTACCCTTTACCGAGACATATAGCTATAACCTGCCTGACCTGCAATTTAAAGAAAAGCTAAAAAGCTTAAATGGTACGCCTAAAGAAGTATTAGAAAATGATGAGTTGATGAATTTTGTTTTACCATTGCTGCGTGCAGACTTCGCCATCGCAGAGTGCTATCAGGCTACTCCGAAAAAGCTCTCTTGCCCCATTCACGTAATAAGCGGCACTGAAGATGTGAAAATAACCAAAGATCAACTCACCGCTTGGCAGACGTTAACCCACAATGAGGTAAATATAAACTATCTGAGTGGAGACCATTTCTTTGTTGAAAAAAATAAAACGGCTGTCATTAGCCACCTCAATCAAATATTAATGAATATGACTAATGAAATAGCATAGCAATATGACAGCAGGATGAAAAAGATCTCACGCGTGAGATCTTTTAATTACTCGTCATTATTTTTATTTAAATATTCAACCACACTAGTTAAAGCCTTATTTACCGCGTTTTTGTCTTGCCAATCTAACGCGTCCCACTCAACTCCAGTATCTAACTCCATCACATTGCTACTAAGCAGTGTTTTTAGGCTGTTAGCAGAACTCACTGGTTTAAAGCGGTATCCTGACACACTACTCGGCTTCGGTTTATCCGCTGCTTCGCCATTAAGTAACTTGGCAAGACGTCCGTTAATTTGCTTCTTATCAGCCACGTTAAGCAGTGTTTTATCTGTTTCGGCTTTAAACTCCGACTCAACAGCAAGTACCATTTTCTTCATCTTCACAAATGGTAATACATTCCCGTTTTCGTAAGCTTCAATAACCACTGGATAACGCGTTAGCACGTTATAGTTATCGTAAGCTCCCATAGAAATACCCAATGTACTTGCTGTTTCTTTTACGGTTAATCCTTTTCCGCCCATGCGCTTACGCGTTGTACTCCATAATTCAATTTCTAGAATGGCATCTTGAAATGCACGTAATTTACCGTATTGAGGTAAATCCTCTCGGCTTGCGTTCTCTTGAAACTGTTTGGTTTTTTGTAGCAGCGGCTTGTCGTCATACACTTTAAAGTGCGCGGCACCATCAGCACCGTGTGCATAGATCATGGCAAAGAAACGACGATGCCCCGTTAAGATTTGATAGTTGCCATCTGCAATCGGAAATAAAGTCGGCACTTGAATAATTTCAGAAACAGCAACGTTATCTGCTAGCTCAATAATCGACTCTATCGACTCATTCGCTTTTTTCCAATCTAATGAGCCATACTCGCAACAGTTCACGGCGCAACCCTTACCAATTAAGACCTTATTATTAGCATCATAAATTTCAATGAGTTGTTTCTTCGTCAATTGCCTTGTAGCGACTTGATAAGCATGGCGATCAGACATAATGATTGCAGGCAAAAAGCGAGGGTTGGTTTTATCCGGAAAAACGCGATTTAGGAAAATGGATTTATAATCATACGGCTGATCAATAAAAAGCGTATCAGAGCCTTCATTTCTTAGTGCTGATGCCATTTCTTGTTCAAGCGAAACCATATTTTAATAAACCCCAAGCCAGTTAGTAACAAATGAATCTTTAAAGGGGGCATATTGTACCACTTTAAGGGTTAACTAGGTTAGTTTAAAAAACGAATAAATATAATAGGTTAGCAATTACTTACCAGCAACTTCTTAGTGTTCCTTATCTCTCTCCAAGCATTTTTATCACATTTATAATGTGATAAAAACAACAGCACAAAATAGGTTGCGTTGACGTTAATCAGATGATAATTTGAACAGAATAATAATCTGTAACAAGATTTTGCAGGGAAGTTGTAGTAATGAGTAGTATTGATGTAGAAGCGCTAATTAGCGTTGCTTTTAAAAAAGGTTATGAGCTTGGCAAGCGTGATGGCAATGAAGGTCTACATATTTGCCCATCTATTGTATTGAAACAGTTCATCAAGTCTGAAGCGTTAATCACCGAAGTAAAAGGTAGTCTTGAAATTATGCCTTCTAGCCCACCCAATTAACCACGCTTGTCTGGCTGGTGATATCTCCTTACTAATAAAAGGAGCTCACCTAGGCTTGTCTTCGTGTTCGCATTTCGTGTTCAAATAAAGTAAAGCGGTAAGACTACAGCTTTACTTTATTCGCCATAACAATATCTGACTCTTTATCATTACTGTATTTTTGATAAAGAATGAATTTTTCATCTTGCGATACCGTTATTCCGCGCTCACTGTCTCCCACTATTTCAATGATTTCCTCGCTCGTTTGGCTGTTAAAGGCATGTTTAAATACTTTAAATCCCACTTCTGAACGCAGTTTGTAATAAATAGCATCTTTTCCCACCTTGAAGCTACCTGGGATCAAAATGTTGATATCTGCAATAATTTCTTCTTCCACTCCATTATTTAAATCTAAACGCCATAAGCCATGATTTCTAAACTTAGTGAAATATAAATAACGACCAAAGTGACCCTCCATGCCTTCATATCCGCCAGATTTGGTTACCTGAATAAGCTCGTTATTAGTTAGGCGATATATTTGCCAATCTTGATAATGATCTGATGCAAAATAAAACGACTTACCGTCGCCAGATACCGCTGTTAGCATCATTTTGTCGTAAGGTAACTCCACCTTATAGTGCGCACCATTGTGTGCATTAATATGGAAAAGGTAGTTATCGTCCACAAAAAAGAGCTTTGCATCATCAGGTGACCAGACCAATACTTTAGGGCTGATTTTTTTATCTAACTTGGTAGACGCAATGAGATTTCCTTGTAAATCTGCAATATAAACCTGCTTTGAGCCTGTCCGATTAGAAATAAACGCCACTAGATTCGTTCTATTAGCGAATGCAGGTGAGAAGTCATCTCTGGATGTATTCAAAATGTTAGGTGTTGGCACGATTGCAGCGTCCGCAATAGATATCGACTCTATATCTTTTCCCTGAAACGCTTCTGTTACAAACAGCATTTTCTCATCATCAGCAGTTAAAATTGGGTGATACACAGGAAAACCTGCACGATAAACAATATGCTTCTCTTGATTGATTAGATCATAATAAGCAAATTCATACTTATTTTCCGAGAAGATGGGGTTGCCTTTTGAGTCAATCGTAAACGATTTAACCAACTTATCTTCCGTTAATAACTGGTCAATGTGGTTATTTTGCACATCTAAACTAAGAAATTCAGTTTCTTTATGCCAATACTTATTTCTTAAAAAAAACAACGCGTTTAACCCAGCTGAAAAGCGCAAATGGTAGTCGCCAAAGCCATTTATTTGCGGGTTGGTTAGCTGAACTTTTTTACCTGTATTCAAGTTTAATTGATAAATAGCACGAGGCTCGGTGCGCGATGCACTTTCATTAAAATACACTAACTCTCTATTTTTATCCCACGCAAAGCTGATATCTTTACTATGAGGGCTACAGCTCAGTACTTTTTTCTCTTCAATTACCTGCATTGGTGTATTAAAGCTGCCAGCCGTATAAATGTTACACCCATCACTGTTGCTACGATGGAAGATGATGCTATCACCATTCGGCGACCAAGCTGGCCGCGTATATTCACCCACATCTTCAAACACGTGCAGAATCTGCACAGAGTCGGTGTAGGTAATATTTAAATTCCACTTGCCCGACTCTTTTTGAAAGTGCAAATAACTAAGAAAACGTCCATCCCTTGACATGGCAGGCTCTTTTTCTGCCCCAATTAAACTGGTTACAGGTTCTAAGCCAATATAATTAGACTTAATTGCCGTATGGTTAGTTGTAAAAAGATAATCTTTAAATGAAAAATAAGAGGTAAACATAGTAGGAATTAAGATCAATATACCCAACCAGTTTTTCAGTTGGAATAAGCGCGACTCTGCCCTCGCATTATTTGCAATACGAGCCGTATGTTGTCGTGTATCCATCTCGTCATTTAGGTGACTTGCCGATTCGGGCTTACCTACCTGCTCTTGTTGAGCTGCTGACGTTTCTGTAATGACGGCTTGTATAGCATCACGATTTATCAGTGCACTTGAAACACTAGCAGAAGTGTCTTGCACTATATCTATATCTGTAGGCTTTAATTGTGTAGGGTGCTCAACAAACGCTACGTTAAGCGACTCATTTAATCGATAGCCACGCTTTGAGATTGTCTCAATGTAATTTGAGAATTCAGTATCGTGTTTAAAAATCTTCCTAAGTTTTGCAATACATGACGTGATAGCGTGATCACTAACGATGACACCCTTCCACACTTCATTAACTAACGTATCTCTCGATAATACCTTTCCTTGGTGTTCCATTAGGTACACTAATAAGTCCATGACCTTAGGTTCAACATCAAATGCTTCATCACCAAGAGTCAGCTTTAACTCTTCGACCAATACAATCCACTTTCCGATTGTAGCATGCATATAAGATTAGCCTTCTTATGACTGTTATTTTTCTATTTTTCTGAGTCATTTCACGACACTAAATTTAAACAGAGGATTGCTTAAAAGGCCGTGAATACGGGGCGAATACTGCTTCGTGATAATTTCGCGATAATTCAATTACGGTATAAAAACAATTTAAAGTTAAAAACGAGAGCATTGCAAGAGTTTAAGTTTTTTTTTCAAGCCTATTCTTAAATCCAACAAACCAGCCAACACAAAAATGGTTCTACCTACTTGGCTTAAAACATAATTACAAATGAATAGGTAATGAAAAATGAATATCTCAAAACTAACTTTGAAGCTAATAACAACTTCTCTTACATGTGCTGCACTTTTTTCAACAAATGCATATTCATATAGCCACACATCAAACGCTAATGTTAATACATTACAAACAAATGAAAAAGTGTCTTTCACTACAACGCACTCAAATATGCATGCAAATATTAGTTTAGGCACTATTTTGTTCTGCGAAAGCCTAGAAAAATGTCTTGAAGAACTAAAACCAGAGTCTTCAAACGAGCCTAAGCGTAAGCCGTCTTCAAAAAAACCAAAAGCAAATGCTTAATTTTATTCAGGTTATCGCAGGGAGCCGTTGCTAATGCATTTTCCAACACAAACTCAAACACAGCCAGATTCAAGTCACTTTATTCAACAATGTGGCTTTATAGAAATGGAAAATATGCTCAACGTAAAGGTGTTCTATTGCCACTATAACACTCAATACTTTAATCCAGATTTATTTAGCGAATTTGGTGTAGACCGCCCAGAAAGCGTTCAAGGTGCCGTGGAAAAACGTCAAGCTGAATTCTTAATTGGTCGTTACTGTGCGCAACAAGTGTTGAAACATTTTAAAATTAACGCCTTAAGCATTCCCGTAGGCACACAACGCCAACCTATTTGGCCACAAGGTGTGGTAGCGTCTATTTCTCATACCGACTCCATCGGAATGTGCGCACTAGGCATAGACAACGACACCGACTTTTTAGGTGTAGATGTTGAGCGTTGGCTAGATTTGCACACCGCAGCTGAAATAAAGCAAAGCATTATCAATATTGATGAAGAGCATTTGTTGCAATCATATTCAATAAATGATCAGTATTTTAGTTTCGAACAGTTGCTTACCATTACTTTTTCAGCCAAAGAAACATTATTTAAAGCGCTACATAAATATGTTGGTCAGTTTTTCGGCTTTGAAGCTGCTGAGGTCGTTGAATTTTGTGCTAACTCAAAAACCATCTCATTCGTGTTAACCGAGCACTTATCTGACGAGCTACAGCAAGGCATGCGATTTGACTGCCATTTTCAGGTTGAATCAGATCACATCATTACTTTATTAAGCGGGCAGCTTGCGCAGCAACATTAATCAAGCCCGACTCACACAACCCCAACTATTTTATTTGCAGAAAAAATAACTTCAAGGAAGACCATGGAACCGACACTGATTAACCAAATGATTGCGACACTGAATACAAGTAATGAGTCACTGCTAAACGCCGATCAACATACCTATACTGCGCTGTTTATTAGTTGTGTTAATCCTGATGTAACCAATGCACGTTTTTTTCCAGCTACTATTATTGAAGATCATCACGCTGAGCAGTTTGCACAACATAAATTAAGTCGTCAGCAGCTTATTAATATTTACCAAGCAGAGCAGACCATTTTAATTGGCAAGTCTTGCATGATAAATCTGTTAGACAGTCAGTCCATTGAACGTAAAAAGGCACAAAAGAGTATTGATTCTATTTTAGAATTGTCAGAAAACATTAAGGTATCGGAGCTTATTCAAGCACCAACGGTATACCCAATCTCAGAGAGCCGCTATCAAATACTCACCGGTCATCGCCGATTTTTTGCCATGATTTATGCCTTCGGCGTTAATGTCGCGGCACAATTTAAAGTATATGAGCAACCACCACTACTTAAAAAAACCAAACAATTTCAAGAAAACTCCAGTCGTGAAGACTTGCCACAATACGGTAAGTTAGCCGCTTTTTTGTCGGCAAAAGATGAAATTGAAACACTCTCGTTAGCAAATAAACAAATTGGTTTAAAAGCAATCACCGTATCAGAAATGGCGAGTATGCTGGGCATTTCAATGGGAGCATATGATAACTACAACGTACTAACTCGCTACCCAAGTGTGCTTCAAGCATATGAAAATGGAATGGCTCACCCTTTCATTAAAATAAAGAAGCAAGTTTTAAGCATCGAACAAGAATATAAAACTGCACATAATAAAAAAGTCCTTAATGCTACAGATAAAAAAACAATAAACTTGATGATTAAAGATATACTTTCTGGTGTAAATATAACCACAAAAACACCACAAGCCGTTCATCATGGTAATTTTGGTTTTGATCACATCATTACTGGACAAACAGTAAAAAAGCTATTAACAATCAATGTGCTAAATGAAATAAAAAACATAAATTGGAAATCGATAAATTGGGATGATAACCATCAAGTAACGGAAGCTGTAAAGAAAGTAATTACACACTTACAAAAATAACTTCTATTTTTATAAGCGCTTTTTTATAAGAAACATTGCGTTAACCTTTATCATATGAAATAAGTGTTTTTACTGCTTGAAAAGGGCTTACCAAGAGCCTATAATCCTGCGCCTTTTGCACTTCTTACTTCAATAAAAAATAATTAAATCGGAGCAGTAATGAGATTAAGTTGTATTCTTTTATTGAGCTTTCTAGTATTAACAGGTTGTAATGTAACTCCTCATAAGGTGCCGTACACGCCGACAGAAAGCCCCAAAAACCTAAAGACATTTATCGTTATTAGTCAAAAAGGATTAGAAGCTGAGTTGCCGTCAGTCCATGTAGATTCCACCCCAGTTGCTATACAATTCGGCTTAGCAGGCTTAATCGTTGGCAGCGTGGTACAACATGCTATTGCATCAAGTGAAAATAATAAAAACATGAGTACAGCTGAAAAAAACTTAGAACACCTAAGCGCACATCTCAGTGGCTACGACTTCAATCAACTATATTTAAATGAGGCTCAAAAAACCATTCAATCACCTAACCTGAATCTAGAGGCCTTCCAAGTTGTTAAAAGGCTTGATGATATTTATTTACAAACAAAAACTGGTGAGGAGTTTCTGTGCATCGAAGTGAGCTTCAAAATGGGCTCAGGGTTTCGCCATGCAGTGATTCGGAGTAAAACTTCAATAACTAGAAGAGGAGAAAAGTGGAAAGATAATGTCACTTTGTACCAAAATACGTTCTCATACTTTACTAAAATGCTACCTGTAGCTGAAGCATCAGAAGCAGACATTGCGGATCAACTTGCAGAAATAAAAGCTGAATATTTTGCTTTACCAGAAAAGAAGCGTAAAACATTAATTGAGCGTAGCAACTACCTAAAGCGTACTGAAAAAGTTAAAAGATACCTTAAAACAAGGGATTACTTCGTGTCTAAAAACGCAAAAAAATGGCTTACAAACTCTCAACACGATCTAGCTCAAGAGCTTTCGCTAGGTATTGCTGAAAGTGTGAAGCTTATTAATAAAGACTTAAACGACCAAAACGATGCGTTATACTATGAAAAGTTAGCGCAAGTAACCCCTGGTTATCAGCGTAGCCACAAATCAACTATTATCAACCAAACAGATAATCGAATTATTTTACGTTCGGCGAATGGAAGTGTATCTGGGCAAGTATGCTCTTCACCTAAGACCAGCGTAGATGGGCAAGCTGTTAGGCTATGTAACTAAGAATAAAATGAGTAGGTTACGTGGTGATTCGATCAACAATGAAATCATCATGTAACTCTATATTTGTCTCTAAACACTAAAGCAGCCTTCAAATATAACCCCCTTTTCGCCAAATAAACAACTAGCGATACTTAATCCATTTTAATAACTTATCTTTTCGCAACCAGAATAAAAAGAAAACGATAAAAAAGTAAATTATAGGCTCAATAACATCGGCTTTTTGCGACCAATAAAAATGAATGCAAATTAACAGCACCGCTAAATACACAAAATTATGCAGTTGTTGCCATTTTCTGCCCATGCGTTTACGGGCAATCATCGGAGAGGTTAACGTTAACGCAAACAATATTAAAAACGCCACCATACCAACAGTAATGTAGGGACGCTCGACAATTTCGCTGATGACTAATGAAAAGTCGAGCTGCAATTCAAACAAAATATAATTAGCGAGGTGTAAACAGGCATATAAAAAAGCATATAAGCCTATTAAACGTCGGGTTTGTAATAAATACCCCATACGTAACCGTCTTGCTAACGGCGCAAGCATTAAAGTCACAATTAAACAGTTTAATGCACCAACACCAGTAAAATGAATCACGGCGTCAACGGGATCTGCCCCGAGTTGATCCTGCCAAGCTTGAAAATATAAGTAGAAAATAGGTACTAAGGCCGATACATGCATCACCCCTTTTATTAACCATACTTTTGTTTTGGTTGAAAATCCTCGGGTTTTCATCCTGTCGACGTTATCGTCTTCTACAATATTATTTTCCATACGTACCTATTCACAAACCTAGTAATACTTTGTTAAATCCATATCTTTATATAAATGCGCCACTTGCTCGGCATAGCCATTAAACAGTTGCGTAGGAATTCGATTGCGTGCAAACAAGCCACCCGTGGTAATACGTCGTTCGCTTGCTTGGCTCCATCTTGGGTGTGCAACTTTTGGATTCACATTGGCATAAAAGCCATATTCTTGCGGTGCCAGAATATTCCATGTGGTGGGCGGTTGGCGTTCAGTTAGTTGAATACTGACAATCGACTTAATACTTTTAAAACCATATTTCCAAGGTACCACCAGCCTAATTGGCGCACCGTTTTGTGGGGGTAATGTTTTGCCATACAACCCCACCGCCATTAATGATAACGGATGAAGCGCTTCATCTAACCGTAACCCTTCCACGTAGGGATAATCAATTCCTCCACCTAAAAAGCGGCTTTTTTGTCCTGGCATTTGCTCAGGATCGTACAAGGTTTGAAATGCTACATACTTTGCTTTTGAGGTTGGCTTTACATGTTTAATCAATGCCGCGAGCGAAAAGCCAACCCAAGGGATCACCATAGACCATGCTTCAACGCATCGTAATCGATAAATACGCTCTTCAAGGGGAAATTTTTTAATTAAGTCGTCATAATCTAGCGTAATTGGTTTTTCAACTTCCCCACCAATTTTTAATTGCCACGGATTCACTTTAAAGTCTTGTGCATATTCAGCAGGCTGATCTTTCTTCGCACCAAATTCGTAAAAATTATTATACGTGGTTACTTTTTTTTCTGGTGTTAGCACAAGTTGTTCACCAGCCTGTGTTTTATCAAAAGCTTTTGGCTGCGAAAAAGTAAGTGGGGAGCGCTTAAAACCTGACTTTTTGTCATCATCGTTAGAAAAAAAGCCCAATACATCTGCATGTGCTGAAGAAGAAAGCGCATGTTGTGACAATAATGCGCCAGCACCTAAATAACCTAAGCGCTTTAATAAAGTACGGCGCTGTAAATAAACACTTTCATCGGTTACTTGCGACTCAGGCAATTGTTCAATGGCTGAATCTCGTATATAAAACGCCTGAGCTTTTTCTTGATTTTTAGCCATATCCCCTCGTCTAACCTCACCTTATTGATCTGATTACAAAATCTAACCGTTAGTGCGTGTTGACCTAACTGTTTAATTATAGACAGGGGATTGGGTAAGTTCCTTTCATATTGCATTGACAAGATCTCAGATGCCTTATAATTTCCCATCAAACGATGGGCAGCAAGCTTAGTTAAAAAAGGCGTTTTATCGTAAAGGCGATAGAATATGAATTTTCATTACAAAATTTATTCTTGAAAGCGGTTTAAGGTATAGCCTAACTATAGTCGTGATAACATATAAAGTCTTTTTATCTGCAACATGCGGGTGCGTTATTACAAATAATTAGATGGATTTATGACAAAAGAATATAACTACATAAAAAAACCACTTATTGCATTACTTATCATCATGCCATGTTTTTTGCTTTGCCTAAAATTAGCTTATGATATTGCCTTTACTGATGCAGAATTGCCTGCAAAAGCTTACACTTCCTTTTTGGGCTTAATCCTACTTCCTTTATTAGGCATTAAAATCTATGAGGCACATAAAAAGTCTTCAATAAACACCCTAGTGATCTCAGATAAAAGCATTGCCTTTGGTCCTGAAGGTGAGCAAACTGAAGTGCTGTGGACTGCCATCGAGACGGCGACCATAATTAAAAAGCTATCACACTATGCTTTTGATATAAAAAGCTTCGCTAAACATCATTATCATCTCGCTCCTCACTTTCATTCAGATCATTATTCCATCGATGATAAGGCTTTTTATAAAGAACTAGTAAAACAATCTAAAACTCATGGCTTTAAAATAGACAAAGTTTAATAAAAGGAATCAATATGAAATGCCCACAATGTAATAAGAAACTGCCTTTCGTAATTTTGACATGTTAAAAATA
Source organism: Flocculibacter collagenilyticus (assembly GCF_016469335.1). Lineage (NCBI taxonomy): Bacteria > Pseudomonadati > Pseudomonadota > Gammaproteobacteria > Alteromonadales > Pseudoalteromonadaceae > Flocculibacter > Flocculibacter collagenilyticus. The sequence continues at coordinate 3,769,816 of NZ_CP059888.1, forward strand.
CCAAATACATGTTCAAGTTGTCACGCAGCCTCTATAAGACCAATTTCAAAAAGTTTGTGTTTCTGGCGGTCATACTATTTATCATTAATATAATATGAGCACATGATTAAAAAGCTAGATTAGATTATGAACCTAAAGTACAAGTATACAAAAACACCTCTTTATACACTATTCGTATTTATACCTCTATTTTTGCTTAGCCTAAAATTAGCCTATGACATCGTCTTTACTGACATCGAGATTCCCGCAAAGGGTTATGCTGCATTTGTAGGCTTATTGGTATTTCCCGTACTTTGTTATAAAAGTTATATAGCACATAAGAAGTCTATAACAAACTCTCTAATTCTCTCAGATAAAAGCATTGCCTATGGTCCTGAAGGTGAGCAAACTGAAGTGCTGTGGACTGCCATCGAGACGGCGACCATACTTAAAAAGCTATCACACTATGCATTCGATATAAAAAGCTTCGCTAAACATCATTATCATCTCGCTCCTCACTTTCATTCAGATCATTATTCCATCGATGATAAAGCTTTTTATGAAGAACTAGTAAAACAATCTAAAATTCATGGCTTTAAAATAGACAAAGTTTAATAAAAGGAATCAATATGAAATGCCCACAATGCAATAAGAAACTGCCTTTCATAATTTTTGACATGTTAAAAACACCAAATACATGTTCAAATTGTCACGCAGCCTATCAATATAAGACCAACTTCAAAAAGTTTGCGTTTCTAACGGTCATACTATTTATCATAAATATGTTTGTATTCTCTCCATTAACAAATACATTTAATATTCCTATACCGACTACATTAGTATGTTTAATATTGATTGTTTTGTTTTCATTCGAACCAGTTTTAAAAGAAAAGATTACTTAATAATATAGGAATTACTGTTAAGCACATTTATATCGGGTCGCTCATTAATATTGTAGGACGCTACTATAACGATTTTATACCACCCGATACCCCTCATCCAACTGACTAACTCCCAAGCCATTGACTTTTTTAACTTTAATTTGAACAGCGATGCGCTCTTTTAATGCTTCAATGTGGCTGATCACACCGATCATTTTTCCGCTGGCATTAAGGTGATCGAGGGCATCAAGCGCCATGTCGAGTGTTTCAGCATCTAGTGTGCCGAAGCCTTCATCTAAAAATAAGGAGTCGATACTGGTTTTATGGCTGACTAAATCTGATAGCGCGAGGGCGAGGGCTAAGCTGACTAAAAAGCTTTCACCGCCTGATAAGGTTTTGGTATCGCGTACGGTATCTGCCTGCCAAGTATCAACAACTTCCAAGGTTAATACCCCATCCGTTTTGCGCTGTAATAAATATCGACCATGCAGGCGCTGAAGTTGTTGATTGGCAAGATAAACGAGATGTTCAAGGGTTAAGCCTTGAGCGAATTTCCTAAACTTGTCACCTTCCGCCGAGCCAATTAAGTAGTTTAAATATTCCCAGTCTTGATATTGTTGGTGCTGGTGTTCAATGCGCTGAATAATGTCTTGCTGGTTTTGCTTCTTCTGCGTTTCATTATCTAATTGTTGCTGGATCACCCCTTGCTCAACATGCAGCCGTTGTATTGCACTTTCTGTTTCCGTGTATCCTTGTTCTACTTCTATTAACGAACTTTTACTGTGCTGAGTAATAGTGTCTATTAAGTTAGCGTCAAGCTCTGATGCAGAGCGCGCATTAAGCTCAGCAATAATGCCGTCTCCACCAACCCTTTGCGCGTTTGCTTGTGTAAGTAATTTTTGCAACTGCTGTTTATATTGCGTAATGCTAGCGTCTATTTGATCGTGTTGACGTTGAAGACGTTGCTGCAATTCCATAATCGTCTGTTGCTGCTGCTCATCAAGTTTGGCATTTAAATAAGCTTGCTCAGTGGCAAAGTCACTTTGTGCTAACGCCGCTTGCCACGTATCTTGATGTTGAACAAGGGCATCGTTGAGACTCGCCAATTGTGTCGTCAAACTTTCCTTAGTACCTTGTTGTTTTTCTAATAGCAACGCCGTTTGCTGCGCTTCAGAAAACGCATGTTCAACCGCTTGTTGATGAGATTGCACTTGTTGAATCAATGCATGTCTGCAAGCTTCAACGTTTTGCTCACCAAACAGCTTGGTTCGCTGCGCTTTAGCAGCCGTTAAGCTGGCCGAGATGGTTGCTAGTTCGTGCTCATGAGTCACTAATTCTTTACTGATATGCGTTTGTTTTTCGATTAAATGCGTTTCTTGGATCGCTAATTCAGCTAACTGTTGCTTTGAATGCTGTTGAGATTCGTACTTTTCTTGCCATACCTTCGCTAATTGCGCGGTGTTGTTAAACCATGCTGCGTCTATTTCATAACGCTTTATACTTGTCTCATCCACTGCGGCTAAACTGAGCCCAAGATTGGCTATCGAATGCGTTAATTGCTGCCATTGTTCTGCTAAATTCTGACTTACATCGTCAAGCCGTTGCTGTATATCACTTTGCTGATTGCTTAGCGCTTGCAACGCTTGCTGCTGCAAGCTGATATCATTTTGGATTTGTTGCAATTGGCTTTGTTGAACGTGTAACTCTGTCGTGTGCGTTTGCACCTGTTCATCTAAACGCGTAATGGCCTGCACACTGTTCGATAACGCCTGATATTGGTCTTGTTGTTGCGAATGCAATTGCGTTATTGAAGTGAAGTTTGCAGCCAGTTGATGCTGCCAAAGCAAGTGATGACTCTCGTCAATTTTACTCAGTTGATATTCATCAATCACTTGTTGCCACTTATCAGCCAGCTGAGATAACTGCGTTGCGAATTGAGCATTAGTTTGTTTTGCGTTTTCTAGCTTTGTGCTAGTAGCTACTTGCTTTTCTAGACTGTCTTTTCCTGCCTTTTCTAACGCTTCTAGTTGCGTTTGTAACTGCTGTAACTTAGCTTCAGTGTCACTCACATTAATTGCTTGATAATCGGTAATCGCAGGGTGCTCGGTTGAACCGCATAACGGGCATTCCTGCGTTGGTTGCAATTGCTGTCGATACTCTTCCAGCGAGGCTATTTGCTGTTCTAGCTTAAGTTTATCAGCCACATCTTTAACGTGGTTTTGTATCGCTTTATATTGCTCGCGTTGCGACTGAATGGTTTGCTCAATACGGTTGGACGAATATACTAAATCGCTCATCGCCTCTTGGTTATCCAATTGATCTTGCTGTAGCGCTTTCGCTTGCTCGCTGTATTCTACTAAACGCTGAAAACCGAAGTATTGTTGCTCGGTCAGTTGTAACGCTTGTTTTAATTGCTGCGCGGTGTGTTCACCCAATTCATTGGCAAGTTGCGTTTTTACATCAACTAATTGCGCTTGCAGTTGTGTTAACTGATGCTGCTGTTGTAACGCAGCGGCCTCTAACGCTGCTTTATTTTGCTGCCTAGTTAACCGCTGTTGCGCAATGTTGTGTAATTCCGCTGTAAGTTGTTGCTCTTGGCCAACCGCTTTAACAATACCCGCATACGTTTGTTCCCATAAAGGCAACATTTCGTGCAGTTGTTGATGTTGTGAATGCTGCGCCAAATAGCTTTCAGCCTTATCTAACTCGGTGGATAACGCGACTTTATTGGTATTAAGCTGCGCTATATTGTGCTGAACTTCTTGAGATTGCTGTTGGTACTTACTTACGGCTTGCTGTTTTTCTGTCAGCCCTTGGGTTAATTGATGAATTTGATTATCCAACGGAATAATTTGCTTATTAATAAGCGCTTCGGTCTCACTTTGCTGGTGTAAACATTGAGTGTGCGACTGTTTAGCTGCTTCGTGCTGGGCTTGCAAGTTTGCCCATTTCGCCTGCAACTGTGTGATGTCTTCTGCAAGATTCGTTAATTGGCTATCTGTGTGGTCACGCTGAGTTTGCACTTGTTGATAAGCAATGTAATGAGGTGATATTTTTTCCGCTAATTTTGCTTTCGTTAATTGATGAAAGCTTGGCTGTGCTTCGCGCCATTGCTGCGCTAATTGCTGTTGCGAAATGTGCGCGTCCGCTAGCCCTTTGCTGTGCTCCAACCATGCTTGATGCCATATTAACTGCTGCTGCAATTCACTTTTGGTTGTTTGTAGCGTGCGTGCTTGTTCGCTTAGTGCCGCTAACCGTGTGGTGAGTTCAGCTTCTTCTTCAGCTGATAATAACGCCACGCCTTCTAATTTTGCCTGTAAGATAGCGAGGTTATTTTTTTCTTCTTTGGCACGTTCGAACGCCGCTTTGGATATTTGGCTGTATATCTCAGTACCGGTTAACTCTTCTAGCAGCTCTGCGCGGTCGTTATCACTAGCATTTAAAAACTCGGCAAATTTACCTTGCGACAACATCATCGACTTGGTGAATCGAGAAAAATCTAACCCTGTTAACGCCACCACTTTCGCTTTCACTTCCGGCATTTTTTCGGCCAAAATATTACCGCTATCACCTTCTGCCAACTCAGCTTTAGGTGGCTGAAGCTTACCATTGGCTTGACCTCGGGCACGACGCTGCGACCAAAACGCACGATACGCCTTACCTTTGACTTCAAATTCAACTTCCGCCAAACATTCAGCAGTATGGCGTGTCATCAAATCATTGGTATTGGCTGAAATATTCGTTAATCGGGGGGTTTGGTGATACAACGCCAAACAAATTCCGTCCAGTAATGTGGTTTTTCCTGCCCCGGTTGGTCCTGTAATCGCAAATAAGCCATTGTCGTTAAAAGGCGACTGGGTAAAATCAATACACCATTCACCTTTAAGCGAGTTTAAGTTTTTAAATCTAAGACTAAGTATTTTCATGAGGCATCGTTACTATTTTTATTCGCCAGCTCAATTGATTGAGTGATCTCAGTAAACATGTTTTTTACACGCATGTACTTATCGAGCTGCGGATCAGGATCCTGCTCTTTTTCACTTAGGTAATCACTTTCTAACTGTAATCTTCGCGCAAATACCTCTTGGACACTTAATTCATGCAATGACTCTTTGTTGTTTTCATTAAGCCCATGTTCACGGTTTACTTTGGCACGACGACTTAGTAACACTTCTACATGTAACTCACGCGTTAGTTGTTGCAGCTGAGTTTGAATGTCGCTAATGAAATCGCTAGCAACCACTTCAATATCTAGCCACGTTGGCTGGTCGCTATCCTGCGTAGAGCAGGCATCAGCTTGTGCATTGCGTGCCAACACTTCAAGCTGTTCTTTAATATGTGCCATCTCGCCTTTAATCACTTTCATGGGTTGAAAAAGTGGTACTTCAATCGGCGTAACCTGATGCAGTTGCCCCATATCAAACTCAACCAAATTAACGGTTTTCGCTTTATTTAGCTCATCAAAACTTAATGGAATAGGTGAGCCGCTATACCGAATATGTTCAGTACCGCCCACTTTTTGCGCGCGATGAATATGACCCAGCGCAATATAATCTGCTGGCGGAAAGCCATCAGCGGGGAAGGCATCTAACGTGCCTATGTATAAGTCTCGTACCGACTCACTAGTTTGACTATTAACGGTTGTTAAATGCCCAGTCAAAATAATAGGCACTTCTGTGCCTTGTTCACGCAATGCTTGTTGTCGCTGCTGCGCGCACTGATAAATATTGGCGTAATAGTCACTAATCGCTTGCTGTAATTGCTGCTTTTTTTGATCGCCGGTTTGTCCTGCGCTACTGGTAACCACATCGCGTGCGCGAATAAAGGGAATAGCCCCCACAATGGCAGACACTGCATCATTCTTGTCTGTTAATTCAATAATATGAGATTGATAATCATGAGTAGCTGCAGGAATTAATGCAGTATCAATAAATGTCAGTATTTGGCGCGACTCCGTTAACATCGCCACCGAGTCATGATTCCCACCTAATAGCACCAACTGACAACCCACTTGCTTTAGTGCAATCACACATCGATTAAATAACTCGCGCGCATAGCTAGGTGGCGCACCCGTATCAAAAATATCACCCGCAACAATAACAGCGTCTACTTGTTCTTGTTGCACTAAGTCAACCAACCACGTTAAAAACTGCTGATGTTCATTTAAGCGGGTTTTACCATAAAAATGTTGGCCTAAATGCCAGTCGGATGTATGAATAATGCGCATGTATTATTGCTTTATATTTTTATATGAAGTGTGAAGTTGAATACAATGAGCATCATATCATTGCATGGTAAGATTGCTAGCGTGGGTGAGCACTACTAATTCATCACTCTAGGATTTGCTTGGCTAATCTCGGGTTATTGTTACTTAAACAATGTTTAACACTAATCAACTGGGAAGTACTTACATATAGCTGCTTCAATCTCAGCTTCATAGTTACCAATTTCGAGCATCATCTGTCTTACAAGTATCATCAAACTATACAAAATGTCGGAAGGCGCCTACGCCTTTTCCAACTTACTGCAACATTGCGTAAGTCCGCCATCCAACAAATAATCCGACGTACTGCCGTAGGGATATAAAGCCAGTTAGCATACGAAGTTAAAAAAGATCTTTTCTCACGTCACATAAAATAATTGATTTTATTAAACCTCATGTTAACATCTTGCCACCAAAATATTACAAGCATTATTATTACAACGGAATGTGACATGAAAGACAACTTCTGGAATACATTCAGAGGTGCGCATAATAATTCAGAGCCCACCTCAGACGTTGACTGGGAATTAAACGTTGCAGCACAAATACCACCTTCAGAAATCGCTTATCGCAAACTAGTCGCTACACCGTTAAACCAAGACCAACATCAAGCACTCCCACGAGAAATAAAACAACAGTTGCGTAACAGCACCTATTGCTTAATTCCTGACAGTAGTAGTGAACTATTTCGTTACCGTCGTGATTGCCAGTTTTGGGTGTTTAATAAAAAGCAGTGGTATAAAACCACGTTTACCGACTTTAAACGCCAAAGCCGTGCAGCACAGCGTATTCTATTGGCGCCATTTCACCCCAAATGCAGCCATTATGCTCCTGCCCCCAAAAAGAAAAAACGTGGCTTAACTCAGCTTGAAATTCAGCAATTTTTCCGCCACGTGCCTGAATCAGAGCCAATACAACCCTCGGTTTATCTTAGTTACCCAAGCAATGGCAGTGTCATTACATTTACGGATAATAAGGCCCACGACGCACAACGGCGGCTAAATGCAACGGGCTCAGTTAGTGTGTCGCAGTGGGTTAACTTAACATGGGAAGGGCCAAGCTCAGGTAGCGGAGTCGCTGATGTAGGCAAAAGAGCATACATGCATGGCCTAATGGGCTGGTCGTACAACATGTACTTAAGACCTGGCAAATACAAGTTAACTGCTACAGCGGGTCAAATGACACAAGTCAGCCATTTTGAAGTCATTGCAGAGCAAAAGCTTACTGGATGGTTAAAGGTTCAAGCTTATTATGATGACAACTGGCATACACCAATGCCCACTGAAAACATTACCCTTAAAATTGATGGCAAGGTATACCAGTCCTCCATTTCATTAAATACAGGCACAGGCGTTAATACCTTTTCGACTTCCTTACCTGCTGCTACTCGCACCAAAGATGAAGCTGGTGTGCATGTGGTAGATAAAATGCCAAAAGGCGCCGTTGCCGTTGAATTTGCTTCACAAACAGGTATTGAACAGGAAATTGCATCTTTACGCCAATCTATCATCACCATTTTAGACGGCGCTTACCGTGATACCGTAAAAAGTATGGCACCATTCCAAGCGCAATGGGACGATTACGGTTATGCTGCTATCGCAATTGCAGGCGCACAAGGGCTGTACGCAGGGGCAGACAAATGGCTAGAAGAACAAGCGGATTTATTTGAAATAGAAACATGGTCAAGTATCGCCACCGACATTACCAGCTTAACCGACAAAGCCTTAGACTATGCCGCTGACTATGCACATGATACTTATATTGAAATAAGAGACAGCGCAAACCAAACCACAGATTGGGTTGCCGATAATGCGGATAAGTTAGCCAGCTGGAACTGGTGGCGTAGCCAAAGCAACGAAGCGCTGAATGAAGCAAAAGTCATATACGGTAATGTACAAACTCAAGCTCAACAGGGGTTAACAGATGCAGGTGATTTACTGCAACACAGTCAGCAAACCTTAGCCGCATTAATAACCCATCGCCATACCATTGCTGCGCTACCCGATATCATTGCAGCAGGTGACGTGAACAAAATTCAGTACTTTATTGACAACGCATTAATGGATATTGATGCCGACTTTGCGAACACTATTAAGCAAAGCAAACACTTTCATGCTGTGCTTGAGCTTATTGCCGACCACGACACCGCCCTTGCTTACGCAGCCTATACCAGTTTAATTATTGAGTCTGTGCCACCTAATTTTTACAGCTATGTGAATGGTAAAGGCGGTGCTTATCTTGCCATTGAAGTCATGCTACTGATTATTACGGCACTGTTTACCGCTGGCACAGGCACCGCTGCACGAGCCAGCATGTTATTGGCTAAATTAACAGCCAGCAGTGCTAAAGCCGCACAAGCGAATAGCAAAATACAACACGCCCAAGCCGCCATTAATGCGCTAAGTAAAACAGTGGGTGATGTTGTGCACTGTAGCGCAAAACTAAAAGACCTTGGTAACAAACTGATGAAAGCTAGAAACAAAGGCATTATTCAGTCTTCATCAAATAACACCACATTGGTAAGAAAAAAAGACAACGAACGACGCAACCAACGCTGCCGCTTATGCAAAAGTACCGAACATGTCACTCCACGAAGTTTAAGAGGCAACGCGCAAAAGGATAAAAAGTACCTCGGCCGAATGCAACGCGCTGTAAAACATGATGACAACCACCCAATTAACAACGGCATTCATATGGCAGCGCATCATTTAATATCAGCCAAAGGAGTGGAATTATCAGAGCTAGGTAGCTTATTAGAGCACCGCGGCTATGACATTAACGAACTAGAAAACCTAGTGTATTTACCCAGTACGTTTGAAGGTGCTTGCCAATTAAGAGTGCAACTGCATAAAGGCGATCACACTTATGCGCTCCCCGGTGAAAAGCCGTATCATGATCAGGTGAAAGCTATGGTTAAGAAGTTAAAAAACCAGTTCACCAATTGCTCTAGTAAAATTGAAGGTAAAAACTACGTTGATATGCTAATGAATGAAATTAGTCTTGATTTAGTTGAAAAAATTTCACAGTTTAGAATACCACTGACCTCTGTATTTAGAAACTTTAAGCCTTCCAGTTATGTGGGTTGTGCGAATAAAGTGAAAATCTCAGAAGTGCAAGACAGAGTGGGGCGTTGTTATCATGACCGCAATCACCAAGGGCAAACGCACTACTTAAACCCTCATGCTGAAAAGAATAAAAACCCAAAAGAAATTACTTACACAAAATCTTATTATCAACTTAGCGTAAAGCGCTAATACAGGAGTAATGATGGACAGTTATGATCACGATTATTTTATTGTATTAAACGACTATCATGAGCAAACGATATACACAAAGCCATTTAAAAAAACTGCAAATAGAAATTATGAATTTGAAAAGTTAACGTTAGGCCAAGAACCACTTTTTTTTGAAAATGGATATAAAGAAGAAGCAATTGAAAATGGCATTAACCTGCCTGTAACAGATGTATTGATGGATGGTGTTCTTCCAATTATTAGCACAAAACTCAGAGATAAAATTAAACACATGAAGTTTAAAGGGATGCAGCTTTATCCTTCTGTCTATATTGATGACAAAGAGCAGTGGCATGAAGATTATTGGTGTATGAACTTTTGGGAAGAAGTCGATTACTGGGATAAAGAAAAATCCAAACTATCAAAAACAAGCCAGAAGCGTCTTGCAGCAAATCCTAACGCATTGGTCGTAGATATATATAAATATGTTTTGGATGCAGATAAGTTAGACCGAATTCCTCTTTCTGAAAGATTAATATTTAAAATGGACAGAGGAATGGGTTACGTATTCATTCACTACGAACTCGCAAAAATACTGATGGAAGATAACCCTTCGGGCATTAAGTTAGTTAGAGTGTCACAATTTGAGGAGGGTATGCAGTTTTAAGTAATTGCATATTATTTAGATACCTTAAATCATCCAGCCCTCTAATGTAACAGTATGAGCATGAGGGCTGAACTAATAAAGTGAAAGTATCAGAAGTACAAGACAGATTAGATCGCTGCTACCACATCCGCAATCACCAAGGGCAAGCTCATTATTTAAATCCTAATGCTGAAAAGAATAAAAAACCAAAGCAATCACCTACACAAAATTTTATACCCAAAGCAATTGGAGATGCGGCTAGGCGACAAGCAACTGAGTCCCCATGAGCTTAGATACACTAAGTGATTGGGGGGAAGCGCGCAGTCAACAACGCAGCATCTTCAAGTGGAACGGGTATATTATCAACTTAGTGTAAAGCGCTTACACAGGAGTAATGATGGACAGTTATAATCACGACTATTTTATTGTATTAAACGATTATCATGAGCAGACAATATACACAAAGCCACTAAGAAAAATTGCAAATAGAAATTATGAATTTGAAAAATTAACGCTAGGACAAGAGCCATTATTTTTTGAAAATGGATATAAAGAAGAAGCAATTGAAAAAGGCATTAATCTACCTATTACTGATGTGTTAATGAATGGCGTATTTCCAATTATTAACTCAAAACTCAGAGATAAAATTAAACACATGAAATTTAAAGGGATGCAGCTTTATCCTTCCGTTTATATTGATGATAAAGATCAGTGGCACGAAGACTACTGGTGCATGAATTTTTATGAAGAAGTCGATTATTGGGATAAAGAAAAATCCAAACTATCCCCACCTCCATTAAAGAAAAGCTAACTATTATTAACCTAAAAGTTTAGCTCTAACTTTTTCAGCTTCTAACCTTTGGATTACTCTCTTGAAAAAATGTCGTATTTACTTTGGAAGGAAGTCTGGCGGTTATTTAGATTTTTTCTCTAGCCCTAATAGCACTGCTGTAACTTGTTCGCTCGGCATGGGTTTGTAGTAATAAAAGCCTTGCACCACATCGCATCCACGTTCTTTTAAAAAAGAGAGCGCCTTTTCATTTTCAACCCCTTCAGCGACCACTTTTAAATTAAGGTTATGAGCTAGGGTGATAATTGTATCGGCTATGGCGGCGCCTTGTGATTGCGCGTTTAAGTTTATGACAAACGACTTATCAATTTTCAGGGTGTCTATTTCCAATTGCTGTAAATATTTTAGCGAAGAATATCCCGTGCCAAAGTCGTCAATTGCTACTGAAAAGTCCATTTCTCGAAGTTGCCTTAACACTTGTTTTGCGTAATGCATATCATCTAAGAGTAACGATTCTGTGATCTCTAATTCTATTTGCTTTGCAGGTACGTTGTATTTATCTAACATGCCTTTCAATTGATGGCACAAGTCTTTATTACAAAATTCTATCGGCGAAATATTCAACGAAATTTGCATATCGCTAATGCCTAACGTTTGCCATTGTGCTAATTGCTGGCAACAGCGTTCAAACACTAATATACCTATCTGGTTAATTAAACCTGTTTGTTCTGCGATAGGAATAAATTCGGTTGGCAAAATCATATGGCCCGCCTCCGTTGTCCACCGAATTAATGCTTCAAGTGACGTAACTGCACCGTCTTTTAAGTCCACTTTAGGTTGGTAATATACGCTTAATTGCTTTTTATCTATGGCGTCACGCAATAAACGCTCTAGTTGCATTTGGCGAAGTGAATGTTGCTCTAGCGCAGCATCAAAATATTGATGGTTACTCTTGCCTTGTGATTTAGCGTGATACATCGCCATATCTGCTTTTCTTAATAACTCGTCAGGTGTGTCACTGTCTTTTGGATAAACACTAATACCTATACTGGAAGATATATAAAAGTCGTTTTCATCTATGTGAAATGGCTGAGCAAGTGATTCTATAATTCGATGGGAAGTGGCGCTGGCAATGCGATAATCTTCTAAATTCTCTAGTAACACTACAAACTCGTCACCACCTAAACGGGCTAATGTGTCTATCTCACGTGTACAACTCTGAATGCGTTGCGACACTTCGGTTAAGACCTGATCGCCCGCCTGATGTCCGGCGTAGTCATTCACTTTTTTGAAGTCATCTAAATCAATGAATAAGACAGCGACTTGTGTGCCATACCGTGCGGAGTAATTCACGGCATGCTGTAATCGATCATCCAGTAAAATACGATTTGGTAAGTTGGTTAGCGCATCATGATAAGCTTGATGCTTAACTAGCGCTTCGCTTTTCTTAAGATCGGTAACATCTCTAAAACACCACACTCTGCCATATAATTTGCCATCATCTATTTGCGCTAACGAGTGGTATTCATAAATTCGCCCTGTATACAGCTCAAATTGCCCAAAAATTTCGCAATCAGGATCTGCTTTAATATGTGCAAGATCGCGAGTAATCCCTTGTACATCCTTAATAACTTTAAACATCCCCTTGAAGTGAGAAACTGTTAAAGGGACTTGCACACCTTCTAATTCAAAAAATGCTTCCGCGGGTTGATTGTATTTTTTAACTAATCCATCAATATCAAAAGTGATGATGGCTTCGCCGGTTGAGTCAAAGGTTGCATTAAGTACGGCTAATGATTCTTTTAAGTCTTGCTGCGCAATCAGCTGTTTTTCGACTTCCTGCTCTAACATAGCATTACGCTCGTTAAGCTCTTCTGATGTTACCGCAAGTGAACGTTGAAAAATCTTAAGATCTTCATCTGCCTGCGTGTATGCTTGATCAATGGCTTTAATAAAACGTTCCATTTCAGGAGAGAATGATTTATCGGCTAAATAACGTTTTAACTGGCGCGCTAATAAACGATGCATTGTAGTTACTCGGCAGCCTCGTTATTTGGCGAATATTCGGCAAAGGTAGTAATAGTCATACTTTGGTTATGCAAGCTACAGGTATGGCTATTAAGTAATGGTGAAATTTCTCCGTAAGAATAGAAACCAGTTATTGTACAGTCACTTGTTAGTACTTCTTGCACCGCTTCTAACTCACTTTCTGTTTCTTGTTTTAAAACGATTTTTCTTCCTACGCAGCTTACCAGTAAAGCAAACGCGGGCATATTCTCCACCGCCACCATTGCGTGTTGCGCTGCACCATGCGCCCCTTCAATTAAATTGTCAAAATTGGCAGACATTAACTTCACTTTAGCGCCTTCTGGCATGTCGCCACCAAAATACAAACACTGCTGTGCTTCATCTACACTCATCACACTGCGTACAACACTTTCATCAGCGCCTGGCTCGCTCATACTCAAAGGAAAGCGGGTGCCTGAAGCAGGCAATTGTTCAGCAGCATCGCCCAAATAACGCTTATATAATTGCAAAGCGGGTTGTCCATCTAACTCATACAGCGCATTGCCTTTCGCTTTAGTAATAATGCGCTCTGGGCCAAACTCTTCCCAGCCTCCCATGCTGCCATAACCTACTCGAATCGCATCGCCATACAACCCGCAGGCAACAATCAAACCCGATTCAGCTACCTCGTTGTGCCATAACACCGTTTTTTGAAAGCGCGTTGCATCCCCTGCCATTCCGCCCGTAATCGCAACGCCTTCTGGCAATGCACTTTCCATTGCTTTTACTAATACAGACACATTTATTCGCTGGCCGTCACACAGTAAAACAACGTGCTTTAAACTATCAGTAGGAAGTTGAGCAGCAAGCTGGGTTGCCGCAATTTCAGGGGAGTCGACATCATCAATATTAATATGAACTGCTGTAACTTGCGTATGTTCAAATTCAATGGCGGAAAGCACAAGTGTATCGTCTTCCAGAACACAGCCAATTATTTCTCCGCTGGTTGAGCAACCAATCAGTTCAACATGAGGAAAAGCCGTTCGAATTTGTTGTTGTAAGGCAGCATCTTCCATTAGTCCACGCTCGCCAAACGCCAACACCCAGTTTGCGCTACTATTGTTTGGCAAATTGGTTTGCCACTGCCTGTCTATCAGCTGATATTGAGTCACTTTCATTACATCTTCCTACTAGTTTAACTTCATATCAAAGCTCTAAACGGTGACTGAACACCGCCGCTGCTGGGTAAATTATTAACCACTTTAAACTGAAACGAGCCTGATTTTCAACGGTATATACATAAAGCCATTGAAAGTGCGGCTAGGCGACAAAAAATTGCGTCCCCATGAACTTAGATAAACTCAATGATTGGGGTGAAAGCGTACAATCAACAACACAGCATCTTCAAGTGGAACGAATATAATTAAGTGTAGATGACGCAATTAAGGTTGCATTGAATCTTTACATCATTACATGCACTAAATTAGCAGGCGCATTACTATCACACGCATTGATAGTGCGCGACTGTTAGCAGTAACAATCGCGCTAAGAAAAGTGCACCTTGCGAGGTTAAAATAAAAAGGCTATGAGAATAAGTGCAGGCTGATTACACCTGCATTTATCAGGCTATCGGTTAGCAATTATGGGTTTGTCGTATTAAGCACCACTTCGCCGTTTTTCATAACCATAGTCACGCTTCCCATTAGCTTAATATTCTCTAACGGATCACCATTCACTGCGATGATGTCAGCTAATTTGCCTGACTCAAGCGTGCCAAGTTTATCGTCAATACGTAATAGTTTCGCTGCTTCAATGGTTGCCGACTTAATTGCTACCATGGCAGGCATACCACCTTCTACCATGTATTCAAACTCTTTGTAGTTTTCACCATGCGGAAACACACCAGCATCAGTGCCAAACGCAATATTTACGCCTGCGCGATAAGCTTTAGTAAACGTTTGCTGAATTAATGGGCCAATTTTAGCGGCTTTGGGTCTTACCATGTCAGGAAAATAACCACGAATACGCGCTTTTTTTGCCACAAATTTACCCGCGCTTATTGTCGGCACATAATAAGTACCATGTTTTTTCATCAACGCGATTACTTCATCGTCCATGTAAGTTCCATGCTCAATTGAGCTGACTCCGGCCTGCACCGCACGCTTCATGCCTTCTTTGCCATGCGCGTGAACTGCGACGGTCATGCCATAGTCATTAGCCGCTTCCATAATGCCGTTAAGCTCATTCGTCGTAAACTGCGGATTTTGACCGCTTTTTGCCATACTAAGCACGCCACCCGTTGCCGTGATTTTAATAAGATCAGCACCATCTTTATAACGCTGGCGCACCGCTTTTCGCGCTTCGGCAGCACTGTTAATCACCCCTTCTTTTGGCCCAGGATCAGGCGCTAAATTGGCACGATAGCCATTGGTTTGATCGGCATGTCCGCCAGTCGTTGCAATCGATTTCGCAGCGGTATAGATGCGCGGCCCGCTTACCCAGCCTTGGTCAATAGCATTACGTAATGCCACCGTAATATTATGTGCGTCACCTAAATCTCGTACGGTAGTAAACCCTGCTTGCAGTGTTTTTTTCGCATATACCGTCGCTCTTAGCGCATAATCCGCAGGGTTTAATTTAAAGCCTTCAGAATAAGACGCTGGGCTAGACTGGTAAGAAAAGTGCGTATGCATATCCATAAGTCCCGGCATCACTGTACGCTGCTTCATATTTATAACAGTGTCGCCTTGTTGTGGCTCGATAAAGCCTTGACTTAACTTTATGATTTCGTTGCCATCAACCACAATGGTCATATTCGACTGGATCTCATCAGACACACCATCTATCACTTTACCTGCGTGTATCAGCGTAGCCGCCTGCGCACTATTAATCACCATGGCACTAGCAAATAAACATGATGTGATACCGCACATTTGTTGTAAGCGTGAGCGAGTCAAAGATTGATTATTACAAGTTAGTTTAAAGAGGGTACTTATGGGTAACTTCACGCGCGTTGTCCTTTTATTATTTTAATGGGTTGGAACGCTGTTAAATTCATCATCTTGTGCTTAGCGTTACTAATGATATAAGACACTATCACGCTATTTATTGCGACAGATCATAAAAGCCACACCCTGCATACTCTATGATGACGCCCAATCTATGTACAGCGATAACGACAAACTTCATCTTATGTAACCTGTTACTTGTAACCAGTGGGCAGCAAACAAGGTTATATGTGAATTTGGATTTACAGTAATTTATCTTATACGTGAGTACGGCAATGTCAAATGCGATCTCTTTAGCTACAACCACTATGAATAAGCAGCACATACTTAATCGTCCTGAGCCCGATCTCAACGCTATCGAACTCAGTGCTATCAATAATATAGAGTGGGACGAAGCACTCATCACAAAATACAATGTGTCGGGGCCGCGCTATACGTCTTATCCTACAGCGTTGTCTTTTCAGCCCAATTACTCCGCTGATGACGTTCAACATGCAATCAATAATAGCGCGAACAACACCCTATCGCTGTATATTCACATTCCGTTTTGTCATCAACTTTGTTACTACTGTGGCTGTAATAAAGTGATCACGCGCCACCAGCACAAAGCCGATCAATACCTTGACTTTTTGATTGAAGAGCTGACTCAACAGGCCCCCAACTTTAGCCATTACACGATTAATCAGCTGCACTTTGGTGGTGGCACGCCTACGTTTTTAACTGATGAGCAAATGATACGTATTATGAAGGCAATTAATGCTGCATTTACGCTTCACAAAACGGCTGAAGTCAGCATAGAAATAGATCCCAGAAGCTTAAGACCATCATCACTGTGTTTATTAAAAAAGCTTGGATTTAATCGAATCAGTATTGGCATTCAAGACTTTAATCCAGACGTACAACAAGCGGTTAACCGTGAGCAAAGTTACGAACAAATTGCAGCATTATTTGAACAAGCGCGCGCTTTACAATTTGACTCAGTAAATGCCGACTTTATTTATGGCTTGCCGCACCAAACCCCCGAATCATTTAAAAAGAGTATCGATATGCTACTAGACCTGTCGCCAGACCGCGTATCGGTATTTAACTATGCGCATTTGCCTGAACGCTTTGCCGCACAACGCAAGATTGATAGCCACGCTTTACCATCACCTAGCCACAAGCTAATGATGTTCAAAAATACCATTCAGCAAATGACGCAAGCAGGCTATCAATACATTGGCATTGATCATTTTGCTAAAAAAGACGACAGCCTCGCAATAGCACAACGTAAAGGTAACTTGCATCGCAACTTTCAAGGCTATACCACCCTTAAAGACAGTGACTTATTAGGGCTCGGTGTATCCTCTATTAGCCAAATTGGCAGCAGTATCTTTCAAAATGAAAAACAATTAAAACACTACTATAAAAAGTTAAATGAGGATGCCTCGGCAGTTACTGTAGGGCTCAATTTGTCTAAAGATGACCGTATTCGCGCCGCCGTGATAAAAAGTTTACTGTGTCACTCAGTGCTTTCAATGCGCAAAATTGAAGAGCAATTCAATATTAATTTTGAACAATACTTTAGTGATAGCTTAGCAAGCATTCAGCCCTTCATAACTGATGAATTGATTCAAATTATTGATCGCAGCATTTATATTACCAATAAAGGGAGATTATTTGCTCGGATGATTTGTACAGCGTTCGATGCATATATAAGCAATACTGCGCAACAACAGCGATATTCACGGATTTTGTAGTAAACCGATCAACATTTTGTTCAATACCAGCTAAAAAAGTGACGAGTTAATTTCCTGTACCTGCACATTTTGTATTAACATTGTCACTTTATAGTTTTAGCATTAACAGCCAATTGCACAGGATGACAAATAAGGTTTAATTTATGGGAATTAGCGTCATTATTTTAGCGGCGGGTAAAGGTACTCGCATGCGTTCAAGTCTACCAAAAGTTCTTCACCCGATCGCCAATAAACCTATGGTGCAACATGTTATTGATACCGCCAACGGCATTGGCGCCAACAATATACACCTAGTGTATGGCCATGGTGGTGAACAATTAAAAGAGCAACTTTCTCATAATAACGTTGAATGGGTACTTCAAGCCGAACAGCTAGGTACAGGGCATGCCGTACAAGTAGCAATGCCGAACATTCCTGATGATCATCGCGTTGTTATTTTATATGGCGATGTGCCGCTAACTCAGCTTTCCACACTTGAAAAACTAATGGCCGTAAAACCAGACAACGGCATTGGCTTATTAACGGTCATTCTTGACGATCCCATGGGCTACGGTCGCATTGTACGTGAAGATAACCGCGTAGTCGGCATTATTGAACAAAAAGACGCAGCACCCGAGCAGCTGCTAATCAATGAAGTAAATACAGGCATACTAGTAGCCGATGCCAGCAACCTAAAAAATTGGTTAAACAACCTTTCTAATGACAACGCACAAGGCGAATACTACCTAACCGATATTATTGCCATGGCGCACGAGCAAGGTTGCCAAATAGAAACTGCGCATCCAGCCTCTGCGATTGAAGTAGAAGGCGCTAACAACCGCGTACAACTTGCTGCATTAGAGCGTGCTTTTCAGGCGCGCCAAGCCGAAACACTAATGTTAAATGGGGCTAGCTTAGCTGATCCTGCGCGTATAGACGTACGCGGCGACGTAACAACAGGACAAGATGTCAGCATTGACGTTAACGTTATTTTTGAAGGCAAGGTAACAATAGGTAATAACGTAAAAATCGGTGCAAACTGCATTTTACGTGATTGCCAAATTGGTGATAACACGGTGATTGAAGCTAATTCCATTATTGATGATGCCAGCGTTGCAGAGCAGTGCACAATTGGCCCATTCGGCCGCCTAAGACCGGGCTCAGTCATGGAACAAGGTGCTAAATTAGGTAACTTTGTTGAAATGAAAAAGTCCACACTTGGCAAAGGGGCAAAAGCGAATCACTTTACTTACCTAGGTGATACGACCGTTGGTGAAAAAGCCAATATTGGCGCGGGCACTATTACCTGCAACTACGACGGTGTAAATAAGTTTCAAACCCACATTGGTGCTGGCGCCTTTATCGGTTCTAACTCGTCATTAGTGGCACCAGTAAGTATTGCAGACAACGCTACTGTTGGCGCAGGTTCAACCATTGTCAAAAATGTTGAAGCTGAAGAACTTGCCGTCGCCCGTGGCAAACAGCGTAATATCAGCAGCTGGCAGCGCCCTGAAAAGAAATAAGCATACTGTTCAATCACATTATTAAAAAAGAGCGACTGCCGCTCTTTTTTTGATCTTTTTTACTTTCAAACTTGTCATAACGAAACTTGTTACTTAGAATATGTTTCAAATTGAAACTTAATGACACTAATTTCCACTTTTTATGCAAAAACGAAATACGCAACAGCGAAGACGCCATATTGTCGACCTGCTTACCGAGCACGGTGAAGTCAGTGTCGATCAACTCGCGCAACGTTTAGCAACATCAGAAGTGACCATTCGTAAAGATCTTGCCGCACTAGAAAGTAATGGCTTGCTGTTACGCCGCTTTGGTGGTGCAGTGCCTGTGCCACAAGAAATTATTAGCCCTGCTATTGAAGAAAAAGTTTCAAAACGAAAGCAAGCACTTGCTCAAGCTGCCGCCTCACTCATTCGTGATCATAATCGTATTATCATCGACAGCGGCTCAACCACCTCAGCATTATTACCAGAACTGATTGCCAAAAATGGTTTAGTGGTAATGACTAACTCACTTTCTATTGCTGATGCCATTCACGAGCTTGAAAATGAACCCACACTACTGATGACAGGCGGTACATGGGATCCACGTTCTGAGTCATTTCAAGGTAAATTAGCAGAACAAGTACTACGCGCCTACGACTTTGACCAATTATTTATTGGTTGCGACGGCATCGACCTTGCTAGTGGCACAACCACCTATAATGAGCTATACAGCTTGTCACAAGTGATGGCGGAAGTGGCACGTGAAGTCGTGGTGATGGCCGAGTCAGATAAAGTAGGCAGAAAAATTCATAATCTGGAATTACCGTGGTCGGCAATTTCAGTATTAATCACAGACACCGCGTTAAGCGACGAAGCAACGCGAATTATCGAACAACAAGGTGTGCGCGTCATTCGCGCCGCAGAATAAATACTTAGGAGAACACAAGATGTGTGGAATAGTTGGCGCAGTAGCAGAAAGGAATGTAGTAAACATCCTACTTGAAGGCCTAAAACGTTTAGAATACCGTGGTTACGACTCAGCAGGCGTCGCGCTTGTTGATAATAGTCAACACATTCAGCGTGTACGTGCAGTGGGTAAAGTGCAAGAACTTGTTAACGCCATTGAAGCATCGCCGGTGGCAGGAACAACGGGTATCGCGCACACGCGCTGGGCAACTCATGGCAGCGTAACCGAAGCCAACGCACACCCACACAAGTCAACCAACATCGCACTGGTACACAACGGTATTATTGAAAATCACGCGCCACTGCGCGACATGCTAAAAGAAAAAGGTTACCAGTTCACGTCAGATACCGACACAGAAGTAATGGCGCACTTAATGCACCACGAACGCCAATCTAGCGGTAGCCTTGTAGAAGCCCTACAAAAAATGGTGAAACAACTTGATGGTGCTTACGGCACAGTAATGTTCGACCAAAATGATAAAGACACTATGGTAGCAGCACGTTCAGGCTCACCATTAGTAATTGGCTTAGGTTTTGAAGAAAACTTTATCGCCTCTGATCAGCTCGCGTTATTACCTGTAACACGTCGTTTTATCTTCTTAGAAGAAGGCGATGTAGCTGAAGTAACTAAAACCAGCGTGCGTATTTTTGATAAAGACGGTAACCCTGTAGAGCGCGAAGAAATTGAATCAGACGTGACGCATGACGCAGGCGACAAAGGCGTATACCGCCACTACATGCTAAAAGAAATTTTTGAGCAACCTATTTCAGTACGTAATACACTGGAAGGCCGCCTTGCCAACGGCACGGTAATCGACGACGCATTTGGCCACAACGCAGCCGACGTGTTTAAAGACATTGAGCACGTACAAATTATTGCATGTGGCACCAGTTACCACGCAGGCATGGTTGCCCGTTACTGGTTAGAAGAATTAGCAGGCGTAGCATGTAATATCGAAATTGCCTCAGAGTTCCGCTACCGCAAATCGTTCGTGCCTAAAAACGCTATGATTGTAACCATTTCACAATCAGGTGAAACCGCAGACACCTTAGCGGCGTTACGTTTAGCAAAAGAAATTGGCTATAAATCAAGCTTAACCATTTGTAACGTACCGGGTTCATCGCTCGTTCGTGAGTCAGATTTTAACTTTATGACCCGCGCAGGCGCAGAAATAGGTGTAGCTTCCACTAAAGCATTTACAACACAGCTTGTTAGCTTACTAATGTTAGTACTTGCACTAGGCAAGCATAAAAACCTAAGCGCAGAACAACAACAAAATATTGTAGCGGCACTACAAAGCCTGCCAAACAAGTTAGAAGAGTCATTAGATCTCGCCAACGACATTGAAAAGCTTGCAGAAGAATTTGCCGACAAAAACCACAGTTTATTCTTAGGTCGCGGCAACCAATATCCAATTGCAATGGAAGGCGCGCTTAAGCTAAAAGAAATTTCATACATTCATGCCGAAGCGTACGCCGCAGGTGAATTAAAGCATGGCCCACTCGCCCTGATAGATGCAGAAATGCCAATCATCGTCGTCGCACCAAATAACGACCTACTAGAAAAGTTAAAATCAAACGTAGAAGAAGTACGCGCACGCGGCGGCATCCTATACGTATTCGCCGACAAAGACGCCCAATTTGCCAGCGACGACACCATGCGAGTACTCAACGTTAGCCACATCGACGAAGTAGTCGCACCAATTTTATACACCATTCCACTGCAACTGCTGTCTTACCACGTAGCCTTAATCAAAGGCACAGACGTAGACCAACCAAGAAACTTAGCGAAGTCTGTGACGGTCGAGTAAAAAGGAGCTTGTTGATTGCTGTGCTGTGGGAGAGTAATAAAGTTTAATACTAAGTATTAAAGTATCATACTGAGTAATAAAGTTGCATACTGAAACCGTCTTATCTATGCTTAATTTATGAGCATAAACAAGGCGGTTTTTTATGGCATCGAGAAAATTAGGAAACTCGGAGGCTAAAAACAATAAATGGATTAAAGAAGGTCGAGGCTCTGGTCAACATTCGGAGTATAAGCCTTGGATAACCGTTAGGGACTTACCTTCTGATGGTCGAGTTCATAGAGTATTTGGTCATAAATCACAACGCACTCATCATTTGCTTTCAGATATAGAGCTTGCTGTTTTTTTGTTACTCGAGTGGCATCAGGATATTGTGCAAATTCGCGAACAATTTCCTTTAGAAATAGAAACTACACGGCAAATAGCTTTAGAATCTGGTATTGACCACCCCAGTTTATCTGGTGTTATGCAATATATGTCTTCAGATTTTCTCGTTAACTCACAAGATCCTAATCAGCCTAAATTTGTACTCCAGGTAAAGCATTCAGAGGCATTGAGTGATGCTAGAACAATTGAAAAATTAGAGTTAGAACGAAGATATTGGCAGTTGAAAGAAGTACCTTGGTTTTTGATAACGGAGAGGGATATACCTGAAACAGTCATCAAAAATATTAAATGGTTGTACCCTGCCCAGCGTGACGAAATAGATATGGAGTTGTTAATTCAGCGCGTTGATTATTATGACCATCACTTTACTAAGAACCCCAATAAAAACATCATCGATATTTGTAAGAACTTAGATATAGCATATGAACTTCAAGTTGGTGAGTCATTAGGAGAAGTTAGGCACTTATTGGCTAAACGCTGTTTTACATTTGATATTTTTGTCCTAGCGTCAAAATTAAAGGCAAAGCAATTAAAAACAGGGACAGCCAAATTGTTGCAGGAGGCCTACCGTGTTTCAAATCAATGAGGTTGTTAAGTACAACGAAGTGCCTTTTAGAGTGTTAATGCTGATGCCCGATCACCTGATATGGATCGCATTAGATAGTACTTCCGCATTTCCACAGTTGGTAGATAAAAAGGAACTAGAAATTGCTATTGATGAAGAGGTATTAACTCGAATAGATGACCCCTATTCTGAACTTTCTTTTCAAACTCCTGAAGAAGGTACAATTGCAAAAACAAAACGAGATAACAATTATCAGTTGATAAAGCCTTTAGTGGAATCATCAGAGTTTTACCTTGCTAAGTCGCGCTCAGCGATTATTAATCAAATTATCGAGAAGCATGGTTCAACCAAACAAACGCTTTATCGTTTAGCTCGGCGTTATTGGCAACGAGGGCAAACTCAAAATGCGTTGCTTCCTGATTACAAAAACTCAGGAGCAAAAGGCAAAAAGCGCCTTGCAACTAATAAGAAACTAGGCCGACCAAGGAAGTATATGCCAGGTACCGGTGCAATCATTGACTCATTTATTGAGAGGCTATTTCGAATTGCAATTGATAAGTACTTGTTAACTGATAAAGGTTACTCATTTCCCTACGCTCACCGAAGATTTAAATCTTTGTATGAAAACCACTTTCCGAATACTCAAGAAGAAGAAATTCCGACCAATTGGCAAATGATGCACTTTTATAAAAGGGAATATCAACAGGTAGATAAAATACAAAGGCGAGTTTCGCGCATCGAATATAATAAGGATGTTAGGCCGTTAATTAGTACTGCAAACACTCAAGTACTTGGACCAGGATCTCGATATGAAATAGACGCGACAATTGCTGATATTTATTTAGTGTCAGATAGTGATAAGGCTAATATAGTTGGTCGCCCTGTCATCTACATGGTTATTGACGTGTTTAGTCGAATGGTTGCTGGTTTTTATGTTGGATTTGAAAATGCATCATACATTGCCGCAATACAGTCGTTAGCAATGGCTATGACAGATAAAGTTGAGTTTTGCAGGAAATACGGTTTTGAGATAACAAGCGAAGATTGGCCGGCTGTTGGATTGCCTGATGCCATTTTAGCGGACAGAGGGGAAATACTCGGATATCAAATAGAAAGCTTAGAAAGTAACTTTTCCATACGTATTGAAAATACACCACCTTATCGAGGTGATGCCAAAGGTATTGTAGAGCGAAACTTTAAAACTATTCAAGCCGACTTTACTCCATTTGCACCAGGTGTGGTCACTGGCACGAAGGTCAAAAAACGAGGTGGAAAAGATTATCGATTGGATGCGAAACTAACAGTTCGGGCATTTAAAGAAATTATTTTGTCTTCTGTGTTGTACCATAATCAATTCGCGACCCTCGAAAAATACGATCGCGATGCTGATATGCCAAGTGATCTGCCTTTAGTGCCGAAAGAGCTATGGCAGTGGGGGTTACAACATAGGACTGGTAGATTAAGAACTGCATCGTATGATGCGTTGAGAGTATCCTTATTACCAAGAGTTAAAGCGACACTTTCAGATTTGGGCGTTTGTATTTATGGCGTTTATTACACCTCCGTTGAGGTTGTTCAACAAGGCTGGCTACATCGTTCTTCGGAAGCTAAAAGACCTGAAAAGCTAGATGCAGCGTATGACCCTGCTTCAGCAGATCATATTTATATATTTCCAGAAAAAAACTCCACTAAATATTGGATCTTTAAATTAACACCTCGCTCAAGAGAGTTTGAAGGTGCGTCTTTTTGGGATGTTTGGCAAATTCAAGAAGAACAAAAACAAACCATGGCCAAAAGCAAGTTGTTAGCAGAGCAGAAGAAGCGAGAACATGAAGAGTTTGTAGCAAATAAAATTAAGCAAGCAGTGAAAATTGCTTCAGGTCTTAAACCATTATCTAATGCTGAAAAAATATCATCTATCAATGAAAATAAGCGAAAGATTAAAGCCATAGAAAGGCAAAGTAATGCATATAGGCCAGAAGAAAATGTTAATGAAAAACAAGCTGATATCATTCACCTAACAGAGCAAGTAGATGAAGATTACAGTTATCCTGATCATATTGATGAATTATTTAGTGAGGATGACTAGTTATGACGTTACCAAGTAATTTTGTCTCCGCAATATACAAGGACCCTGGTATTGAACGGTATCGTGGTAATCCATTTATTGAAGCATTAACACCAATAATGTCTGTACAGCAAATTAAAACAAGGCTGACAGGGGAAATTAAATATAACCCTCAGGACGTGTTTAGTAATGCCCGGGAACGCGCTCATGAAGTAGCAGCACTTCTTGATGACTTCTTTCAGCCGATAGCCAACCATTTACAGCTTGAAGAAAAAATATCTATCATGATCCGTGGAGGGTATGTTGGGAGAAACTTAGCTGATGGCTCGCTTAATACTCACATGCAAAACGGATACGAAAGAATTATGTCTGGTGAATTGGATAACTTCCGCTTTGCTCAAACTAATTCAACAGCCAAAAGTTTATCTTTAATCGGTTGTTCAGGCAGCGGAAAAAGTACAACTATAAATCGAATTTTAGCGACGTACCCTCAAGTTATATACCATGAGCAACATAACTTTATTCAGCTATCTTATTTAAAAATCGAATGTCCTCACGATGGTTCTTTAAAAAGCTTGTGTCTAAATTTCTTTCGTGAACTAGACAGGGTACTTCATACAAATTATGAAGATAAATATGCTAAAAAACGCCATAGCACTGAGGTTTTACTGGCATTAATGAGTCAGGCTGCTACTCAAAAAGCAATAGGCATATTAGTCATTGACGAAATTCAGCGTTTAAGTCAAAGACGCTCTGGTGGTAAGGAAAAAATGCTGGAGTTTTTTGTTGCATTGGTTAATGTTATTGGTGTTCCAGTAGTTATGGTTGGTACACCAAAAGCTAGACCTATTTTTGAATTGGAGTTGCAGTCAGGCCGACGAAGTGCTGGATTTGGTTCACTGTTTTGGCAACCAATGAGAGCTGAAAAACCGAGTAAAGATCGCAAAACAGGGGAATTACGTAAAACAGAGTGGATAGCATTTAGTGATAAATTATGGCGCTATCAGTGGTTACTAAAAAGAGATGAAACGCTTTCTGAAGATATCCGTGAATGCTGGTATGACTTATCACAAGGGGTACTAGATATTGTTGTCAAATTATTCGTTTTAGCGCAGCTTAGGGCAATAGCTACAGGTGTTGAGCGTATAACGGTAAATTTACTAAAACAGGTTTATCAAGATGAGCTTAAGCCTGTACATCCTATGCTGGCAGCATTACGTTCAGGCGACGTTGAATTAATTGCTAAATATTCAGATTTACAGCTAGTTGATATTGATAAAAAGGTACTAGATTTACGGCAAAAAATAGATGAATTAAAAGCTAAGCAAGATAAAGAGCAACCATTTCAAAACAATGAGCAAGCGATGCGACTTTTTAACTTGCTATTGGCAATGGACTGTGACTCTCAAATTTTACCACCGCTGATTGAACGGGCTTTCAAAGATTACCCTAATTTAACTGTGCGGGAGCTAATGCCTATAGTATTAGATTGGTATGAAAAACCAGTTAAGTCTAAAACAAATAAAAAGCAGAAGAATGTTCAACAAACAAACTGGCATACATTAGACTCAGATGACATGCGTTTTAAATTCTCTCAGGCTAAAAAAGGAGATTTATATAAAAACTTAAGCTATAGGGATGAATTATTTGACTTACCTGGTTGGATAAAACAAATCGGTTAACATGTTTGACTTTCCTTTACCTTATCGTGATGAGCTGATTTACAGTGTTATCGCAAGGTATGGGGTTCATCAAGGGATTGTTTCTCCTAAAGAGATATTGGATGATGTTTATAATGACCGAAAGGTAGTTGCTACTGTTGATTTGCCTAGTCATATTAATAAAATTTCTAGTTTGTTTCCGCAGAGAAAAACAACTTCTCCTGTGGAACTAATCTATTCACATACCCTTTTCCCACTATATGCTCCATTTGTTGATGAAAAACGCAGGAAGAAATGCCTTAGTTTTATGAAGAAACAAGCAAAAGGAAGTACACACTTAGCTCTAGGTGTTGCTGCTTCTCGCGTAAAACAGCCTAGATGGTTGAGATATTGCCCCGCTTGTCTTTTGGAACAAAGAAACAAATTTGGTGAATATTATTGGTTACGCAATTGGCAGGTTTCAGGTGTCGATAGTTGTTTGTTACATGGAGCTTTAATTGATTCCAGTGTACCGAGGCATCCAGTTCATAAGCATGAATATACACCTGCGACTCATCACTCTTGTCGAACGGATGATATCCAGCCACCAAGTTGTATTCAATCTGATTTAATAACTCAGAGTGTAGATGAGCTATTACAGCTTAAACCTTTTGATTCACCAAGTTCAGAGCAGTGGACAAATTACTATAGGGCAACACTAGTTGAACGTGGATTAAATCGCGGAAAGCATATTGATTACAGCAGGTTAAAAGAAAAAGTAGTTTTGTGCTTTGGAAGCAAGTGGCTTAAAAAATATGGCTTATACCCTGAAGAAAGTGAAACATGTTGGCTAAAAACAATATTTCGCAAACACAGAAAAGCATTTAGTTACTTAGAACATCTAGTTGTCTGGCATAGCTTGTTTGAAGACGAATGGCGGGTTGCAGATATCTTTAAGCGGATATGTTTGCAACCCAAAGAACGTAAGGTATTAGCGATACCACAGCTTGATGCATCAGAAAAAGATAAGAGTAAATTTAGGGATCTATGGTTATCGGTAGTCGCCAAAAACGGAGTAAATAATGCTCGCAAGCATAAATTTGGTCACGTATATGCGTGGTTATATCGTCATGATAAGGTGTGGCTGTTACGAGTGAATAAACAGAATAAAGCACCTAACATAATTAAAAACCCGAGGATTGATTGGAGTAAGAGAGATAGACATTTAGTAAAATTACTATGCCATATAAAAAATGATTCAGAACTTAAGCTAGATGATCCACGTCACTCTATGAACTGGTATTTTTCAAAACTTTATCATGGATCAACGATTGGTAAACATTTAAATGATCTACCACTTTGTAAATTGTTTTTCTTGAGGTTTTGTGAAAATATTGCTGAATATCAAATAAGAAGAATAACGTGTGCTGTTATTAAACAAAGCCTTACTAATAGCATGTTACGACGATGGAATATACTAAGGATGTCGGGGTTAAGCGAGCATAGGTTGACGCCTCTTGCTGATGCTTTTCTACTGAACATTATACGGATTTAATGGATAAATTTAGAATAGATGGATTTAGCGATGATTCAGTCATCAATGGTATAGGCTCTTTGTTTCGAAGAAATGACGGCTCTCTATGGCGTATCAATATATCTACTTCTCCTGTAAAAAGTGAACGCTCATATCTTACCTTGTCTCAATCCCCCATTATTGTGCGGCAAAGAGTCCTAAATTCAAAAACTGAGGTTAGTAAAAAAGGATACCATAAATCTTTTCCTATCAAAGATACTCGTGAATGGCAGGTTGCTAAGGTAAAAGACTGCCCAGTTATTAAACATCATCGTAAAGCGGATGGTGAACAGTATTGTTTTGTATTTCAGATAGGTGATGGTACGACTGTTTACTTGCCTCAATTTGAATTAGCTAGAGCGCTCTTTTTTCATGATGGCTACTTATCACGCACGGCTATGACACCAGATGTATTACAAGCTGAATTTGATGTCATGGTGAATAAAGACACAGGGATAGCAACAATTGATGTAATGCCGAGCTGTACGTATAAAATCGACTATTATAACGAACCAAGCTGTAGGAGGCTGCTTAGCTGGATATTAGTCGATGAAAACGCGCGTCGCTCGTATGAGAGTATTGGTCGTTATCAACTAATTGAAGGTAAAGAACTTGGTAAATACAGAGTGTGGGATTTTAAGTTTGATCCACCGCTGCTGGCAAATACCCGCTTTTCAGTAAAAGGCTGGTTTGATCCTGATTTAAACGCGATGTTTGTGCATGAAATAGAAGGACTTGCAGATATACCTAATGATTTACCTGAAAAAATATTATTTTCACATCCTAATTTTACTAAAGATGTTATTGGTAAAGGTAATGGTGGTTATGCTGCGGGAACTGTGCGTCCAGCCGAACATAATGTTGATGATGAAGCGAGCGCTAACATCGACAACAAAACAGTAATAATAAAACCGCCTAGCATCACTTTGTCATTTAATAAGGCTGTTGAAACGATAAAAATTGCTCAAAAGAATAGAATTAGTAGTAATGGTAAAAAAGATGATGAAGTACCTGATAAAGCTTCAAAAGATGTCAGTACTGATGAAGCTACTACTATAGGTGAACTGCCAAATGCTGATTGGGATAATATTGATGATCAGACCGATGATAGTCATTTGTATATCAATAAGTTTGAAAGTTACTTCAAAATGCTTGAGTTACTTAAAGTTGAATACGGATGCGAAGTCATTAGTTATTCATTACGAAAATTGCCTAAATTACCTAGATGTACTAAGCATTTGTTAGTAACAGATGGTAACCCGAGATGCTTGTCTGTCTCATATATAAAAACAGATAACAGCTCATATTATTTATTGGAAGTTGACACTTCGGATACTAACAAACCATTATCAACCAAGGTTATAGAAGCATTTAAAGTGGTTAAATTTGAAAGCTTTATCGAAAATGTTGAAAGGAGCTTACTTAAAGGCTCATTGTCTTGGCCAAAAGAGTATTTTGATAATTTTGTAGGGAAAAGTAATCACTTCGGTATATCTCATCAACAGTCTGGTAAGAATGGAAGCTTAACGCATGAAGATATTAATAACTGGAGCAAACGATTTTATCAAAAATTGTGTTAAGAGTAATTGTAATCAATCCTGGATAGTTTAATTTCAAACTGATATTATTGTGTGTATAAATTGATCTAATAAAATTAATGAGTTACCTATGAATCAAGCACTCGTTCGAAGAGAAGATTTAAATGTAGACAATACATTGATTCAAAATATAGCTGCTTATTCTTTGCAGGATGCATCTTATTGGTCTTTTAAAGGGCGTTCTAAAAGAAACCATTGCCATGGACTGATTCAATATCCTGCAATGATGGTTCCTGAAATGCAGGGAGAATTAATTGATGCAATTCAAAGTGTTGACCCCAATATAACCACTGTGTTTGATCCTTTTGTGGGATCAGGAACCACAATGGGCGAATCTATGATGCGTGGTCTTGATTTTGTGGGGCACGATATCAATCCATTAGCCATACTTGCTTGTGAGGTCAAAAGTGGCCCGCTTTATGTTAAAAAACTCAACGATAAAATAAGTGATTTACTTAGTGCTATTGAGTTAAGTAATAGCAATGAGGTAGCTGTAAACTTTAAAGGTATTGATAAATGGTTCTTAAAAGAAATTCAATTAGAGTTAAGTTCTATTTACTTAGCAATTAAAGCAGAACCATCAAAGTGGGCACGTAAAATATTTTGGTTAGCATTGAGTAATACTGTTAGGTCTACATGTAACTCTAGAAGTTCAACGTATAAACTACATATAAAGTCTGAAGAACAAATTGAAAAAATTGGTTCTGCAAAAGTTATTTTTAAAAAGAACTTGTTGAAGAGTTTTGAAAATATTAAAGCACATAAAGAAATGCTTACTAAAAATGGGCATTTGAAACGCTCAAAAAGCGTTAGCAAAGTATCGATTAAAAATGTTGACGCAAAATTGCGTAAAAAATCTAAACAAAAATTTGATTTATTGATTAGCTCTCCGCCATATGGAGATAACTCTACAACTGTAACGTATGGTCAATTTTCATACCTTCCTCTCCAATGGATTGATTTATCCGATATTAATGAAAAAATAGATCCATCAATACTTAGTTATCAAAATGCCATTGATAGTTCTAGCCTTGGTGGTTCATTGAAAGAGTCAGAAGATAAACGCTTAAAATTGATAAATCGCTCATCTTCGCTGGACATATGCATTGAAAAAATATTAAAAGTTAATCCAGAGAATATTAAAAAATTAGTCAGTTTTGTTTATGACCTAGATTTATCGTTGAAAAATGCGATTGATGAATTGAGAGATAATGCCTATATGATTTGGACTTTGGGAAATCGTAGGATTTCTGATATTGAAGTTCCATTAGATAAAATTATGCGTGAGCTCTTAGAATCAAGGGGATGCACTTATGTTTATGAAATTGAAAGGACTATACCTAGTAAACGTATGGCTTCAAGGAATCAAATAGCATCAACTATGGGCAAAGAATCAGTCCTAATTATGCGGAGATAAAATGGACAAGGAAAAATTGAAGTTAAAAATTGATGCCCATGTAATCCAGCAGCTAGGTGCAGAGCTTATTAGTGGTCCAGAAATAGCTCTTTTGGAGTTAATTAAAAACTCTCATGATGCTGACGCAAGCTTTTGTTATATAGATGTAGATACTAATTATACTGAAACGATTGATCATATTGATATTGTTGACGGCGAAGAAATTAAGACTCCTATTACATACAAAGGCAAAATATCTATCCGAGATAACGGTCATGGAATGGATAGAAGCAGAATAAATAGATCTTGGTTAACAGTTAGTTACTCAGAAAAAAAAGAGGCAAAAAAAAACAATAAAGTTACTGAAAAATTTAAAAGGTCTTTAACTGGAGATAAAGGGTTAGGTAGGCTGGGCTCAATGCAGCTAGGCACTATTTGTAGAATATCTACGCAATCGAAGCCTGAAAATGAGGGAATATGTGTTTCATTTTCATGGGATGATTTCATACATGGAAAAACTTTGGACTCTGTGCATGTCTCAGAACAAGCTGTCCCAGCCAAAAAAGAAACGGGTACAATAATAGAAGCCATTGGTATTAAAAATTTAGCTTTTTGGGAAGGAGCAGGAAGCATTGAGTTTCCAACCAAAATAGCTTCAATGGTTTCACCTCACGGACAAATCAGTAAATTCAAAACTTTTTATGTTCACAATGGACTATCTATCGAATTAGAAACGTTTTCTGAACATTTACTGGAACAGGCTTCTAGTATCTTTGATTTTAATCTAGATGGTGATTTTATTTCTGTAACAGGAATGATTGAACTACTACCTTTTAAGCCAAATACCAATAACCGAAAAGCAGTTTATGAAGAATATATAAACTCAGATAATGGTGTGCAATTTTTTCATTATCTCAAAGAACAGGCAACATTAAACGACTTTAAAATGGAGTTGCTTGAGGGCAAGTATTTTCTTAAATTCGAGCATATGATTGAACTCGGTGATGTCGACTTAAAACTCAGCCAATTTGCTCATCCTGGTGGCTTTGAAAGTAGAATATATAACTTTCTGTTAAGCAAAGAAGCATTGGACATTGAAGATTTAAGCTTCACAAAAATTAAAGAATCAATTAAAACCATAGCTGGTGATATTTCACCTTATAGAGATGGGTTTCGTATTGGCTCTAACAATAAAGATTGGCTTGGTCTCTCAAATGAGATGACTTCAGGTGCAGGTGCTTATTCGTTAAGGCCTAGCAATGTAACGGGTTACATAAACTTGTCGTCGAATAAAAACAAAGCCCTCATAGAAAAATCAGATCGAGAAAGCTTCGTCGATAATATTGAATATCGTAGCTTTTATGCTATCTGCCAATATGCATTAAGTACTATTAATAAATTTTTGAATACTTCTAGACGAAGATCTCTTGATTACCTTGATGATAAAATACTTAAAGATGCTGGTAAACCTAAGGGCTACTCCGCGAGATTGGCTACAGTTGAACTTGATAATCTGGTTAAAAAAAGCGTTACACTACAACCTAAAGTTACAAAGCAAGTAGATAAGATAAAAACCACATTTCTTAACAATAAAAAACAAATTGATGACTCTATAGCAAAGAATCAGCAGGATATGTACAAGGATCCTGTTTTAGAAAAAGAATTATTGTCTATTAAAAAAATGCTTAATTTTCTAGAAGAGGAAACAAACTCTAATCTAGCTAATTATAAAAGTTTTAATGATGAGCTTGCGTCACATGTCCACTCAACTAAAAAGGTTTTGGATGAAATCAAAAGCTATGAGAATCAAATAAAAAACTTTTATGATCACGTTGCTATTGGTCTATCTGCTCAAACTCTTGCTCACGAAGCCAATGAACAAACGAGAAATATTCGTTTTCATCTTGATTCCGCTAAAAAGAGAATTAATGAATTAGGTATAAAAGATAGTAAATTAACAAAAGAACTGAATGGCATTAGAGGGGACTCTCAAACCCTTTCAAAATCAATATCATCACTAAACCCTCTAGTTAAGGCGCAGCGAGAAGTTATTGAAAAACTTAATATTTCTGATTTTATCGAAGATTATGTCAATTTGCGTACTAGTTACTTTGAAAGGAAATTGATTTCAATAAAGATTAGTGACAAAGGTGACTCTAAGCTCATCCAATTCAATCGAGGTAAGCTATTTCAAATAATTGATAATATAGTTAGAAACTCAGAACATTGGCTAGCTATATACCAGATACATAATCCTGAGCATAAGTGTATATTAACCATTGATATTGATAGAAATAAGGTAACTATTTGGGATAATGCCAAAGGGATTAGACCTCCATTAGAAGATGTATTATTTGATATGTTTGCATCTGATAAAGAGTTTGGCCAAGGCCTAGGTTTATATATAACTAAAACACTTTTAAGTGAAAAAAACTGTTCTATTTCTCTTCTTCAAGAGAGAAATACATATGGTAGAAGATTTAAATTTGAAATAGACCTGATTGAGGCGATTGTATAATGGATTTACAAACTGATTTTAAAAAGAGTGTGTTTGATGCCATAGGATTAAATCAAATTATCTGGATTGATGATAGGTTTGCAGAGGGGGCAAGTAAACTCGTAGACGAATACTTACTTGAAATATCAGTGTTGCATGAAAATGAGAATACTGAAGAGATTGCTTCTTTACCTATTTTTGATGGAATAAATTGGGAATTACCTTTTGAAGTTATAAAAGAAGATATTCCAACAGATGATGTTTCGATTTCAGCCTTTTATAGTCAATTAAATAAAAGAATACCTGATTTGTCCCATAAACAATTCGATGAACTCATAACTTTGCTTAATGAAGCATCTCAATCGATACTACATTTGTCTCATACTAAGTGGCTAGAAAAAAAAGAAAATATTATTGAGACTACTGGTACTAAACTCTTTCTTATTGATTTGAACTTTGAAAAGGAAGGGTTACCTGCCGACCACGGCGAAAGTATCATTTGTGAGTTAGTGAACCTTGACACTGAGGATTGTTATTTTGTTCTCTTTACGAGTGAAACAAATGTTGGGATTGAAGAAGAGGCTGCCCGAAAGAGTATTATCGATAAATTGGACCCTAATACGGACCATCACCATTTCTCGGTTTTATCTAAAAACATTCTTGATGAAGGTGACGGGAAAGTGTCATTGGACTTTAAATCTGCTGAATTCTTAAAGAGAATTTTTTTAAGAAAGCTAAGTAGTGAAATGGTCGATACTGTTAAAACTACAATATCTACTTCATTGGATGAGTTAAAAGATATCCTTAGCCAAAACTCTATCTATGAAGTAGATACAGCCATTTTTAGTAAGTCTTTAGGAGAAGGTTTATCAGAGTTCGATTTATTACACAGACTTTTTGCAATCAAGCAAAAAGAAGTGATGCATAAAAATTTAACGGATAACCCTAGTTTAATTGATAAATTAAAAAGTTTTCGCTCTGTGCAAGGTGCCATTTCAAATAAACACGAAGATGCATACATCAAAAAGTCAATGATGAATTCCCCTCACTTCATCTCGTTAAGACACAATGAAATGTTTGATTTTTCAATAAATATAATACATAGCCCATTATCTTGCGGAGATGTTTTTAGCTTTAGGGAAGGAGAGGATGAAAAGCAATATATATTGATTGACCAGCTTTGTGATTTAAACGTTCGTGGAAGCACAGGGGATAGAAATGCGAAAGAAGTATTATTGATTCCTTTTGTAGTGAAAAAAAGAAGTCCTGCTGAATTTAGAGATGACCAAAACTTGGATAAGTACTACATGATGCAGAAGGCATCTGATTCAACAAAGAAAGAATATTACAGATTTGATTTCAGCGGTGCTATCAGTGTTAACTCACATCTGCTTGATCTTGCTGTTTTTAATACTAAAGGAGAATTGAGTTTTACTGTAGGTCAGAATGATAATGAGCTGTTATTTCTTCCTGGGTGGATTAAACGTTTTTCTGTGTTTAAAGAGAGTGTTGTTAACGGTGATAAATTAAAAGAAAAACTGCCAGTTAAATATAGCGTATTTACCATGTTTGAGGATAATAAATTTCCTGTAACTGTAACAGATAAATCTATTTCAATGAGCGGTAAAAGAGTTAAACAATTACGTACTCCATTTATAGAGGAATTAATGTCTAGCTATTTTGTTGATTATAAAGCTAGAACTGCATTTGATATGGATTTTTCCTAATCAAAGTGGTTATAAATTAATTTATAGTTAGCTTAATTATTAATAAAAAAAGGAGTTTGTGGTGAATCCTGTAGGTTTGAAATTTGATGGAAAAGTTATAGATGAGCTATCCAGCACAATACCTTCTAACATATTTGCATTAAACGAATTAACAAAGAATGCGTATGATGCTTTCTCTGACACTGTTCAAATAAATATTGATACTGTTAATTCTCAATTAATTATTAAAGATGATGGATTAGGCATGGGGGAGAGTGAGGTTAAGAAGCTTTTCCACATAGCAAGTAGTACTAAAAGATACGGCAGTAAAAAAACTCATGATGGTAAGACTAGGTATGTCCAAGGATCGAAAGGCTTGGGATTTTTGTCTGTATTCAAGTTTGGTCATAGAGTTACTTGGGAGTCATTTCATGGTGGAAATAAAATCGAGTTTACAGTTGATAAGAATAAGTTGATATCAAAAAATAACGCTAGCAGGTTTAAAGTAACACCAACTTTAATAAAGGAGGAAGGTAAAGGTACTAAAATCACTGTGGCACTTGAGGATGAAGCCTTAGATAACTTAAATAATTATTTCATAGAAGAAAAAAACACCAGTAAAGCTGTTAACGCATTTTTTGATCCTTCATTTAAGATAAAACTAGAAACTTTGAATGGCGAGTCTGAAACTAGAGATTTTAACGACTTTTTGGACGAAGCTATTGATAAGCAATTTTGTAAAGTGAGCTACTCTTCAGTTGATTCTAGACTGAAATTTTATAGAGAAGGGAAGTTAGTAAAAGAAACAACATTTAAGATTTCTTCAGGCTTATACCGTGCGGAATTAGATTTGTTAATTTACCACTTGGAAGGTGGGAGAGGCAAAAATATTTCAAAGCTATTCTATAGGGAACCTGATGAGCTGCTATCTCCATTATTATTTATAAACAACAATCTATTTAATAACTATGTAATTTTCGATTCAAATATAAATCGTTCGGCAAAATCTGGTAAATCAATGCCTCAGATGACTGGTTATGTTCGCGTTTATAGCTCTCATAAAGAAATTGAGTTTAACTCGGATAGAACTAACTTTGTAGAAAGTAACTTAACTAACAAGATACTAACCGACATAGCCGCTCTTAACAAAAAAATTCAAAGCATTGCATCTGAACTAAAAGATCAAGATAAGGAAAATTTTGGTCGTGTAATAACTGGCAGAGCCTCACCAGTTTCAGGATTTGAACAAAGTTTAGAGCAAGGTGTGCCTCAAGTAGCAAAGATTAACTTGAAAAATAGCCTTCCTAAACGGTTCCAAATACCTTCATCACAACTGGATTTATTAGCGTTTATTTCTACTGTAACTGATAGTTCGGGTAGGTTGGTTTCCAATAGTGAAATAAAAATAGAAATTGATGGAGAAGAAGCTTCTTCAATTATTCCTAGCACTAATGAAGAGTGCATAAAAAAAGTTGATTACAAGTATTATGATAATCAGACTGGAGAAGTTATTGAAAGACTAAATCTGAACTTTTTCACCCCTAGGGGATTAGTCTCTGGTGCTGAAAAATCAAAGAAACAGCTTTTCACTTTAGCCTCAAATAAAAGTTATAATGTAAGGATTCCTGTTGTTGCACAGTTGATCAATCAATCTTCAGAGTTGTATAAGTCTAAAGTTGATTATTCTGAAATCATTGCTTGCGGACTAAGAACAATTTTTGAATTGTCTATTGATGAAGTAAAATCTAAATATCCAAAAATATTTGAACATAATAAAGCCAATAGTACAAAATATAAGAAATCGAGTAGCTTAACTTGGGATACGGTGCAGGTCATTCATTTTATTACATCACATAATGATTTAATGCGCATAATTTCTGAAAGTATTGGGTTAGGCTTTCATTCGTTAAAAAACCTTATAGATTTTGAAGGTTATGTGGTTTCTACGAACAAAGCGCAGTTGGGAGCCCATAAATCAATAAAGTGCCTTAGCCCTGATGATTTGAAAAGCTTAGCTCAAAGAGCAGGACATTTCGCTATTTTTTGTGATGTTCTAATATATAAAATCCCTGAATCAAAAATAACTTCTTTTAATCATGTGCAGATAACATAGTATGGCACTTCAATTGAATTAGCTCAGACAATATCTGACATTTCGAGTTGATAAATTGAGAGTTACCCGTTTTGATAAATGTGTCGAATCTTTTAATCAAAACAACCAAAAGGTGGTAACTCTCATTTTACATACTAACAACCCAATCATAAAATGATGTTGGCAAGAGCTAAAGAAAGGCACTCGCTACGCTCATACATCATAGCCAATGTCTAGGTATATCTAATTCAAATGTATTGGCGGCGAATTTAAGCATAGTAATAATTTCTTTATGCTTAACAATGTCGTAATCCACATTGGCTTTGCGTAGTTCAATTAGTTCTTTTAGTAATGGAAGGTCGAACATTTTTAGTTTATACAAATTATTCCAACTAGGCTGGCCGAATAAGTTGAAAATTAGTTCAGTTCCATCACGTTCGCTAGCCAATCGCTTCTTGCCAGAGATCAGGCTTTCGGCGTTTTCAGCTTCATCTCGATCTTCATACGTGTTTAGTAGTACCATTAAGTTAGCCTTAGTGATTAAGTAATACATATTAATCAAATTTGAAGCCGATTACTCTATAGGATAATCGGCTTTATTGGTTAAAGGTGAGAAATATTCATCGGTCGGTTTAAAGCAATATTTCCCCAGTTTTCAAAGTATGGGCTTGTAGAGTTTTTAGCTATAGCAGTATGTCTTAAAGCCCATTCTTGCAGGTGATAATAAAGTTGTGATGAAGTTATGTTGTTGAAAGGGATGTTTTCAGGTGTTTCTGTAGTTTGCCCTTCAAGCTTAATGCATAAATGTTTTGCAAGAAGCTCTATTTCATTTCTTTCTAGTGCTAGCAATGGTATTCTGGCTTCGCTTTGAGAATATTTGCAAATATGATAAGCGTTTATATCCACTTTTCTGTTTCCAAACTCTGTTGGATATCCAATAGTTAGCATATCGCCATAAGACACACATCCAATAACAAAATCCTTTTCACTATATTTGCATTTATCAGGCATTGTATAGCCAACAATGTTTAAATCACGATTTGAACTATGTCTGGAACCTCTACCAACAAATAGAGCGATAATAATTTTCCCAATTATCACTCTATGGAATTCATTATTTGTTACAGGAATTTTGCAGGCTGTAGCTATTTCATTAGGATTGGGTAATTGATAATTACTGGCTACCTCGCAATATGCATCCCAAAGATCCACACCTGTTTCTTTTCTTAGTTTCTTCCCTTCTTTCACTATTTTGTAAAGGGTATTAGAGTTATAAGAAGTAAATACAGAAGTACTATTTATTGACTTGGTACTATTTTGTTTGAGATCTGCTTTTAGGGTATTGATATTATAATTTGCGTCTTTGCCTGGTAGTGATTCTGCTATCATTGCTGATAGAAAGGTTTGTTTTCGGCGGTATTGGCCGTTTGACCCTTTAATTAACTTGTCATTTAAGTTTTTAGTAAATAGTTTGAATGCATCATTAGATGCAGGAAAAATAGAATTATTCATTTAAATATCTCTTTAAAATTGATTTATGGTTTTGACGGCTTTGGTTTTCATCGCAACACATGCAAAAAGAAATATTTTGGTGATGATACGAAGTATATATAAATTTACCGACATCCAATCGTTTGGATCCAAAGCATTACGCAGGCTTTATATGCCTATCTCTTTAACGACCTATTGCAATATTGAATAGGCGGTTGTTGACGAGACAGCTACATAGTAATTAATGGTTGAGTAATGTTCAAGCTTTGGGTTTTGTCTTATTATAGATAGTAAGCTTAACTCTTTATTTGGAATACAGATGAAATCAGATGCTTTGTTTAGCCAATTAAAAAGTAAATTTATCGTAACAAATGCCGATATGGGAAACCTACCTCATCGAACGCGATTAGAGGAAAATAAACAGACTGGCGAGTCAATTCTATCTATGCCAAAGAAAGTTTATGGTGATTATGCTGAGGTTGGCGATGTTATTTCATTTAATAAAGCTTCTAAGTGTCGAATCAAGCTGATTAATTTAAGCTGCAAAGTTAAAAAGTGGGCATCCTTTGTACGAGAATATAACTCAATTTGTAGACAAATGAAGTCATCCAAGCATCCTTTAAATAGAGTAATAGTTGAATTCCAGGGGATGCATTATTTGGTAAAAGCACATCCTTGATTAAGGAAGCAATATGAATATTCAATCTATTAAAAATGATGATGAGTTAAGAGTCGCATTATTAAGGCTCGATGATATATGGGGTGCAGAAAAAGGCACACCAGAAGGCGATGAGCTAGAGCAATTGGTTGAGTTAGTCCAAGATTATGAAGATAGCATAGTAATTAGAGCTCGAAAAAATCAGCCTGAAATCAAGGTAAATGTGGCTAATTTATAGTTTTAGTATGATACTTTATTACTCACGTTTGGCTTGAATTCGTCAGTAATTAAGTATTCAGTATGAAACTTTATTTTTGGAAGTACTAGATACCCAGAGCAAGTTCAATGTCTTCAGAGCGAATTAGTATGAAACTTTATTACTCTCCCACATGTGCACGTTAAATAATGATCGAAACAATGTTTAATGTGCGCAACTAATTTGAAAGTACGAACCTTATAAGTTCGCTACAAGAAATAGAGAACAAAACAAGAACGGTCACATTATGCGGTCGTTTTTACTCAAGAAGAGTTAAATTTATAACGTTCAGGATATGGTTAACCACTGACGACCACTAACAGGTACAAATAAAATTCTTGAACTATTAATAAAGATGACCTTTAAAAATCAAAATGTGTCATTAAATGTTTGAAAGTGCTTTTTTACTTTTTCAATTTCATCAAAAATATACTTAAACTTATCAAAATTGATATTTGCTTTATCTGACCGCACTACTTTAGTTGAAAAGATATGTTTGCCGTAGTGTTTGGTTTCATCAAAATCTTTATCTGCTGAAAAAGTTTTTCCATTGATAGTACGACCACGAGTTGCTGCATCAAATAGATCTTCCATTGCTGAGTCTTCTCCTCCAGCATTAAGAGGAGTCAAAATAAGATACAAATTATGGAATAAATGAATAAAGTCACCTCTCTTTAACATGGCTTTATCGTTAGGGCATGATCTAACGTTACTCACTAAATAACCCCAGATCGGTTTAAGCCACGATCATAGAATTAAGCTCTGAGTCAGTTAAATTAAGGCTTGGCTTATTGTCTTTAAGGCAGTAAGCCACTAATCCTGCCATTAAGTTCAACATAAAACCATTCATACT
Organism: Flocculibacter collagenilyticus; assembly: GCF_016469335.1. NCBI lineage: Bacteria > Pseudomonadati > Pseudomonadota > Gammaproteobacteria > Alteromonadales > Pseudoalteromonadaceae > Flocculibacter > Flocculibacter collagenilyticus. Next base: position 3,810,400 of record NZ_CP059888.1, read on the forward strand.
GCGATGTCTGGAGTGTTCAATTTGGGAGATATTCTTTAATTGGTCATTAATAGTTTCAATAATAAATCGCTTAGATAGCATCGCTCTGTCCCATAACGACATCGCTTTGGCTTTCATATTCTTGCGAACGGTAGTAATTAATGTCACCCCTTTTTCAAACAACGAAGCTTCCAGTGCTTTGCTGAGATAACCTTTATCTCCGTACAATTTATCTGTCAAACCAGCAGCTAGCTCTTCGACTGGTTTAGTATCATGAACGTTGCCTGTGGTGACTTTGGCTGCAACGATCTCTCCCCGATAATTAACGATAAGGTGAAGTTTGAAACCATAAAACCAGCCCATCGTCGATTTCCCTCGCCTTGCTATACCATTAAATGTTTTATGTCTGGGAATTCGAATATTATGACAAACGGTTAAAGTAGTGGAGTCAATGAACTCAATGCCTGTAGGCTTACCTTTAAGTGAGGTGAAGTACGCACACATTGGCACTATTGTTCGCGGCATTAGCTCTAAAAAGCGTGTATAACTAAGCAAATGTGGAAATTCTTCTCGACAAAAGCGACTGACATGACCAGTGTAATAATTTTTAAAATCTCGGTAATGGGACATGTGGAAGCCAATGATAATTGTCATGACTTCACTCATCGTCAATCTACTTCGACGCTTACGTTTTTGTGTGCCGTCTGCAATCAATTGCTTTTCCCATTCGGGAATAAATACTTTGCAAAAATCATCGACATCACAGAAGAGTTCAACTAATTTATTCATGCCTGTTCCTTTTTTGGTCACTTTCTTTTTTGGTCGAAAGATCTGATCGTGGAGCAGGCATTTAGTTCCTTAAATTTTCAAATTCTTATCCCGAGTTGGGGTTAAATAGTTCAATAATTCGTTGGGGCCAGTATCATTATCCAATACTAAAATTACTGGGTTTTTAGCTTTCTTTTTTTCAAAGTACTTTAATTCATCGGCATACCTTTTAACAAACCTTACAAATGGCGTTGCACCATCACCTATATCAAGTAAATACATTGTTTTACGATTCAGCTCAGGAAACTTTAGTTTGGGTGAATAGGCTGTGGTAGCTGATTTTGGGGTTACTAAATTAGGGTAATCAGCTTGAAGGCGACTTAAAGCACTTTTTAAGTAAACATTATCTGTTTTACCTTCAGTCAAAATTGTTGGGTATTCATTCGCAAAAAAATGTTTGTATTGTAGAAATCTACCATACACTTTTTCTCGTGAGTTTAATTTGCCTTTGAATTTGTTGAGTCCAGAGTGGATCTTTGGTTCAAATTTGGGTTTTGGGTGCTTCTTTTTCTCTAAGTTATTATAAAAATCGATAGAATCGATAAAAGTTAACCTGCCTTCTAACTCCGAAATATTTCCATCTCTAAAGGAGCCATCTTGTTCAGCAACTTGAAATTTTCCAGTTTTAAATAGAGAGTGAGCCATAGCTCTGGTCAAACGCCAATATTCCGATTTAACACTTACTTTTTTGTTTACAACTAGGCCCGTAGCTTCTTGCCTTGAATCTTTAAATTGTAGCCTAGTTTTTTTGAAGTTTACGGAAAACCCTGCTCGCCTTATTTCACCTAATAGCTTTGAACCTAATGTTAAATTTTCAATGTCGCTAACTATGGCAGTGGGAAAGCTCTTTTTTCTGGTTGAAAAAGTAATGTCATCGGCATATCTGGTATAAGAACAGCCATTTCTTTTAGCTAACTTTGATAACTTTATATCGAGACTGTTAGTTATTAGATTTGCTATAACTGGAGAGCATGGGCTGCCTTGTGGCAACGTGTCTTTATAACAAGCAATTTGAGCAATTACTGTTGCAATATGAGGATCCAACTGGAAATCCTTATTGGCAATGAAATACCCTCGAACCCTACCAAAATTGAAGCTACCAAAAAAATCTGCCAAATCTAAATTTAATACATTTTTTTTTCCGCAGTGTATACGTGCATTGGTAATTATGGATTTCTCTCGCTCAAACCCATGCGAAAGAGTGCATTTAATTTTATTGTCAGACTGAATTACGGTTTTACAATCCAATAGTAAATCCGACAATTTACGTTGTAGGTCTTTTAATTCATCTGACGGTGCACTGATAATCCTGACACCACCAGATTTTTTAGTAATGTCGAATTGATGATAGTGCGAATTTACGTGCGACTTAACGCCCGGCTTATACAGAGTGTTAGTAAGAAAAGCGGCTGAAACGCCCAATATTGAAGCTAACTCAGGTTTGGTTTTCGCCTGTTTAAGCAGTAAAAAGTTTCTTCTATGAATCAAATTATTCCCTAATGTATTTTTCTTAGAAAAGTAGCTCACATGCACTCTTACGCGCCGCTAGCGAGTGGTTCAAGCATATGGATCATCCAAGAAGGCGAGTCACTTAGACCATGTTGTCACAGGTTGCGAAGCGCAACCAACAAATCTGCATGTGAGCTAATTTAAAATACTACAATAAGAGGATGATTTTTAATAGGAATAAATATAAGGTATGAAAGTTTCAACCTGATCTGACATATCAAGTTTAAGGTTATTGTCAGACTAGCCTGAACGTCTACAACTTACCTCTTTTAAGGCTAGCCTCATTATCCACGACTTTCTATTTGGTTATCCAATAGCGTCTTTAAATTACCAAACTTCCCAGAAGCCAAATTCCTCAACACTCACTCCCCAAAACCTTCAATCCCTCCTGAATCCCTACAATTTCTGTCAAATCAGCTTTAATTCACGTTTTTTTCAGTTTTTTCATGCTTAAAAAATGCACTTTACTTAGCGATTGGTCATTTTACTGAGCAATTAAAGATAGGAAGCAAGTGCTGTTTATTGCTTATTGAGAGAAATACATGGGACAGAATTAACAGTACAAGTTTGTTAGTTCACCTTACATAAAAATAAAAAACATAGTTACTGATTGAAGGTAAAAACATGTCTAATCTAAACAAAATTTCGCTACTGATCGGAGCGATGGGGTTGGGTTTAAGTAGCTTTGCAATGGCTGCTAGTGCACCTCAGGTTGATAATACTGAATTTTTTGAAGACCAAGGTGATTTTGAAAATGCGACTGACGAGAATAAAGATGGCTGGGGTTGGGCTTCGGCTTTCTGTTCAAGTGGCGATACTGGATGTGACTCGACTGACACGTCTGGCGGTGGCGGCGGCACACCAACTCCTACTAAACCAAGCGCAGTAAACCATTTATTTGTTAAATATAAGGAAGGGTCGAGCACGGTTACATTAAATTGGCCAGCTACATCACCCGGCAACGGAACTGGCTTTAGGTATGAAGTATACGAAGAGCCAAAAAGCGGTAGCCGTTCACGCATTTACTCTGGCTCAAGCCGAGCAAAAATTTATAACGCGGGCATTAACAAAACCGTGCGTTATGCAATAAGAGCGTGTAACAGTGCGGGCTGTAGTGGTTATGAGTACTCGCCATACTTGGTGATTAATGGCAGTTACGATAGTGATGGTATTAACACTAAGCCATTAGACCAAGCTAGACCCGGCTCTACCCCATTTGCAGGCAAAGGTGCGTTAACCACAATGAACGAGCAAGACACCGCGCTTTCTGCGTTAGGTGTGGGCTTTGATGCTCTAAAAGGCGAACTTCACAATGCAAATTGTTGGGCGACCGATGGTAGCAGCATGATTGATAGCGTTGAATATGTTAACGACCAAAAGTATTTATTTAGCCAAGTAGATACCTATACACAATTGGCGCAAACGTTAGACATTAAGCGTTCTGGCGGGTTGAACTTGTCTTTTGGTGGTTTCTCGATTGGAGGCTCTAGCAGCTATTCATTGTATAGCACAACTGAAAAAGTGACTGATACGTCTGTTATTGTTGCTTCTTTTGTTGATAAGCAAAATAAATATAAAGCTAAACAAGCGTCTGTACTGCAAATGGATAATGACAAAGAGTCGCTGTTAGAAAACGGTTATAAAAAGGAGTTTCGTAAGCATTGTGGTGATCAGTATCTTGACTCAGTAACTACTGGACGCAAGATGACGTTCACTATTCGTATTGAAAGTGTGACTGAAAGTAACTCTGAAATAAAATCAAAAACGGCACAGTTAAAAGCATCGCTTGATAGCTATGGCGCAGATGGTAACTTTGATTCTTCAGAGCGCAGTGAAATTGAAAGCCAGTTTTCAAGCTATACCTTTGATATTAAAGGGGCACAAGCGGGGGCAGACTCTTCAAGTAACTTATTACAGTTGAATGATATTGGTCAATTTATGACGGTATTACAAAACTTTGCGAATAGCTCAAATGATGCGCTAGTGAATATTGAGTCGACTGAAAAAGACTACCCAATTCCAAGCTCGATGCTAGGACAGCCGCATTACAATGTGTTCTCAGATTTTACGGTGTACAGAGACAAGCTGCGTATTTGGGATAACTTTGACTCACAACTTTCACAACGCTGCTGGATGCTTGATCCTAATAAAATAGGTGAAGATGCGTTAACAGAGTTCATTGATGGTTTTGGTGAAACCTACTTCCAAGGCACTGTGAATGAAATGGATATGTGTCAAGCGGTGAAAAACATGGTGACTAACTATGCTAACTACTGCATGAATCAAGGCGAGTGGAGCAAGTGTCATCAGCCTGTTGAAAATACCTGCTACGACACGGTTAACAACTCACAATGTTTGCAAAGAGCTGAGCGCATTACCTACAAAACGCCAACTAAAATTGATGAGCGTTTAGACGTTTCACGCGGAGGCTGTTTTATTGGCCCGTGTTATAAAGATAAGACGGTACAGTCTTGTTTCTCTAGCACAAGCACAGTACCAGACTTTAACCGCAATAAGGTGATTTCAGATAGCTATCAAACACCTGCGGTAAGAGGATTAACCGCTGTGATTGACCGTGCTTGGAATGTAAGAACTGCGCGCAATGATGTGTTTAAAAACAATACTGGGCACTTCTGTTTAAAAGCTTACGCAAAAATCTATGGCAAAGGTGGCTGGGGAGCTGGTGGTCGTTACGAGTCGAACAATATTATGTTTGGCTTTACCACACGCAACCAAAACTACTCTTTATAAACTATTAAGTTAAACCAAAAGAGGCGCGTAAAGCGCCTCTTTGATCGTATGATTAGTGATTAAAAAGCGAATGAATATCGCCGTTGGAAAAACAATATGGAATCTAAAAAAGCAGCACCACTTAGCGTTAACGCACTTTTACCTTTGGCTTCTCAATTTGAGCAACTGCAACCGTTAATCGCAGCGCTTCCTGATCTTAACTTTTCTATTCCTCACATGAATATGACACGTTTTACCGCACGTTATTTATGCGGCGGAACCAGTTTAAAAGAGGGCAGAAAAGTAAGCCGAAAACGGTTAAGTATTGCGATGGCAGGTGTACGAAATGAAGATGTGCTTGCTGAGTCCATTGCCCAAAGAATAGAGCGTTATGAAGTTGCATTAAAAATATCCAGAAAGCAGCAAATGAGTATTGAGCTGTTATGTGACTTACACGAGCTACTCTCACCCGAAGTGAAGCTAAGAGGTCAAATTAGAAGCCATCAAAACTGGCTTGGCAAAGAAGGGATTGAGTCGGCCAGCATTATTACTCCGCCCCCTGAAAAGGTAAAACCGCTATTAGCGGAGTGGGAAGACTTTGTTAAACAACACCACTTACACGACAATACTGCTGCACTGCTAGCCTTTAGCTATTTTATTGTGCTTCACCCTTTTGCTGATGGTAACGGACGATTGTCACGATTGTTGTATACCCACTTTTTATTAGGCGAGGAGTCTTATACTTCATTTTTGAGCCCTGTTCTCTATCGGCTTAATCATTTTGAAGAATCGAAGGTTGAACTATTTGCGACGCCGCGCGCAATGCTCGACGGTGACTGGAGTAACGTTATTGCTTACTGGAAGCGGGCATTTGAGTGGCAAAATGCAATCAGCGTCGACATTACCCAAAAAGTACTGGCTGTGCGTACTCGTTTAGAAAATATGCTCCTGCTAGTCGCCAAGCCGAAATTAGCCACTTCGTTATTAGATTTACTGTTCGAGCAACCGCTAGTTACTTTAGAGTACGCATGCAAACAATTAAGTATTAGCGTATCAACCGCTAATGACTTATTAGAATCATTCTGCCAGCTCGGTTTATTAAAGCGATTTAGCTTAAAGCAACCACTTGGCACTCTTGTTTTCAGCTGTGAGCCAATCTTTCAGCTATGGGCGAGCATTGATGATATGTTTTTCAGCGCTGACCCGTTCACTCTTCCCAGCCACAATGCTGATGTTGAAAAAGCGTAAGGTTAGCAAGCACTTAAATTACTGATTCACTGGCTTGCCATCTTTTGAATAAAGCATGGCAACATCCACAAGTGTGTTTGGCCCTTCTGCCACTAAATTGGCTACTTGCTTACAAAATGTGGCGCTGTGTTGCTGACAAAGATACAGCGCTCGTGCTTGAATAAACGCATAGTCAGCAGGATAAAAATAACGATTTCTAACGTTTAACTGCTGTTTTAGCGCCTTAATTGAAGACAAGTATTGTTCATTAACCTCTTTCGGGTAAAGCGCTAGTAATTGACTTTGATATTCATGAATTGCGACCGATTTGGGCGACTTAAATACATCCTTATGCTCTGCCATTGCTTGTTGGATTTCGGCAGGGCTTTGGTTACTACGTTGTAAGAATGTATCTAATCGCAGTTGAGTGACCTCTATCGCACGCTTGATGATAATGCCCGGCGTCATTTTCGACTCTTCAATTAATGTATGCGCTTCATTTAGCTCGTTCATACTTTCTTGCACTTGCCCTAAATAGAGGTGTGCGCGCGCCTTAAGCATCAACTGCTCTAAGTAAACATTATTATTCTTACCAATATTATGTGCAGTGAGTACTTTTGCTTGAGTCAGTGCGGGAATAGATTGCTGAAATTTGCCACTCATAAAATAAAGCTCGCCTAAGTACCGTTTTTGTTTGGCGATACTCTGATGCTTTTCCGGCATCATTTTATTACGCGCAATAGCAGCCAATGTTAACAAGCGTTCAGCTTCATCCCAATTATGTTCATAAAAGGCTAGCGCACGGCTCAGCTCTTCCTGAGCATCAATGGTTTTCGTATGGTATTGACCAAACTCATGTAAATAAATGCGCAATGCGTCATCCATCAGCGCTTTTTTCTCTTGCCCATTAAACAAAAACCAATTTAATAACACTTTGGTATCGGCTATCTCTATGTTGAATTGCTCAGGTTTAGTTTGATAAAAATCCAGCGCTTTTCTAGCATATTGCTCACCATGCGCCAATGACAACTTCCGTTGGCAAAACGGTTCAACACAGAATAAGTTAACTCGGCTAACATGATAATTAACGTCGGCCAGAAGTTTTTTGTTGTTAGGAAAATGTTCTTGTACTTCTGCCAGTACATAATTGCCTAAATTAAAGGCCTCTTCCCGGCGCCTCAGCTCCAGCAAAATGGTGATGGTATCTAGTTTAGTGCGAATAGAGCGCTCGGAATATTGGCCATAACGAGACTCAATACAGCGTTCTAACCTACCCGCCAGTAATCGCGCTTCACTGAAATGCCCTTTTCTAAAGTACAGTTCTTTTAGCGCCTCTAATTGACCAATATAAGTAAAATCAGTGCTTTGTGTGTCGAGCAACTCTTGTAGTTTCTTATCTAGCAACCACTTAGCGTCTTGGGGCGCTTGCTGCGAATGCTGCACAGACACCTTATGTAACTCTCTGTATAACGCCAAGCCCGCGTTCAACTCGTCGTTTTTATTATAACTTGCTTGTAAATCCGCTTGCTGTGAATACAGAAAGGTCGCCAAAATTACTCCACCAATAATAAAGGCCACTGAAGCAGCCAAGGTGCTATATTTTGCTAGCCTAATTTGCTGAGAAGTAACGGCTTTGTTGTTTTCAATAGCGGAAGGCGCGTTGGCTGTAGGCTGGCTAGGGTTGTTAGTTTCAAATTGGGCGGTATCAAGTTCAGGGGGGAGCGAGGCAGGTTCTTCTGGTAAAAGCTTATCTGTTTCGTTATCACTAATATCAACATCACACTGCAACAAGTAGCCTGTTTTGGGTAAGGTGACGATAAGCTTTTTATGTTCATCACCCAAGCATTGCCGAATTTCACTAATACTTTGCTTGAGCACATTCTCACTCACAAACTTTCCGCGCCATACAACATCAAAAAACGTACTCGTTTGTACAACTTGCCCCGGTGTTTGTAACAGTAAAAGTAACACATCGGCCGTTTTATTGCGTAGCACATGACTGTGGCCTGGCTGCTTAAGTAATTTTTGCCCTGGGATAAACTGCCAACACTGATTAATAATGTAACGGCTTTGCGCTTTGTTACCTTTATCCATGACCCATGTGCTCACAACCTCGTTAACTTAATTGCAACCATTACCTTACATGATAAAAAGAGACTCAGTCAATGTAGATAACTAATTAATTTATAAGTGCAATTATTGGTACAAGTTGATTAATAAGGGGATAATTCGTGACTATTCTTTTGCCTAAATATTTAGCAAAAAAGTACTTATATAACATTATACTAACGAGTTACCGCTTTTTAATAAGTTGTTTGATAGCAGTAGCACAACAGCATTAGTCGACAAAATTAATGAGTAGTTATCTGATGGAAGTGACGTAGAAATATCGCGTAGACAAGCGTCTAAATTGAAGGCTCAGCTTGGTTTCCCAAGTTGACATAATGGCCGTACACCGAATGCAATTGTCCATTGACGCGCTACACCTTTTCTGTCAGTTTTTTTTACAACATCAAATATTGAGTTTTTACAAATCAGTCTAACCATCTGATAATATTTGATTTTATTTACAACCTAATACTGGTGTACTTTTTGCTATTAGCCTCTCCGTTAATTAATCCAACAAGCAGTAAGAGTACCTAATGCAGTTAATAAAAATATTAAATATCTTTGTATTTCTAACCCTTTTTTTCACCCATTCAGCGAATGCAACACTCATATTCACACTTGAAAGAATCAGTGATACTGAAGGTTTACTCACAGCTACAGGTTCAATTGAAGCTGATGTTACAAGGAATATTAACGCGCTGGGTTTTAGTGGACAAATTGGCGGTTTAAATAATGCGGCTGATATTATTTCGCAAGATTTAATGTTAGGTGACGACCCATTTAAACGGTTAAGAAGCCGTAACCCGCATCAATTTAAGCTCATCTTGAATGATGTTTTTCACCAAGGTGACCAAGCATCAGGGCAAATTCACTTTCAACTTAAAAGTGGGCAGTTGCAAGATGTTGGCTTTACATCAGCCATATTTAATAATGCACTTCCTGCAGAAACATACGGCACGTTCTCAATTGTAGCGCCTGCACAAGTTCCTGAACCCGCTTCTCTTGCTTTTTTAGGTTTTGTAGCGCTTGGCTTATCGCATTTTCGTCATAAGAAAAAATTAAGTTAATCATCATTGATGGCGGACGTAGAGCACGAAAAATGCCTCCGCCTTCATTCAAATGACCACACTTTTGCTCTTCACAATGTAAACCTCGCAGCCTAATCCTCTCTTCAAAATAATTTTCACTACTAACTGATTACCCATTAAATCCCCCATAACATTCAATATATTGATATATTTAAAATAATGTGTGATTTATTGCTCACTCTCAGCTATAAAGGCGCCTTATTTACTTATCAGCAAGGAACATCATGTTAGAAATCGCCAGCGACCAGTTATCTTCTGTCATTAATGACATTTTAAATACTGAACATGATGCACAAATTGCTGACATTATTCAGCCTTTGCAAGACAGTTTTGCACCTGAGCAGTTTGCGCTGTTAATTGAGGCGGTACCACCAGCACAACGATTAACGGTGTGGCATGGTTTAAACGAACAAAACCAACGCCAAGCATTTGTGCTTTCGGGTAAAGACACTCGCACATGGTTAATGGATGCCTTGAGTGATGACGCTTGCTTTGAGCTATTAGCTCAGCTAGACGTTGAAGAGGTACTTGAATTAGCTGAAGAAATTCCCGATCGTTTTTTGAATTATGCGATTAAGCACCTTGATGAACAACAACGCCAGCACTACCAACAAGCCCAACAATACGACGACGAACATATTGGTCACTGGTTAGATTACGACTATGTGCGTATTTCTAATAAGCTTAAAACGTCGAGTGCTAAACGCTTATTAAATAAGGGTATTACGGCCTATACCGATGCATTTTATGCTGTAAATAAAGAAGGCAAATTGATAGGCGAATTACCACTTAACGCTTTACTTGCAGCAAATGATACAGACATGTTGGAGCAATTAATTGAAACCGACGCGGTTGTACTTAACGCCACTGACAATTTGAGCGAAGCCGCTGATGCGGTGATCTTGTCAGGCAAAATGGCATTACCAGTTATAGATGAACAAGGTTGTTTTTTAGGGCGCGTACACATTGCATCCGCCTATCAAATTAAACAAGAATTATTAGACGAGCAAACTGCGCATGCTGGTGGTTTAAGTGAAGACGAAGACTTATTCTCAAGCGTACGTAAAAGTGCGAAAAACCGCGGTATTTGGTTAGGCATTAACTTAGCTACGGCTTTTCTAGCGTCTTGGTTTATTGGCTTATTTGAAGCTACCTTACAACAAGTCGTTGCGCTAGCCGTACTGATGCCAGTGGTGGCATCTATGGGAGGCATATCGGGTAGTCAGACACTTACTGTAATAGTGCGCGGGCTGGCGTTAGGACAAATTACTGATGCGAATCGAAAAGCGCTACTACAAAAAGAGCTGAAAGTCGGTGCAGTTAACGGGGTTATTTGGTCATTGGTGATCGGTGGCATTACTTACCTATGGTTTAACCAATGGGAACTCAGTATTGTGATTAGCTTAGCCATTTTACTCAATTTACTGGCAGCAGCTGCGTCTGGGGTACTAATTCCTTCTATACTTAATCGGTTAAAAATAGATCCTGCATTATCAGGTTCGGTTATCTTAACCACTGTGACCGATGTAGTTGGCTTTGTGGTGTTTTTAGGCTTGGGTAGCTTAGTACTGCTGTAAGCCGTCATTTTTCTGCAAGTATTAGCATTAAGGAACGTTTTTCGTGGAAATTTTTTTAGAGTACAAAATTGCAACTACTGCGGTGCTTATCACGCTTAGCGTGATTGCAAAATTTTTAATCATAAAACACTTTAAAAAGTCGGCCGCACAACAAAAACAAGATAAACGTCACGAGATGAACACATCTAGAAATGTGGCTAACTTAGTGTTGTTCTTGTCTTTATTATTGCTGTGGAGCGTTGAGCTACAAAAATTTGCTTTATCAATTGCAGCCTTCATGGTGGCAATTGTGTTAGCCACTAAAGAGGTCATTCAGTGCTTTATTGGCTTTATTTATTTGTCGAGTACCAATCCGTTTCGGGTTGGTGATTGGATACAGACGAATAACTTTACTGGTGAAGTAATGGCCACCGATTGGGCAAAAGTCACCATTTCAGAAGTCGATTTAAACAATTACGAATATACGGGCAAAACCGTGTTTATTCCTAACAGCCAATTGATGACGCAGCCAATTAAAAATCTTAATTTTATGCGCCGCTACGTAAACCACAGCTTTTATTTAGTAAGAGAAGATGCTGATGTAGATCCATACATTATTAAGCAAGCATTAACTGAACGTGCCATGCAATATTGTGCCAATTTCGCCAAAGTTGGTGAGCGATATAATACGCTGATAGAAAATCGTTTAGACATTAAAATTTCAGGACCGGAACCCAGTGTTAAATTCACCACAACCGATTTAGGAAAGGTTAAAGTGTCTTTTTCTGTATTTTGTCCAGTTAAACAAGTGAACTTTATTGAACAAAAACTCACCGCCGACTTTTTCAGTATGTGGCAAAAAGAAAAACAACGGGCTGAAGCGTTAAAAGCAGAAAGGGATGCTAAAAATATAGAGAACGTGCCAACCACAGCCACCAATGAAGCACGTACCGAGCCGCAAGCTTAACGCACTCCTTTGATAATATATTGAAAATATAAACATAAACCGAGCGTGTATTTTCGCTCGGTTTACACATTTGGTGTCAATTCCCTAACGCACCAACATCCATATCCCAGCAGCAATCATAAATAAGTTTTCAGTGAGTGAAACAAAGCCTAGCGGTACGTTACTATTGCCGCCCACACAGGCACATTTTAAATCGCGCTTATCAAGATATACCGCTTTAAATACTGAGATTGCGCCTATCGTACCGATAAATAATGAAAACGGCGCAACCATATAAGCAGGCAGACCCGCAATCATGCCGATGCCAACATAGGCTTCAACAAAAGGATATACATAGGCATAGCGCACAACTTTCATGGCGAGTAAGTCGTAGGTGATAAACGAGTTAGAAAACGCATATAAATCTCGTAATTTCTGAATGGCTAAAATCGCCATCGATAGTGCAATAAACAACTCCACCACCCGCATTGACAACAACGTAGTGCTCGTCGAATACACAAAGGCCACCGCCATTAGCAATGCCACGGCAAAGATGCTCATTACTGGCGTATAAGTTTCCCCTGTTTGTCCTGCTTCCCCTTTGTCAAAGTGCTTGCGCAAATCATCATAACCACCAATACGATCACCATTAATAAAGGCTTGTGGCGTTGTTTTTACCTCGTGTTCTTGCTTGAATTGGTCTGTTTGCTCGCGTGAAGTGAGTTTATGATCCTCAACTTGATAGCCTTCCCGCTGTAGTAAGTCTTTTGCTTTTAACCCAAAAGGACAAATATGTTTATCGTTGTGCATGCGGTACAGTGTTGCCGTTTTTGTCATGTTCATTATTCCTTGTATGACGATACCCTTGCTATATTGTTAATAACTCTTATACTGGCGAATGTGTAGCGGTATTAAGCATTCAACAATGGATCTGCTTAGTATTATTTTCGATATCTCAGAGTTGGGTTTTTCATGCGTTCAATGGTTGCAATATTAATGAGTGTGATACTTTGTTTACAAAGTATGCTGGCGCTTGCTATGCCTTGCAATGATATGATGATGAACTCGCATCATAACAACGCACCTATCGCACCTACCCCATCTATCACATCTGAATCTTCAACCTCGCATTGTGATGAAACACCAAAACCAATGACTGCATCGCTTGAACAACTAGCTGACGACTGTTGTGACACTGAGTGCAGTTGCCCAAACAGTGCGTGTCACAATTTAGTACTGTTAAATAAATCTGCAACCCCAGAGCTTATGTTAACCCCTACTGGCAAAGTCATTTCCGCTGGTACTAACCTGCTCGCTATTCACCGCTCTAATCTATTTCGTCCACCCATTACTGCTTAATACAGGATCGATCCGTTTAAATTTTAGTAACTAAAATACGGACTTATATTTTATTTGTCGAGAGCTTGGCAGTGATTTATTCAATTAAATCATCCATGTCGGCAAGCATTAACAGCAGCTATATGGCAACATTATGTATCAACATTTTATTTTCTTAACATCACAAAAGTTTGCATGCTTTGGCTTTGTGCTGGCTTTTTTAGTGAGTGTATTGGCAATATTCCCTGTACAAGCCAGCGCACCTATTACACTTCAGCAAGCAATTGATCTTGCTATTAAAAATGACCCTTGGCTTACCGCCAACCATCAACAACAACAAGCTACTTTAGCGCAACGTACCGCCGTTGCTCAGCTGCCAGATCCAAAAATGTCGCTGAGCTTAAATAATTTACCCATGAGCTCATTGAGTTTTGATCAAGAAGCCATGACGCAACTTAAAGTAGGGATTAGCCAGCAATTTCCACGGGGAGATGAGCTTAATATAAAACGCAGTAAACTGAATGCCCAAGCTGCACAGCACCCTGCTCAACAAGCTAACCGTCGTGCACTACTGACCAATCAATTAACTACCTTATGGCTGCAGGCATTTCTTGCTGAACAGCAAATTGCGTTAATTGAAGATGACAAAGTGCTGTTCCAGCAGTTGGTGGAAACTACCCAAGCGAATTATTCATCTGCACTGGGTAACACCCGCCAACAAGATATGATTCAAGCACAACTGGCGCTGACACGTTTAGCTGATAGGTTAGTCACGTACCAACAGCATGCAGCAATGGCAGCGAGTCAAATTGCCACTTTAATAGGTACTAACGAATATAGTGCAGTGAATACAGCGCCTTTTCAGCTTGCAAAAGTATGGCCCACATTAAGTGCACAGCAACAGACTTGGCTGAATAGCGGCGTTACCCTTACCCAGCACGAGCTGTACTTACAGCTGCAAACGCATCCCACCGTTCAAAATAGTAAGCAGGCCATTACCGTTGCTAAACACGACATTGACCTTGCCGAACAAGCATATCAACCACAATGGGGTATTAACGCAAGCTATGGCTATCGAGATGATGCGCCAAATGGCTTAATGGGTGACTCATCACGTGATGATTTCTTTTCGATAGGCGTTAGTTTTGATTTGCCCCTCTTCACAAACAAAAAACAGGACCAACAACTGAACGCTGCCAAACTCACAACCGAATCGGTAAAAACCGAGCAGCTTCTCTTGATTAAGCAACTGATGGCGGCAACCCGGGCAAAAGCACAACAACTGAATACCTTAAATCAGCGCGATCGGTTATATCAATCTCAATTATTACATCAAATTAAACAACAAAGTGATGCAACGTTAAGTGCTTATACCCACGATGACGGCGACTTTAGTGAAGTGATCCGTGCCCGTATCGCTGCACTAAATGCAGCGATTGACGCATTAACAATTAAGGTTGAGCGCTATCAAACCGTGTTCGATTTGCAATATTATTTAAACGCTGAATATACCGAGTATTAATCCATGACTACGTTTACCCATTCTTTTATCTCATCCCGTGGTGCAGTTTCCTCATCATTAATAACGGGCTTGCTTATAGGTGCCACTTTTTCTGCCATTGTCAGTGCGGTACTTTTTTTCACATTAAATGTTCAATCACCCGCCAACAGTGATGACGCCACTAGTTCAAAAGACGAAAACAAGCCGCTGTACTGGGTAGCCCCGATGGACGACAACTTTCGTCGCGACAAACCCGGTAAATCCCCCATGGGAATGGATTTAGTACCTGTATATGCTAACGACAACGAGGACGAAGTAGGAACGGTGAGTATTACTCCTCAAGTCGTGAATAATTTAGGCGTGCGCACTGCAAAAGTAGAATATCGTCCACTGGTACAATCCATTAATACCGTAGGTTATATTCAATACGACCAAGATCAACTGGTACATATTCATCCACGCGTGGAAGGGTGGGTTGATAAGCTATTCGTTAATGCCGCGGGCGAAACGGTACAACAAGGCGATCCACTATATCAGCTATATTCACCGCAATTAGTTAATGCCCAAGAAGAGTATTTACTGGCCCTAAATCGTAATAGCAAGGAGCTCAAGGCTGCCTCTAAAGCGCGCTTAGCTGCCCTTGCGTTGCCATCGTCATTTATTGATGAGTTAACTCGCACTCGAAAAGTGAAACAGTCGGTCACGTTTTACGCACCACAAACTGGCGTTATCGCCAACCTGAATATCGTTGAGGGCTTTTTTGTTAAACCGGGTAGTACTTTGATGAGTATTGGCAGTTTAGACAAAGTTTGGGTAGAAGTTGAAATATTCGAGCGTCAAGCAGCTCAAGTTGCTGTCGCACAACCGGTGACGATGACACTAGATTATATCCCTGAAAAAACGTGGCAAGGCACAGTGGATTACGTTTATCCAACCGTAGATGCTAACACCCGCACGGCTCGCGCTAGGCTGGTATTTGATAATCATGGGCAGTTACTTAAACCCAATATGTTTGCGCAGGTTACCATTCAAAGCCAGCAGCAACAGCCCCGCTTATTGGTTCCAAGACAAGCTGTGATTCGTACGGGCCAACAAAACCGTATTGTACTCGCACTTGGCGATGGCAAATTTAAGTCTGTGGCAGTACAACTTGGCGAGTCGAATGCAGACTACATCGCAGTTACTCAAGGACTTAAGCAAGACGATGAAGTGGTTATTTCAGCGCAATTTTTGATTGATTCTGAATCGAGCAAAACGTCTGACTTTATGCGCATGGATATGGAATCTTCTCACACCATGGAAGCGGCATTACCTACAGCAACGGTGAACGGCACCATCAATCATATTAATTATGATGACCGGAGTATAAATATTAACCGTGAAGCGATTAAAAAATGGCAGCGCCCCGCAACTACAATGGACTTTTTAATTGACGAAAATATTGATATTACTGCGTTTAAACCTGACCAAGCCATTCACTTCACCTTTGTGATAAAAAATGGCGAGTTTATTATTACCGCGTTGTCAGCCATTGATGAGCATCAACATCACGGAGCCGTAAACTAATGATTCAAGCTATTATTCATTGGTCCATCAACAACCGTTTATTTGTGCTCCTTGCTACTGCCATTGTAATAGGCGCAGGTATATTTTCGATTAAACATACACCTGTTGATGCCCTGCCCGATTTATCTGATGTTCAAGTGATTGTGAAAACCAGTTACCCCGGTCAGGCACCGCAAGTAGTGCAAGATCAGGTCACCTTTCCATTAACAACTGCCATGTTGTCAGTGCCCGGTGCCAAAACCGTACGCGGCTTTTCGTTTTTTGGTGATTCTTACGTATACGTTATTTTTGATGATAATACCGATATTTACTGGGCCAGAAGTCGCGTACAAGAATACTTAATGCAAGCAGCCAATGCCTTGCCTGCAACCGCCAAAGCCGCATTAGGACCCGATGCAACAGGCGTAGGCTGGATTTACCAATACGCGTTGGTTGACCGTACCGGCCAACATGATATTAGCCAGTTGCGTAGTATTCAGGACTGGTTCTTAAAATACGAGTTACAAACCGTAGCGGGTGTGTCTGAAGTTGCCACGGTTGGCGGCATGGTGAAGCAATATCAGGTGCGCGTTGACCCAGATAAATTACGCGCTTACAGTATTCCATTAAGCCAAGTGCAACTTGCCATTCAACGCGGCAACCAAGAAATGGGCGCATCAGTTATTGAAATGGCAGAAGCCGAATACATGGTCAGCGCCACGGGATATATAGAAAGTGTTACTGATCTTGCCAGTATCCCACTGGGACTTAATGCGAAAGGCACGCCGCTACAATTGCGTGATATCGCTGATATTCAATTAGGGCCACAAATGCGCCGTGGTGTAGCCGAATTAAATGGTGAAGGCGAAGTAGTTGGCGGCGTGGTTGTGATGCGCTTTGGTGAAAACGCGCAAGCAACCATCAAGGGGGTTAAAGCTAAACTTGAGCAACTTAAGCGCGGTTTACCCGCTGGTGTAGAGGTCATCCCCGTTTACGATCGCGCTAATTTAATTGAACGTGCGGTTGATAATTTATGGAGCAAACTGCTGCAAGAATTGTTGGTCGTCGCATTAGTGTGTGTCGCGTTTCTATTCCATGTTCGCTCGTCGATTGTGGCCGTTATTAGCTTACCGCTAGGCATATTGATAGCCTTTATTGTTATGTACAGTCAGGGCATTAATGCCAACATCATGTCATTGGGTGGCATTGCCATTGCGATAGGCGCGATGACAGATGGTGCAATCGTGATGATTGAAAACATGCACAAGCACATGGAAAAACAACCGCTTACCTCTGAAAATCGATGGCAAGTGGTGGCTAAAGCCGCCTCAGAAGTGGGGCCTGCATTATTCTTTAGTTTGTTAATTATTACGGTGAGCTTTTTACCTGTGTTTATTCTAGAAGCACAAGAAGGCCGCATGTTTTCACCGCTGGCTTACACCAAAACTTATGCCATGGCTGCTGCTGCGGGCTTAGCCATTACGGTAGTGCCCGTACTCATGGGGTATTTTATTCGTGGTAAAGTGACCTCTGAGCAAAAAAATCCGTTAAACCGGCTGCTTATCGCTATTTATATGCCAGTGCTGAATATCGTTTTAACGTTTCCTAGGCTCACTCTCATTATGGCGTTGATCATTACTGTGATTGGCTTTTATCCTGCCAGTAAAATCGGTAGCGAATTTATTCCACCTTTGGATGAAGGCGACTTAATGTACATGCCAACCACACATCCGGGGGTTTCTATTGGAAAAGCGCGCGAGCTGTTACAGCAAACCGATAAACTCATTCGTACCCTGCCTGAAGTCGAAAATGTGTTTGGCAAAGTGGGCCGAGCCGAATCTGCCACCGATCCTGCGCCACTGACCATGATTGAAACGATTATTCAGTTAAAACCTAAAGATCAATGGCGCGAAGGTGTAACTACCACCAGCTTAAAAGAAGAACTTAATCAGTTAGTCCAATTACCCGGCTTAACCAACGCATGGGTAATGCCAATAAAAACGCGCATTGATATGTTAGCCACAGGCATTAAAACCCCTGTCGGAATAAAAATTGCGGGAACAGATTTAACGGAAATTCAAGCCATTGGCGAGCAACTTGAACAGATCTTAAATAACGTACCGGGTACTGCATCCGTTTATTCAGAACGCGTAGCTGGCGGGCGTTATATTAAGGTTGATATTGATAGAAATAAAGCCGCACGCTACGGCTTAAATATTGCTGACGTGCAACAAGTGGTTGCAACCGCGATCGGCGGCATGAACGTAACGCAAACAGTAGAAGGGCAAGAGCGCTATCCAGTAAATTTACGTTACCCGCAAGCTTATCGAAATTCGCCAGAACAACTCATGCTATTACCTATTATTACCCCCAACGGTGAACGCATTGCGTTAGCTGATGTTGCAACAGTTCGCATAGAAGATGGCGCGCCGGGTATCAAAAGTGAAAATGCGCGGCTTAATGGTTGGGTGTTTATTGATATTGATGACAGCGATGTGGGCAGCTATGTTACACGTGCACAACAAGCCGTGAACGAGCAACTCACCTTACCTGCGGGTTACTCTATCAATTGGGCTGGGCAATATGAATATATGGAACGCGCTAAGGATAAATTAGCCTACGTACTGCCGCTTACCTTAGCCATTATTGTGATTTTATTATATTTAAACTTTCGCAGCTTTGTAGAAGTCGCATTGATTATGGGCACCTTACCATTAGCAATGATTGGCGGTATTTGGCTACTATACCTTGAAGGATTTAATTATTCTGTGGCAGTTGGTGTTGGCTTTATTGCATTGGCTGGGGTTGCTGTAGAAATTGGGGTGATTATGTTGGTTTATCTTAATCAAGCCTATCACGCACAACAACAGCAATGCCAACAACACGGCCGTACTGTTGAACGCAGCGATATCGTGGCAGCCATTAAACAAGGGGCAGGATTACGGGTCCGCCCAGTAATGATGACCGTTGCTACCGTTGTGGTAGGCTTACTGCCCATTTTATACGGTACAGGCACAGGTTCCGAAGTAATGAGCCGCATTGCAGCGCCCATGGTCGGAGGCATGTTTAGTGCTATTTTATTGACTTTACTGGTGCTGCCTGCATTATATCTACTGTGGCGAACACCAAAATATCAATAATAATAAGAATGTAAATATGACGACCAACACGCCTAATGTGCCTAACACCTTTTCGTTAGCTAGTTTTGCAAGGAAATACCATAAATGGTTAATGGCATTGTTAGGTGTGCAATTTTTAATATGGTGCGCCAGCGGTGTGTATATGGTGGTAGTGGATATTGATTACATTCATGGTGACCACTTGGTCGCCAAACCACTTAAACCTATTGATGCAACACAAATTCACTACTCTATTAATCAATTAACTCAAGATTATCCTGCTGCCACCAATATCATGCTCACTCAGCACTTAGCAAGCGTGCTTGGGCAGCCTACCTATCAATTTAGCTATAACAATCAAATACATTTAGTAGGAGCAACAACTGGCCAATTACTGCCACCGATTAATGAAGCACAAGCACGCGCGATCGCGTTAGACAGGTATACAACCAACTCTTCAAAGCCAGTAAAGATTAACTCTGTTACGTTATTCACTGAGCAAGCGCCCGATGAATTATCCACTTTTTGGCTACCTGCATGGCAAGTAACATTTGATACCTTAGGCACAGAAACGTTTTACATTAATCAGTATAGTGGGCAAGTCATAACTAAACGCCACACTGCTTGGCGCATTTTTGACTGGATGTGGCGTTTACACATTATGGAGTATGAAACTGGGCACGATGTAGATAATTTACTGCTCCGCTGGTTTACCGTATTCGGCATTGCCGCTGCCATATTTGGAGGAATATTAAGCTATATTCGCTTTACCCAGCGCACTCCTCACACGAAAGGAGTCCGTCATGCCAATCATTAAACAATTCCACAAATGGGCCTCTTTATTGGTCGGCATTCAAATGGTTATCTGGCTGATAACGGGGCTATTTTTTAATTTGATGGACTTTAACTTTTTTAGTGGCAATACCTATCGTGACTTAAGTCGGCCCGCCATTAATCCTGCAGAGCAACAAAAATTAATCCCAATTGAACAAGCACTCAATACACATCAAGAGGCATTGGAACCAGTAAGCCAAGTTAAGCTCATCACCATGCTTGAACAGCCTTATTACTTGCTTGCGCATAACCTACCGGCCCACCATTACTGGCCAGTTAACGCCACATTGATCAATGCCAACACCGGGAAAATTCAACACATCGATGAAAACTTCGCACAACAAATTGCAGTAAAATCTTATATTGGCACAGGTAAAGTAAGTCGGATTGAAAAACTTCCCCCGCCGTTTTCTGACGTACCAAAAGAGCGTAATAATTTATGGCGCATCGACTTTACTGACGATGTAGCGACCTCGGTATACATTAATGAACATACGGGAAGGATTGTCGCCCATGTAAACGATTGGCGACGCTTTCGAGATATTATGTTTATGCTGCATTTTATGGATTATCAACGCGAAGGCAGTTTTAATAATGTGTTTGCCATTGTCTTTGGCTTTATTGCTTTGACGCTCAGCGTGTCTGGCATGATTTGGTTAGTTCAGTTAATCGCGTCTGGACAACTCCGCTTTTCTCTCAATGCCTTACGCCACAAACTTACATTAAAAAACAACAATGAAAAAGCGCCATTAACCCCTGAGTCACCTCACCAAATTACCATAAACAATCATCATGGCGAACGCTTGAAACGCGTTGAATTAACCGAACATCAGCAGCTATTAGAGCTAAATTTACTGGATGGTTTGGCGCAACATAACCTTAGCTTAACATCCGATTGCGGGGGCGGTGGTAGCTGTGGTTTGTGTAGAGTGAAACTAACGAAAAGTAGCCCAGTGCATCCAGCAGAGCGAGAGAAATTAAGTAAAAAACAACTTGAGCAAGGCGTAAGGCTCGCCTGTCAGCATGCTTGTACTGGAGTGTCAGAGGTGCAGTTATTGCGACCGCTGACATAATTTACAACGGCGTTGCTTTCAAACCTTGTTGAAATAAGTTTTTACACGCGCAAAATAGTGCAAGATACCTTTTTGCTGTAAAAAATCGTATATTAGCGCATTGTACTGTTTCAACCTGTTCGCAAGGACTCGCATGACAAGCTTATCGTTTTCAAATACCCCTCTTGCCGAAGCGCAATTACCAACCACAGAAGCGCTTGAATTTATCGCACTGAGCCCACGCTACCGCTGGCTTAATATTGGCGCTAACTTCACCATTTTTACCGTATTGTTTTTGGTTAGCTTCGCGCTGTACGCGCAAACATTTTTTCAATTTCCAGAAGAGTTCAGCGCCATTATCGCTTTTAGTAAGTGGATAGTACTAACCTTGGGTGTCGTTGTGACGCTGTATCATTTTTTTGCCGATCCTATTAAACGTTACGCTTTACGTGAACAAGATATTAGTTTTACTTCTGGGTTATTTTTTAGAAAAACGGTGACACAACCCGTGCTGCGCATTCAGCATATTGAATTACAGCGTGGCCCTTTAGAACGCAAGTTTGGCCTAGCCACTTTACAAATATTTAGTGCGGGCGGGGTAATGCATACCTTTGAAATACCGGGGCTGGCATTAGAAAAAGCACAACAACTTCGACAGTTTATCTTACAGCATAAGGATGTTGCACAGCATGGCTAATAAATCTGTTGAGCCACTCACGGAAGCACCCTTGCAAATAGCCGAGCCGGAGCAGCCTGCACATAACAGCAGCAAATTAACTGCGCCAAAGCATGCCAACCAACCAATCGACGATACTGCCAAATGGCAGCGTTTATCGCCTATCGCTATTGTGTACTTTGGTACGCGTATGGCAAAAATGTTAGTTAGTAACTTTATGTACCTTTTACCTGCCATCGTAGTGGGTTTTAGCCAGATTAAAGAACAACCCGGGCTATGGCTACCTGTTATCCTTAGCTGCATTGCGCTTTTTGTTGTGATTGCACTATTAAAATTCCGCTTTTATCAATACCGTTTACACCAAAATACCATCGAGATTCGTTCAGGAGTTTTGTCTAAAAGCCACATTAATTTACCGTTTGAACGCGTACAGAACGTAAAACTCGAACAACCTATTTATTACCGGCTAACTGGTTACGCCTGCCTGCAATTAGACACTGCGGGCTCATCAAAACAAGAAGCACAAGTTGTTGCCTTGCCACTAGGCTTTGCAGAAAAGCTAAAACAAAAAATTCTTACTCAACATGCACAGTCGGCATCTTCTCCTCACACTCACGCTGCAGAAGGTAATGCCGCACCTGTACCTGAAAGCTCAGCTGCAACAACCACACAAGAAACGACCTTAATTACCCGCTCGGTAAAAGATCTCGTCATTCATGGTATTAGTAGTAATCGTATCTGGATTTTTTTAGGCGTGATGGCACCGTTCTTCGACAATATTTTTACCTACTTAAGTGATGTGTTTTCCTTATTTGGTATTAACTTAGCCAATCTATTTAGTACTGAAACACAAAGTTGGTGGCAAATTGGGATTTACGGTTTTATGTTATTTTTCATGTTAATGATGGTACTGGCCGTGTTTTCTATTATTGGTGCCGTCATGAGCTTTTATGGCTATCAATTAAGTAAAGATGGCGACAAGTACATTAGGCGCAGCGGCCTTTTTACCAAGCATGAAGTAACTATGCGCCTGTCACGTTTACAGATGATAGTCCAACGACAAGATTGGCTAGATAGGCTCATCCAGCGGGTTAATTTAAAATATGAACAGGTAAATGCAAATATTCAAAACATGGCCGAGTCGGGTGTTTCGAGCAAAATCATGGTCCCGTCAATTACCCCCAGTGAGTCACAAGCGTTGATCGATAATGTCTATCCTGATAATCAGTTAAGCAAGATCCGCTATATGGCTGTTAATGCACGTTATTTGGTGCGCCCCATCATGTTATATGCACTACCACTTTTTATCGCGGGTATCGCTTCATTTGTACTGCAACAAGTTATGTGGTTATCGACCGGCTTAATTATCCTTAGCATACTCAGTGTGGCTGGTGCCATTCAAACATGGAAACGCTGGGGCTTTGCCATGGATGATAATTATATATATGTACGAAAAGGGATGATTGGCGTGGATTATTACTGCGTTCCCATTTATAAAATTCAACAAACAGCTTATAAACAAAGTCGATTTATGAAACCTCACCAATTGGCTACTGTGCAATTAGTCTTGGCCTCAGGTTCGGTATCCATCCCCTTTATTGCTGAGGCACAAGCGTATTCACTGATTGACCGCTCACTTTATCAGGTGGAGCAAAGCAAACGCTCTTGGATGTAAAAAATTAGCGTGCTTTAAAGCACGCCAATTGCATTTAGATGAGATAAAAAATCCGTTTTAGAATACATATTAGTGAGCACTCGGATGAAATTGTCACTGTGTTTGTCTGAATATACAAATGCTTCATATATGTAACTTGCCATATCTGTTTTAAACGCGATGCATTTAATTCCTTTATTAGTTCATATATTCGTGAAATGAACAGGCTGAATGCGGGGAGAAAAAGAGTGATTAGGATAAGCTTTCAAGCTTGCTGCAACGTTAGTGCTTAGCTTTGTTAAGATTTATGCGTTTTGTTGTTGCATCGAATATAAAACATACAATAGCTTTCAGCGTTAAAACCTTTTACAATGCTGGCTTCTTAAAAGGTACGCTTAATGTTAGTCAGTACTATACTGGTTAACTGTGATACCAATTTCAATTATTTGTAGGGTTCGCCACGTTAATGTTGAGTCGCTCACTTAACTACATCATGATTATCTTGATTGTTCTGCAATCAGGTTTAGCCGTGGCTAGCTCGCAACAAGTGCATCAAATTGATACTGAGCACATGAGCGTTGAACATTCTCATGAATCTGATTTTAACACTGCTAATGTTAATGACATTAATGGTGATGAACACGATACCGCCGACTGCCACCATTGTGGACACTGTCATGGTTCACATGCGCAGTGGTTAACACCCAACACGTTTAGCTTATTAATTAAGCGCCATACGTTGCAACGCTATTTCACTACGTTACATATTCACGGCATTCAGCTCGATAACTTATTTCGCCCCCCTATCGCTTAATTCTTATTTAATCCGGGCTTATTTATTTTCTTAAGCCTAATTCAGGTGAGTTAGATTGCCTCTATGGGCACTGCTCACTGCGATATTAAATTTGAATTAAGAGCAAAATATGAAAAACACTATAACGGCTAGCCTTATGCTGGCAGTAAGCACGTGCACATTATTATCTTTGGTTGCACCCCAAGTTAGCGCAAAAAATTTAATCGATCTTTCATACTTAACCATGCAGCAGGGTAACAAGCAGCACCCCGAGACTGAAACTGAACATGGGCATTCTCAAACACATGAGCATGAAGACCTTGAACCACACAATAGTCACCGTCATAAACAACAAACATCACATCGCAATGAAAGGCATACCAAACAGCATACTAGCCATGCCAATGAGCATAACGAGCCCAGCAAGGTTTACTTAACAGCGGCAAGCCGAAAGCTAGCAGGCATTGAAGTCGCACAGCTGACGCCACAAATTAGCGCGAACGTGATACTAGCCCCTGCAGAAGTAAAGGCTAATGGCTATACCAGTTTTTGGGTATCGCCACGTGTAGACTCCGTGGTCATAAAGCGCCACGTCGCCTTGGGTGAGCATGTAACAACAGGACAGCCATTAGTCACGCTGTTTAGTGAATCTATGGCGCAAGCTCAAGCCGACTATCAAATATTTGCAACCGAGTGGCGGCGTGTAAAAAATTTAAAAAACAGCACATTAAGTGAAAGTACATTAAGCGAAGCCCGTACACGTTATATCGCAGCAAAAAGCACATTAGCGGCCTTGGGACTCAGCAAGGCGGCAATTAAATCGCTGACCGACAACGATACCTTGCCATTAGGTGAATACACCTTATTTGCCAGTCAGTCCGGCTCCGTATTAAACGACGATTTCCATCAAGGTCAACGTATTAATGCCGGTCAAACTCTGCTAACACTGGTTGACGAGTCGCTACTTTGGGTAGAAGCCAAGCTACCGCCAATTGCCAACTACAATTTACCCGCTGGCACTCAAGCACAACTCATCATAGGGCAAAAACGTTATAGCGCTGAAGTAATTCAACACACGCACACCATTGACAGCCAAACGCGCACACGGGTGATCCGGCTAGCGGTGACAAACAGCGATCATAGTTTACATCCGGGGCAATTCGGCAATGTTGAATTTACAGTAACAACGCCACAACCTGTTATTGCTGTGCCAGAAGCCGCACTCATTCGCAACCCTGATGGCGACTGGTCAGTTTTTATTGAGCATGATGACGCTGGCGAATATGAGGCGATAACGGTAACGCTCGGACCAGCCTTACGCCCTCTTAATAGCGCAAGCTCCATAACCTCATTACGCGAAATTACTGGCGTGCCAGCTGGGGCAAAAGTAGTGATTCAAGGTGCATTTTTCATTGCTTCTGAACAAGCGAAAAGCGGTTTTGATCCGCACAATCATTAATGAGCGGAGATCATTTCATGTTAAACCGAGTTATAGATTGGGCAATACGCCAACGCTTACTTATTACTATTGCTTTACTGTTATTTATGCTAACAGCGGCATTTACCATCCCTAAACTGAATTTAAATGCTTTTCCAGATGTAACTAACGTACAAGTTACCGTTAATACCGAAGCCCCTGGTTTAGCGGCAGAAGAGGTGGAGCAACTCATTACCTTTCCAATTGAAGCTGTAATGTATGCATTACCCGATGTTGCCGAGGTTCGTTCAATTTCAAAGACGGGCCTTTCGGGGATTACCGTCGTATTCAAAGAAGGCACTGATATTTATTTTGCGCGTCAGCTGGTATTCGAGCGGTTACAACAAGCAAAAGAAATGATCCCAAATAATGTAGGCACACCTGAGCTAGGGCCAAATACGTCGGGGTTAGGGCAAGTATATCAATATCTGTTATTAGCCGACGAGCAATCAGGTTACGATCACATGGCGTTACGTAGTTTAAATGATTGGGTAGTTAAACTGCTGTTAATGCCGATTGATGGTGTTACTGATGTATTGTCATTCGGTGGCGAAGTAAAACAGTATCAAGTAAATTTAGATCCCTCGTTATTGCTAGCCTATCAGCTGACTCAGCAAGACATCACCAATGCACTAAATCGTAATAATGTGAACACTGGCGGCTGGTATTTACGTCGTGGGCAAGAGCAGTTGGTGATCCGAGGTACTGGCTGGCTCAGCGCGGGCAAGCAGGGCCTAGACGACATCGCACAAGTGCCATTAAAAACAGTGAATGGAACCGTAGTAAAACTGGCTGATGTCGCACGCGTTGAGTTTGGTAGCGAAATTCGCCAAGGCGCAGTCACCATGACCCGACGTGTTTCCAGTCATGATAAATCAATGCCCACCTCAACCGAAGCGCTGGGTGAGGTGGTTTCTGGGATTGTACTCAAACGTGTTGGCGCTAACACTAATAGCACTATTTCAGGCATTGAAGCGCGCTTGCCTTATATCAACCAAGCTTTGCCCGATGGGGTAACAATCGTACCTTTTTACAATCAAGCAGACTTAATCACCAAAGCAATAAACACCGTACGGGATGCGTTATTGCTAGCATTTGTGCTGATTGTAATCGTGTTATTGCTGTTTTTAATGAATGTAAATGCCACGATATTAGTACTCCTCTCTATCCCCATTTCAATAAGTATTGCGCTTACTGTGATGGCTTGGTGGGGTCTGTCTGCAAATTTAATGTCATTAGGTGGCATTGCCCTTGCTATCGGCATGTTGGTAGACGGCTCAGTGGTAATGGTTGAAAACATGGTTAAGCAGCTTAGTCATCGTCATGCAGCACCTACCAAGGAAAGCACCAAAACAATACTCATAATGGCGTGCCAAAGCGTCGCACGTCCTGTGTTCTTTGCAACCACCATTATTTTGCTTGTGTTTACCCCCATGTTTACCTTCGAAGGCGTTGAAGCAAAGCTATTCCAGCCTATGGCAATCAGCATTATGTTGGCACTGATATCAGCATTAATCGTGGCGCTAACGGTTGTACCTGCCATCGCTAGTTATTTGTTTGCTAACGGCATAGCACCTACAAAACGCGACTTACTGTTACCTGTCGAACGCTGGTATAAACGCAGCCTACAATGGAGCTTATCGCATCGTAAAATCGTTTTATTATTGGCCGTGTCGTTATTTGCGAGCGCGCTCACATTATTACCGCGTATTGGTACAGAGTTTATTCCTGAGTTAGAAGAAGGCACTCTGAATTTACGTGTCACCCTTGCACCTTCCAGCAGCCTTGATACCGCACTAACGGTCGCGCCGAAACTTGAAGCTATGCTGCTAACGTTTGACGAGGTTGAGTATGCGCTAAGTCGAATTGGCCGAGCAGAGATTGGTGGTGATCCTGAACCCGTTAATAATATTGAAATTTATATTGGTTTGAAGCCAATTTCGAAATGGAAAAATGCAAGTAATCGCCATGAATTACAGCAGCTCATGGCAAATAAGCTTGCCCAGCATCCGGGATTATTGCTTAATTTTTCACAACCCATTGCCACGCGCGTGGATGAACTACTGTCAGGCGTCAAAGCCCAACTCGCCATCAAGCTGTTTGGCCCCGATTTGGCCGTACTCGCGCAAAAAGGTCGTGAGATTGAGCAACAGATCAATCAAATTGATGGCGCAATAGACGTTGCCATTGAGCAAATTGAAGGCGAGGCACAATTGGTGATTAAACCAAAGCGTGACGAGTTATCTCGATTTGGTTTATCCGTTGCCGATTTGATGGAAGTCATAGGCAGCGGTATCGGCGGGCAAAGCGCAGGGCAAATTGTTAATGGTAATGAACGCTACGATATTTACGTTCGATTAGCCAAGCAATTTAGAGATAATCAGCACAGTATTGCAGAACTGCGCCTGCAATCACCCACTGGCGCTTGGGTACGTTTAGCAGACGTGGCTGACGTGACCATTGAGTCAGGGCCACCACAAATTCGCCGTGACGATGTGCAGCGTCGAGTTGTGATTCAAGCCAATGTCCAAGGGCGAGATATGGGCAGTGTCGTGGCCGATATTCAACGTACAATTGCACAAAATATTGCATTGCCTTCAGGATATTCGGTGATGATTGGCGGGCAATTCGAAAGCCAACAACGGGCACAACAACGCCTCATGATTGTCGTGCCCATGGCACTAGCATTCATTGCCCTACTGCTCTACCTAACGTTTTCATCATTTAACCAAGCCGCACTGATATTACTTAATGTGCCACTGGCAACAATTGGGGGTATTTTTGCACTCTATTTTTCCGGTCAATATTTATCAGTACCTAGCGCAGTCGGCTTTATTACCCTATTTGGTCTTGCTGTGCTTAATGGCGTGGTGTTAGTTGAAAGTATTAATCAGCGTGTTGAACAGCATACTCCGCCGAGCAGCGCATCTATCAAACACACCCTAAACAACGCAGCGTTTGCAGGTGCCGTATCAAGGCTAAGGCCGGTATTAATGACCGCGCTAACTTCAGCGTTAGGCTTAATACCTATGCTAATGTCGAGTGGTGTTGGCGCAGAAATTCAGCGCCCACTTGCGACTGTAGTGGTGGGAGGGTTATTCACATCCACATTGTTGACTTTATTTGTATTGCCAGCATTATATCAATACTTTTCAAAAGGAAAATACACTTAATAATAACAACTTTCATACTATATCACTGGCTGCTTTAAGCCAGTGATTCATACTCATTGCGCTGACACAAGGTCATACAACGCATATACCTGTTGTTACATCTTTTAGATTGAAATTACCGATGTAATCATTAAATTACGAATATGTATATTCCCTATTTTTATAAGATAGAAGCATACTTACTACATCGCTAACTGAGAGATTTTCATCGTCCTGTTAGCCAACGGAAGACAATATAATAAAAGAGGAAATGTGATGTTAACCATTTCAAATTTGTCAAAAACGTATGATAACGGCGTACACGCGCTTAATAACGTTAACCTTTCAATCCCTAAAGGCATGTTCGGTTTATTAGGCCCTAATGGTGCTGGAAAATCATCACTCATGCGCACCATTTCAACGCTGCAACAACCCGACTCTGGCAGCATTAAATTTAACGACATTGACGTACTTAAACAGCCAAACGAACTACGCCAACGCCTAGGCTACTTGCCTCAAGACTTTGGTGTTTACCCGCGTGTAAGCGCATACGACCTTTTGGATCATTTAGCTATTTTAAAAGGGCTAGATAACAAAAAACAAAGAAAAGAAGTGGTTGAAGGTTTGTTAGCGCACACTAACCTATTTCAACATCGTAAAAATGCGGTGAGCGGTTTTTCTGGCGGCATGCGTCAGCGCTTTGGTATTGCACAAGCATTGTTAGGTGATCCTGATTTATTAATTGTTGACGAACCCACTGCTGGCCTAGATCCTGAAGAACGCAACCGTTTTCATAATTTGTTAGTCAGCTTAGGTGAAGAAAAAGTCATTATTCTATCAACCCATATTGTTGAAGATGTATCTGAGCTGTGCCCGAATATGGCAGTACTAGGCGCGGGTCAAATTCTATTACAAGGCAACCCTATTGAATTAACTAATCGTCTTAACGGTCAAATTTGGCGCAAAACTGTTACACAAAGCGAGTTTGCAGAAATTGAGCAGCATTATAAAGTGATTTCGCAACGCTTATTTGCTGGCCAAATTGTTGTGCATGTTTTAGCGGATAGTGCACCTGAAGGCTTTGAAGTTGCCCCTGCCAATCTTGAAGATGTGTACTTTTCAACGCTACACAATTCACGTAATGCACATAAAAAAACTGATTCAGCCCAAGCTGCATAAGGAAGATACTGATGTTTGCAAAAATGTTCGCCTTTGAATGGCGATATTATCTGCGTCAGCCATCGTTTTATGTAACATGTCTGATTTTTTTCTTACTCCCCTTTCTCGCTACGGTGAGCGAAAATATTCAAATTGGTGGCGGCGGCAATGTGCTATATAACGGCTCATTTGCTATCACGCAAACCATGCTCATTCTTGGGCTTTTCTCGATGTTTTTGGTGATCAATTTTGTTGCAAATACAGCCACAAGAAACGACACCAGCCAAATGGCAGAAATTATTTACTCTAAACCAATTAACGCGTTTTCCTACCAACTAGGGCGATTTTTTGGCACATACTTTATCACCGTTTTAGTATTTGCCATGGTGCCACTAGGTATTATGCTAGGTTGTGCAATGCCTTGGGTAGATGCGGAACGGGTTGGCCCTACAAACTTAGCCTTCTATGGCACTACCTTTTTCTATTTCACAATGCCAACACTCTTTGTTCTGGCTTGCTTGTTTTACAGTGCTGCTGTTCGTTTTCGTAGTTTAATGGCCGTTTACTTAGCAGCTGTCGCGTTATTTATTTTATATATAGCGACAGGTAGCTTATTAGACGATCCTCAATATCGCACTTTATCTGCACTTTCTGACCCTTTCGGTTTACGCACATTTGCTGATATTAGCCGATACTGGACAGTACACGAGCGTAATACGCAAGTTATTGAGCTTAGCGGCGTGTTGCTACAAAACCGACTTATCTGGATAGCATTTGGTGTTGTCGTGTTAGCCGTATTTGGCAGTTTACACCACATTCAAATTCATAAACCGTCGGCCAAAAAGAGTAAAAAACAGCTTAAATTAGAAAAAGTGATACCGCCATTTGGTAACAATATTGCTGTAAAAGGGAATAATGCCGCTAGCTGGGGCAAGTTTATTAGCCGCACACAGTTTGAAATTAAACAGGTGGTATTTAGCGCACCATTCTACATTCTATTAATTTTCTCTGCGTTTAACATGGTCATGATGTTTATTAACTTCACTGGCATGTATGGCACACCAAACTGGCCACTTACACAAACTATGGTTGAGCAAGTTAACGGCGCATTCTCGCTGATGTTGATTGTGGTAGTAACCTATTACAGCGGTGAGGTTGTGTGGCGAGAGCGTAACTCTGGCATGGGCGATATTATCGATGCCACACCTGTATTTAATATTGCCTTTTGGCTGTCTAAACTCGTTGCTGTATGTCTGGTAATTTGCAGCTTATTAATGGTTGGTATGCTGATTTCTATCGGCTATCAATTTGCTATGGGTTATCAAAATATCGACCTCGCTCAATACTTAATTAGTATCTTATACTTCTTTGCACTACCTATGTGCTTACTGGCTGTTCTGTCTTTCTTTATTCAAGTACTTAGTCCAAATAAGTTTGTGGGTATGCTGATTTTCGTAGGCTATATTTTCGCAAATATGGCATTTGATCAAATTGGCTTAGAGCACAACTTAGTTGATTACGCTGGCGCACCAAGCATGACCTACTCAGATATGAACGGCTACGGTATATTCCTAGAAATTCACTCTTGGTACATGCTGTACTGGACCGCGATTGCAGTCATGCTAAGTACACTAGGTTATGCACTATGGCAGCGTGGCCCGCAAACCTCATTAAAAGCGCGTTTAGCGTTAATGAGTTATCAAATGGGTACCATGGGTAAAGCGACAGTTGCAAGTGCTTTGCTGGTTGCAGTGCTATCTGGCGGATATATTTATTACAACACCACGGTGCTGAATCAATTTATCGGTCAGGACGAATTAGAAACACGACAAGTCGATTACGAAAAGAAATATGTTCAATTTGAGCATGATGAGATACCTGTGATCACTAAAGTGAATGCAACCGTCGATCTCTCACCCTATCAGCGTAGCTTAACTGCCAGTGCCAACGTTGAAGTAGTGAATAAATCTAGCCAACCAATCAAGCGTTTTCTGGTTAATATTCCACAGCATAGTTCTTCGTGGCAGGTAGAATTAG
Source organism: Flocculibacter collagenilyticus (assembly GCF_016469335.1). NCBI lineage: Bacteria > Pseudomonadati > Pseudomonadota > Gammaproteobacteria > Alteromonadales > Pseudoalteromonadaceae > Flocculibacter > Flocculibacter collagenilyticus. Next base: position 3,842,708 of record NZ_CP059888.1, read on the forward strand.
CTGGTGGTGCTGTAACGGAAATTGATGAGCGATACAACACCGCGTGGTTTGAGTTTGAACTGCCGCTACAACCAAATGAAACACGCACTGGAACTCTTTCAGTGGCTCGCCAGCATCAAGGGTTTAAAGATCGAGACTTTGACGTTCAATTAGTTGAAAATGGTACATTTATCAATAACTTTGAATTATTCCCAAGTTTTGGCTTTAACCGAAGCTTTATCTTAATGGATAGGCATAAACGCAAAAGCCACGATTTAGCACCACGTGATCGCGCCAATAAGCTAGAAGATGAAGCGTTTCATAATGAAAGCTTTTTTGGTAAGGGTACCGACTTTATTGACTTTGAAGCCACGGTTTCAACGGCTGAAGATCAAGTCGCGATTGCGCCGGGCTATTTGCAAAAAGAATGGACTGAAAATGGTAAACGTTACTTCCATTACAAGATGGATTCACCAATGGCCCATTTTTATGCCTTCTTATCTGCCCGCTTTGAAGTGAAGCAAGATCAACACGACGGTGTGAATATAGAGGTTTACTATCATCCTGAACATAACAAAAATGTTGATGTGATGATTGAGTCGGTTAAAGACTCACTCGACTATTTTGGCCGCGAATTTTCTCCATACCAGCATAAGCAAATGCGCATTATCGAATTTCCTCGATACCGTGGTTTTGCACAAAGCTTTGCTAACACCGTACCATACTCTGAAGACATAGGCTTTATTGCCGACTTACGTGATCCTGAAGATATTAATATGGTGTATTACGTTACCGCGCATGAGATGGCGCATCAGTGGTGGGGACATCAAGTTGGTGCAGCCAATGTTCAGGGTAGCGCGATTATTTCTGAAACCCTATCGCAATACAGTGCTGTGATGGTATTGGAAAAGAAATATGGCCCTGAAAAGCTGCGTAAGTTCTTAAAATACGAGTTAGATCGTTATTTAAGTGGCCGTACTTCAGAGCAAATTGGCGAGCAACCTATGCTACGTGCTGAAAACCAGCAATATATTCATTACCGTAAAGGATCGGTAATTATGGCGTCGTTACGCGACCGACTAGGCGAAGCGCACGTAAACCAAGCATTGAAAGGTTTTTTACAAACTTATCAATATCAAAGCACGCCTTATCCAACAACGCTAGATTTAGTTGCTGCACTCAAAGCTAACGCCACAGCGGAAGAGCAAGCTTTTATTACTAGCTTGTTTGAAGATATTACGCTTTACGACCTAAAAGCTGAGAAAGTTGAAGTCGCTGACACTGGCAGCAACTCACAAACAGTGACCTTAACCGTGCAAGCAAAGCGTGTTACGTCAGACAGCAAAGGCATGGAAACCGATGTGCCATTATCAGAAATGGTGGATGTAGTATTATTTAGTGCTGATCCAGAAAGTTTAAAGGCAACTGATACAGTGATCTATAACGAAAAACACTTAATCAAAAGTGGTGAAAACGTGATCACTATTGAACTGCCGAAGAATGAGAAGAAGCTGCCTAAGTTTGCAGGTATCGACCCGTTCGTAAAACTTGTAGATCGCGATAGCGCCGATAATATTATCAAGCTATAAATTCATACAAGCTTATCTATGAGAGTTCGTGTACATGGTCACGAACTCTCATTTTTATTTCATAGTTGCGCTTAACAACTACAACTAGCTCCACACCTCTCCAAACAATCGCATAAAATTAGCGCCCAGTACTTTTTCAATGCGGGCATCTTTGTAACCTTTTTTCGCTAAATGCCAAGCAATTAATTCCATACGACGTTCATGATTAAGATCAGGAATATACAAAGGGCGTTCATCGGTTTCACCCGGCGCAGAAATACCTGCGGCTTTACGCTGTTTAAGCTCTTCTTTAATAGTTGCCTGATATTGCTGATCGTCTACCACAGGAATTAAGCTTTGATCGGTACCAATACCGACATGATCTTCGCCACACACGTTAATCGCATGATCAATATGCTGTATAAAGTTATCAGCTGTAATCGGTGCGGTACCGCCTGCCAAGAATGGCATGGCATAAATACCTACAACACCACCACATTTTGCAACAGCCCGTAACTCTTCATCGTCTGTATTTCTAGGGTGACAATAAATTGAACTACAGCCAGTATGTGTAATGGCTATCGGCTTTTTACAGTGCTTTATGCTAGTTTGAATGGTTTTTTTAGAGGCATGGCTTAAGTCTACCAATACATTGCTATCTTCCATAACTTCAATCGCTTGTACACCTAGCTTGGTGATCCCACGAGAAATATTCACTAAGCTACCATCGCCAAATGGACTGCGACGGTTATAGGTTAGCTGCATGACGCGAATGCCTAAATTTGAAAATAACGGGATACGTTCAAACTTAACCTCATTGTGACTATCCACCAGCATTTCTGCTGACTGGAACCCCATGATAACTGCCACTTTTCCACAATGCTTAGCCTTTTCAATCTCTTCGATGCTGTTTGCTTCACAGAATACATGGTGATGATCGCGAATCAGCTTCTTAATTTTTGCGATGCTGGCAACGGTTTTTTCAAAGTTTGCGCCGGGATATGTAACGGTAGCGTGAATTGCAGATACACCACTATTTGCTATTTGACTAAGGGTCGTTTCGTTAAATTGGTTTTTACTAAGGTCAAAGGTCAAGCTAAGTGCATCAACCACGGTGACATCGTTATATTTTGGCCAGTGACGATGTTCCATTTTTTCAGCCAGTTGCTTCATTGTCATACTGGGCTGAGCGGTATTTGTCGCGTTATTCTCGCTAGCCACATTACCAAATGTGGCTGCCATCAATGGCGTAGTGGCTAATGCTGCGGTTGCCACACTGGCGGATTTAATAAAGTGGCGTCGACTAATATTGGGTAAAGGGGGTTTAATGCTATCCGCCATGATAAAGTCCATTTGATTTTGTTAATTCGTTCATCTTATCTTCTAATTTATCGCTTATCTTCGCTTTTCACTTACTGTGTAATGGGATGCGTAGCTGAACTAGAAACTCAATACTTAAAGATGTGAAATAACTAACAACTCGACTTATTTACATGTGTTGAAGCGAACATAAAGTAGCAAAGTAAATTTATTGAAGTATACACCTTAATCATTGTTAGCAGTATGTTATAAACCATATTTTTATTATTGATATACAAAAAATGAATAAATTGAACAATATACAGGCATAACTAAATAATTATTATGAAGTTATTTAACAGAAACTAGATAAAACAGGAAGTTAACACTGTTCACACGGGCTAAATCGTGTGAATGACTATTTAATCGTTTAACAAGCTTAAATTATCCTCCCGTAACAGGTGGGAAAAATGCCACTTCATCGCCCGTTTTTACTGACGCAGAGTTAGCGACCATAGTGTGGTTAAGTGCGCATAGTACATTCTCTTCAGCCAAATATAATTGCCATTGTTCACCGCGGCGTTGTAACTGCTGTTTTAGCTGCGCGACCGTTATACTTTGCGTTAATTCAAACTGTAATTGACCACACTGTAAACGCTCTTTCAGTTGACCAAAAAATAGAATGTTAATCATGCAATCTCTACTTATTCGTTTATTACCTAAATACTCTTAAGTGTTACTACCCGCCAATCATGGCTAAATGTTTTGTTGCACCAGTTTGATGTAAGTGCAAACTGTGCGATGCCGATTTATCTGTTAGCGCTTGCCTCACCGCCTCACAAGTTCCTTTTACATCACCAGCAGTTAACCAAGGCCGTATATTGATACCTTGCTCTGAAAATAAACATAAATGTAATTTCCCCATTGCTGACATACGTAATCGGTTGCAGTTCTGACAAAAATCTTTGCTATACGGCATAATTAAGCCAACTCTGCCTTGATAATCTGGATGTGAAAACTCTTGTGCCGGGCCGGCCAAAGGCGCACGAGGCATGGCAAACCAACCTTGATCTAGCAGTTTGCCTTTAATCACCTCACCCGAAATATGCTGCTTATTAAAAAACGTTTTATTGCTGCCTACTTCCATTAGTTCAATAAACCGAATGGCAAGATTGCGCTGCTTGATCCACGCTAAATATTCGTCTAATTGTTGTCCGTTAAAATGTTTAAGCAACACCGCATTCAATTTAATATTTTTGATACCCGACTGTTCTGCTTTGGCGATACCCCGCAGTATGGTCTGTAATTTTGCCTGCCCAGTTAAACTAGCGAATAACTGCGTATCTAAACTGTCAGCGCTTACATTCAATGCGGTTAAGCCTGCATCAGCCCAGTGTTGAATGTTTTTTTCTAAATTAAAGCCATTGGTGGTTAACGCGATTTGCTCAATGCCTGCCGTACTGCGGCACAGTGAAATAATATCAGGAAGATCTTTGCGCAAGCCGGGCTCGCCACCCGTAATGCGAACTTTGCGCATACCTAATCGCGCAAAAGCGGTTATCAGTGTGTCTATTTCGTTCAAACTAAGGAATTGTCTATCATGCTCTGCATGGTAGCCGTTTGGTAAGCAATATTGACAACGAAAGTTGCAAGCATCCGTGATCGACAAGCGTAAGTATTGAAACTGCCGACCAAAATTATCTGTTAACAAAGTCTTGTCTGTAACACTGTGCTGCCCATTGTTCGTCAAATTATTCATCCTTTAGATCTGATGAGTTAGCGTCTCATACTTTTTACACATTGTTAATGTGTTAATTTTGCTCTTAAACAATAGACACTCAATAGCCAATTTATATTGCTTTAAACTGCAAATAAATAATATCACCTACTGATAAAGCCAACGACTCGGCTGACATCAAAGAAATTTCAGCAAGCACCGCTTGCTGATCAACGTTTACTTGAACCGTGGCATGGTGTGCATCTAGCTCAATACTGGTGATCACCCCCGTTAAGCAATTAAGTATGCTCGAAGTATTAGGAGCCTGCTTCGCTAAACTGACTTTGTTCGCAGGTAGCTGGACTATTATAATGTCTTTAGCCATCACTTTTTTAGCCACCGTCTCTTCAACCATAGCTTCTTCTACTATAGCTTCTTCAACTATAGCTTCTTCAGCCACATCAACACCATGAGCAAATTCTTGAGTGTGAATGAATAACGATTGCTGCGAAGGCGCCATTAACTGTACTTCAGTTAATCCGTACTGTGGTAAATGCTGCTTTACTCTTCCGTGCAACACACTAAATGCATCGTACTTAATTACAGACTTGTCGCCAGTCCCCTGCGTATGGCTGGCGCTCCTGTGCATGCTTAATGTCCGCACTATTTCAGCGGTATCATCAAGCCTTACCAAGGCACCCGCATCAAGCTGTAGCGTTGACTGAGTACACGCCGCCAAGTCCTGCAAAATATGGCTCACCAAAATAAATCGCAAGCGGTACTGCGTAGATAACCACCTGATTAACGCTAAATAATGTTGGCGACTATGCCAATCTAGCGCTGAAAAAGGTTCATCGAGTAACATAATAGGCTTACCTGACAGCAACGTTCTGGCAAATGCCACACGTTGAGCTTCTCCGCCCGACAACACGGTTGCATTTTTAGTTAACAACGTTTCTATTTGGCACCACGCCACTACTTGGTCTAGTGAATATGGCAAAGGTTTGTAGACATTGGGTTGATTCGCCACAAGAGTTAAATTTTGCTGAACTGACAAATGAGGGAAAAGCATGCCTTGCTGAAATTGATATACAAATGGGTTTTGTTCAACGCGTTGTGTAGAGATCTCTTTACCCAACATTACCACAGAATGATGATCTGATGGTTTAGCGGGTATTAACCCCGCCATGCAACGTAACAGCGTTGATTTTCCTGCACCTGACGCACCAAAAATACCAATATTACCCTTACTGAGCGGCAACGTGGTGTGTACGGATAAATCAAAGCCAGCCTGATGATGAGAAACATGATGCGTCATTGCAATGGTCAAATCTGCGGTATGATAGGGTGCATCAGTCACTTGAGTTAGTTTCGCTCTCATCGCCTTCGCTATCATACGTGTGTCCCTCTGGCCTTTATTTTATTAGGGGTAGGATCAGCAGCAACAGTTGTTGTCATGCCAGTTAATGCACGCCGATTAAACTTATAGAGCAACACTAAGCTGATAAATGAAATGGTCAACAATACCGCCGCTAATCGGTGAGCATGCTGATAATCTATCGCTTCAACGTGGTTATACAGTGCAATCGAAACAACCTGCGTTTCACCGGGAATATTGCCACCAATCATCAGAATTAAACCAAATTCACCAAGCGTATGAGCAAAACCCAACGTAACGGCACTCAATATCGCGGGCTTCATTAAGGGTAACGTTATTTTTATTAAACGCCGCACACGCGAGATCCCAAGACTGGCAGCAACTTGATCATATTGCTGGCCGACCTGACAAAAGCCGCTATATAGCGGTTGCACCACAAAGGGTAAGGAATAAATTAATGATCCTAATAAAATACCTGAAAAGCTAAAAGCCAATTGCTGTCCTGTTAACCCAACCCACAATTGCCCGAAAAACGTATCTGGCGCAAATGCCATTAACAAATAAAAGCCTAAAACGGTTGGAGGTAATACTAAAGGTAAAGCGATAATAGCTTCGTAAACTGGCTTTAAGCGCCCGTGGTAGCGCGACAATTTCCACGCCACAGGTAAACCTATCATTAGCAGAATTAGCGTAGTCGTAATCGCTAGCTGTAATGTTAAGGTCAGTGCAGTAAGGTCCTCATCGATCATCATATATTCCCTTGTCTGGCATCTTATTGCTTTAACTGCATATTATGCACTCGCTGTTGCGCAATTTGCTGGCTAGTCTGTGCAATATAACCCACACTCGCCAAGTATTGCTGTGCCTTTTCGGACGTTACAAAGTTTAACCACTTCCATGCCATCAGCTTATTTTGAGCACGAGACAAAATAACCATTTGTTGAATGATTTTCGGTTTATTAGGTAAGGGATAGTAATGAAGGTATTTTTGCGCTTTGGACTTTTGATAGGCCACTTTTAACAGCGAAAGCGGTATCATACCTAATTGAACATTGCCGGAATCAATAAATTGAAAGGCTTGATTAACATTATTCGCTTTTATTAATCGATGCTGGTAGCTGTCTAATACATCATGCGCACTTAAATATTCAAGTGCAGCAGCACCATAAGGCGCAAAGCGTGGATTCGCGATGGCTAGCCTGTGCGGCCACGTGGCAACTGTATGCTGATTTAATTGCAGCGCCGAATTGCCACTCCATAACACTAATTGGCCTTCTGCATAGGTATATAGAGACTCAGGCAGTGCCATGTCATCTTTAACTAGTTGCTGTGGCAACTTACTGTCTGCTGATAAAAAAACATCAATAGGCGCCCCTTTTATCATTTGAGTATATAAATTACCCGACGCACCACTTATCAGCACGACATCGTAGCCTGTCTCTAACTTAAATTGGTTAACTAAATGCCTTGCGGGCACCAAAAAATTACTTGCTACCGCCACATGGATAGGCGCTACCGCATGCACCGGTTTAAGTACAGTGGTGACCAACGTCAGTAATAAAAAAACGTAAATGAATAAAGATGGCGCTTTGTTTACTAATACCATAGTGAGCCACAACCCTGTTTCACCAAAACATTGAAATTAATCGTAATATTAAATGATAAGTAACATGCTGCTGAGTTTGAACTTGTCTTAATGGCGCAAAAAAATAGTCTACACTAATCTTAATACACAAAGTAATTTAAGTTTTAAGGCCTACTAACCTTATTTTCTATACTAAATAATTAACGCAATTGAAGATATAACTGGGCGACGAATAACTGCACCATCAAATGAGCGGTGATTCACCTGAAAACTTAAACACTTAACAGCTCGTTTGTAATCACTACTTAGTAGAGTAATACCCGTATGTATAAATTTGCTCATATTTGGATTGGCCTGTTCGTTTTAATGAGTGCTGTAATGAGCAAAATAACTCACGCACAAAGCTATTTCGAGCTTGCACACCCTAATACCCGAATAGAGTTGTATATCGATGAGAAAATTCCCAAGGATAATCACTCCACCGTTGTGCAATGGCTAAGCCAAGCAATTGAAACCACGGCATCCTTATACGGTGAATTTCCACTTTCTATCACACAGGTGAATGTAAGTGCAGCCAACCGTGGCGATGGACCCGTTCCATGGGCACAAGTGATCCGCCACCATCCAGAAGGCGTGCGTTTTTATATTCAACCCCAAGCCACCCTCTCTGAATTAAATAATGACTGGACCGCAGTGCATGAATTCAGCCATTTATATATTCCTTTTCCAGGAGATAATGATATTTGGTTTTCAGAAGGTTTAGCGTCTTACTTACAATATTTATTGATGGCGAAAAACGACATAATTTCAGAACAAACTGCATGGCAACGCCTATATGAAGGCTTTCAACGAGGGCAAGCCGCCAGCGCGTATACGCAGCAAACCCTGAGTTCATCTAGCAAACGCATGCACAAACTAGGTAGCTACATGCGTGTATATTGGAGTGGCGCTGTTTATTTTCTTAATGTAGATGTCAAACTAATGACTGGTAATTACAAACTTAAGTCCGTGGCAGAGGTGCTGCAAAAGTTTAATCAATGTTGCCGCCATCACCCTAATTCGTGGACAGGTGAACAACTTGCAAAAACCTTTGATCAACTTGCAGGCGACAGCGTGTTCTATCCCACATTTAAGGCGGTGACCAAGCTTACCCAGTTTCCAGATTTTAACGAGAGCTTTTCTGCACTTGGTATAAGTATACGCAACGGCAAGGTGGTGCTGAGCAATGACAAACATAAGCGCGCCAAACGCTTACAACTCGTTAGAAAAGTAAGCAAAGAACAAAATATGACTGGAAAAGCACTCTGAAAGCCGCCATATTATCAGGTACATAAAACGAATAATTAAACAGCATGATTTATTAAGGGGGAATTATGACAGCAACCGATAACCAAGCACACTTAGAGAATATTTTGGCGCACTATGATAGCGCTATCACAGCGTGTGAAGAAAAAGATAATGCACAGCTACAAGCAGAGCTGGCTATTTTGAAACAAGCGCTAAATAAAGATGTTGCACCCGAGCTGACAGAAAATCTAAGCCGTTTATATACTTACTGCCAAGATGAAGCAGAAAAAGGGAATTTTGCTGAAGCAAAAAAAGTGATGACCGAACTCAAAGAAGCGTGGCAACAAATAGAATAAGTAAGTGGGTCAATCAATCGTCATTATCATGGTACAAATTTTGAATATGAATTGTTGAATAGTAGTTTTGAATAGATTGTATATTGCTAATTGTTAGCACTATAAAACCCAGTATTACGCGACACATGAGTACCATATATGAAATCAACGCAAAATAGACCACACACGTATTCTCAATATCTTGCTGCGTTCACTTTGTTAATATCTTCCCTTACGTTATGGATTAACGTTAGTTATGCGGCTGATCCCATTCAAGCCATTCAAATCTATTCGCAAAATGATTTATTAAACATGATTAAGGAAAACACACACCTTGATCGCGTAAAAAAAGATGAATGCCAATTAGTGCAAGATATTGAAGCACGCGCCAGTATCATGAAAATTCCGGCATATCAGTTTCTCTACGGCGACATGCTAGCCTACGGAGTGTGCGTTAAAAAAGATGTTGAGTTGGGTGTTTACTACATGCGCCAAGCCGCGGATCAAGGCCTTGCTGAAGGGTTAGAGCAGCTAGGACGGTACTACCATATTGGCCGTTTTATGCAAACTGACGTTGATAAAGCCATTGTTTATTTACGTGAAGCGGCAGCGTTAGGTAATGTTAATGCGCGTATTAGGCTAGTGGAAATATTTTTAGATGGTCACGGTAGTCCACTGGATTTTGAAATGTCTTATGGCTGGCTGCACCACACTATTTATCAAAATAATAAACAACACCAACGTGCCCAGCAATTACTTAAAGAGTTAGAAGAATTAATGCCAAGAAGAGTCATTGAGCGCGCAAAAATGGATCCTAACTCTACGTCTGTAAAGCCTTGAACTAATGCTCAAGGCTTGGACACATTTCCTTTGTATTAAACTTGCTCGGTAGAGCGTCGACCAAATAGTCGAACAAATCCTAAAAATGCAGCGCCTAAAAGAGCTAACGCTGATGGCTCTGGTACGGCAATACTATTACCTGTTAAATCAAACGTACCATTGAGCGTATTAGGATCGCCCGCGGTAGGTTGAAATGACGATGAAAGCACCATATCGGCACCACCTGCTTGGGTGTTGGTATCAAAATTGGCCGCGGCCAAACCACCCATTACATCCATTAATGCTGTACCTGTACCTGAGTCGCTACCACTGCCTAAATTGTCACCCGTACCTGTTAAAAATTCACCAAATGGTAATGCCAATCTTAACCAAAGATCGCCATCAGTCGCAGTAGGCATAGTACCGTCAAACTCAGGCGTATCATCAACCATAAAGTCAATCACCAAATCTTTAAAGGTAAAGTCACCATCAATACTACCGCCAACACCTGTTGGAGCGCCCACAAATGACACTAACTCCATTTCAAAATGAAATGTTAATTCACACCCAGGACAAAATATCCCTTGATTAGTTACCGCACTATTTACATGAGTTACCTCGCCACGCCCAGTAACAATATCACCTGGGTTGACGGCAACGTCTTCAAAAATAGTACCGTTTGCAACAAAATCGGTTAAGGCAGGAAAGGCGAGACCTTGTTCAGGATCCCAGTGGACACCGCCAACATTAATAATTGCCGCTTGCGCGCTTATGCTGGACGATAAGGCTAACACTACTAGTAATAACTTCTTCATTATTTTCTCCTTAAATAACTACTCTCTATTGTTTTTCACTAGTTCTTCTAATCCGCTAAAGGCTGTTTGCATCCTAAGCCTTAGCTACCCTACATGAGGCATATTTTACGCCATACTTGCAGTTATTTTTTAAGTACCTAAAAAGTTTAAAAAAGAAAAATGAGCCAATTTTATTTACCTAGATAACGATATCAATGTGTAAAATAAACCGACAAAACATTTGTCATTGAGAGTGAAGGTGTTTGAGCAGCAAAATATCACTTGCAAAAAATAACCTCACCGATTGGCGAGGTTAATAGCGATTCTGTTGTAGCCCATTATATTGCGAGTGCGTTAATACTAATCACGTTTACGGCCATATAAGCCTGCAAAGCCCAGTAAGAAAGCCCCAAACAAGCCCAGAGTAGACGGCTCAGGAACACTTTTCGCGGTCAAATCAAAGGTACCGTTTAACATATTTGGCGCACCACCTGTTGCTTGAAAAGAAGACGTTAGCTGCATATCTGCTCCTCGAGTCATTCGGTTTGTATCAAAGTGATAAGCCGCCATGCCCCCGACAACCTCTAATAGTGCGAAACCGCCGCCTGCATCACTGCCTGTGCCAAGGTTAGTACCTATGCCAGTTAACATCTCACCGACAGGTAGCGCTAACTCTAACCATAAATCACCATCAGACGCGGTAGGTTCAGTCCCATTGAAATCAGGCGTGTGATCAACAAACATACTTATCATCAAGTCTTTGAAAATAAAATCACCGCTGGCTGGTGTTCCTGTAAAAGAAACCAATTCCATATCAAAGGTATAAGTAAGCTCACAACCCGGGCAAAAGCTATTTTGATTAGTGATGGCACTATTTAAATGCGTGAATTGCCCCCAGCCAGATACAATATCGCCTGGCGTGATCGCAAAATTTTCAAATACAGTACCATTTGAAGAAAAGTCGGTAAGGCCGGGAAATGACAGCACTTGCATAGGATCCCATTGCACACCACCAACATTAATTAAACTCGCTTCAGACGAAAAACTTAAACCTAAAGCAACTGCTCCTAGTAATAACTTGTTCATTATTCTTTCCTTAAATAACTAACAAACATTATCTTCACTAGTAAGCATTAATCAGCTTGAACAGCTAGGTTTACTAAGGCAAATTCCACGCCAGAAAAAAATAAACAATATAAAGGCTTATTAAATAAACAGAATTTTTGAGGTCGATTTTAAGGGGAACTATTAGGTACAAACTTGTAAAAAAAATAGACACTGAATTAAACATGCTCACTCATTAAAACGTTGGATTGAGCGTTTCGCTTATATTTAGGTAATAATAACTAATCAAAATGGCATAAGTCAGAATATACAAGCCATTCACCCACGTCTTATTTTAAGTAAAAGCAAAATAATGATTGACATGCTGAACAGATAATATACAATGACTCGGCTTTAAGAAATACTCTAGATTACAATATACATTTCAAAGTTAGTTTTATCTTTCTGAAGTTTATAAGTTACAGTCTATTTTTAAGCTACATTGCCTCATAGAGGCGCAAATTATTATTTAAATTTCAGGATATTATTATGTCTAACAAAGTTAAAGGCACTGTAAAGTGGTTCAACGAATCTAAAGGTTTCGGTTTTATTTCTCAAGAAAACGGTCCAGACGTATTTGCTCATTTCAGACAAATCGTTAGCACTGGTTTCAAAACGTTGGCTGAAGGCCAACAAGTTGAGTTTGAAGTAACTCAAGGTCAAAAAGGCCCTCAAGCAGAAAACATCGTTGCACTATAATTTAGTTTAACGAAACTGCTATACAGTTACCGGCACCTTGTCGGTAACTGATTTAATTTTAATCTCATCCCCCTTTTCTATTTTCATTATTTTATTTCTCTTCTCTTAATTATTTTTATTACATTCCAATAAACTTTCATTTCCATATTTATAATGTGTGTTTAGTTGTGGTAGGATGCCGCGCAAAAAACTCTGCAGTAAAAACATCATGGATATTGTACTTAATAATTACCTTACAAATAGCAGCTATGTCGCCCTTTTTATCGTCGTGATGGTTGTAGCTAAATTTATTTATCACTTCTCTACTCCTTATAATACTTTTAAAGAACTAAAAAATAAGAATAATACTGCCCTGTCTGCTTCTATAGTTGGTTATTTAGCAGGTGTCACCATTATTTACGTTAACGTCATGAAAGGACCCAGTTTAGGACTTTTAGAAGACGTGGCGAACATTGCTATGTACACCGCACTGGGAATGGTATTACTGATTCTTTCTCGGATCATCAACGACAAAGTCTTGCTGCACAGCTACTGCAATCATACCCACCTGCATGAAAAAAAGTGTTTGGCCACTGGCATTGCGCAAGCAGCTAGCTACATTGCGTCTGGATTAATTATTGGTGGTGCACTTCGTGGTGATGGCAATATTATTTCAGCAATCGCTTTTTATGCATTAGGGCAAGTATTGCTGATTGTATTTACTCGCATTTACGATAGGTTCACTCAATTCGATTTACAAACAGAGTTACGCCAAGGCAATATTGCGGCATCAATTAGTTTGTCGGCCACGCTAATCGCTGTAGGCATAGTGTTATATCATGCCATGCTAGGTAGTTTTGTATCTTGGCAAACCAGCTTGTCACTGTTTATGTTAGATGCGGTTATTGCGCTCGTGCTCTTTCCTATCTTACGGCTATTGATCGACAAACTGTTACTGCCGACTGTGTCTATTGATGATGCAATTCAACGCGATCACAACTCTTCTCTTGCGTTATTTGAAGGTGCTATCGCCATCACTGTCGCGACTGTTATTCTATTTGCGCTGTAACGGTAGAAAACCTTATGAGCATGACCAAGTTATTTTGTGTTGCGGTATTAACGTTGATCGTCGGTTTTTTCATTCGATCAATACTAGATGCGCCAACAAACCACACCGACTATCAGTCCAGTACTCAGTGGAGTAATCAAGATAAAGGCTACACGTTTACTGTTCCAAACGATGGGCAAATAATGCGACTTGAGATCCGCGGAACCATGCCGATGAATCGCTGGAAGTCGATTGCAATGGATATATACGACGACAAGGAAAACTATCTATTTACTTATACTGATGAGCTTTGGTCTGAAAGTGGCTACGACTCTGACGGCAGGTGGACAGAATATCGTAAAAAAGCATCTATTAATCAGCGTTTTGCTAAAGCAGGAACATATGTTGCCTTTATTTCTGACTCTCATAATATAAACCGTAGTAGTATTGTTGATACTCATACGTTTCGATTTAGGGCCGTGCCACTTCACGGTGATATATCAAAACTGATGCCTTTTCTATGGTTAGTGGGCGGTGTGGTCGCTATTTGCTTTGCAGTATTCATCTTTCGAGCCGAAACTAAAGATGATAGGGTCAACCCGATACTCAGTATGCGCGACATAAAAACCAAGAAAACCATGAGTATTTGGATACTGATTGCGATATTTTTTATCCCACTATTCGCACTAACCGCTTGGGGCTCGATTAAAGATGACGATGACATAAATTGGATTTATGTGGCGAACACTCATCGTAATGTCACGGTTGATCGCGATTTACGCCAACAAAGTTTGTCTGGTGCACACTTTCGTTCTGGCGGCTCTACTGGCGGTAAATAATGGTTCGTGAAAGCCATGTGCTTATCTTCAGCATTTTCATTGCTGGCTTATGCTCTATTATTTACGAACTGCTAATCGCCACTACCAGCGCTTACTTTTTGGGTGATAGCATCACCCAGTTCTCTCTGACTATTGGTATTTATATGGCATTTATGGGCGTAGGCTCATATGTGTCAAAATGGATAAGTGACCAACACCTTCTAGAGTACTTCATTGGCTTTGAGCTGTTGCTGGCATTGCTGGGTGGTAGCAGTGTGCCGCTGCTGTATGCCAGTTACGCGATAGACCTGCCTCTGGCATGGGTTTCGGCGCTATTAACTGCCATTATCGGTGTCTTGATTGGACTAGAAATCCCTTTGTTAAGCCGTCTTATGGAAAAGCACTACACTTTAAAGGCGAATATCGCCAACGTGCTGTCGGTTGACTACTTCGGTGCACTCATTGCAACACTAATATTTCCCTTTATTTTACTGCCATGGATGGGCGTGTTTAAAACCTCTCTTATTTTTGGGCTAGTAAATTTATCCATCGCGTTAAGCCTGTTATGGTTTTTTATTGATCGGCTTACCACCTCACGTAAAAGGATATTAAAAACTGCATTAGTCAGTATTTTCATACTGTTAATTGGACTATTTCTGGCCAGCCACCAAATTAATAAAGCGTGGAACAATCATGTTTACAATGACCGCGTATTACACAGCGAACAAACTGCCTATCAACAAATAGCGCTAACCCGCCATAAAGACGATATTCGCCTATTCTTAAATGGCGGCTTACAGTTTTCTTCCATTGATGAATATCGCTATCATGAAACACTGGTTCACCCTGCGATGTCACGCCTAACAAACCCTAGTAAAGTTTTAATATTAGGTGGTGGCGACGGCTTAGCAGTGCGAGAGCTACTTAAGTACACGTCCATTAGCACAATTACTCTTGTTGACTTAGATCCTGCTATTGCTGAGCTTGCTCAGCGCAATCCGCACCTTACTAAGCTTAACAAGAATGCCCTTACCCACCATAAAGTAACCATACATCATCAAGATGCATGGCAGTTTTTAGATACATCACAACAGCTGTATGACCTTATTCTTGTAGATTTACCCGATCCTAAAACCATTAGCCTAGCGCGTTTATACAGCAAACAGTTTTACGTTAAGTTAAAGCAACACTTACAGCCTAATGGCATTATGGTGACTCAAGCCACTAGCCCATTTTTCGCAAAAAAAGTATTCTGGTCTATTTATGAAACGGTCACCAGCGCTGGTTTTGCCAATACTTTACCTTACCACGTGAATATTCCATCATTTGGCGAATGGGGCTTTGTAATGGCATGCCACCGTGTGTGCCATACAACACCCACACTGAACGTAGCAACGCGTTTTTATTCAGAGCAAATGGAAATAGCCATGCGTTCTTTTCCTAAAGATATGCAAATGAAAGGTGCTAGCATCAGCACCTTAGATAAACCCAATGTGCTGTACTATTACTTAGAAGGTTGGAAGTACTGGGATTAACACCCCCTGAACTAAAACCGCATAAATCCGGTCTTATTATTTATTGAGTGGAACTTATTAAGTGCTACTTATTAAATGGTAATGGTGTAACGTAGAGATATAAGTTAAAAGGGGGCAACATGAAACGCAAACTGAGCAAAACTCGACTACCATTATTCGCAGCCAGCGTTGGCTTATTATGCAGTGTGGCTACAACCTCTCTATATGCAACAGAAGCCGTTATTAAATGGAAAGACTTTGACCGCTATACCGATGTCGCACCTGCCAATCACAATAAAAAAGCCTTTCATAAAAATATTGAAAAGCATTTTAACGACCATATTGAAAAGCTCGCAAGAAAACTACCAGATGGTTACACCCTAACTATCACAGTTAACGACTTAGACTTGGCTGGAGACGTGCGCATTGGCATCAACGAAGTACGTATCATTAAGCCCATTTACTTTCCTAAGATTAAATTTGATTATATCGTCACTGCATCTGATGCAGCTGTAGTGTCTAAAGGTTCGGCCAACCTAAAAGATATGGGGTTTATGACCAGCCCTCGATTACGTAGTAATGATACTTTTTATTATGATAAAAAGTTAATTGAAGAATGGTTTAAAGATGAGTTACTACCTAAGGTAAAAGCGTAGCAAGAAAGCTGTGTAGTGAGTTATAGGTGTTTGGCAAACCAATGCTTTAAATGGCTTACTAATTCCTTGCGGTGTTGGTATAACCCGTGATCACCGCCAGAGAACACCACCAATTGATGTGGGTGGTTGTTCTTTTTCAGTAACTCAGCAAGCTCCACTGACTGCGCGACATTAACTCGCTTATCTTGATCGCCATGCAACAACAGTATTGGAGCATGTTTTGGCAGCTTATCTAACCAATGAACCACTGAGCGCTGACGAAGTGCTTCCGTTCTGTTTTTTTCAAAATCAGGCACTCGCCGTTGATATACCCGATTCATTGCAGGACGCCACGCCAGCGCCTTTTCAACATCGCTATTCCCCGCTATCGCTACTAGCGTTTTAAGATTGGGTAGATGCTTGGCGGCCAAAAATGTTTGCATGCCACCGCGACTCCAGCCAAACATACCAATGTGCTCCGCATCTGCGCTTGGTATTGTTTTAATTAAGTCCATTAATGCAAGTACGTCATTCACGTCTTGACCACCAAATTCATCATGACCATTATTTTCCAAAAAACGAGAACTGCCTCTGTACTGGCTGCCAATAACAATATATCCACTTTTTGCCAGCTCAGATAAAAAGCCAAGTTTTTTGCCAAACTTTACTGCCCCAAAACCTGCATTTCCTCCTCGGTTAAATACAAGCACAGGTAGTTTCTTATCGCCTTGCTCAGGGTGCATATCCTTGGGCGCAAGGTAATAACCTGCAACGCTCAGCCCATCAACTTGATAAGTGAAATCATAGCATTCAATAGCTGCTTTATTTTCGTCGTATAACGACTGGGGATACGTTGCGGTAAAGCGTTCTTGATTAAATTTCTTTTTTCGTTGTTGTAAAAACTTGAACCACGAAGAGTAACTGGAAAAAGGACCGCTAAAACAAGATTTCACGTTATTCATTGTAGGCTGTTCTGCTTCAACGCTTTGCTGCAATGAACGCGGTTGCTGCGCACTAAATTCACTATTAGCTAATAGAGGCCATGAGACTGCAAATAAACCAAACAGTATGAAGTACAGTGGTAACTTAGTGGAAAGAGATAATAGGTTCATTTTTACGTCCAGTGTAATGTTAAAGAGAGTACTCGCAGCCATCAATCGCTACCCTTCCTTGCTGCTAATCAGCTTAGGCCATTCTAAAATTTAAATTATATTTTTACAATAACCATTTGAATATTAAAGTATTAGTCTCATCCACAAAGTCGCTTATGTTTTAGATGCTCGATAATGCGTATTAACCATATAGGAAACAGCTCCCTGTTTCTATTTTTTCTACTAGTCTTAACTGTATTGCACCACAGCCACCGAAACAGCCACCGAATTGACTAATTAACAGGAAGCAAGTAATGCACTTAAGGAAACATAATATACTAGCGAGGTTATCTATAAAGACGCTAGCTACAATCACCGCAATAGCGCTAAGCTCATCATTAAACGCATCAGAACTTGAAAAAAACTACCTCACGTTACAAGAAGCAGGAGTATTACTAGCAGAAGATAAGGATGCACTGATATTAAATAAAATGCCGAGTCAATTTCCAATTCAGGACTGGGGAAAAGACGTTAGTGTTTTTGGTAGTTACAAGCGAGCCAAATTTCAAGGGGCCACTATATTAATATTAAAGTCGAGCAAGAATAAGGCCTTATTAAAACAAGCAGTAATACACACGTTAGAAGCAAATCAATGGAGTAACTTGCATTTATTACAGCATGTCAACCCTACAGGCTTTATTACTAATCAGCCTGAACCCAATATTACTAATCAGCGGACATCCAATCGGAACGCCCCTTTTTGCCATAAAAAAGATGGATTTATGCAAATATCAACACATGACTTATCCAATTCTGAGTCCATGTTAACGATTACTCATCACCCCCTCTACGCTATTTGCTCAATACAGCAGGCAGAGCGCAAAAATATAATTATGGCAAAAGATTTACCTTATCCAACCCTCTCATTACCAGATAATATCGAAACACCTTTTCTTCCTTATGGTGCTGGCTCAAGCTCAGGCGGAAATAACATCAGAAAATCGACTGAACTATTTATTGATACAACCATGCCTTTGGATAGACTATATCAACATTTTGTCTCGCAAATGAATCAGCAAGGCTGGGCCGAAGACAGCAATTGGTCGGGTAGCTTGTCAGAAGGTGGTGTGTGGACGATAGCCGACGAGCAATTTCAAAAAGTATTCGGCAACATCTCAATTACTAGATTTTCAGCTGAAAAGTTATATATCAAGCTTGAGGTACAGGGGCTAAATGAAAAATAAAAATAAAGCTAAGCTTTTTTGTAATTGCTTTGGCAGTTAGTATTGTAGGAAAAAATGGGGCGACTGATGGGGATTGAACCCACGACAACCGGAATCACAATCCGGGGCTCTACCAACTGAGCTACAGCCGCCATAACATGATGACCTAAGTGCATTACTGACTAATGACTTGGTTTTATGTTGTTCCCAGAGCGGGATGCGCATTCTACAATAAATTGAATGATTATCAAATAATTTTTTCTAGTAAATCAAATCCCGTTCTTTACCCTTTTCTATCGTTGTGTGCTCTCTCAATTATTGAAAATAACCTGACATTCCTAACTATAGCTTCTATCTTATCAATTGGTTATCGTGATAACCTTTATTTTATAACCGAATAATAGAACCATATTCAGCTAAGCACGTGTCTATCTTAGCTGCATAGGTTATTAACATTAGCCATTAAGAGGTGGGTATGGAAAGTGCGTTAGCGTGGATCATGGACAATCGTGATTTAATTATCACGTTTGGTATTAAAGTAGTTGTTGCTATTTTCATCGTCATTATTGGTAAATTTGCAGCGCGAGGATTAGCATCGCTATTACGCAAATCTCTCACTGTTAAAAACGTAGATGAAGCTATCATTTCGTTTCTAACCAGCATCGTATTTTCAGTGGCAATGGTGGCCATTCTACTGATGGCGCTATCTCACGTGGGCATTGAAACCACCTCGCTAATTGCAGTGTTAGGTGCTGCAGGCTTAGCGGTAGGCTTAGCGCTTAAAGACTCTTTGTCTAATTTTGCTTCTGGGGTAATGATCATTGTGCTTAAGCCATTTCGTGCAGGCGATTGGGTTGAAGCAGGTGGCGTTGCGGGCACCGTTCGAGAAATAAAAATCTTCTCAACCATCTTCACGTCTGCGGATAATAAAATTATTACGGTCCCCAACGCACAAATAACTGAAGCTCCAATTACCAACTTTACACAGCAACCTACCCGCCGGGTTGATCTAAAAATCGGCGTCAGCTATGACTCTGATTTAAAAGTGGCCAAAGAAGTCCTCACGAAAGTGGTCACGCAACATGAGAAGGTGCTAGAATCACCGGCTCCTGTAGTCGCAGTGCAAGCACTGGCAGATTCCTCTGTTAATTTTGTAGTTCGCCCTTGGGTGAACACGGTTGATTATTGGGCTGTGTATTTTGACTTGCACGAACAAATTAAATTGGCGCTTGATGCTGCCGACATAACAATACCTTATCCACAAATGGATGTTCATTTATCTAAAAACGATTAAACCTTGGAGATGTTTTCTATGCAAAAGGCTTTTTTATATGTAGTTCTGGCTGTACTGACTTTTTCAATACAGGCGGCAGAAGAAGAACAAGACAAAACGTGGAAATTATCAGCTGAATTAGGCGTTATATTAACAACAGGTAACACTGAAACGACCTCTGTAAAAGGTAAAGTGGATGCGACTCAAGAGCTAGAAAAGTGGTCAAATCAATATATTTTCGACGGTTTATTCAAAGAAGATAAAGTAGAAAATAACGATACAGGCGAAGAAGATACGGTAAAAACGGCAGATAAATACTTTTTCTCTGCACAGGGTAATTACAAATTAGAAAAGAAGCATGACTCGTTATTTGTGTATGGATCACACTTAAAAGATCAGTTTGGCCCATTAGCTGACTACACTGTTGTTTCTGTCGGTTACGGTACTCGTTTATATGAAAGCGAGAGTAGCTATTTAGATGCTGATATTGGTCCGGGTTATGCGTCTGGTGAAAAGCAAGGTGATGGCGAAACACCAGGCGAAAGCATTGATGGCATGATTTTACGTGCCAATGCAGAATACGAATGGCAAATTAGCAAAAGTGCTAAATTCACACAAAAGCTAAGCGTAAACTACGGCTCAGACAATACAGTAACAAAATCAGAAACTGCCCTAACCGCTAAAATTAACGGTTCAATGCAAATGAAAGCTGGTTTTAATGTAACAAACAACTCTGACGTAGATGCAGATAAAGAAAATACTGATACTGAAACATTTGTGACTTTAGTATTTAACTTTTAATAGCATCGACCGCTGATGGCGTTAGCGCATCGTATATGCATTAAAGCCAACACGCCCTAACCTAAAGGCTTGATTAAGGAACACTTAGTCAGGCCTTTTTTCTTTGCGATAGCTGATCTATGATGGTAATCATAAGAATAATAATAACGTGAAGAATCATGAATATTTCGCCCCAGTCTGCTTTTCTCGCCACGGTTACACGAATCAAACACCCAACTATTACAGTAATAACTTTTATTAGCTTGCTACTTAGCTTATGCGCTGCCTTTTCCAGTTATGCACACGGCAATGCTCATCAACACAGTAAGCATAAAAACGTGATGCCTGCTGATGAATCAACCTCGTTACTGGTGCACAACATCAATGGCTACACCTTTACTACTGACCGCAAATTGCAGCGCTTTTCCAGCATGCTTATTCGTCACGGCAAGATTCACGAAATTGGTGATAACCTATTAAAAAAATATCAGGATCAAAAAATAACGCGGCTAAATGGTCAAGGTAGAACTGTGTTACCCGGTATGACTGATGCGCATGGACATATTCTGGGATTAGGGTTTAATCGTATGAACGTCGATGTTCGCGGTTTAACATCAGCACAGGCAACCGCTAAAAAAGTCGCTGACTATGCCAACCAAAATCCGCAACAACAATGGATCAAAGGGCGCGGCTGGAATCAGGTGTTGTGGCCTAGTAAGCAATTTCCAACCGCAAACGACCTAGATGAAGTGATTGCCGATCGCCCTGTTATGCTAACAAGAGTAGACGGTCATGCCAGCTGGTTAAATACCAAAGCATTGCAGTTAGCAGGCATTAACAGCAGCACAATAAGCCCTGAAGGTGGCGAGATCATTAAAGATGAAAATGGCCAACCTACGGGCATACTGATAGATAATGCCATGAACTTGGTTGAAAAAAAGCTACCCAAGCCAACCAATAAAGAAAAGCAAATGGCGTTAGATATTGCCTCTAAGCATTTGTTAGCGCTGGGCGTAACCAGCGTGCACGATGCCGGAATTGACCACAATACGTATCATTTATACAAAGACAAAGCCGCAAACAATACGTTAGACATGCGCATTTATGCCATGATTTCAGCCAACGATCCGCACTTCGAAACGATGCTTGAAAAAGGCCATGTTAAAGATGAAGCAGATTTTTTATCTATTCGCAGCGTGAAGATTTATGGCGACGGCGCATTAGGTAGCCGCGGTGCTGCACTATTGAAACCCTATCAAGATCAGCCTGATAATCATGGATTATTAGTCACTTCACAAACGCAATTGCGCCAATTAATGCAACAAACATTGGCGCATAACTTTCAAATAAATCTTCATGCCATTGGCGATCGCGCAAACCGTATTGCATTAGATGAATTTAGCTTTGCATTTAAGCAGAACCCTGCAAACCAAGCACTGCGTCATCGAGTAGAACATGCACAAGTCATTAGTGTTGACGATATTCCACGCTTTAAAGCACTGAATATTATCCCTTCAATGCAGCCCACTCATGCAACGTCAGACATGAACATGGCGGGTGATCGTGTCGGCAAGCAACGCCTTGCTGGTGCTTATGCATGGCAAACGCTCTTAAAACAAAACTCGGTGATTGCACTAGGCTCCGACTTTCCCATTGAACTGGCTAACCCATTTTTTGGAATCCACGCGGCGGTAACACGCCAAAACCGCGATAATCAACCAGTAAATGGCTGGATACCTGAAGAAGCAATGACCGTTGCACAAGCCGTGCGTGGCTTCACCATTGACGCTGCTTACGCAGCGCATCAAGAACACAGTCTAGGCGGTTTAGAAACAGGTAAGTGGGCCGATTTTATTATGGTAGATCGCGATATTTTTACAATACCGACGAACGAGTTATGGAAAACGCAAGTCTTAGAAACTTGGGTAGCAGGAAAACGCATACAAAATACACAATAGGGTAACGTTCAAAATGATAGGGTGTTTTTAAATATTGGCCGGTAACTTGCTAACCTATAATAAATGTTAAATACGCCCATGCATTAAATTACATTTAATTGAGTGGATTGCCTGATTGCAACCCTCATAAAAGTGATAGAATGCCGATAAACTTAAACCAGCAGTATATTAATACTCTAAGTTTACTTCCCTCTATGGATAGCTTTAGGTATTTTGAATATGTTCAACATGGAATAACAGGCAGGTAAGCATGAATAAACGCTTTTTCCCTTTACAAGACATATTGGTTGTGTGGTTACTTGTTAGTAGCTTGCAGGTAATAGCCAGCCCAGCTCAATCAAGCCCGCACCAAACTAATACCCACATTACTGGTGTACAGGAAAAGGCAGCACTTACGCTAGCCGATATTATGAAGTTTAAAGATATTGAACACACTACAATATCTAAACAAGGTGATTGGATTGCTTATAGTGCACAACCTGATCGCGGTGATCCAGTTGGTCATATTAAAGCCACACAAAAAAATGCCGCGTACGTTATCCCTTACGGCCAATACCCAATCATTAGTAACAATGGTCAATGGGTTGCATTTAAACAGGCGATTCCGCTACTTGAATACGAAAAAACAGAAGAAAAAGCACGCGATAAACTAAAAACTAATGCCATTTTAATTAATACAGAAACGGGTACACAGCAATCTTTTGAGCGTGTGAAGTCGTTCGCATTTAGCGGTGACAGCCAATTATTTGCCGTCCATTTTTACCCGGAAGACGAAGATAAGCAGGCGTCTGACAGTAATGTTACAAATGAAGACTGCCAAACTATAGAATCGCAGTTAAACCCAAATGCAGAGCCAACATCACAGGCTACCGAACAAGCTAACACGGCAACGCCGTCGAATAATGAAAATGAGCGTGAAGGCGCAGTTAGCCAAGAGCAAGAACAGCCTGAAACCCCGCTCCACTATTTTAAAGAAGACATGATTGGCAGTACTTTGCATGTTATTCGCTTATCGGGCACCGTTACCCTAGAGAACAACAATACAACCTCACCAAACACTCATATTATCGAACATGTTCAACACTATACGTTTGCAGAAGAAGGTGGCCAACTTGCCTATACGGTTATCACACCTGAAGACCAAGCCAATACGCTTGCGGTGTTATCTCTTGCTCAAAATAACAAAGAAGATAGCGCAACTTTCAATACGCCCATTACGTTAGCGCAAGCAGCATTTAATGCTTACCCTCATTTAAGCTGGAATAAAAAAGGTACGCACCTCGCGTTTTTAGTGGGTAACTATCAAGCAGCCGAACGCTATCGCCCTCACCAGCTTATGATGTATAAAACCGGCGCTAAAAAAGCCACCACACTAAAAGTTGCGCGTAACGGTTGGTTCATTAGCCATAACAATAAGCTAATTTGGAGTAAAGACGGGCAGCGTCTGTTTTTTGGTCATCAACCTAACCAAGCGCGCAATCCTGAACCAAACAGCAAGGTAGCCACTAAACAAGATTTATATAACCTAGATAAACTAACCGCTAAACGTAGTCTACAAGTGTGGCATGGTGACGATCCTCGCATTAAACCACAACAAATAACCGAATATAGTGATGATCAAGCGCACGTGTATTTAAGTGTTTATCACCTTAAAAACAATCGATTTGTGCCATTGGCCGACAAGCAAATGCCTGATATCGACATTACTGAAAATAACCATGCCGTGCTGGGACATAATCCACTGCCGTATTATAAAAACATGACATGGGAAGGCTTCTTTCATGATTTATATCATGTGGATTTAAAAACAGGGAAAAAGGTTTTAATCAGCAAAAAAGTACTTGCTGATGAAATCGCCCATGTGTCGCCAAATGGTCGCTATGTGGCGTATTACCAAGACCAAGCGTTTCATGTATTTGACGCGAAAAACATGCGCAAAAGTAACTTTACCCAATCCTTAGATGTGTCTTTTGCTAATGAGCTGCACGACTATCCAAGCCGCACGCCCAGTTATGGCATTGCAGGCTGGTTAGCACAAGGCGATAGCGTTTTAGTTTATGACAGATATGATGTATGGCAACTCAATGTGTCTGGGCGCGCGCTAAACCTAACACAAAATGACGGCCGCAATCGCGAAGTGGTTTACCGTATTATCGATACCGATAACGAAACTGAGGTGATTGATGTTAACAAGCCGCTGTTACTTCATGCCTATTACGATAAATTAAAACACTCTGGGTTTTATCAGCTTAACTTACGCTCTGCATCGCTAAAAAAACTTATCGAAGCGCAAAAAACCTTCTCTTATGTTGCCAACGCTGATGATGCAGACGTATTGCTGTTTACTCAAGAAGACATGCATGAGTTTCCTGACCTGTGGGTCACATCAAGCGATTTTGCTAACCCGAACAAAGTCACCAATGTAAATCCTCAAATCAAAGATTTTAACTGGGGTAAACCAGAGTTAATTGATTGGCGTTCCAATACAGGCAAGCCATTACAAGGTATTTTAATTAAGCCTGCTAATTACCAAGCCGGAAAAAAATACCCTGTATTAGTCTATTACTATCGCTATTTTACTCAGCGCATGTACCAATTTAATCCGATGAAAGTGAATCATCGTCCAAACTTTCCGTATTACACCAGCCACGATTATGCGGTGTTCTTGCCAGATATTAAATTTGATGTAGGTACCCCCGGTAAATCAGCAACAGACTCACTTGTACCGGGTATCCAAAAAATTATTAATATGGGAGTGGCGGATCCAGACGCCATTGGTTTACATGGCCATAGTTGGTCTGGTTATCAAACCGCTTTTGTAATCACTCAAACCGACATATTCAAAGCGGCAGTTGCTGGTGCACCAGTAACAAATATGACCAGCGCTTACAGTGGCATTCGCTTAAAGTCTGGCTTAGCTCGACAGTTTCAATATGAGCAAGGGCAAAGCCGTATCGGCGCAAGCTTATTCGATAAGCTAAATTTATATATTGAAAATTCACCTGTGTTCTACGCCGATCGCATTAACACACCACTCTTAATTCAATTCGGCGACATTGACGGTGCAGTACCATGGCAACAAGGTATTGAAATGTACCTTGCTATGCGACGACTTAATAAGCCCGTGATTATGTTGCAATATGAAGGTGAACCTCACCACCTTAAGAAGTACCCCAACAAAGTAGACTACACCATAAAAATGAAAGCATTTTTTGATCACCATTTGAAGGGCAAACCTGCCCCACAATGGATGATCGATGGCGCGCCATACCAAGAATGGGACGAAGAACCCGTGAATAAACCTGAAGAAGAAACGCAGCCAACCTCCAGTACACATTAATACGCACTCACGCTTCTTCATTTTGAAATTTATCCTAATCGCTTGGGCTGACTAAGTGATTAGGATGAAAGCGTGCCGTTAACAACGAGGCATCTTCAAGTATGAAGGGGATAATATTGGTATTAAAAACGTTCTATGCTACATTCATCCACCTTTTTAGCCTTTTCGGCTAAACTAACGTATTAGATTCATTACTTTACGCTATACGTTACTTATTTTTTAACTGGTTGTTTGTTTGGAGGAATCGTGAAAATCATTAAGTCTTTAACTAAGTTACTTAATCCAGAAAACAACCAACCAAAGATTACACGGCGCATAGAGCCTAAGTTTAATGATCATGTTCTTCACCCTGAAGAGCATGAAGTGCACCAACAACCTGAAGTGAAAGCAACTACTTCAGCCCCCAAAAAATCGGCACACGCTGAAACAATAGAGCCACACGTTCACGTATCGCATCAGCCCAATAAAGCACCTACGGTTAAAACGAGTAATCAAGCCGCCCCTCATGAAAGCGCACAAGATGATGCTACTCATGATCCTCACGCCATTCCTGGACTAACACAATACTGGCAAAAGCTTGAAGCGTATTGCTCTCCTGTTATTCATACCGCTAAACAGCTTAACCCTAAAATATTAATCATGGGCATTGCTGGAATAGTCATTATTGTGGTTGTGCTGCTTATTTCATTACTATCTGATCCTGAGTCCAACGATGCGACACATACTGAAGACGCAGCGGTTACGCAAGCGCCTCCTGAAACTGTTAACATTCAAGCACGCTTATTAATGCCGACCGACTTTAGTTTACTATTAGATGAACATCAAAGTTTAATGATTAACTGGCAGGCTGAAAGCAGTACAGAGCACACCGCTGATGCAGTTTCTGTGTGGACACTGCGCACAGCGGTTGGCGATGAACGTTGCCAAACGCTTACGTTTAATAACGCGGCTTCATATAGACCGCTTACCGTAGAACGACTTGATGGGTACGACTATACGGCCACGTTTTCACCGCTAGATAGCGAAGCTATTATCAATAACATTGCTAATTTAAGTCATTACGATTTGTGCGGTAAACGGTTCTCTTTAAAAGGCACCAAAGCTGCACTGGAAAGTAACACCAGCTTTCGTCAGTTCCTTAATTATTAAGGGCGCCTTCTTCATTAGCGATAATTTATTTTAAGACGAACCACTTTAACCTTTGTGAAAATTAAGTTGCATTAATAGCATTAAATAGTGAAAATACATTTTTAGTTTCGTCATTCATGTTTTTTCACAGAGGTATTCCCCATGACAAAGGACCTGTCACGTACGCGCATTGCGTTGCATTGTTTAGATTCGCGTTTGTCGGTAATGCATGTGGCAGGAGAAGAGCAGTTAAACGGTGCATTTCGTTATTGTGTTTGGATAGAAGTCCCTCAAACGGTTGATTGTTTTTCTATATTAGGTCAAAGCGTGGTGCTGGAGTTTATTGCCCCAGACGGCCACTCCCGCATGTTAGCGGGCGCAGTGTGCGAAGTGGAAGCGCGTGGCCGTTTTATGCTGTCTAATAGCAGTACCCATCACGTGCCTGTTCCCTATCGTCGTTTTGCTATTACCTTAACCTCTCGCTTAGAAGCACTCCAAGGCACCGAGCACAGTCGGGTGTTTGTTGATACCGATGTTGCCACCTTGTTAACCTGTTTAGCCAGTGAAGCGGGTTATCATCCTAGCCAAATTGATTGGCGCTTGTCTCAATCGCTTCCCGGTTGCCCGCAGTTTGTGCAGGCCATGGAATCAAACTACCAGTTGTTTCAACGCATTGTGGCGCAATACGGCTTATTGTATTGGTTTGAAACTCAGCATCAGCAAGAAATACTGGTCATCAGTGATGGCAATTTACGTAGCCCGTATTTATCTCGTACGGCTATTGCCGTGTATTCCTCGTATGGGTTTGACCGTGCGGGATTACAGCTTGATAAAAGCTCTGAGCTTCATGGGAATGCCAGTACCAATACCAATACTGGTACTAATACCAGTAACCAAACACAAGGCCGAGCGCGCCTGCCGTTTGTTGGCTTTAACAGTATCGAAGAGCGGTGCCGCTATACCGCCAATCGGGTGACCACCACTACATTGTCGCACCCACCACTGCGTCATGGCAGTCACCCCGATAACGACACCGCGACTGCGCGTGCTAATGCTGCTCGGGCAGGCCAAGGTAAGCACCTTGCCCATTATGAGCCAGTCGCTGAAACGGTATCAGCCGCCGCATCATTCGCAACCCATCAAAGCCTCGCTCAACAAGCCTTAGCCACCACATTGACACTCACTGGTAATGTGCCAGATATCTTTGCCGGATGTAGTTTTACCCTTGATGACCGCTCACGCTTAAATGCCAGTGGCGATTACTTATGTATTAAGGTGTCGCACACCAGTCAACAACCTGCTGATGAATCACGCCAAGACGGCTTAAGTAAGCACAGTTGTACGGTTACCTGTATTCCCCGTAGTACGCCATATAAATCAACCATGCCGCGTCCTACTGATAAACCCATGCTATTTTCGGCACGTGTTGAGTCACCCAGTCAACATGCCCAATTAACCGCACAGGGTGACTATATAACACGGTTAGTATTTGATGATACAGCACGTGCGGTTGGTCAAGGTGGGCGACCATTAAAAAAGCTCGCCATGTATGCCTGTGCCAATCAATCACACGCCACAGGCTGGCATTTTCCTTTAGTCAACGACAGCCAAGTATTAGTTGGCTGCATGAACAACGACCCGAACCAGAGTTATATTGTCGGGTTTTGCATGAACGAAGCACAACCGTCCGTGGTGACCTCAGCCACGCCACACCATAATCGACTGACCAGCAGTGCAGGCCATCAACTATTATTTGATGACAGCCCCACCGCCCCGCAAATTTTATTACACACCTTAGGGGTAACCCCAGAGCAAAGTGCGCAGCACATTGTGCTAAATGGCAGTACTCAACCCATGTTGGAATGGGTGAGTCGGTTTGGCAGTGTGAATTTATATGCAGGCACCGATTTATGCCTGCACGCAGAAGAGGCCGATGTACGTTATGTAGTACACGGCAATCAATGTATTGATGTTACTGGCACAATTAGCCAAACCACCGCCAAAGACAGTATGCATTATCAAGCCGCCACTACGTTAGACACGCACACCGGCAGCCAAACCCACACCGCCAACGCCGATATCAGCTGGTTAAGTGGTCGCAGTGTGAATGCCCATGCTAACAGCGACATTGCCATCAACACCCCCAACGGCGCTATTAACCTCAGCGTGCCACAAGGCAGCACTGTGTTACAGGTGGATGGCAATATCACCATTAAAGGCACAGGCCAAGGTGACATTCGCCTGCACAACCAAGGCGGAGAAATTAAGCTCGACAGCCAAGGTAACGTTAGCCTCATCGGTAAAGACATGCTCACCTTAAACGGCGCAATGATTACCCTAGACGGCCCCGTTGATTATCAAATTAGTGGACCAGAGACGGCCAGTGCACCGAGTACAGTGTCACCAAGTACCATTCCACGCGTACCGCCATTAACGCTAAATGACGACACCGTGGCAGATGTGACTCCGAACGATATTCAGTTAGCCTATCAATACCAAGATGGCGAGCCAGTGCAGCACGCCCCTTATATCCTGACCGTCAGTGACGGCACCCAAGTCAGTGGGCAATTAGACGGCCAAGGGCAAGCCACTATCCCCAACATGCCACTGGGGCAGTACTTAATTCAGCTCGGTGAAGACACCCGCGACTACCAATTAAAAGATGCTCACACCACCCCCAATCCGCTATACGGTAAAATCACCCCGACACAAGCGGTCAAAATGGTGGAGCAAGGCGATACCAGCCTACTCGACCAAGCAGGCCAACTGGGCGCACAAGCGGGTGATTGGTTATGGGGCACCTTACAAGGCGACTTTAACGAACACCCCAGCACCAGCCAAATTGTGGTGGGCAGCCTTATCTCAATGATACCTGTTGTCGACCAAATCATGGATTGTCGTGATGTGTGTGCCAACGCCATGCTACTGACCGACGATAATGACGCCAACGACACCGACGGTTGGATAGCCCTCACCCTCACAGGTATAGGCTTTGTGCCTGTTGTTGGCTCCGCAGTCAAAGGCGTAGGCAAAGTGATTGTCAAACACATCGACAACGCCATTGCCACCGCCGCCGCGGTACTTAGAAAACTCGGTTACGGCGACCCTATCGCCTATATCAACAAGATAGACTGGCAAGACTTAGGCAAACAAAGCAGCCAACTGATTAAAGAAAAAATCACCACCGTGGCCGATGCGTTAAACGAAATCTTAAACACCGCCTTCATCCGCTGGTCATTACCAAGAGAAGCTATTGAGAACTTCACCCACACCGAACAAGCCTTGCGTAATCTGTTACCGAAAATCGACCAAGGTATTAACCACGCCACCAGCCAGATTGAAGGAAAAGTCAATCAAGCGATACAGAAGTATGAAGGGGAATTGCCGCATCGAGGGAATACAAATACACCTAATAAAGTAAAAACAGCGGAGTTAGATAAGCCAGAAGGGAATGACTTAAAAGGCGCAAAAGTTGTTAAGATGAAACAACATGATGTAGCCTGTTTTAAGAAAAATAAAAAAGGCAATGTGGCAGAGTATGACCGACAGCTAGCAGGGCAACAAGCTGGCCTGAATAACATGACCGTGAAAGAATATCTTGATAACCGAAAAGCCTTTAAAGAGATTGGCCGTAAAGGAACAGGAGCTGCGCAGAAGGAAGCTCGAGAAAAGTTTAAGTCAAAACTTATAGAGAAATATGAAAAACAACTTGAAGAAGAGGGTTTTTATGGTCTTGAAGCTGAGAATAAAATAGCTGCATTAGTTAAGCAGGATATGAAAACGTTAAATGCTCTACACAATCCCGATATGATCGCAGGTGGTTATGATAAAGTTCTAGATTTAGGTGATGCTAGTGTCAATCAGTCAATTGGTTCCCAGTGGAATAGAAAAGGTGGTGCAGTAAGTAAGCGTGTTGACTTAATGGATATAGAGGCGCAGAAAACACTAGAAGTATATGGGCCTCACACTAAAATGAATATCAATTTACACAGGTGTAAATAAAAACATGAATAAAGCTTTCGATAATTTCTATAATTTTAAGGGCTTTGGTCCTGCAATAAAAAGTATACCTCCAAGCCAAGCAATTTTAGATGAGTACAAAGGCAGGTTACCAGACAGGTTATTAGAGTACTGGCAAGAATATGGATTTTGCGGTTGGGGTGACGGATTATTTTGGACAGTAAACCCAGAGGACTATGAAGATATTTTACAAGAATGGCTGCAAGGGACACCCTTTGAAGAAAATGATATTTATTATGTGATTGCGCGTAGTGCGTTTGGGGAGCTGTTCGTATGGGGAAAACAGTCAGGGCAAAGCCTTACTCTTGAACCTTCTTTCAGCATGATCTTTCCTACAGATGAGAGTGATTCACTTGCGAGAAGAGGACAAGATGCAGTATTAGATAGTTTCTTTGCGTGTAAGAGGAAAGAGTCGTTAAATAAAAAAGATGATAAGGATGAACTTATATTTGAGCGTGCTGTAAAAAAACTCGGCGAGCTTTCCCCCGACGAAATGTACGGTTTTGAGCCTGCCCTTGCACTAGGTGGTGAGCCTAAATTAGAAAACTTAAAAAAAGTACCTGTTCTTGAGCATTTATCCTTTTTAGCTTCATTAGGTGAAAAGCGCGTAATGGCTGACATTGTTGCGATGTCTAATGCACTACCGCATAACCAATAGTATTCACTATCCACCTCACACCTAGTCATATATTTATGCCGTGATTAGGTGTTAAAGAATCCACGTTCAGTCAAAAATCATGGGCTAGTAAGTGCGTTGAGCTAATGGATATTGAAGCAAAAAAAGTATTAGTCGAATTTGGCCAAAATACCAATATGCATGTGAAATTACACAGGTGTAAATAAATGAATGAATATTTTGATGAATTTTATAACTTTAGTGGCTTTGGGCCTGCAATAAAAAGTATAACCCCAAGCCAAGCAACCTTAGATAAATACAAAGGTAAGTTACCTGATAGGCTATTAGAGTACTGGCAAGAATATGGCTTTTGCGGTTGGGGGGACGGATTATTTTGGACGGTAAACCCAGATGATTATGAAGATATTTTACGAGAATGGTTGCAAGGCACACCTTTTGAAGAGAACGATGACTATTATGTAATTGCACGTGGTGCGTTTGGCAAATTGTTTGTATGGGGGGAGAGGACTGGTCAAAGCATTAAGATTGAGGGAAATTACGGAATGATATTTCCAACCGATTGTACAGACGATCTGAATGAAGATGGAGCGACATTGACTATTGAGCTATTTTTTTCAAGTTTATATAAAGAATCTATAGACTTGTTAGGTATAGATGATAAACCGCTATTTGAACGAACATTCAAAAAGCTCGGAGAGTTATCCTCCGACGAAATGTATGGTTTTGAACCAGCGCTTGCACTAGGTGGTGAGCCTAAATTAGAAAACCTAAAAAAAGTGCCTGTGCTTGAGCATTTATCCTTTTTAGCTTCATTAGGTGAAAAGCGCGTAATGGCTGACATTGTCGCGATGTCAAATGCACTACCGCATAACCAATAGTATTCACTATCCACCTCATTTCACCTAGTCACGTATTTTATGCCGTGACTAGGTGTTAAAAAATCCACGTTCAGTCAAAAATTATGGGCTAGTAAGTGCGTTGAGCTAATGGATATTGAAGCAAAAAAGCATTAGTCGAATTTGGCCAAAATACCAATATGAATGTGAAATTACACAGGTGTAAATAAGAGAATGAACGCACTATTTGATGATTTTTATAATTACGAAGGTTTTGGTCCTGCTATCAAAGCAGTAGCCCCAGCCAAAGATGTAATAGCAAAATACACAGGAAAATTACCTGATCGTTTAATTGAGTGTTGGCAAGAATATGGCTTTTGCGGTTGGGGAGAAGGATTATTTTGGACGGTAAATCCAGAAGATTATGAAGATATTTTACAAGAGTGGCTACAAGACACCCCTTTTCCAGAGAATGATGCTTATTATGTGATTGCTCGCAGTGCGTTTGGCGAACTATTTATTTGGGGGGAAAAGTCTGGCCAGAGCCTCAGTATCGAAAGTAACTTCGGAATGATTTTCCCTACAGATAAAACAGCAAAGCTTAACGAAAACGGCCCGACAATGAGTGTTGATTTATTTTTTTCTTGTCTGAGCAAAGAAAGCATGGAGCAAAAAGACATTAACGATAAACCTCTTTTTGAACGAGCAGCTGAAAAACTTGGCGAGCTTTCTTCTGACGAAATGTATGGTTTTGAGCCTGCCCTTGCACTTGGTGGAGAGCCTAAATTAGAAAACTTAAAAAAAGTACCAGTGCTTGAACATTTATCCTTTTTAGCTTCATTAGGTGAAAAGCGCGTAATGGCGGATATTGTTGCGATGTCTAATGCACTACCGCATAACCAATAGTATTCACTATCCACCTCACACCTAGTCACGTATTTTATGCCGTGACTAGGTGTTAAAAAATCGACGCTCAACCAAAAATC
The DNA here is from genome assembly GCF_016469335.1 of Flocculibacter collagenilyticus. Taxonomy (NCBI): domain Bacteria; kingdom Pseudomonadati; phylum Pseudomonadota; class Gammaproteobacteria; order Alteromonadales; family Pseudoalteromonadaceae; genus Flocculibacter; species Flocculibacter collagenilyticus. The sequence continues at coordinate 3,876,538 of NZ_CP059888.1, forward strand.
TTAAGCTAATAAGTGCCCTCAGTCATTATGATAGTGCGTGCCCTATACCGCCAGTTACCAAATGTCGCAAAAGCAGCACCAACGCAGCGTAGGGCATATAAATACACGGGCGAAAAGTTCCTCAATGTACAAATGAGCGCCGCTATAACTCGATAGTAAAAGCCCAGAACATTTTGATATATTTTACGAAATAAATGATATAGAAAAGTATGTAAAATAAACAATAATCTTGGAGGCTAGTTTGACGATTGAAAATATACATCAAAGTATTGCAGACAACATGGTAGATAACATTTTCATAAATGACTGGGCTAATGCTTTTATTACAGTAGAGTACTATGATGAAAGTGCACTGGAACTTGAAGGAGGTTACAAAACTAAGAGTAATGACTTTATTTCATTTAAATTTAGGAACTTTGACCGAAGAATAATCAGCGACTTTCATCGACTTCATAAAATCACATCATTTGACTCTGGAAAAAAATGGAATCGAGCAGCATTCACTCTAGAGCCAACAGGTAAATTCAATATTGACGTTAATTGGGATCAAGAATTAGCCGACGAAATTGAGCGCTTTAGCAATAAATAATTTATCACCCCAAACGTAAATACCAAGTGTATTTAAGGCTTTCACGACAAATATAAAATCTATTATTTTTCTATTATTACAATTAAATCAATAAAATAGATTTTTTATAAGATCTTAACGCTGCGTCTGTATAAGTTGTTATTTCTTAACTCAGTGTCATAGTTTTAATGGAGTAACAATGCAGTTTATTCATCATTCATACATGCAATGTAGTGTTCAGTTAGCAATAGTGAGCATGTTAGGTTTTAGTACTTTTTCCTCTTTTGCCCACCAAGCGTCTTTCACTTTACCAGAAATGCAAACCATTCCGGCTGGTAGTTATGTTCGTGAACGTGAGTCCAATAACGGTATGTTAAAGCAACAGGTGAATGTTAAACGCTTTAAGTTGGCTAAGTATGAGATCACGGTAGGAGAATTTAGGCAATTTGTGAACGCTACAGGACACAAAACCCGAGACGTTTGCTGGAACTGGTCAGAAAAAACGCCTAGCTATAAATGGTTTATGAAGCGAGAAAAAGGCAGTTGGTCAGATAACGCTTATGCGCCTTCAGATAAGCACCCTGTTATGTGTGTAACTTGGTATGACGCCAAGGCCTACGCCAAATGGTTAAGCAATAAAACCGGAAGAAGTTTTCGGTTACCGACAGAAGCTGAATGGGAATATGCGGCACTTGGTAATCAAACAACAGTGTATTATTTTGGCAATGATGCATCAGAAATTTGCAAATACGCCAATATCTTAGATCAATCTGGCGAAGTTGCGATGTACCGTGATTACAAGCAGAAACCGAAAGGCGTAAACTGCGATGATGGTGTTGAGTACACCGCTAAAGTTGGTTCTTTTCAGGCGAACCCTTTCGGATTGCACGATATGCTAGGAAATGTGTTTGAATTTGTTGAAGATTGTGAACATAACGATTATGAGAACGCACCACTTGATGGCAGCGCTTGGACTAAAGGATGCGACGCCGCAGACGCTAAAATACTGAAAAAAGGAGGCTCTTATGGTTTCAGTGAAAGGCGCGCGCTAATCACTGGCGGAGGGCACGCAGGTAAAGACAATCCAAGTGCGTTAGGTGAAGGATTTCGTTTGGCTGAAACTATCATCCAGTAATATTCTCTCAATTCAATGCAGTGGGTGTTATAAGTAAGAGAACTAACTGTCCCACTGCCAATAATCTTATACAGATAAACTATCGAGGTTGATTTTCCGCCTATCCAGCCAATGTTGAGGGGCTTGCTCTTGAATAAATTGGCAGTAAAAAGCATGGCTGCTTGGCGATAGGTCACATAGCGCTAACGCAACATCCAAACTCAGTATTCTTTCTCCTTTCCCTTCAGCTAATTCAAATGCTCGTATTGCATGTGCGGTGATTTCAGCGTGATTATTTTTATATTTGGCATATTGCATGCGTAAATATAATGCTGATGCGTCGTCATCCTCCAACGTATTCAACAACGCCACGGCATCATCTTCACGGCCTTTATTAAGATAATACGTTAATAAACTACGTTGACTTGATTGTGCTAACTTGTGGTGTTTTACCTGCTGAGTCAGCGCTATAACTTGTTTATAGTGAGGTTCGCTTGCATCGGTGTTGTGGCCAAATATAGCGTAATGATAAGGGATCACCGCTTTGTGGTGATCGGGCAAACGATATGCTTCGATTTTTTTCTCGGCAATATGCAGATAGTGGTATTTATCTTTGTCTTGCTTGTACTTGTGCGCCATCACAGATAAGTAAGTTAACGCATTGATCTCTTTAAGGGGATCGCTTGCTAAATTGGCTTCATTTACGGCTGACAGCAAACTGGTTTTAATGGCTTGATAATCTTTTTGATAATGCGCAAGCCAAGTGGATACTAGCAAACTGTCAGCGAGTTGTTTGTGATCTTGAATTGACGCAAACAATGACATCGCACGCTTAAGTTTCTTGCCACTTAAAGGATACAGTTTTTTCAAGGCAAGCACGGCACTTTGCTTTAACAGTGCCACACCTTGGTAATAGGGAGACGACTGCTGAGCGCTTAGCTGAAGTAGTTTCTCAGCAAACACCATCGCTTTATCTAGCTCATGTTGGCCGACTAGTAATTCAATTAAATTACTCAATATTATTACGTCTTCTGGATTGGCTTGATGGGCTATTTGCAATTTTGCCAGTTTATTTTCTGGCTTTAACGTAGTAGCAAAGAGTGCTTTTAGCGCTGGCTGACTAATATGATCTGATAATTCAGTAAATATGTCTGTTAACGAACGCCCTGCAATGTTACCGCGCCAGTCAATTTGTGCGCTTTTAATAAGAAAATCTAGATGGAGTGTGGGCTGATCAAGGTGAACGGTGGTCCGTACTTCACCTGTAAGAAACACACCTTCATGCATCGCTGTCGCAGGTGAGATATATTCATACGAATTTAAAAAGTCTTGGTAAGTTATATCTTGGTTAATGGTGAAACGAATTTCATTCTCTTGTAATAAAGCGTGTGTGGTGTGTTCTTGCATTCCCTTTAATGGGATCACGCTAAATTGAGTGGTATTAAGCGAAGCTGAGCCTGAATTTACATAACCGCCTATTATCAATATACACAAAAAAGCGAGCGCGGTTGCGGAAAACGCCATAATACGACTCATATTGCGCTTATTTGTATTAGTAGCAGAACTGGATGCTCTCAGATTGCGCGTATTTAGATTGCGTGTATCAGGTGCTTGCTCTTCAGACACTTTTATCTTAACGTGTGGCTGCCACTGATAACCTCGCTTTGAGTAGGTTTTGATGGCTTCGCTACCAAAAATACGTCTTAAATGACTGATATTCTGAAAAACCACCTGATCTGCAACCACTTTCCCTTGCCAAACATGCTCTAGGATCGCTTCTTTGCTCACAACGGAATCAGCGTTACTTATTAAAAAAGCGAGTAATTTCAATTCGTAAGGGCGTAAATCGAGTGTTTCGCCTTGTTGGGTGAGTATTAATGTTTCACTATTAAATTCAAAATTGTCGAACAGATAATGCATACTGTGTATTTGTGTTTATCTTTAATCATTCACTATAAACCCAACGTGGTTGGGATAAATACCTGCCGTCGACAATACTGCGACTTCCTGAAGCAGAGTATAACGAGCGCATGTGATTAACAAGCACTATGGATTAATCCTATTCCTTAACACAATTTCGCCCTGCTTTTTTAGCACGATATAACGCTTCGTCGGCTTGCTTCATAATGGCATGAAATTCACTCATTTCTTTGCTACGACTGGCTAACCCTAAACTAATGGTTACATTAACGGTTTTCTGTTTTGCAGGAGTTTTTGTTTTCCGATCTTGCTCACTAGTTACAGGCCTGTCTTTACCACGCAATACAATGTCGTAGTCAGCAATAGCTTGGCGCAATACGTCTAAATGAGGAACAACCTCTTGATTCGACTTGTTCGGAAACACCAGCGTAAATTCTTCGCCACCATAACGAAATGCCTTGCCACCACCTGTTACTTGATTAAGCTTCGCGGCCACCAGCTTTAATACTTGGTCGCCGACATCGTGACCATAGGTGTCGTTAAACTTTTTAAAATGATCTACATCCGCCATTACAACAACGTATTTACGCCCCAAAGTGGGAACATATTGCATCAGTGCACGGCGCGACGGTATACCCGTTAACTCATCTTTAAACGCCATATTATGGCTGTCTATTAATGCTGAGAGAATAAAAATACCCGATAACGTTAAAATTACACTATGCAGTAACACCGTGCTTATTGGTGTTTCACTCGTTTGAAATTGTAAATACACTAAGCTGATTATTGTGACAAAAATAGCCGTGTGAGTATTGGTTGGCAGCCACACTAACCTCACCAGCGCAGCTATAATTACTACCCCATAGAGAACAAATACGTCACCTGTTAATTGCGCAGAAATGGTATTCGATAGTCCTGCATATAATTGCTCAACCCATCGGATTGCCGCCACTAAATGATTGATGAATGACGAGTCACTACTAACGGCATTTACATTGTGTGACAGCTGCCATAAAAAGTCGGCGAATACAGTAAGCAATACAAATACGACGAGATAAATTAAGCTGGTGTTTACTTTGATACCGCGGTCTTTATCTAGCATTAAAAGTGTACTTGTTAAAATGCAGCTGGTAAAAAGAATGCTCGGCTGAAAATTAAAAAAGGTAGCAGCAATATGATCTTGAAGTAGCAGTGCCAGCAGAAGTAATGACAAATACACGATGCGCGTTCGACCAAATTGCCACGAAATTGCCGCCGCTACCACTAGCATAATATGGCTTAACCAATTAAGTTGAGAAAACCACTGCGAGACCTGCTCGGGTGCATAAAAGGTGTAGAAAATAGCGGCAAACACCACTAAAAATTGTGGAATAGAGCGCTTTAAAACAGATTCTAGTGAAAACAAAACAACGTTCACCCATACAACATTAAAGTCGTCATTGTAGGTATTTTTATAGCCGTTGTCTTGCGGCTATTGTTTATTACCGAAAAGATTGTGCAAATACCAAGTTACTCAAAAAGCAGCTCCATTTGATTAAAATCTAATGGCATTCGCTGCACCACCTCATGCCTTGATAATATAAAGGCGCGACATTGGTGATGTAATCATTTAATTGCTTTACTAACACTCGCTAAAACCGAACTGAATATCATTTTACCTGCGTCATAATCGAGACACGTTATATTGTGAACTGTGTCGACAATGACACACCTAGTTTATAAAAAACTATCACACCAAAGGCAATACCATTAAATTCAATAACTTACATACAAATTCATTCTGGCATAAAGCTTGTTATAACTAGATATCATCATGTATTGGAAAAGTACTATGGATATTCAAAGACAGTTATCAGGCAAATCTACACTGCGCAAAATGAACAAGTATTATTATTTTATTTTGTTGGCAATCATTCCTATTGCAGCATGGGCGATTAAAAGCCATTTTTTGGGGGATGCGTCCTACATTGTGAAAGAAAGTAGCATTCAAACCGCAGTCGTAGAGAAGGGCAAGTTTAATGTAGAAATACGCGGTATCGGCGTATTAAAGCCAGACATCATGCGCTGGGAGTCAGCCCAAGTAAGCGGCAGAGTTGAGCAGGTACTAGTAAAGCCGGGTAGCGTGGTCGCTAAAGGGCAAACGCTACTCACCCTCTTTAATCCGTCGTTAGTGCGTCAACTGAAACACGCTGAATGGGAAGTTAAAGCAACCAAAGCTGAGCATCATGCTGCACTAGTGGCGTTAGAATCGCAATTGCTTGAACTTGAAACCAGTGTTATTCAAGCGCAATTTAACTACCAAGCCATTAAACTGAAGCTAGATGCCGAGCGTAATCTTATCGCCCAGCGCAAAGGGTCAATATCGGCTATTGAATTCAAGCGCACTGAGCTAGAACTAAAACAGCAGCACCACCGCTGGCAAGCGCAGCAAAAACGGTTAGTAAAAATGCAAACCAACCTAACAGCCATTCAACAAGCACATCATGCCAAATTGGGGTTAGTAACCAACAATTATCAGCAGATTCAAGACGAAGTTGCCGCACTCACTGTCGTCGCCACCAATGCAGGTGTGGTACAACAAGTGTCATTAAATTTAGGTGAGCAAGTTCATCAAGGGGACGCCGTTGCGCTTATCGCCAACCAAAATAAACTGATTGCTGAATTAGATGTACAAGAGTTACAGGTGCAACATATTCAACGAGGCCAAAAAGTGTGGATTGATACGCGCCAGTCGCAAGTACTCGGGGAAGTAGCACGAATCGACCCTGCGGTAATCAACGGCATGGTGAAAATAGATGTGAAAATGGTTGACGACTTACCCAGTGAAGCAAGGCCCGATTTGAATGTAGAGGGGCGCATTATCATCAGTGAATTTGAGCAAACCACTTTTGTTAAACGTCCCGCGTTTTCACCCCGCCTTAGCGAGGCATTTGTTTACCGTATTTCACCTGATGGCCAGCTAGCCACCAAAACGAACGTCACCTTTGGCCAACGGTCAGTGAATTATATTCAAATTGAAGCTGGGCTTAATCAAGGTGAACGTATCGTTATTTCAAATACTGACGAATGGTTAACGCACGAACACGTACTGATTAATTAAGGAAAATAAGAATGAATAACAGCCAACACACAGAAACACTGGTTACACTGAATGACATCAATAAAATATTTTTTACCGACGAGATAGAAACACGTGCGATTAGCAATATTAATCTTAGTATTAAAAAAGGTGAATATGTTTCTCTTAGCGGGCCATCAGGCTGTGGTAAATCGACGTTACTGGCTATTCTCGGTTTACTAGACACGCCAACACAAGGCAGCATAATGCTACAAAATCAAGATGTAGCAGCGTTAAACCGTAATCAACGCGCCCGTATTCGCGGTCAGCATATTGGCTTTGTGTTTCAGTCGTTTAATCTTATTTCAGATCTGACTGTGGCCGAAAATGTGATGCTTCCTCTGACCTATCAAACACCCACCCTAAGTAAAAAAGAACGACAACAACGCGTTGATAGCGTACTAAAAAAAGTACAAATGCAGCACCGTAAACAACATTTTCCGTCGCAATTATCTGGCGGACAACAACAACGTGTCGCGGTGGCAAGAGCGCTAGTTAATAACCCTGACTTTATTTTAGCGGATGAGCCAACAGGTAACTTAGATTCGAAAAACGCAGCCGCTGTGATGGCGTTGCTTGACGATTTACATCGTGAAGGCTGCACAATTGTAATGGTGACCCATGATGAAGCTTCTGCAAAGCGAGCCAGCCGCCAAATTGATATGTTTGATGGCAAAATTGTTGCTGACAATTACAACACCACAAATCTTGCTGTTTCATCTTTTTAGGAAGCTATTATGTCTGTTTGGATTGATATTAAGTACGCCTTACGGTTACTGCTAAAAGCGCCAAAGTTCACCGGCATTACTTTGCTTGTATTAACAGGTGGCTTAGCCATTAGCTTGTTTACGTTTTCTTTTTTGTACTCAATGCTTTATAAGCCATTACCGTTACCCAACGGCGAATCCATTTATCGTGTTACTAACTTTATCAATGGTAATCACCGTCTTTTGCCAGCTTATGAGCTTTTAACCGCAAGAAAGCAATTTACTGCATTTAAGGAGTTTGGCGTTTACCAAAGCACTAATAGCCTGATTATGTTTGATGACGAAGCCTATAATGCCCGGGGTTCATACGTAGAAGCCAACTTTTTTCCGTTTACTCAGGTGTCACCTATCGCAGGTAGAACCATTGACCATACTGACATGCAGGCTGATGCACCTCCTGTAGTGGTATTGAGTTTTAATCTGTGGCAAGGCTATTTCAGCGGACAACAACAAAACAGCGATCCCACGTCGGTTATTGGTAAGGTCATTAATATTAATCAAACACCGACCACCGTTATTGGTGTGATGCCTAAGGGTTACTTATTCCCAGTTAGCAGCCAATTATGGCTACCTATGCCCAAAAAGATGTTAACACCCACCGCATCAAGTACAGAGAGTATTCGCGCTTTTGCTCGCTTAAAGCCACATGTTTCCGTGGCGTCGGCCAATCAAGAAATGACGCAGGCGGTTAATACTCTTTACCAAGAAAATGTTACGCATTATCAAAAAACAGCAGGCAACATCACCGTTAAGTTGAACACCTTCGCGATGGCGCAAGCCGACAATCAAGGCACCATGATTTTCGCGTTTCTTAATATTGTCGCCTTTCTTATTTTACTGCTTGCCTGTATTAACGTTGGCAACCTGCTATTAGCGCGTGCGGTGCAACGCAATAAGGAAACAGCGATACGCGCCGCACTTGGTGCAACCTCAAGCCGATTGATTAGCCAACTGATGTGGGAAGGCGTGATCATTTGCGTTGTTGGCGGCATTTTAGCGGTACTATTGGTTGCTGGCGCGCTCGACTTTACTAATGTAGTACTTCAAAGCGAGCTATCTACCAATCGTCCATTTTGGTGGCGTTGGCAATTTGATTTCCCCACGTTATTAATGGCAATTGCTTTTACCGTAACGACGATTTTCTTAGCCTCATTTGTACCGGCTTATCGTGCAACTCAGCAAGATATCAACATTACATTGCGCGACGGTACACGCGGTGCACAAGGCCGCAAAGCGGGCAGAGTCTCTCGTTTTTTAGTCACTGTTCAAATATTTATTATTGCCTTGCTGATGATGATTGGTGGTGTTTCTGCCATGATTTCAATGCATTTGTTAAATATGGACTTAGGCGAAGACTTTTCTAAGGTATTAATGGCCGAAATCGTATTACCAGAGCAGCGATACGCTAATGAACAACAACAAAGACAATTTACTCAATCACTCGTTGACGCCTTAAATCAGCAACCGAATATCGACAATGCCGTTAATTGGCATTATATCGATCACCTACCTTTTAACTTACTGGGTTCAGAGAATATGGATGATGAACAATGGCCCAAAATAAACACCGTCGCACTAGTAGGCAAAACCGAATTACATGGCTTACGCATCATGGCTGGCAGGCACTTAAGCCATCACGATTCGCACAATGCAAGACGCGTTATTGTGGTTAGTGAGTCTTTTGTTAAGCGTCATTGGCCATCGCAGCCATTGAGTACAGCGCTAGAACAGCAAATACAATTAAAAATTAATGACCAGCCAGTGCCATTTAGCATTGTGGGCGTCATTTCAGACCGTATGAATGGCAGCAGTATATTTAGCCACAAAAGCGTTGAAGATGAGGTGTATATTTCTGGCTATCAATACCCAACGCCATGGTTGAAAGTAAAAATGAAATACTCTGGTAATGAAAAAACAGCTGAAAAACAGTTTTACCAACGTTTATTCCAGCTAGACAGTGCAATTGAAAACTACGAAGTGCGTTCAGCAGAAAGAAATTTCAGCATGATGCGAAGCAGTATGAAATTAATGGCAAATATAACTTTTTCAGCCGGCGCATTTGCATTATTGCTCGCGGTAACAGGCATTTATGGTATTACCGCCAACGCAGTGGTGCAACGCACCCATGAAATTGGCATACGTCGTGCGGTAGGTGCCAGTGAGCAGCAATTAATTAAACTATTCTTACGTCAAGGTAGCTGGCAACTACTCACGGGCTTAAGCGTTAGCCTGCTATTGTTTAGCGCCATTTCATATATATTCTACAATTTTTCTGAAGGGCACCTGCCAGTTTATATGTTTCCCACCATTGCAGTTACCGTGTGCGTGTTGCTTACGTTCGTTGTATTAACGGCAGTATACCTTCCTGCTCGCAAAGCAGTTACATTAGAACCCAGCCATGCATTGCGTTATGAATAACAATTGAATATGGTAACTGTATAACTGTTAAAGCCAGCCTAGTCATGTTCTAGGCTGGCTAGCTGTGCCCGATTAAGAAGAATAACTGAATGACCCACACTATTTTAATTGCCGACGACGACATCAATATTATCGCCAGCCTGAAATTTTTATTGGAAGATGACTTCACTGTTGTAGCTACCACCACGCCCAGCGCGACTAAAGCGGCATTGCAGCAGCAAACCATCGATTTAGTATTAATGGACATGAACTTCCAACGCGACACCACGTCGGGCGAAGAAGGCTTAACGTTAATCGGCGAGTTGTTAGCACAACATCAAGCACATACTGACTCACGCTTACCCATCATTGTGATGACCGGTTGGGCCACAATAGACATTGCCGTTAATGCACTAAAAGCAGGCGCGAGCGATTTTGTGCAAAAACCATGGAATGACGAACACCTTGTACATGCCATTAAAACGCAATTACATATGATAGAAACCGAGCATCAAGTTGCTCGGCTTTCGCAACATAATAAACAGCTCAATGCACAACTAAGTGAACAGCTTACAGGTCTTAGCAACACAGCCACTGATCCAGGCTCAGCAATTATTGCAGTGTCACCTGTGATGCAACAGTTAATGCAACAGTTGCGTCAGCTCGCCCAGTCAGACATGAATATATTATTAACTGGTGAAAATGGCACAGGTAAAAGCTTACTGGCACATTACATTCACCAAGCTTCAGCTCGTCAAACACAGCCATTCATTGCAGTTAATATGGGTGCAATTCCCGATACTCTTTTTGAAAGTGAAATGTTTGGCCATAAAAAAGGCGCATTTACCGATGCGAAAGAAAACCGCATTGGTCGCTTTGAAATGGCGGATCACGGCACACTCTTTTTCGATGAGCTGGCCAATATTCCATTACCACAACAAGCAACGTTATTAAGGGTGTTAGAAGAAAAGTCCTTTGAACCTGTCGGCAGTAATCAAACCCTACATAGTGATGTGCGTGTGATTTCAGCCACAAACGCTAATTTAGACCAAGCGATTAAAGATAGTTTATTTCGCCAAGACTTATATTATCGTTTAAACACCATCGAATTACGTGTACCTGCACTGCGGGAACGCCAAACAGATATTATTCCTTTAGCGCAGCAGTTCTTGCAACAGCATTGCCATAAATATCGCAAAGCCAATATTGTATTAACCGAATCAGCAAAACACACACTCACTCATTATGCTTGGCCGGGGAATGTTCGCGAACTGAATCACACCATGGAGCGGGCGGTATTTAGCGCCGTTAATAACAAGATTGAAGCCAGTCAACTTAGCTTAACCGCAGCTCCCACGCATGAAACTACCAGCACTCACGCTTCACCCAATGACATACTGCTAACGTTAAACGAAATTGAACAACAAAGCATGATACAACGGCTGGAACACTTTAACGGTAACGTATCGCAAACAGCTAAGTCGCTTGGTTTAAGCCGCAGCGGTTATTATCGTCGCTTATCAAAATTTACCGAACCTTCTTAATCATGGCATTTACATTTACTCATACCCAACAAGGGTTAGTGTTACTCGCAGCAATTCCCAGTTTGCTCATCGCGGCCATTTCATTATGGTGGTCTGGTATTTCGGTGTATCTCATCATTTGTACAATGATAATACTTGCTCTTGTGATCAGCTACGCAACCTATGCCGTGCAGCAAAACACCGAGCAACAGTTGCACACCATTTCAAACTTAGTAGAAGCAATGATTGAAGGCGATTATTCATTGCGTGGTAGACAACATAAAAGCCAAGCATTTACCGACTTATTAGCACAAATAAACTTACTCGCTGAAACACTACAACAGCATAAAATGAGTGCACAAGAGAGCCAGTTATTATTAGAAAAAGTCATTGAGCAGATGGATGCGATGATTTTTAGCTGCAATAAACACGGGCAAGTCATTATGGCCAACCGCGCAGCACAACGCCTATTGTTTAATACAAGAACAGCCGATACTTCTCTTTCTGACAACGTTCAAATAGCCGCAAGCTTGCTGCAAAAATTAGCGCTACCAAACAGTTCTGGCATTATTGAGCTACCGCTCATCCAGCACCATTCAAATGGGGAGTTAACGTCAGATAAGCGGGACGATGCCACACTCGTTGATACCAGCTGTTTTGTGTACCGAGATAGCTTTATGAGTCATGGAACCACGCATCAATTATATTTGATCACACGCGCAGACCGATTGTTACGCGAGCAAGAGCGACAAGCATGGCAGAGTTTACTTCGCGTACTCAGCCATGAATTAAATAATTCATTAGCGCCGATCATCAGTTTTAGCCACACCATGCGTAATAAACTCGCCCGCCTTGCAGAACAACAACATAACACAAGCAATGACAATGAAACACAATCAACGATTAATCACACCTTGCTGCAATTTAATGACGGCCTCAATATTATTCATGAACGCGGTCAATCACTACAGCGCTTCATTGCCCAGTATAGCCAGCTTACTCATTTACCCAACCCACAGCGACAACCTACAGATTGGCGGGCTCTGATCAATAAAACTTGCTCATTAATGGTCGAAGCCGATCATCAGCTAAACATCGACTGTAGCCAACTAAGTCAGCACTCAACTGACAACGCACTGCCTCACGAGGTATATGTTGACCCTCAACAAATAGAACAAGTGCTTATCAACCTACTAAAAAATGCAAAAGAAGCCAGCGTCCAAGCTAATACCCCTGACAATACCTCATTGCCGAGTACAAATACGCCTCCGATAAAAATAAGCGCACATGTGAGCAATACCGCATCGTTTTCTACGCAATCAAACTCTAAAAAACAACAACGCCACCAAACACAGTTACACATACAAATTGAAGACTCAGGAACCGGGATCGCTAACCTAAATAATTTATTTGTGCCTTTCTACACCACAAAAACACAAGGTAGCGGTATTGGTTTAACCTTATCGCGACAAATCATCCAAAACCACAATGGTCAGTTATCACTAAAAAATAAACTCGATGGTGATGGTGCCGTCGCCACCATCGTATTACCGCTTATTCCAACGTCTCAATCTTCACTTAACGCTGAAAAATAAACTGTTTTAGTAAGCGTCAGGCTGGTTAGTTAACGTACAAACACACATTAAAAAAGATAAAATTAAGTAAGTTCGGTAAGATAGCTCGCAAAGACGCGCGTTTTTTTATAGAATTCGAAGCCTAAATTTGCGCTCTCGTAGTGAAATGGATATCACGTGACTCTCCGGAAGTTAAGTTGCAGGTTCGATTCCTGCCGAGAGCGCCATTTTTAGCCAGCCTTCCCTCTCGATAAAGTACAAAAAAAGCGCAACAAAATATTTATTCTGTTACGCCCCGCTAAACTTCAATATCGATGTTTATTTAATGAATACTGGTTGATGGTCTATCAAAGCTCACTATCAGCTGTTCTAAATCAATTACCACTTGCTCTTCGTGCTTGTCTTCCGCACGGTAGCGCTCCATATCCATTTTTCTAATTTCTTTTTTGCTGTATTTGTTACGCGCTTCATGCGTTGGCATGTCTTTAATTGCATCGTACATGGCAAATACGCCGGGATATAAACGTTGATAATCTGGTTTAGGATCCTCAAGGTAATACTCGAGTAACATCCAAATTCTTAAACAGCCTTCCGACATTTCACATTGTTTTTCTAGCATGGCTTTTGCGATAAACACTATGCTTTCTCGCATCGACTCTTTGCGCTCTTCACGCTTAGCTAATGCAGCTTGTTGCTGCTTTTGTTGTTTAATAGATTGCTGTTTAACCTGCCATAACAGCTTGCCAGCATAATAAGAGAGTGCAGCAATAATTGATGCACCAATCACAATGGCGATAAGCCAATAAGCATTCATTTAATAGTACCTATGTTGCTCATACCGATAGTGTTATAGCTTATCTTTCTCAGCTTGGTAATCATCTTCCCAGCCTAGTTTATCGATATTAGAAAGCGGATCGTCGCTCTCTTCTTCTTCGTCTAAGCCTAAGATTTCATACAGCTCTGCATGACGCGCCATTTGCTTATTAAAGAATTTAGCTTCTTTGCCCTGCAAAATTTCGCCATTTTCTACTCGCTCCATTAGCGCTAGCAGCTGTTCATTTGATTCAATTGCAGCTAATTCTTGCTCTGGTGTTAACTTTTCAGCGTTATCTACTTTCTTCAATTTAACTTGCGGCTTTAAATCTTCACGTAGTTTAGGTTCTTCAACAGGCGTTAACGCAATTGGAGTACGGCTACCATGGCGCTTGTCTTGGTTTTTATTAGCTTGCTGGCTTGTTGGTGCCTTAGTCGCATCAATTGAATGGCGACTACCCGGCTTATTGCCTTTGCGCTTTTTGGCTTTCGGATCAACGACAGTGCGGTCTTGTTCTTCTTTTGGTAATTTACGAGGGGCCAACGGGCCAGATTTACGAGATTTCTTTATACGAGTCATAATAGCTTCTTAGCGATACACAATTGCTTTTATTTTAACTCATTCACACGTTGCACGCATACGTATTTACCAGACTGATTAAAATTAACCAGTGCGCGATTGGAATAAGATGACATCATTACCCACATACTCTACGGAAAGATGATGTTTATCTGCTAAAAAATCAAACGTTTCACGGCTAAAAAAGCTAACGTGCGTGGGATCATTTTTGTAGTGCCATTGACTAAACCGAGCTTCGTCTATCACTAACTTGGTCATAATAACTAAGTGTCCTTGCGGCTTTAATAATGAAAGCAGTTGTGCCCAACCTTCCGCAGGTTGATTAAAATGCTCTATCACTTCGGTACAAGTAACAAAATCGTATTGTCGCGACAATACTGCATTATCAGGATGATAGTAGTAATCGTATAGCGCAACGTTGTGCCCCGCAGCTTGCAGTAGCTCAGCCAGTGCAGGTGCTGGCCCACAACCAAAGTCGAGCCCACTCAATCTGGTTGAAACGGTTGATAGTCGCTCAAGCAACGGGTTAGCCGCACGTTGTAAAAAATTTACGTATCCACTATCAGTTACATCGTTCTCATGCTTGTCGTATTCCGCCTTCTCGTCCTCAGCAGATAAATGAAATTGCGCAGGCACAAAGACTAATGCGCACTGCACACAACGCAAATACTCCCGCTTTTTATCTTGATGGAAGGGAGTGACTGTGAAGTGCGCACATAACGGGCAAGATAAATTTGGCTCTGATCGGTTAAACATGATTAATTACTTTAGCGGTTAAAGATACGAAGGCGTAAGTTGAAAGGCAGTGTAATGTAAACAGCGCATATAAAAAAGGCGAAAGAGTTAAACTCTTCCGCCTATTAATTTAGTGTCGCACAGCTTAATCAGCTTAGCGCATTTATGACACTCGTACCATTTCGACTACAATTCTACATGGAGTTCCATCCCTAAAGTCGACACCCCTGTCTTAGTCTTTATTAGTTATCCGTATTTTTTTTGTTTAACATCCGTGTATGTATTTCTTTTTATTGGTCTTCCGCTAACGCTTTCTTAGTTCGTCCCTAGAGCATCCCTATCGTATAGCAGCAAATACATCATTGTTGTGTATTTCTCTATACCCAATTAGGGTCACTTCCTTCTTTCGCTATCCTAGTCGTTTTGCCCTGCTTTATTATTTTTTTATTGTTATTATTTTTGTTGCTAAGCTCAGTGGTTTAATACAGTTAAATCTAACTGCCAACCCTGTTGTTAAACGACGGTAAACAATTTACTGAATCCTCAATTTCAAACAACACCTTTTTACAAAAAAAATGAACTTTTTTTAAAGCGATTAAAAAAAGACCTATATTTTCAATAGTTAATGTTAAAAATAAATTTAATTAAGGCAATCTCTTACATTTATTAATGGGTAAAGTCTTACATATTTTGTGAGAGATATCTTACGAGCGGGAATAGCTAAAACAGCATCTAGAAGGCTATTTGAATTTTTTATTAACAATTTCAATCACTAATTAGTTAATATTATTTGGCAGCATGACAATCGCTAACAATAAAGCCAAAAGCGGTCTTACCAATGAACCTAAATTATAGATAGGGTCACAAATTTATTTTTCAACTGATCAAGAGCACTTTTATGCTTTTTTACTCCGTCACCAGCGCTATATATTAAAGATTAGCGATACATAAACAAAAAGGGCAGCCGTTTAGCTACCCTTAATACAAGTTTAAACGCTTTATCAGCGCGATATTTACATCTGACTAGTGTAAACCAGCAACATACTTAGAAAGAATTTCAATATCTTCATCAGTTAGCTTTTTAGCAATGTCGCGCATAATGGCATTCATGTCGTTTGCACGCTCACCACTACGGAATTTTTCTAACTGAATTTTTGTATAATTTGCATGTTGGAAAGATATCATAGGAAAGCCTGCAAGACTTTGACCTACACCACGCGGACCATGACACGCCTGACAAGCAGGAATACCACGCTCTAAGTCGCCACCACGGTATAACGCTTCACCTTTTTCAATCACGTTTTCTGGTGTTGCACCTTGCGTCATGGTTTGGCTAGCAAAAAATGCTGATACATCTTTCATATCTTGATCAGATAACGGCATCGCCATCCCACCCATTACTGGGTCAACTCGGCCTTCGCTACCGCCAGACGTCATGCCTAATTTAAATTCTTTTAATTGCTTATAAATGTACTCAGCATGTTGCCCTGCAATTTTAGGGTACATATCAACCATACTATTACCATCAGCACCATGACAAGCGGCACACGTTGCTGCCTTTGCTTTTCCAGCTTCTGGATCGCCCTCAGCCGCGTTTACACCGCCGACTAGCCCTACTAACAAAGTTAAAGATAGTGCAAATTTCTTCATGGTTATTTCTCTGTTTTGTCCCTGCATGTGCTGGCAGGCAAGTTATATTTATTTATGAACCGCTATATTTTACACAAATATTATGGCAGTAAAACTTCTAATGACAAAATTTCATAGAAAAACAACCCTCTTTCGTTGTTTCTTGGCTCAAAAGTTATGATTAGTTCTGATTTTGTACTAAACCGACTATAGCACCACCATTGTGCACCCTAGGGTGATACAGTAAAATAGCGCGAAATTTATATAGGAGCTTAGCGTGGCTAAATCTCGATTCAATTACACAGGCGCAACGTTTTTAACTAGCGCGCCAGATATTCGCAGACTACCTAACGGTGGAATGGAAGTCGCATTTGCTGGTCGTTCTAACGCCGGTAAATCTAGTGCCTTAAACACGCTAACTCACCAGAAAGGTTTAGCAAGAACCAGTAAAACCCCGGGTCGTACTCAGCTTATTAATGCGTTTGATATTGGCGAAGATCGCCGCCTTATCGACTTACCTGGCTATGGCTTTGCAAAAGTACCACTAGAAATGAAGCTGAAATGGCAAAAATCATTAGGTGAATACTTAGAAAAGCGCGAATGCTTACGTGGCTTAGTGGTATTAATGGACATTCGCCATCCGATGAAAGATCTCGATCAAGATTTAATTTTTTGGGCGGTAGACAGCAATATCCCTGTTTTAGTGCTACTTACCAAGGCAGATAAATTAAAATCCGGTAAGCGCAAAGCGGAACTGTTAAAAATTCGCGAAGCTTCACTCGCTTTCCAAGGTGATGTTACGGTGCACGCCTTTTCATCGTTAAAACACTTCGGGGTGAAAGAGCTATCGCAAAAACTTGATGAATGGTTCAGTGATGATTTTGGCCAAGATAACGCAGCAGCCAATGGCGCAAACAGTGAAGAGGCTCAGCACATCAGCACACTAGCTGACGAAGACGATCAAGCTTCATAGACTCAAAAATAAGCCCGTATCATAAGCCCACACCATAGATAAGCTGCAAATCAACTTTTGCAGCTTTTTTTCGCCAAGCCACTAGCCGCAAATATTTTCATTCAAACGCTACTACACCCTTCAATCAAAACCCGTCAATCAAAGAGTAAAGCACAGCCGCCTCTTAGTATGCTCCATCAACGCATTCAATAGTCGAAGATAGTCATACACAAGCATTACAGTATTATTCAGAAGAAAATCAGGCAAAAAAAAAACCAGCTGACAAATTCAGCTGGTTATAGCAATCGGGGAGAAGCTATTCAAATTGTTAAATCTACAGGGCGTTTTTAATCGAACAAATTAAAAACTGATGCCATTATACCCAACCAAATAAAAAATTAAAGTATTTACTCTAATTTTTTATTTCTGTAAATTATTGGCTGGTTGTCTATATAGTAAACTTTCCGCATAATAATGCTTGCCCTCTATATCGCGTCAACATCTCGATAGATTCAATAACCTGCAACAACTATATTTGTGGAGCAGTTGAACTACCAAGAAGTTTTAGTAACCTTATTGTGGAATCTTTGTGTTGAATATTAAAAACACCCTTTCTTATTATCGAGATTGCTATAAAGAAGACAGCGCAGATCTTAATTTATGGAATCTCACTAAACTAAATAGCGAAGATTACCTCATCTTAGAAGGGCAAGATGACTTAGGCTCTGGTTTTCTTCCTAGACTTCCCATACCTGAAAGTTTTGCTTCGCAAATGATAAAGCGTATCAATTTGTATCAAAGAGAACGAGTGCTACTGTATGCCCGCTTTATGATTACAGGAAGACTAGAGATAAATGGCGAAGTGAAAACTGTTGTAGCACCATTAGTATTCAATGAGGCTGAAATAATAAAAGATAAAGGTGATTATTACTTTTCATTAAAAAGTCACGTACTAGAAATTAATGAGTCATTAATTCAAACTCTCTTACCAGAAGGAAATAGCACTTTACAAGATGATAACTTAGGTGATTACCACTCTCCATCCTATTGGACTGCGTTATTAAAGAATAGCCCTCACAAACTAAACCTTGTTGAGCTACTAAATTATCCCTCACTTGTAGATGCCAAAGCGTTAAAAAGAGCACTTAGACAGAAAATACCCTCACTACTGCCAGCCTCTGTGCTTGCATTTGTTGAAAGATCAAAAAGCAATCGAGGTATTCTGCATGAGCTCGAAACAATAATTTCTTCAGATACATTATCACCTCCTTTAGCAAACCTTTTTGATACCTCTAACACGCCGTATTATCAGAAAAAACTAAAGTATGACTATCTGCCGGGGTTACTTTCCATTTCTCAAAAAAAGGTTATTTCCATTGCGGCGAATGCAAGTTTGGGCTGTGTTTCAGGGCCACCAGGAACAGGCAAAACTTACACAATTGCAGCAATAGCAGCAGAGCATATCGCAAGAGGTGAATCGGTACTTATTGTTGCAAACAATGAGACAGCTCTTGATGTAATCTCAGAAAAATTAGAGGGCAACTTTAATCTTGGAGATGTATCTATTAGGGCTGGTCAAAGTGAATTCCTAAAAAAGTTAAAAAGCTACATATCTGATCTACTATCTGGCTACTACTCCAACGATATACAAACACACCCTATAACATGCGAATCAGAGTTAAGTGAAATTAATAACACCTTAAATAAACTAGAAAAACGCTTTATTAAGTATTGTCAAAAAACGGTGTATAACGGCCAAAGAATAAAGCGCCTTGATGAAAGTAATTCGCGCTGGATGAAAAGCATATATTTAGCTTTTACTCGAAATGAGATCCACAGGTTAACCCAAGAGTGGTCCTCTTTAGAGAAGATCAACTCTAAGCAGTCAATACGAGAAAAGCTTGCAAGTAATTATCTAAATGCAATAAAAAATGAGAATTTAAAAACGCTAGTTGAAACGCATCGAAAATCACTTCAGGCCTTCAACAAGGCTATTCGTAGTCGAACATCAAAAAAACAATTCGAGCAATTTAACGATATTGAATACTCAGCACTACTGTCAGCTTTTCCAGTTTGGCTTGTAAGCCTAAATTCATTGTATCGAGTATTACCATTAAAAGCAGAAATGTTTGATTTAGTGATTATTGATGAGGCGACACAGTGCAATATTACTAGCTGTTTGCCTGCGCTATATCGCGCAAAAAGAGCGATAGTGATAGGAGATACGAAACAACTAAAACATTACTCCTTTCTCGCTAAAAATAAAGAGGCTCAACTCTTATCTAAAAATAACGTATCAACCAGTACTAATGGTGTACTGAGCTATCGAGACAACTCCATTCTAGATCTAGCATTATGTATGCTTAATAGCCATCAGCAACTTGCCTTTTTGGACGAACATTTCAGAAGCAAGCCGGAAATAATTCATTTTAGTAACCACTCTTTTTACCAAAATAAGCTAAAAGTTATGCAGCACAGACCCTGTACCAGTAGTGGGTATCTTCATGTTAAGCGAGTGAATGGCATTAGAAATAATGCAGGGATAAATGAGATAGAAGCATCGCACCTGATCGAATCAATAAAACAACAAATTAATGAAGATGGCCAAACGGGACTAATTCACAGTATTGGTGTTATTTCTCCATTTAGACATCAAGCAGAATACTTGTCTAAGACTGTTAATTCTTGTTTTACTGAGTCTGAGATCACTAAACATAAAATACGCGTAGCAACGCCGTTTGGATTTCAAGGGGAAGAAAGAGATGTCATGTTCATTTCTTTTGCAGTAGATAATAATTCAAAGAGAACTACGGCATACTTAAACAGAGAAGATGTGTTTAACGTCACCATTACTCGCGCAAGGCAGAAACAAGTGTTGTTTTTATCTATAGACGAAGCAACGCTTTCAGAAAGCAACTTATTGAAGCGATACATGAATTCAGTTGGTCAGTTTAAAGCGATTCATTTAACAAAGCCTCAACTTGACGAGTTTCAGAATGAAATTATATCGGAATTAAAAAAACTAAAAATAGAAACATGGTCTGGGTATACGATTGCGGGAGTTGAAATAGATATTTTGTGTAAACATAAAGATAAATATCTTGCACTTGACCTAATTGGATACCCTGGACCATGGGAAGGCTTCTTTGAGTTAGACACATATAAAATTTTCAAACGAGCAGGAATTGAGGTGTTACCGATTAGCTATAGCTTATGGGTTATCAATAGAAGTGTTTGTAAAGAGAAGATTGTAAATATGCTGGGCGCTAATCAAATATAAGTGATGACATAATCAAAGAGCCTGTATTGAACTTAGGACAACACAAATTTCCAAGCACTACTAGCTTAACTTTACTCAGATTTCATACTTTTATTTAGCAGCATGGTTTGTAACTTATTAACCGTATTTAAGTTTCTTCCTGTTGCATCAACACCAAGGCACTTTTCAATATTAGCAACTAACTTGGAACGGCCAATACCGTCAGGTGCATATAAATAAAACACATGATTATGGTATGCGTACAGCTCGGTTGGTGTTTTAAGCTGGTTAATCTTATCTAAATCAAGGCTAGGTTGTGGCTGGCAGAAATAATAATGCACTAGCTTACCTTCGCGCTGTTTAAACGGGTTATTTGCTAATGCTTCGTTAAACGCATCTAATGTGAGTATCATCAATGATGGTTTAAACGAAAATTGTTGCTCAATGGATTTTTGAATAGTATCCGTACATGGCAACTGTTCACTTTGAAATACTACGTTGCCAGTTTGAATGTAGGTTTGTATATGGTGATAGCCCAACGTTTCAAGCAAAGGCACTAGCTCTTTCATTGGCAGTAAGTTTTTGCCACCTACATTAATTGCACGTAAGAGCAGAATATAGGTACCCATAATGTATCCTTTACGAATTAATTGGTTATAGCAGCTTTATTTTTTCACCCGTATAGGTGCCGCGGTATGCAGACTGATTATTAAAAAGTAATATTTCACCGTCTTCACCGTTTTTGATGCTGGTATCAACAGCAAAAATGCGACCATCATTTAGTTGTTTTATTTCTTCGCCTGATGTGTGACCAACAACAATGCGTGATGCTTTTAATATACTAAGAATTTGATCAACCACTGTATTGGTTAACCCCGCATCAAAATACCCTCGGTACCAAATTGGCCCTGAAGAAGCATGTAACTGCGAGTAAATAGGGTGCTGCTTCACTGCGGTTTTAGACAAACCGATACTGGCTCGAAAATGCTGATTAATGTCGTGTAAATCTAGCTGTGAAGAGAGTAATTTTGTTGAAATACCGCCGTGTAAAAATACCGTATCATTAATTTTTATCACCGTAGCTTTTGATCTTAACCAACGACCTAAAACAGTTTGCTCATTAAACAGCGCCTTGTAATCCGTATTAAGTAACGTAGCCGTTTGATGGTAATTAGGGTGTAAATAATCTAGTCGACCACGTAATACCATGTATTCATGATTACCTAATAAAAAATGCACCTTACCACCAGCAGCCTTTGCCTGTTGCTCTAAATTGAACACAAACCATAAGCTATCTAGCACTTGCGGCCCTCTATCGAATATATCACCCGTAATGACTAAGTGTCCGTCTCCATATATCCATTGATGTTGCTGATTAATAACCTTGTTATTTTTTAAGATATTAAGAAAAATATCATGCTGACCGTGGATGTCACTGATTGCCGCAATATGAGTCACACCTTGATAGTACGTCGCTTCTGCAGCAAAGTCGGTAGGGAATGTTTGCTCACTACGTTGGACTATGACCTTACCGTTTTCAATCGACTTACTAATAAACTTATCACCTTCAATAAGAATATAAGGACCATCGTTAAACGGATTAGTGTTTATTGATTGTGCGGCTGCACTGATGCTCATTAACAGGTTGATGAATAAAACTAACCCTACAGCGTTATATGCGTGTTTCATTAAAAGGTAACCCTCAATAGTACTTTATCTTTTGGTACACAGTTATCTCGTTAAGCATCCATTTTAATGCAGTCGCCCGCTAGGTGCTCGACATCAATGTCTGTTTTATTTTGACCTATCGCAGTCATCCCCTTTACTGCCTCTGCATAGCCACACAGCCATGAAATAGGGCTAACTGCACTACCTTCAACGACCGCTGGACGAAAACTTAAATACTTTCCCTGTAACGGTTCCGGCACATTGTTGCCAAGAAGGATATGAATTGCGCCATTTTTAATTGATACACTTTCTATTTTATTAGAAATAAGCTTATCAGGCGCAGGCAACCCTGCTTGTTGGTTATTTTCAGGAAAGCGCAGATGTTTTCCATAATACTCAGTAACGGGTTGACGGATATTGTCAGCGTATTGGTAAGCTTCAACGACATGCGTTTTCAAGGTGTACATATGATATTGAGGTAATGCAACTGATGACAAAATGCCAACTATTGCGACCACAACCATCAATTCTATCAGTGTAAATCCATTTTCCTTCATGACATTACTTCTCCAATTGAAAAGATAGGGATATAAATATTAATAATATAAAATGCGATGCTGCAGAAAAGGATGGGTGCCAGTAACAGCTGCATTCTACTTATCATTTGCCACACTTTTTGTTCCAATCTCTCTGTGTGTTTATTAAATAAGCTAAATAATTCAATATTTTTATCTAATCCCAACTCACTTATTGTATGGATCTTTTTATACAGTTCGCTATCAAGGCTTTCATCTTTTATGGGCAGTGTAATAATATTGTTAAGTTCATTCACTTCTAACAATATTGACTTGGGTAAAATAGATTTCTGCCACTGAGTGGCTCCTTGAATGATGATCTTATCCATATTTTTGATCAACACACTGATCATAAAGCTAAACGCGATTATGCTTGCAGACACTATCAAGCCTACCATCCAAACCATATTAAATGCTTCAAAATAAGGATTATTTAATCGTGGATATTGCGCAATGAACTCAGAAAAAACAGGGTGCACAAACACCTTATGAACACTACTAAGCGCGATGTAAATCAACGCTAAAGACACCATATAATAAAGCTTATTTAATATTGACTCATACTTTTTTGACGCTTTTAGTTTCTGTTCTAAATCTAGCCCAGCATAATAAGCCAGCGCACTGTGCTCAACCTTTAGACCTGCACTCACTTGCTTATTGCTAACGACCGCGGCGCGTTCAAATAAGCTTTGCTGCGCTGGCTCAAGTTGATGATTTGAATGAAGTGTAGATAATCCACTGTTCTGATACTGCTGCTCGGCTTCAGCAATAGTTCGTCCTTGCTGTAGATATTGTGTGAAAAAACGGCACTTAAAATGAAACTGTGGCCAACTCATACTGTCCTTGTTTATGTGTAAATAAATGTGGGCTGGTATATTATATTTTTATTAATATTGTTGCAAAACATGTTCGTAAGTTATCAGCCCAATAAACCACTATCTATGTATACTCTTGCACTTACTCCACAATAAAAGCTAATCCACCCACGATTGCAGCCACTTGCGCATTAATACAATTTTCGTCGTCTACTTTTGGGCTGTCTGGGTAAACTTCCGTTGTTGTTTTATATATCGCATTCGTCACTCCCATACACAGCCCTAACCCTGCTGCTGCGTAATTAATGACACCTTCTTGCTCAATGGCGACCCCAATTAATTTGCCGTTTTCATCGGCTGGGGCTATATGAGTAACTTTCGCAACAGATTCTATAATAGCGGTTTGAAAGGCAGTTTGTGGCTGCTTAACGTCGGCAACTAAATAAAAGCCGTCTGGAATATTCCAATTAGTATGAGTAGAGGCGTCACGGGCAGCTAAAGCAGGTCGGAATTCGGTGTTGTCAGTATCGGTCGTTTCATGTAAATCGAAATGAGCAATAATTTCACTGGTAATGTTTGCTTGAATGCTAGATAGACACTCCATTAGCTTCGCTGACTCTTCCGCTGGGCTATTACTCAAAAATGAACGATTTGGATCGACGGCATTGGGATTCCATCGATTAATCGTTTCATATCCCCATGGACTCACACAGGGCACAACCAGAATATTAAATTGGTTCTGGTATTCAGTGGCAACGGTTTCCAAAAAACGAATCGCGCCATGAACCCCACTGGTTTCATAACCATGAACGCCACCAGTGACTAACACTGTGGGCTTAGTTTCGTCCCACTGCTGACTTTTCACAATGTATAGTGGATAGCGTGACTCATCATAAGAAAGCGCACCGTACTGCTCTACACTGAAACGGTTAGCTAACGGTGTTATTTTTGCTACCACTTCCTCTTGATATGAGCGCTTAACACTTTGCTGAGCCAGCCAGGTTTGCTTTTCTTCTTGTTGCCATTTTTTACCGGGTTGACCAATCGGATAAGCTTGCTGTTGAGTCATTGTTGTGCCTTGTATAATTTGTTCGTTTTAGTGTTAGCCATGAAACGCTAACTAGTGGTTTGATATTTCTATCATTTGTTTGATTTTTATCGCTTTTTCAAAATGATCTAGCTGATGAGTTTGAATCCACCAAGTAGCCACTTCCATTAGTTGCTCGGGATTATCGTTCTTATTCGCAAAAAAAGCGTAAAACGACAGCCCTACGTTGTTGCCCTTTTGCTTAATTTTTTGGTCGCATACAGCCAGTATCTTTTGTTTTAATTCCGCGTTCACGTTGCCTTTCCTTACATCAACTTAAGCGCTTAGGTTACTTATTTTATGCACAAGAAACTAGCCTAAATAGCTAAATATACTAGAAATTATAAACCGGTTGTATTGTGGCTTTGATAGTGACGTTAGATAAGATAAACGTGTGAAATGTGGGTAGTAGGTGAAGAAGAAAAATTGCCCCAGCAGGTGCCTGCCAGGGCTAAACAAAAGGTTTGAAGATAACAACCTTCGTACCTCTGTACCCTACAGGCGAAACTATACACACCTAATAAAGAAAATTAAAGCCTATTTTGTAATTTTATTACCAATAAACACTACAAATTATACGAAAACCATCAAAACAACTTGATATAACGGATAAATATTACAGTTTTGTGTAGGTTAATTTTTTAATAAGTCAATGCATAAATCGAAGTCAAAAAAAAACCCCGCCATCATGACGGGGTCAAAACTATTTACATAAAGGGAGAGAAAAAACTTTCTAAAACGTTACTGCTATTAAGTAGGACTAACCTGATCCCTAAAAGTTCAAATTAATTATCATTTTTTTAAATTAATTTTATTTTCTCAGTTCACCCTTGTTTTGCTTACGCTGATTAATGCGCTTCATCCCAACAATCACCCACATCAGCTTCTGCTAATAATGGAACATCTAAACTAGCCGCATCAGCCATAATCGCTTGTATTTTAGGTATCACTTGATCAACCGCTTCATTTTTTACCTCAAACACTAATTCATCGTGCACTTGCATGATCATGGTTACATCGTCACTGGCTTCCGCATCAATCCAGTTAGCAACTTTAATCATTGCTAGTTTAATAATGTCAGCGGCCGTGCCTTGCATCGGAGCATTAATCGCAGCACGCTCTGCGGCTTTTCGTCTGGCACCATTTTGTGCTTTAATTTCTGGTAAGTGTAATCGACGGCCAAAAATAGTCTCTACATAGCCCTTATCTCTTGCAGACTCGCGCGTACGTTCCATATATTCAAGCACACCAGGAAAACGCTCAAAATATAAATCCATATACTTTTGCGCTTCGCCACGCGGAATATTTAGCTGACGAGATAAACCAAATGCTGACATGCCATAAATTAAGCCAAAGTTTACTGCTTTTGCGCTGCGTCGTTGTTCACTAGTCACCTTGTCAATTGCCACATCAAACACTTCCGCAGCCGTTGCTTTATGAATGTCTTGGCCACTAGCAAATGCATTTAATAAGCCTTTGTCTTGCGATAGGTGCGCCATTATCCGTAACTCTATTTGTGAATAGTCAGCCGCCACAATTTTATGGTCTTTTGGTGCAATAAATGCCTGACGAATACGACGACCTTCCGCATTACGAATTGGAATATTTTGCAAGTTAGGATCGGTTGATGATAAGCGCCCTGTTGCTGTAACGGCTTGGTGATATGACGTATGAACTCGCCCTGTATGCTCGTTCACCATCAACGGCAGTTTATCCGTATAAGTTGATTTAAGCTTACTTAAGCCGCGGTGCTCAATAATGATTTTCGGTAATGGGTAGTCATGTGCCAATTCTACCAACACTTCTTCAGCAGTAGATGGTGCACCTTTTGGCGTTTTCTTAATAACAGGTAAGCCCAGCTGCTCGAATAAAATTTCTTGCAGCTGCTTTGGGGATGCTAAGTTAAACTCTTTACCTGCAATGTCATAGGCTTCTTGTTCTAGCTCCATTAAACGTACAGCTAACTGCTGGCTGTGTACGTTTAGCGTTTGGCTTTCAATTAACACACCATTTCGTTCTACTTGAGATAACACCGACACCAACGGCATCTCTATATCGTTAAACACGGTCAAAAGGCTTGGTTCTGCTTCTATTTTCGGCCACAGTGCTTGATGTAATCGCAAAGTAATATCTGCATCTTCCGCGGCATAAGGAGCAGCTTGCGCTAAGTCAATTTGATTAAAGGTTAATTGTTTTTTGCCTTTACCTGCAATCTCTTCAAAGCTAATGTTTTTATGCGACAGGTACTTAAGTGCTAAGCTATCCATATCATGACGCGAGCCCACACTATTAAATACATACGACTCCAACATCGTATCGTATTTAATACCACGTAATACGATGCCAGCACGTGCCAATACGCTTTTATCGTACTTCAAATTTTGGCCAACTTTGGCGTGTTCTTCGCTTTCTAATATCGGCGCAAGCGCCTTAAATACTACTGCTTTGGAAAGCTGTTCAGGTGCATCAATATAGTCATGGGCAAGGGGTAGATACGCAGCCAGTATTTTCCCGTCTTTTTCTACCGCAAATGACATACCAACCAACTCTGCTTTCATATAATCTAAGCTGGTGGTTTCCGTATCAAAAGCAAACAGTTCAGCTTCTTTTAATAAAGCACACCAGCTGTTTAAATCAGTTTCAGTTAATAGCGTTTGGTAAGCACTGCGATCGATGGTAGGCGCTGACTTAACAGGCTCTGCACCTAAATTGTGCTGTGCCGCCTGTTGAATTGGGCTTGTACCATCTAACACTTCTGCCAGCCAACGCCTAAATTCACAAGCGCCGTACAATTCTGCTAATCGATCAGCATCTGGCTCTGTCACTTTTAGCTGCTCGATGTCTTCGTCCACTTCAACATCAAGTTTGATCGTCGCTAATTCATAAGACAGTGTTAATTGCGCTTTGTGCTCTTGCAATTTTTCAGGCATTTTTTTCGAGCCGCGAAAACCAAGATCAGCCACTTTATCAATATTTTCATAAATACTTTCAATTGATCCCAAGCCCTGCAATAGTGCCAGTGCAGTTTTTTCTCCGACTCCTGGTAAGCCCGGAATGTTATCAATTTTATCGCCCATCAACGCTAAATAGTCGATGATCAGATCAGCTTCTATGCCAAATTTTTCTTTTACGCCTGCTGGATCTAATACGGTGTCTGTCATGGTATTGATTAACGTCACATGCTCATTAACCAACTGTGCCATGTCTTTATCACCCGTACTGATTAGCGTATGGTGACCTTGCTTAGCAGCATGACAAGCCAACGTACCAATCACATCATCGGCCTCTACGCCTTCAATGCTAATTAACGGTAAGCCCATGGCTTTAATGATGTTATGTAGCGGCTCTATTTGCGTACGCAAATCGTCCGGCATTGGTGGGCGATGCGCTTTATAGTCAGCATACATATCATTACGGAACGTAGGACCTTTGGCATCAAATACCACCACCATATGCGTAGGTTCAAACTGCCTAATTAAGCTTTTAAGCATGTTTACTACACCATAAATGGCACCTGTTGCTTCACCTTTTGAATTAGTGAGATGCGGTGGAGAATGATAAGCGCGAAATAAATAGGAAGAGCCGTCTACAAGAATAAAAGGATTTTGCGGAATCTGAGCCATTTTGATCTTCTCAATCACAAATTAATTGTTGTTTATAACAGAATATGAACCCTAGCGATCAATGTACTAATAATCAATAAAAACCTAGGTTTGAAGTGGGATCATGGGAATAACAAGTTGTGGATAACTTTGTTTATAAGATCAGCAAATATGCCTAAGGAGATCGTTCCAGAAGCGAAGCGCTGAACGTAAGTTTTTGAATTTTAATAAATAAAAGGAGAAATCTGACGATCCTTTTGTTTTTTATTATTATTTTCCATCGTGTGGAAAAGGATCTTAGTAGTGCTTATTATTTGCTGGTGACAGTAAACGTTTACTAAGCCCGTTCAAAATTTAACCAATAAAGGAAAAATCGGAGAGCTAGACTACCATAAACAAGGTAGATTAAAAGAAAAATATTAAACTTTTTTTAAGCTAAAAATACAGCCTTAAATAATTATTTAGCATAAGCTAGTATTTATGCGGTTTAGACGCTTAGGTTTAGCGATAACCTCTCATTATTTAAACAAAGGAGCACAAATGAAAAAAGTAGCAATTATTTTAAGTGGCTGCGGCGTATACGACGGATCTGAAATACATGAAGCCGTATTAACCTTACTTCATCTTGAAAAATCTGAAGCCAGCTACCAATGTTTTGCCCCTGATATTGAGCAGCACCATGTCATTAATCATCTTACTGGCGAAGAAACAAGCGGTGTAACCCGCAATGTGCTTGTAGAGGCGGCGCGCATCGCACGGGGTAATGTAAAACCACTTACTGAGTTACAAGCAGATGATTTTGATGCGCTTATTTTGCCAGGCGGTTTTGGTGCAGCTAAAAATTTATGTAACTTTGCAGTTAAAGGCGCTGAGTGTGAAATACACGAAGACGTACTGCAAGCCTGTAAACAATTTGCGGATGCCAAAAAACCTGCGGGCTATATTTGTATTTCACCTGTGATGATCCCACATATATATGGGAAAAATACCTCATTAACGATAGGGATTGACCGTGATACGGCCGCGGCCGTGCAAGCAATGGGTGGTGACCATGTAGACAGTACGGTGTCACAAATTGTAGTTGATGAAGAACACAAAGTTGTTAGTACTCCTGCTTATATGTTGGCAGGTTCCATTGTAGAAGCTAACTCAGGCATTGAAAAACTCGTGGCTAAAGTTCTCGAGCTCGCTAAGTAATTAGCAACATAGTATAAACAGCGATATTCACTGCATGCGTAGCAGTGAATATTGTTATCAACGATGTTACTGCCACCAGCGTGCTGTAACGGCTAATTAAGCACATCCATCAAAATACATTCCGATTCCGTTAACGCTTCATTCAATTCATGATCACATGGTAAATTATTCACAATGGGTAATTGGTTAGCTTTTATTGCCTTAGTCAGTTTAGGGTGTAAATAATAGTCACGACATATTTTTACTGTATTACCCAGCTCTGCGGCCACTAATTTAACTAATATATTAAAAATACTGCTACGTGGTTGTTGCTGTTTAATGTGTTTAGCCTCAGGATAAAGCTCAATGGCTAAGCGGCAAGCTGTCCACATGCGGAAATCTTTACAAGAAAACTCTGGGTGCATATAAGACTGAATAAATGCATTCACATCGTAATTATCCACATCCACCCATTGCCGCTTTTCGTTTTGATACCTGAATACATCGTAGCCTGGTTGATCAGCGCTTTGTTTTATTGCGTCCACCAGTGTTGGACATGAAATATTCACTTGTCGCGGTTTATTGCTTTTGCCTACAAAGCTGAACTGTAAGTCGTCTTTAACCAGTTGAATATGCTTGCGCCTGAGTGTTGATAAACCATAGGTGTCGTTCTCTTGAGTGTATTTGGCATTACCAATACGAATGCCTGTTTGATCAAGCACCAACACCATGAGTGCCAATACTTTTTCCTTCGACCAGCTATTTTGCTCCAGCAGTGAGACACAATAGCTGCGCATGGCGGGTAAATGCACGCCAAATTCAGTTAACTTGGCAAACTTTTTTTGCTGTTGACGCTGCTGCCAATGAGGATGGTAAATATACTGACGCCGCTCACGGCTGTCATGACCTAATGCCTGCAATTTAGCATCTGGCTTGTCATTAATTCTTACCTTTTGCCATGAAGGTGGAATGGTTAAATTTTTAATGCGCTTGAGCACTTGCTTACACGTTATCCATTCACCGTCTGGGTAGTTATAGCGAAATCCGCGCCCCCACTTGTGTCGGGCAATGATCAACTCTTCGATTGCATCTGCTCTTGCCATTTATCACGCCATCATAAAATAATGATTGATAAAGTTAGTACGCCATCTAGTGTTAAGTGGTTTTATTAAACCGATGAATATTTAACAGCCCACTAAATACTAAGCCAACTTGCTCAATACCCTTAAAATAAATAAAGTGTTTATCTTATTAAGTAGCGTTTATACTTGTCCTATACCAACATAACTCTTTTGTAATTATGGCTAAAAAAGTAAATAGTGAGCGAATTCTTTATCTATTAAAATCCGATGGGCCACAAACCGCGCAAACCTTAGCGCACACCCTTGATATGACCTCGATGGGTTCACGGCAGCACTTACAGGTATTAGAAAGTGAAGGGCTAGTAAGCACATTTGATAAAGCGGAAAAACGAGGTCGCCCCGCCAAATACTGGCAGTTAACGCCTGCGGGTCATCAGCGCTTTCCCGACCGCCACGCTGAACTCACGATTCAAATGCTCGATTCCGTTAAATCTATCTTCGGTGACGAAGGCCTAAATAAAATGATTACCCAACGCGAGCAACACACGCAAGCGCTTTACTTATCGTCTATTAAGCCGAGCGATAGCTTAGAAAATAAAGTGGCTAAGCTTACACACTTGCGAGAACAGGAAGGCTATATGGCCGTATATGAGCCTCACCAAAAAGGCTTTCTTTTAATTGAAAATCACTGCCCTATTTGCGCTGCAGCAGCAAGCTGCCAAAATTTTTGTCGATCAGAATTAGCAACTTTTCGAACCGTGCTTGGCGAAAGTGTGCATGTCGAGCGGGTTGAACATATTCTCAATGAAGCAAGACGTTGCAGTTATTATATTTACGAACAACCAGCCACTAAGTAGCTCACTTATAGAACAGGATAAACAGAAGTGGCTAGCCCGTGTTTTTTGGCCGCACAATATAGGTACCTATCACAACGCAGAAAACCAATTGACTGCTATAATTATAAGTCCTACAGCACGCTGAACCCAGCTAACCATTAATAAGTAGGAGGACAATATGACCGTTGCTAACCGAGTCTATTCATACTTAAAAAATAATCAAATTCCTTTCGATGTGGTTGAACACCCGCATAGTAACAACTCGCTATCTACCGCAATATCCTCTCAGATCCCATTTGCGAATATAGCTAAAGCTGTGATGTTGGCCGACCATGAAGGGAAAAAAGTAATGGCGGTGTTACCGGGCAATAACAAAATAAGCTTGTCGAAATTGAATGATGCTACGCACCGAGAGTTTCATTTAATTAACGAGCAGGAAGTATTTAAGTTATTTAGTGACTGTGAACATGGTGCTGTGCCGCCAGTCGCCAAGGCTTATGAAATGGATGCAGTATATGATGAAGCCTTGTTTGATCAAGCTGATGTGTATTTAGAAGCAGGTGATCATCAAACCTTAATTCACCTCAGCCATAGTGACTTTATTAAATTAACTAAGGGTTATAAAACCGCGCATTTTAGTAGCCAAGTGTTTCACTAATATTGAGACTAATACTAAGATTGTGCTCGCATACGGTGGTTGCGTTAATAGCCTGATGCGGGCATGTGCATGTAGTAATCTACACGGTTACGTAAGTGCTGCTGCAACTCGGGGTTATTAAACGTATCGCGAATTTTAAACTCGATATCCGCTTTACTCATTTTGCCAATTTTTACATTGTGTACCCACAACGAAGCCATTAAATCATGTTGAATGGCTTCTTGCTTAGCTTTTGGCCACTGTGCAATATTTACTGTCATTATTGAGGCTTCCAAAATAAAAGTGATAGGATAAATAGTAATTAATAAATATCAAGTCATAACTCTAATGAAAATTCAGCGTCAGCTTACTCTTCCCGATTTTGATCACCGGCCCGCCAATACACAAATTGACACCCTAGTCTTGCACTCTATGTACAATCCGTTTGCAACCTGCCAAGCAGACAAGTTCATGCCCGAGCAATGCTGTCAGTGTTTGCACCATCATCATGTTTCAGCACATTATTTAATTGCCCGCGATGGTAATACATTTGAATTGGTAGCCCCCAACATGCGAGCTTGGCATGCAGGAGCCAGCGAGCATCCTATAGACGGTAGAACAAGGTTGAATGACTTTAGTATTGGGATAGAACTGATTGCCACTGAGGACTCTGGATACACTGATGAGCAATATGATGCAGTAAGCCAATTATCGCACCTTCTCGCGCAACAATTCCCCATCAGCAGTATTGTTGGCCACGTACACATTGCTCCTGATAGAAAGTCAGATCCTTGGCAATTTGATTGGAGTAGATTTAATCAGCAGCTCATTGAAAAAAATATGGGAGATTTAGTGCCTAATCCCCTTCTAAATACTAAGCTTTCACCTTAAAGTTTAATGCTTAATTAGACTTCAAGGTGAGAAACAGGTTGTAAGTAAATTTAATGACTTTCTCTAGCCAGACACATTCATGTGTTAGTCAATAATACTGGCAGCTTCTAAAGTTGCATCTAAACCTTGGGTAGCGCGAGGGAATGCGGCGGGATCTGTCATGCCTTGTTCGTTCGTCATGTCTCTGATATTTTTTTGTATCGTTATGATGGCAAATAATGAGAGCACAAACGACATCCCATAAAAGCCTTTTTCACTTAATAGCATTGTCGCATTTATAAGCCCAACCACTAAAAGAGCAATCGCTGAAGAAAATGCAAACCAACACATCCCAGCAAATATATTCGTAACAGGAATACCCTCTTCTTTATCTCTAATCGTTTTTTGTAATGTAACAGCAGCAAACATTGCTAATAAAAAAACGGCAAAATAATAGCCTTTTTCATTCAACTCTAACGTCGCGTTCCAAAGTCCGATTAAGTAGCCAAGCACACCTATTGCCAATGCGCCCCATGAAGCAAAAATATAAGCAGCGGTTGGTTTATTAATATTAGAATTGTTTAAATGCATTTGAAGTTCATCCTTATTGTTAGTTAATTTCATCCCTGTACGAGTAGCTTTTGATACGTACCGTACTGCGGTTAAATATATGCTATTTAATATAAGCATCTATAATCCTGTAATTGTGAATTTCCATTTAACTATGTTAATAATATTCGCAGGCTTTTTATCACGACTACAGGGTTTATTCAATAACGTTGCATATTAGAAGCGCGTTACTGTCAGGGCAAGATCATTATAAATTGAACTAAATGATATTTTCATGATCAGAGCAGGAAATAATAACTACAGGTTTCCTAGCATGACCAACAACTTCATCACTTACTTTTCCATCATAGAAGACCCGCGAATAGACCGTTGTAAAAAGCATGAGTTGATAGATATTTTATTTTTATCTATCTGTGCCGTGCTATCAGGCGCAGAAGGCTGGGAAGATATCGAAGATTTCGGACATGTAAAAGTTGACTGGTTAAAGCGTTATCTCCCCTTTGCAAATGGTATTCCCAAGCATGACACCATAGCCCGAGTAATGAGCCGTTTAGACCCTGTAGCCATTCAAACCAGCTTTATCAATTGGGTAAATGAAATCGCCGAGCAAGTGAATGGCGAAGTTATCGCCATTGATGGAAAAACCGCTCGTAGAAGCTTCACAACCAAAGACAGAAAGAACCCGTTGCATATGGTCAGTGCATGGAGTTGTGGCAATGGTCTGGTACTAGGACAACAAAAAGTAGATGATAAATCCAATGAGATAACAGCTATCCCCAAGCTGCTGGATTTACTTGATGTAAAAGGTGCAACCGTTACGTTAGACGCTATGGGATGTCAGCACGCAATTACAAAGAAAATTCAATCCAAAGGTGCTGATTACGTCATTGCACTAAAAGGCAATCAAAGTACACTCAATGAAGAGGTTCAAGCATGGTTTCATAAGTGCCACAGAGAAAAACTCGTTAACACAGCTCATAGTATTTATGCGCACATTGACAGCGGCCATGGTCGAATAGAAGAAAGAACGTGTACCCAATTGGAAATTGATAACAATTGGATAACCGATAATGAAAACTGGAGCAGTATTCAAACGGTCGTCAGTGTAGAGTCTAAGCGTCATATTGGAGATAAAATGACTTCCGAAACGCGTTATTACATCAGCTCATTGGGGCTAAATGCAGAGCGATTAAATGGCATAATTCGCAATCACTGGGGCGTTGAAAACTGCTTACACTGGACGCTAGATATGACATTCCATGAAGACGATTCACGTATTAGGCGGGGCAATGCAGCCGAAGTCATGAGCGCATTTAGAAAATTGGCGTTGAATATTGTGAAAACAGATACAACAAAAAAAGCCAGCATGAAGCGAAAGCTAAAAATGGCGGCATTAGATGATGATTTTAGAGCTGAACTACTTGTAAGGGGAAATTAAAATGCTCTTGCCCTGGCGTTACTGTTCAAAAAATCATTGATGGTAGGATATTTTTACAAAAGCTTTATTGTCGATTTTTATCACAATAATAAAAAAGAGGGGTAGCATGTTTTCAAATACGCATTACCTACAACAAGAGCGGTGATGGAAGTTGTACTACAACACAGCGCGAGTAAAATTCTACCGTTATTATTCAATTTATGTGCAGCGGTAGTATGTGCTGAAATAGATTGAAGCTATCTAGTGCTTTACTCTAAAAGCTGCAAGTTATCTTTATTCAACATATATCTAGCTGCATAATAATAAACAACATACCAGCCAAATACACCCAACAGTATGCCTAAGCCATAACTTCTAACAAACGGCACTAACATAATGCTGACTATCATAAGCGCAATATATGCAACAGCAGTTAACGCTAATACTCTATAAGATTTCAGCTTTAATTTAACATTGCAATGAGAGCAACGTAAGAAA
Source organism: Flocculibacter collagenilyticus (assembly GCF_016469335.1). Lineage (NCBI taxonomy): Bacteria > Pseudomonadati > Pseudomonadota > Gammaproteobacteria > Alteromonadales > Pseudoalteromonadaceae > Flocculibacter > Flocculibacter collagenilyticus. The sequence goes on from NZ_CP059888.1 coordinate 3,912,320, forward strand.
AATGGAAACCAGCAAAGTGTCATACTCAATGGCTGAATGGTGCCATTACATTTTGGGCAATTTTCTGGACTCATTAGCGATTGGCTCCACTACTAATAAGAATAGATCAACAAACGTTGTCACAGTGTATTGCGAGTGTTTAACAGATGCAAACTCAACGCATAGCACCAAAGCACGAATATAAGCTCCAAACAAACCATGTGCGCATGTTTTGTTAAGTAATTCTCATTCATCCACTTATTTGCTTTAGCACCCATTTGCTGACAGGCATAAAAAAACCCAGCAACTGCTGGGCTTTTGTATTTATTTGGATGATTAAGCGATTAACCTATTTGCTTTTTCAACTTATTGATAACTCTAAGTTGAGCAATAGCTTGCGCTAGCTCAGATGCAGCTTCAGCATAGTTAAAATCGTTTGAAGGGTTAGCAATTAACTCTTCAGCATTTTTCTTAGCTTCTAGTGCCGCTGCTTCATCTAGATCCGTAGCACGTGTAGCTACATCAGCTAGTACCGATACATTACCAGGTTGAACTTCTAAAATTCCTCCCGCAATGTAAATCAGCTCTTCAACACCGTGCTGCTTAACCAAGCGAACCATTCCAGGTTTAAGGGCAGTCAAAAGAGGTGCGTGACCAGGATAAATACCTAAATCACCTTCGCTACCAGTGACCTGGATAGTCTCAACACGACCAGAAAAAATGTTCTGTTCCGCGCTTACTACATCCAGATGTACAGTCATAGCCGCCATTCAAACCTCCTACAGGTTAATTACATGCCTTTCGCTTTTTCAAGCGCTTCTTCAATTGAACCTACCATGTAGAATGCTTGCTCTGGCAAGTGATCGAATTCACCGTCCAGAATACCTTTAAAGCCACTGATTGTGTCTTTAAGTGATACATACTTACCTGGAGAGCCTGTAAATACTTCTGCTACGAAGAAAGGCTGTGATAAGAAACGTTGAATCTTACGAGCACGGTTAACAACTTGCTTATCTTCTTCAGATAGCTCGTCCATACCTAAGATAGCAATGATATCTTTCAGCTCTTTATAACGCTGTAGAATTGTTTGAACACCACGTGCTACTTCATAGTGCTCGTTACCCACTACTAGCGGATCAAGCTGACGAGAAGTCGAGTCTAGTGGATCAACCGCAGGGTAAATACCTAAAGACGCGATATCACGTGAAAGTACTACTGTTGCATCTAAGTGAGCAAACGTTGTTGCTGGAGATGGGTCAGTCAAATCATCCGCTGGTACGTATACCGCTTGGATTGAAGTGATTGAACCTGTCTTAGTTGAAGTAATACGCTCTTGAAGTACACCCATTTCTTCAGCTAGCGTAGGCTGGTAACCTACCGCAGAAGGCATACGACCTAATAGTGCTGATACTTCTGTACCTGCTAGTGTATAACGGTAGATGTTATCTACGAAAAATAGTACGTCACGACCTTCGTCACGGAATTTTTCAGCCATTGTTAGACCCGTTAGTGCTACACGTAAACGGTTTCCTGGTGGCTCGTTCATCTGACCATATACTAGTGATACTTTATCTAGTACGTTTGATTCGTTCATTTCATGATAGAAATCGTTACCCTCACGAGTACGCTCACCAACACCAGCGAATACTGAGTAGCCGCTGTGCTCGATTGCGATGTTACGGATAAGTTCCATCATGTTTACTGTTTTACCTACACCAGCACCACCGAATAAACCAACTTTACCACCTTTCGCGAAAGGACATACTAAGTCGATTACTTTGATACCAGTTTCTAAAAGTTCAGTCGAGCTTGACTGATCTTCGTAAGAAGGTGCTTCACGGTGAATAGACATTCTCGTCTCTTCACCAATTGGGCCAGCTTCGTCGATTGGATTACCTAATACATCCATAATACGACCAAGTGTTGCTGTACCCACTGGAACCATAATTGGGTTACCAGTATTTTCTACTGCGATACCACGACGTAGACCGTCTGTAGTACCAAGTGCGATCGCGCGCACAACGCCGCCGCCAAGCTGCTGCTGAACTTCAAGTGTCAGTCCAGATAAATCACCTTCAGTGATTCTAATTGCATCATATACTTGAGGGACTGCATCTTGTGGAAACTCAATGTCCACAACGGCGCCAATGATTTGGACAACCTTACCTTGACTCATGACTATTCCTCTAATCTTTTAAAATACTTTACCTTTGCTTACACCGAAGCCGCGCCGCTAACAATTTCAGAAATTTCCTGAGTAATTGCTGCTTGACGAGCTTTGTTGTATACCAGTTGCAAGTCATCAATTAAGTTGCCTGCATTATCGGTTGCAGCTTTCATCGCAACCATTCGAGCCGCTTGCTCTGACGCAGCGTTCTCGACTACACCTTGGTATACTTGAGATTCAACATAACGAATTAATAATGCGTCCAAAATATGTTTTGGATCCGGTTCGTAAATGTAATCCCAACGGTGGGCCAATTGTTCATCTTCTGCCTTTGGCAAAGGTAATAGCTGATCGATCGTTGGTTCTTGCTTCATGGTATTTACAAATTTATTGTATACCACAAATAAGCGGTCAATCTTGCCTTCGTCAAATGCTTGTAACATCACGCGTACAGCACCAACTACATCTTGTACAGATGGCGCATCGCCTAAGCCAGACTTTGCAGCTACCACATTACCACCAAAACGACTAAAAAAGCCTGATGCTTTTGAGCCGATAGCGGCGAAATCTATTTCAACGCCACTGTCTTGGTAATGTTTAATATCTTTTGCAGCTGCTTTGAATTCATTTGTATTCAAGCCACCACATAAGCCGCGATCTGACGAAATTATGATATAACCTACACGCTTAACCTCACGCTCTTCCAAATATGGATGGCGATATTCAAGGTTACCTTGCGCGATATGACCGATCACTTTACGCATGTTTTCTGCATACGGACGGCTTGAAGCCATACGTTCTTGCGCCTTTTTCATTTTTGACGCAGCAACCATTTCCATAGCGCTAGTGATCTTTTGAGTATTCTTAATACTCCCGATCTTGGTTTTTATCTCTTTACCGCCGGCCATGACTATTTCTCCGAAACGTTAATAGGTGACAACTTACATTGCCACCTAAGGTTAATTACCAAGTTTGAGTAGCCTTAAATTTCTCAATACCTTCTTTAAGACTTGCTTCAATCTCGCCGTTGTAATTACCAGTTTCGTTAATGTTAGCCATTAGCTCAGCATATTCACTGTTCATGAATGAAAGAAGCGCACCTTCGAAGTCCTGAATTTTGTCATTCTGAACGTCGTTCATGTAGCCTTTTTCAACAGCGAAGATAGAAACGCCCATGTCAGCAACTGACATTGGTGCAAATTGCTTCTGCTTCATTAATTCGGTAACACGTTGACCATGCTCTAATTGTGCACGAGTCGCATCATCAAGATCAGAAGCGAACTGAGCAAATGCTGCAAGTTCACGATACTGTGCTAGTGCTAGACGGATACCACCACCTAGTTTCTTGATGATTTTAGTTTGCGCTGCACCACCAACACGAGATACTGAGATACCCGCATTCACAGCAGGACGAATACCTGCGTTGAATAAGTCAGTTTCAAGGAAGATTTGACCATCAGTAATTGAAATTACGTTAGTAGGTACGAATGCAGAAACGTCACCAGCTTGTGTTTCAATGATTGGTAGTGCAGTTAATGAACCTGTCTTACCTTTCACTTCACCTTTTGTGTACGCTTCAACGTAGTGCTCGTTTACACGAGATGCACGCTCTAGAAGACGTGAGTGAAGATAGAAAACATCACCAGGGTATGCTTCACGACCTGGCGGACGACGAAGAAGTAGTGAAATTTGACGATACGCAACAGCTTGCTTAGACAAGTCATCGTATACGATTAACGCGTCTTCACCACGGTCACGGAAGTATTCACCCATTGTACAACCAGCATACGGCGCTAAGAATTGAAGCGCAGCTGATTCAGACGCAGAAGATGCAACAACGATTGTGTGCTCTAATGCACCGTGCTCTTCTAGTTTACGTACAACGTTTGCAATAGTAGACGCTTTCTGACCAACAGCTACATACACACATTTAACGCCAGTACCTTTTTGGTTGATAATGGCATCGATTGCAAGTGCTGTTTTACCTGTTTGACGGTCACCGATGATAAGCTCACGCTGACCACGACCTACAGGGATCATAGAGTCGATAGATTTGTAACCAATTTGTACTGGCTGATCTACTGATTGACGCTCGATTACACCCGGAGCAATTTTCTCAACAGGTTGGAATCCGTCAGAATCAATAGGGCCTTTACCATCGATTGGTTGACCTAGTGTGTTTACAACACGACCTAATAAGTTACGACCTACTGGTACTTCAAGAATACGACCAGTAGAGTGAACTTTTTGACCTTCTTGCAAATCAGCGTAAGGTCCCATTACAACAGCACCTACTGAGTCACGCTCAAGGTTTAGTGCCATTGCAAAACGGTTGCCAGGAAGCTCGATCATCTCACCTTGCATACAGTCAGCTAGACCGTGAATGCGGATGATACCGTCAGTTACAGATACGATAGTACCTTCGTTACGAGCTTCACTAACAACTTCAAACTGCTCAATACGTTGTTTGATCAGTTCAGCAATTTCAGTGGAATTCAGTTGCATGCTCTTTCCCCAATTATGATTGCAGTGTATCGGCTAAACGATTTAATTTGCCGCGAATAGATCCATCAATAACAGTGTCGCCGGCTCTGATTACCATGCCGCCAACTACAGTAGGATCTACACTGCAATTCAGCTTAACTTTGCGTGCGAGACGATGCTCTAGCGCAGCACTTAATTTATCCTGTTGTGCATCACTTAAAGTGGTTGCAGATGCTACATCTACAGTTACTTCTTTTTCATATTCAGCTTTTAATTCAGCAAACATGTCAGCGACACCAGGTAGTGCTGGTAGACGTCCATTTTCAGCCATTACTTTAATTAAGTTCTGGCCGTGTTCGTTGAGCTGCTCTCCACAAATTTGAATAAATGTTCCAGACATTTTATCAGGAGAGGCAGCACCATTAATAAATTGAACCATAGCTTCATTTTTAGCTACTTCAGATGCAAAAACCAGCATCTCTAACCATTTATCAATAGCGCCCTGCTCAACAGCAAAATCAAATGCTGCTTTAGCATAAGGACGAGCAACGGTAGTCAATTCAGACATGCTCATTCTCTCCTTTATAGCTCAGCAACAAGTTTTTCAACAATGTCGCTATGCGCAGCTTCGTCAATTTGACGCTCAAGAATCTTCTCCGCACCAGCAACAGCTAACACTGCAACTTGTTTACGTAAATCTTCTTTTGCACGATTTCTTTCGGCTTCAATCTCAGCGTGACCTTGAGCAATGATTTTCTCACGCTCTTCTTGGCCGCGTTGCGACTCTTCATCAACAATTTGCGTACCACGCTTTTTAGCTTGTTCGATGATTTCTGCCGCTTGCTGTTTCGCTTCTTTCAGCTTCTCAGCTGCTTTTTCTTGAGCCAACTGAAGGTCTTTTTCAGCACGATCTGTCGCTGCTAAACCTTCTTCAATTTTCTTTTGGCGCTCTTCAATTGCTCCAATGAGTGGTGGCCACACAAACTTCATGCAGAACCAAACAAACACTATAAATGCAATTAATTCACCCAATAGAGTGGCGTTGATATTCACAAGCGCTGCTCCTTAATATGTTAATTGTTCTAAAAAACGCTTTACACTAATGATTATGCAGCACCTAGAACGAACAACATGTATAGAGCGATTGCTACACCGATCATCGCGATAGCATCGATTAGACCAGCTACGATGAACATACGAGTTTGTAGTGCAGGAGCTAACTCAGGTTGACGTGCTGATGCTTCTAGGAATTTACCACCTAGGATACCGAAACCGATTGCAGGACCTAAAGCACAAAGACCGATTAGGATACCAACAGCAATATAAAGTTCACCCATTTTTATTTCACCTTTTTTTAGTTAAGTTTAAATTGAAAGTTAAAGTTAAATTGTAAAATTATTTATTAATGATCTTCGTGAGCCATGCTTAAGTAAACAATCGTCAGCATCATGAAGATAAATGCTTGAAGAGGAATTACCAACAAGTGGAAGACCGCCCAAACAAAGTGCATTGGTAGCTGATAAAGCCCAGTCAATGCAATTAGAATAAAGATAAGCTCACCCGCATATAAGTTACCAAACAAACGTAGTGCTAGTGATAACGGCTTAGCGAATAAAGTAACTAACTCAAGTACTAGGTTTACTGGAATAAATGCCCAGTGGTTAAATGGCGTAAAAGAAAGCTCTTTCATGAAGCCGCCAATACCCTTAATTTTAATTGAGTAGTAAATCATGAGAACAAATACACCGATAGAAAGTGCAAATGTCATGTTCAAGTCAGTAGTAGGTACCACTTTCATGTATACATGATGAGGATCCATGCCAAATACATGTTCACCAATAACTTGTGCTAGATAAGGAATAAAGTCGACAGGCACTAAATCCATTAAGTTCATTAGCAATACCCATACGAAAATAGTTAGCGCTAACGGAGCAATTAATGGGTTTCTGCCATGGAAGGTACCCGTAACGGTATCATTGACAAATTCGACAATCATTTCAATGAAACATTGAAATTTACCTGGTACGCCCGTATCTGCTTTTTTAGCGGCACTACGGAAAATTGCCAGAAAAATTAAACCTAAACCAATTGACCAGATCAGTGTATCGACGTGCCAGGTCCAAAACCCTTCGCCGACAGACCAGTTGGTCAAATGGTGGATGATGTATTGAGACTGTGTTTGCTCTCCACCCGCTGCCATAGTTAAATTACCCTAATTTTTGTTGTTTAAAGAAAACTGGTAATAGCCATTGCGTCATTAGCACAATAAAAAAGGCCACAAAAAATGCCGCGCTGTTTAATTGCCCTCCTTTTAACGCTAATACTGACAGTACTGCAGTTAAAAAAAGTTTTAAGCTCACTCCACGCGACATTGACGCAACAATTTGTTTTGCCTGTCTTGCTCCTGCAAAGCGAAAAGCATAAACAGTAAAAACAAAGTTAGGGATAACAACGACAGCGCCACCGAAAAATGTCGATGAAGCGTATTGTGATCCCCAACCAATATAACTAATCAGTGACAGAATGATTACGATAAGCCCTTGAAATGCAACCCATTTAAACGCTTGTTGTCGTCTGGGTTTGGCTATTTGTTCTGCCACTTTATGTTTAACCTCTGTAATGCCCTGCGTAACAATTTATTACAAGGCACAAAAAAACTGGCGAAAGTATACTGATTTACGCCAGTTTTGCAAGGAATAACCGCGCCTTCTCGCACAGTTAATGTTTACTTTTCACTCTATCAAGATGCTGATTAATTTTAGAAATCTGATTGCTCTTGATTTATTTTAGCGATAATACCGTCAAGCTCTTCTAACGAGGCATAAGAAATCACCATTTTACCTTTGCCTTTACGGTTGTAATTAATGTCTACTTTAGCGCCTAAATTCTCTGAAAGCTGTGTTTCTAGTAGTGAAACATCAGGATCTTTATCCGTTTTTTGCTTTTCTTCTACTGGTTCTAAAATTTTACGGATCAACTTTTCGGTATCACGTACCGTAAGTGCTTTCGCCACCACCTGACGGGCAATTGTGGTTTGCTCATCACCCGATAATGCTAATAATGCACGGGCATGCCCCATTTCTAAGTCACCATGCTCTAGTAGTGTTTTTACTTCATCGTTGAGTTGATTTAGTCGTAATAAGTTGGTGACCGTTGTACGTGATTTGCCTACCGCATCTGCAGTTTGCTGATGGGTTAATTCAAACTCTTTCATTAGTCGGTCTAACGCGATGGCTTCTTCCATCGCATTTAAATCTTCACGCTGAATATTTTCAATCAGTGCAATTGCTACTGCGGCTTCGTCTGGCACACTTTTAATTAAACAAGGGACAACGTCTAATTGGGCTAATTGTGCCGCGCGCCAGCGACGCTCACCGGCAATAATTTCAAAGTCATTGGGATTGATTTCTCGCACGACTATCGGCTGGATCACGCCTTGCGCTTTAATCGAGTTAGCTAAGTCTTCTAACGCGTCCTCAGACATATCTTTGCGTGGCTGATATTTACCAGGCCTTAATTGTTCAACCGGTAAGTGTTGTAATTCTTGTTGCTTAGGTTCCGTGTGTTCGGCAGCTGCTGGTTGTGCTTCAACCGCTGATTCAGATGGCTTGGCAGATGTTAATAAGGCATCTAAGCCTCTGCCAAGGCCACGTTTTTTAACTGACATGTTTTAAACCCTTGTAAAATGCGGTGTGCCGCTTAATCAATCTGCATTTATGCAGATACTGAGTCTTTTGTTTTTTTAGTTTCTTCGCGGCGAATCATTTCACCCGCTAACGCGAGGTACGCTTTCGCACCTGTCGATGATTTATCGTAATACATCGCCGGAGCACCAAAACTGGGAGCTTCCGCTAAGCGAACATTACGTGGGATCACCGTGCGGTATACTTTTTCACCAAAATGATGTTTTAGTTGCTCAGACACATCGTTTGCCAAGCGATTACGCGGATCGTACATGGTGCGCAAAATACCTTCAATTTGCAATGCTGGATTAACAAATGACGCCAGCTGCTCTATGGTATTCATTAATGCTGTTAAGCCTTCAAGGGCATAATATTCACACTGCATTGGCACTAATACAGAATCTGCCGCCGCCATTGCATTTACGGTTAGCATATTTAAAGACGGTGGACAGTCAATAAAAATAAAGTCGTATTCATCTTGCGCGGCTTTTAACGCATTACGTAAACGCACTTCGCGGCCTAGCATTTCCATTAATTTAATTTCAACCGCGGTTAAGTCGCTATTACCTGCTACTAAATCGTATTCACCCGAAGTGTCTTTACTAACGACTTGTGCTAATGGTTTTTCTTCAACGAGGAGTTCGTAACAGGTTGCAGGAGATTCGTATTTATCAATACCACTACCCATAGTGGCATTACCTTGAGGATCAAGATCGATAAGCAATACTTTACGCTTGGTGGCAGCTAATGAAGCAGCTAAATTAACTGCTGTGGTTGTTTTTCCAACACCACCTTTTTGATTGGCAATTGCAATTGTTTTTGCCACTGTTACCCCTGATTATTTTGAAAAGTAGTTGAGCAGACATCCGCTCTAATTATCGTCGTTATATATGATTACAGGTGTTATTTTTACTGCTTTTGCAACTGAACTAAATGCCTTTCGCCTTCCAATTGTGGCACAAACAAATTATTTGTCTGTATCACTGAAACATTTTCCGGTAATTGCGCCATTTCTTGTTCATTAAGCTGGCCTTTCATGGCTAAAAATTGCTTACCAGGCTCAATAAGGTGCTGGCACCAATTGACCATATCACTGATAGACGCAAAGGCACGGCTTAAAACTGCATCAAGCGGTATATTTGGCTTGTAATCTTCAACCCTTGATTGTACAGGCTCAATATTAGTTAATCCAAGCTCTAATTTCACTTGATTTAAAAACCTAACGCGCTTACCTAAGCTATCTAGTAGCACAAAGTGTTTATCTGGGTTCACGATGGCTAGCGGAATACCCGGTAACCCCGGACCAGTGCCAACATCAATGTAACGCTTTTCGGTAAGATAATCGGTTACCGCTAAACTGTCCATGATATGTTTTACCAGCATCTCTTCAGGATTGCGTACTGAGGTTAAATTATAAGCTTTGTTCCATTTGTGCAATAAATTTACATAGCCAACTAGTTGAGTAATTTGTGACTCGGTTACTGTGAGTGATGTTTGTTTGATTAAAGCAGTTAATTGCGAGATAAGTGTTGGATCTGAAGAGTTCAATGGAATTTCCTTGTGACGCTTAAGCTTAGTGCAATTAACTTGAACTTAGTTAACTGCACTAGAGAATCAAAATCAGCAAACGATCTTAGGCAGATTTACGCAAGATCCCTTGTTTTTTCATAAAAACTAATAACAACGATATCGCAGCAGGTGTAATGCCTGAAATACGTGATGCTTTACCTACGGTTTCTGGCTGTGCGTCATTTAATTTTGCAATGACTTCGTTGGATAAACCAGACACTGACGCATAATCAAAATCGCGAGGCAATAATGTATTTTCGTGGCGTTGCTGCTTAGCAATTTCATCTAATTGACGATCAATATACCCTTGATACTTAATTTGGATCTCAGCCTGTTCCGCTGCTTGGTGGTTTTCTGGCGCGGGTCCCAATGTAGGAATTTGCATCAACTCAAAGTAGCTCACTTCTGGACGACGAACAAGATCTTCTAAACTCGCCTCACGGGTTATTGGTGATTTGAGCAAGTTATTAACCGCATCAATTTGTTCGTGATTTTTATGGATCCATGTATCTTTGAGTCGCTGGCGCTCTTTTTCCATCACGTCCATTTTTTCATTAAATGCAGCCCAACGTTGATCATCAACCAAACCTAACTCACGGCCTTTTTCTGTTAAGCGAATGTCAGCATTGTCTTCACGTAACAGCAAACGATACTCTGCACGGCTAGTAAACATGCGGTAAGGTTCTTTAGTACCTAACGTTGATAAGTCATCTATCAATACGCCCATGTAAGCTTGGTCGCGACGTGGGCTCCATGCTGCTTTCTCTTGAACTTGAAGTGCCGCATTCATCCCTGCAATCAAACCTTGTGCAGCCGCTTCTTCGTAACCGGTAGTACCGTTAATTTGCCCAGCGAAGAATAGTCCACGAATAAACTTTGTTTCTAAAGATTGGTTGAGATCCCTTGGATCAAAATAATCATATTCAATCGCATAACCCGGTCGCACAATGTGTGCATTTTCAAACCCTTCCATTGACTGAACAATTTTTACCTGCACGTCAAACGGTAAGCTTGTCGATATGCCATTAGGATAAATTTCATGGGTTGTTAACCCTTCTGGCTCAATGAAGATCTGGTGTTTGTCTTTATCTGCAAAGCGCATGACTTTGTCTTCAATAGACGGACAATATCTTGGCCCAATGCCATCAATAACACCTGCATACATTGGACTGCGATCCAAATTATTGCGGATCACATCGTGCGTTTGTTCATTGGTGTACGTGATATAACATGGGATCTGCGTTGGATGATCGCTTTGTTTACCCATAAAAGAAAATACAGGTGTTGGGTTATCGCCCGGCTGCGCTTGAAGCTTAGTAAAATCAATGGTTCTCGCATCAATTCGAGGGGGTGTACCTGTTTTTAAGCGATCAACACGAAATGGTAGAGCACGTAAACGATTAGCTAATGCGATCGATGGTGGATCACCAGCACGACCACCACTAAAGTTTTCTAAACCAATGTGAATTTGACCACCTAGAAATGTTCCTACGGTTAGTACTACGGTACGCGCAGAAAACTTCAATCCCATAGTCGTTACAACACCTGTAACTTGATCGTTTTCAACAATGAGATCATCACAAGATTGTTGGAATATTTTTAAGTTGGGTTGATTTTCTAACGTTTCTCGAATGGCTGATTTGTATAATTGGCGATCCGCTTGTGCACGAGTTGCACGAACCGCAGGGCCTTTAGAAGAGTTGAGTGTTCGAAATTGGATCCCGGCTTTATCGATGGCTAATGCCATTGATCCACCCAGCGCATCAACTTCTTTTACTAAATGGCCTTTACCAATACCACCGATAGCAGGGTTGCATGACATTTGACCTAACGTATCAACATTGTGTGTTAATAATAAGGTATTGACGCCCATACGTGCAGAGGCTAAGGCAGCTTCGGTACCTGCATGACCACCACCAACAACGATGACATCAAAATGTTCATGATAAAACATAGAAACACAACTCCAACAAGTAGATCTAAAAACAGCATTAATGAGATAACTCAAAAAGGGCGCGTATTCTACCTCTATTTTATCAGAAGATAAATGGTTAAATAATGTTCAAGTTATTTAAAGGATCCTACTTAATATATATAAGATCTATTTAAAGATCTTTTATTGATCTTATTATTAGATCAGACGATCTCTGTGAGTAAGTCGTTTTATTATTTTTAGATCATAACGTTAGGTTAGATCAATTGATGTGTATTAGCTTGGATCAACAGGCAAATAAGCTGGGATCAAAAGCATGGTTTATCCACAGGGCAATAAAGTTTAGATTTGCTGCATAGGATAATAATAGGATATACATGATTAGATCGTTAACTTATGCACATATAGGTTATATACAGACTAAATCTGTTGATAACTCTGTGTTGATTGTGAAAGAAAGATCCTATTTAATCGAGATTATAAATTAATTTCTTTTAATTCAATGGTTTATTTTTATTTATGTGTCGTGTTATGAGTTGTTTTGTTGATCAGCTATGATCTGTGTATAACTACGATCAATCGCATTTTAGGAATTTACTCAATGATCGTATTTTTTTGTGTCTTACTGGAAATTTGTCCTAAATAATGAAAAATAGAATGAAATTGAATAGTGATCTTGGCGAAAGTTTTGGGATCTGGTCGCTGCAATCGGACGAAAAGATCATGCCGTATATTGATATGGCAAATATTGCATGCGGTTTTCATGCTTCTGATCCAAGTATTATGTTAAACACTATTCGGTTAGCGAAGCAGCATCATGTAAGTGTGGGCGCACATCCGGGATACCCTGATTTACAAGGGTTTGGCCGTCGGAGCATGGCATTTAGTCCCAATGAAATTTACGCATTAATACTATATCAAGTGGGAGCATTAGCTGCGCTTTGTCAGTCACAACAGGTTAAGCTGGAGTATGTTAAGCCGCATGGTGCGCTGTATCATGACATGCATCAAGATCCAGATATTTTTTGTGCAATAGTAGAGGCAATACACGCCTACGACCCTACGTTATTTTTGTGTGTGATGGCGACAAAAGATAATGATAAGTGGGCTGCACTTGCACAGTCTTATAATATTAAATTACGGTTTGAAGCATTTGCTGATCGTGCTTATGGTGACGACGGTAAACTGATTGAACGCAGTCAATCAGGCGCTGTGTATACTGATGAAAGCCAAATATATACTCAGGCGAGTCATTTGATAAATGGCTCAGCCATCACCACATTATCTGGCAATTCATTATTACTGAATGCTTCAACCTTGTGCGTTCATGGTGATAATCCTGCTGCGATCCATGTGATTAAGCAACTCAAAGCGATGTGTGACGCTAGCAACACTGAATCATAAAATAACGAGCCTTAGCTGATCACATTAAAAGTTATCTTAACTTAGTTCAGAATAGAATAACAAGATGGCTTGTGAATCCGATTATTAGCCTTATCTCATTTATATCTGTGGTGTAACACCTTGCTAAATACTGGCAGGATAAGAGAGAGTGAGTTGCAATTATTAATTATATTAGCCATTGGTATGGTTATATTAGGTTGGATTTTTGGTAAGCCTTATTGGCAAGCGTATCAACGTCATAAAATTAAACAACAAGCCTTTCCTAAAGCGTGGCGTGAAATTATTAAACGCCGTTTTCCATATTTTAAAAAAATGCCTGCCGACTTGCAGCTACAATTAAAGAAGCATGTGCAGGTGTTTATTGCCGAAAAAACCTTTGTTGGTGGCGCTAATTTAAACATTACTGATGAAATAAAAGTCACGATCGCGCTGCAAGCATGTTTACTGCTGTTAAATCGGAAAACAAATTATTATCCGAAGTTAGAGCGGATAGTTGTATATCCTGGTGCATTTGCGAAAACGCAAAGAGAGCTGGATCATGCCGGTTTAGAAACCGAAAGACGTACCGTTATGTTGGGCGAAAGCTGGCAATTGGGCAAAGTGATCTTATCTTGGCAAGATACAGTGGCGGGAGCTGAAGATCCGTGTGATGGCAGTAATGTGGTTATTCATGAATTCGCCCACCAGCTAGATCAAGAAAGTGGTCATGCTAATGGAGCGCCGTTATTACCTAGCTCGATAAATTATCAGCAGTGGTCTGATGCATTAGATCAAGCATTTAAGCAATTAAAATATCAACAGGCGACGGGGCAGGCCAGTTTGTTTGATTATTATGGCGCAACCAATCCTGCTGAGTTTTTTGCAGTGGCATCGGAAGTGTTTTTTGAACAAACACAAGATTTTGCTCGCCATTATCCGCACATGTACCAGTTATTTTGTCGTTATTACGCGGTTGACCCTTTGCATTGGCATTAGTCACGAGCGACAGTATCTAATGGCTAAAGCGAATGTGAATAAACAGTAGGTGAATACGATTACCCAGCATAAAGCCCTCATTAACACCTTACATATTGCAGGTTTTTTAATTGAAATCCGTGTAGCTGGCGTGGATGGACTGTTGCTTTCATTTTTCAATACACATATTGAAAACAGTCAACAAAGGTGTGGTTCTGATGTGATTAATACGATTAGTACAGGATTAAAAGCTGCTGATCCTCATTTTGTGGTTAATTTTGGCGCGTACCATCAGATACTGTTAACGTTTGATGTGATGATTTTGGATCATCTGCAGTGTGTAGAACGTTTAGCTGCATGTTTAAGCCTGGTTTTGCCTGGTGTTAACACTCATCAGCTGATTAACGCTGAACCCATAAACGATAAGGATAACGAGCAAAGTAAATCCCATGACTCGGTACTTACTATTCCGGTTTATTATGACAATGAAGTAGCAGCGGATCTGCTCGCGATTAGTCAAAAGTTGCAATTATCTGTCGAGCAAATCATCGAACTGCATTGCGCGCCAACTTATCATGTTGAGGCAATAGGCTTTGCTCCTGGTTTTGGTTATCTAGCTGAATTACCTTCGCCACTACAACTCCCCAGAAAAGCCACTCCTGTTACCAATGTTGCTGCGGGCAGTGTGGCCATTGCGGGTAATAAAACTGCCATTTATCCACAGTCTTCACCAGCAGGCTGGCATGTTATTGGCCGTACGCCTGTTACTTTATTTGATCCTACAACAGCGCCATATTCCTTATTGTCTTTAGGGTTAGCAGTGCAATTTAATGCGATTAGCCGCCATACGTTTCTCGAATTAGGAGGGCAACTTGACTAAGTCCGGTTTTCTGGTCAAACAGTCGGGCGTATATACTACGGTGCAAGACGGTGGGCGATTAAACGCTTTACCGTTAGGCGTAACAACAGGCGGTGTCATGGATGAATATGCCTATTTATGGGCGAATCAGTTATTAGGAAACGCACTGCATACCCCGCAATTGGAAGTGACGATAGGTGGGCTGCAATTAATCGCACAAGTAGATACCTGTGTTGTGGTAACGGGCGCACAATGCACTTTCACGATTAATGGCATAGCCAAACCGCTTTGGCATGTTCATACAATTAGCCGAGGAGACGAAATTAAACTAGGTTATGCCAGAAGAGGTGTTTATAGTTATTTTGCAGTGATGAACGGCTTTATTTGCGCCGATATGTGGGGCAGTTGTGCTACCGTTGAGCGCGAAAAAATAGGTGGGTTTAATCAAGATGGCAGCAAAATAGCACAAGGTGATTTATTAGCCTGCCATGCGGTTGGGCTTGAGGATATGTCGGGTTTGCGCAGTCTATCACCTAAATTTATTCCACATTATTATGGTACGAATGAAAAGCAGGTATTACCGTTACGCTTGATACCCGGGTATCAATTTGATGCATTATCGCAACCAACAATGGATTATTTATTAGCGCATAGGTTTCAGGTAACCAGTCACAGCGATCGCATGGGGTATCGACTACGCGCTCAACATAACAATAGCACTAGCGCTAGCACGATTAATCCCCTGAGCAATATGAACGAGCTCACTTGCTCGCAAGGGATCAGTTTTGCCGCGGTGCAAGTTCCCCCAAGTGGTGAGCCGATTATACTTTTAAAAGATCGCCAAACCTTAGGAGGCTATCCTGTATTAGGTAACATTTTACCTGTTGATGCTTTTAGATTAAGCCAATGCACCGCTGGTTGTACGGTGCAATTTAAACTGATTGAACCTCTGCAGGCCATAGCGATACAGCGGATTTTTTATCAGCAGTTTATGCGTAAACCTTCGAGATAAGCGATAGGCGTGTAAAATTGCCTTAAGCAACACTAAAACTAACCGTTATAAGTGATGTATTTATTATCGTTAGCCACTAAATTCGATAAGTAGTGGCAAGTTGTTGTAAATTATTGGCTAAAGACGCCTGATTGTTGGCTGAATTTGATACTTGTTCCGAGCCTTGTGCAATTTGTTTGGTGGCGGAATCTATATCAGAAATATTTTTATTAATTTCGGTGGTCACACTGACTTGTTCTTCTGTTGCTGTGGCAATTTGTTCAATCATGGCATTAATGTCTGAAATGCCAGTTACTATTTCGGTCAGCGAGAATTCTATTTTTTCAGCGCTTTCAACGGTCTTTTTCACATTTTCTTGCGAGCTATCAATTTCTTTATAAGCATTATCTGCTTCTTGTTGCAGTTGGTTAATAATGGTTTCTATCTCTACGGTGGACGTTTGGGTGCGCTGAGCTAAGGTACGCACTTCGTCGGCAACAACGGCAAAGCCTCGTCCTTGTTCTCCTGCTCGGGCGGCTTCAATGGCTGCATTCAACGCTAAGAGGTTAGTTTGTTCTGCAACACTTTTTATTACATCAATAACGGTAACAATTTGGTTGCTTGTTTCGTGTAACGTACTAATACGGCTGCCAATTTCATTTACTTGTTGCACTAAATTATCGATTGCAGTTAATGACTCACCTACAACAGTTTGGCTGTTGATGGCTTTGTTATTGGCATTTTGTGCAGTTTGAAGCGCTTGGCTTGCACTGCGCGCGACCTCTTCTACGGTTGCACTCATTTGTTCAATTGCAGTAGCAACTTGAGCGGTTTCATCTTGCTGACTTTGTATACTAACCGTGTTGAGTTGGATGGTGGTTGCCGTTTCATTAGCTGATTCGGAAAGTTTAACACTGTTATTGCTAATTTGATCGATAGCGCCAGCAAACGACTCTAGGGTATTATTGAGTGCCATTGCCATATTACCTAATTCGTCACGGGTATATATTTCGCTTCGTGCCGTTAAATCGTGCTCTTTAGCGACTTTCTTCAGCGTAAGTACTAAGCTATCTAGCTGTTTTAGCATCACGGTTAATATCGTATATGCAACGAACGCGGTAATCAGGATGACTATGATCACAGTGGCAAGATTAACGAGTAATTGCGTATTCATATTGCTTAATAGGGTGTCAATTTCATTAGCAAAGTGTTCAGCAATATAGTTTTCATTATTTTTTAGTAAGTTAATGCGCTTTGTTGCCATGTCGAACCAGTAAGCCGCCTCTGTTTCATACGGGCCACTTGCCCCAATGTTAATAATGAGTTTTCTAATACGCATCACTTCTTTTACCGCATTGTCATTTAGCATTGACTGGTACTGCTGCTGAGTGGGCTGACTTGCCGACAACAAAAACTGTTGGGTGTAAATATTTTGTGCGGTAATTAAACTAATTAGCTTTTCAAAGTTATCGCTAGAGAAACGATTGTTTGCCAAGCCGCCACTTGCAACGGCGCGTTCTATGCCTGCTCGTTCTTTCGCTTCTAAAAAATTGTAGTAAGCGGTCGCAATGTTTACCGTTTCTTTTGGACTAATAGAAATAAAATAATTGGTAAATAATAAAACTGAGTGGTTGGTAGTTGTGTAATAGTTAAGTGCATCTGGCTTTGAAATAGTGAGCGCTAATATTTGTTGTCTTATGGAATCTAATTCAGCAAGCTTAGCCTGTATTTGCTTAATAAGCGTGTTAGCTTCATCGGTGGTGCTATCAAGATGACTAATAAACTGTGAAACTTTGTTTTTTTGTGTATCTGTCAGCGCATGTTGCTGGCTTAACTCGGTCTTGAAACGTTGACCATTAGAGCCAATGTAAACTGCCGACATCCCTCTTTCTTTTTGCAGTTCGTGAACCATCGCGTTATTTAAGATAGCGAGCTGTGATAGTTCTGATATATCGTTTAACACTTGTCGCTTTTGAAAGTCAGCAATGACTTGAGTCAAACTAAAATACAAACAACCCAATAAAGGTATTAACACCAGCATGAGCAGCTTTATTTTAAAGGATAAGTTATTAATTATTTTCATGCAGCATCCAACTCAAGTTACTTATTGTGATAACTAACTGAATTAACAGTTTATTAGGTTAAATTCAGCGGGTTTAGTAAAAACAAGTGTAGTTGGAATTGCAGATTTTTGTATGAAACGAGGGATTAGATAGCGCGTATTTTTCTACCTAAATGATTGAAATACCATAGCTCACGCAAGTGAGCTATGGTGGTATGCATGGTGTTTCGCTTACAGTTTTGACGCCTTGTCTGCGACAACCAGTCCTTTTTTCTTCAGTAACGGCTCTACTTTTGCGTCACGGCCGCGGAACTTTTTAAATAAGGTAAGGGCATCATCGGTACCACCTTGAGATAAAATATTGTCGCGGAATGATTGCGCGGTTTTTTGATCAAAAATACCGTTTTCTTTAAATGCGTCATACGTATCAGCATCAAACTGTTCTGACCAAATGTAGCTGTAATAACCAGCTGAGTAGCCACCAGAGAAAATATGGCGGAAATAAGTACTGCGATAACGCGGTGCAATTTCGTCGATTAACCCTAACTCTGCCATGGCCGCTTTTTCAAATTGTGCGGTGTCTTTTAAATCGGTTGTTTCAAGTGTATGCCAGTATAAATCTAAATACGCTGCGGCTAAATATTCAGTGGTGCCAAAGCCTTGGTTAAATTGTGCAGCAGCTTGAATTTTTTCAATCATGGCTTGTGGGATCACTTCACCGGTTTGGTAGTGTTTTGCAAATTTTGCTAGCACTTGTGGTTCTGTCATCCAGTTTTCCATTACTTGTGACGGGTACTCAACAAAGTCACGTGGTACTGCTGTGCCAGTTTGAGATTCGTACACACCATCAGACAATAAGCCATGTAAGGCATGACCAAACTCATGGAACAATGTGCTTGCTTGATCAAAGGTAAGTAACGATGGCTGATCAGCGGTTGGGCGAGGGTAGTTTAGTACGTTAACAATAATAGGTTTGATATTTTTACCATCAACTTTATGTTGTTTACGGTATGCATTCATCCATGCGCCTGCACGTTTGCTGTCACGCACATAATGATCGGTTAAAAAGATACCTAATAAAGAGCCGTCTTTGTCGAATACTTCAAAGGTACGCACATCGTCATGGTATTTCGGTAAGTCATGACGCTCTTTTACTGTTAAGCCGAATAATTGGTTAACCGTATAAAATACGCCATCTAAAGTGGCTTCCAGTGAGAAGTAAGGACGAGTAAGTTCTTCGTCTAAATCGTATTTAGCTTTACGGATTTTTTCAGCGTAGTACCAGTGGTCCCATGCTGCAATGGTAATGTTGTCACCTTGTTTGTTAGCCAATGCTTGCATGTCTTTCACTTCAGCTTTGGCACGTGCAATGGCAGCTGGCCATACTTTATTTAACAATGCATAAGCATTTTCAGGTGTTTTAGCTGTGCGTTCTTCTAACACATAATGCGCGTGGGTTTTATAACCGAGTAACTGGGCTTTTTCAGCACGTAATGCGGCCATTTTGGCAACAATTTCTTTATTGTCGAACTCATTATCATTGTTTGCTACGTTGGTGTACGCTTCAAACATTTGCTGGCGTAGCTCACGATTATCGGCGTAAGTAACGAATGGTGTGAAGCTAGGTCGGCTAGTTGTAAATACCCACTTACCTTCTAATCCTTGCTTTTTAGCGGTGTCGGCGGCAGCAGCAATCACGCTGTCTGACAATCCAGCTAAGTCTTCTTTCTTATCGATCACTAATTTGAAGTTTTGTACTTCTTTTAAGGCATTTTCACCAAACTCTATCGACAGCTTACTAAGCTGTTCATTTAAGCTACGCAATGTTGTTTTTTGAGTGTCGTTTAAGTTGGCACCATTACGCGTAAAGCTAATGTAATTGTCTTTCAATAACTTAGCTTGAGCAGTGTTTAAATTTAACCTTTCTTGGTTGTCATAAACCGACTTTACACGCGCAAAGAGTTTAGCGTTTAAATTAATATCATCGCTGTGTGAAGACAGTAATGGAGACATTTCTTTTGATAACGCCTGCATTTCATCACTGGTATTGGCAGACGTTAGGTTATAAAACACATACTCAACTTTACTTAATAACTGACCAGCGCGCTCCATTGCTACAATCGTATTTTCAAACGTGGCTGGCGCGGTATTATTGGCAATTTGTTCAATCTCTGCTTTATGCTCGGCAATGCCTTTCATAAACGCAGGCTTGTAATGTGCCAGTTTAATTTTTTCAAATGGAGGGATGCCGTACGGTGTTTGATAATCGCTAAAAAATGGGTTGCTGATGCTCACTTCTGATAGTGTTTTGCTTGACGAAGCACTTGCAGGTGTTTCTGTTGATGTCGTTATTGTTTGTGCGGCATCATCACCACAACCCGCAAGTAGTAATGCAGCTGCAACTGCAGAAATAGAAAGTTTTTTCATGTAATTCTCTGTAAATTTTATCATCATTTTTTTGGTTAGCGCACATTGGCGCTAGGCCTAACGGCATACCAAAATAGTTGTACAGGTACGGTGTTAGATATTTTATTGCAGGATATGGTGTAGCAACGAACGCACAAGCCATAACGACTGACTTTATTATTTGAGCTTCTTGTTACCATATTTTATTAGTGGCAACCAGTTATTTGCGATAACTAACAATTTTTTGCTGTAAATGGTCAACAACTCGGCGTTGGCTCGGTTACAATAGCGCTACTCTCAATCATTAAAAGGCTTACGCATGTTATCCATTGAACAGGTTTCCGAACTCGCCGAAGATATTTTTTATGAATTAGCAGAAGATAATTTAAGTGCTGAGAAGCTCGATGAATTTGATCAACAAGCGGAACAAATTGGTTTTGTTGAAGCGCGCGATCCACAGGAAGCTATTTGGTTAGCCTCATTGGATTTTGTGCCTGATCCAGAAGACTACGCCGAGGTAATTATTGGCCTAAATCGTTCAATCGCAGCTGATGTTAATCAGCAAGAAGTGTTTGCTAGAATTCTGATCAGTAAAGATGAAGATGATAAATTTTGTCATATTTTATGGCCTGAAAAGCCTGCTGAACACTAGATTAAAAGGCCACAGCGTTTACTTGATATTGTCGTTATTATTACTTTCTTTAGAAGACATTAGTTTATGCCAGATAACACCACAGGATTAACCTCTTATACGTCCAAATACGAAGCTCATTTCTATCAATACATGAGTGAACGGATTAGCACCGATCCCGCTCATGATATAAATCATGTGATGCGGGTGGTGGCTAATGCAAAATCGATAGCGGCAAAAGAGTCCCTTAACCACCCTTGTAACATCGAAGTTGTTATTGCCGGGGCATGGTTACATGATTGCATCACGTTACCTAAAAACCATCCAGACAGGGCGCAAGCCTCTACGTTAGCAGCACAAGAAGCAAAACGATTTCTAAGTAGTATTGATTATCCACCAGCGTGGATTGATGAGGTATGCCATGCCGTAGAAGCGCACAGTTTCAGTGCAGGCATTTCTGCAACATCGCTTGAAGCTAAAATAGTACAGGATGCTGACCGATTAGACGGGCTAGGTGCAATAGGTATTGTGCGTTGTTTTATTACTGGCGCATCATTCGGCGCAAGTTTTTACAATCAAGACGACCCGTTTTGTCATACCCGATCACCACAAGACAAGCAATTTAGCGTTGACCACTTTTATGTAAAATTATTTAAACTTGCAGAGTTAATGCAAACCACAGGCGCAAAACAAGAAGCACGACAAAGAATAGAGTATATGAAAGGCTTTTTAGCGCAGTTGGAGGTTGAGATAAATTAACTTATTGATAGAAAAGAATATATCCGAATATTAAATAATTCATGTTATTGAAGCTCTCACATTAATTGTAAACTAGCAGTAATTTTAGTTTGAATTTATCTTAGCAAACTATACAATTCTCGCCGTCAAAAAAGACAACTCATATTGATAGTAATCGAAATGGAATTCAATTATTTTGCACTATTGTTCCATTTCACTATCACTTTAAATTTAAGTAGTAGAGAACAATAATGAAAAACCTATTAAAACCAGTTTTGGTGATAGCGACGTTATTTGTAACGGGATGTGCGCATCAAATTCAAATAAGTCCAAATTTAACTCAACTAGAAGAGTCAGAGAATAAAAGTGATGCTGTAGTTGGGTATTATATTGCTAAGGAAGAAAAAAATCGCAAGGTGGTAACACCAGGCGGTGGCGGTGATAAAATTACATATACACCGTATAAAGATACGGAAGCAGCTTTACATAAAGTACTTTCAGGTAAGTTCAAAAATGTTTGGACAGTTGCTTCATTAGATGACAAAAAGTTTATTGAAGAACAAAACATCTCCCTTATTTTTATTCCAAAAATTGTTACAGATTCAAGCTCAAAAAGCTTAATGACTTGGCCTGCGACTGACTTCACTTTTAATCTTACGATTAAGGCGCTCGATAAAGCTGGTAATTTAGTTTGGGATAAAACGGTAACTGGTAAAGGTCACGCAGAATTCAAAGAGTTTGTTAAAGATTTCGGCCTTTCAGCTCATAGAGCTTCAGAAGAAGCATTTAAGAAATTGGCAGTAGAATTAAATAACAGCGCTAAGCTATAAGGATAAAAAATGAGAATTTTAATTATATTAGCAAGTGTGTTATTGAGTGCTTGTACCGTTGTTGCACCTAATTATCAGGTTTCGTTAGATAATACTCAGAAGTTGAAGTTAGCCTCTCTAAATAAAATGGATGTTGGTACTATTAAAGATTCAAAAAAAGTTAATAAGCTTTCTTTAAGAGGATCTTCTTTTGTTTCTCCAATTGAAAAGTCTTTCGGAAAGTACTTAGAAAGTGCTTTGAAGCAAGAATTAGAACAAGCTAAGCTTTATTCAAGCGTATCTAATATTCAAGTAGAAGGCGTACTTTTAAAGAATAATATTGATATTTCAGGCTTCTCTATTGGAGAAGGTGATATGACAGTAAAGTTTACGGTTAAGCAAGACGAAAAAGTAACTTATCAAAAAACACTTAGTGCTAAGCACGAATGGGACTCTTCTTTTGTTGGAGCGGTAGCTATACCTAACGGGCAAATTAATTATCCTGTGATTATCCAGAAGCTTTTAGGTGAGTTGTTCACAGACCCTGAATTTATAGCCGCTACACAGGCATAAGCTAAAAAAGGCCTTAATATTTATTAAGGCCTTTTTTAATTATTAATATAAAGTACTTGGAGCCTATTAAATGCACTCTAATAACACCCTTGCTGCAACCCCAAACATTTACCAAGGTATTCAAGTATTAGCTGATAAGTTACCTACCGATGTTGCAGAATTTAAGCTGCAGCTGGTGGCTTCATTACTTGATTGGCAACAGCAGCAATATAAAGTGGTGTGGCTTTCAGTGCCACAAACGTTATCTTCGCATATACCTGTTGCCATTGAGCAGGGGTTTACGTTCCATCATGCTAAAAATGAGCAGCTAACGTTAACTAAACGATTAGAGGCAGGATCTGAAGTACCTAACTTTGCGACTCATACCATTGGAACGGGTGGGGTGGTGATCAGTGAAGATAACCAAATTCTGACTATTGTCGAACAGTTGCATATGGCCACGCGTCCTAACCTGTTTAAGTTTCCGGGGGGGATGTTAGAGCCGGGCGAAATGATTGCAGATGGGGTTAGACGAGAAGTATTCGAGGAAACAGGCATTTCCACCACTTTTGGCGGCTTAATTGGGTTTCGCCATTATCATGGCGGACAATTCAGTACGTCTAACATCTATGCGGTGTGTCGTTTGTATCCCACTAGCTTTGACATTCAAATTGATGAAACAGAAATTGGCAAAGCACGATGGATGCCCGTTGAAGAATATTTGGCGATGGATAGCGTGCTCGATTTTAACAAGCAAGTTGTTAATAGTGTATTAGCAAACGAGCCATTACAACATACAGAATTTGATACATCGCAAATTAAAAACCACAGTGAGTACGAATTTTTTTTAAAAAAATAAAATAGACGCTATTTTTTTAATTTTAAAACGGTTGAAATATGCGCATATCGTTTCTATTTTGACCGTTTAAACCATCAAATAACGAAAGCCTTTCCCCTAGCATTTTATTCAATTTAATACTCTGATAGTCTTGCTCGTCGATTTTTTAGAGGTGTTGTATGACGAATGTTAATCAGTTTAAATTAATTGCAATTGAAGGCAATATTGGAGTGGGTAAGTCCACGTTATTACCACAACTGGTTAACGAGCTGAATACGAGCTCTACAGAACAATGGCGCTTAATTATTGAAGACGTAGACACTGATCCTGAGTTTCAACGCTTACTTAAAGCGTTTACGGTTGACCCTAGTCGTCGCATAGAGTTTCAGCGTTATATTACTAACAAGCGCGCCGATATTTGCCAAGGGTTAGATCCAAACTATAACTATGTTATTGAACGTTCGTTATTTTCAGACTTAGTGTTTTGCCAAGCGAATTTGGCTGAAGCCTGTCGTCCAGACGGTAAAGATTTAGACTATTACTACGACATTCAAGACAAATTAACAGATTACCCGCAAGTGTCAGCGGTCGTCTACCTAAAGTCAGATCCAGTGAAGTCATATCAACGTATGTTGGCACGTTCACGTGATGCTGAAGCAGGTACTACGCAGGAATATTTGCAGCTAGTGTCTGACTGCCACGATACGTTTTTACCGCATATTTGCCGCCGCTACAACACGCAGTTACTCATTCAAGATTGGACCGACTTTGGCTGCTATCAAACACTAGCACGCCGTTTACTCGAAGATATTTGTCCAGACATTATGACTAAAGTAGCTTAATCAACAGCTACTCTATTATTAATTTTAAAGGCGCTTAACGTAAATGTAAGCGCCTTTTTTATTTGTCGAACGAACAACAATTGAGAGTAGGTTAATGCTCTGTTCCAAACAACCGGTCACCTGCATCGCCTAACCCGGGCACAATATAAGCATTTTCGTCTAAATGACTGTCTAACGCAGCGGTATACGTGTGAACTTGCGGAAAAGCTTCAGCAATCACCTGTAATCCTTCCGGGCAAGCCACTAGCGTCATCAGTCTTATGTTTTGCTCTGTTGCGCCACGTTCAACTAATAGCTTAATCGCATAAGCGGCGGAATGGCCCGTTGCTAGCATTGGATCGGTTACTATGATTTGTTTATTGGTGAGATCAGGTAATTTGATTAAATACTCAACCGGGCGCTTGGTTTCTTCATCACGATATACGCCTATGCAGCCAATGCTAGCGGTGGGAATGAGCGCTTCAACCGCGTGCGACATACCAAGCCCAGCACGTAGAATTGGCACAATAACAATATTGTCATCTAACAAGGTTGGTGCTTCATAGTCGCACAAGGGAGTGGTTACGGTTGTAGTTTGCAGTGGTAAATCTTGGGTTACTGCGTAGGTCATCAGTTGGGTTATTTCGAACAAGTTTTGATTAAACAGTTTTTTCGGCGTGTGCTTGTCACGCATTTCAGTTAATTTATGCTGAATAAGTGGGTGGGTTAATTCGCTAAATTGGCTCATGATGACTTCTTACCGTTAGGTTATTTTTAGAATAGGGTTGTTCTTCTTTATTTAACCACAGTATTTCGTCACAGTCGTTATTCTTTACTTAATTTAGTCGTCGATATATTTATCCTCAATCTCGCTGGTGCTGGTGGGCTTACCTAATAAGTATCCTTGCACCTTATGAATACTTAACTCTTTGCATAATGTCAGTTGCTCTTGTGTTTCTACACCTTCGGCGATAATGGAAAAGTCGAGTGTTTTCAGCATTAATGCTAAACCTTTAAAAATTTTAACTCTTTTAATGTCTTCGTTGTTTTGGGAAAACAACGATTTATCAATTTTTACAATATCTATTGGGTATGTGATTAAGTGAGAAATGGAAGAGTAACCTGTGCCAAAGTCGTCTAATGCTATCCTACAACCGAATTTTGATAGTATTTCCAGTGAACTTTTTATCTTATCACTTTCTTTAAATAAGGCGGTTTCAGTTATTTCTAAAATAACATTGGCTGGTTTAATGTTGTGTTTTGTAATGTTTGTTTTTATAAAATTTGTGGTGTTATCTTGTTGTAATTGAACAGGGGAAATATTGATAGAAACAGAAATGTCTTGGGATGTTTTTTTCTGCCAATGTGCTAGGTGTTGTATAGCATTCTCAATAACCCAGTTACCTATATCATAAATTTGATGCGTTTCTTCTGCAATGGGGATAAAAACATCAGGTGTATACTTGGTCTCACTATGTGTGGGCCAACGAATTAATGCTTCAAAACTGGTAAGTTGATTATCTTTTATTGCAAAAACTGGCTGAAAATGCAGCTCAAATGAAGACTGTTGGATAGCTTTTTTTATAGCGGTTTGGATCGCATAACGTTGGCTAAACTCTTCTTGCATTTTTTGTTCATAAAAACAAACAGTGTTTTTACCGCTTTGCTTTGCTCGATACATGGCAATATCGGCAAATTTCATTAGCTCTTCACTTTTATAGGTATTAATAGGGTACAACGCTACACCTATACTTACACCGCTGCTGACCTCATGCCCGTTAAGGTTAAACGTGGCTTCAAATACTGCTAATATGCGTTGAGCAATATTGCTTATTTCTCCCATCGAGTTTATGCCGCATATTAGAATAGCGAACTCATCTCCACCTAATCTGGCAAACCCTTCGTCTTTTCTTAAGCAACGGCCAATTCGCTGCACAATTTGTATCAATAATTGATCGCCAGCATCATGACCAAAAGAGTCATTAACGTATTTAAAGTTGTCCAAATCGAGCATCAATAACGCCACTTTCTCGTTCGTGCGCCGTGTATTGGCTAGCATCACCCTTAAGTTCTCTTCGAAGTGGTAACGATTCGAAAGCCCAGTAAGCTGATCCTTTTCAGCCATACGTTTAGCGGTCATATAGCTGTCGTGTAGTTTCTTTTCTAAAGTAAATCGTTTTTGTGCATGTATGATGGCGCGTTGCAGTTTTGATTCGGTCAGCTCACTTTTAGCGATAAAGTCTTGAGCCCCAGCTTCTATACAGTTTATTGCTAGTTGCTCGCTTTCTGACGAACTCATCATGATGATGGCAGTTCTACCTAAATCAGTACGGGAACGAAGCTCGATTACCATTTCGATACCATCGACTTTAGGCATTCTAAAGTCGAGCAAAATAATATCAAAGTCATGCTTTGCTAATTTTTCTAAACCTTCTTGAACAGAAGAGACTTCAGTGACCTTAGCGTTGATATTCTTTTTTGCGATGGTACGTTTAATTATTTTTCTATCAACAACATCATCATCAACAATTAATATATTCATGCTAACCTACCGTGGTAATTGTACTATGTTCCAATAAGCATCAATGGCATCAACTACGCGAAAGATACTCTGTTCGGCATCGTCCTTCAAAAAATAACCTGCAACCTGATTTTCGTAGCTTTGTCGTATGTCATTGACATCTTGAGATGTGGTTAAGATGAAAACAACATTGGTTTTTAACTCATCCTCTTGTCGAATTTTTTGTAATAATTCACTCCCGCTCATTCTGGGCATTTGTAAATCGACCAACATAATAAATGGCTTTGGAATTTCATTTTTCTTTAGCATTTCTAGTGCTTCAAGGCCATCGTAGGCCCGTATAACTGGATTAGTTATTTTACGTTTTTTCATTGCGCGCATAAGCGTTTTAAAGTCGACATCATCATCTTCTACAACAAATAAAGTTGTAATATTTATGTCTTCATTATTGTCGGAGAATTTAGTCATTAAATGTCTCTTTTATTTTTTTAGCCACATTTTCTTTGGGCCAATGAATTGTAAACACCGTACCACTTGGCTTATTAGCAGAGATATTCACGCTGCCACCATAGTGTTCAGTTAGTCGCTTGACGACTGATAACCCCATACCACTGCCTTCAACAGTATCTCGAGGTTTAAGGGTTTGAAACAATTCAAAAACTTTTTGATGATACTTTTGTTCGATACCCGGTCCGTCATCAGAAACTGTGAGAATATACTCGGCTTTGGTTTCATCGCAGGTTATTTTGATGGTGCCACTTTCTTGATGGTGATGTTTAATACTATTAGAAATTAGGTTTCGAATAATCGTTTCTAATGGAATACGCGGTACAACTATGACTTTACTTTCTGCTGTTATGGTGAAGCTATCAGGCACATCAAGTAGATTATGAAGACTATTAACACACTCCGTTAAGTTGACGACTTCGCTGTTTTCGTAGCTTTTATTGATACGAGCGTATGACAGTAAGTCTTTAAGTAATTTGTGCATACGATTAACTCGGCCAATAGCTAAATGAAAATTTTCCAAGCTATCTTCGGGTAACAAATGTTCACAGTCTTCTTTTATCCATTCAAGCAACCTTTTTACGGCATTAAGCGGAGCCTTTAAATCGTGTGATGCAATATAAGCAAAATCATCCAAATCTCGATTGGTTTGTTTTAACTCATCCATTAATAGCTCACGCTCTGTAATGTCATGTGACACACATAAAATATAGCGTTGACCGCCTACACTGGTGAAGCGTTGCTTGGTGCTATTTAACACCCGCTTTTCTTTATTGGGTAAATGGATTGTTTCGACGATTTGGCTTTTACCTTTTTCAAACGCGATTCTGTCTTGCGTTAAAAAGAATTCTGCTTGCTCTGGGCTATATTCTTCTATTGTTGTGAAGCCCAGCACTTTGTCATGTAATTCTTTGGGGTATATGTTCATAAAAGCTTTGTTGGCATATACAATTTTGAACTCTTCGTCTTTGACAAAAATTAAATCTTGGTTTGTTTCATTTATTAATGTTTGTAACTCTTGGCTTTCTTTAAGTGCCTGAGTTTTATTGCGTATCTCTAATTGTGCAACCACATCTCTTGCTAACACTTTTAGTAGATTTTTTTGCTTATCGTCAAGGCGTTTGGGTTCGCGGTCAATCACACACAACGTGCCTATTTTCTCCCCATTTGGTGCTATAAGTGGCGCGCCTGCATAAAAGCGAATATATGGGGCGCCAGTAACTAGTGGATTATCTTCAAAGCGAGGATCGAGTTTTGCGTCAGGAATTTCTATTATCTCGTCACTAAGTATGGCATGAGCACAAAAGGCAATGTTTCTTGGTGTTTCTTTGGCGTCCAAGCCAAACCTTGACTTAAACCATTGTCGATCAGAGTCAATTAAAGAGATCAGTGCAATTGGCACTTCACATATTTCTGCCGCAACAAACGTAATATCATCGAATAATGTTTCCTCATCCGAGTCTAGTACGGCATAGTTCTGTAGTGTCAGTATTCTATCTTGTTCACTTTTAGGTAAAGGTGCAGAAATCATTTAGGTTTTTATTGCTTAACACATTAAAGTTAATAACCTAAAGAGTAGTGCATGTGATTAATTTTGCTTGTTTTTATGAGAAAGTGTTTAGCTAATATTAGTTATGCACCAGTGGCCTTAGTATTTTTTCAAGCCCGTTGCGTTTTATTTCATACATCAGGGCGAGTTGTTGGCCTAACTTGCCTTCAGGAAAACCTTGTTGATGAAACCACACTAAGTATGGTTCGGGTAAGTCTAATAATTTACTGCCCGCATATTTGCCGAAAGGCATGGTGGTGTTTATGGCTTCTAACATGGCGTATTTATCGAGCATGGTTATTTTCCGTTGTTGTTGTCGTATCGCCGATGTTTGTGGAAGCGGCTGTGTGCTTTTCTTCTTGCTGCATGGCCCACATTTTTGCATATAATCCTTGTTTGGCAAGCAGCTCACTGTGGGTGCCTTGCTCTGCAATTTCTCCTTGTTGCAACACAATAATGTTGTCTGCATCTATCACTGTTGATAAGCGATGTGCGATCACCAATGAAGTGTGGCCTTCAGCAATTTCTTTTAGTGCGCTAAGAATTGCTTGCTCGGAACCGGAATCAAGGGATGAGGTGGCTTCATCAAATAACAAGATTGGGGGACGTTTTAAAATTGTGCGCGCAATGGCAACACGCTGTTTTTCACCACCAGACAGTTTTAGCCCTCGTTCGCCCACAACCGTATGTTCTTTTTCAGGCAGTGATTGTACAAAGTGATTTAAATGTGCCAACTCAATCGCTTGCCATACTTGTTGTTCGTCAGCTTGTGGGTTGCCGTAGCGCACATTTTCAAAAATGCTGTCGTTGAATAAAACGGTATCTTGCGGAACAATCCCAATGGATTGACGTAGGGAATGTTGCGTCATGTGCTTAATGTTTTGGCCGTCGATGGTGATGCTGCCTGCAGTGGGATCATAAAATCGAAAAAGCAGTTTACCTATGGTCGACTTTCCTGCGCCACTTTCGCCCACAATGGCGACTTTGTGCCCGGCTGCAACGTCAAAACTAAGCTGCTTTAAGATTGGCCGTTCACTGTGGTAGGCAAAGTCGACATTATGAAAGGCAATGGTTCCACGTGAAACTTTGATTTCTTTAGCGTTTTTATCATCAACAATTGTTGACGTTTGTTTTATTAACCCAAACATGTTTTCAATATTCGCCAATGAACCTTTAATTTCACGGTATACAAACCCTAAAAAGTTCAGCGGCATAAAAATTTGCATCATAAAGGCATTAATTAAAACAAAGTCGCCGAGCGTCATGGTTTGTTCGGCTACGCGGTAGCCTGCGAGTGCGAGCATGCTGGTCATTGCGGTGGCGATGATTAATGCTTGTCCGCCATTTAAGGCAAATAATGTAAGGCGATTTTTGCGACGCGCATCTTCCCAGCTGGCTAACTCTTTGTCATATCTGTCGGCTTCAAACTGCTCATTATTGAAATATTTTACGGTTTCATAATTAAGTAAACTGTCTATTGCTCGGCTATTGCTGGTGGAGTCGGCGGCGTTAGCTTCGCGTACATAATGGGTGCGCCACTCAGTAGCAACAGCGGTATAAGCAATATATAGCGCAACTGATACAAAGGTGATCAGCGCAAAGTATACGCCGTAGTTATAGAACAGGATGCCAACCACAAACAGGATTTCCAATAGTGTGGGCACAATATTGAATACCATAAAACGCATCAGGAAGCTGATCCCCGACGTACCGCGCTCCATGTCGCGAGATAGTCCACCAGTTTGTCGATTTAAGTGAAAGTTGAGATCTAATTTATGCAGATGATTAAAGACTTGTAATCCAACCCGTCGCATCGCGCGTTCAGTGACGCGCCCAAATAAAGTATCGCGCACTTCGCCTAGGATCACATTAAGAAAACGCACCACGCCATAGGCAATGATTAATGCGAAAGGGACAGCGATGATTGCTGTTTTTAAATCGTTTGCTTGCTCTAAATCATCAACAATATATTTTAGAATAAACGGCAAGCCAACACTGGCGACTTTGGCAAAAATAAGGCAGCTTAGCGCTAAAAATACTCGTTGCTTAAACTCTAACATAAATGGCCAAAGTGAATTTAGCGCTTGCCAGTTAAAGCTGGTTACCGGTGCATCTGTCGCGTTTCTAAATTTTCTCACACTAGCCTCGTGGATCTGTAGCTACAACAGATGCTCTGTGGTTGTGCATATGATGAAAGGCAACGAGGTTAGGGTAGTTTTCAAAGTGGTAGAGCGATCTAAATAACGCCCAATCTATCAGACAATATAAACTGATGGACAGGTAGTCCCAGTTGGCAAACTCGCCTGCTAGCACTTTATTATTTAATTGTTCAAATGTGAGCGCTAAACGTTCGCGGTGCAAATTAAAATATAAGGTGTCATCGTTGGTATCATAACCGCTGCGCGTTAACACTAGCATGTTAACAAGGGCATCATTCGCAGCGTCAATCATGGATAAGGTATTTTCAGCTGACCAATTTAGCGTTTCTGAAGGGTAAGCTGAGCTTGTGTTATCACTCCCCTTACTGCTGATATATCTGACAATTTGCCTTGAGTCGAAAATGCATTGCTCGCCATCTTCAATAAAGGGAATTTTTAAAATCGGGTTCTTTTCACGCAGCACTTGTCGTTGTGGTTCATCAAAAATATCCATATTAAAAAATTCAAATGGCGAACCATCTAGCCAAATACGTAAGCGGCGAACGTAAGGGGACGTTGTTGAGCCATACAGTTTCATTATGTTTCCTTGAATTCTTTATAAAGTGAAGCGTGAGGCAGAGTATATATGAGTGTAATAAGTGTGGCACCTTTGTTTGATATTCAAGCGTTAATTTTACCAGTCTGGTGTGGCTGAAATAGACGATGAAAATCAACTACAAATAATAGTAATAAATCTAAGGTACAAATGCACTTTGCAGCTGGTTGTACCGTTAAATGAGGATTTGTTATGTAATTTTATTCCATAAAGGTAATAAAAAATCAGGTTATTTTTCCATCAGTAGCTGGTATCATTTACCCACTTTTTTAAGCGTTCAATAAATCAATTAAACGCTGATGTAGCGCTGGTTTCAAGCGAATTGCAATTCACAAAAAAATGAGAAAAACAGAGTTTGTGAATGAGTGGTTTGAGTGTGAAAAACAGTGTCCAAATCAGTAAAAATTGTGAAACTTTTTCACAATGTATTATTGGACAAGTTTTGCTTAATTGCCTATGACTTTGATGTAGAAAAAATAAAAATTACAAAATAATAATAAAACGGAGTGAGCGTTTTTTGCATCAGGTTTGTCTGAATGGATTTGCTTAAACTGTCATCATCTAGTCATACCTCTGTATTAAATTCTTCTCCTGTATTTATCGCTTTCAATTAATTCAACATTTTTGAAATTTACCCCTACGCTCAGGAGTTACAAATGAAGTATAAAATTTCCGCCTTACTAGCGCTAAGTTGTGCAGCGACTGCCAACGCAAGCGATCTAGTATTAACAGGTGTGATTGATGGTCCATTACCAGGTGGCTTACCCAAAGCCGTTCAATTATATGTATCAAACGATATTACAGACTTAAGTGTGTGTGGTATTGGTTCTGCTAATAATGGCGGTGGCACAGACGGTCAAGAGTTTACTTTTCCTGCTGCTTCAGCAACGGCAGGTTCTTATATTTATGTAGCTTCTGAAGGCGTTAAATTTGCTGACTTTTTTGGCTTTGCGCCCACTTATACACATGGTGCTGCTAACATTAATGGCGATGATGCGATAGAGCTTTACTGTAACGGTACAGTAATTGATGTGTTTGGTGATATTAATACCGATGGTTCTGGCCAAGCGTGGGAATACCTTGACGGTTGGGCATCGCGTAACGCCAGCACAGGTCCTGATGGCAGCACATTTGTTGCGGCTAACTGGGTGTTTAGCGGCCCAAATGCATTAGACGGTCAAACATCAAATGCTACTGCGCCAAATCCATTTCCACTAACGGGTTACGCACCGGGTGATGGCACTGATCCGACAGATCCAACCGACCCTACAGACCCAACGGATCCGACTGATCCCACAGACCCGGGCACAGGTGGTCAATTACGTGACGCCTGTTATAACTGTCCTGACCTAGACCCAATTGCAGATCCAACCGCGTTTGATGATGCGGTTTATTATGCCAATGCCATTGCAGCGGTAAATAACAATTTATCTGCTGGAGAGATTAAAGCTGCTATCAATGCAATTATTTCGCAAAATCACCGTCAGCTTACTTATAGTGAAGTTTGGACAGCGTTAACTGCAACGGATGAAGATCCAAGTAACACCAACAATGTTACATTGTTCTACAAAGGCACGACACTTGCTAAATGGTCGAACGGTAGTGGCAGTCAAAGCAACAACCCAGATAATTGGAACCGTGAACACGTATGGCCGAAAAGCCATGGCTTCTCAAGCTCAGGTTACCGTGCTTACACCGATATTCACCACTTACGCCCAACTGATATTTCAGTTAATGCCTCGCGTGGCAATTTAGATTTTGATAACAGCGACTCAGCATTACCAGAATCCCCAATTAATCGCGTTGATAACGACTCTTTTGAGCCAAGAGATGCAGTAAAAGGTGATGTTGCACGTATGGTGATGTACATGGATACACGCTATGAAGGTGCGGATAACCTAACGCCAGATTTACGAGTTGTCGATAGCTTAACGAGTGTGGGTGAGCCTGCTTTAGGTCGTTTATGTCGTTTATTAGAATGGCATCAAGCTGATCCAGTAGATGCAACTGAGCAGCACCGTAACAATAAAATTTACCAATACCAAGGTAACCGTAACCCGTTTGTTGACCATCCAGAGTGGGTAGATACATTATACTCAGCGCCAGCTTGTGGTAATGACAACCCAACCGATCCGGGTACGCCAACTGGTAATCTAGTTATCACTGAAGTGATGCAAAACCCAAGTGCAGTAAACGATGATAAAGGTGAGTGGTTTGAAATTTTAAACACAGATTCAAGCCCTGTTAATTTAAATGGTTGGACCATTCGTGACGATGGTTCAGATTCATTTACTATTACCACTGACGTTATCATTGCTGCGAATAGTTACGCAGTATTTGCTAAAAATGGCGACAGTAACGTTAATGGCGGCTTAACTTCAGTTGCTTACGCGTATGGTAACGGAATGACGCTATCAAATGGCGCAGACGAAATTGTACTAGTAACACCAAGTGGTGACGTTGTAGATACTGTAGCATACGATGGTGGTGCGGTTTGGCCAGATCCTTCGGGCAAATCAATGACCTTAATTGATGCGTCTACTGATAATAACGTTGGTAGTAATTGGGTTGCAGAGTCCAGTGAAACTTATGGTGCTGGCGACTACGGTACACCAGGCACAGGCCCTGATAGCGGTGGTAACGAAGATCCGGTAATTGGCCAGTGTGCAGATCCAGCAACAGCCATTAATGCTATTCAAGGTGAGGGATTTGAATCTCCAGTACGTAATGAAAACCATATATTGGAAGCGATTGTAACAGCGACATTCCCAGCGTCTAAAGGCTTCTATTTGTTAGAAGATACTGAGCACCAAGACAACAATACACTAACGTCTGAAGGTATATACGTTTATTATGGTAATAACGACGGTATGCCTGATGTAGGCGACCGAGTTCGTGTGGTTGGTAAAGTTGAAGAGCGTTATGGTAAAACCCAACTAGCAGCAAGTGCGGCAGCGCTTAATTGTGGTAGTGCTGAGTTTACTGCTCAAGCGTTAGTGTTACCGTTCGCGTCTGCAGAGCATCAAGAAGCGCATGAAGGCATGTATGTTACTATTACTAACCCATTAACAGTAAGTGATAACAAAGACCTGTTTAAATACGGTGAAGTAACACTGTCTAACGGTCGTTTATATAAGCCTACTAACAAGTTCTTACCAAATTCTGAAGCCGCCCTAAACTTAGCAGCTGAAAATGCACTGAATAAGATCACGCTCGACGATGGTGTGTCAGGTACTTACCCTGAAAACGTTATTTATCCTACTGGTGGTTTAAGTGCCAGCAACACATTACGTAATGGCGACACGGTAACAGCATTAACGGGTGTTGTTGACTTTAGCTATGGCAAATACCGCGTAGTGCCAACAGAAGCACCAAGTTTCTCGCATGATAATGCGCGCACTGCCGAGCCAGAGTTGACGCAAGGCAACCTAACGGTAGCAAGTATTAACGTATTAAACTTATTTAACGGTGACGGCCAAGGCGCAGGTTTCCCTACCTCACGCGGTGCTGATACTGCTGAAGAATACCAACGTCAAATTGATAAAACAGTGGCAGCACTATTGGCAATGAACGCTGATATTATTGGCCTAATGGAAATTGAGAATGACGGTTTTTCAGCGAACAGTGTTGTTACTGAGCTAGTGAATCGTTTAAATACCGCGTTAGGTGAAACTGTGTACGCTGCTATTGATACAGGCACCGCGTTAGGTACTGACGAAATTGCTGTTGCACTACTTTATAAAGTGGCAACGGTAACGCCTGTAGGCGCTCCTGCAATTAATATGGACGCTATCTTTAATCGTCCGCCATTAGCGCAACGTTTTGCATTAACCAGTAATAATGAAGCGTTATCGGTTGTGGTTAACCACTTTAAAGCAAAAGCATGCGGTGGTGCATCGGGTGATGACAAAGACCAAGGCGATGGCCAAGGCTGTTATAACGCTCGCCGTACTGCACAAGCACAAGCGCTAATTACTTGGTTAGCCAACGAGCCTACTATCACTGCTGACGAAGATGTACTTGTGATGGGTGACTTAAACGCCTACGCCATGGAAGATCCAATCCGTGCCTTCACTGAGGTAGGTTTCACTAACCTAATTAAGCACTTTAATGGTGAAAATGCGTACTCGTATAGCTTTGGTGGTGAGTTTGGTTATTTAGATCATGGCCTAGCGTCTGCTAGCCTACTGGAAAAAGCCGTAGATACGAAAGACTGGCACATTAATGCCGACGAGCCATTAGCGCTAGATTACAATACTGAGAAGAAATCTAGCCAACAGCTTATCGACTTCTATGCGGCTGATGCATACCGTATGTCTGATCACGATCCTGTATTAATGAGCTTCCAGCTTGATGCCGGTGTATTAGGTGATTTAGATGGTGACGGTGATGTAGATAGAAATGACTTATTGTTATTTTTACGTGCAGTCCGTAACGGTGATGAGATTGACCCTGAATTAGACCTAAACCAAGACGGTCGCTTTACAGCTACTGACTTTGTGTTACTGCGTCGTTTATGTACGCGCCGCGGCTGTCGTCCATAATCTAAGGCTTACAATTCTTAACTACGTTTAATGTAAAAAGTTTAATGTAAAAACGGCGAAGTATAAAAGCTTCGCCGTTTTTTTATGTCTAGTAGGGCATGAAGAGTGACTTTACTTGTCGCTCCACACCGCGTATTCGTTGCCGGTTAAGTCGGTAAAGTGAAAACGACGACCTCCCGGAAAACTAAATATTTCCTTTTTAATACTGCCGCCTAAGTTGGTCACCTGTTTACAGAGGTTTTCTAAATCTTCATGGTAAAACACCACTAGTGCAGAGCCATTTTCGGTATTAGCTTTTAAGTCACTTACATAAAAACCGCCATCGGTATGCCCGTCATTAAACGCTAAGTATTCTGGGCTATAGCTTTGAAAGGTCCAGCCAAATAGCTCACTGAAAAAAGATTCAGACTTGGTTAAGTCATTAGAAGGGAGCTCAATATAGTCAATGGCACCACGGCGGCGTGCGTTAGTTTCAGACATCGTTCTTTCCTTAGTTATTGTTATTTAAATACAGGGCAACCTGCATGTGAGTGAATTAGGTACCAAGCCTAATCACCGTTTCGACAGTAGCATTAATTTTCTATTAATCAAGCGCCTAACCTATCAAGTTTATTATCGATAAATGACATTTTAAATTTGACAGTATCTTAAAAGTATGTAACTTTATATAAAGTATCTTTATGAAGAGATACTTTATATAAACGTATATTAACCTTACACACAATTTACGTATTAACGAGTTATCTTGTTAATAGATAAGAAATTTTAAAACAATAAGGATCCAAATTAATGGAAAAGCTAATACAAGTCGCAGGGATTATTGACGAGAATGAAGCAAAATTAATCGCTGACGAAGGCGTTCAGTGGTTAGGTTTTCCACTGCGTTTACCTTCAGGTAAAGATGATATTTCTGAACCTGCGGCAAAGAAAATTATTGAAAGTTTATCTGCTCCGCAAGCGGGTGTATTAATCAGCTATATGGTTAAAGCAGACGAAATTAGCCAATTTTGTACAGAATTAGGTTTTACCGCTGTGCAACTACACGGTGACGTTGAAGTGGCAGAGCTTCGTAAACTTAAACAAATGCGTCCCGATCTTTACGTACTAAAAAGCTTAGTAGTGAAAGAAGATAACGCTGACGAATTATTAACACTGGTGGATGAGTGTGCTGAATATGTGGACATGTTTATTACAGACACATTTGATCCTAAAACGGGCGCGAAAGGCGCGACTGGGCTAACTCATAACTGGGACGTAAGTGCTGAATTAGTGCGTCGTTCACCTAAGCCATTAATGATGGCTGGTGGCTTGAACCCAGACAACGTTGCAGATGCAATTCGTAAAGTTAAACCTGCTGCGGTTGATGCGCACACCGGACTTGAAGGCCCTGACGGTAGAAAAGATCGTAATAAGGTAAAGAAATTTTTTGCTGAAGCAAACAAAGCGTTTGCAGAAATTGAAGGTGCTTAAGCCGACTAATTACATACTGGCAAGTTGACACATAAATATAATGCTCGGTTGTTAACTTGCTAGTGCTGTTATGAATCAACCATTACTAAAATTAAATACAGGGATTTTAAGTATGTTTTGTGAAAATGCAGTGCATGTTTTACCACAAACTAATCAGCTGCTGTCGCTTCATTTACAAATACGCGACAAAACAACTAGCCAAGAAGATTTTATTTATTATTCGGATCAAGTGATCCGCTTGCTATTAGAAGCTGGCATTAATTTACTACCATTTCGCTCACAATCAGTGGTTACACCTATAGGTGAAACCTTTGAAGGGCTTGAACTTGCCACTGACGTATGTGCCGTATCCGTTATCCGTGCTGGTGAAAGCATGGAAACCGAATTACGCTCAGTATTTGCTGGCATTCCATTAGGCAAAATACTGGTACAGCGCGATAAAGAAACCAAATTAGCAACATATTCTTATAGCAACTTGCCTGAAGATATTGCCAGTCGCCATGTTTTGCTGCTTGAGCCCATGTTGGCCACGGGTGGATCAGCAATAGAAGCGCTAAATGTGTTGTTAGAACATGGCGTTAAAGAAGAAAACATCATCTTTATTAACTTGCTAGCGTCGCCAGACGGGATCAAAAGAATAACAGAAGCATATCCAAAGCTTCGTATCGTTACCTCATCAATTGAAAAACGGATGAACGAGCATGCCTTTATGGTGCCCGGCATTGGTGATTTTGGTGATCGATATTTCGGTACTCAAGACTCAGGAGCAAGATAATGATAAATAACCTCATTAAGTATGCCCTTATTACTGCTATTGCCCCCATTATCTGGGGAAGCACATATTTGGTAACAACAGAGCTACTACCAGCTGACACTCCTTTATTTGCTTCTGTGATCAGGGCATTACCTGCGGGGTTATTGTTATTATTAATCGGTGGCAAATTGCCCAAAGGCGTGTGGTGGTTTAGAGCAATAGTATTGGGAGCATTAAATATTGGCGCATTCTTCTACTTCTTATTTGTTGCGGCATATCACTTGCCTGGCGGCATTGCTGCATTAGTTATGTCGTGCCAGCCTATTTTAGTCTTGGTACTGGGCGCACTTTTATTAAGCCAGCGCATTAAAATGTTGCAAATTGCAGCATGTGCCGTCGGGATTCTCGGTGTGGCGCTTTTAGTTCTTAAACCGGTTGAAACATTAGACTCAACGGGCGTATTTGCAGGGCTTGCTGGTGCATTAAGCATGGCAATAGGCATAGTGCTGACTAAACGTTGGGGGCGACCTGAAGGCGTGAGCGTGCTTAATTTTACAGGCTGGCAATTAGCCGTGGGCGGATTGGTTTTATTACCGCTGGCATTTATGCACGAAACGTTACCCAGCACTTTAACCTTAAATAACTGGATTGGTTACATTTATCTCAGTGTTTTCGGTGCCGTGCTTTCATATATGATTTGGTTTAAAGGTCTTGAGCGTTTACCGGCCATCAGTGTGTCGTTTATTTCTTTCGCCAGTCCACTGACTGCCACTATTTTAGGATATGTATTTTTAAATCAAACCTTTAACCTTTATCAAATTGCAGGTGCCGTTGCGATTATTGCCGCAATTTTAATGGCACAACCTCGTCAAGCTAAACCAACTACTAACGCGCAGTCAGATAGCCGCAAGCCAGCAGGGCCGACACTTGTTACGACTAAAGGTGCAACCATCGCTACTGATCCGCTCAATCAAATAAATATAAAAAGCACACAAGGAAACTAATTATGACTAATCAAACATCTGGGTTAGATATGTTCGACGCCATAAAGTTAGGCGATATGAAATTACAAAATCGTATTATTATGGCTCCTATGAGCCGTAATCGCGCCACCACAGAAGGTTTAGCGACCCCCTTAATGGCAACGTATTACGCACAGCGTGCCGATGCAGGGCTAATTATTTCTGAAGGTATACAGCCTAGCCAGCAAGGACAGGGTTTTATGAATTCGCCGGGCTTACATAGCGAAGCACAAGTTGAATCATGGAAACAAGTGACGGCGGCGGTGCACGCAAAAGGCGGTAAAATTATTGCGCAATTAATGCATGCAGGCCGTATTGGTCATCCTTCTTTATATCCAAGTCAACATTTACCCGTAGGCCCAAGCCCCATTGCAGCGCAAGGTCAAACATTTACCCCTACAGGTATGGAAGATTACCCCACACCCATAGCACTAACGGTAGAGGCGATAAAACAAACAATAGAAGACTTTGCGCGTGCTGCTAAGAACGCGATCCGTGCAGGGTTTGATGGCGTGGAAATTCATGCCGGTAATGGCTTTTTATTGCATCAGTTTTTATCTGACAATACTAATCAACGTAACGATATATACGGTGGTGATATCTCGAGGCGTTCTAATTTTACCTTAGATGTCGTTGACGCAGTCATTGCAGAAATTGGTAAAGCGCGCACTGGTATTCGTCTTTCTCCGGATAATCCTTACAACGATATCCATGAAGCAGAATCAGTTGCGCAGTATCAAGATTTATTATCACGCCTACCGGATATTGCATTTATTCACATAATGGAAGCAGGTAATCGTGAACATATTTTAGCGTTACGCCAACAGTGGCAAGGTGCATTTTTACTCAACCCACATGAAACGTCTGAGTCTGGCCCAGTAACACCTGAGATTGCTGAAAAAGTGCTAAGTAATAATACCGCCGATGCCGTATGTTTTGGTGCGTTATTCATCGCCAACCCAGACTTAATCACACGCATCAAAGAAGGCGCGCCATTCAATGAAATGGATGGTAACACGCTTTACGGTGGCGACCATCGCGGATACACCGATTATCCTGCTTTAGAAATGTCTGTAGCTTAATAAAACATAGTCGAGGTTGACTGTGCTTTACCTAATATTGTGCATTCTTGCTCGTTGGAGGCGCATCTCTAGCAGCGAGAATAACAATATGCTTGTGTGACAACCATGCGGCAAGGATGCTGCTTAGTCCAACCATGCAATGCCGCACTCTCCCTGCGGCATTTTTCCAGCCATACCCAAAGCAATGGTCAGTGCACTATGCCTCATAGATAATATTGTAAACGAGCTAGAAAGCATTAAAATAGTCAACCTAAATAGCGAAGACCTTTAATTAAATGAAGTTAAATGAGCCATGGAATGCATCAATCTCTCCTTATTTTTACACTTAAACAATCCTCTTACTTTTTTGAGTTACAGCAAAAGCACGGTAAGTGTATGTGTCTTTTAGCCTACCGTTTTTATCTCTAACGCAAACAAGGTAAATATCATTGAAAAATAAAAATAAGCTTTGGCTTGGAATGTGCCTAAGTACTGTCGCCATTATCTTTTTGAGCGTGGGTTATTCTAGTGATGAATGCCTTACCTGTGAGAACACAAATGAGAGTGCAGCTAATATCATTGAGATAAATACTAAGGCGCAGCCCGCTGATAGGGCTGGTTCTCTATCGCATAAAGCGAGTAATAAACTTGTAGATAATGGCATCACAGAAAAAGTGGAGCTGTCAGCAATGACTACAAATAAAGCAAGCCCACCGAAGAAAAACTACGAAGATGAATGGTGTTTTCCTGACGTTGAATTAAATGAAAGCGATAATCTTTATGCGCAAACTCAAGCTGAAGAGTGGAATAGAATAATAGGAAAGGCATCATTTAGAGAGGATCCTTTTGAGTTTCATATGGATGAAAGGTACTTTCCTAACGTTAACTTAATGAAACCCTATGAAGCATTGCCACTAGAACAATTAGAGGCATTGGCTTTTAATGATGATAAATGGGCTATGGTGGCGTTTGTTCAACATTCACTGGCTGACCAAGGTAAAAAAAGTGAAATTGCCAAGCGGTTATTAGTACAAGGAGCATCTTATTATGCGCTTAAGCATTTAGTTCGTCGTTCACTCGTTACCGCAAAGCTAAGTTATGATGAAGGTTCAAGGCGAGAAAGTGCAGAGCACATTAAGGAAGCATTTATTTATGCTTACTGGGGATTAAATAACTTTAGTGAAGGTGGGTTTGCCACGTTTACAGCACTTACTGCCAAAGAAGCTTTATTCATCGAGCTACCTGTTGAGTCTTTATTAACGGAAGCAGAGCAGGATTTGAGGGAGCGCTATGAGAAACTGGACAAATGGATATTAGAAGAAAGACTAGCGCTGGGAATCGATGTAGAGCACCCATCGACAGCGGTGGAAAGAGCACTTGAAGGTCAGTTAGCGATCAGACAGCACGTGTCTGGCGAGCAAGTGGACTTTGTAAAGCATTTGAATA
Organism: Flocculibacter collagenilyticus; assembly: GCF_016469335.1. Classification (NCBI taxonomy): domain Bacteria; kingdom Pseudomonadati; phylum Pseudomonadota; class Gammaproteobacteria; order Alteromonadales; family Pseudoalteromonadaceae; genus Flocculibacter; species Flocculibacter collagenilyticus. The sequence goes on from NZ_CP059888.1 coordinate 3,954,828, forward strand.
TAACAGACACCAGCCCACTAAAAACTCCCCTTTGTGTTGATAAATATTTAGCTGAATTACGGAAAACGTCGCAGAAACTCGCTAAGTAATAGTGACGCCCTTTTAAGCCTAGCAGCTGAAAAGAGTCAGCTGTTAGGGTTCAATCATAAATAAGAAGTTAAATAGAAGGATGATAGTGTTTAACTAATCGAACTATCGTTTTTCTGATGCGCCAAAATCAGCTTTTTTAGTAAGTCAGCAAGCTCGGTTTGCTCTTGCTTCGAAAGGGGGCTAACTAAAAAGTTACCTTTATCAACATGAGCAACTATCACTTCACTAATTAGTTTATAGCCTTCATCGGTTAATGAAACTAATACGCCGCGACGGTCGTTGGGATCAGGAGAGCGTTTTACGTAACCTTTTGCTTCTAGTCGATCCACTCGATTTGTCATTGCGCCTGACGATAGCATTAACGTATTTAAAAGCTGATTAGGCGTAAGCTCGTAAGGTTTTCCTGTGCGTAATAACGTGGCAAGCACGTCAAATTCGCCGCTGTTCAGGCTAAACGTTGAGAACACCTTTTGCAATTCGGCATGAAAAAAACTACTAGTTCTAACTAACCTACCCATCACCGCCATAGGGGATGAATCCAAGTCAGGACGTTCTTTTTCCCACTGCTCTAGTACTGTATCTACATGATCTTTTTTCATAAAGCGACAGTAACACTATTTTTTCTTTACGTAAAGATAGTTGACTATTGTTTTTCTTCATGTATCTTTATATAAAGTATCTTGATATGTAGTAACTTGTCATCAAGGTTTATTATTGGCAGCACGCTTTGCAAGATTTAGCGGCTATTAACTGCTGAGCTTTTAGTTTTTGTTGTACGAGACTCAGATTTTTCAACACCGTAAGTGTATCTTCATTAAACAGAGTTACCTTACATGAAATGTGCAAAAGATATTTGTACTCGCAACGGTAAAGGAATTAAAAATTCGATTATGGAAACTTTTACTAATAACAATCCATCTACATCGATCACTGACAATAGATGCTTAACAGATCTATTTATTGAACAAGTGAAAAAGCAACCAGACCATACAGCGGTTATTTACGATCATGAGTCACTCACTTATCAGGAGTTGGCTCAGCAAAGCGCTGAATTAGCTCAATATCTGCAATTTATAGGTATTACGCCAGATACGTGTGTTGGTTTGTTTGTTGATCCATCAATGGAGCTAATGATTGGCAGTTGGGGAATTATTCTGGCTGGTGCCGCATATTTGCCACTATCGCCTGAATACCCTGAAGAACGCATTAAATACATGGTTGAAGATTCAAAGATTGAAGTGGTTTTCTGCCAAGATAATTTAAAGGCGCGATTAACCAGCTTAATTCCTAACCATGTGACCATTATTACACCGTCAGATATTCATTTTTATAGCAAAGACTTATCAACCAGCGCGCTATTAACATTAGAAAGCACAGTCGCTGCAAGCAATTTGGCTTACATCATTTACACCTCTGGCAGTACTGGCAGGCCTAAAGGGGTAATGATTGAACACAAAAGTATTGTGAACCAAATGGCATGGCTACAGCAAGCATATCGCTTTGATAAGCACACCATCGTATTGCAAAAAACGCCAATGAGTTTTGATGCGGCGCAATGGGAGATATTGGCTCCTTGTTTTGGAGCAACAGTCGTTGTTGGCGCACCTGGCGTTTATCGTGATCCTGAAGGGATTATCAAAACCATTATTCGCCATCAAGTCACTTCATTCCAGTGTGTACCTACGTTGCTGCAAGCGATGTTGGATACGATTGGGGCGCATGATTGCACCTCGCTAAAACACATCTTCAGCGGCGGTGAGATTTTAACAAAACACCTTGCTAATCAATGTTTTGAAACATTGCCAGAAACAACACTGGTTAATTTATACGGGCCAACGGAGTGCACAATAAACTCTTCTGCATACGTGATTGATAAAGCGCAGGTTGCAGGTGGTCCTAATGCATTGTCTATCGGTTATCCGGTTGCTAATACGCAATATTATATTTTAGATAGTAAAGGCGAAAAGGCCGCAGTCGGTGAGATTGGAGAATTGTTTATTGGTGGTATTCAATTAGCGCGAGGTTATTTGCATAAAGCAGATATGACCAATGAACGCTTTGTTGATAATCCATTTATTCATACAGATGAACAGGCGTTAAGTGAGAAGTTATACCGAACAGGAGATTTAGCATACTGGAATGATAATGGCTCTGTGCAGTTTTCGGGGCGCGTTGATAACCAAATTAAATTACGTGGCTTTAGAGTTGAGTTAGATGAAATTCGTTTAGCGATTGAAGATCATAGCTGGGTTAAAAATGCCGCGATGATTATTAAGCATGATGCAAGAACAAGCTTTCAGAACTTAATTGCATGTATAGAGCTAAACCCAAAAGAAGCCGCGTTAATGGACCAAGGTAACCACGGCGCACACCATCAGTCGAAAAAGAGTAAGTTGCAAGTTAAAGCACAGTTATCTAATAAAGGCTGTCGCGAGCGTGACGATGATAATCAAACATTAATTACGCTATTACATAAAGACGCGACTCCAGCGCAACGTGCCTTGGCCTATTCGCGTAAAACATACCGCTTTTTTGAAGGTGGTGAGGTGGCAAAAGAGGATTTACTCACGTTGTTATCTGCCCAGCCACCGTTAACCTCTGCGATTGACTTGTCTGATTTAAACTTTGAGTCGCTTAGTAAATTACTGCGTAACTTTGGCCAGTTTTCTAGTCCAGAGCGACTACTACCAAAATACGGTTATGCCTCGCCGGGCGCGTTATATGCAACGCAAATGTATTTGGAAATGCACCATATTGCTGGCTTAGAAAGTGGCGTTTATTACTATCATCCAGTGCATCACGAGCTGATTTTAATTACCTCGGTGACACCGTCTTCACAACCCGCAATCAATATTCACTTTATGGGTAAAAACAGTGCCATTGAACCCGTTTACAAAAACAACATTCAAGAAGTGTTGGAAATGGAAGTGGGTCACATGTTGGGTTTATTCGACAAGATTTTACCAAGCTACGGTTTATCAGTAGGAACAGGCGAATTCATTGACAGTGTTAAACCGCATTTAGATTGTGCGGAAGAGGATTTCTATTTAGGAAGCTTTCCACTGGTTTCGTTTTGTAATAAGCCGACCAAGCAAGACGTGGCCATTTATGTACAAACCCATGCTGACCGCATCGCTGGCATGCCTGCGGGACAATATCAGTATCGTGATAATCAATTAGTGCGGCTTGATGATGAACTCATTCTGAAAAAAGATGTAATTGCGATTAATCAACAAGTATACGAGCGTGCCAGCTTTGGTATTTCAATGGTGTGTGAGTCAGAGCTTAGCTGGCAACATTACATTGCCTTGGGTAGAAAGCTTCAGTTATTACAAATGAACGACTTAAACTTAGGCTTAATGTCGTCGGGGTACAGCTCTAAGTCAGGTAATGACTTACCATCAGCAACTCGTATCAAATCCATCTTAAACAGAAACCAATTAGAGGTGTCGGCCTTCTATTTCTGTATTGGGGGCAGAATTAGTGACGAGCAACGTGAAAGTGAAGGGATGAAAGAAGATACCATTCACATGCGTGGCCCGGTTGAAATGATTAAAGATGATTTATTGAACTTGCTGCCTAATTATATGGTGCCCAACAAAATCATTATTATGGATGCACTGCCACAAACAGCAAACGGAAAAATTGATTACAAAGCGCTAGAAGCCAGTGAAGCGCTTAATAGCGACCAAATTGATAAGCCATTTATTGCACCAAGAACCGAGGTTGAAGAGAAGCTTGGCGATATTTGGAAAGCTGCGATGAAGTGGGATGCCGTGTCAGTGACGGACGACTTTTTCGAGTCAGGTGGTAATTCACTGATGGCAGTGTCGATGATCAATAAAATTAATAAACAATTTCAAATTCAATTGCCGTTACAAGTACTGTTTGAAGCGCCAACGGTAGAGGCGTTAGCACGCAAGGTGACAGAGCAAAATAGCCGACCTTCATCACGACTGATCCCACTTAGCAAAGGCAATAAACCAGATGCAATAAACAGTGAAGTGTCAGTCAGCGAGAAGCCGATTTATTGCTGGCCTGGATTAGGTGGTTATCCAATGAATTTACGCTTACTTGCCAATTCAGCGCATATCCATCAGCCGTTTGTGGGCATTCAAGCTTACGGGATCAATGAAGGCGAAATGCCTTACCCAACGATTGCGGAAATGGCGACGCGTGATATTGCTGCGATAAAACGCCAGCAGCCTACTGGTCCTTATACATTGTGGGGATATTCGTTTGGGGCACGTGTCGCATTTGAAACGGCTTATCAATTAGAACAGCAGGGTGATGACGTTAAAGAGCTGGTATTAATTGCGCCCGGTTCGCCAAAGTTGCATGCAGAAATGGAATCGCAACATGGTAATCAACCCACGTTCAATAATTTAGGGTTTGTGACCATACTGTTCTCGGTATTTGCGCACAATATTGACAGCCCAGCGCTAAAACAATGCTTGAAAGTGGCAAAAGACGAAATCAGCTTTGCGACTTTTATTAACGAGCGTTATCCGCACTTAGATGTGGGGTTGGTGCTGAGAATTACGCAAATTGTTAAACAAACCTATGAGTTTGAGTATTCATTCAAAGAGCTACAAGAACGTCAGCTAAAGGCCAAGATCACCATTCTTAAGGCGCAGGGCGACAATTATTCGTTTATTGAAAATAGTCATGGCTTCTCACGTCAAACTCCAACCGTCATAGAGTTAACCGCCGATCACTACAGTTTGTTAAAACAGTCAGGGATTGATGAGCTATCAACGAGCCTAAAAGCCATGGCATCAAACACCAATACAGAAACGCTTGCATAAGGGAACGCGAATGAACAAAGCAATAAAAGATACCCATAGCCCAATTCCATTGATCTTTACTGAAGAAGTGCATGATGCCATTCAGCAAGGTCTGCCGGTTGTCGCGCTTGAGTCTAATGTAATTAGCCATGGTCTTAAGTATCCGTACAACCTTGAAACGGCAAACTTAGTCGAAGAAGCCGTAAGGAAGGGCGGTGCGATCCCTGCGACCATTGGCATTGAGAATGGCCAGTTTTTGATAGGCATGACCGATCACATGAAAACGCGTTTTGCCACCGAAAGCGGCATTCCAAAAGTGTCTAGCCGAGATTTGCCTGTGGTATTAGCAAAGGGCGGCTTAGGCGCGTCAACGGTGGCATCGTCGCTGGTGGCGGCAGAGCTAGCTAATATTCCATTTTTTTCATCAGCAGGGATTGGTGGTGTTCACCGAGGTGCTGAAACCAGCATGGATATTTCGTCAGATTTAATTCAGTTTACGCGCTCAAAAGTGGCGGTGGTATGCGCTGGTGCGAAGAACATATTGGATTTGGGGTTAACGATGGAGTTTTTAGAAACGCAGTGTGTGCCTTTGGTTTCTTATCGTTATGACGATTTTCCTGCATTTTATTGTCGCTCTAGCGGCTTGCCAAGCCCACACCGCATTGATGATCCGCATATGATTGCGCGCACCATCGAAACGTATTGGAATTTAGGCAAAAAAGGTGCGGTATTAATTACCACGCCAACGAAGGAAGAAGATGCCATCGACAGTAACGAAATTGATGCCGAGATCAATAAAGCCATTGCCGCTGCAAAACGTGATGGTGTATCGGGTAACGGTGTGACGAAGTACATCATGCATGCCATTGATGAGGTCACGCAGGGGCGGTCGGCAACAGCCAACATGAAAGTGTTGATTAATACCGCCGAAGTAGCAGGTCAACTTGCTGTTGCACATAGTCAGCTTAAGCAAGAAAGCGCGGAATACAGGCCCGTTGCTTAGCGCTTAAGTTTGCAAATGTTTTGGTAAATCGTTTTTACCGTGAGTAAAGCGTGCTGAGGCAGACGTCAGACTCAGCACCTTACTCGTCAACAGAAGGAATTCGTCACATGAAATACATAAAATGGTTTATTGCCATTACTTTAATCGCGCTTATTGTTTCTAGTATTGTGCTGTATAAACAAACGTTAATTGCTGATAGCAAACAAAACAATATGGGAGAACCAACAGCGACGATCACAACATTAGTGGTTGATCAGTCTCAGTATCAACCAACCTTAACGGTAAAAGGTGTCAATCAGGCAAGGCAAACACTCAATATCAGTAATGAATTAGCCGGCACAATTTCACAGCTGTATTTTTCATCCGGTGAAACAGTTAAGCAAGATGATATTTTATTGATTCTCGATCACAGAATTGAACAAGCGCAGCTGACCGCAGCAAAAGCTAAATTGGCATTGCAGGAAAAGGTGGTACGTCGCTACGAAAAGCTATTTAAAACCAACAAAATTAGTGAAGAGAAGCTAGAAGAAGCACTAACACAACAAGACGTGTTTAGGGCCGACATTGCGGTGCTGGAAACCGTAATTGATAAAAAAATAATTAAAGCGCCGTTCGATGGCATGATGGATATTCACGACTTACAAGTGGGACAGTATTTAACGGCGAATAGCCAAGTTGCACAGATTATTGGCAGCAAAGACTATAGTTGGATAGATTTTCATATTCCACAGCATTACCCAAAGTTAGTGCTAAATACCAAAGTATTAGTAACGACACCCGATGCCGATAATCAAGGCGTGACTGCGCAAGTCGCTTCGGTTTCTCCAGTGTTTACTCACAATACCAGGCACCTTAAATATCGTGCGAAACTATTAAATGCCGATTTGGTGTTGCGTCATAACCATATGGTGAATGTAACGGTGCCGATTGCAGAGGTACAGCAAAAAATTCATGTGCCTAATTTAGCATTAGTGTCAGACCGGTTAAGTCAGTTTGTTTATTTGATTAATCAAGATGAACAGGGAACTCATCGTGCTTATCGCCAAGAAGTGAAAGTGTTAGCGCGCAAAGCGAATCATGTAGTAATTGAGTCGGGTTTATCAGGGGGCGAGTTAATTGCGTTAGAAGGAAGCTTTAAACTGTGGCCTACGATTAAAGTGAATATTGTGCCTGCGGCCAACACCACAACAGACGATAACGCCACGCAGTCAGTGCAAGGAGCGTCATTATGAGTGCTCGAGCCAACGCTGGTAGTTGGGTAGATAAGTTTGTCAATAAACCGATTCTGTCCATTATATTGTCTATCGCATTTTGCTGTGCTGGAATTTATGCACTGGTATATATTTCAGTGATGCAGTTTCCTCGGCTGGAAAGTGCTTCGTTAGTGATTACCACGAATTACACCGGAGCATCGGCAGACATTATCAAAGGCTTTGTGACTGATCCGATTGAACGGGTAGCGTCTACCGTACCGGGGGTTGATTATGTTGACTCGGTGTCTAAAGCAGGCTCAAGTACAGTCACGGCATGGCTAAATTTAAACGAAGATAGCACGCGGGCACTGGCAGAAATGTCGGCAAAATTAAGTCAGGTAGGTTTTGAATTACCCCAAGCCGCAGAAGATCCTGTTATCACGGTAAGTCGAACCGACCGTCCTCATGCCTTATTTTATTTAAATGTAAAAACGCAGGGCTATGACTTAACAGCCATTACCGACTTTATGAGTCGCCAAGTCACGCCAATTTTGAATAACATACCGGGCGTACAAAAAGTAGATATCGAAGGGAATAGAACACCTGCCATGCGTATTTGGCTAGCGCCTGATCAAATGCATGCCTATGGTTTAAGTGCAGCCGACATCAACCAAGCATTAAAAGCCAATAACACACTGGCCACTTTTGGCTTTACGGATAGTCAGCAGCAAAAAATAGATATTGTGGCTAATACCCAATTACAAACCGTGGCTGAGTTTGAAAACATCATTGTTAAAAACTTAGGTAACAGAAATATACACTTAAAAGACATTGCCCGTATAGAACGTGCGCATACTCAGCCAATGATCAGTGCGAGATTAAACCAAGAAGATACTGTGTATTTAGCGGTGTGGCCGTTACCGGGGGAAAATGAAATTGCCATAGGTGACAAGCTTTACCAATCGGTTGCTGAAATCAATAAAACGCTACCCAACGGCCTTAGCATCAACTTTGCTTATGATGGCACGTTGTACATGCGTGATTCACTCAAAGAAATTACAACCACCTTAGTTGAAACCATAATTATTGTGGGCATTGTGGTGCTGTTAATGATGGGGTCAATGCGCACTGCATTAGTGCCTTTAGTGACTATTCCTATTTCTATTTTAGGCGCAATTGCAGCCATTTATTTAGTGGGCTTCTCGCTTAATTTACTTACTGTGCTAGCGATTGTTTTATCAGTTGGATTAGTGGTGGATGATGCCATTGTGGTGGTAGAAAATGTGAGTCGTCATATGCGTAATGGACACTCGCGTTTGCAAGCTGCTTTAATCAGTTCCAGACAATTATTAATTCCGATTATTTCAATGACGCTGACGCTGGCGATGGTGTATATACCCATTGGCTTTTTGGACGGCTTAACCGGTATTTTATTTAAAGAATTTGCTTTCTCACTAGCGATTGCGGTGATTATTTCAGGCATTATTGCGATAACTTTATCGCCAATTATGAGTGCCAATGTGGCACTAGAAGGGGGCAAAGAAAGCCGCTTTACTAAAAAAGTGAATGCGCTGTTTGATGCATTAAGCCAGCGTTATGTAAGCGTGCTGAAACGTTGTTTTGCATGGACGCCGCAACTCATCGTCTTTGCATTTGTAGTTACACTGCTGATGGTGCCTTTTTATTTAGGGTCAGCAAAAGAGCTCGCGCCCATTGAAGATCAAAGCAATATCTTTGTGTTAGTGCAGTCGCCGCCAGATTCTTCACTTACTTATAACGAAGACAGAATGACCAGTGTGGTTGATTCATTGCTTGCTATCGAAGGGACGAATCAAATGTGGCAAAACTTATACCCTGCTGGTGGCTTCGGTGGCTTAGAGTTTAAGTCGTCTTCCGAACGCGATTACAGCACCAGTGAAAAGCTGCCAGAAATTTACGGTTACTTATCAGGTTCGGCAGGACTGAATTTATTACCCATCATGCCGTCTTCATTACCTACGGCGGGTCAATTTGATATTGAATTTATTGTAAAAGCCGCAGCGCCATACGAAGAGATGAAAGAATATGCTGACAAACTCGTTGGTGCCGCATTTCAAAGTGGTGAATTTTTATATGCAGACACCGATTTGAAAATTGATTTACCACAAATGCTGCTGTCATTTGATGCCAATAAAATTGCTGATCACAATATGACGATGAGCAGTGTGAGTGAGCAGTTAAGCGTTTATCTAACAACGAATTACGCTAACCGTTATGATGCAAGTGGAAAAGCCTATAAAGTTATTCCCATATTGGATGAAGTAAGTCGTTCAAATCCTGACGAAATCTTATCGTTACCCATTAAAACACCGTCGGGCGATCTTATTACCTTAGCTGCGGTCGCTTCAATACAGTGGCAAACCGCACCAAGGCAATTAAACTCATTCGGGCAACAGAACGCGTTCCGTGTGTTTGGTGGTATTTTGCCATCATCAACCAAAGAAAAGGCGTTAGCGGCATTAGAGCAAGCTGCGGCAGATATTCTACCTGCACACTATTATGTGGATTATGCGGGTGAGTCGCGTGAGATTAGACGCTCCAGTGGCCAATTGATTACCACCATGGGGCTTTCATTATTTATTGTTTATCTTATTTTAACCATTCAATTTAATAGCTTTAGAGATCCCCTTATTGTGTTTGGTGGCTGTGTATTCTTAGCGCTTTCAGGGGCATTAATCTTGCCTTTCTTTGGTTTAACCACGTTAAACATTTACTCGCAAATAGGTTTGATTACGTTAATCGGCTTAATTGCGAAGAACGGTATTTTAATTGTGGAATTTGCTAACAGTGTGCAAGAAGCGGGTAAGTCAAAACTGCAAGCTATAACGGAAGCGGCGCAAACGCGGTTACGCCCTATTTTAATGACAACGGCTGCTACTGTTTTTGGCCACTTTCCCTTAGTGTTGGTAACGGGCGCAGGCGCAGAAGCACGGAATAGTATTGGTATTATTCTCGTGGTTGGCATGTTAGTAGGCACGTTATTTACCCTATTTATTCTGCCCATGTTTTATTGGTTGTTCGCTAAAGAAAGAAATGCACCAGCAATCGTAGATAAAGAGGTTGTGCTTCAGCATGCGGCTTAATTTCTTTAGGTATCCTTATTTGGGGATTTGGTTATAATAGCAAAGCCGTAGCAATAGAAGTGTTACGGCTTTATTTTTAAACCAAGGGCGATCCCGCCATAAGAATACCAGCATGATTATTATTTCTAACGCCGTTAGTATAAAGCCCGAAGAAGTTGAGCTAACTGCGATCCGTGCGCAAGGCGCGGGTGGGCAAAACGTCAATAAAGTGTCCAGTGCTATTCATTTACGTTTTAATATTCGCAATTCTAGTCTTCCTGAATTTTATAAAGAACGCCTACTTGCACTGAAAGATAGCCGCATTACCAAAGAAGGCGAGGTTATTTTAAAAGCGCAGCAATTTCGTACTCAAGAACTCAATCGTGAAGATGCTATTAATCGTTTAGTGGCGTTAATCCGATCTGCCACCGTGATCCAAAAGTCACGTCGTCCAACCAAGCCTACGAAATCGTCTCAGCGTAAACGTATGGATAAGAAGAACCAGCGTGGTAAGGTTAAACAAATGCGTGGCAAAGTCAGCTTTTAGTATTAAGAAAAGGGTTGTATTGGTATGCGTTTAGGAAGCGTTTGTTTAATGATTGCTGCGCTGGTAGCGTTTGGTACAGCGATAGCGCACATGTCGTGTATTGCGTTAGGCCCCGCGTGTTATGCAGCACAAATGGCACCTCCACAAATTATTGAGTCGGCAAAACAAGGCACATTATTAGCGCCGTTAGGCACATTATTAGCGCCGTTAGGCACTACTTTTGTGTCAGCCATTTTTGTATTGCTTGGTTTATATGCGTTGTCGGGCGCGAAGGTGATTCGTAAATTGCCGTTACTAACGTTTGGTATTTATGCCATTGCTACGCTATGCATTATTCGTGGTTTACTGGCGCTGCAATTGTGGGTAAGAAAGCCTGAGCTGGTAACAGACTTTGCTCTTTTGGCAGCGTGGGTATGGTTAATAACTGGCTTGTTATATTTGGTTGGTTATAAAGTAACGCAAAGGGCACACGCAAAGCATTAACCGTTATGCGTATAAGCGAATATTGTACTGCGCATGTGTCGTAATATGCAGGCGATTACCTCATCACCTGCACATTACCTGCACATCAGATCTTCAGTGTTACACTTAAGCTGGTTACTGACTGGCTTTTTTTATCCAGCTGTCTAACCATTCTAAAGCAAACTCTTCAGGCAGTGGATGCTCCATTACATCAATGGCAGCCATTTCGGTAATTTGTTTAGCACCTAATTCGGCCAATTTTTGATCCATAGTTGTTCCAGCACCACAGTAGGTGTCGTAGCTGCTATCTCCAATACACAACACGCTATATTCTAGTTCACTAAGATCTGGCGACTGTGCGTCTAACTCATCATAAAACGGTTGAATATTATCTGGTAGATCGCCTGCGCCGTGGGTCGACGTACATACTAACCAAATTACATTCTTTGTTGACATGGCATCTAGCTGCGGCGTTTCGTGTAAGTTCACGCTCCAGCCTTTAGCTGTTAGCTTTTGTTCCATTTGTTCAGCGGTATATTCAGCACCGCCCATTTGGCTACCAATAATAATTTCAATATGTTTCATAAATACGATGTAGTTCTTTGCTAAAAAGTGGGCGTAATTATGGCATAAGTTAATAGCAAATGTTTATTACAAATCTTAATCGAATATCGCATTTATGGTGTGGGTGTGTGAAGTAGGGTGATGACTTTGCTTTGCCAATTATGTGCGGCAGTGACTTGATACGCGCTTGAATGCGGGTTCATAAAGCCATGTTGATAAGGAGTAGGCATACACGTTACATTGTGATGGCGCGTAAGACTGCTGTGTAACGATGAAATACAAAAGTGCTGCTCACTTTCAGGTAGTATTGCTAGCAGTTCACACAGCGGCGCTAAGTGGCTGTAATGACGTATTTGACTACCATAAAAGGCAATAACTTTGTTAACGGGCGTGGATGTGGCTAATACATAGCTAGCGGCTGCTCCTACGCTAAATCCAACTATAATGACGTTATCGGTTTGGCTGGCAACAATATCTGCTAATTTCGCGGTGTATTTTTCAACGCTAGTCACGCTGCAAAAATGCTGGTAAGCCTCCGTTTCGTGATAAAACGGCGGCGTATTAATTGAGTAAGGCGATACGATTAACGGCTTAAATCCTGCCTGACTAAGCTCTTCGGCAAATTGATATAGATAGTCTTTTATACCGAAAATATCTGCTGCCAGTATTACTATCATGTGATTACTTTCCTTAGATTGGTACAGCGTGTTATACGCAATTATATTCGGCGTTAATGTTCAATGTTAATTAGCGTGATTAGTGTAGATGAAAGCATTACTGCATACTACGCCTAACATATTGATGTAGCTGTAAATACATTACAGTGTAAATGATAGGTGTGACATTGATGACAGAGCAATTAATTTTATTAGCAACTGCAACGGCGTTATTGTTAGGTTCGCCCGGGCCAGCTCCGTTAGCGTTAGCGGCTACAGGCGCGACATTTGGTGTAAAGCAAAGTACACCATTTTTAATTGGCATCTTGGGTGGTTTAGCGTGGGTGATTATTGCTACTGGGCTTGGTTTAGCGGCACTGTTAACCCAATGGCCAAAAATGGGGTTAGTGCTACAAATCATCGGCGTGCTGTATATTATTTACGTGGCGTTTAAAATTGCACGCGCACCAATGATTAGCGCTGATAATAACAAGGCTGCCTTACCTTCTTTAGCTGACGGCTTTATTCTTAATTTAGTTAACCCTAAAGCGTATGCCGCATTTCTCGCCTTATTCTCTCAATACAATACAGCTCATGATGCGAAATATAGTTTGGTTGTGATGGCATTGGTGTGCTTTGTGGTTGCAATCATAGTTGACGGGTTATGGCTGCTATTCGGTGCCATGCTTAAACACGTTTTTAGTAACCCAACATGGGCGAGGGCAATTCGTTTATGTTTTGCTATTGCGGTGGTGTTGGCGGTGTTAGTGGCTTTATTTTCCCTTGCCTAATGCGAATTGGTAGCGACCTGATTTCCCTAATAAAACTTAGTATGGATAACGCTACTTGAAGTGTTATAGGTACAAACAGAGCGGAAAAGTTATTTTAAAATTAAATACATATATGTTTATCAATAAAGCTCCTAAATCATTTGGTAAGTTTTAGAAACCCCATCTATATTCTTAATATCGTGGTTAACTTTGCTCTTAAAGTTAATTTTCTCTTGCTGATAAATGATAAGTTACGTTGGTGATTTAAATGGCAACTCCCGTGGACCTTGCAAAAATAGATAAACTACTCGAAGGCTTCACCATTCCCCCTCGTCCTGACATGTTGGTGAAATTACAAGAAGAAATTGAAAGCGATTCGCCAGATATAAAAACGATTGCTCATCTGATAAATCAGGATATTGGCATTGCTGGATTTACACTAAAGGTAGTTAATTCGCCTGTAATGGGATTATCCCGAAAAGTGAACTCAATAGAGCATGCTTGTATTTTTTTAGGTCTACATCGGCTGATTAAATTAGTGCGCAGTGTGGCGCTACGTTTTGCTGTAAGTGGTGGCAATGAAGACGCATTCACCCATAAGTTGTGGAATACCTCTACGCAAGTAGCCAATGCTTGTTCGGCATTAGCCAAGCACCTTGATTTAGGAATGGCGGACGAAGCTTACACGGTAGGTATGTTTCATGATGCTGGGATAGCGTTAATTTTTGATCAACGCCCAGATTACCCCGATGTGCTACGGCACGCTTATGAGCAAACTGAAGAGTCAATCAGTGAATATGAAGAACGTGAAATTGCATCGTCACATGAAGTGCTTGGCTTTTTAATTGCACAAACATGGGGACTGGATGCGGCGATGTCTAACGTAATTGCGTATCATCATAGTTGTTCAATTATGCTGGCGTCGGGCGAAGCGACAGAAAAGCAATTATTTGCACTGTTAAAATTAGCTGAGCACATGGTTGGTGCGCCAGGTAAATTATGTAACGCAAGTTTTGATAGTGACTGGGAGCGTTTCGGCGCGCAGGTATTAGATGTACTGGATTTAGAAGATTTTCAATTGCTTGACGTGGGTGAAGTGTTACATGGCATGGATGTGGAAAATATTTATCATCATTAATTGAGCTTGCCGAAGAAAGTTTCTCGCGGCAAGCTATGTGAGCAACAAAGGCAAGTTGATTATTTACCGATACAAAAGCTACTGAAAATTTTGCCCAATAAATCATCAGAACTAAATTCGCCAGTAATTTCATTGAGGTATTGCTGTGTAATACGTAGCTCTTCAGCCAGTATTTCGCCTGCAATGTGTGCTTCTAGTTGGTCTTTTCCTGAGTATAAATGGTGTGCAGCATTGTCGAGTGCGTCTAAGTGACGACGGCGTGCCATGAAGCCACCTTCTGTTGAGCCTTGAAAGCCCATACAATCTTTAAGATGCTGTTTAAGCAACGTAATACCGCTGCCGTCTTTAGCAGATAAATGGTACACGGGATGCTGATTTGCGTCTGATTGGCCAGCACTTTCACCTGATAAATCGACTTTATTGCGGATCACGGTTAACCCTATGTTCTCTGGTAATCGCGCGACAAATTCTGGCCAAATTTTGTGAGGATCAGTTTCATCTGTTGTGGTTGCGTCTACCATAAAGAGTACGCGGTCGGCCTGTTTTATTTCATCCCAAGCACGTTGAATACCTATTTGCTCCACCTTGTCTGGGCTTTCACGTAGACCAGCGGTGTCGATAATGTGCAGAGGCATTCCATCAATATGAATGTGTTCACGCAGCACGTCACGAGTGGTGCCGGCAATGTCTGTGACAATAGCGGCATCACGGCCAGCTAGTGCATTGAGTAAGCTAGATTTACCCGCATTTGGGCGGCCTGCGATAACCACGCGCATGCCTTCACGGATAATACTGCCTTGTTTAGCTTCCGAGCGAACCGCTTCTAAGCTAGTGATGATATTGTTGAGATCTTGCGCTACTTTGCCGTCAGACAAAAAATCTATTTCTTCATCTGGAAAGTCAATCGCTGCCTCAACGTACATACGTAAATGGATCACGTGTTCAACTAACGTATGAATTTTTTCAGAAAACTCACCTTGCAACGACTGTAATGCTGAACGAGCCGCTTGTTCAGAGTTTGAATCAATTAAATCGGCAATGGCTTCAGCTTGAGTTAAGTCGATTTTATCATTGAGAAATGCGCGCTCACTGAACTCACCAGGGCGGGCAATACGAATATTACCGATTTGGCAAATAGCGCGAATTAGCATATCAATAATGACAGGGCCACCATGACCTTGTAGCTCTAGCACGTCTTCACCAGTGAATGAGTGAGGGGCTTTAAAAAAGAGTGCAATCCCTTCATCCAATGGCTGTTGTTGTTCATCCTTAAACGGTAAATACTCGGCGTAACGTACCTTGGGTACTTTACCTAATATACGCTCTGCTACTAATGTTGCGGCTGGGCCTGAAACACGCACTATGCCTACACCACCACGACCGGGAGCGGTGGCTTGTGCAACAATAGTATCAGGGCTATCGAATGTCGCTGCTGATTGTTGTGAGCTATTTGATGAGGCTTGGTCTGTCATGATTGAAGCGCTATAAGTTGTCTAAATAAATTAAATACATTGGTTTGGCAAGCATAGCAGTCGTTGATACCCGCTACAAAAAAAGGTGACTTACGCCACCTTTTTATATCTGTCCCATTTGAAGATGTAGCGTTGTTGACTGCGCATCTTCAGCCTAATCGCTTAGTTTATCTAAGCTTATGGGGATTCAGATGCTTGTCGCTTAGCTGCATCCCCAACGGCCTGTTATTTGGCCTTGGCTTTTTCTTTGTCTTTATCCATTGCACGATAAATGATAAGCATTTGTGCAATTGAGATTAAGTTACTCACTAACCAGTAAAGTACTAGACCAGCAGGGAACCATAAGAAGAATACCGAGAACATTACTGGCATCCACATCATGATTTTTTGCTGCATCGGATCTGTCATTGGCGTAGGTTGTAACTTCTGCATTAAGAACATACTCGCACCAAATAAAATTGGTAATACAAAGTACGGGTCTTTTGCAGATAAATCAGTAATCCATAAACCAAACTCTGCTTGACGTAGCTCGGTACTTTCTAAAAATACCCAGTAAAGCGCTAAGAAAATTGGCATTTGAATTAGCATGGGTAAACAGCCACCCATAGGATTAACTTTTTCTTTGCGATACAGCTCCATCATGGCTTGACCCATTTTTTGGCGGTCTTCACCATAACGCTCTTTTAATGAAGCGAGTTTAGGCTGTAGGTTACGCATTTTCGCCATTGAGGTGTATTGTGCTTTCGTTAGTGGATACATTACCGTTTTCACGATAATCGTAATCAAAATAATTGCAAAGCCCCAGTTGTGAACTAAACCATACAGCACTTTCAATAACCAGAATAATGGCTGAGAGATAAACCAGAAAATACCGTAATCAACGGTTAGGTCTAATGTAGGAGAAAGTTGTTCAAGCACATCTTGATCTTTTGGACCGTTATACAGCATGGCAGAGTAAGTCATATTCTCGCCTGGCTGAATATCTATTGGAGATGACTTCGCACCAACAATGCCGTTACCACCAGAAACCACTCGGCTGTATAAAGTATTTTGATCATCACTTTGTGGGATCCACGCAGACACAAAGTAATGTTGGATCATCGCAACCCAACCACCTAACGTTGGTTTATTAAGGTTACGATCGACCATGTCGTCAAAGTCATACTTTTCGTATGTGTCGTCTTGTGTAGAGTATGCTGCGCCGCGGTAAGTTGGCATCATCATACTGCCTTCGTCACCCGCAATGCTTTGCTTTAATTGACCATAAAACTGTACGGTACGAATGTCGCTAGTGTTATTAGTGACGTCGTATTTTACTTCAATGGCGTAACTGTTGGCGTCAAAGGTAAACGTTTTCGTAAACGTCATGCCAAATTCGTTTGTGTATGTTAAAGGCACTGTTAGTTTGCCATCAGTCACTTGGTAGTCAGTTTGTGCGCTGGTGTATACCGGACGCCCTTTACTACTTGCGTCAGGACCATCACGACCCACTAAACCACTTTGTGCAATATACAACTTGTCGTTATTTGGTGTAAATAAATGCAGTTTTTCTTCGCCACCTTGCTCAACAGGAAACTTTAGCAATGTTGAAGAAATAATGTCGCCACCTTTGGTATCGATATCGATATCAAATACGTTCGTTTTAACATTAATAACTTGGCGAGAGGCCGCTGCTACAGAAATTTCAGAATCAGAAGATGCAGGTACATCGTCAGCCTGATTATTCACAGAGGCGGCTTGAGTATCTTGTTGTGATTGTGTCTCGGTAATTACTGGCTTTGGCCCGTAATCTAATTGCCATTGTTGGTAAAGTAGAAACGATACTAACAACAGACCGATAAACATAAATGAACGTTGCGATTCCATAACAGCTTATTTCTCGTCTTTATTTTTAAGTTCAGGAACTGGGTCATTTCCCCCAGCGTGCAAAGGGTGACATTTTAAAATACGTTTGCCCGATAACCAACAACCTTTTATTACGCCAAATCGAGAAATTGCCTCAATAGCATAATGTGAACAAGTTGGAGTAAAACGACAGCTTGGTGCAAATAGCGGGCTAATCCATTTTTGGTAGCCGCGAATTAGCAGAATTACTCCTGACTGGTACGCTGTGCGATTTTGCGCCATAGCTTTTCCAATTGTTTAAATAATTCAGCATTAGTTTGCTGATCAATGCCTGACTTGGCCATGATTACAATATCTATTGGAGGAAGATTATGCTGATTTAAACGAAAACTTTCTCTTACGATTCGCTTAACGGTATTTCGATTAACGGCTTTTTTCACTCGTTTTTTAGCGACAGTAATGCCAATACGAGGATGTGATAATTGATTAGGTTTTGCTAAAACAGTAAAGAAAGGAGATGCAGCTTTGGCTGGTTCATTGAATATGCGGGAAAACTGAGAGGGAGTTAAAAGTCTTAACTCCCTTCCGAAGGTATGCTCTACCACCTAAATGCTAATTAAGCAGATAGTTTAGCACGACCTTTAGCACGACGACGTGCTAAACATTTACGGCCGTTTTTAGTAGCCATGCGAGCACGGAAGCCATGGTCGCGTTTGCGTTTTAGTACGCTAGGTTGAAATGTACGTTTCATATTAATGTCCGTCCGATCGGTTATTACAATAACAAAAAGGTAGCGATCCTTTTCGTTGATTTACAAAAGAGGCGCGATTTTACGGACTACTGAACAAAAAGTCAACGTTATATTGCAAGGTTAGCGGTATATCGTGGTGATATTGTGTCTTAGGGGCAGAGATCAATATGTTAGCGGGGGAGGATCAGTGATGATCGTTGGTGGTTTGCCGGTTCAAACTTGTATTTATTGATGCCGGTTGATCTCGGATCTGTATTGATCCTTTGTATTCTAACTATATTTTTAAGTGATAAAACATCAAAAATTAGTCAGTTATCCACATGTATAAGTGGAAAATATGGATAACCTTTTTATAACTTACACAATTACACT